>NZ_CP117983.1:442500-1787500 GCF_035231985.1 Ligilactobacillus salivarius
GACATACCGCTGGTGTACCAGTTGTTCCGCCAGGAGCATCGCTGGGTAGCTAAGTATGGATGAGATAAACGCTGAAAGCATCTAAGTGCGAAACTCACCTCGAGATAAGATTTCCCATTACGTAAGTAAGTAAGATCCCTGAAAGATGATCAGGTAGATAGGATGGAAGTGGAAGTGCTGTGAGGCATGGAGCGGACCATTACTAATCGATCGAGGACTTAACCAAGTAGAGAAAACGTGAGTTTTCGGTAAAAGAGATAAATGATATCTAGTTTTGAGAGAATAAAATCTCAAGTAAATAGTGCGGTGATGATGGCACGAAGGATACACCTGTTCCCATTCCGAACACAGAAGTTAAGCTTCGTAACGCCGAGAGTAGTTAGAGGAACGCCTCTTGCGAGGGTAGGAAGTCGCCGTGCGTTATTCCGGCATAGCTCAGTTGGTAGAGCATCTGACTGTTAATCAGGGTGTCGACGGTTCGAGTCCGCCTGCCGGAGTATTTTTTTATAATGGAGAGCTGTCCGAGAGGCCGAAGGAGCATGATTGGAAATCATGTAAACGGGTATGACCTGTTTCAAGGGTTCGAATCCCTTGCTCTCCGTTGAATAGTAGAATGGCCCGTTGGTCAAGTGGTTAAGACACCGCCCTTTCACGGCGGTAACATGGGTTCAAATCCCGTACGGGTCATCAATGGAGGATTAGCTCAGCTGGGAGAGCATCTGCCTTACAAGCAGGGGGTCACAGGTTCGAACCCTGTATCCTCCATATTTAAAAGGTCCTATGGTGTAGGGGTTATCACGCCTGCCTGTCACGCAGGAGATCGCCGGTTCAAATCCGGCTAGGACCGTTATACTGAAAAGTATATAATTTTTGGCTCGGTAGCTCAGTCGGTAGAGCAAAGGATTGAAGCTCCTTGTGTCGGCGGTTCGATTCCGTCCCGCGCCACCATTATGGAAGGGTAGCGAAGTCTGGCTAAACGCGGCGGACTGTAAATCCGCTCCTTCGGGTTCGGTGGTTCGAATCCACTCCCTTCCATTTTTTATAATAGGGATATAGTTTAAAGGTAGAACTACGGTCTCCAAAACCGTCGGTGTGGGTTCAATTCCTACTATCCCTGCCATATATGGCGAAAGTGGTGAAGGGGTTAACACACCGGATTGTGGCTCCGGCATGCGTGGGTTCGAATCCCATCTTTCGCCCTTTAATTTATTGGGGTATAGCCAAGCGGTAAGGCAAAGGACTTTGACTCCTTCATGCGCTGGTTCGAATCCAGCTACCCCAGTTAGTTGATGGCGGTATAGCCAAGTGGTAAGGCAGAGGTCTGCAAAACCTTTATCACCGGTTCAAATCCGGTTACCGCCTTTAGTTCCTAAGGGTGCTAACTGTAAATATGCCGGTGTGGCGGAATTGGCAGACGCGCTGGACTCAAAATCCAGTGTCCGTTGAGGACGTATCGGTTCGACCCCGATCACCGGTATCTGTGTTTAAGTCTTAGTTTTTATAACTAAGGCTTTTTTTGTTACTTGTATTAATCTATATAATTTAAAACAGTTTTGTTTAATATAGTATATTGTGATAGAATGAAAGCGTATTATAAAAAACTATTTAAACAATGAGGTGATAATTATGAGTACAATTAGTCATTATAAAGAAGTAGATATTAATAAAAAGAATCCTCTCCTTTCACAAATTAGAACGACTGTTGAAACAGCATTTTATGGCAACAATTTTGAAAGAGTAACAGATATTTCAAAAGCATATTATTTAGCAAAAAATTGTCCTAGTACAATTGTGACAGATGTTCCAATAAAGCATACCCAAGAATTAGGGTTACCAGTAGATTCTAAAATGTTAGTAAATAATCATGGAAAAATTGTTGGAAGAACAGCAGCTGCACGACATATTATTGGGCATTTAGGAGAAGATACTAACGAATTAGCAGGAGTTCTTAGAGATGCGATTTTTGAAGCTAGTGACAGAAAATTCTATAAGACAGAAGTTTATGTAGGATTAGATGAAGATTTTATGTTAAAATCACACCTTGCTGTCCCAAAAGGTTATGAATTTAATATGTTATCATATATGCTAAATTTTCAACCAGTAACTTCAGAATATGAAAAAATGTATCAAGCTTCTCATAAGTATGAAGAAGGAGACATTTTTATTTATGCTGATCCTGAATTTAAAGATGAAAACTATCCTAATGGCCTAGTAATAATTGATGCTGAACATAATGTAGCTGCAATATTAGGTTTAAGATATTTTGGAGAACTAAAAAAAGCGACATTAACATTAGCTTGGGCAATAGCTCATAGACATGGATACACAGCTTCACATGGTGGAGAAAAAGTATTTAGATTTGACGACAAAGATGATAAAGTTTTTGCATTCTATGGACTATCTGGCTCAGGAAAATCGACATTAACTCATGCTAAACATGGTGGCAAATATGATATTGATGTTCTTCATGATGATGCTTTTGTAATTTCAAGAATAAATGGAAGTTCAGTTGCATTAGAACCAGCCTATTTTGATAAGACTAATGATTATATGCCTGGTTCAAAAGAAGCAAGCTACTTTACCACAGTTATGAATGTAGGTGTAACGTTAAATGAGGAAAATAAGCGAGTTTTAGTAACTGAAGACTTACGTAATGGAAATGGTCGTACAATTAAGTCAAGATATGCTTCATTGAATAGGGTGGATAAAGAAAATGCACCTATAGATTCTATTTTTTGGATTATGAAAGATGATAGTCTTCCACCTGTTGTTAAGTTAGATAATCCAACGTTAGCAGCAACTTTTGGAATAACATTAGCTACTAAGAGATCAACAGCAGAAAATGTAGTAAATGCTGATAGAAATTCTCTTGTAATTGAGCCTTTTGCTAATCCATTTCGTGCATATCCATTAGCCGAAGATTATCGTGACTTTAAAGAGTTATTTGAAAAACGTAATGTATCTGGTTATATAGTGAATACAGCATCTTATAATGGTGTGGATATTGATAAAGAGATAACTTTACAAATTTTAGAAGACATAGCTAATGAAAAAGTTAATTGGGAAAAATTTGGCTCTTTAGATGGAATGTATTACTTACCATTTGAAAAATATCCAGTTGATTTTAAAGATAAGAGTTACACTGAGAAATTGAAGAGAAGATTAGAAATTAGACTGGAATGGATTGAAAAGTATGAGGAAAACCATCCTGATAATCCATTACCAGCTGAAATAAAAGATTGTTTAAGTAATTTAATTAATGAATTAAATTAAACAATAACGGATAAAATTCTCTAGATGGTCTTTTTGGTAGTTTTTTTCCCTTTTTTTTGTTACTATGTAAATAATAGTAGTCGGAAAGGCAGGCAGAGCTTTTATGGAAATGGAAAAAATAAATGAAAATACTATTCGTGTAGTATTAGATGATGAAGATTTAACAGCTCGGGGAATAAAATTCTTGGATCTGCTAGGAAACCAGAAAGAGATTGAAAGTTTCTTTTATGAAATTTTAGATGAAGTAGATGTTGAACATGAGTTTAGGGAAAATGATGCAGTAACATTTCAATTAGTACCTAATAAAGAAAGTGGTCTAGAGATATTTATCACTAAAGTAAATCCTGATGATATCACAGATCAAGGTGGAGAAAAAGAAACCGAAAATGAGAATGAAACTGTAGAAGACACAGAGGATGTAAAAAAGGATATAGATTCCTCTAGTGATGAGTTGTTGAATTTAATTAAAAATAGTATCGAAAATTCACGGAATATTGCTGAAAATAGAGATTATAGTCGTAGATCTAAAATAGATGATGACGAGGTTATTCAGTATTTAAATGACGATGCAAAAAAGAAATATGTGTTTGTAGTAGAATTTTCAACATTTGAAGATTTTGTTCAATTAGCGCATGTTTTAAGAATTGAAGGTGGAGTTTCTAACCTGTATTCTTACCAAGAAAAATACTATCTTGAATTGGTATTGTTTGATGATAACTATTCTGAAGAATCTGCAAAGGATTTAATTTCACTCTCTTTTGAATATGGAAAGAATTCTAAGATTTCTCCGGTTCTTTTAAAAGAAAGAGGAAAATTAGTGATGGGGCAGACAGCGTTAGAGTTAGCTCGGTATTATTTTAAATAAGTTAAATAAAATCCCTTTCTTGCGTATTTTCACGTAGGAGGGGATTTTTTGATATATGCTAAAGATGAAAAAAATAATATTGTAGAAGCAAATATGGCTAAAAAAGGAAGAAAATATTATTGTTCTGGTTGTCATGGGCAAGTGATATTGAGATGTGGAAAATTAAGAGTTAGTCATTTTGCGCATAAAAAGCATGCTTGTGATATCTTTTCCGAAGGTGAAACATCAGAACATTTAAGAGGAAAGAAATTATTAATGACATGGTTAAGAAAAGAAGGAAAGAATCCACAAATAGAAGCATATTTGACTTCATTACATCAAAGACCTGATATTTTGTGTAATAATAAAGCTTTTGAGTTTCAATGTTCGCCAATATCTGTAGAAAGAATGAGTGAAAGATCTAAAGGATATATAAGTGAAGGATATGATTTCTTTTGGTTTTTAGGTAAGAGGCATTTGATCAAAAAGAGATTAACACAACAAATAGCACAATTTATACGATGGCATAAAAATCTAGGATTCTACTTAATTTATATTAATGTAGAACAAAGAAATATGGAGGTTTATTACCATATTCAACAAGCTGACTTTTTACCAGTCCGCTTTTATAGAAAAAAAGTAAATAGCTGGAAGGAATTACAAGATTTCTTTAAGCAAAATAGAATAAAGAATTATAATTTATTGTCTATATCAGAGAGAAAACTACAAAAAAATTGCTTTTATAGACGTTGTTTGCAATCGACGAATAAATTTAAAGAGTTACAAGTAATATGTTATACCCATGGATATATACTACAAGAAATATACGAAGAAATTTCAAGCGAAAGATATACTTATCCAATCTACAAGGAATATATATTCACTAAAAAAATGTACGAAAAGTTGAATTTAAAAGATATAAAACTCTATTATCAATTACCATTCATCAATTTTAGTAACATTGATTAAATAAAAGGTAAGTTAAAAAATTTGAAAAAACATATATTTTCTTTTAATATTTATGTATGAGATGAATACATCAAATAAAAGAAAAGAAGTGAATTTTATGTCTGAAAAGAAAGCAAAAAGATTACTTCAGAGAAATGAAGTTCCAGAAGAATTAACGTGGGATTTAACAAAAGTATTTAAAAGTGATGAAGAGTTTGAAAAGGAGTACCAAGCTGTAAAAGATGAAGTACAGAACTTCAGAAAATTACAAGGTACAATGGATCAAGGTAGTCAAAGATTTTTACAAATCATTGAAAATTTCTTAAGTATTAATAGGAAATTTGAAAAAGTTTATGTATATGCAAGTATGAAAAATGATCAAGATACTACAAACGCTAAGTATCAAGGATATAATGAAATGGTTGATGCATTAGCTGCTGAATTTTCAGAATCTATATCCTGGTTCGAACCTGAGTTACTTGAATTAGATGAAGATAAAATAAAGCAATATTTTGTAGAAAAAAAGGAATTAAAACAGTATGAACATTTAATTGAGAGTATGTTGGTCATGAGAAAACATACGCTTGATAAAAAAAGTGAGTCTTTATTAGCTGGAGCTAGTGATATCTTTGGGACATCGCAAAATGTTTTTGGCATTTTAAACAACGCAGATCTAAAGTTTCCAATAGTAAAAGATGATAATGGTGATGATATTCAATTATCGCATGGTGTTTATGGAAAATTAATAGAATCTACAAATAGGAAAGTTAGAAAAGCTGCATTCAAGGGATTATACAGTGTTTATGACCAATTTAAGCATACAATGGCGACAACATTAATTGGAAATGTTAAGGTGCATAACTTTAAAGCAAGAGTTCGTAATTATAAAGATGCTAGAGAAGCTGCCACAACATCTAATCATATTCCAACAGAAGTCTATGATGTTTTACTGGAACAAGTACACAAAAATCTTCCTTTACTACATCGCTATGTAAAACTTAGAAAGAAGATATTAGGTGTCGATGAACTCCATATGTATGATATGTATACACCGTTAACTGAAGATAGTAAGCTTACTTACAATTACATTCAAGCACAAATTGAAGCTAAAAAAGCACTTGAAGTATTGGGAATGGATTATTTAACGCACGTTAGTGAAGCATTTGAAAATCGTTGGATAGATGTAGTTGAAAATAAAGGAAAGAGAAGTGGAGCATATTCATCAGGAGTTTATGATACTCCGCCATATATCTTATTAAATTGGCAAGATAATTTAGAAAATCTTTTTACCTTGGTACATGAGATGGGACATAGTATGCATAGTTATTACACTAGTCATAATCAACCCTATCAGTATGGAGATTACCCAATATTTTTGGCAGAAATAGCTTCAACTACTAATGAAAATATTTTGACGGATTATCTATTAAAGAATAACGATGAAAAAGATATATTAATCTATATTTTAAATCATTATTTAGATGGATTTAAAGGTACGGTATATCGTCAAACACAATTTGCAGAATTCGAAAAATGGATTCATGAGCAAAATTCAAAGGGAGTACCACTAACTGCTAAATCAATTTCTGAATATTACTTAGAATTAAATAAGAAATATTATGGTAATGATGTGATAAGTGATCCTGAAATAGCTTTAGAATGGGCTAGAATTCCACATTTCTATTATAATTTCTATGTTTATCAATATGCGACAGGATTTGCGGCAGCAACTACTTTAGCTGAAAATATTTTATCTGGCGATGAAAATAAATTAAACAAATATTTAACTTACTTAAAAGCTGGTAGTAGTAAATATCCATTGGAAGTCATGAAAGATGCAGGTGTGGATATGACAGATTCTTCATATTTGGAGAAAGCATTTAAAGTTTTTGAAGAAAGATTAAATCAATTAGAGACATTATTGTCAGAAAAATAAATATAAATAAAAAAGATTGGAGATCATTAATTTAATGATTACCAATCTTTTTTTGTTATAGTATCAATTGAACGTAAATAAGAATTAGTTTAACAAAGTTTCATAATAGATGTTCCACTACTATTTTGTTGTCTCTGTGAGAGTAAGACTTTCTTTATTTCATCTAATGATTCACAACCAGAAAAAGAATACGCAGAATTATTATTAGCTGAGCAATCATAAACAACAATTGTAGGATGTTCAGTTACATTCATTTCGGTAGCTAATTCTTGATCTTGTTTAAAAGCTTCTATTGCTAATTTAGAATGTCTATCTTGTTCAAAAATATCCCAATCTAACCCACTTTTTTGTGCAGCTAATTTAATGGTTTCAAAATTATAATCTTTTTGATCATTAACTACAAGTTGTTGCACATTTAGCAAGAAATTCCGTCCTTTCTTCTTTCCTTGAAAAGAGGCAGCTTTAAAATCTATAGATGAATGATAAATATTCTCAGATAGTCTATTACGTATATCAACATTATTTAGTGGAATATTCATGCGACACATAACATCATTAATAGTTTTGAAATTCATTAAAGGAACAAAATTGAAGTTAATTTTTTCATTCAATGAATCACCTAATTTTAATATGTTTTGTTCAGTATGGTAGCATGTACTACCTAATGGGTTAATAAATAGATACATATCTAACACATTGGTTGCCTCCTAAAACCTTCGCTCTATTCAAGTATACTTTAACTAAAAATAAATGAAATTTCAAAGATTTTGTTTTTTCGTCTTTACATATCCTTTACAAAAGCACCCAAGGCTCTTTACATTAACTAGATATAATTAAATTGAGCAAATGGGAGGACAATATAATGAAAAAAATAAAAATTCTTATAGGAAGTTTATTAATTGCAACCTTGATGACAGGATGTGCAAGTAAAAAAAACAATAATATAACTATTGTTGGTTCAACAGCAATGCAACCAATGATAGAAATGGCAGCAGAAGAATTCCAACATCACTCTAAAGTAAGAATAACTGTTCAAGGTGGAGGCTCAGGAACAGGCTTAAGTCAGGTACAAGCAGGAGCTGTAGCTATTGGAAATTCAGATATTTTCGCACAACAACAACCAGGAATTAAAGCTGAAAAATTACAAGATAATAAAGTAGCTGTTGTTGGTATTGCACCTGTAGTTAATAAGAAAGTAGGTATAGATAATTTATCTATGGATCAATTAAAAGGAATTTTTACAGGTAAATATACTAACTGGAAACAGGTTGGAGGAAAAAACCAAAAAATCATTGTAATTAATCGTGCTCAGGGAAGTGGAACAAGAAAAGCATTTGAAAGTGACGTATTAAAGGGTGAAAGTGCTATTAAAGCACAAGAACAAGATTCAAGTGGAACAGTACAAAAAATGATAGCTGCTACACCGGGATCTATAAGTTATTTAGCTTTTCCTTATTTGAATAAAGATGTTCAAAAATTAAGTATAGATAATGTAAAACCTAATGCAAAAAATGTTGAAAATAATGATTGGAAAATTTGGGCATATGAACATATGTATACAAAGAAAAAGGTAGATAAAAAAGTTAAGA
This sequence comes from Ligilactobacillus salivarius, assembly GCF_035231985.1. Taxonomy (NCBI): domain Bacteria; kingdom Bacillati; phylum Bacillota; class Bacilli; order Lactobacillales; family Lactobacillaceae; genus Ligilactobacillus; species Ligilactobacillus salivarius. The sequence continues at coordinate 451,091 of NZ_CP117983.1, forward strand.
AATTTATTGATTATATTTATACAAAAGAAGTTCAACAAAATCTAGTTAAAACTTTAGGCTACATTACAATTCATGATATGAAAGTTCAGAAAGATGAGAACAGAAATATTGAAAAAATTCAGAGATGAGGAAACTTATATGAGAGATGAAATTAGAGAAAAAATTCAGAAAAATTCAAAAGCAACTTATCAAGAAATATTTGGAAAGTTGCTAGTATCAATAAGTATTATTATCATTTTGCTGATTGTAAGTGCAATCTTTGGCTTTATTTTTTCAAAAGGAATTGCAACATTTACGGAAAATAATGCTCAAGTTAAAGATTTTTTCACAGGTACTAATTGGAATCCAAGTATGAATGAAAAAGGACATCCGCAAGTAGGAGCATTACCAATGATTTTGGGATCATTTGGTGTAACTTTACTGGCTGCAATTTTTGTAACACCTTTTGCTATAGGAACGGCTTTGTATATAACAGAATTGGCTTCAAAGAAGATGAAGAAAATTTTACAGATCGTTATTGAATTATTAGTAGGAATCCCATCAGTAGTTTATGGATTTATCGGATTAAACGTGGTTGTTCCTTTTATCAGAGAAAATTTTGGTGGTACAGGATACGGTATTTTAGCTGGAGCAGTAGTTTTATTTGTAATGATTTTACCGACAGTTACTTCATTAACAGTCGACAGTTTAAAAGCAGTACCTAAGCATTATCGTTCTGCTTCATTGGCTTTAGGTGCTACTCCATGGCAAACAATGTTTCATGTGACTTTAAAAGCTGCTACTTCGGGTATTTTAACAGCAATAGTTTTTGGAATGGCACGAGCTTTTGGTGAAGCATTAGCGGTTCAAATGGTTATAGGAAATGCATCATTAATGCCAACTAGCTTATTGAATCCAGCATCGACTTTAACTAGTGTTTTAACTATGGGAATTGGGAATACTGTAATGGGCACAGTTGGAAATAATGCTTTATGGTCTTTAGCTTTAGTGTTATTAGCAATGTCTTTGATCTTTAATTTAATTGTTCGATTGATTGGAAGAAAGGATATTAAGTAATGAAAAATACAAAGTTTCAAAATAATGTTGCAATGGCGATAATAAAGCTAATTGCTGCTACGGTTGTGCTAATATTAGTTTTCTTACTAGGAAAAATTTTAATCTCAGGAGTACCACATATTTCTTGGAAGTTTTTAGTAACACCTTCAAAAGCATTTACAGCAGGTGGGGGAATTAGCGTCCAAATATTTAATTCTTTCTATTTATTGATATTAACGTTATTAATATCATTTCCTATATCATTAGGTGCAGGAATATACTTAGCTAAATACGCAGCAAAAAATAAAATAACATCGCTAATTAGAATGGTGATAGAAATTTTAAGTTCGTTACCATCAGTAGTTGTTGGGCTATTCGTATTTTTAGTTTGCGTGGTCCAAATGCAAATAGGATTTTCAATATTAGCAGGAGCTATTGCTTTAACGTTCTTTAATTTACCACTACTAACAAGAAATATAGAAGAGTCTATTAAAGCTGTCCCCGATCTACAATTAGAAGGTGGATTAGCATTAGGATTATCTAAGTGGAAAACTATCACTAAAATAATTTTGCCTGAAGCTTTGCCGGGAATTATTACAGGCGTTATCTTGAGCGCTGGGAGAGTTTTTGGTGAAGCAGCTGCACTTATTTATACAGCAGGTCAAAGTGCACCAGCTGTTGATTTTACTAATTGGAATATTTTTGATGAAACTAGTCCGTTAAACTTGATGCGTCCAGCTGAGACACTAGCCGTTCACATTTGGAAAATTAATTCAGAAGGAATTATGCCAGATGCAAACGCAATTTCAGCAGGAACTTCAGCAGTTTTAATTATTGCAATTTTGATATTTAATTTATCAGCTCGATACTTAGGTAATTATTTATATCGTAAATTAACATCAGCGAGGTAAAAATATGGAATATAATTTAAAAGATAAATATATTTTGCAGTTAAATGAAAAAGAAAAGGCATTAGAAACAAGGGATTTGAACATCTTTTATGGAGAAAAACAAGCTTTATTTGATGGAAATTTACAATTTGAAAGATATAAAATTACTTCTTTAATCGGTGCTTCAGGATCTGGAAAATCAACTTTTTTACGCTCTTTAAATCGTATGAATGAAGGAGTAGCAGATGTTAAGGGAAGTATCTTATATCGAGGAATCGACATAAATTCTCCTAAAATAAATGTTTATGAGATGAGAAAATATATTGGAATGGTTTTTCAAAGACCAAATCCTTTTTCAAAATCAATATATGAAAATATAACTTTTGCATTAAAAGAAAACGGAATAAAAGATAAAGAAAAGCTAGCTGAAATAGTAGAAACAAGTTTGAAACAAGCTGCTTTATGGGATGAAGTTAAAGATGATTTAAATAAGAGTGCACTAGCTTTATCTGGGGGACAACAACAAAGATTGTGTATTGCTAGAGCTATTGCGATGAAACCTGATATTTTACTATTAGATGAGCCTGCAAGTGCATTAGATCCGATATCAACAGCTAAAATAGAGGAAACATTATTAGAATTAAAGGAAAAATATACTTTGATAATTGTAACGCATAATATGCAACAAGCTTCAAGAATTAGTGATTACACAGCATTTTTCCATTTAGGAAATGTCATTGAATATAATAAAACAAAGAATATTTTTACAAATCCTAAAATAAAATTGACAGAAGATTACATTTCAGGAAACTTTGGATAGGTGAACTTAATGGAAAAAATAATAACAACTAAAGATGTACATTTATATTATGGAAGTAAGGAAGCTCTTAAGGGGATAACTTTGGACTTTCCAGATAAGGGGATACATGCATTAATTGGACCATCTGGTTGTGGGAAATCAACGTACTTAAGAACTTTAAATCGAATGAATGACATGATAGAAAATGTAAAAATAGAAGGCAAATTTAAATTTAAGAATCAAGATATATATGATGAAAAAATAGATTTGGTTGAATTAAGAAAGAAAATAGGTATGGTTTTCCAACAACCTAATCCTTTTCCATTTTCTATTTACGATAATGTTACTTATGGATTAAGGATGGCTGGTATAAAAGATAAGAGAATTTTGGATGAAAAAGTAGAAACAAGTTTGAAACAAGCTGCAATTTGGGAAGAAGTAAAGGATAATTTAAATAAAAATGCCTTGGCTTTATCCGGGGGACAACAGCAAAGAATCTGTATTGCTAGGGTACTTGCTGTAGCTCCAGAGGTTATTTTACTAGATGAGCCAACAAGTGCGCTTGATCCGATTTCAACAGAAAAAATAGAAGAGATGTTACTAACCCTTAGAGATAATTATACATGTATTATGGTAACACATAATATGCAACAAGCTTCAAGAATATCAGATACAACGTCTTTCTTTTTAAGTGGTAATTTAGTTGAGAGTAATAAAACTAAAAAGATATTTTTAAATCCAGATAAAGAACAAACAGCTGACTATTTAAGTGGAAAATTTGGATAAGGAGAATTATTAATGAATAGAAAATTTTTAGGACAGTTAAAGATTGTGCATCAAGATTTTATTGAAATGGGATTAGAAGCTGCAGAAGCAATAAAGTTAGCAACGGAAGCTTTCGAAAATCACGACTTAGAATTGGCTAATAAAGTTATCGAACATGATGAGGTAATTAATAATTTAGAAATAAAATTGGAAAAAAAGACTAGTCAGTTAATTGCTTTGCAGCAACCTGTTGCGACAAATTTAAGAAAAGTAATAGCGATTTTAAAAGCTAGTTCTGATGTAGAAAGAATTGGAGATCATGCGGTAGATGTTGCCAAGGCAGTAAGAAATATCAATGTTAAAAGAAGAAATGTTGAAATTGAATCTTTGATAAGAGAAGTTAGTGAACAAACGCAAGAAAATTTAGTAAAGATAGTAAGTATGTTTGCTAAGTTTGATGAAAAAGGCGCCGTTGAGATTGCTAAAAAGAATCAGGAAAAGAGAGAAAAAATTAATGAGATCAGGAAACTATCAATTAATGCAATAAAAGAAGATGCAAACTTTGCAGAAGAAGGTATAGATTATTTAAGTATTATTGCACATATTAAAAGGATAAATGATTATATAACAAACTTAGCAGAGTGGATAGTTTATGAAGAAGAAGGAAAAATTACAGAATTAACGTTCTAATAATCATAATTTAAGTAAAAATAATGAAAAAAGCTTAATTATTTGGTAATTTATGTCGAAAGTATGTTAAAATAAAGACGTACTCAGAAGAGTAATTAAGATGTAATTTTTAGGAGGCTGTTTTTAATGTCAGTATTCGTAAACGGTAACGCAATCTTTAACGCAGCTCGTCAAGGTCACTATGCTGTTGGTGCGTTCAACACAAATAATTTGGAATGGACACGTGCTATTCTTAAGGCTGCTCAAGAAACTAACACACCTGTATTGATCCAAGTATCAATGGGTGCTGCTAAGTACATGGGTGACTACAAGTTAGTTAAGAAGTTAGTTGAAGAAGAAATGCGTGTAATGAACATCACTGTTCCTGTTATTATGCACTTAGACCATGGTAACTATGAAGCTGCTAAGGAATGTATCGAAGCAGGCTACTCATCAGTTATGTTTGATGGTCATGATTTACCATTTGAAGAAAACTTAGAAAAGACAGCAGAAATCGTTAAATTAGCACATGCTAAAGGTATCTCTGTTGAAGCTGAAGTTGGTTCTATCGGTGGTGAAGAAGACGGAATCGTTGGTGAAGGTGAATTAGCTAGCGTTGAAGAAGCTAAGCAAATTGCTGCTTTAGGCGTTGATTACTTAGCTTGCGGTATCGGTAACATTCACGGACCATACCCAGAAAACTGGAAAGGTCTACACTTTGATCGCTTACAAGAAATTGCAGATGCAATCGATACACCATTAGTATTACACGGTGGTTCTGGTATTCCTCAAGAACAAATCGAAAAAGCTATCAAGATGGGTATTTCTAAAGTTAACATCAACACAGAAAACCAACTTGCATTTGCTGCTGCAACACGTAAGTACATCGAAGCTGGTAAAGACCAAGAAGGTAAGGGTTATGACCCTCGTAAGTTACTTGCTCCTGGTTCAGAAGCTATCGTTGACACAGTTAAGGAAATCATTGGCTGGTTAGGTACACCAGAAGTTAAATAATCTTATTTACTTTTTTAAAGAGTCGTTTATACGGCTCTTTTTTTATATGCTTTTTTATATATTATTGAATTATTATAAATACTATGTTATAATTTTTCTAAATTAATAAGAGGGGATGGACAATTTGGATAGCACAAAACAAAAGAGTATTACTTTGGCACAAAAGATTAACGTATTGAGAGCAGCAGTTATGGGTGCTAATGATGGTATCATTTCTGTTGCTGGCATTGTTTTAGGTGTTGCTGGTGCTGCTAGTTCATCATTTGCTATCTTGATATCTGGATTAGCTGGAATGTTAGCTGGAACAATATCTATGGCTATGGGTGAATATGTTTCGGTTCATTCTCAGAGCGATGCAGAAGTGGCAGCTGTTGTGAGAGAAAAGAAAATATTAGATACTGATTATCAAAAAGAATTTTTATTTATAAAAAATAAGTTACTAAAAGCTGGAATTTCAGAAGAATTATCTCACAAGGCGACTAAAGAAATGATGGACAGGGATCCATTAAAGTCTATTGTCAGAGAAAAATATGGTTTTGAGTTAAATGAAAAAACTAATCCTTATGCAGCAGCAATTGCTTCGATGATTTCTTTTCCACTGGGAGCAACATTGCCGTTACTATCAATTTTAATTTTCCCAGTTCAATATCGTATTTTTGGAACTATGTTAGCAGTGATAATATCTCTAGTATTTACAGGATATTTTGCAGCACAATTGAGCCATTCTAGCAAATTACATGGAACTATTAGAAATGTTATTTCTGGTATGCTGACAATGATAGTAACATATTTTATCGGTGTAATGTTTAGCTTATAGTAAAGTGAGTGACAAAAATGTTAAATAAGAGAAAAAAGAAAGCGACAATGGAAGAAAAAATGAATGTATTGAGAGCAGGAGTATTAGGTTCTAATGATGGTATTTTAACCGTAGTTGGAGTTCTTTTTAGTGTAGGTGCTGCTACTTCCAATAGATTTACTATTTTGATTGCAGGTTTAGCTGACTTGGTAGCATGTGCTTTGTCTATGTCAGCTGGTGAATATGCATCTGTAAGTGTTCAAAGAGATACCGAAAAATCAGCTGTTGAAGAAGAGGCTACAAATCTTAAAAATAACTACTCAGAACAAATTAATATTGTTAAACAATATTATCAAAATAAAGGAGTATCTTTGCAAACAGCAAATTTGATTGCCAAGCAATTAATGGAGAAGGAAGATAGAGTTGCTACTTTAGTTAATATTAAACATGGAATTAATATGGGACAGTATTTGAATCCATGGATGGCAGCTTGGTCATCGATGTTTTCTGCAGCATTGGGTGGTTTATTTCCTTTAGTAGCAATGACTTATGCTCCTAGCAATAGTAGATGGTTGGCTACGATTTTAGCAGTAATAATTTCTGTTGGGTTGACAGGAATGATTAGTGCTAAACTAGGAAAGAGTAATATTAAATATGCAGTGTTAAGAAATATAGTTGTTGGAATTATAACAATGGCGATTCACTATTATGTTGGACAATTAATTTAAAAAAGATGTCATAATCAATTATCAGTAAAGATTTTTGATTATGACATCTTTTATTTTTTATAGTAAGAATCTATTAATTTTTGAGAAACAAGTTTGCATATAACAGCTCTAATGGCAAATTTTTCAGTTAATTCTAACGTATTAGATGTGTCAATGAAGTTGTAAGAAGAATTTTCGATATTATGTAAAGTATCATTAAATAGATTTGCAAAAGAATTATATGCTTGCTCTACAGATTGTTCTTTTAAAATTTCATTAATGCAGTTCTTTACTACTTCTAGTGGATAGATAGTTTTTAGAAGAGAAATTACTAAAAGCTCAGCAATATGACTAGCATCGTACTTTTTTTTCTCAGGTCTTTGCATCAATCCTTTTTTTACATAACTATTAATCATGGAAGGTGTTAATTCTGAATCGCTTAAATCTTTTAAATATCTGTTACCGAGACTTACAAGTTGATCCATATATACTTGAAAATCAGGAAATTCTTTCCACATAGGGAGATAAATATCATTAAATTGTATCAACGATAATTTGAGTTCATCATTTATTCTACTAGACATAGATAATCCTCCTTTTACTATATTATAGCATAAATATATGATGAATAAATTTCTGCTATATATAGACTTAAAGTCTAGATTATATGGAAATTTAATGCATATGATGGTATCATAATCTATGAGGTGATGTATAATGACTAGAAAAATGCAAATAAAAAATGAAATATGGAGTGCAATAACTCATGGAATTGGAATTATCCTCAGTATTCTAGGGATGGTTTTATTAATTTTAAAGGGGATAGATACTAATTCAATAACACTTTTTTCATATATAGTGTATACATGCTCACTAGTTTTATTGTATTTATTTTCTACGCTTTTTCATTGCTTGTATTTTACGAAAGCTAAGAGAGTTTTCCAAATTTTTGATCACTGTTCAATATTTTTATTGATAGCAGGTACTTATACGCCGTATTGCATGTTGGCGATAAAAGGTGTAAAAGGATTGATATTAATGATAATGATTTGGTTAATGTCAATACTAGGTATTCTATATCATATTTTAGCTTCTAAAAGAAAACAGGTATTTGAAACAATTATTTTTGTAGTAATGGGTTGGCTTTGTATACTAGGGGCGAAAGAATTATTTTTATCACTAGGCAAGATAGGATTAGGTTTACTAGTTGCAGGTGGAATAACTTTTACACTTGGAGCACTGGTATATAGTATTCCTAAGATAAAATATGCACATGTTTTTTGGCATATTTTTGTAATGTTAGGATCAATATTAATGTTTATTTCGATATATTGTTATATTTAAAATTAAAATAATAAGAAAAATATTAAATTAAATCACTGAAAACGCTTGCTATAAATTAATTTAAATGCTATCCTTAACTTAGGAATAGGAATTTTCTATGGAGGAAAGGGTGAGCATTATGTCAGTGAGTCAATTGAGCAAAGTACAAAATGAAGCATTAGATAATTTTGTAGAAAATTTTGACATTATCAATGCTTTAGCTGATAGGAATAGGCAAAAAATAATTGTGTTGCTATTTGGTAACCTAGAATCTGGCATGACTGTAACAGCCATTACAAATAATATGAGCATAACACAGCCTGCAGTTTCGCATCATCTCAAGATATTAAGAGATTCTGGAATAGTGGCGTATCGTAAAGATGGTCTGCAGAGTTATTACTATTTAACTTTACAAGAACCATTGGAAAAGTTAGAGAATATTTCAAGAAATTTAAGATTAGAGTTAGAAGAATAGATTTTATAAAGCTAATTACGTATTATATATTAAGCGACTACCTTAGTTATAAAAGTAATTAGTTTTTTTTGTGTTAAAATAATTGTACATCATGAAAATGGAGGTTTATCTAGTGGGTAAATTTTATGCTGTAAAAAAGGGAAGGAAAACTGGAATTTTCACTACTTGGGCAGAATGTCAAAAACAAGTATCTGGCTTTCCAAAAGCGGAGTTCAAAAGTTTCATTAGTAAGCAAGAAGCAGATAATTGGTTGAAAGAAATTAAAAGTAGTAATGAAAATAGAAGAAAGAGTTATAGTGTTATTGTCTATACGGATGGTGGTTCTAGAAATCATGGAAATAAAAAAGGAGAGCATGTAAAGAAAAACGATAAAGCTGCATGGGCATATCTAATAAAATATCAAGGTTCAATAATTAGTGATACTGATGGAGAATATGGAAGTACTAATAATAGGATGGAAATCATGGCTTTAAAGAAGGCATTATTGGATTTGAAACAACGAGAGTTACAAAATGAAAAAATTTTGGTAGTTCTTGATTCAAAATATGTTTTAGATGCTATTACTAAGCGATGGTTACAATCGTGGGAGAAAAATGGTTGGAAAACTTCTGCGGGAACTGGTGTTAAGAATAAGGAATTATGGATGGAAATTAGCAGATTATTGCCAGAATTTCCAAATTTAGATTATCAATGGACAAAGGGACATGCCAATGATGAAGGAAATAATTTAGTTGATGAGTTGTTAAATAAAACTATGGATCAAATGGATTAGCCTGTTATGCTAATGTTTTTATCTTGATAAGATATCTATATATGTTATAATTATTCTTGCATATACGGGGATGTTTAGGATTCGACAGGTATAGGTCGAGCTTAAATTGCGTTTGGTAGGTTGCGGCTACCTAAAAACGCTCAGTTAAAATATAACTGCAAAAAATAACAATAACTCTTACGCTTTAGCTGCTTAGTCAGTTTTAGTGTAGATCTTAGCTAGTATTACCTACGTGCTAGGTGAGGTCATATAATTTAGTAGGTTACGTTTACTTTTGCGGCGTGAGAAAGTAAAAAGAGATTTTCATGCTAGTTAGTGACGTTTGCCCTGACATATGGCGCTGTTGCTGATGAATTTTAAATAGTATGTCTATGAACGTAGAGGTTTAGGTGGCGATATGCTTGGACGCGGGTTCGATTCCCGCCATCTCCATATAACTTTCTTATATCAAAGTTTTGACGATTAGATATCGTTGAAATATCATCAAGGTACTGAATTAGATTTTTTAAAGTCATTTCAGTGCCTTTTTTGACATCTAAATTTATCCATAATATTTAGACTTGAATTTTGATCACTCTAGCATGTATGAATATTTTTAAGTGTTATAGGCAAGTTATAGAAAATAACACAAATAGCAGAACTACGTTTAAATAAACTATATTGATAAAATAGAGATATTTTTATATCTATTTGGATAACGCTTTCAATTTATATGATTTAATATTATAATGAAGAGGTAAAGGTATTAAGAATATAGGTGGTAAATAGAAATTATGAAGAATTAATACTTTTTATTTGAAATTTGAAAAAATATTAAACTTATATATATCAATTGAAGTTTAATAATATGAATGATATTCTTAATATATTAAGTATTTTGGAGGGGTGTTGCATGTTTTTAACATTTGGTCAATTGGCAGGTTTAATTGCTGCACTTGCATTTTTAGTATTAGTGATATATTTATGTCGAGTTTTAGCACGTTTGACAAGTACAGTATCTGAGTTGACAAAGAGCATAAAAACTTTGACAGAGGATGCTGATGATATTTCAGAAAAAATTGAAGACTTATTAGTGAAGACTAATAGTTTAATGGATGATGTTAATCAAAAATCATCAAAATTAGATCCATTATTTCAAGCAACATCTGATTTAGGTGAAAGTGTTTCGGATTTAAATCAAGCAAGTAGAAATTTTGTTGAAAATATGGGGAATTCAACTCATGGTCTTGTAAAAACTTCAACAATGTTGAAAAATGGATTAAGAGCAATTAAGCTTATTAACAAATTACGCAAAAAATAATATGATGTGAGGAGGACTTTTTATGGGAAAAAAATTATTGATAGGTTTAGGTGTAGCCGGTGTTGCTTTCTATGCTAGCAAGAAGTTGTCGGGAAAATATTTAGAGAAGGCAGCATCTAAATTGGATGATATTGTAGCCGAAGGTCAAGAAACTGCATTGAAATATCGCGAATATTTATTAGATTATTTAGATGAAGATGATAAATTAGAAAAACTAAATAAAAAAGTTTTACAAGCTAAAGATTTGGTTGATAAAGATTCGGTTACAGAAGCTTTAAGTAATTTAAAAAGTTCAACAAGCAATTTAAAAGATAAACTTATGGAAAAAGAAGATTCTTTAGATAATGATGAAGATCTTCAAGATGATATTGTAATTGATCAAAGATCTGCTTTTGGAAAAATGAAAGAAAAAACAGAGTTGGAAAATCCAACAGTTGTATTTTATCCAGATGGAACATCTGAAACGAAGTAATTATAATAAAAACCACTCAAATAAAATAATTGAGTGGTTTTTATTATAATTATTGTTTAATGTTATTATCTTATGATAAAGGAATTATTTGAAGTTCTTTGCTAGTGTGAGTGAATGGTTTAACACCATTATCTGTAACGTAAACACAATCTTCAATTCTAACTCCAGCATAATTAGGAATATAAATACCTGGTTCAATAGAGAAACACATACCTGGAACTAATTCCATTTTGTTTCCTTCCATAATAGATGGAAATTCGTGTTCGCTTTGTCCCATACCATGTCCAAGACGATGGATGAAATATTCACCATAACCAGCTTTTGTAATAACATCTCTAGCAATCTTATCTAATTCTTCAGCTGTCATACCAGGTTTTGCAGCATTTTGTGCAGTTAATTGAGCTTCTAAACAAACATTATAGATATCTTTTAGTTTGTCATCGATTTCGCCAAATGCTACAGTTCGTGAAGCATCTGAAATATATCCTTTATATACAGTACCTAAATCAAAGAGAGTTAGTTCATTAGGCTTAATAGTATCTTCTTTTGGAGCGCCATGAGGATCAGCTGCATTAGCACCGCTTTGAATAATTGTATCAAAGCTCATATGCATGACGCCTTTTTTCTTTAATTCATACTCAATTTCAGCAGCTACAGCTTGTTCAGTTTTATTAGTGCTTAATGCATCAAATCCAACTTTGAAGGCATAATCAGCCCATTTTCCCGCTTCAAGAAGTAGGTTGATTTCATCTTCATTTTTAATTGATCGTTGTTTGTTGATAAAAGGAGAAATATTTTCAACAAATTTAGCTTCTGGAAAATTTCTTAGTATAGCTTCTGATTTTGCTACTGTTAAATTATCTTTTTCAATAGCCCATTTTTTAGGATTTCCAGCTAATGCATTAATGTGTGATTTAATAAGTGCGAATGCATCTTCATGATCTAAATAGCCAAAAACAGGATATTCCCATCCACTTTCCTTTACAGAACCAACTTCAAGTGCTGGGGCAAAGATAAAAGGATCTTTATCTGGAAAAATGAATAAAGCTAAAATTCGTTCGATAGGATCACTATCAAAACCTGTGTAATAACGTATGTTATGGAAATCACTTATATAAGCAATATCTAAATTGTTATTAGCTAACCATTCTTGTACTTCTTCAATATGTTTCATAATAACTCATCTCCTAGTAAGTTAATTATAGCACATGTATTAGAAAGAAAAAATTTAATATAAAATAAGCAATTATGAAAACAAATGGAAAAGAATAAATTAATAAAATTATGAAACGCTTGCAATTTTATAACTTCTTTGATAATCTATAATAGGATTATGAAAATAAAAATGAAAACAAATGCGAGGATGAAAGAAGAATGGAAAAACAAACAATTACAATTTATGATGTTGCTAGAGAAGCAGATGTTTCTATGGCTACAGTTTCTAGGGTAGTAAATGGTAATCCTAATGTAAAACCTGCTACTAGAAAAAAAGTTTTAGAAGTCATTGATAGACTTGACTATCGTCCTAATGCAGTTGCTAGAGGATTGGCAAGTAAGAAAACAACAACTGTTGGAGTTATTATTCCAGACGTTACTAATGTCTATTTCTCTTCACTTGCTAGAGGTATTGATGATGTAGCTTCCATGTATAAATACAACATAATTTTGGCTAATTCAGATGCTAATGAACAAAAAGAATTGCAAGTGTTAAATACTTTATTAGCCAAACAAGTTGACGGTATTATTTTCATGGGAAATAAGATTACTGATGAACTTCGTAAGCAAATTGATAAAACCAAGACACCTGTAGTATTGGCTGGTTCTTTAGATGATAAAGAAGAATTTGAAAGTGTTCATATTAATTATGTAGATGCTGTAGAAGAAGCAGTTTCCGATTTAATTAATCATGGTAATGATAAAATTGCTTTCATTTCTGGACCATTGTCAGAACCAATTAATAGTAAATATAGATTACAAGGTTATAAAAATGCTTTATCTAAAAATGGAATTGCCTATGATGAAGAATTAGTTTTTGAAACAGATTATAGTTACCATTCAGGTGAAATTTTATGGCCAGCTTTACAATCAGTTGGGGCAACTGCAGCTTATGTAGGTGATGATGAATTAGCTGTTGGTGTATTAAATGGTGCGCAAGATGCAGGTGCTAAGGTTCCAACTGACTTTGAAATTGTAACAAGTAATAATTCTAAATTAACTGAACTAGTAAGACCTAAGTTATCATCCATTACTCAGCCATTGTATGATATCGGTGCGGTATCCATGCGTTTCTTAACTAAGATGATGAACAAAGAAGAAACAACAGCTGATGAAAAAACTATTGAACTACCTTATGGTTATATCAAGCGTGGATCAACAAAATAGTTAGAAGTTATAGAAGCTAATCGAGTATATCTTGATTAGTTTTTTTAATATTTAATTAGAAATAGCTAGCTAGATGATCTGAAAGGAAATTTTAAAAAGTGAAAATAAAATCAGAAAAATATTTATACTTATCAATTTTTATTATGATATTGCTATTTATAAGTTCATCTATGACGTATAAAGAGCAATCTTCTGTACCATTTTTACAAAAATATCTTACATCTCAACCATTCAAGGATATTTTAAGTCAAGTTTCATTTTCATATGGACATTCTGTAATATCTATTAAAGAAGTTGGATATTATAAATTTGTTGAATTTTTTATCCGCAAATTGGCACACTTTTCCACTTATTTTGTTATGGGGTTAGGATTTTATATGACATTAAAGGATAATTTAAAGAAATGGCAAGCAACATTTTTCTCGTATTTGGCAGCAGTTGGCTATGCAGGAATTGATGAATTTCATCAAATGATTACTGGAGATAGAACGCCTTCTTTTGAAGATGTTATGTTGGATGGATTAGGTGCTTTAACAGGAATTATAATCACGATGGTTATATTATATTTTTTTAGAAGAAAAAAATAATATTATAAATATACTTTGATTGATAGTTAATAAATTATTTGCTATAATTTGAAATGGCTTATTGCCTAAATTAATGAATTTATATAATCGGAAAGAGGTTTTAGAAATGTCAGGACATTCAAAATGGCATAACATCCAAGGCCGCAAAAACGCCCAAGATGCTAAACGTGGAAAAATTTTCCAAAAAATATCACGAGAAATCTATATGGCTGCAAAGAGTGGTGGTCCTGACCCAGATGGAAACCCACAATTACGCCTAATTATGGATAAAGCTCGTGCAGCTAACATGCCAAAGGATAACATTAAACGTGCTATCGATAAGGCAACTGGTACTGGTGGTGCTGATTATGAAGAAATTACATATGAAGGTTACGGTCCAGCTGGTGTAGCTATCTTAGTACATGCTTTAACTGATAATCGTAATAGAACTGCTTCTGCTGTACGTGCTGATTTTAATAGAAATGGCGGTAACTTAGGTGAAACAGGTTCAGTTAGCTTTATGTTCGATCGTAAGGGTTACATTGCTATTGCGCGAGAAGATTTAGACGTTGATGAAGATCAAATGTTTGAAGATGTTATTGAAGCAGGTGGAGAAGATTTACAAACTTCAGATGAAGTATTTGAAATTTATACTGATCCTAAGGCATTTGCGGATGTACGTGATGAATTACAAAAGAAATACGATTTAGCAACAGCTGAATTAACAATGGTTCCTCAAAATACAGTACCCGTTCCTGCTGATAAAGTAGAACAATTACAAAGATTAATTGATAGATTAGAAGATGAAGATGATGTGTCAGAAGTATACACATCTGCTGATTTCCCTGAAGATTAATAATTATTTAAAAAGATACTAGTAGATAATTTTATTGCTGGTATCTTTTTTTGCTTGTGAAATTATTATTTTTTAGTTATGCTTTAAATAGCAATACATACTAGAAAGTAGGTTATCAAAGGTATGAGTAATAAAGTAACTGTTTTGGGAAGCTTGAATGTTGATACTATTCTGAGAATACCCAGATTACCACAGCCAGGTGAAACATTGAAAATGGACGATATAGGTGTTGCAGGCGGAGGAAAGGGAGCAAATCAAGCTATTTCAGCTGCTAGATCTAAATCACATGTAACATTTATTGGTGGAGTTGGCAATGATGTTCAAGGTGAGATGATGTTGAAACTCCTAAAAGAAGATGGAATTAATATTAATAATGTTGCAAAATTAAATGAAGGAACTGGTCAAGCGTTTATTTTATTGCAAGAAAGTGGTGAAAATAGCATTGTAATCTATGGTGGTGCAAACCAAGCTATAAAAACTACCGTTATACAAAATGCAATGAATGATATCAAGGATAGTGATTTTTTAGTAGCCCAATTTGAAACACCTCTAGAAGTGACAAATGAAGCATTTAAATTAGCACGTGAGTTAAATGTAAAGACAATTTTGAATCCAGCACCAGCGACTGATATTTTAGACGAACTAAAGAAAAATATAGATTTAATAATTCCTAATGAAACAGAGGCTGAATTGTTAACTGGAATAAAAGTAGTTGACGAAGATACATGTAGACAAGCAGCTGATAAATTAATTGATCAAGGTATTGATAATGTTATTATTACTTTAGGTAAGCAGGGTGCTTATTATAAGACAAAAGATGGCATTTGTGAATTAGTACCTGCTTTTAAAGTTGAAGCGGTTGATACTACAGCTGCTGGTGATACCTTTATCGGTGCTCTAGTATCTAAATTAGATACAAGTTTTAGCAATTTAAGAGAAGCTATTATTTACGCAAGTAAGGCTTCTTCTCTAGCTGTCCAAAAATTAGGTGCGATTCCATCAATACCGTATAAAGATGATGTAGAAAAACAGTTAAATAATAAATAAAAAGCAATAAGAATTCCTATAGAACGAAAAAATTTGTTTTATAGGAATTTTTTTTAGAATAAAAAGTTTTTTTGCGTATTTATATATACGAGGAGGTGAGTTAATGAAAAAATCTGTTGAAATTTTGTTGCAAGAAGCTATATCACTAAAAGCAAGCGATATATTTTTCTTTCCAAAAAATGATAGATACCAAATTAAAGTGAATGTTTTAGGAACGAATCGCATAATAAAGGAATGTAGTAAAGAATTTGGAGGACAGTTGATTAATTATTTGAAATTTCAATCTAATATGGCAGTTAGTGAAAAAAGACGTCCGCAACTTGGATCATGGATATATAGTGATGAAAAAAATGAAGTCTTTTGTAGACTATCAAGTGTAGGAGATTTTTTAGGGAATGAATCCTTGGTTGTAAGACTGATATTTCCTAGTACTTTTTTTGAAGAAAACTATTTTTTTGAAGAGCAGATTTACACTTTACAAAAAGCTTGTATCAAAAATGGATTAATTGTTTTTTCAGGGCCAATGGGTTCAGGTAAGACAACGACTATGTACAATTTAGCTAGAAAATTAGCTAATGAAAAACATGTTATGAGTATTGAAGATCCAATTGAAATATATGAGCCTAATTTTTTACAATTACAAGTTAACAATAAAGCTCAGATGTCGTATTCTGAGTTACTGAAAGTAGCATTAAGGCATCATCCAGATGTATTTTTAATTGGAGAAATTAGAGATAATATGACTGCTAAAGTGGCAATAAATGCTGCTTTGAGTGGCCATCTGATTTTGACAACAGTTCATGCTCGTAATGTATATGGTGTTTATCAAAGGTTGAAAAACTTAGGTATTAGTGATGAAGAACTTCAACAAACGATGCAGGTAATCTCATATCAGAGATTAATTCCAACAATAGATGGAGGAGCTAAAGTATTGTTTGATCAAATAGAAGGAAAAGATTTAGATAAAGATATCATTCAAGGAAATATTCAAAGTAGAATGACTAAAGACTGGAGAGAAAAACTTGAGTATTGTTACCTTAATAACTGGATTAATAAAGAAAGTTTTGAAACATTTATTGAAGGATAATAAAAAAGTGTGGAGTTTAAAGAAACAAGCAATTTTTTTCTCTATATTATCAGATTTATTATCAGCAGGATTTTCCTTACGACAGTCTCTGATAAGTATACAAAATATAATGCCAGAATTTTATTCAGTTTCTCATAAAGTAAAGAAAAACTTGCTGATGGGAACAAAGATTAGCGATGCTTTAAAAGAGAATATTTCTAAATCAACTTATTATCAATTGTTAATTGCAGAGCAACATGGAGAAATGGAGAAAAGTATCAAGCAATTGGGGAGTTTACTTGAAAGAAGAGTGGAGCAGCAAAATAAATTAAAGAGTTTAATGGTGTATCCAATGATTTTATTTTTTATGTTGATAATAATTATGTTAGGAATAAAGTTTTGGTTGAAGCCAACTATTAATAATTTTGGAGAAGATAGTGTAAGAACACCGTCGATTATTAATTGGACAGTAGTTGGTGAATATAGTCTAATTTTAGTGGCTTTGATAATAGTACTATATGTATTAAAAATTTTGAGATGGTGGAGTAAACAAGAAACTATAACTAGACATCATTGGTATAGCCAATTACTAATTATAGGTAAGATTTATCGACAATATAGCTACTACTATTTGAGCTTTAATTTGTCACTACTTTTGAAAAGTGGACTAGATTTAAAACAAATATGTAGCTTTTTAAATGAATTTGATAAGCAATCTTTACTGTATCAATTAGGACAACAATTAAGAGAATTATTAGATGCTGGAAGTATGCCTGATGAGTTAGTGAAAAAATATCCATTTATCCCTCCTGAATTGAAATTGTTTTTAAATAAGGGAGAAACGTTGGAAAACATAAGCAATGAGCTAGCAGTTTATTCAGAAGTCTCGTATAGGAAGTTATTAAAATTAATTGATAAGTTGATTGAGTTAGTTCAACCAATACTATTTATCGTGATAGCGATAATTATCGTTGGAACTTATTTAACAATTCTTTTACCAATATACAAAACTCTAGGAGGTTTATATTAATGAAAAGGAAAAGGTATGGATTTACTTTAATTGAAATGACGTTCTCTAAATTTTTTTAAAAAAGCCTAAAAATATTAGGCTTAAATGTTCCAATTTATTTCTACCTTATCGTTAAATACCTTGATACCACTAATCAAGTTTCTAACGATGGCTTTTTGTTTCTCATAATCTAATTTATCAATATCTTTGGCTTCTTTAGCGTTCTTGATAAAATCTTCAATCTTTTCTTTCTTTTTGTCGTCAGTTAGGCTATTTAATCTTTTCTGCAAGTTTTCTTTTTGCTTGCTCAATTCATCATTCTTTTTGTTGAGTTCATCGACGTTGATGTTATCTAGTAGATACAAATCAACAATTTTGTCTTGTTTCTTTTCAACTTGTTGAAGTTCTGCTTTGATGGCTTTAATTTCCTTAACGTTGTCTTTATTTTCTTGATTATTAATAACTTTATCCATGTTTAAAGGTAATTTTTTAATCTCACTTATAACAACACTTTCAATATCATTTTTTCTAACACGAGTAAACCCACAATCAAAATCATGTCGCTTATAGTGAGAGTTTCTTTTAGGGCTAGAACTAGGACACTTGTAATTATGCAATTGGACGCCACTCTTTAACTGGGTTGTATAAATTTGTAAAACAGAATTACAATAACCACATCTCATTAAACCAGATAGCATATATTTAGCTCTGAATGGACGTGGGTTAGACAACTGAGCTTGTGTAATTCTTCGTCGTTCAAGCTCAACTTGAACCTTTTTATAATCGCTCAATGAAACAATAGGCTTGTGTAGACCTGGGTAAATCTCATTTTTGTATTTGATATACCCAGCATAAACAATGTTTCCTAGAATTTGTCTAACTGTTCGATAAGACCAATTAACATTTTTTCCAACATGTCCTTCTTCATTTAATTTTTGAGTTATCTTAGTAATGCTGACTCCAGATAGATAATCTCTGTAGATACGTTTAACAATCTCAGCTCTAAAAGGGTCAATCTCATATATTTCCTTTTGAATAATGTAACCAAATGGGCAATTAGCCCAGCTCATAGCCTTTCCAGCCTTAGCACGTCCAACACGTCCCAGTGTCATACGTTCAGTTATTTGTTCACGTTCTAGTTGTGCAAATACAGATAGAATACCTATCATAGCTTTACCAAATGCAGTAGACGTATCAAAGTTTTCTGACAGGCTGATGAAACCAACACCATTCTTGTTAAATACATCTTCAATTAGATATAGTGTATCCTTTTGAGAACGTGATAAACGGTCAAGCTTGTAGACCAAAACAGCGTCAAACATATTATTTTTGCAATCTGAGATAAGTTGTTGAAGGCTAGGTCTATTTGTATTAGAACCAGAAAAACCAGGGTCTGTATACACTCTAGCGACTTTCCAATCTTTAATATCGCAATACTTTTTTAACTTATCTTGTTGCTCAGAAATTGAGTATCCTTCTTCAGCTTGTTCGATAGTGGAAACTCTAGTATAGATTGCTACTTTCATAATTAAACAACTCCTTAAAATTAAAACCCGTCGAAATTGACGGGTTTAGAATATAGGTAATATTTTAAAATTACATATAGGATAGCTAAACCCTTATGTAGTTATCTCTTGAATTTTTTGCCACAACTCATACATACAAAATCAGTTTTTCTTGATTGCTTGCCAGCAAACCCTGCAAGTGTTCCAATTCCACCAGTTAGAATAGCTCCACCGACGGCTTTACCAACTGAGAAACCTTTTCTGTGAACACCAAGAGCTTGTACATCTTTGCTATGACATCTAGGACAAGTCATATGGTTTTTGAGCTTTTTAAGTTCTTCTTTTTGAAGTTTGTACTCATTTTTCTTCATTTTTGCATCAAGCTTTTGTTCTTTATCAATAGCTTTAGCTTGTACTGCTTGTTGTTTTACTACTCTTTGAGCTTCTTTTTGACGCTCTCTTTTTTCTCTGTATTCTTTAAGTTCTTGTCTAGCACGTTCAACATCTTCTGGACCTTTATAAAATTTAGGGTTCATACCTACATAAAGCCAAATGATAATACCAATAATCAATCCTAAGTGTGGAACGTTGATTGACATCATGTTTATAAGACCAATAACAAACGCAGCAATCACACCGTATAAAAAGCCGTTTACACCGTCACCTTTCCAGTATTTAGGCTCTTTTTGCTTGTTACTAGGTCGATTGTTCTTTTGATTATCCATACAAACATCTTCTTTCTAAATATATTCAATTTTTATACGCTCACAAATCTAGCTAGTTCTTCTGGCAGACCGTAAGATCTAACAAAATCATACTTATTGAATGACTCATTGAGTTCTAAGCCACTCAATAATAAGTAGAAAGCAAATTTATTAGCTTCTGCTTCAATCTTAGGTATATCATAACCAGACATAAACGCTCTATAAAAAGTAGTAGAGCTATTAGTATGTTCTATAACATGTCCTAATTCGTGAGCTAAAACAAATTTTCTTGTGTACTCAGACAGATTGTCTAAGATACCTATTGTTGTTTCTTCATCGCTTGTAACTTTCATCGCTAAAGTGCTAGGCGGTAGTAAGTCTGTATTGCAAACAGATACACCTAACTCTCTTAGTATAGTTTCTGGGTCACAAGTTCCATAAATTTCAATTAATGAATCGACGTCACTCTTTAATGCCACATAATCACCGCCTAATTCATGTCTTTCTTCTTTTTAGCTTTCTTTCTATTAATAGTCATTAATAAATTTAAAGCTGATAAAGTAGCTTCTTTATCTTCTTCACTCATAGGTTCTCCATAAAAATTGACAGAACCTTCGTCATTCAATCCTTTCATCATTTTTTCAGCTTCAATACCTATATCTATCTTTTCTTGTGGAGATAAGTCGTATTTATCGTCAGATCTACCAAGCAAGTAATCAGTAGACACTCTAAAATAATCAGCTATCTTCGATAGTTTATCAGCAGAAGGAGCTTGCGTTTTTAGAGAATATAGGTAGTTTTTGCTAAAACCAAGTTCTAAGGATAATTCTTTTAGAGTAATATCTCTTTTCTTTGCAAGCTCCTGGATACGTTCAAGTATTGTCATAACAGCAATATCGTCCTTTCCAAAAAAGCTAGACAAGAAAAAAGTATAAAATAATTGGATAATTTTATTGACTATCACATTATTGTGGGATATACTATTTCTTGTAAGTTAAGTTGTCAGTTAATAAGCAACGATATGAGCATAATTATTTCCGCCAAGATTGATTATGAGTCTTATTTGTTGTGCTTATTAACTACGCTTTAATAGTACATTATTGTGGGCTAGTAGTCAATATTTTTTCATAAAAATGTTCTATTTAAAACTTACTTCAAAACTTACTTAGTAGGGTGGGTGGGTAGGAATTAAGAAAGGAGTGATTAAAGTGCCAGAAACAAAGCCAGGTAGAGAAAAAATTATGGAGTACCTTGAAGAAAATGACATTTCAGTTACTTCATTAGCCGTTACATACGGTATCAAGAAACAAGATATGTCCGACTTTTTAACTGGGCGAAAGATAACACCTAGAGGAAATCGAGTCATTTTAAAAATCATTTCAGATTTAAGAATTAAATAAGGAGGAATTGAAATGAAAGATTTAGTTATTATGCACGACCAACAAGCAGTAACAACAAGTTTAAAAGTAGCTGAAATTTTTGAAAAAGAACATAAGAATGTGATGCAATCAATCAAAAATCTCACGGCTGAAAATTCAGCAGTGAAGAAAATGTTTGCTGAAGATAGCTATTTGAATAGCAGAAATCAACAACAACCAATGTTCTATATGAATAGAGATGGTTTCACATTGTTAGCGATGGGATTTACAGGTTCTAAGGCTATGGAGTTCAAACTTAAATATATTGATGCTTTTAACAAAATGGAAAAGCAAATTAAAGAAGAAACAAAATTCAGACTACCAACAAATTTAAATGAAATGTCAACAATGTTCTACAGTGTCATGAAAGACCAAGATAAGAAGATTGAAGAACAAAGCGAAAAAGTTAATTTCTTGATGAATTTATCTGGCTTAACTAGTCCTAGAAATAAAGAACTCACAAAAGCTAGAAACAAAAAGGTCATTCAAGTTTGTGGCGGTAGCGAAAGTAACTCATATCAAGACAAGAGTTTACGCTCAAAACTCTACAACGAATTGTTTAAATCTTATCGACATCGCTTTGATGTAAATCAACATGTTGATACTCCAATGAAGAGATTTGATGAAGCTAAAGACTACATCAACAACTGGTATCCACCTTTTGAATTAAAAGATGAAATCGAAACAAAGAACGCTCAAGGAAATTTATTTTAAAGGAGAGATAACAATGGAATTTGAAAATGTAAAAGACGCTATTAAGTTCATGCTGGAACTTAGCGAAAAAGGAGCAACCATGAAAACTAACGGAGTTAACTCCACAATTGACGACTACAAGGAAATGTACAGAGAAACCTTATATTCAATGTGCGACTTGCTTGGTATGCAAGATTTGTATCTTGAAGAAGATAAGGGGGCTGACTAGATGCAACCTATCTTAGCGGTTTTAGTCGCTTGCCTAGTTTACATCGTTGTGTTTGTCGGTGTGAGTTGGGCTAAAGATAAATTCAACGATTGGAGTGATAAAGATGACTGAAGTTAGAGAGTTCAAAGTCATCAATTATGACAAGAACGGAAATGTTATTGAAGATTTATCAAAAGTAAAAATCAATAAAGATATCGAATTAGCAATAAGGAGGGCGATCTGGAACGATGAACAGTAATGTTTGGTGTGTGTATGGAATTTTAGCACTCATAGCTTATGCGGGTTGTGTAGACCTGTACAGGTTATGGAAAAGAAGAAAGGATAGATAGCAATGGACGCTGGAAAAGGTTTTGCGAATTTAAGCGTAATGGTTGGAATATTTTTTAGTGGCTTAAGTTTCGGACTAGGTCACTTGTACATTGGTTTTGGTTTTGCGGTTTGGGTTGCTTTAGCAATAGCAGTTTTATTCTCAATGAAGGAGGAATAGAAAATGATGAGTTTATCAATTTTGATTGTAGGTATTCTAATAGGTCTCATGTTAGCTCCAGTGATTGACGGTATAGAAGATGGTAGTTTTTGGAATTGGGGCGATGAAGATGAACATCATGAAAGGAGGTGAGATTGTGACAGAACAAAAAAATTCAGTGGTTGCAGCCACTGAAAACAAAAATATAAATATACCTAACTACCATTATATTCTAAAAACGATGAAAGCGATAGATGATTTCGATAAAAAATATCAGTTCATCAAAGGATTTTACTTTTTGAACAAAGATGATTTTAGTAAATCGGACAGGACCAAAGTGAAAGTAATGATGGACTTAGCGAAAATGCAACTAGACCAACATAAAGGAGTTAAAAGCAATGAACGAACTAACTAACGTTACTGACAAACTTGTTTTTAAGCCTGCCGAAATAAGTTTTGATGATACAGATATAAGAACACAACTTATTGAATTAAAGAGCAAATACGGCAATTTAGTAGTGTCTGAGAGCAATCTGAAAGACAGTAAACGCACTGCCACAATGCTCAATGGTATTGCTAATGAATTAGACAATGCTAGAAAGTCGGTTAAAAAGGAATACAACAAGCCTTTAAAGGACTTTGAAGGCAAAGTAAACGATGTTCGTGATGAAGTTAGAGAGCTTCGTCAAAACATTGTAGACCAAGTTGGTGTATTTGAAGAGAAAGAAAAAATGAAACGTAAGGACGCTATTTTAACTGAAATTAGAGAAGAAATAGCACCGAACTACAACATTTCTGATGATGAATTAGAAAAGATTAGCAGTGAGTTCAAGTCTGATTGGTGGACTAAGAAAACTTATTCTAAGAAGCAACGGCTTGAAGAAATTTCTACTCTATTCACTCAATTTAACAAGGAAAAAGAGCAACGAAAGAACAATCTTCAACTAATTAAGTTAAAACTTGATAGCTATGATATGGCAGACCATTATCAATCAATCAAGTACGATTACATCGATAACGAAATGAGTATTGATGATGTATTGGAAAAGATTGATAGATTGCACGAAGATATTGAAACTAAAAAGGCTATTGAGCAAGCCAAAGTTGAAGAAGTAAAGGAAAACTTAGTTGAGCATAACGGACAAAGCTACAATCAAGAAACAGGCGAGAAAGTCCAAATCATGCAAGAAATCACATTTACGCTACAAGGTTCTAAAGAAGATATAGACCAAGTAGCGATGCTGATTAGCAAACTAGGGCTAAAGGTCTTAGGCAAACCAGAAAGAAAGGAGATTGTCGTCAATGACTAAGAAAGATATTGAACTTATGAAGCTAGCTGAAAAAGTCAGTCAAGATAGCGTGTATATGTGGAGCAAGGAAAAACCAAAGGAGTGATGAAGATTGCAAGTGTATTTTAATGGGGAAATACCAGAACAACCACATCAATATTTTGTATATGGTGCTGGTGGCACTGGTAAAACAAGTCTTTTGAATCAATTCAAAGGCAAGAAGTTCCTATTTTCGTTTGATATGTCAACTAATGTTGTTCGTGGACGTAAAGATACTGATGTAGCAATTCTTGAAGAATCTGACGCTCCACAAGTTCAACAATTAGTACTTCAAACGATTGTACAAGCAGTTAATAGCAAAAAATACGATGTTATTTGTTTAGACAATATGTCAGCACTTCAAAATTTAGTTTTAGAAAACATTGACGGTAAGTCTAAAGACGGACGTCAAAACTATCAGAAACTACAACTATGGTTTAGACAACTTGGAATGTATCTAAGAAATAGCGAAATAACTATTCTGGCTACTGCTCATGAGATAGATAACAAGGAAAACTTGAGTAATGGCAGATACAACGCTGATATGAATGATAAGACATTTAACGCTTTTACATCAATGTTTGATTTTGTAGGTAGAATCTACAAAAAAGATGGCAAGCGTTGGATAGATTGCGATCCAGAAACTGGTAATCAAGGCAAAAATAGAATCGATGATAGGACTTTGATACCAGCAGATGAATTGTTAAAAAAAGATACAAAAACAGAAAAGAAAGAAAACGAGGTAGAAAAACATGATTAATTTTACAGTAGATTATAACAATACATTCGGTAAAGCAGTAGAAGAAGCAGGCAGTTACAATGTAAAGATTGCTGATAGCTCGACTGCTAAGACAACTAAAAAAGGTCAAGAAATGGCAGTTCTTGACTATGAAGTTTTGGACGGTAAGTATGCTGGAGCGGTTATTCGTTATGACAACATTCTATGGAATGACAATACAGAAGAAACACTTAAGTTATCTGCCAAGCGTTTTAACACTTTAATGAAAGCTGCTGGAATTGAAGACGGTACTCAAATCAGCTCAACAATGAGCGCTATTGTTAAAGGTTTAGTCGGTAAAGAACTTAATATTACAGTCGACTGGGAACAAAGCGACTACAACGGCAAATGGAACTTGAGCGTTAAAACTCAACAACCTTTAAAAGAAAGGAGCGAACCTAATGGCAAGTTTAGACCCACAAACAACAGTGGAGCTTCAGCAACTAAGGCAAGCTCAAATCCATTTGCAAGTTCTGCAAGCAAAGCAGAAAGTGATCCATTCTCAAATTCAAAAGATATTAACATTCCAGACGAAGACTTACCATTCTAGGAGCTAGAACATGGAGAGAGCTAGAGCATACAGGTTCTTTCATGACAACGAAGAATGGATAGCGATTAAACCAGTTGAATCACTCAATTTAGACCATATCGAAACAGTTAGCGGTTCTAAAGATGAGTTTTACATCGACTGGGAACTGGCTGATAGACGAAAGATGAGAGTTAGACAACGCAGACTATTCTTTGCCTTAATTAACGATATCGTACAGTGGTCTGTTATGCCACAAGAGTACATCAAGGATATGTTCTATCTGCAGTATTCAGCATATACAGGCAAAGAAATCAGTCTAGCAGATAGTTCTAAAATAAGTGTTAGTGATGTAAACACACTGATAGATTTAGTCATTGATTTTATGTTTGAGTGGAATGTTCCATTTAAAAAAGGCTATAAACAATTGCCACGAGAAGAACAGTACTTTATCTATCAATGTTGTAGACATAGACGTTGCTTAGTGTGTGGAGATTATGCTGATATTCACCATCTAGATACTGTAGGAATGGGAATGAATCGAGACCACGTAGATCACACAAAGAAGTACGTAATGCCACTGTGTAGGACGCACCATGAGAATTATCACCAGCTAGGTGCTGAGAAGTTTGCAGAACTCTATCACGTACCAGTCAATGGAATAAAACTTGATGCTGAAACGCTTAAGAAATTAGGTGTTAAAGGAAATTACGAGAGCCAGTAAGCTTAAACAACTACCGAAAGGGTGCGAAGCCCTTTAAGGAGTGGTAAATATGATTATTAACAACTTATCAACAATTATGGGTAAGCGAAGAATTAAGATATCAACGCTCCATAGTCAAACAGGAATATCAAGAAGCACATTAACTAAACTTTATTACGATAAAACAAAAATGATTGAGTTAAACACGATTGATAAGTTGTGTTTAGCGTTAGATGTTACACCAGGAGAATTGCTTGAGTATGAAAGGAGTGAAAAATATGAATAAAGCTTCTGGCTATTACAAAATCATTCCAGACTATGTGATGTTTGATAAGGAATTACTAGATATACCAAAATCGATTTTATTATATGGAGAAATTTCAGCTTTATGTAATAGCAAAGGATATTGTTGGGCTTCAAATGCTTATTTTGCTGAAAAGTTCAAAACAACTGAAAGAACAATTATCAGATACATCAATAAGCTTGTTGATAAAAAGTATATTGCTAAAAAAACCATCTATAAAGATGGTTCAAAAGAAGTTGAAAAACGTATATTGTCTATAGATTTTAGACCTAGTGACATAGATGACACCACAGGTGGTGACACCGATGTCACGACCCCTGGTGACACTGATGTCACAGATAATAATGTAAATATTAATAATATAAATAATAATAGTGATGATGTTAAAAAAAATAATAAATACAACTTTAATTATAAAAAGTTTTTTGATTTTTTTAAAGAAACTACAGGTAAAAAATATACTGCAACAAATAATAATAAAAAGTTAATTAATGCAAGATTAAATGAAGGAGCTACTAAGCAAGACTTTTATTTAATTACTAAACATAAAGCTATCCAATGGAAAGATAGCGAGAAGATGAATAATTGGTTAAAACCAAATACAATATTTAGTTCTAAACACTTTGAAGATTATTTAAATGAAGCAGAAGCATATTTTTCTGCTGAACCACAAAAGAAAAAAGAAGAAAGTTCCGCTAAAGAAGAAAAAAGAAAAGTAGATCCTATTGATGAACAAATACATCGAGGCAAATTATTTTTAGAGAAATTTCCAGATAACGAAAAAGTAAGAAAGGAGATTGAACGACTTGAACGGAATAGAAATGAGAATCGTGGAGACACTGCTCAATAAACCAGAACTAATTGATAGTATCTACATCAATACAGATTGGTTCACTGATATTAAATTAAGAAACATTGTCAAAGCGATACAGAGTTTAGACTTGCAAGAAAGAACTCTACTTAACATTTTTAATGAAATGGATAATGACGGTAGTGTGGAATACAAAAATCTTGTAGACATTCAAGGCGGATTTGTAACAAGTGCAAGTATAGAGAGCGATGTTAAGTCTCTACACAAGTTATATGCACAAAGAAACCTTGAAGTAAGCATGGACGTGTATAAGCAGTATCCAAAAAAGCAAGAGCTTGCTAACTTGTCTGAAGCAATTGCTGAACTAGAAAAAATTGATGAAGCAGAAGATAATGGAAAGCTTGAAGATGCTATCGAAGAACTACAGGTTAGATTGACTTCTGGCAAACCAACAGGAATTAAAAGCTTTGAAAAATTGGATAATCTGCTTGCTGGTGGCTTATATGGTTCTATGCTATTTACTATTGGTGCTAGACCTAGCGTTGGTAAAACAGCTTACGCAGTTAATCTAGCACGTCAAATTGTGAGCAAAGATCCAGAAGTTCAAGTTGACTTTTTTACCCTAGAAATGAATAAAAGAGAAATGCTCAATCGTTTCATTTCAGCGGTAGTTAATGTTGATAGTCAAAAGTTAAAGAATCCTAGTGGCTTAGATTTGTTGTTTAGTGAACAGGTTTCTGCAGGTATCAATTGGGTCAGAAATCACAAAATAAGAATCTATGACAGAGTATTAACTCTAGGCGGTATCTTGAGTGTAATCAAAAAGAACGCTGCTAAAGCTAAACCAGACAAGTATGTGGCAATCATTGACTACATCGGTTTAGTTAAAGTGAACGGTAGACAAGACCGCTGGCTACAGGTTGGAAAAATCACACGAGAACTCAAGATAATCGCTAATGAATACAACATTCCAGTGATTGCACTAGCTCAATTAAATCGTGGAGTTGAGAGCAGACAAAATAAAGAGCCTTTGCTTTCAGATTTGCGAGAATCTGGTTCAATTGAACAAGATAGCAACGTCGTAGCATTTCTATATCGACCAGACGATGACAACAGAGAGTTGGTTAAATTGTCAATTAGAAAAAACCGTGAAGGTCAACTTGGAGATATTAGTTATTACTTTGAAGGACAATACATGTTGTTTAAAGAAACTGACGAGGACGTGCAATGAGTTACATGGATTACAACCAGTTCAAAGCTATCATGGCTGAGAATGGTTATCAGAAATCTAAGGCAGTTGATGTGTATCTAAATAAAGCAATGCACTACAACAAATTGATTAAAAGCATTAAAGCGAATATCAAAGATAAACAACCAATTGTAAAAGCAAAAATGGAAAAGTTTATCAAGATGTATAACGACAAAAGAATTGAAGCGGTGTGGGACGCTATAAACGTTGCTAAACTTGAGAAATATCAAGGTTGGAAATTCATTGAAGATGGTGAAGAGTTCATCTTACAACTTCAGATTAAATATCAAGGCAACATGAAGCAAGCAACGGAATTTGAGCAAAAACAAGTAGAGTTATCCACACTTTATGAACAAGCGTATAAGGAGATAGAAAAATGAACAGATTAAGACAAGTTAGAAAGCAAAAAGAAATAACACTTAAAGAAGTAGCTGAAGATACTGGAATTTCAGGAGATGTTATTGGTAAATACGAACGTGAAGAGCGTGAACCAAAAAAAGAAACATGGATTAAGTTAGCTGATTACTATTGTGTGCCAGTGACTTACTTGATGGGCTTGCCAGATGGATTAGTACAACATATCAATAAAACACAAGTTATGACGTTTGAAGAGCTACATGAAGCAATTATTCAATGGGCTAACGATAGAAATATGATTAAACAAGATAAGCTAACTGCATTATCTCAATTAGCTAAGGTTACTGAAGAACATGGCGAACTTTCAGCAGGAATTAACAAAAAAGATGAAGAAAAAATTAAGGATAGTTTAGGCGATAGTTTAGTAACTTTGATTATTCTAGCTCAAGATTTGAATTTTGATTTGTTAGATTGTCTAAATAAAGCTTACAACGTGATTAAGAATCGTAAAGGTAAGGTAATTGACGGATCGTATATAAAGGAAAGTGATTTGCATGAATAGAGATTATGAGAAAGGTCAAAATGACATGTTAGCACTAATTAAGGAAATTTATTACACATCTAGCAAGAAAGAATTTGAAGAGTTCCTGGGTGCTGATGATTTAGACGACAACGAAGTCATGAGATTTTTGCAAGAAAGATATATGAGATTAGGCAAGAAGCAACTAATAAAGAGTATTGTCAAAGAATTTAATCTTTAAGGAGACGATAAACATGGAATTTGTGGGATATGTTGTAAAGATAGGCAAATGTTATTTTCAGCAACGCTCAAGTTTTGATTATACGATTTGCGAGCGTTTTGTAGACGCAAAGAAAATTACTAAGCTTGATTACGCTAAAAAGATTGCTGAAGAAACTGGTGGAGTAGTTAAGCATTTGTATGTTTCTGATAAAAAGCTTGATGAATACAAGGAGTAATAAAAATGAAATTTGAAGATTTTAAAAGTGAAATTGAGAAAATATACGACCGTTTTAGTGTAAAACGGTATGACAAGGATCAAGTAGTAATGATAGGACTGACTTTACAGAATAGAAGAGCTAATGATATTGATATCTTTATTGATGAGGATATACCTGCTTTTAACATCGCTACTGATGGTAACAGTAACCGCTTACTTAAAATTGAAATTGGATTTGACGTTGAGAGTTTAGACATTCTCTTAAATGTTCTTGATTTAATTAAAAAATACATGCAAGAAGAATAGGAGCTAAATAATGCAACGTATAGCAAGGAAAGTTAAGGTCAATGGTTTTACTTTTGATAGTCAAAAAGAAGCCAATTTCTACCTAAAATTCGTTAAAGAGAGTGGCTATAAGCACGAAGTACATCCTAGCTATGTGATTAAAGACAAAGTTTCTTTAGGTGGTGTGAATTTATCCAGAATCAGCTATACTCCAGACTTTGTAATTTTTGATAATTACGGAAAAATCAAACATGTATATGATGTGAAAACAAGCATTAATACACAATTTGGGGCTGATACTGCTGCCAAGCTTAGATTTAATTTGTTTGCTAGAAAGTACGGTGTGCCAGTTGAAGTAGTAGTGCCACGAGCTAACGATTTTAAAATGAAAATTTATGGATTGACTAAAAACGTCAACACAAGGCACGAGCGTACTAATCGTAAAGGTAAGCAGATAGTCGAGTTCTATGACTTGATGCAAAGTGTTGATTATGATGTGGAAGATTTTATAGGAATTTAAAGGAGATCTAAAAATGGAAATTGAATACAAAAATGTAAGTTATGCAGATAAAAATATTTACCAAGTAGGAAACATCATTACCCGTATTGGTACACCTTTTATAGTTGCTGAATTTAAGTACTCAAATAGAGAACCAGGTTATTGTTTTGTAGATTTAGAAAATGGAAAAATTTTTACACCAGAGTGTGCCAGTTTAGATCTGTTATCTGAAAATTATGGTTACAGTAAAGATAGATTGGTCAAAGCTAAGCTAATTGTTGATTACAAGCTAGATGGAGGCGCAGAAGATGAATAAAAACATGGAAAACATGATAACGGAACTAAAGAATGAATTTCCTAAAATTTATGATCGTGTAAATCATGGATTGTACATGCTGGCAATCGATGAAGACGGTAATGTTTATGAAGATGACCCAGATTTTGACGAAAAAATCGTTGAAGAAATCCAAATTATTTACAACGGGAATACAGTTTCTGTTTATCCAAATTACATTGATAAATGTTCAATTAGATTTTTTACAGTCAAATACGAAGACTTAGATATTATCACTAAAGCCGTCGCAATTGTTGGGAAACATTTGAAAAATATCAACTAAAAGGAGATCTAGTTATGATGATTATGAATGAAAATATGCTCAACATGCTTAAGGAGCTAGATAGTGAATTTCCAGATAATTACGGATTACGTGAAGGACTGAGAATTGACGCTATTGACCTTAAAGATCGTTATGATGATGATATTGATTTTGATGAAGAGTTATTAGATGAGTTGAGAATCTATTACAAAAACAAAACCATACTTATCAAGCGTTATGACAGAGATAATTGGGAAATCGAAGATGAAGATTATTTTAGGTTTTCAGATTTTGAGCAAGTTGGAAAAATTTTAAGTATTGTTATGAAACATTTAGGCAGAATCGAGTTAGATTGATTTGCAACGATTATATAAATCAATTCAGTGTGTAAAAATAGTCTGTTAAAGGGAGTGTAAGCAATGGAATTAATTGAAGAAATTAAGGAATTAAAAGAGTACAAAGAAAATAATGATCTAACAATCGCAGAGTTAGCGAGAAAAATTGAAGCTGATGATACAACGGTTGGTAGATGGCTCAAAGGCAAAGTTGAAGCTAAAGAAATATATCAAGTAGGAAATGTTGTTAAAGATGAATACGGTGAGTTGTATCTTGTTGTTAACAATGTTATTGGTGGATATCAACTTATTGATTTAAACGATAACCAAGCTTCAAGAATTTATGAAACTCTTGAAGAATTAATTAATAGTAATAATGATCGGTCTGATGTTTTGATTGATGCAGAAATAAACGAAATTTAAGGAGATGAGTAAATGAAGATTAATTTTAACGATGAAAAGCCAGAAAATATTTACAAAGTAGGAAATGTTATTAGAAATGGAGATGACTTCTATCTTATAGCTAGAGATTTTAATGATAAATATTATTTTATTTGTCTAAACCAAAATTTTGTTTCTCCAAGTTATGACACGCTTGAAGAATTAGCTGATATTAACAAAGACGAATATGATGTTTTAGCTGATGTAGAAATAAACGTACTGTAGGTGGAAATATGATTTCAAAAATAGCAGATATCATTATATGGATTACTCTAGCAGATTTAGTTATTAAACTAGGGCTATCTAAAGAAAGCATAGCTATGAGAATTATAGCTTTAATGCTGATGTGTATATTTTTAACATTAGATAAAATTTCAAGAAAACTTAGATAGGTGTGAATCAAAATGAATGATGAAGAATCACGTAAAATGAATTTAATGCATTTTCTTTATGAGAATGGAATTATCGAGCCAAAGCCAGAAGCTAAAGAAAATAAGAAAAGTGACAGTAAAGAAGTAAAGATATTTTTAGTAAACGGAAAGACATTGTATTTTGATAATGTTTCAAGCACAAAAGAATTATATGAACATGGTAGAGCAGTTCTCTTAATCAAACATTTTGATAAAGAAACAAGTAAAAAGGGAATATCATGTTTTGATTTAAACAAAGAAAATATTATTGGATACTCAATAGATGATGAACTTTAGAAAGGTGTTGATAAGTTGTGGATAACAAAGTTACGGCAATAGACAGATTAGCTGAATTGATTAGAGAATATGCTTTTCCGTTAGATCCTTTAGTAGATGTTATATGGCGTATATCTTCGTGGCAAGGCAGCACAAGTGATGATCCTTACTTATGGCAACAGGTTAGATATTTAGAAAAGCTTGTCAGAAAAGGACATGCAGTAAAGAAAAACAGAAATTAAAAGTATATAGGCTTAGCGTTTGTAAAAGGACGTTAAGTCATAGGTAGTGATATTGTTGATGAGCTACACAAAACAAAATTTATTAGAAAAGGTAGGTGTAATTTTCCTTTCTCATTATTTTATACCGTAACAATTTAGCAGTATTACTACCGAAACCAGACTTTCTTTTAAATACACAAGTTACAGACAGTAAATTTTGAGCAAAAAAATTATGAAAGAAGGTTCAGACCTTCGTAAATTCTTCGTATCTGTCTGTAACTATCAGCCCTGTATTAGCATGATTTGAGACTATCACACGACTTTGAGAGCGTGGCAGGGCTTAGTGAATCTGGCTATTGTTCACTACATAGAGAGCATAGGAAATAGCTAAATAGAAAATGAAAGTGAGAGTAATCTCCTTTAAACATTAATTCAACCTATGCTTTGGCTCTATATCTGCAATTCTTGAGCAGTCGCTTATTTTTGAGAGTAAGGTAGAGCGTTCTAATCGATTAGAGAAAATATTGTAAGGAGATTTATACATGATTTTGTTAAATACAAAAACTATTTGTTTGGCAGTAATGCTAGTTTTATTTTTAGCCTTTCAACTAACTGTTTTCTTTTGTATGAAAAGTGATGATGACAAGGTGGTTGATGTTATGGGCTTTGGCTTATTTGGTTTGATTATATCAGCAGTAGCAATACTGTTTGTGTAGGTGGTTAAAGCATGATTGAAGTTAGAAATAATAGAGATGATAGTCACATATATGACTATAAAGGTAGAATATTTTTTGATGTTGAAGATCCTTTTGGTTATCCACATCATGAAGTTGAAGTTATAGGTGTTTATGATAGGACTGCATCAGTTCGTGATACTAAAACAGGTATGACTTGGGTAGTGTTTAAAAAAGAGCTTGGATTAAAAGAGAAGAAGCAAGCTCATAAGTATCCATATCACTTCAATCGCAGAGATTGCAAGCGTAAGTGGAAAGGCAAACAGGATAAGCTTATCAACACGATTAAAAGTTATAGTGATAAAGGAGCGTTTGAGCGTGGTTTATAATCCAAGAAAATTATCAGTAGTTATCAATGAAAACATTAGTTACTTAATTGAAAGAGAAAAGATAAACAAGCAGTATATCTATAGCAATTTAGGAATTATGAAAATCGTTCATGATCCTAACGCAAATGTTTCACTGGAGAAACTAGAACAGTTAGCAGACCTACTTAATACTAACGTGCCTAACTTAGTTACAGATTGGGAAAAAGGTTCATATCCAGACGAGTATGAGATGTTTGTAAAAGGATATAAGGCAGGATATGACGACTGCAAAAAAGGCAAAAAGTTCAGTCCTAAAGGGTAGATGGCTAAGAAGAGAAAAATAAAAGTTTAAGTATATAAGGAGTGGTTAAGATGATGAAGTTAGGAACGGCAGTAACAATTTTAAGTGAAGTGTATAAGCCTATAAGTCAATGGTCTGATGATTTAGAAACACCTAAAGATTTGCCTAAAAACAAAACGATACAAGAAGCTTGGTCTGTAGTTGTTAAATTTCGCAGAAAGCACGCAAGAACGCATCGCACTAGTCGTGTGTATCATAGCAAGAATTTTGATAAAATTTTGCCACGTAGAGATGAACTAATTGAAGATATCAAAAGTGGTATGACGCTTTGGGAACTGGATAAAAAGTATGATGTGATTAACATCTATCAACTATTTACAAGACTAGATGTTAAGTGGATTTATCAAAGATACGCTTTTCTAAAAAGATGTGTATATGCAATTAAAGATGGTAAAGTTATTGTTTTTGATAACATCGAAAAGACATGTAGACATTTTAAAATTGGCAACACAAACTTTGATAAAAAGTACATTAGGAATGGTAAAACACTACAAGGATATAGGCTTTACAGATACAAGGAGTTTATAAAAGTTTACCCAGAGCATGAGAAAATTTTTGAAGAAATTATTGAAGAAAATAATCTGTAAAAGCATGAATAAAAAGTTCCCCCGTTGTATCATATAGTTACCGAAAGTTAACAATTTCTTTTTTTGACTTAGTTTTCATAATTAAGATCAACTCCTTTTAAGGTTTGTTTTTTTATAATTGCAGAGCAGAAGCGCTTTAAGGGCTGTAGGGGTTCAAATCTCCACTTCTGCATTTTTCTATGGTAGGTGAATGGTTTGCTTAATATCGATTTTGATAGGACTGTAAAGAATGCGTATAAATTGTTAAACAAGTACAACGATTTAGTGTTGCTATCCCACACAGACTACAGTCCTAAAGTTACGGCTTCATATACACTTGAGATGCACTCTCAAACAAACAAAGTATCAAAACAAGTTGAAGACATGGTTATGCTACATGTAGATGCAGAGAATGAAGTCTCATGTATTGTTAAAGCTATCAACAAGCTTGATACTGAAAACCGTAGACGCTTGTACGATGCTTTTGTACAAACTGATTTGAACCGTACTGATGTCATGATTAGATATGGAGAAAGCCGTAAGTCCTACTATAGAAAGTTAAAAGTTGCCGTTTATAAGTTTGCTTTAGCGTATCAAGGATCAGAGCGATTAATTGAGCAAATTGACGACATCACATCTTAATGCTCATTATGAGTACCTACTATTAACATATATACTATTATTTTTTTATTCTTCTTGAGTTCTAGCTGAAAAGTTAGAACTTTTTATTTTATATCATGATATAATTTAAAAAGAGGTGTGGGTATATGTATGAAGATTTAATGGCAGAAGTCAAAAGTGATTTAGATGAGTTCGGTAGCGATTTACAAGTGATTGCTATCTACTCAATTTTTCCAGATAATCCAGATAAATACTTTATAACTGATTATATTTGGGGCGAGCCAGTACATGATAGTGACATGGATATCTATGAAGAAGAGATGAGATTACATGAGAAAGAATTGGCAACACTTGAGTATACTAAGCACGATAAGATGACAATCGAACAGTTATATAGAGAGCTTTTGAAACAAAAACAATGGTAAAACTAAGACCTTATAACAGGTCTCTTTTTTTGCACTTTTTTATATTTTTCTCTTTACTTTTGTACGAAAGTATAATATTATAATGTTGTAAGGTAAATAAACAAATAGAAAACGGAGGAAGTTAAAATGATTAAAGAAAGAATTGAAGTTAAATATTATATCAGAAAGGATAATCGAAAAATATTTTTTGATTATAAAAAGATTGCAGAACCAGGCGAAAAGGCTTGGTTAGTAGATACGATTGACCGAACTGAAGAATTTACTGCCTTTACTAACAAAGGAAAGGTAAGTAAACCACAACGTAGTAAATATGAGGTGGTTAATGAAGAAGCTGAAAGAAAGCTCCAAGAACGTTTAGCTTTGAAAGCACAAACGGCAATAGATTTGCCTAGAGCTATTGAGTTAGCTAAGGTAGTTGATAAAGCCTTTGAAGATAAAATGAATGATCTATTCTTAGAATATGATTACGTTGAAGAAGGAGACTTTGACGACAGTAAAACTCCAGGTTGGGTTACTATCAAGGTCAAAACCAGTCATTCAAACTGGTACGACAATGATGATGTATTCAATGCACCATCGACATATCACTATCAAGTTCCTATCGAAGTTGAGAAAGAAGCTAGAGAACTACAAGCAATCAGACATAAGCATCAAGGCGACAACACATTTAGATTTTGGGAATGTGATTATCACAAAAGAGAAGTTAGAGTGGCAGACCACTCTAATTACTAAAAGGAGAAAAAGATAATGATGAAGTTAATCAAAGGCAGAAAGTATAATACTGATACTGCCACTAAGTTAATTGAATACAAAATAGGGCTTGGACCTAAGCAAGTCCTATTTTTAAAAAGGACAGGAGAGTTTTTTCTGTTTATAAATGACGAAAAGATTGTTCCACTTAAAAATATTGAAGCTAGAGAGTGGGTCAAAGGTAACGCACCAGAGATGTATGATAATATTTTTAGCGAAGACAACGGAAACCAAAAAATTGATGTTCACTTTATGATTGAAAAATCATTATTGAGTAAAGCAAAGGTCGCAGCAGTAGATGAAAGTATCACGCTTAGCGCTTTGATTGAAAAAGCATTGAGTGACTATTTAGGGGCAAAACGAGATGAAGAATAATAAATATTAAGGCACATCAAAACGATGTGTCTTTTTTTATTGCATAAAAAACACCTATCCAAGTCTGTACACTAAATGGATAGGTGCTATCAAGACAGTCGTCAACGCTGCAAACACATTATATCACACAGTTAATTTAATTGCATAGAGAAACAAAATGGAAACACAAAGGAAACAACTACTATGTTATACTATAGTATAGATAAATCACGAAGAAGAACTTTAGCACTTTTAACACAAAGTTAAGAGTGCTTTTTTAATGCAAAAAATCAAAGAAACAGGAGGTAAGGTAAAATGACAATTCCTTCATTTTCTAAACAAAGCAACGTTGAAGAAAGGTGGGGTCAAACCACAAGTACCACTTATGAGCGTTGGAGAAAAAGAAATCATCAAAAAATGGATATTTGGATAAGAGGGTCTGACCCTGTTGAGCGTGAGCGTGAGAGGCAAAGAGAATTAAGGGTTGAAAGATATTACCAAAAAGAGCATGAAAAATTAGATAGAGCTTTAAAAAGGATACAGAAGCAAAAAGGTATATCCAGGCTTATGGCGATGAGATATTTAAGGCAACAAACTGCTAAAGGCAAAAAGATAAGTCAATTAGGACGTTCTGGTGGTTAAAATGAGCTTGCTAGACCAAATTAAACTACAAAGCAAAATAACTGATGAAGTGATTGTTAGCTTTAGTATGGGTAAAGATAGTTTAGTAGTTCTTGATTTAGCTTGTAAATATTTCAAGAAAGTTCATGTATTCTTTATGTACATGGTTCCAGGGCTTGAGTTTCAAGAGAGAGCATTACAGAGATATGAACAAATTTACAATGTAAAAATTCATAGAGTTCCGCATTTTGAAACAAGTGAGTTTTACCGTTTTGGCAGTTTCAGAACTCCAGATTATAGCGTACCTGTTTTAGATGTAAATGATGTCTATTCATACATCAGACAGGAATGTAATTGCTTTTGGATAATTGGAGGCGAAAGAAAAGCTGATAGCATTTTTAGAAATGGAATGCTTAACAAAAGCGGTAGCGTTGATTTAAAAAGAGGACGTATGTATCCACTATGCTACTGGGTGAAGAAAGATGTCCTTGATTATATAAAATTGAAGAAATTATATTATCCTAGCTTTTATCAGAAGCTAGGTTTTTCTTTGCATTCATTACATGGAGAACAATTATATAAGCTTAGAGAAGTTTACCCAGACGATTACAGGAAAGTTTTAAAATTCTTTCCAGAAGCAGGAGCTGGAGTCGCACAATATGAGTTTTACAAAAAAGGAATGATACAAAATGGCTAATCAATTACAACAGTTTGAATTTGGAACAGTAAAACGAAGTGAAATTAAATTAGCTGATTACAATCCAAGAACGATTTACGAACAAAACCAGAAAAAACTTTACAAGTCAATCAAAGAAAATGGCTTAGTTGAGCCTTTGGTGTGGAATAAAAGAACTAAGAGATTAGTTAGTGGACATCAACGTATAACTGTAGCAGATAAGATTTATAAGAAAGATTATGATGTTCCAGTCGCTATTATTGATGTTGATGAAGACAAAGAAAAGAAATTGAATGTTCAATTAAACAATTCAAACTTACAAGGCGATTGGGACTTGAACCTATTAGAAAATTTAAGCTTGGATATATCATTTGAAGATATGGGCTTTACAGAAAGCGATGTTGATTTGATGTTTGACGGTCAAGTCGCTTATAATAATGAACCTATTCAAGAAGATGATAGTGATGAAGATATTAAAAACATGGAAATGATTGAAGATGAAAAAGACAAGCTAGTTGATTTAAAAATGAAAAAGAAAAAAGCTAGAGAGCAAATGAAGAACGATGACGCTATAGACTTTTACACAACAATCATTTTTCCAGACAATCAATCTAAGCAAGAATTTTATAAAACAATTGGAATACCTGCTACAGAACCTTTTGTAAGTTTCGATCAAGTCAAACGATATTTTGAGAATAAAGAAAGTGAGTGAGTTTAGTGGATAACGACAAATTTATTGAGCTATGTAAGGAGAAAGTAGTTGATTACACTAATACGTTTATGAATTTAAATAGTATCAGTCAACCAATACATATCAGTACAGGCGATGTGTATGTTGTGTGGCTAAACAGAACACTACAAAACAACAAAGCGTTGCTATCAACTACAGTAAGCAATGGTATGTATTACGAAGTTACATACAACGGAGACAAAAACGAAATGTATTTCGATGCTTACAAGCACAAATATAACGAAGAAATTAAGTTAGATAAGTAATACAAAGAATTACAGAGAAAGGCGGTGAGTTAGTTTGTGGCAACTGGCAGATATCAAAAGTGGTTAGAAAATGAAAATCTATTGCTATTGCAAGGCTGGAAACGTAATGGCTTAACTGATGAACAAATAGCTGAGAACATCGGTGTAGCACCCAGAACACTGGAACGTTGGAAAAGCAATCACAGTCAGATTAGACAGGCTTTAAAAGTTGGCAAAGAGCAAGCTAACTTTATCGTTGAGAACGCACTGTTTAAGAAAGCAACACAAGGGAATACAACGGCGATTATTTTTTGGTTAAAGAACAACTGGAGAGATAAGTACGCTGATATCCATGCAAGCAAGCTTGAAGAAAACTTAACTAAAGCACAAATCGAAAAAGCTAAGTCGGAAATCAAACGAACAGAAGCACAAATAAAACTTATGTCTGGTACTGATGATGAAGTTGAAGACAAAGTATCTAAGTTACTGGATAAGATTGACGGTAGTGTAAAAGGAGATGATAAACGTGATAAGTGATGTTTATACTCCAAAACAGATTGAAGTTCTGAAAGCTTTACAACGTGATGACTGGCGATTGATGATTAATTACGGTGCTGTTCGTGCTGGTAAGACTGTAGTAGATAACGACGCTTTTTTAATGGAGTTACGCAGAGTTAGAAAGCAAGCAGATATAGACGGTGTATCAGAACCTTTATATATCCTTGCTGGATACTCTAGTAAATCATTACAAAACAACGTGCTACAGGAACTCACAAACAAGTATGGCTTGCGT
This sequence comes from Ligilactobacillus salivarius, assembly GCF_035231985.1. NCBI lineage: Bacteria > Bacillati > Bacillota > Bacilli > Lactobacillales > Lactobacillaceae > Ligilactobacillus > Ligilactobacillus salivarius. The sequence continues at coordinate 491,311 of NZ_CP117983.1, forward strand.
TTTAAGTTCGATAAACACAATTCCTTTAAGTTGTTTGGAGTAAAGATAGTACAGACCTTTACAGGCTCAATTGCTGGACTTGGTGCTATTCGTGGTTCGACCGCTTACGGTGCTTATGTGAATGAAGCTAGTTTGGCAGTACAAGAAGTGTTTGAAGAAATTCTAAACCGTTGTTCAGCTAAAGGTGCTAGAGTGATTGGAGATACTAACCCAGACGTACCAACACACTATTTGAAAGTGAACTACATCGATAATACAGACCCTAAAGCTGGTATCATAAGTTTTCATTTTACAATGGACGATAACACTTTCTTAGATCCTGTTTACATCGAAAGAAAGAAAGCTGGTACACCTAGCGGAATGTTCTATGACAGAAGTATCTTAGGCTTATGGGCTAGTTCTGAAGGTATGGTGTATCAAGACTTCGATAAAAACAAAATGCTTGTGTCTGATGCAGAAGTTCCTAACAATCTAAGTTATTACGCAGGAGTTGACTGGGGCTATGAACACAAAGGCTCTATTGTTGTTTTAGGCGATGATAGGCAAGGAAACACATACCTAGTACGTGAGTACACTGCCCAACATCAAGAGATTGATTACTGGGTGAGTGTTGCTAAACGTATAAAACAAAAGTATGGCGACATAATCTTCTGGGCTGACTCAGCTAGACCAGAGCATGTTGCTAGGTTCAGACAAGAAGGCTTTAAATGCTACAACGCAAAGAAAGATATTCTAAGTGGTATTGAGTCTGTAGCAACACTGATAAAGCAAGGGAAATTTAAAGTTAATCAAGATAAAATTGATGAGTTCCTAAACGAAATTTATATGTATGTTTGGGACGAAAAGTCTGGCTTACCTGTAAAACTACATGATGACGTAATGGACGCTATGAGATACGCAGTATACAACGCACATCTAAATAGAGCGGTTAAAAGTTCCAAACGTCCTAGTTGGCTATAAAAATTTATTGGAGGTGATTATTTGGAGATAACAAACTTACTGAAATCTGCAGAACGTGGCAGTGAAGTAGCGATTGATGAAGAGTTAGTAGATAAACTAAATCCTAGTTTTGATGTAATTAACTATGCTATTAATCAACAAAAGAAACGTATTGAGCGTTTTGATAAACTTGAAGATTATTATGAAGGTAATCAAGATATTTTGAGCAAAAAGATATCTTCGTTTGACTACAATCAAAACGACAGCAAGGATACCAAAGTTATGGTAAACAATGCTAAGTATATTACTGATATCATGGTTGGTTTTACTACTGGCAATCCTATTTCAATCGCACCAGGTAAAGGTAAAAACATTCAACCTGTACTTGATACCTTTGAAGATATGGATATTGATGCACATAATACAGAATTAGAGAAAGACTTGTCTGTATTTGGCTGTGCTTATGAACTTTTGTACGTTCAAAAAGAAAATGAAGTATCTAAGGTTAAGATAGGCAAGATTGACCCTAGAGGTATAGTTGTTGTTACTGATGATACGTTAGACCATAATCCTTTATTTGCTATCTATTATCAAGAAAAACATGATTTAAATGGTGCAAGTAATGGATATCTAATAACGATTTTTACGAAGAAAAACATCATCACTTATCGTACTAAGGTAGGTAGCATACTAGGTGATAGTAACATTTCTTATAAGGAAGTCAGCAAGCACTACTTTAAAGACGTTCCTGTTGTTGCTTATCGTAACAATGAAGAGAAACAAGGAGACTTTGAGCAAGCTATCACTTTGATTGACGCTTATAACAGACTTCAATCAGATAGGCTTACGGACAAAAACAAGTTTGTTGATGCTATTCTTGCTATTTATGGCGCTACTCTTGATGATAGTGCAAATCTTAAAGATGGTGTACTTGAGTTTCCCGCTGGTAAAGGTCAAGACGGTGTAACTGCTGAATACTTAACTAAGACGTTAAGTGAGTCAGATACGCAAGTTTTAGCTAAAGCAATTGAAGATAATATCCACAAAACAACGTACGTTCCTAATTTGAACGATGAGAATTTTTCTGGTACTACAAGTGGAGAAGCAATGAAGTATAAGCTCATTGGTCTACTTCAAACACTAGCAACTAAGCAAAGATATCTAACTCGTGGTATCAGACGTAGATTACAGTTAGTACAAACATTCTTGAGCATTAAAGGTAATCAAGTTGATTGTACAGGGGCTAACATCACAATTAACCCTAATATTCCAGTCAACATGAGTAATATCATTGATAACATCAAGAACGCAGAAGGTGTAATTCCACAATTGATTGCTTTAGGTTGGTTACCTGGTACGAACGATCCACAAGAACTTGTTGATATGCTTAATAAAGAAAAAGAAGATAACATTAATCTTCAACAAAAGGCTTTATCATCACAAGAACCAGATAAGATTGTTGATGATAGTAAAGGAGATGTTAGCGATGATAATAGTAACGATATATAAATCGCCCACATCTGATGTGGGACTCGAAGTTATAGGTCATGCTAACTATGCGCCTAAAGGAAAGGATATTGTATGTTCTGCAGTATCAACGCTAGTACAACATACTATCTACAATTCAAAGTCACACGTTTATAGTAACGAAGATGGAAATTATAACGCTACTTTTGATTGTTGGTATGATAGAGATACGTATGTCCTACTCAAAAGCTTTCATCGTTCTATCAAACAATTAGCTAAGCAGTATCCAGACTATATAAAAGTTGTTGATGAGTATGAGATATAACTTGAGCAAACTAGACTACTGGCAGATTAGACAAATTGAAGAAGAACAGAAGACACAAGATGATGCTGCTGAAAAATTGGTAGCAATCAACAGAGCTTACACTATAGCTCAAAATTATTTAACATCAGAAACGTCAAGACTCTATCACAGATATTTTAGTCAAGAAACATCAGAAGAGTATATTGAAGATGTTTTAAATACTAAGATATCACCTAGTGAGCTAGTAACACTTAAGGCTCTAGCTGATGATATATCAGTTAAAGAAGATAAAGACTTAGTTGTAAGATATCTTAACCAAGTTTCAGCTAAAAGTAGGATAACAAGGCTAGATGAGTTACAACTCAAGGCTTATATATCTGCTAAGCAAGCTGGAGCGGTTGAGTTAAAGCAAAGTACAGACTTGTACACAAATGTTATCAACAGAGCTTGGGAACAAGCAGAAACAGAAAGCATAATCTACCAAACTAGAAAAGATTATGACTTATATCCTAAAGGTAACGTTCCTAAAGTTGATATTGAAAAGAAACAAGTTAAGATTGTTAATCCTAAGACATCTAAAACAGTCGCTAAGGTTAATGTAACACCAGATGAACCAATCAGAACCGTTAAGAAACTACCTAGTGAATACGTTCAAAAGGCACTAGATACTCAGTGGAATGGTGCTAGGTACTCAAAGCGTATCTGGAAAAATACAGATGATTTAGCTAAGCAACTAAAGGAGTTGTTTACTGCTCGTGAAATGTCTGGTATGACCGAAAGAGAAATAATTAACAGAATACAAGAACGTTTTGATGTAGGTAGATACAAAGCTTCAAGATTGATTAGAACAGAAGCTAATTTCTTTTACAATAAAACAAAATTAGAGTCTTGGAAGCAACGTGATGTTAAACAATATCAGCTTGTAGCGGTCTTAGATAATCGTACAAGTAAGATTTGTCGTAGCATTGACGGTAAGATTTTTGACGTTTCAGAAGCTACTATAGGTGTTAATTATCCACCGTTCCACCCTTTTTGTAGAACTGTAGCTACTATCTATCTTAAGAACTCACCTTATACAGGCACTAGAACTGCTAGGACTGCTGACAGGTCAAAAGAGTTTCAATTAAACCAAACTAAAAATTATAGAGATTGGGAAAAGATTGTTAAAGGTGGTAATGCTGATGCATAATTGTTGTGGTTGTGGGTGCTTAGTCATTATAGGCTTTATAGCAATTATATTTATTGGTCTAAGCATGATTTTATAATGATTTGACCTAGACAAGTCGTTAAACTATCTAAATCTAATGAGTGTATGATGTGCTTAAAACTAAATAGGAATTATCAGACGTTTTACATGGGCTTTTGTAGTGTGTGTAGAGCGTTATTTTTATGCCGTTTTAAGCGTGTTGTGGGCTAGAAAGGTGTTTTATATGAATTTAAATGAAGTACAACTAGATGAATTTTTATTTGATATTCAAGCATTCGCAGACGGTGGAGAAAGTGGTTCAGAAGATACAGGAGCTGAAAACACTGCTACAGATACTGATACTACTGATGAACCTACAAACGAAGAAACAGAGCCTTTTAAAGTGTTCAAGACACAATCAGAGCTAGACTCTTTTTTGGATAAGAAAATTCAAAAGGCTATTCAAACTCACGATGAGAAAGCCAAAAGAGAAGCTAAACGTAAAAGAGACTACAACTCTATGACTGATTTAGAAAAGGCTGAATATGATAAGAAACAATTGCAAGCACAACTAGATGAAGCTAACCGTAAAGCTACAATTGTTGAAAATCGCTCTAACATTCTTCAAAAGTTTGGCGAAGATGATATGCCAGCTGGTTTAATTTCTGTTTTAGGTAATGATTTACTATCAAATACAGAAGAACTAGACAAGGCTTACGACAACTTACATGATGTTTTCTTTGCATCGGTTCAAAAAGCAGTAGACAAACGCTTGGGTGATACATCTAGCGACTATCATGAAAGTTCTAAGACAAAATCTTCTGTTGGTAAAACAGTAGCAGACAAATTTAATCAACAAAATTCCAGAAAAGCATCAGATTTCTGGAGTACAAAATAATAAGGAGGTCATAAAATGGCTTATGTAAACGCTGATGTTAAAGTTAAAGAAACTAACTTTTTAGCATCGTCACACTATATTTCTTTTACTAAACAAGTAGATGATACAAACTATGCAGTTGTTACTGGTAAAGATGGACGTAAGGTAGTTCCAGCAGGTTCTGTATATCCTAGTAATGACGCTAAGGCAATTGGTATTACCTTAGATGAAGTTGATGTAACTAATGGACCACAACCAGTACCAGTTATCGTTGAAGGTTATATCAAGTCTAAAGCTTTACCAAAAGCTCCAGACGCAACAGCAATTACTGCATTAAAGGAAATTAAGTTTGTTGATAAAACAGCTGAATAAAATACAAGAGGTGAAAGTTAATGACAACAATCAATGATTTGTTTACACAATCAGATTTAATTGATTACACAGGTAATCGTCAATATCCAGAAATGCTAGGGGATACACTTTTCCCAGCTACAAAAATTAATTCTTTAAAACTAGACGTATTATCACGTCAATCTCGTGTTCCTGTTATCGCTAGTGTATCAGCTTTTGACGCAGAATCTGAAATTGGTAGTCGTGAAGCTGAAAAGACTGCACTAGAACTTGCATTAATTAAGCGTAAGATGCAAATCAAGGAACAAGATTTATACGCTATGTTAAACCCACGCACTCCAGCAGAATTAAATTACTTGAAGAGTAAGGTTTATGCAGACTTTGACGCTTTAAATCAAGGTATTTTAGCTCGTGTTGAAAAGATGACTATGGACGTTTTAGCAACAGGTAAAACTAAGCTAGAAAATGAAGATGGTTCATTGAGTATTGAACTTGATTATAAAGTTCCAACAGAACATCAAGAAGCATTATCTAAGACATGGGACGCAGAAGATGCAACTATCTTAGATGATTTAATGCGTTGGTCTGATAAATTAGATGTTGCTCCAACTCGTGCTTTAACATCACGTAAGGTATACCGCAAAATCACAACTAACCCTAAGATTATTCAAGCAGTGTACGGTAACTCTACTAGAGTTTTAGGACAAGCTGACTTTGACGCATTCATGCAAGCACAAGGCTTACCAGTAATTCGTACATACGATGCTAAATATCGTGATGCAAATGGTAAACAACACCGCTATTTCCCAGAAAATCGCATTGTATTGATGAATGATGACATCTTAGGAAACAAGGTTTATGGACCAACTCCAGAAGAATTAGCTTACTTCGGTGGCGATGTATCCACATCTAGCGCTGGCAACGTGTTTGATATGATCTACACTGAAACAAAAGACCCTATTGGAACATGGGAAAAGGCTTCTGCAGTTGCTTTACCAGCTTTCGCAGCGGTCAATGAAGTATTTCAAGGCAAAGTCCTACCTGATTAAGGAGGAACAACATGAAAGTTAGAGTGATTTCTGATATGCCTGTTTATCATAATGGCAAACGCTATGAGAAAGGCACTGAGTTTAGTATCGCTAAAGATTACTTTAGAACTGATATTTTTGAAGAGTTAGTTGATGATACTGAAACTGAAGAAGAGACTGAAAAAAAGTCTAAAAAGTAGGTGGTTTAATTGACACCAGAAGAAATTAAACAAACTCAGTTAGACAAACTTTACAAAAGGCTAGATGTTGAATCTAGTGATGAAGTCCTAGCTGATTGTTTTGATGACGCTATTCAACTATGTTTGGACTATACAGGTAGAGACAGATTAACTATGCCTGTTGCTATATCTGCCAAAAGATTAGCAATTGTTATGTATAACCAACTAGATGATGAGGGTGAAACTAAGCGCGTTGAAGGTGGAGTAGAGCGTGATTTTGAAACTGGTATTCCAGCAAATATCAGAGCAAGTCTTAATCCTTACAGAGTTGTAAGAACAAGGAGACTTTAACATGCGTTTGCGTAGACGCGATTTAACTACCGTATATTTGAAAAAGAAAGTAGCTACAACAGACGATGAAGGCTATGAAATTGTAGGTTGGAGTGAACCTGTTGAAGTTAAGATGAATGTTCAAAATGCTGGTGGAACAGTCAACGCTCAAGTATATGGTAAAAATCTACAGTATATCAAGGCTTGTAAATATCAAGGCGAAGATATTGTAGAAAATAGAGATGAAAATGTTGGTGTGTGTTTGTTTTCTGATAAAGACAGTGAACCAGATTACAAAATAATTTCTATTCAGACCTACAAAACGCACAAAAATATCATGCTCGAAAAGATTATAGGTAATAGCAATGATTAGTTATGAGATACATGGTTTAGATGAATTAGTATCTAAGCTAAACAAATTGCCAGAAGCCTTAAAAAATTCTGTAGCTGACTCAGAAGAGCTTTTAATTGAAAAAGCTGAAGGATATGCACAAAGAGAACTCCAATCTAGTGTTAAGTATTCTAGTGGAGAGTTAGCCAGAAGTTTTAGACATGAAATAAAGATGAGTGATAACTCAGTCATTGGTCGTTGGTGGAATGTAGACCCTGTAGCAATCTATAGAGAATTTGGTACAGGTAGAAACGGTGAAATGTCCCCTAAAAATTTGCCAGAAAATATAACTATTAGTTATCGTCAAACACCGTGGTTCATTCCTGCTGATAAAGTAGACGTTGATTTAAATGAGCTTTATAGAATGCCTAAAATCAAGATTAATGGCAAGACTTATTATCGAACTAACGGACAAATTGCTAGACAATTTGTCCAACCTTCAATTGAGAAAGTCGCTCAAGAAGCGCCAGACATCTTTAAGAATAATCTTAATGAGAGATTTAGAGAGTTGAGTGATTAGAATGGAAATATACAACGTTAAAGCTCTCATAAACAAAACTTTGAGAGATTTAAACTATTTTAAAGTTGTTTCACCTAAGTATCCAGATGAAATGACTACCTTTCCAACTGCAGTATTTTCAACCGCTCATAATGCTTATGTTAGAGATTGGAAAGGTCAAGAAACGGATACAGAATGGAATTTCACGATAGATTTATTTAATAAAAATGGTTCTTTAACAGACGTTACTAACAAGCTCATAGACAAATTTAGCTCTATGGGCTTCTCTAATACTGTTGGAGACCAAGACTTGAGTGGTGTTGTCAGAGTAGCAATTACATTCACTGGAATTGTGGACAACGTCAACAAGCGTGTATATCAGAAAGGGTGAAAGAATTAATGGAAAAATTTAATTTACAAAATTTTGCTGGTACAGTTGACGCAAGTGAAGGGTTGGCTGGCACTGGTACTAAGGTTGAAGTAAAATTCAATGGTACTGCTGAATTTGTTGAAGTTGCTGATGTTCGTACTATTCCACAAATGGGTGCAGATACACAAAAGATTGACGTAACAACATTAGCAGATGATCGCACAAAACAAATTGAAGGTATTCAAGGCGCTCAAAACTTACAATTCCAATTAGTTTATAAAGGTAAAAACTTCAAAGACTTACAAGCACATTCTGGAGACCGTAAGCAACACGATTTCAAAGTAACATACCCAGATGGTTTAACATGCACATTCAAAGGCTCTTATGTTGTATACGTAAACCAATTATCTACAAACGCAGCCGTTCAATTTAACATGAACGTAACTGTTTCTGATGGTCCTAACTTTGATACAACTGGTGTTACTGCTACTCCAGGTGGAGACGGCGGTCACTAATTAAATAGAAAAGTTAAAGGCTACAGGTTCGACTCCTGTAGTCTTTTTTAGATTGCTTTGAGAAACGGTTTTCTATGATAAGTAATCTAATAAAAAAATATTTAAAGGAGCGTGGCAATATGGCTACAGCATTAAAAAAAGGTAAACAATTCAAATTAGGTGATTTAAATTTAGATTTACGATTAACAGGTAAATCTGTAGTAAGTATTGAAAAACGTTTAGGCAAGTCTATCATGAACTTATTTATTGATGGACGTGGTGGGGATAGAATGCCACCAGTCAACGAAGTATTGATTATCCTACAAGGTGCAAATCAAACACACGGTGTATCAGACAAGGATATTATCACTAACTTCGATAAATACTTTGACAACGGTGGAGACACATTATCACTATTCAATGTAGTTATGGAATTACTTGAAGAATCTGGTTTTTTCGGCAAGAAGGACAAGGATACGAAGACAAATTCGGAATCGGAAACATTGGACGCAACAACAACGGAAGAGGAAACGACTCTTTAAAAACATACAACTCAGTTACTGAGTTACTTGAAGACATCTATCCAATAGCAGTACAAGCTGGTATAAGAGCTGATGAGTACTGGTATATGACGTTAGATGAAATCATGATGCAAACAATGGCAAACACTAAACGACAACAAGAAGAGATTGTCACAAGGGCTAGAATGGACCATGAACTAGCTCAATTAATGGCTTACGCTTTGAATGAACCTAGCAAAATGCCTAGTCCTGAAGAAGCATATCCATTCTTACGTGATTTTGAGCCTAAAGAAGAACCTGTTCCAGACTGGAAGAAAGACCAAATGGAATTGATGCTACAAGCTCAAAAGATTAAACACGCAAGAGAAAATAAATAAATTATAGAAAGGTGGTGGGGTAACGTGGAACTTGAAGAACTTGAAGTACGCTTTAAGGCTAACTATTCTGATTTTTTTGAGAAAACTCAAGAGATGGCTAGTAGAGTTAGTGAACAGACCAAGAGTCTAATGGATAAGGTTCAACAGTTCTCTAACGAATATGAAAATGCAATGTCTAACTCTATGAGCAAAGTGAGCCAAGAAGCACAACGCTCAGCGGATACAGTCGCACAAGCAGAAAACACAAAACAACAAGCCTATGAACAGACTAAATACTCAGCAAATAGCACTGCTGATAATATTAAAACTTGGTCTGATGAAGTTGTTTCTGCTAACAGAAGAGTAGCTGACTCAACTAGTGATGTTAAACATCAGTATGAACAATTAGACTTGTTTTCTTCTGCAGGTAATTTCGGTCAAAGTAATTCTAAAGTAGCTGATGAAGCTAGAGTGAATATGGATAAGATTAGAGAATACCGTCAAAACTCTGCTAAAGATTGGGCTGAGTTTAACCGTCAAAATGCAGAAACACCACAACAAGTGAACTTACGTAGAATGAGAGCTACTGAAGGCGATGTTGATTTTGGTATTGATGAGTCTATTAGATCACAAACTGAAAAAGTGCGTATCGAAATGGACGATTTGATTGATACTATCAACTCTAAAATGGCACAAGCTAAACATGCTCAACGACAAATTCAAGAGCTTACTATGCGTAAGAATGCTTTAGGTAATTCTGATAATGACAAGATTAAATCTTATAAGTTTGACACTCAAATACAAGATGCTCAAGTTAAGATGAAACGTTACCAGACACAAGCCGAAAACTTAGCTCGCTCTATGCGTGATGAGTTTAATGAAATTCCTAGTGCGTTGAAGAAAATTAGCGATGCAATGGAACGTAACGAAATGGCTATCAATGAACAGAGAAAATCTGTTGGAGCTTTAAAGGAACATTACGATGCTTTAGTTAAATCTTCAAACGGTAGAAGCACAAGAAGTATAAGTAATGTTGCTCGTGAGTATAACAAACAAAGTGCAGAACTTGATAGATTGATAGCACGTCAAGATAAGTTAGCTACATCTTACTCATACGTTGAAGAACGTGGAAAAGGTTTAGACTCTGCTTTATCTAAGATTAGTACAGACTTAGGTAATGAGTCTGCTAAGGTTAATAATCTAGGCAATTCATTCAAGAAGTTAAGGTCTGGCTTATCTAGTGCTAGACAATCAATAAGTAACTTTAACAGGGGCTTGTCGTCAATGAATAGCTCTAGTAGAGCAGTATCCAGAACAAATGACGGTTTGAACAGATTGCGTTTTACGCTTAGAATGCTAGCAAGCCAAATTGTTGTGTTTACTTTGATGTATCAAGGAATAATGATGATGGCTAAAGGGTTCGGTATGGCTTTAAAGACTAATACCGAATTTAGTAGAAGTCTTAACAATATCAAAGTGAATATGATGACTGCATTCTATCCAATCTATAGTGTAGCTTTACCTGCTATCAATGCTTTAATGCACGCTTTAGAAAAAGTTACTGGTTGGATAGCTCAGTTCACTAGTGCTTTAACTGGAATGAGTTTGAGTGCGTCCAGAAGTGGCGCTAATGGCTTGTATTCTCAAATTAAGGCAATGAATGACACTGGTTCAGCGTCCAAAAAGGCTAGTGACTCAGTTAAAAAAGCTCAACAACAACAAGCTAAAGCAGTTCAAGAAGCTAATAGACAAATTGCAGAAGCTAACAAACAAGGTGCTGCAGCAGTCGCAGAACAAAACGCTAAGATTAAAGAAGCTAACAAACAAGCTCGTGAAGAATTTGAAGCTACTAAGAAAGCTAACGAAGACTTGAAACAATCTCTAATGGGCTTTGATGAATTAAACGTATTGTCACAAGATGATAATAAGGATAATAGCAAGTTTCAAGAACAACCATTAGAAAAATTCACTCCACAAGAAAAACAATCAGCTCCAGATAGTGATGATTATGATTTAGGTGGAGATGGCGGAGCTAGTGACCCAGACGCTTTAGACTTTGCTTCTGCTCCGCTAAATGCTTTCCAAAGTGCTATTGACTTTGCTAACAAGCTCAAGAAAGTTCTAGGCGAATTATTCGACCCTATGAAAGAAGCTTGGGACGCTAAAGGGCAAGTAGCAGTAGATGCTACTAAGTATGCTTGGAAAGAACTTGAAAGAGTTGCTAGTGATATTGGCAAATCATTCATGAAAGTTTGGACGAATGGTACAGGTAAAGAAACTGCTGAGAACTTGATACAGTTATATGCAGATTTACTTAATATCATTGGCGACATTGGTAGAGCATTTGCTCAAGCTTGGGAAAAAGGCGATGCTGGAACTAAGTTAATTCAATCTCAATTTGACGCTTTAAATGCCGTTTTAAGATTAATTCACGACATAGCCACATCGTTTAGGAATGCCTTTAATTCTGGTATTGGTGAAAGCATATTTAGTAATTTGATTAGATTAGGAACTAACTTAAATAAGATCGTTGAAAATATTGCCGTTCAATTTGATAAAGCATGGAAACATGGCGATGTAGGAACATCAATATTTAAGACTTTATTAGGTATGGTTAATGATATAGTCAAAGTCTTAGCTGATATGGCTGGATATACTGCTAAATGGGCTAAAACACTTGATTTTACACCGCTATTGAAGTCTATTGATAACTTGCTTAAAGCTATTAGACCAGTTACAAAAGACGTGTGGGACGGTCTAGCATGGGCTTATGAACATGTATTACTACCATTAGGCAAGTTCACAATTTCTAAGTTATTGCCAGATTTCTTTAATTTACTGGCGGCAGCTTTAAAAGTTGTTCATAGTGTAATTACTGCTGCTAAACCGTTATTATCTTGGTTATACAAAGATTTTATTGTTCCTATTGCTAAGGTTGCTGGTTTTGCGATTACAGGAGCGTTGAAACTCTTGACTGCCGCATTGGAAGGATTATCTAGTTGGATAGATAAACATCAGAAAGCTACTGAAGCAATCACTGCTACTTTAGGTACATTATTTGGGCTTAAGGTCGCAGTAGGAGTAATCAAGAGTATCAAAGATTTTGCTGATGTTTTAGGCGCTACTGCTTTAGTTAAGTTTGATAACTTAAAAGAAGGCTTTAGTAGAATGTCTAGCATTGCTAAATTGTCTTGGAGCGGTGTTAAAACTGGTGCAGGATACCTTAAGAACATGGCTTCAATTACTTGGGAAAAGATAAGTACAGGAGCTTCAGTACTTAAAGATATAGCTTCAATGTCTTGGACTAAGGTTAAAGACGGTGTTGATTATTTAAGAATTATCTCAATGTTAGCTTGGGATAAAGTCAAAGCTGGAGCAGATTATTTAAAGATTATCTCACTGATAACATGGGATAAGATTAAAGATGGTGCTGACTACTTGAAGATTGTTTCAATGCTAACTTGGGACAAAGTAAAGAGTGGCACTAGTGCAATTAAGAACGTTGCTTCAAATATGCTCACTTGGGTTAAGAACTCTAAACTAGTTACTGCAGCACAAGCAGCTTTAAATCTAGTGTTAGACGCTAATCCAATTGTCTTAATTGTTGCTGCTATTGCTGCTTTAGTTGCTGGTCTGGTATTACTGTACAAGCATAATGAGAAATTTAGAGAGTTTGTAAATGGAATTGCTAAGCACATATCAGAAGGTTTAGGCAAAGCTTGGAAATGGTGTAAAGAAGAATGGGGAAAGATTGGTTCTTTTATCAAGCACCCTATTGAAAGTACAAAAGATTATTTTGAAAAAGATGGTACTTTTGGAAACAAAGCACTTAAATTCTTTAGCAAAACTAAAGACAATGTTTCTGAGTTCCTTGATAAACATTGGTCGAAAATTAATCCAGCTATGTTAAGCCCTGTTTTAGGTGTTGTCACTTGGTTCTTGAAAGATACCACAATGGGCAAGAGCATTACTAAATGGGCTAAAGATTTGCCTGGTAAAGCTAGTGATTGGTCTAAGGACGTTGGCTCTAAGATAGACAAGAACATTACTAAAGCTAAAAAGACTATTACTAAAGCTGGAGCTAATGTTGGTAAATGGTTCTCTGGATTTATAAGTGATACTAATAAGACGGTTCAAAAATGGGCTGGAGATATTGGTTCTAAAGTAAATTCAGCAGTTGATAAAGGTAAGAAATTAGCTACTAAAGCTGGCAAAAAAGTCGGCGAATGGACTACAGATTTCAGAGATGAAGCTACCAAAGCTATTAATAGTTGGGCTAGTCAAGTTGGTTCTAACGTTAATAACGCTATAAACCACGGCAAGAAGTTCGCATTAAAAGCAGGGGACAAAATTCACGAATGGACTACCGCCTTTAGAGAGTCTGCCAATAAGACCTTTAGAAATTGGGCTAGCAAGATTGGCGATGTAGTCAATGGCGGAACTGATAACAGTAAACAAGGCGCTAATAATGCTGGAGAAAAAATTCATACTTGGACAACTGATTTTAGAGATAGAGCAAATCAAACATTTAGAGATTGGGCTTCAAGAATTGGCGACTATGTAAATTCTGGTTCTGACAATTCAAGAAACAACTCTACAAATGCTGGTAATAAGATTTCGTCCTGGGTTCGTTCATTCTACAACACAGCTAACAACAGTTTCAGAAGTTGGGCTTCAAACATTGGGGGACATGTTAACTCTGGTGTTAATAATGCTTCGTGGACTATTAGAAATGCTGGTAACAACATTGGTAGATGGATACGTGAACATCAACCTGGAACATTAAGCTCTATTGGTAGTTGGGCTAGTGGTATTGGTGGAAAAATAGCTGATAACATTTTAGGCGGTAAATGGCGCATCACTAGTGCAATGAATACAATTAAACATGCTATTGTTGACCCTGTTAAGAGCGCAGTTAATAGCGTTGGTAAAGGTGTCAACTATGTATTGAATAAAGTTGGTGCTAGCACTATGAGTTGGGGTTGGTCCTATGCAAATGGTACTGACTATCACCCTGGTGGACCTGCTATCGTTAACGATCAACCTGGCGATGTATACCGTGAAAGTTATCAATTGCCAGACGGTAGACAAGGTATTTTCCCAGCGGTAAGAAATCTGCCTGTTATGTTGCCTAAAGGTACTAAAGTCAAGAAAGCTTCTGATACTGCAAGTGAATTATTTGATAAATTCAGCGCTTTAATGCCTGTTAAAAAGTACGCTGGCGGTATTGGTTCATTTGACTTAGATCTTAGTGGTTTGAGCAATCTTAACTTTAATCTTGATTTAAGTGATTTAGGTAAGCTTGATTTCAGTAATCTGTTTAGTGGAATTGATTTTAGTGGATTTAACTTTAACTTCGATTTTGGCAACCTGTTTAGCGGTTGGGGAAATTTGGGTAACTGGTTCGGTAATGTCTGGAGTGGTGTAACAGACGCACTAGATGAGATTTTAGACGATATTACGCACCCTGGAAAATTGATTGATTATATCTTCAATAAATTCGTACCAGACGACTCAAGTGTTACTGGTGGAGCTAGACGTATCTTAGACGGAACTAAGCAACGTGAAAAGAAAGGTATGTTTGACTGGGCTAAGAAACTTTTACAACAGTTTGGCGGTTCAGAAAAACAAAATGGACCTGGTGTTGAAGGCTGGCGCTCTGCTTTGAAAAAAGCTTTGAGAAAGAACGGCTTACCAACTAACGCAACTTATGTAAATGCTTGGTTACGTCAGATTGCTACTGAGTCTGGTGGTAATGAGCATGCTATTGGTGGTAATGACGGTTTAGCTGATGGTAATGCTACTGGTCTGTTACAAACAAAACCAGGAACATTTAACTCTTATGCTTTCCCAGGACATCACAATATCATGAAAGGCTATGACAATATGCTTGCTGCTATCAATTACGCTAAAAATCGTTACGGTGCTACTGGTATGCTTAGTGTTATCGGTCACGGACACGGTTATGAGTTAGGCGGTTTAATTGATAGAGATGGTATGTATCGCATTGGAGAAGGTAACAAGCCAGAAATGGTTATACCTTTGACAAACGTACCTAGAGCAGTTGAATTAATGAGTCAAGCCGTAGACTTTATGAGTTCTAACTTCGGTCATGGTTTACAAATGCCAGACAAATTAACTAGAACATTGAGCTTTAGTGATAGCTTTAACAGAAGAGATAATAATCAAGGTAGTTTCTCAAATCAAGGCTTTGGTTTGAATAACTTAGGACCATTGCTAGTAAATGCCTTAGTTCAAGCAATGCAAATGACAGGCACAAATCAAAATCAACAAACAAATCAACCACTTGAAGTTGTATTGCAAGTTGATAGCGATAAGCTTGGAACTGCTGCTATTAAAGGTATTAATTCTGTTAACCAAAAGAATGGTAGAAACATGTTGAATTTGTAATTGGAGGAATGTATGAATGTACTATTTGAAGATAAATGGCACAAAGGTCAAAGCCCCTAAGGAAATGACGGTGCTAATTCAAGACATAGACGCTAAGGCAACTCGTGACGCAACTGGTTTATTGCATCGTGATAGAGTAGCCACAAAAAGAAAAATAACTGCTTCTTGGACTCCTTTGACAATTCAAGAATGTAAGGAAATTTTAGACGCAGTTCAACCACAATTTTTTAAGTGTGAGTATTTAGATCCTATGGACGGAACTATTAATACTCGCACTTTTTATGTTGGAGATAGAACCGCTCCAGTGTTGAGCTTTAACAACGAAACTCAAGAACATACTTGGAACGGTCTACAATTCGATTTGATTGAACAATAAGGAGGTGATAGCTTGTACAAACAATCTAATGAAGCTAAGTTAGCTTATCAGTCAGCAGAAAGAACGCTTGATATTGTTGTAAATGTTAATGGTGTTGATTATAAAGCTACTGATATTGAACAATTTGACTATGACTCTGGCGGATACACTGGGGATACTTTTAGTATTGGTTCTACTTATGAAAACAACATAACAGTTAAATTCATTCATTTAGTTGAAGGCTTAAAGCGTGGAATGATTGTTAAACCTAGAATAGGAATAAAGCTACCTAGTGGAACATTTGAGTATACTCCGTTGGGTGTTTTTATTATTGCTGATGAAATTCAGATGGATAGAAACAACAATTCTACAACTATCAAGGCTTATGACAAGTTTGTTGTAATGGAAGGTCAGTATGTTTCTAAATTGACATACCCAGCTAATGCAGTTGATATTATCACTGAAATTGCTCAAATGTGTAAGGTTGATGTTAATACTGATGATTTAGCTCATTTACCAACAATTAAAGTATCTAAAGCTATTACTAAACAATCATATAGAACTGCTATAGGTTGGATAGCTCAACTTTATGTAGGTTTTGCTAGTTTTGATAGAAATGGGAAACTCACTATCAGACGTGTAGCAGAACCTAATTACACGATAGAACCAAGTGAGTATGAACAACAAGGCTTAGTTAAAAATGAAGCTCCTTATATCATAGGTGGTATTTCTTGCAATGTTAATGTAGTTGAAACAACTAATAATGGCGAAACAAATGAAACAACTCATAAACTACATTCTGGTAGCGTTAATGGTAGTCAAATTGAGTTAACTAACGATATCATGACACAAAGTTTATTAGATAGTATTTGGGATAGCTTGAAATCAATCACTTTTTATCCATTTTCATTAAATTGGTTCGGTAACCCTGCTATTGAAGCTGGAGATTGGCTTTCGCTTAAAGACATGAAAGGTAACGTATTTATTGTTCCTAACAATGGATACACAATATCTTTTAACGGTGGCTTATCTTCAACATCTAAAGCAGACCAAAATGCAACAGACTCAGGTACAGTTAAATACACTGGAGAACTCACTAGAGCAATTGAGAATTACTCAAGGCGACAAGCTCCAGGCGGTACTAACATCTACACTGATGTTAAAGAACCAACAGACGCTAAGTTCAATGATGTTTGGTTCAAACCTAATGGAAATAGCACTGAATTGTGGATATTTGAACGACAAGCAGATGGTTCTGGAAAGTGGGTTAAACAACCAGTAAATGGCGAAGTTGAGCAAAAAATAAACGATGCTTTAAAAGAATTTGACGAATTGGATAAGAGTTTTAAAGATAATGCAAATGCTCAATCATCTACTAATGAATTGATGAAATCACGAATTGACAGTATATCTAATCAGATACCTAATTTAAGCGATGAAATTAGTAGAGTTAATGGCAATGTAACATCACTTAAAACTCAGACAGACAGAGACCGTCAACAGTTACAAACAACGTCGCAAAATTTAGACCAAGCACGACAAGACGTACTATCTAATAGCAATAGAATTGATAAATTGACCGTTGATTTAGATAGTGTGAACATTAATGTGAATAACGTCAATAGCAAGGTAGACAATATTAAAATTGGTGGGACGAACCTTGTAAGAAATAGTGGCAATCCAAAGGTCACTGATGGTTGGGCTATCGGTGGAATGAGTAACGACAGGGAGCTCATCGTTTGGTCGCACTCCTTTTGGAAAAATGCACAAGAAAACTTATTCTCGCTGTTTAACCGTGACAGCAATGAAGTTTATATGTGTTCTAACAGAGTAAACGTTGAACGTAATACCAATTACACATTGAGTTATTGGGCTTTTGAAGATTGGCGTGTTGTTTCGAGTGATACGTATTTCTTAGGTAGGAAAAATGGCGAAACCAGTGATTTTACTAAAATAACTCAATTAGTGACAGATCGCGTATATTCGAGTGAAAAAGCTGAATATGTCACAGTTACTTTTAATACTGGCGAGATTGATGAAGGCTATATCAGATTTGATAATAATGGAAGTAAAGAAGTCGGCAAAGATGCTGTTTTATTTTTAGCCAATATCAAACTAGAAAAGGGAACTATTACAACAGATTGGTCTCCAGCTCCAGAAGATGAAATTGAACGTGTATCACAACTTAAAGTTGATTTAAATGGTATCAATGCAACTGTAGCAACTAATAAGGGCGATATAGCACAGATTAAGCTTACTGAAAATGGTATGCAACAGTCTATCAAAGACGCTCAAGGTAATATTTCAACGTTACAAAACGACTCTAAGCAATTTAAACAACAATTTCAAAACATCAATGGCAGTATAGCCACAATAACTAACACCGCTAATTCATTGAGTTCTCAACTATCTACTAAAGTTGGTACAAGTGAGTATAACTCTTTTAAAAATCAGACTGCTCAAGAACTGAGAACTAAACTAACGTCAAGTGATTTAAATGGATATGCTAAAAGTGCTGATGTCAAAGTGTCGGTAGATGGTCTAAATGCTAGGTTTGATAATTTGAATGTTGGTGGAACTAACTTAATACGAAATTCAGCTCATGACCCTAGTAATTTAGACCATTGGACAACCAATAATGTAGGAAGAGTGCTTTATTCTACGCATTCACATTTTAGAAATGGCACTACTAAAATGTTCTTTTTAGATAACAAATCTAATCAAGAAATGATACTACAAACAGAATATATTGATATAGAACCAGACACTGATTATACGCTGAGCATGGTGGTATTTGGTGCTAGTGGAGTATCTAGTGGTGATGTATTTTATAACATTAAATACAAAGATGGTAGTAATGCTTTATTTAATGTTGATAATAAATTTAAATACAATATATCTAATGCTGAAAGAAAAGTATATAAGTTTCATACAAGCCCTAATTCAAGTGGGAGCCCAGCAACACAGGTATTTATTCGTATAGATAACAACGGTATAATAACTGGTTACAGTAATGGAACTAGCATGTTAGGCGATGTCAAACTAGAAAAGGGAACTATTGCAACAGACTGGAGTCCTTCTCCAGAAGATATGACTGATAAAATTGAAGTTGTATCTGGTAAAGTAACTGCTAACTCAAACGAATTTAGTACTGTATATGCCAAAATTACTAACGCAAAAAATGACGCAATCAACGCTATTAAAGGTGATAGCCAGTGGCAGTCAATGGGAAAGATAGTAACTAATGCGTCATTTTTACAAAACGCTAATGGTTTTGCTCAAGAAGTTGTTAGAACAGCTACACCAATGATTGAAGGTGGTGGGATAAACCTATTACGTAATAGTGGCAATTCTAAAAATATTGATGGTTGGACTATTGGTGGAATAAGTAACGATAGGAAGCTTATCGTTGGGTCACACCCCTTTTGGAAAAACAATCAAGAAAATCTATTCTTGTTAATTAACAGGTCAACTAATGGTGGTGAAGCTACATTTAGTAGCGACAGAATTAAGGTTGAACGTAATGCCAATTACACATTGAGTTATTGGGCTTTTGAAGACAGTTATGTGCCAAATTCAGACACATATTTCTTAGGAAGAAAAACTGGAGAAACATCAGATTTTACTGTTATAAAGCAGTTGGTGAGAGAACGTAAATATTCGGGGTCACACGCTGAACATGTTGCTGTAACATTTAACACTGGTGAGTCTGATGAAGGATATATTAGATTTGATAATAATGGTAATACTGGCACGCAAAGTGCGCTGTATATAGCTAATATCAAGTTAGAGAGAGGAACAGTACCAACAGACTGGAGTCCTGCTCCAGAAGATTTAGCAACTAAGCTACAACTCAACCAAGTTATCGATACAGCAGATAGCCACACACGTACTATCACTGATTATCTGACTGGGAGCAATAGTAGGTTCGTCCAGATGGCTAACTATCTTAATATGAACGTTGGTAACAGCAGTGTATCAGTGAATGGTAATGGTGTAATGCTTGAAGGTAATAGGATAAAAATCACAGGTAAGACATTGATTGATGATGCAGTTATTCTAGACGCTTTAATAAAAGATATCAATGCTAATACGATAAAAACAAAAACACTAGACGCTTCAAAAATAAACGTAACGAACTTGAACGCTAATAACATCACTTCTGGGACAATCAGTGGAACAAATTTAAACATCAATCTGGATAGTGGCAATGTGTCATTTCAAAGCGGACACATACACGATAGCAATAATTATGTTGATATAAATATAGACCAGAAATATATATCAACTTCTGATAATTTAGGTAGACTTTTATTTAAAGGAAGTTCATTACAAATTGCTGGATACAATATATTTGATGAAACTGATGATTATTATCTAAAAATAAGCAACGGTTTAGCGGGAGGCAGTTATAGAGGAGCTAACATAGTAGGACGAGATTACATTGCTATAGCTAACAAAGCCAATTATTTAGGCGATTATTTAAACATGAGAATAGATTTTTCTGGTTTGGCAGCAGGGAAAAGTAATACTGGTTGGCAACCAACATTAGTAGGCGGAGCTGATAGAGGAGTTTTGATAGCTGGTGGAAATGCTTTTTCGAGTAACTATGCTATTGGTTCTTCACCGTTCATTGCAGTAGGGACGAATAATGATGGTCCTAGCACTTTAGGTGCTAGAGAATGGTATGGAAAGAATATTGTAATTAACGGTGAATACACTTATATTCCTAGTTCTTATAATAAAACAACTAGTTCAGCATCTAATGTTTTTGTAGATAGTAATGGTATTTTAATGCGTTCAACTTCTGCATCTAAATATAAGAGTGATATATCACGTACTCATGATATGGACTATGGTAATAAATTACTTGAATTGCCTATTGCTACTTGGATAGATAAAGCAGAGTTTGAAAGATATGCTAAAAAAGAAAGTGAACAACCGCCAATTAGACACTTTGGAATGATTGCTGAAGATTTAGCTGATGTAGGTTTGGAAATGTTGGTAACACGAAATGAAAGTGGAGATCTTGAAGGTATTCAATATGACAGAATAGCTCCAGCTTTAATACCAGTTATCGCAGATTTAAAGAGAAGATTAGAAAATTTGGAAAGGAAACAACAAGCAAATGAATAATGTAAACATGAATACAGTAGCACAAAAATTAATCAACAAATTAGCAGTAGCAGAATACAACAATACCTTGCTAGAGGCAAAGAACGAAGAACTTGAAACTGAAGTTCAACGTTTAAAAAATGAATTAGAAAATAACAAAAAAGATGAAAAGGACGGCGAATAATTATGTTAAATATGGTTATGACTAACTTAACTTATGGATTTGATGCAGACGGTGCAACAGAATATGTGAATGTAAACTTCAACGGTAGAGACGAACAGAATGAAAATTACGCAAGCTTTACTATTAAATTAAAGAACGAAGATTTACAAGAAGGTACAACATTAGATGATTTAATACGCAAAAAAATTGATGAGTACGGACGTCAAAAAATGTTGAAGCTAATTTCTGATAGCAAACAATAATCAATAATATAGGGTGGGTTGGGTTGTGGATTATTGTTAATAAATATTAAGGAAGTGGTCTAATGCACTTATTTTTTGGATACTCATGGAGTGAGATAGCTTCAATTTTTGGGATAATATCAATTCTTTTTAGTGGTGTTTACTGGTTAATAAATCATGGCAGTAAGGCTTTCAATAAAAATATCAATTCAGTATTAAAGCCTTTTTCAGAACAATTAAGAACATTAAATACTAATATTCAAAAGTTAAATGCTAGTTTTGATAAACAACAAGCAAATTTTGAACGTTTAGAAAAACGAGTTGATGAACATGATAGAAGACTAGATAGACATCACGAACGAATTAAAACATTATTTGAGAAGGGAGAAGAATAGATGAAAGTAATTAATGATGTTGTAGAATGGCTAGTACAGACTGGACTTCTATCTGTACTGACTATTTTTTTACTCAAGCAACTCAAACCAATTTTAGACAACAAAGCTGAACATGCGTCAACAGAACAATCAAAAGCATTGTGGACATTACTTGAACAAGTAGCAGACATGGCAGTTACAAGTCTTGTTAGTCAAGATAAGAGTGGACGTGAGAAGTTTGATGAAGCAAGCATGATTGTTAATGACGTTATGAAAAAACAAGGTTACAAGCTAGACTCTCAAACAATTCATACTGCAGTTCAGTCAGCTTACGAAAAATCAGATTTAACACCAACAGTAAACACTAAGGAGGAAACAAGCAATGACAAATAGAGAAACAGTTATTGATTTAGCAAGTTTTCAATCAGAATTAACAGTTCAAGATTATAAGAATATTGGAGCTACTAAGGCTATTGTTAAGATTTCAGAAAACACTAACTATGTAAATCCATATATCAGAAGCTTAATCGACCGTAGTGCTGGCGGTGGAGTAAATGGTTTTGCATTCTATCACTTTGGACGTTTTTATAATGACAGTGCAGCAGTGGCAGAAGCTAACTACTTTATCGCAAATGCTAAGCGTTATGCTAATGTTCAACCAGGAACTTTGCTCATTTTAGATGCTGAAATTAAAGGTATGCCTTCAAGCTCAGTGATTGTATTCTTACGAACTTTAAGAAACGCTGGATATCATACAGGTTTCTACACTTATAAATATCTACTACCACAATTCAATCTTGAAGAAATTCACAAGTACGCTGATTTCTTCTGGCTTGCAGCATATCCACTAGGATCACAACCAGGACCAAGAGTTCCAGACTTTAATTATTTCCCTAGTGCTAACTATGTTGATTGCTGGCAACATACAGACAACTTACTAGGATATAAAGTAGATGGTTCTATCACATTAACAGACAATGCGATCAAGTTATTTAACCCTAGTGAAGTTAAAACAGAAGCACCTAAACCAACTCCAGTACCTAGTCAGAATGATGTTAAGTATGACTCATGGACTGATGACTTAGGTGTTAAGTGGTTCAAGGAAAGTGGCAAGTTTACTATTACTGTTGATGAAGGAATTGTATTACGTTGGGGTGCTACAACTAATTCATCTAAAATTGGTGTTCTGCCAAAGGGTTCAGTCGTTAAGTACGATGCTTTCTGCCACTCTGGTGGTTATGTGTGGATTAGACAACCAAGAGGAAACGGACAATACGGTTACTTACCTACAGGAGAAGACAGAAATGGAACACGTTTGAATTACTGGGGTAAGTTTACAGAATAGAATTGAATATAGTATAATAACATTACAGGGGAGTTCCTTTTTAAATTCCTTTGGTTTTTTATTTGTTTATACGTTACAAGCTCACCTTTATAGGTGGGCTTTTTTTGTTTTATATGGAGTTTAGCATTTTCAAAATGCTAAACTCCAAAATGTTCTATTATAAAAAAATAGCCTATTTTTAACGATAGCGTAGTTCATAGTGAGTGCTATTATAAAAAAATAGGCTTTTTTTGATTTTAGAAATAAAAAAATTTAGGACATGACATTGAAATGGCAATTGTCTTATTTATTATTAGCTTATTAATTTTAATTATATTACCGAATATAGGTACACAGAGAAAGCATGCAAATACTGTAAATGATAAGGCGTTGCAGACTCAATTAAATACACAAGCTGAATTATATATGGATGAAAAGAATACTAATACAGTAACAATAGATGAGTTGAAATCAGCCAATTATTTAAATAATGATCAATATGATCAAATTAAGAAGAAAAATATAGAGATTAAACTAGATAATGGTAAGAAAGAATAATTTGGTAGGGTATACTCTTCTAGAAATGATAATTGTTTTAGGAATATTTATGGTATTGATTTTATTGGCATATCGTCCTATAAAAATAACTTGGCAAAATTATGAAGAAAGACAATTTATAAAAAATTTTGAACGAAAATGGAACCAAAGTACAATAAAATCTATTCAAGAGGAAAAACATACTAATGTTTATTTTTATCACGATTTAGTTCGATTTTCTGAATATAATAAAGATAGAACAACAAATGACTATGAATTTTCATATCCGTCTACTATGCACGGAGATACTAATGTTGTAAAAATTAGTGATAATGGTAGTGTTACACCTAAAACAATAAAAATTTTCTCATCATTAGGAAGAAGATATGTATTTGTATTTCAAATGGGATATGGTGCTAAATATTATGTTAAAACTTACCAATAAAGGATTTGTATTAGCTGATTCGATAATAGGTTTAATAATAATTTGTAGTGGAATTTTAATATTATTAACAAATTATCAGTCTCTAAATAATCAAGAGAATTTAAAGATTGAGGATAAAGAAAGAATGCATTTATTACTCAATAGAGTGCGAAGTATGGATAAGAATGAATTAGTAAATTTTAAACAAATACAAGTTAGTTATGAAAACAAAGTTGAAACTTTATCAAAAGAGTAAAAAGAGTGGATTTACATTATTAGAAACAATAATAGCAATAGGAATTACTTGTTTAACATGTATGATAATATTTTCTACACTCCAAATAGTGTGGAAAATCAATGCAAATGAAACTAAAAATGATAGATTGCAGTGGGAGCAATTTAGATCAGTTATAGAAAGTAGTAATTTGGATTTTAAATATGTACGTGTTGACAATGAGAATGATGAATTGATTTTATATAGCGATGCGATGGATGATTTTTATGAATTGGACTTATATAAGCAACAAATCAGGATGCGAAGAAAAATTGATGGGTATATGCCCTTGTTATACAATGTTCAAAAGGTAGAGTGGAGATATGATGAAAATAGGAAGTCGATTTTTATTTCAATTCGGATACACGGTAGAGAATATAGCGAAGAATATATAATGGATCGAAAAAAATGAAAAGTAGTTTCAGAGAAGAAGGTTATTTAATTTATACTAGCATATACTTTTTGATGTTCTTTCTTATGATATTTTTAGGACAGATATTACTTTTTAAATGGCAAATTTTAGCCTATAGCAGAGAGGTAAATTATTATAGAGCTAGAGTGATGTATGAAGTAGTCAAAAGAAAGAATTGTGATAGCGAGAATTTTAATTATGGCAAAGTTAAGTGGGATAAAGAAAGAAGAAAATATATTATTATATTAAAAAATGGTAGAGAGTATCAATTTAAGTGATAACCAATAAACTTGAAAATTTTGCATAAACTAGCTACACTATTAAAGATTAATAGTAACAGGAGGGCTAGTTCTTGATAGGCAAAATGGAAAAGATACAGAAAGAATATAGTTTACTTGAAGGAGCAGTAAAGGAACTACAAAAAAATTTACAAACAACTTATCTTGATGCATTAATTGAAACTTTAGAGAATATCTTAGATAATAATCAAGTTCATGTAGAGGATGATAAGCCTGATAAAAAGACAGTAGCAAAGTTAAAAGAATTGTATGCTGATAGTAATATAAAGAACTTAGAAGCTGATGAAAAAAGACAGGTTATACAATTATTAATTTTAAAATCTTATAGCGAAGATAAGATTCAGGCTAATCATCAAATGACACCAGATTCAATAGGAATGATAGTATCTTATCTAATAGAGTTATTTGCTGATTCTAAAAAAGTATTAACAATTACAGATATTTGTGTAGGTACAGGAAACTTACTTACTGATATTTATAATAATTTAGATAAGCAAAACAAAAATATTCAAGCTTATGGAATAGATAATGATGATACGCTATTAGCTTTAGCAAGTATAAGCACACAATTCCAAAAGCAAAATATTGAACTATATCATCAGGATGCTATAGAAGAGTTGTTAATCCCTAAGACGGATTTAGTAGTTGGAGATTTGCCGGTTGGATATTATCCAATAGATGACAAAGTGAGTGACTATATCACCAAAAATAATGATGGACATTCATATGCTCATTATGTATTAATTGAAAAATCTATAAGGCAATTAAAAGAAGATGGAATAGGAATATTTATTGTACCTAGAGGGATTTTTGAAGTAAAAGATTCGGTTAAATTGCTTAAATATATTCAAAAAGTTGGTTATTTGCAAGGATTATTAAACTTACCAACAGAATTATTTAATGATAAACAATCGATGAAATCAATTTTAATTGTACAAAAGAAGGGAAATAAGGCTAAACAGGCAGAAGAAGTATTATTGGGCGATTTCCCTAGCTTTAAAAAACAAGAGGAATTTAAAAAATTTATAAATGAAATAGTAAGTTGGGCAAAGAAAAATATTTATTTTAATTAGAAAAAAAGAACTATAATTTCGATAATTTGGATTTATAGTTCTTTTTTTGTCTAAAAATGAATTAAATTCAACTATAAATGAAATAGTTGAATTTTACTAAAACAAAAAAATGTTTTAAACTGGATAGTATTGAATATTAATGAATTGGAGATATATTGATATGAACAAAGAAAATAAAGGATATGCAAGAAATTTAAAAAGTAGACATATCCAATTAATAGCATTAGGAGGGACGATAGGAACTGGACTATTTTTAGGATCAGGAAAGTCTATCCACTTAGCAGGCCCATCTATTGTTTTAGCATATTGTATAACAGGGTTAATATGTTTCTTTCTGATGAGAGCAATGGGGGAACTTCTTTTATCAGATTTAAATACACATTCTTTTATAGATTTTATTACTAAATATTTAGGAGAAAAAATAGGTTTTATAGCTGGGTGGACATATTGGATTTGTTGGATAACGATTGCTATGGCAGATGTTACGGCAACAGGTCTATATATAGAATATTGGTTTCCTAATATACCACAGTGGGTTCCAGGATTAGTTGCAGTAGTTGTATTGTTATCTTTGAATTTAGTTACAGTGGGGCTATTTGGAGAAACAGAATTTTGGTTTTCTTTAATCAAAATTATTGCTATCATTGCACTAATTGTTTCAGGAATTGCGATGGTTATAGTTAGTTATAAGACACCGGTAGGACATGCTACTTTAGGGAATTTGTATAGTTATGGAGGATTATTTCCAAAAGGCTTAAAAGGATTTTTGCTATCTTTCCAAATGGTGACTTTTGGCTTTATTGGAATTGAAATGGTTGGAATTACTGCTTCAGAAGCAGAAAATCCCAAAAAAGTTATTCCAAAGGCTATTAATGAAATTCCGTTAAGAATAATTATTTTTTACGTAGGGTCTTTACTAGCAATAATGTCCATATATCCATGGAATTCCATCTCAATAAATGAAAGCCCCTTTGTACAAGTATTTCAGAATATAGGTATAACTTTTGCTGCTGGAATTATAAACTTTGTTGTATTGACAGCTGCATTATCGGCTACTAATAGTGCATTATTCAGTACCGGAAGAATGTTATTCTCGCTTAACTGGGGTAAAAAGGGAAAATTCGCAAAAAAAATGAGCACATTGTCCAGACAACAAGTTCCAGCGAATGGTTTAATTTTTTCTGCTATTATAATAGCAATAGCAGTATTAGCTAACTTTGTAGTATCTAATACATCTTTATTTACATTTGTGTCTAGTGTTGCGACAACTTGTTTCTTATTTATTTGGGGCGCAATTGTTGTATGTCATTTGGAATTTAAAAAGCAACAAAAGAAACAAAACATTCCTGAGGGAGAATTTAAATTACATTTTCATCCATGGACTGATTATTTAGTGTTGGCTTTCTTAATATTCGTAGGAGTAATAATGTGCTTGGAAAAAACGACATTATTTGCTTTGATAGCTGCGATTGCTTGGTTTGTAATGTTATATATGATTAGTAGTATTAAAAAAAGAAATTAGGATTCAACAGAATTAGAAATACGCTAAGTGTTTTTAATTCTGTTTTTTTATTTTATTATTATAATAATATGTTAATAACTAACTAGGAGAGTATGAAATGAAATATTTTACTGCAGATACACATTTTTTCCATAAAGAGTTGATACATGATACACGATTTGCTAATAGAATGTTTTTTTCAGTAAATGATATGAATAATACAATAGTTGAAAATTGGAATAGTGTTGTTAATGATAATGATACAGTTTATCATTTAGGAGATATAGCACTTATAAATAGTAAAAAAGAAGATTTAAAAAGAGTATTGGAAATATTGAAGAAATTAAAGGGGCAAATTGTATTTTTGAAGGGAAACCATGATTCAAGAGCATTATTTAAATTTATAGATAAAAATAATGTTATTTTACCTGATGGAAGAATGAAATTTACTTTTATAGATGTTGGCTTAATTTTAAAATTAAATCATTATCAATTATTTTTAACTCATTATCCATTATTGGTAGGACCATCTAAAAATAGAGTTAATGTTCATGGACATATTCACCATTCCAGTGTAAATTTACCGTGGAATATTAATGTTGGAGTTGACTCAGCAGATATAGATTATTTAATTAATAAACTACCATTTGGAACACCTATATCAGAAAAGAATTTATTTAAGATTATAGAGGCTAAGTTAATAGATCATAAAAAAAGATGGTAGATGAGAAAGAAACTTGTAAGAGTGGGAATATAAGGTATATAATTAACTGATGATTTTAAGCTAGGAGGAATTGATTTTTGAATAGCGAAAGAAAAGAAAGGCGGGAAGTACAACTTGCAAAAAAGGCTGAAACTATTGAAGCAGCAGCAAGTGAAGTATTAGTAATTAACGAGACCCGAATAAAAATTGATGGGAGACCTTATGATTTAGTTGAGAATTATCATGAAGGTTTTAACGCAGAACGATTAGGTGAGAGATTTAGCCAAATTTTGACTAAATATGATTATATTGTAGGTGATTGGGGATATGATCAATTAAGATTACGTGGTTTTTATGAGATTGGTAGCAAGAAAGGATCACCTTATCAAAGTATAGAGAGGCTAGATGATTACTTATATGAATATTGTAATTTTGGTTGTTCCTACTTTATTCTTCATAATCTTGAAGTGCAGACACCAGAGCCAATACCTGCTAATATTAGGAAGAAGAGTTCAAAGAGAAAATCACAATCTAGTTCTAAGAAACATAACTCTAAAAATAATGTATTCACAAATGAAAAGAGATATAATATACGATCACAGAAAAATAAGAAAAATACTCATTTGAAGTCTGTATCAAAGAAAAATACAAAGCATAGACATTTTACAATTAGGCAAAAATAGGGAGAATTTTATGGATTTAGAAAAGTATAAAGGATACCTGATAGATTTAGATGGAACAATGTACAAAGGAAAGATAAAAATTCCTGCAGCCAAGAGATTTATAGAAAGATTACAAGAGAAAGATATTCCATTTCTATTTTTAACCAATAATAGTACTCAAACTCCGGAAGCTGTAGTAGAAAATTTAGGAATGAATTTTGATATTCATGTTGGCGTAGGAAATGTATATACTACAGCATTGGCAACAGCTGATTATGTAGCTGATTTAGATGAAAATAAAAGAAAAGTATATGCAATTGGAGAACTTGGTTTAAAGCAAGCATTGATGGATAAAGGATTCCGCTTTGAAGAGGTTACTCCTGACTATGTTGTAGTAGGTTTAGACTATGATGTTACATATCATAAATTCGAATTAGCTACATTGGCTATTAAGAGAGGAGCAAAATTTATAGGTACTAATCCTGATACTAATTTGCCAAATGAAAGAGGCTTAGTGCCAGGAGCAGGTTCCGTCATTGCTTTAGTTGAAAGAGCAACACAGCAAGTGGCGACTTATGTTGGAAAACCTGAAAAAATAATTATGGAAAAAGCATTGAAAAAAATGAATATGAAAGCTGATGATGTAATTATGGTTGGGGATAATTATAATACTGATATTAAAGCAGGAATAGCTTCGGATATAGATACATTATTGGTATATACGGGAGTCTCTACTAGAGAAGATGTAGCAAAAGAAAAAATTAAGCCAACATATGAAATTAATAGCTTAGATGAGTGGCAATAATGATTAGATCTATATGGATAGAGAGAGTAATATTACTACTATTTGGCGTAATATTATTCTTTTTTGTATTATCTTTGGCAATAAGTATCACTATTAATTCAGATTGGTTATACTATATTTTTATAAAGTTAGAGCACTTGGATAAAAAAGTTTTTTTAACTAGTAATGAGTTGTGGCATGAATATAAAACAATTTTACATTATTTGAATTTTCCTTGGATAGAAACGTTACATACTAAATTACCACTATCTGTTAGCGCGATGCATCACTTTGGAGATGTAAAAAAATTATTTGAATTTAACTACATTGTTTTATTAATTACTTCAATAATGATTGGAATTATGTGGCGAAGAATTTTTACAAAAACAGAATGGTGGAATTTATTAAATTTATTTAAAGTATCAAATATAATTATTTTAATGTTGGTATGTATAGTTTGCTTGGACTTTTCAAATGCATTTATAGTATTTCATCAATTGCTATTTAACAATAGAGACTGGATATTTAATCCAGCAAATACACCAATCATAAAAGCTTTACCAGAATTATTTTTTGAAACATGTTTTATTGAAATAGTAGCAATTTTTGAATTGGTTATGTATACATTCAATTGTTTTTTAAAAAATAGATTAAGGCGAGAATAGGAACGTAAAAATTTTGTACAGTAAAAAACGGATAATGGATCCATTTTTGAATCTACTATCCGTTTTTTTTAGTATATAAATAAAATTATTATTAATTTTTTGAAAGTTTACTTTTGAGAGCTCCTACAATAGCAGGAATTAAAGAAACTACAATTATTCCAATAATTACTAAGGAAAAATGTTCTTTAACAACCGGAATATTACCAAAAAAGTATCCGGCACCACAACAAATGAGAACCCAAGCCGTTGCTCCTAGTAAATTATATTTAATGAAAGTAGAATATTTAACTCCTGTACCACCAGAAACAAAAGGAGATAAGGTTCTGATAATAGGCATAAATCTTGCTAATGAGATAGCAATGCCACCATGTTTTTCAAAAAATGCTTCAGTTTTCTTCATATTTTCTTCTTTAATAAATTTACCAAAAAAGTGATGTTGTGAAACAGAGCGTCCAACTTTATGACCAATGAAATAGTTTAGTGAGTCACCAGTAACAGAAGCAAGCCAAAATAGTATGATAAAAAGCCAAATATTTAGATGATACTCACTACTAGCTGATAGAGCGCTAGCAGCAAATAATAGGGAGTCACCAGGTAAAAATGGCATTATAACGGCACCTGTTTCGATAAAAATAACTCCAAAAACAATTAAATAAGTTAAATTACCAAAGCTATTAACAATATTAACTAAATGTGCATCGATGTGTAGAATGAAATCAATTAGAAAGTTCAAGTTACTTACTCCTTAATAAGTTATTTGGAAATTAATAATACCATATAAAAAAGAAAATAATTAGTTATTTTCATTATTTTTAATATTTTTAACAAGTTGAGTACTATGTTTTGGCTGAATTTTTTCAGGATAAAGTGATTCCAATGCGTTATTAACAGCCATAGGTGCTTCTCCCATACCAACGGCTATCAAATCTATTCTACCAGGATAATTAGCAATATCTCCAATAGCATAAACATTTTGAAGATTTGTTTCTAATTTGGAATTAACAGGGATTAAATTATTTTTGGTGGTTATTAGATCTAAATCCCATGACTTTAAAATGCTATTGTTAGACATAAAACCATAATTTACTAATAAAGCATCTACTGATAATTCAACAGTATCTTTAGTACGTACTTTTTTAAGTTGTATAGTAAGGTTATTATGAGAATTGTCTGTGCTAAGGTTATCTATAGTGTAAGGGGTCATTATTCTTGAATCAGACTCTTTTAACTTAGCTACATTTGATTCCATAGCTCTAAATTGATTTCTACGATGGATAACAATAGTATCTTTTGCAATAGTATTTAATTCTAAGGCCCAATCTATAGCAGAATCACCACCACCAGCAATAGCAATAGTTTTGTTCTCAAATATTGATGGATCGCTGACAGTATAAAATAATTTATCGTTTTCTAGTGCTTCAGCATTCGCTATTCTAAGACGACGTGGTTCGAATGAACCAATTCCGGTAGAAATAATAACAGATTTACTATAACTGATTCTATTATTAGTAATTATTTTAAATTGGTTTTTCTCAGTTTTTTGAATATTTAAAACAGGACTATTAACATATACGTCAACATTAAATTGCTGTAATTGTGTATTTAAATTTCTAATTAAGTCTTTACCGGAAATGGAACTAAATCCAGGAATATCGTAGATTGTCTTTTCTGAAAACAAAGCTTGAGGTTGTCCTCCAAGTTGTCCTAAACTTTCAAGTAATTGGATTTTGGCTGAACGCATTCCTGCATAAGTAGCGGCAAACATACCAATAGGGCCACCACCAATAATAGAAATATCATATAAGTTATCTTCAGGCATAAATTACCCTCCTAAAAAATTACTAAGGATACAATAGCATAAATAAAAAATAAAATAAAATGGTAAAAGAACTGATAGTCAGTTATTATAGAATATAGAAATAAATGGGAGGTTAATATATGCGTTATCGTATAGGAATGATAATTGAAGGCAGAATAACTGGTATTCAACCATATGGAGCTTTTGTCAGTTTAGATAATCGTACTCAAGGATTGATACACATTTCTGAATGTCACCATGGATATGTAGATAACATTCGAAATTTTTTGAAAGTTGGGCAAATGGTAAGAGTCATGATAATAGATATCGATGAGTATACTGGGAAGATAAGTTTATCAATAAGATGTTTAGAAAAAGCTTTTGATTTTTCTAGAGAAAAAAGACGCCCAGGATTTAATCATCGAAAATATTGGACTAATAAGCATGTTCAAGAAGGGTTCAAGCCTATTTCTAAGAGAATGTCTAAGTGGATAAACGAGGCATTAGAAGATATTGAAAAAAATAAAAAAAACTATTGACGAGATATTAAAATCAAGGTATGATGTATATCGTTGTCTGTTACGAAAGACGACATCAAAAATAATTTTTAAATTGTTGTTGACATCAATTGATGTTGATGATATGATATAAAAGTTGTCGCAAGATGAAAGTTATGAATATGATTTGAATTTTTATTCAAAAAAAGTTCTTGACAAATATTCATCAAGTGATAAAATATAAAAGTCGCATCAAGCGATTTGGATATATGATCTTTGAAAACTAAACAAAGTTTCGATGAAACAAATGTGCAGGGCTTCTATAAAGAAGCAAAAACATTTGCGAAGTCAATTCGCTAGTAAAAATAATGAGTCACAAACTTTAAAATGAGAGTTTGATCCTGGCTCAGGACGAACGCTGGCGGCGTGCCTAATACATGCAAGTCGAACGAAACTTTCTTACACCGAATGCTTGCATTCATCGTAAGAAGTTGAGTGGCGGACGGGTGAGTAACACGTGGGTAACCTGCCTAAAAGAAGGGGATAACACTTGGAAACAGGTGCTAATACCGTATATCTCTAAGGATCGCATGATCCTTAGATGAAAGATGGTTCTGCTATCGCTTTTAGATGGACCCGCGGCGTATTAACTAGTTGGTGGGGTAACGGCCTACCAAGGTGATGATACGTAGCCGAACTGAGAGGTTGATCGGCCACATTGGGACTGAGACACGGCCCAAACTCCTACGGGAGGCAGCAGTAGGGAATCTTCCACAATGGACGCAAGTCTGATGGAGCAACGCCGCGTGAGTGAAGAAGGTCTTCGGATCGTAAAACTCTGTTGTTAGAGAAGAACACGAGTGAGAGTAACTGTTCATTCGATGACGGTATCTAACCAGCAAGTCACGGCTAACTACGTGCCAGCAGCCGCGGTAATACGTAGGTGGCAAGCGTTGTCCGGATTTATTGGGCGTAAAGGGAACGCAGGCGGTCTTTTAAGTCTGATGTGAAAGCCTTCGGCTTAACCGGAGTAGTGCATTGGAAACTGGAAGACTTGAGTGCAGAAGAGGAGAGTGGAACTCCATGTGTAGCGGTGAAATGCGTAGATATATGGAAGAACACCAGTGGCGAAAGCGGCTCTCTGGTCTGTAACTGACGCTGAGGTTCGAAAGCGTGGGTAGCAAACAGGATTAGATACCCTGGTAGTCCACGCCGTAAACGATGAATGCTAGGTGTTGGAGGGTTTCCGCCCTTCAGTGCCGCAGCTAACGCAATAAGCATTCCGCCTGGGGAGTACGACCGCAAGGTTGAAACTCAAAGGAATTGACGGGGGCCCGCACAAGCGGTGGAGCATGTGGTTTAATTCGAAGCAACGCGAAGAACCTTACCAGGTCTTGACATCCTTTGACCACCTAAGAGATTAGGCTTTCCCTTCGGGGACAAAGTGACAGGTGGTGCATGGCTGTCGTCAGCTCGTGTCGTGAGATGTTGGGTTAAGTCCCGCAACGAGCGCAACCCTTGTTGTCAGTTGCCAGCATTAAGTTGGGCACTCTGGCGAGACTGCCGGTGACAAACCGGAGGAAGGTGGGGACGACGTCAAGTCATCATGCCCCTTATGACCTGGGCTACACACGTGCTACAATGGACGGTACAACGAGTCGCAAGACCGCGAGGTTTAGCTAATCTCTTAAAGCCGTTCTCAGTTCGGATTGTAGGCTGCAACTCGCCTACATGAAGTCGGAATCGCTAGTAATCGCGAATCAGCATGTCGCGGTGAATACGTTCCCGGGCCTTGTACACACCGCCCGTCACACCATGAGAGTTTGTAACACCCAAAGCCGGTGGGGTAACCGCAAGGAGCCAGCCGTCTAAGGTGGGACAGATGATTGGGGTGAAGTCGTAACAAGGTAGCCGTAGGAGAACCTGCGGCTGGATCACCTCCTTTCTAAGGAATAATTACGGAACCTGTACATTTATCGAATACTTTGTTTAGTTTTGA
The DNA here is from genome assembly GCF_035231985.1 of Ligilactobacillus salivarius. Taxonomy (NCBI): domain Bacteria; kingdom Bacillati; phylum Bacillota; class Bacilli; order Lactobacillales; family Lactobacillaceae; genus Ligilactobacillus; species Ligilactobacillus salivarius. The sequence goes on from NZ_CP117983.1 coordinate 526,215, forward strand.
GAGGTCATATCTCTCAAGATTTTGTTCTTTGAAAACTAGATATTGATTTATTTCTTAAAAATAAACCGAGAACACCGCGTTTTAAAGAGTTTAAAACAAGAATTATAGTTCTTAATCGCTAAACTCATAACCTATTATCGTTAGATAATATTAGGTTAAGTTATTAAGGGCGTATGGTGGATGCCTTGGCACTAGGAGCCGATGAAGGACGTGACTAACTGCGATATGCTTCGGGGAGTTGTAAGTAAACTATGATCCGGAGATTTCCGAATGGGGAAACCTAACAGGTTTTACCGCCTGTTATCACTAAGTGAATTCATAGCTTAGTTGAAGGTAGACGTGGGGAACTGAAACATCTAAGTACCCACAGGAAGAGAAAGAAATTCGATTCCCTCAGTAGCGGCGAGCGAACCGGGAAGAGCCCAAACTAAGAAGCTTGCTTCTTAGGGTTGTAGGACTGAACATTTGAGTTACCAAGAAACGAAGTAGTTGAATAATCTGGGAAGATTAGCCAAAGAGAGTGATAGCCTCGTAAACGAAACTTCGTTTCCTCAGTTCAGGATCCTGAGTACGGCGGAACACGTGAAACTCCGTCGGAATCCGGGAGGACCATCTCCCAAGGCTAAATACTACCTAGTGACCGATAGTGAACCAGTACCGTGAGGGAAAGGTGAAAAGCACCCCGGGAGGGGAGTGAAATAGTTCCTGAAACCATATGCCTACAAGTAGTCAGAGCTCGTTAATGAGTGATGGCGTGCCTTTTGTAGAATGAACCGGCGAGTTACGTTAGCGTGCGAGGTTAAGGAGGAAAGTCCGGAGCCGTAGCGAAAGCGAGTCTGAATAGGGCGAGATAGTACGTTGACGTAGACCCGAAACCAGGTGACCTACCCATGTCCAGGTTGAAGGTGCGGTAAAACGCACTGGAGGACCGAACCCGTGTATGTTGAAAAATGCTGGGATGAGGTGTGGGTAGAGGTGAAATTCCAAACGAACTTGGAGATAGCTGGTTCTCTCCGAAATAGCTTTAGGGCTAGCCTCGGAGTTAAGAATCGTGGAGGTAGAGCACTGTTTGGACTAGGGGCCCGTCTTGGGTTACTGAATTCAGATAAACTCCGAATGCCACAGATTTATATCCGGGAGTCAGACTGCGAGTGATAAGATCCGTAGTCGAAAGGGAAACAGCCCAGACCACCGATTAAGGTCCCAAAATATGTGTTAAGTGGAAAAGGATGTGGAATTGCATAGACAACTAGGATGTTGGCTTAGAAGCAGCCACCATTTAAAGAGTGCGTAATAGCTCACTAGTCGAGTGATCCTGCGCCGAAAATGTAACGGGGCTAAACACATTACCGAAATCGTGGATGTACCTTAGGGTACATGGTAGGAGAGCGTTCTAAGGACGGCGAAGCTAGACCGTAAGGACTGGTGGAGTGCTTAGAAGTGAGAATGCCGGTATGAGTAGCGAAAGATCAGTGAGAATCTGGTCCACCGTATGACTAAGGTTTCCTGGGGAAGGCTCGTCCTCCCAGGGTTAGTCGGGACCTAAGCCGAGGCCGAGAGGCGTAGGCGATGGATAACAGGTTGAAATTCCTGTACTGGTTAAACTTGTTTGAACAATGGAGGGACGCAGGAGGCTATCGATGCGTACTATTGGATATGTACGTTCAAGCAATAAGTCTGTAGATGAGTCAAATGCTTATCTACTTAAGGATAAGTTGTGATGAGGAGCGAAATTTAGTAGCGAAGTGAGAGACGTCACACTGTCAAGAAAAGCTTCTAGTTAGAGTTTAATCACCCGTACCGCAAACCGACACAGGTAGTCGAGGCGAGTAGCCTAAGGTGAGCGAGAGAACTCTCGTTAAGGAACTCGGCAAAATGACCCCGTAACTTCGGGAGAAGGGGTGCTGAGCGCAAGCTCAGCCGCAGTGAATAGGCCCAGGCGACTGTTTATCAAAAACACAGGTTTCTGCAAAATCGTAAGATGAAGTATAGGGGCTGACGCCTGCCCGGTGCTGGAAGGTTAAGAGGATGGGTTAGCGTAAGCGAAGCTCAGAATTGAAGCCCCAGTAAACGGCGGCCGTAACTATAACGGTCCTAAGGTAGCGAAATTCCTTGTCGGGTAAGTTCCGACCCGCACGAAAGGCGTAACGATCTGGGCACTGTCTCAACGAGAGACTCGGTGAAATTATAATACCCGTGAAGATGCGGGTTACCCGCGACAGGACGGAAAGACCCCATGGAGCTTTACTGTAGCTTGATATTGGGTGTTTGTACAACTTGTACAGGATAGGTAGGAGCCGTAGAAGTCGGAACGCTAGTTTCGATGGAGGCATTGGTGGGATACTACCCTCGTTGTATGAACACTCTAACCCTCGCCGGCAATCACGGTGGGAGACAGTGTCAGGTGGGCAGTTTGACTGGGGCGGTCGCCTCCTAAAAGGTAACGGAGGCGCCCAAAGGTTCCTTCAGAATGGTTGGAAATCATTCGCAGAGTGTAAAGGCATAAAGGAGCTTGACTGCGAGACCTACAAGTCGAGCAGGGACGAAAGTCGGGCTTAGTGATCCGGTGGTTCCGTATGGAAGGGCCATCGCTCAACGGATAAAAGCTACCCTGGGGATAACAGGCTTATCTCCCCCAAGAGTTCACATCGACGGGGAGGTTTGGCACCTCGATGTCGGCTCATCGCATCCTGGGGCTGTAGTCGGTCCCAAGGGTTGGGCTGTTCGCCCATTAAAGCGGTACGCGAGCTGGGTTCAGAACGTCGTGAGACAGTTCGGTCCCTATCCGTCGCGGGCGTAGGAAATTTGAGAGGATCTGTCCTTAGTACGAGAGGACCGGGATGGACATACCGCTGGTGTACCAGTTGTTCCGCCAGGAGCATCGCTGGGTAGCTAAGTATGGATGAGATAAACGCTGAAAGCATCTAAGTGCGAAACTCACCTCGAGATAAGATTTCCCATTACGTAAGTAAGTAAGATCCCTGAAAGATGATCAGGTAGATAGGATGGAAGTGGAAGTGCTGCGAGGCATGGAGCGGACCATTACTAATCGATCGAGGACTTAACCAAGTAGAGAAAACGTGAGTTTTCGGTGAAAGAGATAAATGATATCTAGTTTTGAGAGAATAAAATCTCAAGTAAATAGTGCGGTGATGATGGCACGAAGGATACACCTGTTCCCATTCCGAACACAGAAGTTAAGCTTCGTAACGCCGAGAGTAGTTAGAGGAACGCCTCTTGCGAGGGTAGGAAGTCGCCGTGCGATATGGAGGATTAGCTCAGCTGGGAGAGCATCTGCCTTACAAGCAGGGGGTCACAGGTTCGAACCCTGTATCCTCCATATGAGTCGTTAGCTCAGTCGGTAGAGCATCTGACTTTTAATCAGAGGGTCGACAGTTCGAGCCTGTCACGACTCATTCAAGAAAAAAAGTTCTTGACTTTATAATTTAATTTAGTTACAATAACTAAGTACTGTTATTGATGCCGACTTAGCTCAGCTGGCAGAGCATCTGTCTTGTAAACAGGGGGTCGGAGGTTCGAATCCTCTAGTCGGCATAATGCGGAAGTAGTTCAGTGGTAGAACACCACCTTGCCATGGTGGGGGTCGCGGGTTCGAATCCCGTCTTCCGCTTTTCAATAATACGCCGGGGTGGCGGAACTGGCAGACGCACAGGACTTAAAATCCTGCGGTGAGTGATCACCGTACCGGTTCGATTCCGGTCCTCGGCATTATTGATGCACCCATAGCGCAACTGGATAGAGTGTCTGACTACGAATCAGAAGGTTGCAGGTTCGACTCCTGCTGGGTGCATATTAGCGGGAAGTAGCTCAGTTTGGTAGAGCACCTGGTTTGGGACCAGGGGGTCGCAGGTTCGAATCCTGTCTTCCCGATAAATGAATAATTCATTTAGTGATCGCGGTGTAGCTCAGCTGGCTAGAGCGTCCGGTTCATACCCGGGAGGTCGAGGGTTCGATCCCCCCCGCCGCGATATTCATACAGCACTTGGACCTTTAGCTCAGTTGGTTAGAGCAGACGGCTCATAACCGTCCGGTCGTAGGTTCGAGTCCTACAAGGTCCATTGTGATTTCTTGTTAAAAATTGCAAGTATGATTTATTATGGAGGATTACCCAAGTCTGGCTGAAGGGAACGGTCTTGAAAACCGTCAGGTGGGTCAAACCACGCAAGAGTTCGAATCTCTTATCCTCCTTTTTTAATATCGCGGGATGGAGCAGTCTGGTAGCTCGTCGGGCTCATAACCCGAAGGTCGTAGGTTCAAATCCTGCTCCCGCAATTATGGTCCTATGGTGTAGGGGTTATCACGCCTGCCTGTCACGCAGGAGATCGCCGGTTCAAATCCGGCTAGGACCGTTACATGATGGCTCGGTAGCTCAGTCGGTAGAGCAAAGGATTGAAGCTCCTTGTGTCGGCAGTTCGATTCTGTCCCGCGCCATTTAATATTAATATCCTATGCGGGTGTAGTTTAGTGGTAAAACCACAGCCTTCCAAGCTGTTGTCGCGAGTTCGATTCTCGTCACCCGCTTTTATTATGGGCCTATAGCTCAGCTGGTTAGAGCGCACGCCTGATAAGCGTGAGGTCGATGGTTCGAGTCCATTTAGGCCCATCTGGAGAAATACTCAAGTGGCTGAAGAGGCGCCCCTGCTAAGGGTGTAGGTCGGTAACACGGCGCGAGGGTTCAAATCCCTCTTTCTCCGTTATGGCCCGTTGGTCAAGTGGTTAAGACACCGCCCTTTCACGGCGGTAACATGGGTTCAAATCCCGTACGGGTCATCTTAATATGTTTTTAATATCGCGGGATGGAGCAGTCTGGTAGCTCGTCGGGCTCATAACCCGAAGGTCGTAGGTTCAAATCCTGCTCCCGCAATTATGGTCCTATGGTGTAGGGGTTATCACGCCTGCCTGTCACGCAGGAGATCGCCGGTTCAAATCCGGCTAGGACCGTGTGACTAATTTTTTTAACTATCCTTTTTAGGATAGTTTTTTTATTACATTACTTAATATACGGGATATTATGTATCGCTTTGAGTTTTATTTAATACTTTATTGTGATAAAATTTAATAGTTACAATCCATTCCCGAAAGGATTCGTTTTAAACGAAGATGCCTTGTAACCAAATTACTTATAATAATGGGGGAATTAAATTGACAGAAAAACACCTTTTTACTTCTGAATCAGTTTCAGAAGGTCATCCAGATAAAATTGCAGATCAAATAAGTGATTCAATTTTAGATGCAATGTTAGAACAAGATCCTGAGGCAAGGGTCGCTGTTGAGACTACAGTAACTACAGGATTAGTAGTAGTAGTGGGTGAAGTTTCCACAACAGCACATATTGATATACAAAAAGTTGTTAGGGAAACTATAAAAGAAATTGGATACAAAAATGGTAAATATGGGTTTGATGGTGATAATTGTGCCGTCATAACAGCTATAGATGAACAATCTCCAGATATTGCTTTAGGAGTTGATAATTCTCTTGAAGTAAAAAATGGAGATGTAGATCCACTTGACCAAATTGGTGCAGGTGATCAAGGAATGATGTTTGGATATGCTATAAATGAAACACCAGAATTGATGCCATTGCCAATCTCACTTAGTCATCATTTAATGAAAAAAGTAGCTGAAGTTAGAAAAAATGGAACTTTAGCCTATTTAGGACCTGATGCTAAAGCACAAGTGACAGTTGAATATGATGACAATAATCAACCGTTAAGAATAGATACAGTTGTTTTATCTACACAACACGATGAAAATATTTCACTAGATCAAATTAGAAAAGATGTAATGGATCAAGTTATCACTAAAGTAATACCTGATAAATATTTAGATTCAAATACAAAGTATTTTATTAATCCAACTGGTCGTTTTGTAATAGGTGGACCACAAGGTGATGCTGGTTTAACTGGTAGAAAAATTATTGTTGATACTTATGGTGGATATGCTCATCATGGTGGTGGGGCATTCTCTGGTAAAGATGCTACAAAGGTAGATAGATCAGCAAGCTATGCTGCAAGATATATTGCTAAAAATATCGTAGCTGCAGGATTAGCATCTCAAGTTGAGGTTCAAATATCTTATGCAATAGGAGTAGCTCAACCAGTTTCAGTTTCCGTTAACACATTTGGTAGTGGAAAAGTTTCAAATCAAAAGTTAGTTGATGCAATTAGAAAAGTTTTTGATTTAAGACCTGCTGGAATCATCAAAATGTTAGATTTACGTAGACCTATTTATAAGAAAACTGCAGCATATGGACATTTTGGTAGAACAGATATTGATTTACCATGGGAAAAAACTGATAAGATAAATGAATTGAAGAAAGAGTTAGATTTCTAAATTTCTCTTGAAATAGATATACTATTTTGGTATTATCATTGTAAATTATAATATGAACGTAGATAAGGAATAGTAGAGTCTGTATTTTAATTTAAGAGAGTACATGGTTGGTGTGAATGTACTAAATAGAGATTTGAACTCGCCTTAGATGTTTCTTCATTGAAATTAGTAGGTGAAGACGGTACTTTCCGTTAGAAAAGAAGAGAGCTAATCATTTGATTGGAATATAGGTGGTACCGCGAGTTTTTCGTCCTATACGGAATAGTTTTATTTCGTATAGGCTTTTTTTATCTACAGAAGTTTATTATTTTTTTGAAAGGATGGAAATAGATGTCATATAAGCATATTGAAATAGAAAAAAAGTGGCAAAGATATTGGGAAGAACACAAAACATTCAAAACAACTGAAGATAATGATAAAAAGAATTATTATGCCTTAGATATGTTTCCATATCCATCTGGGCAAGGACTTCATGTAGGTCATCCTGAAGGGTATACAGCTACAGATATAATGGCTCGTATGAAGAGAATGCAAGGATATAATGTTTTACACCCAATGGGATGGGATGCATTCGGTTTACCTGCTGAACAATATGCGTTGAATACAGGGAACTCACCACGTGAATTTACTAAAAAGAATGTTAATAATTTCAGACGTCAAATTAAATCTTTAGGCTTATCATATGATTGGGATCGAGAAGTTAACACTACTGATCCTGCATACTATAAATGGACTCAATGGATTTTTGAACAATTGTATAAAAAAGGATTAGCTTATGAAGCTGAAGTTCCAGTTAACTGGAGTCCAGATTTAGGAACCGTTGTAGCCAACGAAGAAGTTATTGATGGTAAAACTGAACGTGGTGGTTTTCCTGTTATTAGAAAGCCAATGCGTCAATGGGTATTAAAAATCACAGCTTATGCTGATCGTTTAATAGATGATTTAGACGATTTAGATTGGCCAGAAGCAATTAAAGAACAACAACGTAATTGGATTGGTCGTTCAGTTGGTGCAGCAATAAACTTTCCTGTTTCAGGAGATGAAAATACAAAGATTGAGGTATTTTCTACTCGTCCAGATACAATATTTGGTGTTGCAGCTTTAGTATTGGCACCTGAACATGAATTGGTTAAGCAATTAACAACTCCTGAACATGAAAATGAGGTAGAAGCATACATAGAAAAAATATCTCATAAATCAGATTTAGAAAGAACAGATTTAGCTAAAGATAAAACAGGTGTATTTACAGGTAGTTATGTTGTAAATCCTGTAAGTGGAGAAAAATTACCTATTTGGATTGCTGATTATGTCTTAAATTCATATGGAACAGGTGCGGTAATGGTTGTTCCTGCACATGATGAACGAGATCATGAATTTGCTCAAAAGTTTGATTTGCCTATCGTACAAGTTATCGAAGGTGGAGATGTTCAAAAAGAAGCATATACTGGTGATGGAGTTCATATCAATTCTGATTTCCTAAACGGTATGGATAAAGAAGAAGCCATTGATGCTATAAATAATTGGCTAGAAGAAAATGGAGTAGGGGAAAAGAAAGTTAACTATCGTTTAAGAGATTGGTTATTCTCTAGACAACGTTATTGGGGCGAACCTATTCCTGTAATTCATTGGGAAGATGGTGAAACAACTTTAGTTCCAGAAGATGAATTACCTTTATATTTACCTAAAGCAACAGATATTAAGCCATCTGGAACTGGTGAAAGTCCATTAGCTAACTTAGATGATTGGGTAAATGTTGTTGATGAAAATGGTAGAAAAGGACGTCGTGAAACTAATACTATGCCACAATGGGCTGGTAGTTCCTGGTACTTCCTACGTTATATAGATCCACATAACAATCATGAAGTAGCAGATTATGAAAAATTAAAAGAATGGTTACCTGTAAACTTGTATGTTGGTGGTGCTGAACACGCTGTATTACATTTATTGTATGCTCGTTTTTGGCATAAATTCTTATATGATTTAGGTGTAGTTCCAACTAAAGAACCATTCCAAAAATTGGTAAACCAAGGAATGATTTTAGGTTCTAACCATGAAAAGATGTCTAAGTCTAAAGGAAATGTAGTTAATCCAGATGATATTGTTGAACAATATGGAGCAGATACATTACGCTTATACGAAATGTTCATGGGACCTTTAGATGCATCTATTCCTTGGAGTGAAGAAGGACTTGGTGGAGCACATAAGTTCATCAACCGTGTTTGGAATTTATTGATTGATGAAAATGATAATTTGCGTGACAGAGTAACTACAATTAACAATCATGATTTAGATAAGATATATAATGAAACTGTTAAAAAAGTTACAGAAGACTATGAGGCTATGCATTTTAATACTGCAATTTCCCAATTAATGGTCTTTGTTAATAATGCTTATAAAGCAGATTCATTACCATTAGAATATGTGGAAGGCTTAGTGAAATTACTATCACCAGTTGTCCCTCATATCACGGAAGAATTATGGTCTAAGCTTGGTCATGTAGGTAGCATAGCATATGCTAAATGGCCAACTTATGATGAAAGTAAGTTGGTTGAAGATGTTGTAGAAATTGTTGTTCAAATTAACGGTAAAGTAAGACAACATTTACAAGTGTCTAAAGATGCTAGTCGTGAAGAATTACAAGATCTAGCTTTGAATGACGAAAGAATAAAACAAGAACTTGCTGATAAAGAAGTTAAAAAAGTTATTGCAGTTCCTGGTAAGTTAGTATCAATTGTAGTAGCAAAATAAAATTTTAATATTAGTAATTAAGTTAAAAGATTCGTATCTCATGAAGTACGGATCTTTTTTATTATAGTTAATCTCTCTAATATGTAATACTAAAAATTTATGAAACCCAAAAAGGTGAATATTAATGGAGAGAAAAAAATATTTATTCGGAAGTATACTTGCTACTTAAAGGAATTTTTTATAAAATGGTAGTTACAATATAAAAATTTTCTGAAAATCCTAAATTATAAAGGAGATTTTACATGAAAAATGAATTATCTCGAGCTTTAACACATCGGCATGTCCAGATGATAGCAATTGGTGGCGCGATAGGTACAGGGTTGTTCTTGGGATCAGGTTCAGCAATTCAAAAGGCAGGACCAGCTCTGATATTAGCCTACTTAATTGCGGGTATTTTTTGTTTTTTTATGATGCGTGCAATTGGTGAATTAATTTTATCTGATAAAAGTAAAAATTCATTTATTGAATTTGTTAAGGTATACATGGGAAGAGGATGGGAGTTCATTATAGGATGGACTTATTGGTTATGTTGGGCAAGTTTGGCAATGGCTGACTTAACTGCTAGTGGTATTTATTTAAGATATTGGTTTCCGAATCTTCCTCAATGGTTGACAGCATTGATAATCATTCTTGTTCTATTAATTTTCAACTTACTCAGTGTAGGATTATTTGGTGAATTAGAATCGTGGTTTTCTAGTATTAAAGTTTTAGCGATTTTAGCATTAATAGGTACAGGTATTATCTTATTGCTCACCCAGGCAAATGTAGGCGGGAATGAAGTTAGTATCATGAATTTATTTAATCATGGTGGCTTCTTTCCTAAAGGGGCAATAGGATTTATGGCAGCTTTTCCAATGGTTATATTTGCTTTTACTGGTATTGAAATGGTCGGTCTAGCTTCTGGAGAAACAGCTAATCCAGAAAAAGATATTCCACAAGCAATCAATACATTACCTTTTAGAATAGGATTGTTCTATATAGGTTCAATGTTCGTATTGATGTGTATTTATCCTTGGAATGAAATTGTTACAACTTCTAGTCCATTTGTGCAAGTATTTAATGGAATTGGTATCAAATTTGCTGCTGGAATTATCAATTTTGTAGTATTAACAGCTGCATTATCAGCATGTAATAGTGCGATTTTTAGCACAAGTAGAACTTTATTTGTTTTGTCACATAGTGGTCATGCACCTAAATCTTTTGGTCAAACTAATAATCGGAGTATCCCAGTTAAATCATTGTTATTCTCTTCAAGTTCATTATTTTTAATAGTTATATTGAATTATGTACTACCTAAGAGTATTTTTGATATTATTTCTGGTGTAGCAACAGTTAGCTTTGTTTTTGTATGGATTGCATTAGTTTGGTGTCACTATCAATATCGAAAAAATAGCCCAAATAATAATGAAAAAATTTTTCCGATGCCATTGTATCCGGTAAGTAATGTTATAACAATAATCTTTTTTGTTTTAGTATTAGTTTTATTAACTTTTAATACCAATACATTAATGTCACTTATCTTTTCAATAGTTTGGTTTGGAATTTTGGGAGCAATATATTTCTTTAAAGCTAGAAAGTAGTTTATAAAGCTGGTTAGAATTATCCTAACTGGCTTTTTTAAATGCTTATTTGCAGTCATTAGTAAAATGATTTAAAATTAATGGGCTAAGTATTTTTTGGAAGTAGGAATTACATAAAAATGAATGATAATAATGAACAAATAAAAAAAGATTTAGAAGAAACTTCTTCTAAAGAAAAAATGTTGAAAGGCTCAGCTTGGATGACAGCTGGGAGTATTTTTTCTAGAATTCTGGGAGCAATTTATATTATTCCATGGGCAACTTGGTTTGGAGTTAATTATTTACAAGCAAATGCCTTATTTACTAAGGGATATACTGTTTATGCATTATTTTTGATGCTGTCTACTGCTGGAATTCCATCTGCAGTGGGTAAACAAGTTGCACATTATAATTCTCTTAATGAATATGGAATCGGTAGGCGATTATTTAAGCGAAGTTTAGGTGTAATGATGTTTTTAGGAATTATCAGTGCAATGATTTTATGGTTTATTGCTCCATTAATTTCTCAAGGGGATGTGGCAGTTATTCCTGTATATCGTTCTTTAGCAGTTACATTGCTATTGATTCCAGTAATGAGTTTAACTAGGGGTTTTTTCCAAGGATATTTTGATATGGCTCCGTTCGCTATATCACAATTAGTAGAACAAGTTGCTAGAATTGTTTATATGTTAGCAGCAACATATTTAATTACTCAAGTGTTACATGGAAGCTATCAAAGTGCAGTGGTTCAATCAACTTTTGCAGCTTTTATTGGTGCGATTGGTGGCTTATTAGTTTTACTGTGGCATTATTGGCGTAAGCGACCAACTATGAATTATCTTTTAGCTCATAGTAATAATAAGTTGGAAGTTTCTGACAAAAAATTAATAAAGGAAATATTGTATCAATCGATACCTTTTATCATTATTGGTTCAACTACAACTTTGTATAATTTATTTGATCAATTTAGTTTTCCAACAATTATGAGTTTTGTTACTAATTATAGTACTAAAGAAATTAATGCATTATATGCTTTATTTGCGGGAAATGCCAATAAATTGATAATGATTACTATTTCAGTTGCTGCTGCGATGGCTGACACTGCAATTCCATTATTGTCTCAAGCTGTTACAAAAAATGATAATGAAGAAGTTTCAGCTGCTTTATTAGATTCGATAGAATTATTCTTTTTTGTAATGTTACCTTGTTCTTTTGGAATGGCTGCAGTTTCCAGACCACTATATGTTTTATTCTATCCATATGATTATACAGGTATCTTTGTATTAGCCTTTTCATCATATATAGCTTTAGCATTAGGCTTATTTATGGTTTTAGCAGCATTACTTCAAGGAATATATGAAAATACAATAGCAATTAAATTTGCGGTAATTGGAATGATTGTCAAAGTTATAATACAATTCCCATTAACAGCATTTTTACATGTATATGGTCCTTTAGCAGCTACAGGTATAGGAATGACCGTAAGTAATGTATTAATTTTTAGATACTTGTATTTCAAATATAATTTAAATATTAATAAATTACAGAAAAATACTAATATGATGATGTTATTCAGCCTATTTATGTTTATTGTAGTACTCGTTATATCTTTTGCTTTAGGAAAAGTAACAAATACATATAGCAAATTCCAATCCACTATTGTGCTAATAATTGGAGCGGGAATTGGAGGATATATTTATGCTTTCTTAAGTTTGAAGGCAAGACTAGCTGATGATATTTTAGGTGCTAGAGCTAACTTTTTAAGAAGAATATTAAGAATTAAATAGCGTGATGTATATGAGATTAGATAAGTTTTTAAGTCAAACAGGAAAGTTCACAAGAGCGGAAGCAAAAAAGGTTATAAAGTCTAAGAGAGTAAGGTTAAATGGTGAAGTTGTCAAAGACGGAAAGATAAAAATAAACGAAGACTCAGATAAAATTTTTTTAGATGGGGAACTTTTAGCCTTGAATAACAAAGAAGTATATTATATGTTAAATAAGCCTGTGGGAGTCGTATCAGCTACCAAAGATGATAAAGATAAGACGGTAATTGATTTGATAGATTCTCCTGGAAGAAAAGAAGATTTATTTCCTGTAGGTAGACTGGATAAAGAAACAACAGGGCTATTAATCATTACAAATGATGGAAAATTTGCTCATAATATTATTTCTCCTAAAAAACATATACCTAAAACGTATGAGGCAGTAGTTACTGGAAAAATATCAGAAAAAGAGGTTAAAATATTTTCCCAAGGTATGGAATTAGCCAATGGGGATAAATTACAACCTGCACACCTTGATGTAATATCGTATTCTAAAAAAGATGATACAAGTAAGGTTAGGGTTATCATTCATGAAGGAAAATATCACCAGGTTAGACGAATGTTTGGAGCAGTGTCTCAAAGAGTGTTAGAACTAGATAGAGTAAAGATAGGACTGCTTGAATTAGATGATACTTTGGAAAGAGGAGAATATAGAGAGTTGACAGAAAAAGAATTAAATTTAATAAAATAAGGAGAAGAGGACTAAATTTGTCCCTTCTCCTTATTTTTGTTCAGAAATAACTTTCAACATCGTTTTTTGAATCTTTTTAATAATATCTGTTGGTAATGTTACATAGTATTTATGAGATAAGTTTTCAGCTATATAGCTGTGTAAATAAACAGCCGCATTAATTCTTTCATCTAGTGAACTATCTTTAAATTGTGTGATAAATGCGACTAAGATACCAGTTAATATATCTCCCATACCACCAGTCGACATAAAAGGACCACCAATTGTTAAATTATCAACAGTGCCTGATTGATGATAAATAGTAGTATGGTGCTTTTTTAAAATAACAGTAGCATTTAGTAATGTTTGTTTTTGTAAGTTGATGTCATCAATTTGTTTATCTATAGGAATACCAGATAGTCTTTGCCATTCCATTTGGTGAGGAGTAAAAATAATTTTTTTATCATTAGTAATCAATTCTTTTAAGGAATCATTTTCAGATATGAGAGTGATTGCTGAGCCGTCAATTATGCAAAGTTGATTATCAGAGATATTACTTAATGTAACTTCAAGAACTTCTTTAGCTCTATTATCAGTACCTAATCCAGGACCTACAACTACTGCATCAGCTGTTGAAATAGAAGTTGTAAGAGATACCTTGTCAAAAAAATTAATAAACATTGCTTCTGGTACAACGGAATGTAATGAAGATAGATTTTCTTTGTTAGTTGCAACGGTTACTAGACCAGCTCCAGCATGGACAGCAGCAGAAGCAGCCATAATTATAGCTCCACCATAGTTAATATTTCCGCCAACGAGCAATACTCTACCAAAATTACCTTTATGACTGTTAGGCTCACGTTTTTTAATAACCTTTTGTAAAATATCAAGTGTAATCTCCATAAATAGTACACCAGCCTTTTTTTAAGATATAATTATTATAATTCAAAATTCGTTTATTTTGAAAAAATTATGCTATTATTAAATAGTAAACATTTTTTAGGAGATGAATTATAGAATGGCAATAGATTGGAAAGCAGAAGTTGAAAAAAGACGAGACGATATTCTCGAAGATTTAAAAACAATGCTTCGAATTGAAAGTGTACGAGATGAGAGCATAGCAACAGCTGATGCACCTTTAGGACCAGGACCCAAAGAAGCTCTAGATGCTTTTTTGAATATTGGTAAACGTGATGGATTTGAAGTTGAAGAATTTGATGGTATGGCTGGACACATTAAATTTGGAGATGGTAAAGAAGATTTAGGTATTCTAGCACACGTTGACGTAATGCCAGCAGGTAAAGGTTGGGATACAGATCCATTTGATCCAGTTATTAAAGATGGAAAATTATATGCTCGTGGTGCCTCTGATGATAAAGGACCAAGTATGGCAGCATATTATGGACTAAAAATTGTTAAAGAATTAGGACTACCAGTTAAAAAGAGTGTACGTTTTATTTTAGGTACTGATGAAGAAAGTAGTTGGAGAGGAATGACTCACTACTTTGAAAAAATGCCTAAACCAACAATTGGTTTTTCACCAGATGCATTTTTCCCAATCATCAATGGTGAAAAAGGTAATTTCAGTATGCTTGTAAAATTCGATGGTAAAAATGGTGATGAATTAAAATTATTATCCTTTGATTCTGGTTTACGTGACAACATGGTTCCACGCGATGCAGTAGCCGTTGTTGAAGGTAATGATCTTGAAAGTATGGCTGCTGATTTCAAGCAATATGTTGCTGAAAATAGTGTTTTAAGTGGCGATGCAGAAATTAAAGATGGAAAATTAGAATTATCCTTAATTGGTAAGGCTGCTCATGCACAAGAACCACGTAATGGCGAAAATGCAGGAACTTACTTAGCTGTATTCTTGAATAAGTATAATTTTGCTAAGGATGCCAAGGGATACTTAGCATTCGCTGCTGAATACTTACATCAAGATTCACGTATGGATAATTTTGGAATTAGCTATACTGATGAAGTAATGGGTGATTTAACTATGAATGCTGGCATCTTTACATTTGAAGCTGGCAAAGGTGGAGAAATTACTTTGAACTTCAGATATCCTAGAGGTATTGATGATGAATATGTATTCAATGCTGTTAAGAAAGCTGCAACTAAATTAGAAGCTGTTTCATTTGAAAAGAAGGAACATGCAATGGTACCACATTATGTTTCACCTGAAGATCCATTGGTTTCCAAATTATTGGCTGTTTATAGTCGTCAAACAGGTCAAGAAGCTCATGGCATGGTTGTCGGTGGGGGAACTTATGGTAGATTGTTAGAACGTGGTGTAGCATTTGGCGCTATGTTCCCAGGCGTTGAAGATACAATGCACCAAGCAAACGAATTTATCCCAGTAGATGATGTAATGAAAGCTGCTGCAATCTATGCAGAATCTATCTATGAATTAATTAAAGACTAATTTAAGAAAACTCCAAATTAGTGATTTTAGCTATTTTGGAGTTTTTTTGTATTTAAAATACTGAGATTATAGACTTAAATATGATGAAGACAATTTATTAGAAATAGTAATCTATTTTTTCTTATATACTGATAAATAGAAAAAAGTAAAATATCAAAATCTAAATATAGAACCAATTTTTTAATTTATGTAAAACAATCGCTTTCAAAAGTAAAAGTTGCAGAAATTAAAAAATTGGTCCTGTGTAGAAAATGGAAAAATAGGATTAAACGAAAATAAAATTTATGTATAAATGAAATTGTTCTGGTTTATAAAATTTAGTATTATAATTTTATAATGTGACGATTTTACATACAAGGTGGCGACTAGTATAGAAAATTTGGAAGAGATAACCCTTTTTAATGATAGTGAAGATAAAAATTTAATACAGATCAATATGCCAAGGCGGGAACTTTGGAAAAATTAATTCAAGATGAATTTGGGCAAGAGGAGTAGTGAGAAGATGAAAGCAGATACGATAAGATTGTTAGATTTATTAGCACAGTCTAAGGCTATTTTTGAAATACCTGTATACCAAAGAAATTATGAATGGCGAGAAGAGCAATGTCGTCAATTGTTTAAAGATATTTTACAGGCTGCTAAGGAACAAAAGCCACACTTCACTGGGGCAGTTGTATATGTAGAAGAGTCAGGACCTAATATGAGTCACATCTACAATATTATTGATGGACAACAACGTTTAACTAGTTGTTCTTTGTTATTAAAGGCAATTGCTGATACAAGTAATGACGAAGAATTAAAAGAAGAAATTGAAACTAATTATTTAAAAAATAAGTTTTTATCTGATAACAATCATATTCGATTAAAATCAGTGGAAAAAGACAGAGAAGCATATTATGCAATAATGTCAGATAGAATTGATGAATATGATAAGCCATCTAAGATGAAAACAAATTATAAGTTATTTATCAGGTTAATTGAAGAATCAGAATTAAGTAGTAGTGAATTGTTTACAGCAATTAATTTTTTAAATGTTGTATATATAGAAATTAATAGCAATAGGGATGAGGAAAATCCACAAGTTATTTTTGAAAGTTTAAATTCGACTGGTGTATCTTTATCTGCATCTGACCTAGTGCGTAATTTTATATTAATGAGTTTAGATAGTGAAGAACAGACTAAGTTATATAAAGAGTATTGGATAAAGATTGAAAGCTTGTTTATCAATAATAATATTTTTGCAGAGTTTATTAGGCATTATTTAATATCTAAGACAAAAAAAGCTGTTAAAAGAGAGAATACTTATTCTGTATATAAAAAATATTATTACGAACAAAACTTCAATGCTAAAGAAGCTGTTAAAGAGCTATACACTAATGTGCGCTACTATTCTCAATTATTAAATGCAAGTACTGAGAATAAAGAATTTAATAAAGCTGTCAGCCATATTAATACATTAGATAAAAAAGTTCTTTATCCATATTTATTAAAACTATTAGATATGCAAGTTAAACAAGAAATAAGCTGGAACGAAGTTGTGGATATAGCACATTTATTAGAAAGTTACATATATCGTAGAATGATTTGCAGTGTTCCAAGTAATGCTTTGAATGGTTTAGTAGTTTCATTAACTAATAAAGAGAATAAGAATGAATTAGAAGTAGTTGAACGAAGACTATTGAATAATAATTTTCCTACTGATAAAGAATTCAAAGAAAAATTACTGGAATATCCAATTTATAAAAAAAGAAAAGACTGTGCTAAATTAACTTTGGAAGTTTTGGAAGAATCAAAGACGAAAGAAACAATTGATTTTGAAAAAACACAGGTAGAACATATAATGCCAAAAAAATTATCAACAGATTGGCGAATAGAAGTAACAAATGCTGAAAGTACTAATCGTCAATATGGAGATACTATTGGTAATTTAACATTAACTGGATATAATCAAGAAATGAGTAATAAAGTTTATACAGAAAAAAGAAAATTTTATAGTAAATCAAATATAGTTTTATCAAGAGAAATTAGTGAAAAATATGAGGTTTGGGATAAAAATAGCATCGTAGAAAGAGCTAAGAATCTTGCAGACGAACTTTGCAGAATATTCGAACGTCCTACTTTAATTAAGAAGAATATTGCTGATACCTATAAAGGTGAACATAACATTTTAGATGAATTGGATGTAACGGGTCAAAAACCAGCTTATCTGATTATTCAAGAACATGATTATCAGGTATCGACTTGGGGAAGTATGATTGTAACATTTTTCAATTATATTTGGGAAAATGACAGTATGACATACAATAAGTTAAAGTCTGAAAAGACATTAGAATGGCTATTTTCAAATATACGAAATCCTAAAGTATTGAAAAATGGCGATGTAATAGAAACTAATTTCTCAGCTAATACTGTAGTTGCAGTATTGGCTAAAGTATCTGAAATGTGTGGTATTTCAGAAGAAGTAAGTTATATTCTTAAATAGAAAAGTTTATTTTTAGCGAATTAAATAGTTTACAGTAGTAAAAAATCACTGAAGATCATATCGATCCTCAGTGATTTTTTTCAGTTTTAAGACTTTTTCTAGTCTTATTCATAATGCCCCCGACAAGAGTCGAACTTGCACTTGGAAAACCAAACAACGACCTGAACGTTGCGCGTCTGCCAATTCCGCCACGGAGGCAAGAACAATAGTAATTTTACAATAAAGTATTACTATTTGCAATAATGCTAGTTCTTTTTGGGAAAGCTAATAGCAGTTCCGTATCCGTGTAATAACATATACTTTGGACCAACAGAAACACGGACTATTTGAGGGACAAAGCGAATATCAATTACGCCATCAGCATCAAGTTCAAGTGCTTTATTTTCCAATTTTTTTTGAACTTGAGCGTAAAGATTATCAAATTGATCTACTTCATCCAATTCTTCTGCTTTAAGAGTTCTTTTCACGGTAGCATTAACTATACCCTTTAAAATATAAGATTGATTGAGACCACTTGTTGATAGAAACATTATATTCATCTCCTTAACAACTATAAATATCGTATATTTATAATACCACAAAAGTAGTTTATTTTTCTTTTGAAAATTATATTTTGATTAGAATTTTGATATTCAAAATATACTTAGAAGGTAAAAATTATATAGTATCATCTGTATGAATAATATATAAGTTATAGTTATATAAACTATACGAAGAGCGATATTTGAAAGAATGGCTATTTTAATAGCATATAGTGGATATTTTGAGAAATCAAAATATCCATTTATTTTGTTTTATAAAAATATATTTTTTTATTTGATGAATTTTTTTCATAGTCATTTTTGCGTGATTTGACAAAATAAAATCAATAAATTATGATTTGTTCATCGAATATTTTGATGTTCGAAATAATTTTAAGTGAGGTGCTTTGTGTGGCAATTATGGATGCACAGGAAATAATGGATATGATTCCTAATCGTTATCCGATCTGTTACATTGACTATGTTGATGAGCTAGTACCTGGTGAGAAAATTATCGCAACAAAAAATGTAACAATTAATGAATCTTTTTTCAGAGGACATTTTCCAGGAAATCCTGTAATGCCGGGAGTTTTACTAATTGAAACTTTAGCACAAGCTGCGTCAATACTTATTTTGAAATCTCCAGAATTTGTAGGAAAAACAGCTTATTTAGGTTCTATAAGTAAAGCTAAATTTAGAAAAGTTGTCAGACCGGGCGATGTTTTAAAATTAAATGTCGAAATGAAAAAGAAACACGAGAACATGGGGATAGTAGATACTCAAGTTATCGTGAATGGAAAGAAAGCTTGTACAGCTGAATTAATGTTTATCGTTGCGGATAGAGATAAGAAGTTGTAGTTGCAAAGTAGTCTTATTTCGGTTATTATTTTGATAATCAAATTATTTGGAATACGAAAGATAAGGCGGTATAGGGATGGATGAAAGATATCAAGTAATAAATGATGCTTTAGAAAAAATTTATGCTGATATTGTATGGATTGAAGAAAGTGAGTTACGTAAGAGTGTTTTTAGTGATATCACGATTAAAGAGATGCATGCAATAAATGCAATTTCAATGTATGATCATCAAACAGCTTCACAAGTTGCTAAAAAGCTTCATTTAACCCCTGGAACGTTGACTGCAACAATAGATAGACTATGTCGAAAAGGTTATGCTGAACGCATTAGGGGAAATGATGATAGGCGAATTATTAGAATAGGTTTGACTAAAAAAGGTAGACTAGTTTATCGAGCACATGATGCTTTTCATAGGATGATGGTTAAAAGTTTTTTGAAGGATTTAAATCCAGATGAAATAAAAACTATTGAAAAAGCCATTCATAATTTAGAAGATTTTCTAAAAGAGCACTCTTAACTAAGGAGAACTAGGTTTGGAAAATATAGAAATATCTTATACAGCACGTTATGTTCCACCTGAAGTTATAGATAATCAAAGATTAACAGAATTTATGGATACATCTGATGAATGGATAAGCCAACGAACTGGAATAAAGAAGAGACATATAAGCTTAAATGAGAGTACAGCTGATTTAGCAGAGAAAGTAGCAGAAAAGTTATTAATAAAAAGCGGATGGAATCCTAATTCTTTAGATTTAATAATAATTGCTACAATGTCTCCTAATTCTTTTACACCAGCAACAGCGGCTATTGTTCAAGGAAGAATAAGTGCTGATAATGCAGTTTGTTTTGATATTTCAGCTGCATGTTCAGGATATATATATGGTTTAAGTATTGTTGAAGCAATGCTAAGGAATATGAATTTAAAAAGGGCTATGCTAATTGGAAGTGAAAATCTTTCCAAGTTGATAGATTGGAATGACAGATCGACGGCTGTACTTTTTGGGGACGGAGCAGCAGGTGCTTTGATTGAGTTAAAAGAAAATACAGATTCTAAATTTATCAGCAGTGATTTAAAAACTATTGGAAATGAAGCTGAGTTTTTAACAGCAGGAATAACTGATCCGTTAGAAAAATTTCCAGATTTGGATAACATAAGGAAATATACGACTTTCAAAATGGATGGCAGAAGAGTATATACTTTTGCGACTAGGGAAGTTCCCCAATCTATTCTAAGGGCAGTGCAAAAAGCTAACCTTAGTTTGGAAGATATAGATTATTTTATTTTGCATCAAGCAAATTCAAGAATTATTCGACAAGTAGCTAAGAAATTAAAGCAAAATGAAGAAAAATTTCCAATTAACATAGATAGTTTTGGAAATACTTCGGCAGCTAGTGAACCTCTTTTATTAGATGAATTAATAGAAAATGGAATTGTAAAAAGAGGGATGACGCTAGCATTAAGTGGCTTTGGTGGTGGCTTAACAGTCGGTACTCATATTATTAAATATTAATTTAAGGAGAAAATTTGAAATGACAGAAGCAGAAGTATTAAAGAAAGTACAAGATATCGTAGTAGAACAATTGGATGTAGATGTAGATGATGTAACTTTAACAGCAGATATCAAAGATGATTTAGACGCAGATAGTTTAGATGTTTTTGAAATTATGAATGAACTAGAAGATGATTTAGACATTAAGTTAGAAGCTGATGAAAACATCAAAACAATTCAAGATGTAGTTACTTACGTGAAAAAAGAATTGGATAACAAATAGAAGGTAATTAATTATGAAATTAGCCATCTTATTTAGTGGTCAAGGATCCCAATTTACAGATATGGGATTAGATTTTTACCAGGAAAGTCCAATTTTTAAGGACTGTGTAGATAAAGCTAGTGAGATTGCAGATTTTAAAATTACTTCAGTATTTGCTAACAATGGAGATAAACTTTCTGAAACAAAATATATTCAACCTGCAATAGTTGCTATGAGTATAGGTATCTGGAAAATGTTACAGAATACTCTAGGTGATAAGTTAGCTGTTGAAGGCATGGTTGGTTTATCTCTAGGAGAATATAGTGCTTTAATTGCAAGTCAGAAATTATCTTTTAGCGATGGAATGTCAGTACTTAAAGATCGTGCTATTTACATGCAAGATGATGCTAATAAAGTTGATAGTAAAATGGCAGCAATTATTGACCCTCAAATAGAAGTAATTGAAAAATTATGTACCGATTATCCAAATGTATATGTGGCTAATTATAATACGCCTAAACAATTAGTAATAGGTGGAGATGGCGAAGAATTAGTAGATGTTGTAGATAAGATAGATAGTCTAAATGCAGCTAAGAAAGTAGTAGAGTTAAAGGTAAGTGGAGCTTTTCATACTCCACTTTTTACTAATGCAAGTCAAAAGATGAAAAAGAGATTATCAAATGTGGCATTTACTGAAGGAAGTAACTTAGTTGTAAGTAATACTACAATGCGTCCTTTTGAAAAAGATTCTTTAGCAGAAATATTAGCTAAACAAATCGTTAAACCAACACATTTTGGTGAATGTGTTCAATATTTAATTGATAATAAAAATATAGATACGGTACTTGAAATAGGTCCTGGGAAAACATTAAGCAAATTTACTAAGCAAATTGATAAAAGTATTAAAAGATATCACATTAGTAAATTAAGTGATTTTAAAAAATTCATAGATAGTGTGAAAGAAAGTGAATAAATGGAATTAAAAGAAAAAGTAGTTCTAGTCACTGGAAGTTCAAGAGGAATTGGTGCAGAAATAGCATTAGCTTTTGCTAGAAAAGGAAGTACTGTAGTTTTAAATGGACGCCATCAAATACCTAATGATATGATTAGTAAGATGGAAGAAATTGGTTATAACTATGATGTTATTCTTGGTGATATCAGTATAGAAAGTGATGTTAAAAGAATTGTTAAAGAAGCCATCGAAAAATTTGGTAGAATAGATATACTAATTAACAATGCCGGAATAACTAATGATAAGTTACTAATTGGAATGAAACCTGCAGATTTTAAATCTGTAATTGATGTTAACCTAATTGGAACTTTCCAAATGACACAAGCTGTTGTAAAGAAAATGTATAAGCAACGATCAGGAGTAATTATAAACCTTGCTAGTGTGATTGGACAGCATGGAAATATTGGTCAAGCTAACTATGCAGCAAGTAAAGCCGGAGTTATCGGATTAACTAAAAGTGTGGCAAAAGAAGGAGCTATGCGAAATATTAGAGTTAATGCGATTGCTCCAGGAATGATAGTTAGTGATATGACAGATGTTTTAAGCGATAAAGTTAAAGAAAACATTCTCACTACTATCCCTTTAAATCGTTTTGGAAAAGCAGAAGAAGTTGCACAAACTGCAGTCTTTTTAGCTGAAAATGATTATATAACGGGACAGGTAATTACTGTTGATGGTGGAATGACAATTTAATGGAGGGTTCTAATGACTAACAGAGTTGTTATTACAGGAATGGGAATAGTAGGTCCTGTCGGAAATGACAGAGAAACTTTCTTAAAGAACATATTTGATAGCAAAGTAGGAATAGAAAAGATTACTAAGTTTGACGCTACACAGACTGGAATTTCAGTTGCTGGAGAAGTGAAAGACTTTGATCCTAAAAATTCTATTGGTAAAAAAGCTGCTAAAAGAATGGATTTATTTTCTCAATATGCAGTTCATAGTGCGATTGAAGCTGTTGAACAAGCAGGAATAAATGAAGAGAATACAGATTCATATGACATGGGAGTAATTTACGGATCAGGTATTGGAGGACTTACTACTATTCAAGAGCAAGTTATAAAGATGCATGAAAAAGGTCCTAAAAGAGTTTCTCCAATGTTTGTACCTACTTCCATAGTTAATATGGCTGCTGGAAATATTGCGATGCATTTTGGAGCTAAAAATATTTGTACAGCAGTTGTAACAGCATGTTCATCTGCAACTAATGCAATTGGGGAAGCTTATCGACAAATTAAAGAAGGTAGAGCACAGGTAATGTTAACTGGGGGCTCTGAAGCATCGGTTAACGAAATAGGAATTGCTGGATTTGCAGCTCTAACTGCTCTTTCACCTGAGAAAGATCCTTTAAAGGCTTCACTACCATTTGATAGAAATCGTTCTGGATTTGTAATGGGTGAAGGTGGAGCTACCTTAGTTTTAGAAAACTTAGAACATGCACAAAAACGAAATGCTACGATATTGGGAGAAGTTGTAGGTTATGGTAGTACGTGTGATGCTTTTCATATAACATCTCCAGATCCTACTGGTGAAGGTGCGGCTAGGGCTATGAAACAAGCTATTGATGAAGCTGGTATAACTCCCGATAAAGTAGGTTATGTTAATGCTCACGGAACTGCTACACATGCAAATGATAGTGGTGAATCATTAGCAATTAATAAAGTATTTGGAGAAAATAGCTCAGTAATGGTAAGTAGTACTAAAAGTATGACAGGTCATTTGTTAGGAGCTGCTGGCGCAATTGAGGCAGCTATTACGGTAAGAGCTCTTCAGATGCAACAATTACCTGAAAATGTAGGTTTGAATGAATTAGATGAAGAATGTAATATTAATATAGTTACAAAAGATAAGACTACCACTTCTAATTTAGAATATGCTATCAGTAATTCGTTAGGATTTGGTGGTCATAATGCGGTATTAGCGTTAAGAAAATGGAGTGAATAAGATTGGATTTTAATGATGTGAAGAAGTTAATGGAAGACTTCAATAACTCTCCTACACGAGAACTTGAAATCACAACGGATGGTTTTCATATTCATTTGAGTAAAAATGAAGCACCATTTATTAGCCAAGATAATAAAAATTATGCTGATTCTCCAGCTATTGAAGCTAGCGATGAAAGTATTGTAAGCAGTAAAAACGATGATCTCGATGATGCTAGTTTGATAAAATCTCCAATGGTTGGAACGGTATATCTTCAACCTGAACCAGAAAAAGCAGCTTATGTCTCTGTTGGATCACATGTTCATAAGGGCGATGTTGTATGTATTATTGAAGCCATGAAGATGATGACAGAAATCAAGAGTGAGTATACAGGTGAAGTTGTAGAAGTTTTGGTTGATAATGAAGATTTAGTTGAATTTGATCAACCTTTATTTAAAATTAAGGAAGGTTAGTTAAGTGCTAGATATAACTGAAATAAAGAAAATAATTCCGCATCGCTATCCCATGTTGTTAATTGACAGAGTAGAAGAATTGATTCCAGGGGAAAAAGCAGTAGCTAAAAGAAATGTTACTATCAATGAAGAGTTATTTAATGGACACTTTCCTGGTAATCCAGTGATGCCAGGAGTATTAATTGTAGAGGCGTTAGCACAAACAGGTGCTGTTGCATTATTATCTTTACCAGAATTTAAAGGGAAAACAGCATATTTTGGTGGAATAAAGTCTGCTAAATTTAGAAAAGTTGTTAGACCTGGTGATTCATTGCGTTTAGAAGTAACTTTAGAGAAGATTCGAAATAATGTTGGTTTAGGAAAAGCTATTGCAACTGTAGATGGAAAAAAAGCATGTACAGCTGAACTAACATTTATGATTGGATAGGTAAGTAGTAAGGTAGGTAAAAATATGTTTTCGAAAGTATTAGTGGCTAATCGTGGAGAAATTGCAGTTCGTATTATTCGATCACTTAAAGAGTTAGGTATAAAATCGGTTGCTATTTATTCAACTGTTGACCGAGAAAGTTTGCATGTACAATTAGCAGATGAAGCTGTATGTGTAGGAACAGCTCGTCCACAAGACTCATATTTAAACATGAAAAATATTTTAGCAGCTGCTATTGGAACTGGTGCGGAAGCAATCCATCCCGGTTTTGGTTTCTTATCTGAAAATAGTCAATTTGTTGAGATGTGTGAAGCTGTAGGTATAACTTTTATCGGCCCTAATTCTGAAATAATTGATTTGATGGGAAATAAAGCTAATGCAAGAGAACAAATGCAAAAAAGTGGAGTTCCCGTGATTCCAGGAAGTGAAGGTTTCATTGAAACTGTTGAAGAAGCCAAGGAAGTTGCAAATAAGGTTGGATATCCGGTTTTATTAAAAGCAGCAGCCGGTGGTGGTGGCAAAGGTATTAGAAAGGTTAATGACGATAATGAATTAACATCATTATTTGAAGAGGCTAAGCGCGAGGCTCAAGTATCTTTCGGTGATAAAAGAATGTATCTAGAAAAAATAATGACAAATGTAAAGCACATTGAAGTTCAAATTTTTCGTGATAAGCAAGGAAATGTAGTTTATTTTCCTGAACGTGATTGTTCAGTACAAAGAAATAAACAGAAGATGATAGAAGAAAGTCCATGCCTTTTAATTACTGAGGAGCAAAGAAAAGAGCTAGGAAATATAGCAATAAAAGCTGCCAATGCCATTAACTATGTTAATACTGGAACAATTGAATTTTTAATGGATAGTCAACATAATTTTTATTTTATGGAAATGAATACGCGTATTCAAGTAGAACATACAGTGACAGAAATGGTTACAGGAATTGACTTGGTAAAAGCTCAAGTAAAAGTAGCTTCTGGGGAAAGGTTGCCGTTTAATCAAAATGATATTCAAATTAACGGAAGTGCTATTGAATGCCGTATCAATGCAGAAGATCCATCTAAGAATTTTATGCCACAGGTTGGTAAGGTGCGCTATTTGTATTTTCCAGTAGGAAATTTGGGAATGAGAATAGATTCTGATTTGTATGCAGGTTGGGAAATCACTCCATTTTATGACTCAATGATTGCTAAAGTAATTTCTTTAGGTCAAGACAGACATGAGGCGATTGAAAAAGTAAAACGCTTATTGAGTGAGATGCTAATTACAGGAGTAAAAACCAATCAATCTTTCTACTTAGATATTTTAAAAGATAAGAATTTCTTAGATGGTAAAGTTACTACTGAATATTTAGAACAGAATTTTTTACCTAAATGGAAGGAAGAACATAAAGATGCAGCTATTTGATGAATTAAAAACAATTAGTAAAAAGCATATTAAGGCTAACAAAAAAGCCGGAGAAAAAGTTCCTTCGGGATTATGGATTTCTTGCCCTAAATGTCAACAATCTATATATCATAAAGATTTAGGTAAGTATAAAACATGTCCAAATTGTTACTATGGGTTTAGAATTCATGCTCGTGAGAGATTAGAATGGTTAGTAGATACTTTTCAAGAATTTGATACAGATTTAGAAACTAAAGATCCATTAAATTTTCCTGGATATAAAGAAAAATTAATTAAAGCACAACAAGACAGTAAACTTAACGATTCAGTTTTAACTGGAATAGCAATGATTGATGATGTTGAATTTGCTTTAGGCATAATGGATCCATACTTCATTATGGGCTCAATGGGAACTGTGACTGGCGAGAAGATAACTCGTTTGTTTGAGAGAGCTACTCAGAAGAATTTACCAGTAATATTATTTACAGCTTCTGGTGGTGCTAGAATGCAAGAAGGAATTAGTTCCTTAATGCAGATGAGCAAGATTTCTCAAGCAGTCAAGGAACATTCAAATGCAGGTTTATTGTACATAACTGTCATTACAGACCCTACTACAGGTGGAGTAACAGCAAGTTTTGCAATGCAGGGAGATATAATTCTTTCTGAACCAAGAGCATTACTGGGATTTGCAGGTAAACGTGTAATAGAACAAACTATTCACCAAAAGGTACCAGATGACTTACAAGATGCAGAAACTGTTTTAAAGAATGGATTTATTGATAATATTATTAAACGTGAAGATCAAAAAGAAAAATTAGCATGGTTGGTAAAAATTCATTCAATGAAAGGAGCTTTTTAGATGCCTAAAATTTTAAAGAAGAAAAAAACGGCTTCTGAAATCGTAGCTGCTGCTCGTGGGTTAAAAAAAGTAACTGCCAATGAATTGATAGATGGAATTTTTGATGATTTTTTTGAACTTCATGGTGATCGCAAGTATTCAGATGATGAAGTAATTATAGGTGGGATTGCATTATTTAATGGAATCCCTGTAACAGTTATTGCAACGGATAAAGGTGGTACTCCTGAAGAGAGAATAGCGAAACATTTTGGATGTCCAGAACCGTCAGGATATAGAAAGTCCTTACGTTTAATGAAACAAGCTGAGAAATTCAATCGACCAATCGTAACTTTTGTAAATACTTCAGGTGCTTATCCTGGACGATCAGCTGAGGAAAATGGACAGGGTGAAGCTATTGCTAGGAATTTACTAGAAATGAGTGATCTAAAGGTACCAATTATTTCATTTATTTATGGTGAAGGAGGCAGTGGAGGAGCTTTAGCTTTGGCATGTGGAGATCAAGTTTGGATGTTAGAAGATAGTATGTATTCTATTTTATCACCCGAAGGATTTGCTTCTATTTTATGGAAAGATAGTAAAAGGGCAGATGAAGCTGCAGAAGTAATGCAGTTAACTCCTGAGGCTTTATTAAAACAAGAAATTATTGAAGGAATAATTCCAGAATCTAGCTCACATCGAAAAATTTGTAAAGAAATAAAGAAAATATTGGCACAAGAATTAAAAAACCTAACTTCACTTACCGAGTTTGAACTTGTGAAAAGAAGAAAAGAGAGATATAGAAAGTTTTAGAAGGGAATGAAATTAATGTCAGACTTGTTAAAAGGAAAGAAAATCCTTGTTATGGGAGTAGCTAATAAGCGTTCAATTGCATGGGGATGTTCCCAGATGATGATGGAAAATGGGGCTGAATTAATATTCACATATCAAAATGACAGAATAAAAAAAAGTTTGAGTCGTTTAGTTTCTGAAGAAGAAAAACTAGTAGAATGTGATGTTTCAGATGATGCAAGTATTGAAAATGCCTTTAAATTAGTGAATGAACGCTTTGGAAAAGTAGATGGAATTTTGCATGCAATTGCTTTTGCTAACAAGGAAGAATTGGGTGGAGAAATTATGCAAGCTAGTCGCGAAGGATATGCATTAGCTCAAGATATTTCAGCATATTCCTTAATTGCGGTTGCAAAGTACGGTCGTGAAATTTTAAATGATCCATCTAGTATTGTAACATTAACTTATTTTGGTTCAGAAAGAGCTATCCCTAACTATAATGTCATGGGAGTAGCTAAAGCATCTCTAGAAGCTAGTGTCCGTTATTTAGCTCGTGACATGGCTAAGTATGGTACTAGAGTTAATGCTATTTCTGCAGGAGCAATAAAGACATTGGCTGTTACTGGAATTAAAGGTCATTCAGAGTTATTAAAAATGTCTGAAGAAAGGACAGTTGATGGGGAATCAGTAACAATTAGAGAAGTAGGCGGAACATGTGCATTCTTGATGAGTGACTTGTCAACAGGTGTCGTAGGCGATGTTATTTACGTGGATAAAGGAGTCCATTTAATATAGTTAAAAAGTTGGAAGAGAGAGTCTCTTTCAACTTTTTTATAAATATGGAACTTATAATTAAAACCATTTTAGTTTATTTAATTAGTAAATATAGTATATAATGTAATTATGTATTATTGCTAAAGATTATCGAAAGTGGTGTAGTTATGACTGAAAAGGGAAAAGAGCAGAATGCATTATTTATAATTTTTGGTGCTACTGGTGATTTAGCACAAAGAAAATTATACCCTTCTTTATTTAATTTATATAAAAAAGGTTTTCTTTGTAAAAGATTTGCTGTAATTGGCACTGCACGTAGACCGTGGACTGATGAACATTTTCAACAAGTAGTAAGGAATTCTATTTCCGGAATGGAAGATACTGCTGCCCAAGCGACAGAATTTTCTCGCCATTTTTATTATCAATCTCATAATGTAAATGATGTAGAACATTACGTTACATTGAAGAAATTGGCAGAGAAACTGGATGAGAAATATAAAATTAATGGTAATAGATTATTCTATTTAGCAATGTCTCCACGATTCTTTGGAACAATATGTAAGTATCTAAAATCTGAAGAAATTGTGACAGATGAAGGTTATAATAGGGTAATTATTGAAAAGCCATTTGGTCATGACTTACAAAGTGCAGTTGAATTAAATGATGAGATTGCAAAATACTTCTCTGAAGAATCTGTATATCGTATTGATCATTATCTCGGTAAAGAAATGAATCAAAATATTTTAGCTGTTAGATTTGGTAATAATATTTTCCGTGCTCTATGGAATAATAGATACATTGATAATATTCAAATCACTTTGAGTGAATCTCTAGGTGTTGAAGATAGAGCAGGGTATTATGAAACAGCAGGTGCATTGAGAGATATGGTTCAAAATCATATTTTACAAATTGTCTCATTATTAACAATGAATGCACCAGTAACTTTTACTGATGTTGATATTCGCCGTGAAAAAATTAGTGCATTAAAAGCTTTACAATTGTATACTCCAGAAGAAGTTAAAAAATATTTTGTTCGTGGACAATATGCTCATACAGAAGATTTAAATGGTTATCGTGAAGAAGATCAAGTAGATCCAAATTCGACTACTGAAACTTTTGTTGCTGGAAAACTTCATGTTAATAGTATGAATTTTGCTGGGGTTCCAATTTATATTAGAACAGGTAAGAGATTAGCTGCAAAATCTACTCGTGTTGACGTAGTATTTAAGAATATGCCTAATAACATTTTTAATGCTAATAAGAAATTGTTACCTAATGTTTTGTCATTTGATATTGATGCAAATCCAGGTATGAGTTTAACTCTTAATACTAAGAAAGTTAGTCAATCAGGATATAAATTGGAAAATAGAGCATTGAGCTACCGTCATGATATCTCAACACAAGCAATTACACCAGAGGCTTATGAGAAACTAATTTTAGATGCGGTAAAAGGCGATGCTACTAATTTTGTTCATTGGGAAGAGGTTTACTATTCTTGGAGATTTATTGATTCCGTTAGAACAGCATGGGACAATGAAGATGTAACCCCTGATGAATTGACAAATTATAATTGTAATACTATGGGACCAAAAATTTCTGATGAACTACTAGCTAAGGATGGAAATTACTGGTTCTTTGATCCAACTAAATAGTAATTTAGCTAAACAAAAAAATCACAGCTCTGAATCTTTCAGAACTGTGATTTTTATTTGTATTAATAATTATTTATTCAAACGATCTTGAAGTTCTTTTGTTAATTCTTCGTAACCTGGACGACCAAGTAAAGCAAACATGTTCTTCTTGTATGCTTCTACACCAGGTTGGTTGAATGGATTAATACCATTTAAGTATCCAGAAATAGCAACTGCAATTTCGAAGAAGTAAATCATGTAACCTAATGTGTATTCTGTTTGATCTGGAATGTTAACAATCATGTTAGGAACATTACCGTCTGTATGAGCAAGGACAACACCTTGGAAAGCTTTTGAGTTTACATAGTTCATGGACTTGCCTTCTAAGTAACCTAAGCCGTCAAGATTTTCTTCTTCTTTAGGAATATCTGTATCATTTGTTGGATTTCCTACAGTGATAACTGTTTCCATTAAATTACGCATACCTTCTTGGATGTATTGACCAAGTGAGTGCAAGTCTGTTGAGAAGTTTGCTGAAGAAGGATAGATACCCTTACCATCTTTACCTTCAGATTCACCCATCAATTGTTTCCACCATTCAGCAAAGTATTGTAATGTTGGTTCGTAATTTTCAAGAATTTCAGTTGTATAACCTTTACGATATAAAATATTACGTAAAGCAGCATATTGGTATGCTTCATTCTTTGTTAAATCAGCATCAGAATATTCTTCACGAGCATCAGCAGCACCTTGCATCAATTTATCAATATCAGCACCGGAAACTGCGATAGGTAATAAACCAACTGGTGTAAGTACTGAGAAACGACCACCAACATCATCAGGAATTACAAATGTTTCGTAACCTTCTGCGTCAGCTTCAGTCTTTAGAGCACCACGAGCACGATCAGTTGTAGCATAGATACGTTCACGAGCACCTTCAACACCGTACTTGGCAATTAATTTTTCCTTAAATACTCGGAATGCGATTGATGGTTCTGTAGTTGTACCAGACTTAGAAATTACGTTAACAGAGAAATCACGATCTCCGATTAATTCGATTAAGTCATGTACATAAGAACCAGAAATAGAGTTACCAGCGAAGAAAATTTGTGGAGCATTTCTCTTTTCAGCTGGTAATAAGTTGAAGAATTGGTGATGTAAGAAATCGATTGCTGCACGAGCACCTAAGTAAGAACCACCAATACCAATAACAACTAAAACTTCAGAATCAGATTGAATTTTTTTAGCTGCTTTTTTAATTCTGTCAAATTCGTCCTTGTCGTAATCAACTGGTAAATTTAAGAAACCGCGGAAGTCATTACCTGCACCAGTACCTTCGCGCAATTCTTTATCAACAGCAGTTACTAAAGCTTGCATTTCGCCAAGTTCATTGTCATTAACAAACTTAGTTAAGTTAGAGCTATCAAATGAAATATGAGCCATTATATATTCTCTCCTTATTAATAATAATTGTACGCTTACATTATACCGTAAAATAGTAAATTTGAACATATAAAATGAAGATAAATTATTAATTTTCCTTACAATCCCTTAAATATCAGTATAAGATAATAAGCATTTCTTAATTTATCTTTATCTTAATTGACGTATAAATTAAATAAGGGGTAGACGGAAGTTTTACACTTAAATTAATATATTTTTACTCTATTATTATGAATTCTTGAAAAACACTATTTGTCAGAGAAATAATATAGTGCAGAGAAAATTATCACAATCTTACGTCAAATGAATATCGTTTATCTTGAACTATACTCCAGCTTTCGACAGAACAAAGTTAGTTGATAAATTCATGGATATTTTCGGATTCCAAGTAGCTAGGAAGATATTATCTCGAGAATATAAAAAATTCTATAGTGGCGAATTCAGAGAAAAGTACGAAAATTGAGTAAAGTAAGAAATATCTCTAAAAGCTTATATTATAATTAAATAACTGCGAAACTCAGGATTGATAGCCATATATTTTTGCTATTTATTGTGATAAATGTAATACTTTATAAATTTTTCCAACAGATTTTTTAATAGGCATATCTTTATAGAAATAGTATTCTACATATTTCCATTTGTCTGGATTGTATATCAGCACCTTTCCTGTACAATCGTCAATATCTAATGAAAAGTTTATAGGTTCCATTTGTTGTACTGGCGTAACTTCATGTTCAATTTCAAGAGCAAATTTTGACCGATTAAAGTCTTTCTCCAAATGACACGTCATTGGAATACCTATATTTATTTTTTGCCAGCCGAACGAATTTAGAATATTATCATAGTAACCTTCAAAAATGAACTTGTTCATACCGCTATTCTCTTTCCATACATAGAGTGGAGAATACTCATTACAACTTTTTGTGGAATCAACTTTTTCGGCTATAAGGTATGCTTTAAATAGTAAATCCTGAAAACCATCCGTTTTATATCCATTAACAGCTACTCGTTGCCTAATCACGTCCATGTCATAGTCATCTGGTAGTAGAATCTTATATTGCATAGCAATCATTATTTTTTCCTTCTTTCTTCAACAGCTAACCTGCATATTTTTTTACAATTTAATTATACGTATCAGCTCGTTGTGTGTATAATAGTTGTTAATGATGATAGATATCATTTTAAATGATAGCGGAGGAACTATTATGGAAAGCTTGGAACTTAGAATATTTAGGGAAGTAGCTCGTACAAAATCTATATCGAAGTCTGCGGAAAATATGGGATATGTTCAATCCAATATCACTGCGCATATCAAAAAATTAGAAAGAGAATTAAATACAACATTATTTATTCGTCATAGTAAAGGTGTAACTCTGACAAAAGACGGGGAAAAATTGCTGTATCAAGCTGAAAAGATAATTTCTTTACTAGACAAGACATTGAAATCCTTTCAAAACCATCCTAAAACATTGAAAATCGGAACAACACAGACAATTGCTGGTTATTTATTACCCCAATGTATCATTGAATATCAGAAACAATTTCCAAATGTATTATTGTCTGTTTCTACGCTTAACCAAGATGATTTGGAACAAAAACTATCTAACGGACAATTAGATTGTATAATCACTAATAACTCCCATAACATCTGTTACGGCAAGCAAATTCTCAATTCCCCAGAAAATTTAGTGCTGATAACTCCAAGCTCTTGCCACTCACAGAAGGATATTTGGAAATATCCAGTTATTATAAATAGTATCGAGTCCTGCCCCTATAGGAAAGTCCTTTTAGGATGGTGGAACTTACATCAATCGGAATTACCAAAGATGATAGAATTAGATACTGTAGAAGCAATTCTTAATACGGTTGCTATGGGTGGTGGAATTTCATTATTACCCCAGGTTGTTTTATTAGATAAGCAAAATATCAATAGTTTTTATATTGAAAGTTTGCAATCTACATCAATTCATATGTGGGTTGCAACGGATAAACTTCCATCAGAATATATTGCCTTGAAGGATATTATTCAGAAGCAATTAAAAATTGATAACAATTAAGGCAGATAACCTTGTTATGTATTGTCCGGCAAATTAAATGATGCTCTATCAGGCGGATTATTTTATGGCGATTTTTACTTTCCACGAGGATAACATTCACTTTAAAAGTAGCTGTTTCTATGAATTATTTTCCTAAAAAAAGAGGATGGGAAAAACTCAGTTCTAAATAAAAAAATGGTTAATTCACAAAATCGTGAGTGCAGTGAACTCATAGTTGGACGGAAATTTTTAACTATGGGGGGGGTTACTATGATTAAATTTAGTTTTGAAATTAAACTTAAAGCGTATTTATCTAGAATTGGTTCACCGATCATTAGGAATTAAAAAACATGGTTCTATTCTGATGTGGGTTGCTCGTTATCAAAATACGGTGTTCAAGGTCCGGAAATTCGTTCACCCAAACTTGATTATACTGATGATTTCAAGTTAAAAGTTTTAAAATGGAGAAAGCAACACGAGACTTTATACTTGCAAATAGCATTCCAACAAAAATGAGAAATCGAAGAAAGTTTCCGGATTATGAAAAGTGAATTTCGAACCAGACCTATGTATGTCAGAAAAAAAGAAACGATTAATGTGCATCTCTTAACCTGTTTTGTCGTGCTTCTTATTTATGAATTCTTGAAAAACACTACTTGTCAGAGAAATATAGTTCAGAGGAAATCATCATAACCTTACGTCAAATGAATATCAATTTTATACTTCAGCTTTCGACAGAACAAAGTTAGTTGATGAATTCATAGATATTTTCGATTCCAAGTAGCTAGGAAGATATTATTACAAAAATATATAAAAAATTTTCTAGAGTAGTAAATTTGAACACATAAAATGAAGATAAATTATTAATTTTCCTTACAATCTCTTAAATATCAATATAAGATAATAAGCATTTCTTAATTTATCTTTATCTTAATTGACGTATAAATTAGATAAGGGGTAAAATTATAAGTTAGTTAAGATTGAGAAAGGACGTAACTATCTTGAATTTACTCCGAATAAAAAAGTTCCTTAACACACGCTGGGGATTTTTCTCCTTGCTAGTCTTTTTATTTTGGTTAAAGACTATTTTAGTTTATTTTATAGACTTTCATTTAGGAGTTAAGGGCATCTATCAATATTTTGTACTTTTAGTTAACCCTTTAGCTACGACATTGCTCTTATTGGGGATAGCTTTGTATATTAAAAGGACGATTCCATCATATATATTTATGGGATTGATTTATATTGCGAATACGGCCTTACTGATGTTTAATGTCATCTATTATCGTGAATTCACAGATTTTATGACGATTAATACGATATTTGGATACTCTACGGTGTCACAAGGATTGAGCGGAAGCTCGTTTGCATTATTGAAACCACAAGATATTATTATTGTTGCAGATATAATAATAGTTGTTTTGGGTTTTATCACCGGGTTTCTTCATTTAGACAAACGCCCAATTCCACGAGTGCAAGCATTAGCTTTAACTTCGTTTTCGTTATTTTGCTTAGTATTGAATATTACTTTAGGTGAAATTAGCCGTCCACAATTATTGTCAAGAACTTTTGATAGAAATTATCTAGTAAAGTATCTGGGAATAGATACCTATATGGTTTATGATGGATTGAAGACAGCAAGGAACAGTCAAGTTCGTAATAAAGCTGGAAGTTCAGACTTAAATAACATCATTAATTTTACGCGTAATCATTATGCTGAACCAAATTCTAAAATGTATGGAATAGCAAAGGGACGTAATGTAATCGTTATTCATTTAGAAAGTTTTCAACAATTTTTGATTAACTACAAACTAAATGATAAGGAAGTTACCCCATTTTTAAACAGTTTATACAATAGTAAAGAGACATATAGTTTTGCTAACTTTTTTAATCAGGTAGGACAGGGGAAAACTTCTGACGCTGAAAATATGTTAGAAACTAGTACGTATGGATTATCTCAAGGTTCTCTGTTTTCAATACTTGGAACTGATAATACATTTGAGGGTGCTCCGGCTATATTAGGTCAGTCTCAAGGTTATACCTCGGCAGTCTTTCATGGAAATTCTGGATCATTTTGGAATAGAAATAATGTATATAAAAATTTAGGATATAATTATTTCTTTGATTCTAGTTACTACAATACTGATGCAAATAATTTAACTGAATATGGATTAAAAGATAAATTATTATTCCATGATTCTGTTAAGTATTTAGAAAGACTTCAACAACCTTTCTATGCTAAATTTGTAACTGTATCTAATCATTTTCCTTTTGCTTTAGATGATCAAAATACATCATTCGATAAGGCTAATACATCAGATGCTTCGATAAATAATTATTTTGTGACAGCTCATTATTTGGATCAAGCTGTGCAAGAATTTTTTGAATATTTGAAGAAATCAGGATTATATGATAACTCGATTATCGTTTTATACGGCGATCATTACGGAATATCTGATACTAGGAATTTAAAATTAGCTTCATTGTTAGGTAAATCCTCATCCACATGGAGTGATTTTGATAATACTCAAATGCAAAGAGTGCCATTTATGATACATATACCAGGTACTAAAGATGGTGGTGTTCAAACTCAATATGGTGGAGAAATAGATGTATTACCAACGTTACTGCATCTATTGGGAATAGATTCTCGCGATTACATTCAATTTGGAACAGATTTATTTTCATCAAAACACGATCAAGTAGTTGCATTTAGAAATGAAGATTTTATAACTCCAAAATATACAGTGGTTGGTAATACTATTTACCAAAATAGTACGGGGAAAATATTAACCCACCCTAGTCAAAAAGTTAAAGATGAGATAAAGAAGGATAGGGAAAAGGTTAATACCGAACTCTCCTTATCAGATACATTGAATAACAAGAATCTCTTAAGATTTTATATACCAACGGGATTTACTCCTGTTGATCCTAAGAAATATAACTACACTAATCAATATGGTCAGATTTTAAAGATTCAAGAGGATTTAGGAAAGAAGTCTACATCGCTATGGTCTAAAAATGGAAATAAAACAACTATTGATGATTATAGTTCAGACGCACCTGAATTAACAACAACAGATCAAAATGAAGCTAATATATCAAGTGTAAAGAACACATTAAAATCCAACAAAAAAGAATCAATAGATACATCATCTTCATCGGCAGAAAGTGATTCTGATCAATGAAAATGATGAAAAAACCAGTAAAGAAGTAAGTTACTATCCTTTACTGGTTTTTTTGATAATAAAAAAGCTAACCTTTCTATAATAAGAAAAGTTAGCTATAGTTCAGACATTAAAGTCCAAAAATAATATTATAAATTAAAACGCCTGAAACAGCAGCGCAAATAGGTGCTAATACTGGAACCCATGCATAATCCCATTGAGAAGAACCTTTATGTTTTAATGGAAGTAATGCATGAACGATACGAGGACCCAAGTCACGAGCAGGGTTTAAAGCAGGTCCAGTAGGTCCACCGAATGAAGTAACTAAAACCATAACTAGTAAACCGATACCTATGTATCCAGCACCTTGGTTACCATGTTCAAAGAATGAAGTATGAGTAATTGCTAGAGCGCCAAAAACTAAAGTAAATGTTCCAAAGAATTCGTTAACAAAACCATTGAAACGACTATTTGTTGCAGAAATAGTTGAGAATGTTCCCAAAATACTTTCAGGGTCTTCAGTAATATCGTAGTGAGGGTAGAAACAAGCAACTACGACCAATTGGCCAGCGATGGCACCTAAGAATTGTGCTAATATGTATAAAAATGCTTCATTCCATGGAAATGCTCCATTGATAGCTAAACCTAAAGTCATAGCAGGGTTAAATTGTCCCCCAGAAACACTACCAAACATCAAAGCTGGAACCAAAACAGCAAAACCATAACCGATGGAGATTGTAATCCAACCACTATGGTAGCCTTTAGTTCCTTTTAATTCAACGTCAGCTACAGATCCGTTACCTAACATAAGCATAATTGCAGTTCCAAAAAATTCTGCAGCTAATCGTGTAAATAATGGAAAATCCATATTATCCTCCTAAAGATATATGTTATATGTATGTAAGTAATATTAATACTCATATTATAATAATGAGTGATTAAAGCTATGTCAATAAGCAACTTGAAAATTAGAGTAATAATTTTCAAAAATCAAAAAAGTTTGTGAAAATAGTATTTTTGGTTGCAATATATTCAAACAATACACTAGAATATTATTAGTGATTAAAGGAGGAAATTACATATGATGTCACAACCAATTGAACAAATGTTAATGAGAAACAGTGAGGATTTTTTAATTCCAGCTGATATTGTAGCAAATGTTCAAGAAGAAAATCATTTAGATCATGCTTTTATGGTATTGACTAAGGTGAGATATGCTAAAATTCCTGTTTTAGATCATAATCAAAAATTTAAAGGATTACTTTCATTATCTATGATAACTGAAGAAATGTTAGGATTAAAAGGAATCGATGCAAGATGTCTTTCAAAAAAACAAGTTAAAGATGTTATGCAGACAGAGGTAGAAACAATAAAACCGACAGCTGATTGTGAGGAGATATTGCATCGCTTAGTTAATCAACCTTTTTTAGTTGTTGTAGATGATGATAATCGTTTTTTGGGTATTGTTACCAGAAGAGAATTATTGAAAAGTATGAATTATTTATCACATGAATTTGATAATTTTTATGTAACTGAACCTAAATAATTAGGCCTAATAAGGAGGAAAAATAATGGCAAAACTTGACGCTCATGATATTATTAGAACAATAGCTGAATCAAAAAAGAAGACACCAGTTAAGGTTTATGTAAAGGGAGATTTAAATTCTTTAAACGTACCTTCAAATGTTGAAACATATTTTACTGACAATGTTGGTGTTATGTTTGGTGATTGGGCAGATGTAGAACCTATCTTGAAGGATTCCTCTATTGAAAGTTATCATCTAGAAAATGATGGTCGAAATACTGGGGTAGCGATGGTAGATAAAAAGAAATTCAATGCGAGAATTGAACCAGGTGCAATTATCCGTGACCAAGTTGAAATTGGTGATAATGCTGTTGTTATGATGGGGGCTGTAATCAACATTGGCGCTGAAATAGGCGAAGGCTCAATGATAGATATGGGAGCTGTTTTAGGTGGCCGTGCGATTGTCGGCAAGAACTGTCATATCGGTGCTGGAACAGTGTTAGCAGGTGTGGTAGAACCACCTTCTGCACAACCAGTTGTAATTGAAGATGATGTTTTAATCGGAGCTAATGCAGTAGTCCTTGAAGGTGTACGTGTTGGTAAAGGTGCAGTGGTAGGTGCTGGCGCTGTTGTCACTAAAGATGTAGAACCTTACACTGTAGTTATGGGAATGCCTGCTAAGAAAGTTAAAGATGTTTCCCAAGTGGATGATTCTAAAACTGAAATTGTTGATGATTTACGTAAATTATAATTAATAAAGAGCATGTGAAATATAAATTGTTTCACATGTTTTTTGTTTATAGGGCTATTTAATCTGGTTATATTAGAGTATAATGAGTATGATTAAAATAGATAAAGGGTGTAATTATGACTTTACAAGAAAATGAATTAATAAAAATCCGAAGAGATCTTCATCAAATACCAGAAATCGGTTTGGAGGAATATGAAACTTCTGATTATTTGTTAAAAATAATTAACGGCTTACCACAAGAGAATTTAGAGATAAAAAGATGGAAGACAGCTATCTTGGTTCATCTTAATGGTGAAAATAAGAATTATACCATAGGTTATAGAACTGATATTGATGGATTACCAGTTGAGGAAAAAACAGGTTTGCCATTTTCATCAAAGCATGAGGGGAGAATGCATGCATGTGGACACGATATTCATATGACGGTTGCTTTAGGTGTATTAAGTTATTTTGCTAGTCATCGTCCTAAATATAATATGACATTTATTTTCCAACCTGCGGAAGAAAATGCAAGCGGTGGAATGAAACTTTATCAAAGTGGTGAATTAGACGAATGGATGCCAGATGAAATCTATGCATTACATGATAATCCACAACTTCCTGCTGGTACAATTGGTTGTCGTAAAGGTACTTTGTTTGCAGGTACATGTGAAATACATGTGAAATTTATTGGTAAAAGTGGGCATGCTGCATATCCACATCAAGCTAATGATATGGTAGTTGCAGGAGCTCAATTCGTTAACCAAATTCAAACTATTGTAAGTAGAAATGTCGATCCGATTCAATCAGGTGTAGTTACTTTAGGTCATTTTTCTGCAGGAACAACAGGAAATGTAATTTCTGGTGTTTGTCAAATAGATGGGACAATCAGAGCTTTAACTCAAGAAAATAATTTGCTTATTCAAAAGCGTGTACGTACAATTGCTGAAGGAATAGCACATAGTTTCGATTGTGAATTGGAAATCGATTTACATCAAGGTGGATATTATCCTGTTGAAAATGATGATAACACAACAGAAGCTTTCATTAATTATATGAAAAATGAAGATGATGTAGATTTTGTTGAAACATTACCTGCGATGACGGGAGAAGACTTTGGCTATTTAATTTCAAAAATTCCAGGAACAATGTTTTGGTTAGGAGTAGATAGTCCTTATTCTCTACATTCTGAATATTTAGCACCTAAAGAAGAATCGATTATGTTAGGTGTAAATGCAATCACAGGTTATCTTAAAAATAGACAAGAAAGCTTAAATAAATAGATGCATTTTGAATGTGTCTTTCATTCATAAAAATATACCCCGTAGTTACTTAGATTTTTATCTAATAATTACGGGGTATTTGCTATATATAATTGATTACTTAGCTGATAGATTAATAGGAGAAATGGGCATCTCTAAACCAGCTTGTTTTAAAGCCTCTAAATATTTTGCGAGAAATGCCCTTTGAACAGGAGCTTGGGCACCATTTTTAGTAAAAATAATTACTCTGTAAACAAGACCATTTGGAGTTTCAACTACACCTAAAATTTGTGGTTTTTTGGTAATATCATCAAATTTGGGAGTTAAGGATTTGTTTACATTTTGTATAACAGTTTTAATTTTATCAAAGTCTTGGTTAGGCTTAACATGGATATCAATTTGGGCTCGCATATCATTACGTGAAAGATTGCTAACAATTGTGATGCTTCGATTAGGTATGTAATGTAGGGTACCATCATAGTCAAGAATTTGTGTCGTTCTTAAACCAAAAGCTGCTACCTTTCCAGAAATATTCCCAATCTTAACATCATCACCAACTGTAAATTGTTGTTCTAAAAGAATAAAAAATCCAGTAACCACATCGGTAACAAATCCTTGAGCACCTAAACCTATTGCAACACCCATGATTCCAGCACCAGCAATTAAAGAACCTATTGGAATTCCTAGCAAAGATAATACTGCATAAAAATAGAAAAACAAAATAAAATAATGGAAGATATTTTGCGATAACGTGTAAGCTGTATTAATTCTTCCAGAAGACAGTGACTCAACTAAACGATTTTTTTTAAAAGCTCGTTTGATAATTTTCTTACCAATATAATGAAAAATATAAAATAGCAACGAAACTAACAATAACAAAATAGTTGTTGTTATAAATTTAGAAAATAATTCATCCCAATTAAAGTTATCGATATACTTTTTGAAAATATTAGTATCAGTACTAACTTTTTTAGTAATGATATTAGATTCCAACCAAAAATTAAGCAAAATTCCCATCCTTTCTGAAAATGACTAAATTAAGCATATCAAAAAAAGCAAGAAAATTAAATTGTAAAAATAATATTGCAAAATTTTTTGTAAAATAATTAATTAATAATGAGAATTAAGAGTAAAGTATACAAATGGAGTAAATAATTAGGTACTATATATAGAAAATATTAAATTTAGGGAGGAATTATGAGAAGTATAATAAAAAAAGAATTTACTTTAAGTAATGAAGAACAGGAGATTTTAGCAAGAACTTGTCGTATAAAAAAATTCAAGTATGCAGAAACGATTTACAATGAAGTTGATGATCGTACACATTATTACTATTTAATAAATGGGAATATTGAAATTACAAAGTTATATGGTGATAGGGAGGTTCCTTTTTATAAAGGTAGGGGGAAATTTTTTCCTAATTTTAGTCAAAATGAAGAGCTATGTTGTGAAAGAGTAACAGTTGCTTCTAAAATAGCGACTGTATTGGTTATTAAACATGATGTTATGGAGAAATTAGTTAGAGCAGGTAAAGAATTTTGTAATCTAGTTTGGGATGATATTATTGAGGAACTGGATTTTTTAAAGAGTTTATCTCAAGAAATTGGTAATCGTAATAAACTAGAAGCATTAGATAGGACATGTAGACTATATGCAATATTTATAGATGAGAAAGATAAGCATGGACATTATGAATTACCCCGATCATTAAATCAAGAGAAATTATCTAAAATATTAGGTACTACACGTGTAACAGTTAACAAAAAAATAAAAGAATTAAGACAAAAAAGAGTTCTTCTCCAGAAAGAAAGAAATATGAGAATAGCTAACAAAGCAATTGAAGAATTTAAAAATTTCCTATGAAGATAGGCTTAGATGAGTAAATAGATACATAATTGTGATAGAATATACTG
This sequence comes from Ligilactobacillus salivarius, assembly GCF_035231985.1. NCBI lineage: Bacteria > Bacillati > Bacillota > Bacilli > Lactobacillales > Lactobacillaceae > Ligilactobacillus > Ligilactobacillus salivarius. The sequence continues at coordinate 568,739 of NZ_CP117983.1, forward strand.
AGTAATTTTATTGACAAGGAAGTTAATGAATGAAGATAAAAGATTTTTTTGAAAAGATAAAAGATGACTTTTTAGCCAATTCTAGAATTCTTGGTTCTTGGTTTAAGAAAAAATGGACAAGATATCAAGGATGGCGATGGTTAACAATAGTCTTTTTAAGTATATTTTTCTTAATTAGTAGCTATGGGGTTTTTTTAGCCAAAAAGACAAATGTTAGAGGGTTAAAATCAGCATTACAAACCTCTACTGAGATTTATGATTATAAAGGACAAAAAGCAGGAGCATTATATTCACAAAAAGGGACATGGGTACCTCTTGATAAGATATCTGATAATGTTCAAAATGCTGTCTTATCTACAGAAGATCGTAATTTCTACCATGAGTACGGTTTCTCTATTACTGGTATTGGAAGAGCTGCTCTTTTATATGCTAAAAACAAGATTTTACACAGAGATTATATAAGTGGCGGTGGTAGTACACTAACGCAACAACTTGTAAAAAATGCATTTCTTTCTCAAGAACAGACATTTTCAAGAAAAATTAAAGAGATATTTATTGCTATGCAGGTAGAGAATGATTATTCAAAGAAAGATATTTTAGCGATGTATTTAAATAACGCTTATTTTGGAAATGGTGTTTGGGGAGTAGAGGATGCAGCTGAGAAATATTTTGGTGTACATGCTAGTGAATTAAGTGTGCCACAAGCAGCTACCTTAGCAGGTATGTTAAAGAGTCCAACAGCTTATAATCCAATAGATCATCCCCAAACTTCAAGAGATAGAAGAAATGTAGTTTTGGGATTGATGGAGGATAATAAAAAGTTAAGCGCAGAACAAGTTAGTCAGTATCAAGCAACTCCAATGACAACAAATGATAGCTATCAATATACATCTAGTTATAGATATCCATATTATTTTGATGCAGTTATTAACGAGGCGATGAATAGGTATGGGTTAAGCGAAACAGATATTATGAATAGAGGATATAAAATATATACATCCTTGAATCAAAATTATCAAAATGAAATGCAAGATGATTTTGCTGACAGTAGTTTATTCCCATATAATGCAGAAGATGGAACTAAAGCACAAGGGGCATCTATTGCTATTAATCCTCAAAATGGGGGTGTAGCTGCAGTTGTAGGTGGAAGAGAAGGAACTCATGTATTTAGAGGGTATAATCGTGGTACACAATTAGTAAGATCGCCAGGATCAACGATAAAACCTTTAGCTGTATATACTCCAGCTCTTCAGTCGGGATATCATTATGATACTGATGTAAAAGATGAATTAAAGGCATATGGTAAAGATAAGTATGAGCCTCATAACTGGAATGACGTGTACTCTGGAGAAATTCCTATGTACCAGGCCCTAGCTGAAAGTAAAAATACTTCTGCTGTATGGCTATTAAATAAAATTGGAGTTTCTAAAGGTTATAAGTCTGTCGAAAAATTTGGAATAAAGTTAACTTCAGATGACGAAAATCTAAGTTTAGCATTAGGTGGCTTGAAGAAGGGAGTTTCACCTTATCAAATGGCCAATGCTTATACAGCCTTTGCAAATGGAGGAAAATTATATACTGCACATTTTATTACAAAGATAGTCGATGCACAGGGCAAAGTGATTGTGGATAATACAGAGAATGATTCTAAAAAAATAATGACTAAAAAAATTGCCAATGAGATGACTAGTATGATGATGGATGTATATAGGACAGGTGGAACAGGTCAATCTGCTAGTCCAAGTGGATATACGATTGCTGGGAAAACTGGTTCTACCGAAAGTTTAACAGCATCTAATAGTTCAAATGAAAATGATCATTGGTATATAGGATATACACCTGATGTAGTAGTAGCAACTTGGGTAGGCTTTGATTCTACTAAGTATTCGTTAAGTGAAGAAGGCATTAGAGGTGGAGCGAGTCTATTTAAGAATGAAATGGAAGGTATTTTGCCTCATACTGCTGGAAATACATTTACTGTTAAGCCAGCTTCAACTATGGTAGCCCAAGAAAGTGGAGCTTCTTCAAGTTCATCAAATGTATGGGATACATTTAGAAAAGCAGGTGAAACATTAGATGATTCATTCTCTAAATCAGCATCTGATTGGGGAAGTAAGGCTTCATCTTTGTTTGATCAAGGAAAACAAAAATTACAAGAATGGTTTGGACAATAAGAATATATGTTAAAATAAGAATATAAAGATTTTGGAGGAATTATTATGATAAATGTTTATGATACAGCTAATCAATTAGAAAAAGATTTACGTGAATCACAAGAATACAAAGATTTGCAAGCAGTTGTTGCTAAAGTTAAGGCAGATGATGCTACTTTTGCAGTTTATAAGAAATTAAGAGAAGCACAAAAAACTTTACAAGAACAACAAATGCAAGGAACGCTTGACGAAAAAGTGATGAAATCATTACAAGAAATTAGTCAAGAAGCTTCTCAATATCCACTAATGATGGAATTGATGGAAAAAGAACGTGCCATCAGTGTTTTGATTGATGATTTGAATAAGATAATTTTTAAACCTTTAAGTGAAGTATATGATATAGAAGGTTAAGATTTAACTCCCATGGAAGCACAGAGTTGCTTAACTGGGAGTTTTTATTTTAAAATAAGTTTTAGAGAAACAAAGTGTGAGGAAAAGTAGGAATGGAAGAAAAAAAGTTATTAGATTTTTCAATAAATGAAAATATGGATATTTTTGTTTTGATTAAAAGTGCTGAAGTAAGAGTAGCGAAAAATGGAAAAAAGTTTATTGCCTTTAATTTTGCTGATAAATCAGGTGAAATAAGTGCTAAATTCTGGAATGCAACTGAAAAAGAAATCGAAGAATTTAAAGAAGGAAAAGTTGTCAGATTAAAAGGAAAAAGAGAGAATTATCAAGATAATCCGCAAATTAAGATATTTAATTTAAGAATTGCTACAGGAAATGAACCTAACAAACCTGAATATTATTTACAAACTGCACCAGAATCAATTAAAAAAATTGAAGAAGAAATTAACAATACATTTTTTGAAATTACTAATCCTAAATGGAATAGAATAGTGAGATATTTGCTAAATAAATATCATGATAGTTTCTTTTCATTTCCTGCGGCTAAGAAAAATCACCATGCTTTTTCTGGAGGATTAGCATTTCATACAGTATCTATGTTGAGGTTAGCCAAAGCAATTGCCAAGGAATATGATGTATTAAATGAGTCATTGTTATATGCAGGAGTTCTTCTTCATGACTTGGGGAAAGTAAAAGAATTATCTGGACCGATAGCGACTAAATATACACTAGAAGGTAACATGATAGGGCATATTGTAATTGTTGACGAAGAAATTGTAAAAGCGTGTGAGATATTGCAGATAGATTATAATAGCGAAGAAGTAATTTTGCTAAGGCATATGATATTATCACACCATGGTTTGTTAGAATATGGGTCACCGGTCAGACCACATATTATGGAAGCTGAAGTATTACATCAAATCGATCAACTTGATGCATCGATTCAAATGATGAAGAGTTCGTTAAGTCATACAGAATTTGGTGAATTTTCTGAGCGTATTTTTGGTCTTGATGGTCGTAATTTCTACAAACCTAAAGAATAAAGATATCAAGTAGATATTATTTTATTAGAAAATAAAAAGGCACATAGTCGAAATTGACTTGTGCCTTTTGTTCTATTTAGAACTAGAAGAACTACCTAAGTAGCTAGATAAAATATTTTGTAAATCTTTATCTTTAATAGATACATTACCCTTCTTTAGAACCTTAGATACAACTGTTTGTAGAGTTGTAGAATCACTCATCTTAGAATCGATGATTTGTGATTTTAATTTAGAAGTATGATCTGACATTTTACCTTTGCCAGGATTCTTAATAGAATAAATTACATGGTAACCATATTCTGTTTTTACAGGTTCAGTTGTAAATGATCCTTGCTTTAATCCAAAAGCAGCTTTCTTAAAAGTACTATCTAATGAAGTATCTGTGTTGTCAAAAGCAGCTAATTTACCACCATCGTTCTTAGTAGAAGAGTCAGTAGAATACTTCTTAGCTAATTTCTTAAAGTTAGCGTAACTTCCATCTTCTTTTAATTTATTAATGATGTCTTCAGCAGTACTTTTCTTTGATACTAAAATATGAGCTACTGTAACTTTAGGCTCATATTCTTTCCATTGAGCTTTTAATTGTTTATTGGTGATTTTTGTATTATCTTTTACAGCTTCTTTTAAAAGTAAGTTAGAACGAATTTCTTGTTTGAAACTAGATTTAGTCATGTCATTTTGTGCTAAAACAGAATCAAAAGAAGAACCATATTGTTTTTTGTAAGTATTATATTGTTCATTAACTTTTTTATCAGAAACTTTTGAACCATATTCTTTTTCAAGAACTTTATTTAAGATCATTTGTTGAAGAACTTGCTTACCAGAAGAAGTTTTCTTCATACTACTATAGTATTCACTTTCAGTAATCTTTCCGCCAGATGTTGTAGCTACTGTCTTTGAACAAGCAGCAAGACCGAAAGTTAAAACAATACCAGATATGGCAACTAACCATTTCTTTTTCATGATAAATATACACATCCATTCAATTAATTTAAATTAACGATAATAACTATACCATAGATATTGAAATGATAGTAAAAAAAACTAAATCTTACAAAAAAATAAAAGAAAAAGTCTAAAAATCAAAGACTATCTAAAGTTTTATTGACTTCTTGAGAAAAAGTGTCAATTTCAGTTAATAAATTTTCAATAGTATCTGAGGATTCACTAACCTGATCTAATAGTTGCATTACATTAAACAAGACTTTCTTTGAAGCAAAAGAAACTTGTGAAAGTTCTTTAGATAAGTTTTTATAGTAATCTTTATAGATAAGAAATTCATTTTTAAGAGCTTTTCTATTGTAATAAGCTAATCCAACAACACCTAGAGTAATTGGAATAATAAGTTTTCTTTTTTTCATAGATTATTTCTCAACCTTAGAAGAAATTTGATTAGCAATTTCTTGAAGTTTTTTACTATCATATTTTGAAGAATTATCATCAAATCTAAGGCCGAATCCTTCTTTTTTACTATAACGAGGAATCAAATGTATATGTGAATGGAACACAGATTGATAAGCAACTTCACCGTTATTATTAAGGATGTTAAGACCTAAAATATTAGGATTAGAATTTTTAATAGCTCTGGCAAGCATTGGAATACGACTAAAAACCTTAGCAGCTAAATCTGTATCGTATTCATAAATATTAGCTACATGTTTTTTTGGAACTACCAAAGTATGTCCAGGAGTAACTTGTGAAATGTCTAGGAAAGCTAATACTTCATCATCTTCATAGACTTTTGTGCTAGGAATTTCACCAGCAATGATTTTACAAAAAATGCAATCTTCCATAAATTTCTACCTTCTTTCAAGTTAATCTATCTACAATTATACACCTATTAGGCGATTACTAGACATAATTTTTAACTGCTGCTAAGATGATATTAAATTAAGAAATAGAAGGAATGTAAAATGACTTTAAAGGTTAAGAATTTAGTAGGTGGTTATTCCCAAATACCAGTGTTGAAAGGGATTGATTTTAGTGTTGATAATGGCGAATTGGTGGGCTTGATTGGTCTGAATGGTGCTGGAAAGTCAACGACAATTAATCATATTATAGGGTTATTACATGCTATGAAAGGTTCAATTGAGATAGATGGAATAACTATTGATGAAGATGCACAAGCATACAAGAGTAAGATTGCTTATATTCCGGAAACGCCCATTTTATATGATGAATTAACGTTAAAGGAACATATAGAGTTGACGATACTGGCATATAATTTAGATAAAGATGAAGCTTGGAAAAGGGCCAATGAGCTATTGGAAATATTTAGGTTACAGAATAAATTGGACTGGTTTCCGGCCAACTTTTCAAAGGGTATGAAACAAAAGGTAATGATCGTGTGTGCCTTCATTACTAAGGCTAAGCTCTTTATTATTGATGAGCCGTTTTTGGGATTGGATCCATTGGCTACAGATGATCTATTAAAGCTCATAGATGACGTTAAAAAGAAAGGATCAGCTGTGTTAATGTCTACGCACGTACTAGGAACGGCCCAAGAGTACTGCGATCGATTTGTAATGATTAATCATGGAGAATTGAAGGCAAGTGGGACATTAGAAGAATTACGAGCTCAATTTAATAAGCAAGATGCTTCTCTTTCTGAGATTTATTTGAGTTTGACTAAAGGGGAAAAGGCCAATGAATAATCTATGGAAGAAGCGATTAAACCTGTATCTAAAGAGAATGATCAAGTACTATCGCTATGTATTCAACGATCATTTTGTAATTGCGTTACTCTTTTTACTGGGTGGAATAAGCTACACATACTCTAATTTCATAAAGTCCTTAAATGTAGATCTATCGTACCCATGGGCCAAGCCGGTAGTAATCATTGTCTTACTTGTGATGTTGCAATTTGGAAAGGTAGGGACATTAATTGATGAGCCTGATAAAGTGTTCCTTTTGCCACAAGAAAAGGGTATGAGAGAGTATTTGATGAAAGCACAAAAGCGAGCTTGGGTATCAAACAGCGTTATTCAAATCGTTGTCTGGATCGTTTTACTGCCTTTCATTTACTACGGTGTCCATTTAAACTTAGTAGAAAGCATAATCCTATTATTAAGTCAGGTAGCTTTAAAGGTTGCCCAAGTAAACTTATTCTTTATCCGAGCCTTTGAAGCAAAGTATCAAGCAGGCAAATATAGTCTTATCCTTAATTATGTGGTACCTTTAATCGTTTATATGCTTGGCTTGTATGTATCCATATATTTCGCATTGGGGATTACCGTTGGACTAATTCTGTATTTGAAATCATTGCCTAAAAATAAAATCATTCAGTGGAATTATTTGATAGACGTAGAAAAACTAAGACTGATGAGAAAATACAGTTTCTTCAACCTATTTACAGATGTTCCCCAAGTAAAGAAGAAAGCTAAGCGTAGAAAGTACCTAGACTGGCTCATACCTAAGTTTAAAAACGTATATGGCTACCTATTCATTAGGGCAATCATCCGAAATGGTGAATATAGTGGCCTGTATATACGCTTAACCGTTATCGAGTTCATTGTCCTACTCTTTATCCCTAAATTCTGGCTTAGCCTGGTAATAGGAATGTTGTTCATCTACTTAATCGGCTTCCAAATGTTACCACTATACAAGTACTTTGACGATAATGTATTCGTACATCTATATCCACTTGAAACCAACAGTAAAGGTAAAGAATTCAAAAGTATCTTATTAGCTTTATTGATAATCAATGCCTTCCTAGCAACCATAGCCGTATATATCGCTATCCAAAATATACTACTCTCAGGAGCCTTCCTTGCCCTTGTATTAGTCGAAAGCATCCTGTTTGTTTATGGATATGTAAATTTAAGGTTAGAAAAATCTTGACACTTAATAGATATATTTGTAGACTTAGTTTAGTTAGCACTAAATGCGAGGAGTAAGTCATTATGAATCTTAATTTAGAAAATGGATGGCAAATCCTCCCAATCGGTGGTGACACAGATACAGCATATATGGGAATAAAAAGTGATCAAAAAGTATTTTTAAAACGAAATACCTCTCCTTTTTTAGCAGCATTGTCTTTGGAAGAAATAGCACCTAGACTAATATGGACGAAGAGGATTTCAACAGGTGATACTTTGACTGCTCAAGAGTGGTTAAATGGTAGATCTTTATATAGAAGTGAAATGGGACAAAAATCGGTATCTGATTTATTATATAAAGTTCACCATACTCCTGTACTTAAAAAAATGTTAATTCAAGTTGGTGGGAAAGTAGTTACGCCAATTGATTTAGTGAGAAAATACTTTGAAGGACTTCCTGATGATTTAAATCAGCATCCGTTATTGAATAAAGTAGCAAATTATCTAAAGGCTAATCAGCCTGATTTAAAGTCTGACTTTTATGAAGTATGTCATGGAGATTTAAATCATAAAAACTGGTTGTTGTCAGATAAAGAAAAGCTTTATTTAGTGGATTGGGAATCAGCTAGAATTGCTGATCCAGCTAGTGATCTTAGTATGTTAATGTGTCAATATGTCCCACGTAAAAATTGGGAGCAATGGTTACGTCAGTATGGTTTAGAAGTGAATAGAGATTTATGGTATCGAATTTACTGGTATTCATTGATAAATTTATTGCTCGATGTTAAATACTATCATCAACGTGGTCGTTTCACAGAAATGAACCAAGACATATTAAAAATATCAGAATTAATTAATGAACTTAATTTTTAAAATGTAGAATTGTTGAGATAGAGGAAGTTAGTACATTAACCCCTCTATCTTTTATTTTTTGTAGGAGGACTAGTATTGCGATTAAGAAATAAACCCTGGGCTAAGCCTTTGATTGAAGAAAATCCAGATTTTGTAGTAACAGAACCAACAAAATTAAAAGGAAAATGGCACACACGTTTTCAAAATAATAATCCAATTTTTGTCGAAATAGGAATGGGGAAAGGTCGTTTTATTGTTGAAATGGCCAAAAAGAATCCAGAAAAGAATTACATTGGATTAGAATTACAGACAGTTGCTGTAGGAATTGCCTTGAAGAAACAGTTAGAAGAGAAACTACCTAATCTTCAGTTAATATGTGCTAATGGTAGTGGCTTAGGAGAATATTTTGAAAAAGGTGAAATTGCAGGTATCTATTTGAATTTCTCTGATCCTTGGCCTAAGAAACGTCAAACTAAAAGAAGATTGACTTACAAAACTTTTCTCGAACAATATAAAGAGGTATTAGATTCAAATGGACATATTGAATTTAAAACTGATAACCAAGGATTGTTTGAATATTCTTTAGTTAGCATGAATAATTTTGGAATGAAATTTGACGGAGTTTGGTTGGACTTACATTCATCTCCTGAGGCTGAAGATAATGTAATGACAGAATATGAGGAAAAATTTAGTAAAAAAGGGCAACCAATTTTTAAATTAGAAGCCCATTTCTAAGTAGATAATATGTGAATCAATAATTTTTCCGGTTTTTGCATCTGCAGTAAAGGTATAATTAATGGTTTTTCCTGAAGGATCAATACATTTTACACCACCAGCATAAGTTAATGGTTGATTAAATTGATAATTTTGACGAGGATATACGTGGATCCAGGAATCTTTGACTATATATTGTTTGGAAAATTCGTCTCTTATCTTTGATAAGACAATCTCGCTATTTTTGATATACTTCCTTTTTAAATAGAAGATGAGCAAAAATAACGGACAAAGGACAATAAGCAGAGCAAAAAGCAATTGTAAGTTCAGTTTTTTCACAGTCATCAATCCTTTCAAACTAACTATAGTAATATCAAATATTTGATGAATAAGCAATATATTTTACTTATTATTTTTTTAAGTTATAATTAAGGCATAATTAATTACAAAAAGTAAGGAAGTGTCTGTAATGGAACAATTGGCAAAAATGAATAAACAAGAACTAGAAGAAAAATTAGCAGAGGGAAAATACGTACTATTTTTCACAGCTGATTGGTGTCCTGATTGTCGTTTTATAAAACCAGCTATGCCTGAAATTGAAGAAGAATTTTCAGATTTTAACTTTATTCAAGTTGATAGAGACGAAAATATTGATTTATGTCAAGAATTAGATGTATATGGAATTCCAAGCTTCATTGTTTATGAAGATGGAAAAGAAGTAGATCGTTTTGTAAATAAAGATAGAAAGACTAAGAAAGAAGTAGAAAATTTCTTAAAAGCGATCTAAAATTTTAATAAAGGAGAAAAGAATCAGATGTTTATTGCTAGTTATAATCCTAAAAGTATAGGTGATGTATTGGTTGTTGTTCTAAGACCTGATACAATCCAACAAAAATCAGAAAAAAAGGGAAATGTTGTAAGAATTTTTGACGCTGAAAGTAATACAACATTAGGATATAACTTTTTTGGTATTTCAACTGTGTTGGCGGACCTACAAGGACATGGAGAGGAAAAATTAAATCAAGAACAAGTGGATAAGTTGAATAAATTACTTGAAGAAAATGATTTTGATCCAGAATTAATTTTAGATGCTAATCCAAAATTTGTTGTAGGGTACGTAGAAAGTATGAAAGAACATCCTGATTCTGATCACTTACATATTACCAAAGTAAAAGTTGATAATGATCAAGAATTGCAAATTGTATGTGGCGCTCCAAATATAGACGAAGGACAAAAGGTTGTAGTGGCTAAAGTAGGAGCAATGATGCCAAATGGTGCTATGATTTTTCCTGGAAAATTACGTGGTGTAGAAAGTATGGGAATGATTTGTTCTGCTAGAGAATTAGAGTTACCTAATGCACCACAAAAGAGAGGAATTTTGGTTTTACCTGAAACCGATGCTTTTGAAGTAGGAAAAGAGTTTAATTTTGTAAAAGGTGCAGAATTATTTACAAATAAAGCGTAATAATATGATAGAATGGGCTAGTACTCAAATTTATTTTGAAATATTAGCCTATTTTTTATAGGAAAATAAAGAATTTAGATAGGATGAGATAGAATGGAACATTATGATGGACCAGCTTTTTTTCGTAGACAAGGTCGATCAAGTAATATAGATGAAAATAGTGCAAAAAAAAGTTCAAATGTTTCTTCTACATCTTCTTTTAAGAAAGCTAGTCATAAATTTGAAGGAAGAAATATTAGACGTCAAAGAGCTTTTGTGCGAACAAGCACAACTTTGGACAGTTATAGAACACGTTCATTTCGCCCTACATATGTACCACCTTCATCTATTAAGTTTACTAACAAGAATGACAAAGAAAAATATAGTAAGTTAGTAGCAAAATTGAGATTAAAATTTAATAATTTATGGTTATTCACGGATGATTTTCAAGAGTCTAAAGATATTGTAGATGATAATATCTTTGAAGAAAATAATCTCCAACAAATTGAAGATAAAAATGAATTACCTGAAGATGAATTAGAAACACCAGCAGATAGTAAGTTAACTGAAGAAATAAATGATGACAATGCTGATGACAATATTAAAGTTAATAAAGAACAAGAAATTAGCGAGCCTACTGATGATGAAGAGAATCAAGGAAATGAGGAGACAGAAGATATAAATAGTAACGAGATAGAAGTTTCAGAAGATTCTATGGAACAAAATGATATTGATACTATTTCTTCAGAAGAAAGTGACGACAATAGTATGGATACAGTAATTCCTTACGAAACAGCTAGAAATTATCATCATGAAGAAATTGAAAAAACTGTAGAACTTAAGCAGCAAGATGATAATGCTCCTAAGAAGAAAGCATTAGATCGTTCTTTAGATGAAATTATGCAACAAGAAAAGAATGATATGCAAAGTCACTTATCCTTATTTAATCAGTCGCAAAAAGGTGACAATAAGGAAAATTTAATGTATAAATTCCCGGAAATGTCATTACTACCAGATCCTGTAATTAATGATGAAGATGAGATGGATGAATGGGTGTTACAAGAAGTAGATATTCTAAATGAGACCTTAGAGGCTTTTCATGTTAAAGCTGAAGTTACTAATTGGACTATTGGCCCAACAGTTACTCAATTTGAAGTAACGTTAAATAGGGGAGTTAAAGTTAATAAAATTACAAATTTGACAGATGACTTAAAATTAGCTTTAGCAGCTAAAGATATTAGAATAGAAGCACCAATTCCCGGAAAACGAAGTGTGGGAATTGAGATACCAAATAAAAAGTCACGTCCAGTTATGTTATCAGAAGTCTTAAATTCTAAAGTCTTCAAAGAAGCAACCTCACCTTTAACTGTAGCATTAGGTGTAGACTTATTTGGACAACCCCAAGTTACAAATATAGCTAAAATGCCACATGGTCTGATTGCGGGGGCAACAGGTTCGGGGAAATCAGTATTTATCAATAGTATGTTAGTATCTTTATTATATAAAGCAACACCGGCAGAGCTAAAACTGCTACTGATTGATCCTAAAGCTGTTGAAATGGCTCCATATCATGATATTCCACACTTATTGGCCCCTGTTGTATCTGATCCTCAAGCAGCTACGGCATCATTAAAATGGGCAGTTAATGAAATGGAAGAACGATTTGAACGTTTAGCGGCTGCAGGAGCTAAAAATATAGAATCGTACAATGAAAAAGCTGAAGAAAACGGAGATTATGGATTAAAAATGCCATATATTGTCATCGTTATAGATGAGTTGGCAGATTTAATGATGGTCGCTTCTTCTGAAGTTCAAGATTATATTATAAGAATTACACAAAAAGCGCGTGCAGCGGGGATACATATGATAATTGCAACGCAACGTCCAAGTGTAGATGTTATAACTGGTGTTATTAAAAGTAATATACCTACTAGAATTGCTTTTATGGTATCTAGTCAAGTTGATTCAAGGACGATTCTAGATTCGTCTGGAGCAGAAAGATTACTTGGTAGAGGAGACATGTTGTATTTAGGAAATGGTGAAAGTCAAGCAAGACGTATTCAAGGAACGTACGTTGAGGATGAAATAGAAAAGATTACAGACTTTATCCGAGAACAAGGAACTCCGACATATGCTTTTAATCCAGATAAGTTAAAAGTTATAGAGACACAGACTGAAAATGAAGATGATCTAATACCTGAAATTTTAGAATATATCGTTAATGAAGATGGGATTTCTATATCTAAGCTTCAAAGAGTATTTTCAATAGGCTATAATAGAGCTGCAAAAATTATTGATGATTTGGAAAGTAAACAATACATTTCGTCTGCAAAGGGGTCTAAACCTAGGGACGTATATTTAACTCCTGAAAAACTTGAAAAAATGAAGGAAACAAATTAAGTCTAAATAATAAAAATAATTATATTTATGGTATCATTGAAATGATCGGAAGTTAGAAAAGAGGAAACATAGATTATGAATAGTGAACAAACATATTTTTTTGTAGGAATTAAAGGAACTGGAATGAGCTCTTTAGCTTTAATTTTACATGATAAAGGATATAAGGTTCTAGGATCTGACATTGATAAGTATACTTTCACACAAAGAGGCTTAGAGAATGCTGGAATAAAAATTTTACCATTTGATGAAGATAATATTAAGGAAGATATGATCGTAGTTGCTGGTAATGCATTTGGTGATGATCAAGTAGAAATTAAAAAAGCTCATGATATGGGATTGACAGTACAAACATACCCAGAAACAGTAGAACAAATTATTGAAGAAACAACAAGTATAGGTGTTGCTGGTGCACATGGTAAAACAAGTACATCAGGTTTACTAGCTCATGTATTAAGCGGAGTATCACCAACAAGCTATTTAGTTGGCGATGGTTCTGGTAAGGGAACTCCTAATGCACGTTTCTTCGTTTTTGAAGCAGATGAATATCGTCGTCATTTCGTTGCATATCACCCAGATTATGCGATTATGACTAATATTGATTTTGATCATCCAGATTATTTCACAGACATTGATGATGTTAGAGATGCATTTGAAACATTGGCTATGCAAACTAAAAAAGGAATTTTTGTATGGGGCGAGGATGAAAACTTGCGTAAACTTAATGCAAAAGTTCCAGTGCATTATTATGGTACTAAGTCGGATGATGATTTTAGAGCTGAAAACATTAAACGTACAACAAAGGGTTCTAATTTTGATGTTTATTTCCATGATGAATTTATTGGAAATTATGATATTCCAATGTTTGGGGAACACAATGTTTTAAATAGTTTAGCTGTAATTGCTGTTTCATATATGGAAAAAGTAGATCAACAAGAAATTGCTAAAGAATTGTTAACATTTAAGGGTGTTAAGAGACGTTTTACGGAAAAAAGTGTGGCAGATATGGTGATTATTGATGATTATGCACATCATCCAGCAGAAATAAAAGCAACAATAGATGCAGCTCGTCAACAATATCCAGATAAGAAGATAATAGCAGTATTCCAACCACATACTTTTAGTAGAACAATTGCGTTAATGGATGAATTTGCTGAAAGTTTAAGTTTAGCAGATAAAGTTTACTTAACTGATATCTTTAGTTCTATTAGAGAACATGATGGAAAAGTTTCTTCTGAAGATTTAGGTAAGAAAATTAGTAAAGGTGGAGAGGTTCTAAAATTAGATAATATGTCCCCTCTACTAGATTTCCATGACGATGTTGTTATTTTTATGGGAGCAGGAGATATTCAAAAATATGAACATGCATATGAAGATTTGCTAAGTAATTTGAGCTTAAAAAATAACTAGTTATTAAAAGATCATTCTAAAAAATATCAAAACAGACGCCTGTCTAATTAATTGTTAAAAAAATCTACATGTGGTATGATATATCTAAGAAAACGTGGAGGTGTTGTCATGTCTGAAGATGTGCATAGGCGCGGTAAAACAATTGATGAGATAAAAGAAGGAGATTCTTTAACTGTTACTGAAAGTATAAGCGATAGAGATCTGTTATTATATTTAGGTATTACAAACGATAATAATCCTCTATATATTCAACATGATTATGCAAGAGATACTGAGTATCAAAAGCCAATCGTTCCACCAGTATTACTTACAGGTATTATTACAAGTTCAATTTCTAAAGTTTTACCAGGACCAGGTAGTGATGTAGTTAATTTATCAACTAATTTTATCCTTCCCGTCTATCATGATGAGATGGTAACATTTAGTTTTGAAGTTATTAAAGTTGATAGCATGAAAGAAGTTATTACGATTTCTGTTGAAGGTGAAAATGAAGATGGAGATCGTGTTATTGATGCAGTGGTGATTGTAAAACCACCTAAGATTTTTTAATACTTTAGACTATGAGAGGATTTGATATTAAGAATGAATAATAATGAGATTTATGGAAATCAAGCTGGACTAAATAGTTTTATGGCTAAGATGTATGGCTTTATGGCTGGTGCAGTTGCAATTTCTGCTGTCACAGCTTATCTGATTTCTAATGTATATAAGGTACAAGCCTTAACTTTTTTTGCTAATAATCGTTGGGCTGTATGGGGAATTTTGATTTTGCAAGTTGTTTTAGTTATGTCTATGTCTTTTAAAGCTGACAGATCTCCAGCTATGTCCTTAACGGGATTGGGATTATATTCAGTATTAGAAGGATTATTTTTTGGTTTAATTGTTCAAGTTTATTCAAGTCAAGATGTAACTATGGCATTTGTTTCAGCAACAGTTATGTTTATAGTTTTAGCTTTGATGGGAACAAATACTAAGAAAGATTTGTCAGGAATAGGTCGTCAAGCAATGGCTGCTTTGATGGCTTTAATTATTGTAATGATAATTAATATTTTCCTAAAAAGTTCAATTATAACTTTAGTATTTTCATTTATAGGTGTTATTATCTTTGCTGCTTTAATCGCTTGGGATTCACAAAGATTCCGTCAAATGTACATTCAATATGGAAATCAAGTTAATGTAACAAATTTAGCAATTATGGGCGCGTTACAATTATATTTAGACTTCGTAAATTTATTTATACAATTATTAAATATTTTTACTGGTTTAGGTGGAAACAAAGATTAATATTTCAGGCTTGGGATTTTTCCCAAGTCTTTTTTTATTTAATAGAATATAGTTTATTGGTACAATAAGATTAGAAGAAAACGAAGGGAGTATATAGTTGGACTTCCAGCTAAGTGTATTATGGTAGAAGAAAAAAATAAATTATTATTAATAGATGGAAATAGTGTTACATTTAGGGCTTTTTTTGCTTTGCATAATTCTTTAAGTAGATTTGTAAATCATGAAGGATTACATACTAACGCAATTTATGGATTTAAGAATATGTTAGATAGCATCTTAACTAAGGTTAACCCTACACATATATTAGTAGCATTTGATGCTGGTAAAACTACTTTTAGAACTGAAAAATTTACTGATTATAAAGGTGGGAGAGCTAAAACTCCTTCAGAATTATCAGAGCAATTTCCAGAAATAAAAAATTTACTAGAAGGATATGGGATAAAAACTTACGAGCTAAAAAATTATGAGGCTGATGATATTATCGGAACATTAGCTGCAAAAGCTGAAAAGAAAAACTATGATGTTGTAGTTGTTACAGGAGATAGGGATTTAACGCAATTAACAACTGATAAAACAACGGTTGCTGTAACAGTTAAGGGTGTTAGTGAGATTGAAGAATATACTCCAAGTCATGTTGAAGAAAAAATAGGTTTAATCCCTGAACAAATCGTTGATATGAAAGCTTTAGTGGGTGATACTTCTGATAACTATCCTGGAGTTACAAAAATTGGTGAGAAGACAGCAATTAAATTGTTGAAACAATATGGTACTTTAGATGGAATCTATAAAAATATAGATGAAATGAAAAAGTCTAAGATGAAAGAAAATTTAATCAGAGAAAAGGAAATTGCTTATTTATGCCAAGATTTAGCAGAAATTAGAAAAGACGCTCCAGTTGAAATAACTTTAGAAGAAACTGAATGGACTGGAAAAGATATTGAGAAATTAGTAACGTTATATCAAAAATTAGATTTTCGAAAGTTTTTATCACAATTAAAGGATGAAAGTAGTGAACAATTAGATATTTTTGAATCTAAAAGTAATATAGAATTTACTGAATTAACAGAAGAAAATTTAGATGATATAAATGTTAGTGATAATGATGAAATAGTATTTAATTTAGAAATAGATGGAGAAAATTATCATACAGCTGAAATTATTGGTTTCTCTATTAAAATAGGTGATAAATATTTAGTGTCGGATGATATAGATTTACTAAAGAAAAAACAAATCAAGAATTTGTTGGAATCAGATGAAGTTGAAGTAGATTTATTTGATGGCAAAAGACAATATGTTGGCTTAAATAGATTAGGTGTTACTTTATCGAAAATTAATTTTGATTTGTTACTTGTATCATACTTGCTAGATAATAGTGAAAATAGTAATGATCTAGGTTTGTTGGCACAACAGCACGAATATTATGATGTAGAATCTGATGAGCAAATATATGGTAAAGGTGCTAAACATGCTGTGCCAGAAGATAAAGAAGTTTTATTTGAACATTTAGTGAGAAAAGTAAAAGCGATAAATAATTTAAAAGAAAAATTATTTAATGAGTTAGAAGAAAATCAACAACTAGATCTATATACAAAAATAGAACGTCCATTGTCGATTGTATTAGCAAATATGGAAATTGCGGGCGTAAAAGTGGATAGTAATAGACTAGAAACTATGCAAAGTGAATTGAAAGAACGATTAAGTGAACTAGAGCAGGAAATATATAATGAAGCTGGAGAAGAATTTAACTTAAATTCACCAAAACAATTAGGTGTTATATTGTTTGAAAAATTAAAGTTACCAGTTATTAAAAAGACAAAAACAGGATATTCAACAGCAGTAGGTGTATTAGAGCAACTTAGAGGTATGTCCCCAATTGTTGATAATATCTTACAATATCGTCAATTAGCTAAAATACAATCTACATATATTGAGGGATTGTTAAAAGTGGTTTCTAAGACAGACGGAAAGGCTCATACAAGATATACTCAAACCTTAACTTCAACAGGAAGACTATCTTCAGTTGATCCAAATCTACAAAACATTCCTGTTCGTTTAGAAGAAGGTAGAAAAATACGTCAAGCTTTTGTTCCAAGTCATCCAGGATGGGAAATATTTTCTTCTGATTATTCACAGATTGAATTACGTGTATTGGCACATATTTCAAAAGACAAAAATATGCAAGAGGCTTTTAAGGAAGGTATGGATATTCACGCAAGTACAGCGATGAGAATTTTTAATGTAGATAGTCCAGATGAAGTAACTCCTAATATGAGAAGACAAGCTAAAGCTGTTAATTTTGGAATTGTATATGGTATTAGCGATTACGGTTTATCACAAAATATAGGGATATCAAGAAAACAGGCTAAACAATTTATAGATACTTATTTAGATACATTTTCTGGCGTAAAAGATTATATGGAAAAAATTGTTGAATTTGCTAAAGAAAATGGATATGTAGAAACTATTTTTAACAGAAGACGATATCTACCTGATATAAAGAGTCGTAATTTTAATTTACGCTCTTTTGCTGAAAGAACAGCTATGAATTCACCAATTCAGGGTAGTGCAGCTGATATTATTAAGGTTGCGATGATTAATATGCAAGAAATGTTAAAAGAAAAGAATTTGCAAGCAAAAATGCTACTTCAAGTACATGACGAATTAATCTTTGAAGCACCAACAGAAGAAATTCCATTATTAGAGGATATGGTTCCAAAAGTTATGGATTCAGCAGTTAAGCTGGATGTACCGTTAAAAGTTGAAAGTAAGCATGGACAAACTTGGTTTGATACGAAGTAGGAAGGTGAGATAATGCCTGAATTACCAGAAGTTGAAACAGTACGTAGAGGACTAGAGAAACTAGTCTTAAATAAAAAAATAAAAGATATTAGAGTGTTGTATTCTAAAACTATAATTAATGAAGAGACAGAATTCATAGAAAAACTAACAAATAAAACTATTAAAAAAATTGATAGACGTGGGAAATATCTATTATTTAGATTTAGTAGTGATTTGACAATGATTTCCCATTTGAGAATGGAAGGGAAATATTTCGTTGAACCAAGTACAAAAGAAGTTGAAAAACATACCCACGTAGTATTTGATTTTACAGATGGGACATCACTTAGATATAACGATGTTAGAAAGTTTGGCAGGATGCAATTGGTTAAAACGGGAATGGAAATGCAAACAGCTGGTTTAGCTAAATTAGGACCAGAACCTAAAGAGGAAACCTTTATAGTTGAAGATTTTTCTAAAAATTTGAAAAGGAGAAAAAAAGCTATAAAAAATGCTTTATTAGATCAAACGATAGTGGCAGGTTTGGGAAATATTTATGCAGATGAAGTGTTGTGGATGAGTAAAATTCATCCTGAAACACCGGCAAATAAATTAACTAAAGAGGAAATTGAAGTTTTACGAGATAATATTATTAAAGAACTAGCGTTAGCTACCGAAGCCGGAGGAACTACAATTAGATCATATACAGATGCATTTAGACATTCTGGAGGATTTCAGTTTAGCTTACATGCTTATCAAAGAACAGGGGATCCTTGTGAGAGATGCGGAACACCAATTCAAAGAATTGTTGTAGGTCAGAGAGGAACACATTTTTGTCCTAAGTGTCAGGTGGTAAAATTATGAAAATTTTAGGATTAACTGGCGGAATAGCTTCAGGAAAGACAACTGTTAGCACATATTTAAAAGAGATGGGATATCCAATTATTGACGCTGATAAAGTTTCTCGTAAAGTTGTGGAGCCACATACAGAAGGTTTAAAAGAAATTAGTCATTTTTTTGGAAATGATATTTTACAATCTGATGGAAGTTTAAATAGAAAAAAATTAGGTGAAATAGTTTTTGAAAACAAGGACAAAAGAGAGTTACTTAATAAAATATTGAGTAAAAAAATACGCACAGAAATAATTAATCAAATTGAATATTATAAAAAGCAAGGTGCAGATGTATTAATCTTAGATATTCCTTTGTTATTTGAAGGTGGATATGATAAGATGTGTGATTTTACAATGGTCATATACATTCCCAAAGAATTACAAATAGAAAGATTGATACAAAGAGATGGACTAACTAGGGATAAAGCGTTGAAAAGAATATCTGCTCAATTAGATAGTGCAGAAAGAAATTCCAAAGCTGATATTGTCATTGATAATTCAAGAAGTATTGAAGATACTCATAATCAAGTGATAGAATGGCTAGAGAGAAATAATTTAATGTTAGAGAAATGAGGTGAGCTACAACTATGAAATGCCCAAATTGTCATAAAAACGGTTCTAGAGTTGTAGATAGTAGACCAGCGGATAATGGACATGCCATTAGAAGACGCCGAGAATGTGAGCAGTGTGGATATCGATTCACAACATTTGAGAGAGTCGAAGTAACCCCTTTATTAGTTATTAAGAAGAACGGAACAAGGGAAGAATTTCAAAGAGAAAAATTGCTAAGGGGAATTGTAAGAGCTGCTGAAAAACGTCCTGTAGGAATAGATGAAATTACAGAAATAGTTGATAAAGTTGAAAATAAACTACGCTCTGTTGGAGGAACCGAAGTCTCAAGCCAATTAATTGGAGAATATGTAATGAAAATATTGGCTGATGTTGATGAAGTTGCCTATATTAGATATGCGAGTGTTTATAGGGAATTTAAAGATATGCACGCCTTTGCTGATGAATTAAGGGAATTAATGGATCGTGAAGAAAATAATTCGAAAGATTAGGATGAGTTTATGGATAGCGCATTGAATAAACTATCACCAAAAGATGGATATTTGGTATCTGCATCTACCTATATAGATAATCATGATATTGAAATTGTTCAAGTGCTGTATCAGCCAATAATAGGTATTGTAGCGGTAGCATTATATTCATATTTACGTTTTGAAATTGACCCTAAATTAATATTAAGTGAGAGAAAACTGAATAAGAATATTATAGATGGCTTAGGGATAAGTATTCCTGAGTTATATGATGCACGTTTGAAACTTGAGGCTACGGGGCTTATAAAAACATTTGAAGGTGAAGATAAATTAGGTAAGTATCATATCTATGAACTTCAAAAACCATTAAACGAAGTGAAATTTTTTACAGATGATTTATTAAGCACGGCGTTATTAGAAATGGTTGGAAATGAAAAATTTAAAAAATTATCTTTATGGAATAAATTTGATAATAATTATCATGATAAAAAAGAAGTTACAAAGCAATTTTTTGATGTATTTAATTTAAATAAAGATAATATTGTTTTACAAGCTCAATTAAATAATAGTAAGATTTTAAATGATGAATCTCTTATTAATCGTCAAAAGGTGTCATTAGACATGACAGTTTTTAGTGATTTCATAAAGAACTCATATGTAAGTTCAGATGATGTTATGAATCACTTAGATATTATTAAAAGTGTCAAATTAGTTTATGGTATAGATGAATTTCAATTAGTAAAACTTTTAGAAAAAGCAATTAATGTAACAAATAATAAGATTGATTATAATGAATTTAAAAAATTAGCTCAAAAAAATTTTGATAGCGGAATTCGAAGAAACTTTAAGAAAAACAAGATAGTAGAAACGGCTAAAGCTAAAGATGACGAAAAAGATAAGAATATTGATCCTTTAGTTAATGCTTTTAAAGCCTATGTTCCATTAGAATTTTTAGAGATTCTAAAAAATGAGTTAGGAAGTTTTGTCACTGCTAATGAAAGGTATGCTGTAAAAACATTGGTAGAAAAGCAGATGTTACCAAATGAAGTTATTAATGTTTTAATTCATTATTTGTTAGTTGTTCAAGATAGTTCTACCATCTTAAAAGGAACATTTGAAAGAATTGCTGCTGATTGGACAAAGAAAAAAATAAAAAACGCTCAAGAAGCGATGACTTACGTTAAAAGTTTCACTCGAGAAAAATCACTACAACGCAAAGCGACAAAAAAAGATTCAAAAGGCCGCAAAAGTAATGTAATTGTTAAAGAGAAATTACCTGAATGGGCTAAAGAAAAGGGAAAGAATAAGCTAACAGATGTTGGAAAGAAAGAAAATAAAGAAATTGACGAGCTATTGAAAAAAATAAATGGAAAGTAGGTGAGCTATGTGGAAGATATGGGAAAGGAACTTAGTAAAAGACTAGTAGAAAATAAGTGGGAAAAAAAGTATAAAGAAATAATTGAAAAAAGTTTAAAAGATGATGATGTGCAATTGTTTTTACGTGAAAACAAAGATAGACTAAGTCATCAAGAAATATTAAAGGGTGCAAGTAAGTTATATGAATTTGTTGACTTAAAACAAAAAATAGCAGAAGGAAAAGAAGTTTTTGCTCCAGGGTATTCGCCACAATTAACTATTAGTGATCATCACATTGAAGTAACATATGTACCTACTAAAAAATTGATAGAAGAGAGACGACTAAGAGAAATAAATAATAGAATTAATATTGTCAATCTTCCTAAAAGTATTCGTAAAGCAACACTAGAAAATTATTATAGAGATGATGATGGAAGAATGATAGCTTTAAAAAAAGCTATAGAATTTGTTGCGAACTATACTGAAACGCCTAATATCTTTCATAAAGGACTATATTTATCTGGATCGTTTGGAGTAGGAAAAACATATTTACTGGGAGCGATTGCTAATAAATTAGCAGAAAAGGGGATAAAAGTAACTTTAGTTCACATGCCATCTTTTGCTGTAGAAATAAAAAATTCTATTGGTAAAAATACCACTATGGAAAAAGTTGATGCTTTGAAAAAAGCTCCTGTATTAATGATGGATGATATAGGTGCTGATCAATTAAGTAGTTGGTTTAGAGATGATGTTCTAGGTGTGATTTTACAATATCGTATGCAAGAAGAATTACCAACTTTCTTTAGTTCAAATATTGCTTTAGATGACTTAGAAGAATTCTACTTAACGCAGAATACGAGAGGTGAGTTAGAACCCTTGAAAGCAAAAAGAATCATGGAAAGAATTAGATTTTTAGTTGATGAAGTAGTTATTAATGGTGAAAATAGAAGAAATAAATAATGAAAAACCCTTGAATAATCTTCAAGATAATGGTTAAATAAAACTGTAGATTTCGTGAAAGACAAACGGATTACTATGATTCAGGGATGAAAGGCTTGACTGAAAACTTTCAATAATGTAGTATTCTTACCACTTTCATGTATTGTTTAATGAAAAGTTAGACCGGTGCGACCGTTAACAGCACAATGAGTAGTTTGTTTAAAGCTAAAAATTAAAGGTGGAACCACGTTAATAGCGTCCTTAATACATCAATGTTGGTGTGTTAGGGACGTTATTTGTTTCATAGAGAATTCAGGAGGTAGAATTAATGTCTAGTATAAAAATTACATTTCCAGATAATTCAGTAAAGGAATTTGATGCTGGTGTAACAACAGCTGAAATTGCTAAATCAATTAGTATCAGTTTGGCTAAAAAAGCTGTTGCAGGAAAAGTTGATGGTAATTTTGTTGATTTAAATCAACCATTAAAAGAAGATGGATCTATTGAAATTATTACAAAAGATTCTAATGATGGATTAGTTGTATTGTGGAGAACAGCAGCACAAGTTTTAGCTAATGCATTACATGAATTATACCCAAATATGAAATTTGGTTTGGGTGATGTTACAGAGCATGGATTCTATTTTGATACTGATAATTCTGAAGGCCAAGTTGCAGAAACAGATTTTGAAAAGATTTCTCAAAAAATGTCTGAAATAATAAAGGCAAACTTACCTATAGAACGAGTTGAGTTTTCAGAAGAAGAAGCTTTGAATTTAGTATCAGGTGACGAATATCAAGAAGAATTAGTTAGAGATGTAGCTAATAAAAATAATGGTAGAGTAGTTGCTTATAAGCAAGGTGATTTCATTGATATCACTGATGGAGTAGTTTTATCTTCAACTGGTGAAGTAAAGATTTTTAAACTATTATCTGTTGCTGGTGCATATTGGAAAGGTGCTTCAAGCAATCCAATGTTACAACGTATCTATGGTACAGCTTTTTATAAGCAAAAAGATTTGGATGCTGAATTACAACGTCAAAAAGAAGCTCGTGAAAGAGATCATCGTGTAATTGGAAATGAATTAGATTTATTCTTTGTTGATCCTAAAGTTGGTGCAGGATTACCATATTGGATGCCAAATGGTGCAACAATTCGTCGTGTAATTGAACGATATATAATTGATAAGGAAGTTGCATGGGGATTCCAACATGTCTATACTCCAGTTCTAGCAAATTTGAACTTGTATAAGCAATCTGGTCATTGGGATCACTATCGTGAAGATATGTTTCCACCAATGGATATGGGCGATGGTGAAATGTTGGAATTACGTCCGATGAACTGCCCATCCCATATTCAAGTTTACAATCATCACAAGCGTTCATATCGTGAATTGCCATTACGTATCGCTGAATTAGGTATGATGCATAGATACGAAAAGTCTGGAGCATTAACAGGATTGTCTCGTGTTCGTGAAATGACTTTGAATGATGGTCATGACTTTATTGAACCAGATCATATTGAAGATGAAATTAAGACTTTAATTAAATTAATGACGGAAGTTTATAATGACTTTGATATTACAGATTATCGTTTCCGCTTAAGTTATAGAGATCCTAAGAATACAGAAAAATACTTTGATGATGATGAAATGTGGGAAAAATCTCAAAGTAAGTTAAAAGCTGCTATGGATGATATGGGTCTAGAATATTTTGAAGCTGAAGGCGAAGCTGCATTCTATGGTCCTAAGATTGATGTCCAAACTAAGACAGCTTTAGGTGGAGAAGAAACATTATCAACTATCCAATTAGATTTCTTATTACCAGAAAGATTTGATTTGAAGTACATTGGTGCTGATGGTGAGGAACATAGACCAGTTATGGTTCACCGTGGAATTGTTTCAACTATGGAACGTTTTACAGCTTACTTAACTGAAATGTATAAGGGTGCATTTCCAACTTGGTTAGCTCCACACCAAGTAGATATTATTCCTGTTAAGAATGATTTACATATGGATTATGTAAATGATTTAAGCAGTAAATTAAGAGCACATGGCATTCGTGTTACTGTTGATGATAGAAATGAAAAAATGGGATATAAGATTCGTCAAGCCCAAGTAAACAAGATACCTTATACACTTGTTATTGGTGATGAAGAAGTTTCAAACGGAACAGTGACAGTTCGTAAATATGGTGAAGAAAAGACTAACACTATGACAAAAGCTGAATTTAAGAATCTTTTGTTTGAAGATATAGAAAATTATAGTAGAGAAAAATAATTTCTATTATAGTCTTGACGCTTTTAAGTGTAGTTGATATACTTATAAAGTTGAGAAAAAAGCAGAGGCACCCGCTTCTCGCCTAGGAAATGTAGGTTTCCGGGCAGAAATTATGATATTAATTCTAATTAAAACGGATTATTAAGACGGGCATTCTGATTTTTTGGATGTCCGTTTTCTGCATTTTCTCTCTGAATTATTTTTGGAGGTGAATATCATAGCAGTCGATAAAATGGTTAATGAAGGCATTCGTGCTCGAGAATTAAGATTGATTAGCGATAATGGTGACCAATTAGGTGTAAAGACTAAGCAAGAAGCTCTAAAAATGGCTGAAGATGCAAATCTTGACCTGGTTTTAGTTGCTCCTAAAGCTAAGCCACCTGTTGCAAAAATCATGGATTACGGTAAATATCGTTTTGAACTTCAAAAGAAACAAAGAGAAGCTCGTAAAAAGCAAAAAGTTGTTAACATCAAAGAAGTTCGTTTAAGTCCAACTATTGATACGAATGACTTTAATACTAAGATGAAGAATGCACGTAAGTTCTTATCTAAAGGAGACAAGGTTAAAGTTTCCATTCGTTTTAAGGGACGTGCAATTACTCATAAGGATATTGGTCGTGATGTCCTTAATCGTTTTGCAGAAGCAACTGAAGACGTTGCAACTGTAGAGTCTAAAGCAAAAATGGATGGTCGTAGCATGTTCTTAATGCTTGCACCAAAAACTGAAAAATAATAAAACAATTTATTTATTTTAGGAGGATTTATAATCATGCCAAAACAAAAAACACACCGTGCATCAGCAAAACGCTTTAAGCGTACAGGAAATGGTGGTTTGAAACGTTCAAACGCCTACACATCACATCGTTTCCACGGTAAAACAAAGAAGCAACGTCGTCAATTACGTAAAGCTTCAATGGTATCTGCTTCAGATATGAAACGTATCAAGCAAATGCTTTCTCAAATGAAATAAGAATATCTAAGATAAATATTATAAAGAAGAAAAGTTATTTAATTATGTAACTATACCTAGTATAAAGGTTGAATTTTTAAGGAGGAATTGTCATGCCACGTGTTAAAGGTGGATCTGTTACACGCCAACGTCGTAAGAAAATTATCAAATTAGCTAAAGGTTATCGCGGAGCAAAGCATATTCAATTCAAAGTTGCTAAGCAACAAGTTATGAAGTCATACCAATATGCATTCCGTGATCGTCGTAAGACAAAGTCTAACTTCCGTAAGTTATGGATTGCTCGTATTAATGCTGCTGCTCGTCAAAATGACATTAGCTACAGCAAGTTAATGCATGGTTTGAAGTTAGCTAATGTTGAAGTTAACCGTAAGATGTTAGCTGATTTAGCTATTACAGATGCAGCTGCATTTACAGCACTTGTTGATGAAGCAAAGAAAGCTTTAGCTGCTGAATAATTTAGTTTTTTAATTAAGTGAGAAGGTATTTTACCTTCTTGCTTTTTTTATATCCTTAAAATTACTTATAATTTTGTATAAACAGATTGCTCAGGGAAAATATGATATAATTTAAATTGATAAAATATTAGGAGAATTTTCAATGTTGAAAAGATTTATACCGACTTGGAAGATTGAATCTATTTATGATTTAACACCACAAGAAGTTAAAAATCATGGAATTAAAGCAATTTTAACGGATTTAGATAATACATTAATTGCTTGGAATAATCCAGATGGTACACCAGAACTCAGAAATTGGTTAAAAGTTATGAGAGAGGAATCTATACCAGTTATAGTTGTATCAAATAATAATCATAGGCGTATAAAAAGAGCGGTAGAACGTTTTGAACTTCCATTTGTCTCAAGGGCATTAAAGCCATTTGTTAGAGGAATAAATATTGCTAAGAAGAGATATAATTTAAAGAGTAACGAAGTTGTTTTGGTCGGAGACCAATTAATGACAGATATTGCTGCTGCTAATAATGCTGGTATTAGGAGTATTCTAGTTAAACCTTTAGTTAAAAGTGATGCATGGAATACTAAGCCAAATAGGATGTTAGAAAAAATCATAAAAAATAATTTAATAAAAAATAATAAAATGGAAAAATCATGGAGGCATTCCTTAGATGACAGAAACTAATAATGAAATTTTATATTGTATTGGGTGTGGAGCTAAAATCCAATCTAAAAACCCAAATGAACTAGGGTATACACCAGAATCTGCTGTAAAAAAAGGGTTAGAAACAGAAGAGTTGTATTGTCAACGTTGTTTTAGATTGAGACACTATAATGAAATAGCAGATGTAAGTTTGACAGATGATGATTTTTTAAGATTACTAAATCAAATTGGTGAATCAGATTCATTGATTGTTAATGTTGTAGATATATTTGATTTTAATGGATCAGTTATCCCAGGACTACATAGATTTGTTGGTAAGAATGACGTTTTGTTAGTAGGTAATAAATCTGATTTGTTACCTAAGTCTTTAAAACGTTCACGGATTAAAGACTGGTTACGTCAAGAAGCTAATAAACAAGGTTTGAGACCTGTAGATGTAGCACTAACTAGTGCAAGTAAAGGATATGAAATTGATAATTTATTAGAATTAATTGATAAGTATCGTAAAGGCAGAGATGTATATGTAGTAGGTGTTACTAATGTTGGTAAGTCCACACTTATTAACCGTATAATTAAGCAACAAACAGGTATTTCTGAGTTGATTACAACTTCGCGTTTTCCAGGGACAACATTAGATAAAATTGAAATACCATTTGATGATGGTAAAAATTTGATAGATACACCGGGAATTATTCACAAGCAACAAATGGCTCATTATTTAACAGGAAAATCGTTAAAGTTTGCTTCTCCTCAAAAAGAAATCAAGCCTAAAGTTTATCAATTAAATGAAGGACAAACCATTTTCTTAGGGTCTTTAGCAAGATTTGATTATATTTCTGGCGGACGCACAAGTGTAATTGCATATTTTGATAATAATTTACCATTACATCGCACAAAGTTACAAAATGCTGATAAATTTTATGAAAAACATGCAGGAGAGTTATTACAACCACCTACTAGAGAAGAATTGGAAAAAATGCCTAAACTAACCAGATTTGAATTTAAGATAAGTGAAAAAAGTGACTTAGTATTTTCAGGATTAGGTTGGATAAGTTTAAGTCCGAATACAATTGTTGCTGGTTGGGCTCCAGAAGGTGTAGGAGTATTAATAAGAAAAGCAATGATTTAAGTATAGAAAGAGATGTGTAATATGAAACTTAGAGGAAAACAAAAACGATATTTACGTAGTGAAGCTCATCATTTAAAACCTATTTTTCAAATTGGTAAAGATGGGTTGAGTGAAGTATGGTTAGATGAAGTTTTAAAAGCATTAGATAAAAGAGAACTATTAAAAGTTAATATTTTGCAAAATTCACTAGTGGAAGTTGAAGAGGTTAAAGAATTTATAGAGAATAATAGTGATGCACAAGTTATTCAAACAATAGGTAATGTGTTAGTTCTGTTTAAAAAGTCTGGTAAGGCTGGAAACCAAAAAATTTCAGTAAAAGTTGCAGAATTATAAAAATTAGAGGGATATACAATGGTTAAAACAATAACAATTCCTGAAATAAAAGTCATGGCTGAATTAATAACGAATATGAAACATAAGAGGGTAGGAATATTAGGTGGTACTTTTAATCCGCCACATCTAGGACATTTAATTATTGCAGAACAAGTAAAAAGCCAATTAAATTTAGATGAAGTAATGTTTATCCCCGATTACCAACCACCTCATATTGATAAAAAAACAGCTATTTCTGCTGAAAAGCGACTAAAAATGGTGAAACTTAGTACGATGGATGAGCCTGAATTTAAAGTTAGTGATATAGAGTTACGACGTAAAGGTGTAAGTTATACAATAGACACAATTAAGGAATTGAAATTGAAGAATCCAGAAGTAGACTATTATTTTATAATTGGTGGAGATATGGTTGAGTATCTACCAAAATGGCATAGAATAGAAGAACTAATTAAATTAGTAAAATTTGTTGGTGTTGGTAGACCTGGATATAGAAAGGAAAGTAAATATCCAATTATGTGGGTAGATGTTCCAATGACAGATATTAGTTCAACTTTAGTTAGACGAAATGTAAAGCAAGGATGTTCTATAAAATATTTAGTGACACCAGAAGTGGAAAACTATATACATGAAGAAGGTTTGTATCGTGAATAATCTAGATTTAGAATATACAGAGGGAATTTTTTCCGGAACGCGAGAAGAATTGGTAAAAAAAGTAAAAGAATCAGTAAAAGAGTCAAGATTTAAACACATACTTGGTGTAGAAAAAGCAGCAATCGAATTAGCTAAGAAAAATGATTATAGTACAGAAAAAGCAAGTATTGCTGCTTTAGTACATGATTATGCTAAGGAAAGAACACCAGAAGAATTTAAAAAAACAATTTTAGATGAAAATTTATCTAAAGATTTGCTAAATTGGAATAATTTTATTTGGCATGGTGTAGTTGGTGCAGAAATCATTAAAAATGAATTGCAAATTAAAAATGAAGAAATTTTAAATGCTGTTAGACGACATACTGTAGGTGATGTTGAGATGACAACTTTGGATAAGATTATATATGTTGCCGATTACATTGAAGAGGGACGCAGTTTTCCGGGAGTAAAGCTAGCTAGAACAATTGCTAAAGCAAATTTAGACGATGCTGTTAGTTATGAAACTAAACATGTTTTAGAATTTTTGTTAAGTCAGGATAAAGTTATCTACCCTAAAGCTATATTAACTTATAATAAATGGGTAGCAGAGTAATTATTTGAAAGGATTTTGATTAATGGATAGTAAGAAACTTTTAGAAATAGTTGTAAAAGCTGCTGATAGTAAGAGAGCAGAGGATACAGTAGCATTAGATGTTCAAGGAATTAGTATTTTAGCGGATTATTTTGTAATTACACAAGCTAATTCTGAACGACAAGTAAAGGCTATTGCTGATGCAGTTAAAGAACAAGTTTATGAAGCTGGTGCTGATGTTAAAGATATTGAAGGAAAAGATGGAGCAAACTGGATATTATTAGACTTAGGCGATGTAGTAGTTCATGTTTTCAAGACAGAAACTAGACAGTTTTATAATTTAGAAAAACTATGGTCTGATGCACCATTAGTAAATATTGCCGATTGGATAAAATAATATGATATATACAACGTTCGCCCAATTGTACGACAAATTAATGGATCCGCAAATGTATAAGGATTGGGTGTCTTATTTTGATAGATATGAATTTGAAAAAAATAGTAATATTTTAGATTTAGCATGTGGTTCTGGAAGATTTGCAGTGGAAATTGCAAAGAAGGGCTATGATGTAACCGGATTTGATTTATCTGAAGAAATGTTGTCATTAGCATATCAGCATTCATATGAAGAAAACATAGAATTAACATTAGTTGCTGGTGATATGCAAGATTTATCAGGTCTAGAAAAATATAATGTTGTAACTTGTTTTGCTGATTCTTTATGTTATTTACCTAATAAAAGAATATTAAAGAATGCATTTAGAGAAGTGAAACAACATTTAAAAAAAGATGGTGTTTTTTTGTTTGATGTAATAACGCCATATAAGACTGATAAAATATATCCAGGATATATGTATAATTACAGTGATGATGAGCAAACTTTTGTATGGACAACATACTTAGGAGAATATGAACATAGTGTTGAACATGATTTAACTTTTTTCATTTTTGATGAAAGTATTAATGCATATAAAAAAGTTAATGAACTTCATAAAGAAAGAACTTACGAATTAAGAGATTATATTGAATTGCTGAAAGAAGCTGGCTTTAATCAGATAGAAGTAAGTGCCGAATTTGGACGTGAAGATATAGAAAAACAAACTGAACGTTGGTTCTTTAAATGTAGTATTTAATAAGTGGTGATAGTAATGAAAATTATTGGTATTATAGCAGAATATAATCCATTTCATAATGGTCATCTATATCAAATAGAAAAAGTTAAAGAGATTTATCCGGAATCAATCATAATTGTTGCTATGAGTGGTAATTTTCTACAAAGAGGGGAGCCTGCAATTGTTGATAAGTGGGTAAGAGCAAGACAAGCATTGTTGAATGGTGTAGATGTAGTTGTAGAGATACCGATTGCTGGATGTGTACAACCTGCCGATAGATTTGCTGAGAATGGGGTACGAATATTAAGTAATATGGGATGTGAAGAACTTTTCTTTGGTGCTGAACATGCTGAGTATGATTTTATGACATATGCACAGTTGGTTCAAAATTTAGATAGTACTGAATTTTCAAAAAAAAATATATCTTATGCTGAAGCATTCCAAGAAGCTGTTGCGGCAAAAATAGGACATAATATAGATTCACCTAATGATGTCTTAGGCTTGGCATATGCTAAGGCAAATTTGAAATTTGGAAAAAAGTTAAAGTTAAATCCAATCTCTAGAAATGTTGCAGGTTATCATGATAAGTCTTTGTCTCCTGATAGTAATATCGCAAGTGCTACAGCAATCAGAAAAGTTTTGTTTTCTAAAGACCATAATTTAGTTGATAAGTATCTT
Organism: Ligilactobacillus salivarius; assembly: GCF_035231985.1. Taxonomy (NCBI): domain Bacteria; kingdom Bacillati; phylum Bacillota; class Bacilli; order Lactobacillales; family Lactobacillaceae; genus Ligilactobacillus; species Ligilactobacillus salivarius. Next base: position 600,106 of record NZ_CP117983.1, read on the forward strand.
CCTTCCTACCAAGATTTAAGGGATGAAAAATATGTTTCTTGGGATGATTTTTGGCCATTTCTAAGATATAAACTAATATCTAGTGATATTGATGAGTTAGCTAATATTTACGGGATGGCTGAAGGAATTCAATATAGAATGAAAAAGAAAGCTTTAGAACTAAAGACAGAAGCGACATTTGATGAATGGCTAAAAGCTGTTAAATCAAAAAGATTCACATACACTAGGCTAACAAGATTATCAGTTGCTACTTTAGTAGGAATGAAAGTTAATGATGTTAGTTTGTATAATAAATTTCCTTATGTGCATTTATTAGGATTTACGAAAAATGGACAGAAAGCTTTGAATATAATGAAGAAAAATAGTGAAATACCATTACTGGCTAAAATATCCCAACAAGATAAAGATGACTTTTATCATGTTGATTATAGAGCTGGGAAAATTTATCAATCTCAAAATTATAAAGAGCAAGATTTAAAAAGAGCCCCATTGATATTTTGAGGTGTCAAGGAAAAAACATTGACAAAGGTTTAAATGAAAGTTATAATCAAATTTGTTGCATTGGGAGGAATATAACATGAAATGGTCTTTAAAAGAGCTAAATCAAGCAAGTGAAGCTCCAATCCATTTTACAGAGAATTTAGATTTGAATGAAGCATTAAAATCTAGAAGATCTGATATTATAAAAGTTTCAACAGTACATGTTGATGGAATGTTTTCTGTCGACGAATTAGGAGTTTTAGGCTATATGAAGGTTAACTGTACAGTAACCTTACCTTCTAGTCGTTCATTTCAACCAGTCGATTTAGAACTTAATTTTGATGTAACAGAGCATTATTTAAGTCATTATAATCCGAATTTATCAAATTTTGAAGATACGGATGTCGTTATTGTATTAAAAGATGATATACTGAATCTTGCAGATGTTATAGAAGACAATATATTGTTACAAATTCCTATGCAGGTTTTATCTGTAGATGAGAAACGAGATGACGCAGTTATGCCGTCTGGTAATGACTGGAGTGTCATTCGTGAGGAACAGTTGCAGAAAAACAATCATAAGAAAGATAATATTGATCCAAGATTAGCTAAGTTAAAGAATTTCTTTGATGAAGATAAATAGTAATAGCTATTGCAAATTTTGTGAATAACAAGTAGAATCTTTCTTGGTAGATTTATTTATTGTTTTAAGGAGGTGTCTAATAATGGCTGTACCAGCACGTAGAACATCTAAAACTCGCAAGAGATTACGTCGCACACATTACAAGTTACAAGTACCTGGTATGAGTGCTTGCCCAAATTGTGGTGAATTACGTAAAGTACATCATGTATGCCCAAGTTGTGGATACTATGGTGACAAGGAAGTTGTAAAAACTAAGTAATCGAAATATTAATTAAGATTAAAGGGACCATGGCCCTTTAATAACTTGGATAACGCTTTTCTTTATTCAGAAAGAAAAGCGTTATTTTAATATTTACTAAATAAAAAGTACGATAAAATTTTGAGATAATAATTTTATCGTACTTTTTTGAAAACTGGATTATTTTTTTGACACATCAATGTACTTAAAATCAGGATTAATAGATTTATCTAAACTATTGAATTGCTGTTCCATTTTTTCAATAATAATTTTCTGATTTTCATCGTTAATTTTCATTTTCCTATCTAAATAGATTGGATCTCCAAAAGCAACTGTAGTTTTTTTTCTAGTTAAAAGTCCTTTAAAGGTTAATGGCCCTTGATACACAGCAGGAACAATAGGAACTCCTGAAAGTTTAGCAATTAAAATTGCTCCACCTTTTAGTTTTTGAGAATGTCTAGTTCCAGATGGAAACATGATAAGTGATAAATCTTTCTTTTTTAACCATTTAACAGGAGTTTTAATAACTGAAGGTCCAGGATTTTCTCGATTAACAGGAAAAGCATTGGCGTGTACAAGAATGAATCGTAATATAGGATTTTTGAATAATTCTTCTTTAGCCATAAAAGAGAATTTCTTTGGAGAAGCAGCTAATGCAAAATATAAAGGATCGAACCAAGTCCTATGTGGGCCGACTAAAATATAATTTCCAGTTGGAAGTTTTTCTTTATTTAAATATGTAGGTTTTCCATTAACAATGTAAACTATAATACGAACTATCACACGAATGAAAGAATAAAACATTGAGCGACAACCTTTCTATAATTTGTTATACTACTATCATATAGTATGAAAAAATTTTTTAAGTTGCAAGTAAAAAATGAGGTTTTATAATGCATGAGGATATATTACTATCTAATGAACGAATTGATCAATTGTATTCATCAAAGATAAAAATTATTCAAAGTAGCGAAGTTTTTTCTTTTTCAATAGATGCTGTTTTATTGGCTGACTTTGCAGACTCATTGAAGAAAAAGAATTCTAAGATAGTGGATCTATGTGCAGGAAATGGTGCAGTAGGTCTTTTTTTGAGTCAGAAAGTGAATGGAAAAATAATCCAAGTAGAGATTCAAAAAAGATTAGCTGATATGGCTAGAAGAAGTATATTACTGAATAATTTAGAAGATAAAATCACAATCTTAAATGAGGATTTAAATAATTTACAAGGTTTGATATCAAAAGATTCGGTTGATATGGTGGTATGTAATCCTCCGTATTTCGCTAATTTGGAAACAAGTAAAAAAAATCCTAATCAGTACTATGCTATTGCAAGACATGAAATTAAGGTAACTCTAGAACAAGTCATAGAAGTTACAAGTGGACTTTTGAAATTTGGTGGGAAGGCTAATTTTGTATATAGACCTGATAGGCTACTTGAAATGTTAGATTTGATGAGAAAACACAATATTGCTCCAAAAAAAATTCAATTAGTATATCCAAAAAAAGATAAGGAAGCTAATATTGTATTAGTTCAAGGTATAAAAGCAGGAAAAGATGGTGGGATTCGTTACCTTCCACCTATAATTGTGTCTGAAGATAATGGAAAATATACTAATGTTATAGAGGAACTTTTATATGGTAAAGGAAAATAGCTATTATTTCTATGTATTATTGTGTGCAGACAATACTTTATATGGAGGATTTACGACTGATTTAATTAGGAGATTAAATCAACATAATGATGGAGTAGGTGCTAAATACACAAGATTAAAAAAACGTAGGCCAGTTGAAATGATTTATCATGAAAAATTTAGTTCTAAAAGTATGGCTTTAAAAAAAGAATATGCATTTAAGCATCAATCTAGAGAAAAGAAAAATAAATATTTAGTTGAACATGGTGTAGATAGAAATTTAATTGAATGATTAATAAAATCATTGCAATTCATACAATAATAAAGTATAATCTTTTAAGTGTGTAAGACACAATTCACACTGCATGCGATAGTTAAAAAGTTGCTCGTCAGAGTTTTTTAACAATTGAACATGTGGGAGGATAAAAAAACAAATTATTTGGAGGTAAATTGTAATGGCAGTTATTACCATGAAACAATTACTAGAAGCTGGTGTACATTTTGGTCACCAAACACGTCGTTGGAACCCTAAGATGAAGAAGTATATCTTTACAGAACGTAACGGTATCTACATCATTGACTTACAAAAAACAGTTAAGTTAATTGATGATGCATATGACTTCATTAAAGATGCTGCAAGTGATGACGGCGTAGTATTATTTGTTGGTACAAAGAAGCAAGCACAAGAAGCTATCGAAGAAGAAGCAAAGCGTGCAGGTCAATACTATGTTAACCATCGTTGGTTAGGTGGTACTTTGACTAACTGGAATACAATTCAAAAGCGTATTAAGAAGTTAAAAGAAATCAAGGCAATGGCTGAAGATGGTACTTTTGATCGCTTACCTAAGAAGGAAGTTGCTTTGTTAATTAAACAAAGAGATCGTTTAGAAAAATTCCTTGGTGGTATTGAAGATATGCCACGTATTCCTGATGTATTGTTCATCGTTGATCCTCGTAAAGAACGTATCGCTGTTAAGGAAGCTCAAAAATTGAACATTCCTATTGTTGCTATGGTTGATACAAACGCAGATCCTGATGAAATTGATGTTAAGATTCCATCAAACGACGATGCAATTCGTGCAGTTCGTTTAATCACTTCTAAGATGGCAGATGCTATCATTGAAGGTCGTCAAGGTGAAGATGATGCACCTGTTACTGAAGATACATTTGAAAATACAGATGATCAAGTTGATTCAATCGAAGATATCGTTGAAGCTGTAGAAGGCGACAATGATAGCACAGATGCTGAATAGTTAGTTAACTTAGGCTGTCTCGAATTTGTGGGCAAATAGCCTCAGTTTGAGACAGCTTTTTTAGTAATTTTAATTTTAAGGAGGCCAATTAAGATGGCAAAGATTTCTGCTGCTCAAGTAAAAGAGTTACGTGATAAAACAGGCGTTGGTATGATGGACGCTAAAAAAGCTTTAGTTGCTGTAGAAGGTGACATGGAAAAAGCTATTGATTTCTTACGTGAAAAAGGTATGGCAAAAGCTGCTAAGAAGAGTGATCGTGTTGCTGCTGAAGGTTTAGCAAACGTTGCTGTAAATGGTAATAAGGCTGTTATTGTTGAAGTTAATGCTGAAACAGACTTTGTTGCACAAAATGATCAATTTAAAGCATTAGTAAAGCATATTGCAGACGTTATTGCTGAAAACACACCTGCTGATGTAGAAGCTGCTTTACAATTAAAGACAGATAAAGGTACTCTTAACGATGAATTAATTGAAGCTACACAAGTTATTGGTGAAAAGATTAGTTTACGTCGTTTTGAAGTTGTTGAAAAGGCAGACGCTGACAACTTTGGTGCATACTTACACGATGGTGGACGTATTGCTGTATTGTCAGTAGTAGAAGGTGCTGATGAAGCTACAGCTAAGGATGTTGCTATGCACGTTGCTGCTATTAATCCTAAATATGTAAACCGTGATGAAGTTCCAGAAGCTGAGGTTGCACATGAAAAGGAAGTTCTTACAGAAGAAGCTAAGAATGAAGGTAAGCCAGAAAAAATCATTGAAAAAATGGTTGCTGGTCGCTTGAACAAGTTCTTTGCAGAAGTTGCATTGGATGATCAAGACTTTGTTAAGGATCCTGATTTAACAGTTGCAAAATATGTTGCTTCTAAGAATGGTAAGGTAAAATCTTTTGTTCGTTATGAAGTTGGCGAAGGTATTGAAAAGAAAGAAGAAAACTTTGCTGAAGAAGTAATGTCTCAAATTAAATAATATTTAATTTAGTTGCTGTAAATGTTGGTTTATCAACGTTTATGGCAACTTTTTTATACTTTTATATAGCATTAATAAGTTTATGTCGATTATCGTATAGGGAATATTACTTAGTTAATATTAAATAAAATAACAATTCAGCACTTGTAAAGGAATAATATTATGTTATAACAAAATTTTGTATAAATATAGTGATCAATTTTAAAATTAAGATTCTTTATAGCTAATGTATGGTATAATTATATGTGAAAGAATTTTGTAGGAAATTGTCAAAGGAGGGTTGGACATGCTGAGGAAAACAAAGAATTTTTTGAAGGCCAATGGAGTTTACTACGAAAAAGAACATGTTAATCCACTAATGGTTCCTGAGAGAGTTTATGTATTAAAATTTGGAATCGATGAAAAAACAATGAATAATCGTTTTATCGTCGAATATACGTATACATGGACTGGAAGAATTAAGATTAATAAGATTTCCTTACGTTTACATGGACAGCAACATCCGCGTGAATTCAGAAATGAGGCACAGTTGTTACAATATTTAAAGAAACATTCTAAGAGATATGTAAAAGGTAAAGAAATATCAAATAAAAAACGTAGTAAATAGTAAATGAACTATAATTAAATAAAAATCCGTTCAAGAACTTGTTAAAATTCTTGAACGGATTTTTTAATTTTCAGTATATAGTTTTAAATGTTCATCTCTAGATATTTTTCCCATGTCTAAAAGAGTATCAGCAATAGTATTGAGAACAAATTGACGATCTGATTTATTTTCTACAAAATCGTATTTATCGCCGTCTATTACTAGTAATGGGGATTTATCATAAGTACGTTCCCATTCGTCGTAGAATTCTAATAATCGTTTATAGTAATCTACTAAAGAAGGATCATTTGTAACCTGTTCATATTCACGTCCTCGTTTTTCAATACGCTTGATCATTGTAGGATAAGAAACTTTAATTAGAATCATCAAGTCTTTATGATTTTTAGGGGTTGCTAATTTAATTTCATCTAGCATATTTTTTAATAATTCTTGATAAATTTGATACTCTATTTGGGTTGCATTACCTAATTCTGTATTCATTCTCATGAACATAGCGTCTTCATAGATAGATCTATCTAATATATTATTATCCCCACGCATAGCTTCTTTTATCATTTTGAAACGACGATTTAAGAAGAAAGTTTGTAAAAGGTAAGTATAAGGATTGGTTACATCAGTAGCACCAACAGCTCTTTTTTTTGCTGCCAATTCATTTCCTTTATAAAATAGTGGTAAAACAGGATTATCAGTAACTGGTTCAAAGAAAGGTGTAGTATTTAATTCTTGAGATAATAATTTTGTTAAACTAGACTTTCCAGAACCAATAATTCCAGCTAAAGTTATCAAAAGTAATTCCTCCGTTAAAATAAACTTACATTTAATTTTACCTTAAGTGAAGCAATAATTCCAAAATATTATTATTTAGTGATAAAGTTCGTATTTTTGCGATATAAGTGTACTTTTTACCACGTATTTAAAAATAAAATTCGAATTTTACTTTGACATCTAAGGCGCATTTTGCTATTCTATGTTTGTCTAGGAGGGATAATTTTGAAAAGAGAAGTAGCAATTGTAATGGGTAGTATTTCTGATTGGAATACTATGAAAGAGGCAGCTGAAATTTTAGAAAATTTTGGAATAAACTATGATAAAAAAGTTATTTCAGCTCATAGAATGCCAAAAGAAATGTTCGCCTTTTCTGAAACCGCAAAGGATAAAGGGTTAAAAGTAATTATAGCTGGAGCTGGTGGTGCTGCACATCTTCCGGGAATGGTAGCAGCTAACACTATACTACCTGTTATTGGAGTCCCAGTTAAATCGCGTGCATTAAATGGAATGGATTCATTATTGTCGATTGTACAAATGCCAGCTGGAATTCCAGTAGCTACTACAGCAATTGGTGCTTCAGGTGCTAAGAATGCAGCATTATTGGCGTTGCAAATTTTGGGAATTAATGATGAAGAAATAGCTGAAAAATTAGTTTTATTTAGAAAAAAACAGCATGATGATGCAGAAAAGAGCGGTGAGCAACTTGGATAGTATGATAATGCAAGGAAAAACAATTGGAATTATCGGTGGAGGACAGTTAGGGCAAATGTTGTCATTTTCTGCAAAAAAAGCTGGAATGAGAGTTATAATCTTGGATCCTAATCCAGATTGCTCAGCGGGACAAGTTTCAGATGAACAGATTGTAGCACCTTATGATGATATAGACGCAATAGAGGAACTAGCTGATAAGGCCGATGTATTAACCTATGAATTTGAAAATGTTGATCTTAATGCATTAGAGAATGTTAGTAGCAAAGTAGAAATCCCTCAAGGTACGGAATTATTAAGAATTACTAAAGATAGAATAAGAGAAAAAACTTTTTTGCAAAAAAGTGGGTTAAAAGTAGCCCCATTTGCTGAGATAAATAAATTTTCAGATTTAAAAAAAGAGATAAATGAAATAGGTTATCCAGCAATCTTAAAAACATGCGAAGGAGGGTATGATGGTAAAGGACAATTAGTTCTCAATTCAGAAAAAGATTTAGTTGAAGCTGATGAAATTATAAAGTTAGGACAATGTATTTTAGAAGGAAAAATAAACTTTCAAATGGAATGTTCGGTCATGGTAGGAAGAAATCTTAGAGGTGAAATTACTGCATTTCCAGTAAGCGAAAATATCCATCGTAACCAGATATTACACGAAAGTATTGTACCAGCTAGAATTTCGAGTGAATTACAAGAAAAAGCAAAAGAAACAGCGGTAAAAGTAGCTGAAAGCTTGAATTTGTGTGGAATCTTAGGAATTGAAATGTTTATAGGTGAGGATAATGAGATTTACATAAATGAATTGGCACCTAGACCACATAATTCAGGACATTACTCAATAGAAGCATGTAATTTTTCACAGTTTGATATTCATAATAGAGCTATATGTAATTGGCCATTACCTAAAATTGAGCTATTAAAGCCAGTAGTGATGGTGAATGTTTTAGGACAACATGTTGAGAAAACACAAGAATTGATACCAAAAAAACCTACATGGCAATTCCATGATTACGGTAAAGGTGAAATTCGTGTTGATAGAAAAATGGGACATGTTACAATATTAACAGATGATATAAATAAAACACTTGATGAGATTGCATCAACTCATGTATGGGATTAAAGGAGAGTAAAATGATTTCACGTTATACACGTCCAGAAATGGCAGCAATTTGGAATGATGAAAAAAAATACGAATGTTGGTTAGCAGTTGAGTTAGCTGCGGATGAAGCTTGGGCAAAGCTTGGTCATATTCCTGATGAAGATGTTGAAAAATTGAAAAAAATGCAAAGATAAATGTAGATCGTATTGCAGAAATAGAAGAAGTAACACACCATGATGTTATTGCATTTACGCGTGCTTTGTCTGAAACATTAGGTGATGAAAAGAAATGGGTTCATTATGGATTGACGAGTACAGATGTCGTTGATACTGCCTATGGTTATCAATTAAAGCAAGTAAATGATATTTTACGTAAAGATTTACAAGAATTTAAAGAAATTGTTGCTTGTAAAGCTAAAAAGTATAAGAATACTGTTATGATGGGACGCACTCATGGAGTCCATGCAGAACCTACTACATTTGGCTTGAAATTAGCAAGATGGTATTCTGAGATTAATCGTGATATTGAACGTTTTGAACATGCTGCTAAGGGTGTAGAAGCTGGTAAAATTAGTGGTGCTGTTGGTACATTTGCAAATATTGATCCTTTTGTTGAAAAATATGTATGTGATAAATTAGGAATTAGAGCACAAGAAATTTCTAGTCAAGTTTTACCAAGAGATTTACATGCTGAATACTTATCTGCATTGGCTTTAATTGCTACAAGTTTGGAAGAATTTGCAACTGAAATTAGAGGATTGCAAAAATCTGAAACACGTGAAGTAGAAGAATATTTTGCAAAGGGTCAAAAGGGATCTTCTGCAATGCCACATAAGCGTAATCCTATTGGTTCTGAAAATATCTGCGGATTAGCTAGAGTCTGCCGAGGACACATGGTAACAGCCTTTGAAAATGTTTCTTTATGGCATGAACGTGATATCTCCCATTCATCAGCAGAAAGAATAATTTTACCTGATACTACAATTTTGATTGATTACATGTTACATCGTTTTGGAAAGATTGTTGAGAATTTAACAGTTTTCCCTGAAAACATGAAACGTAATATGGATAGAACATTCGGATTGATTTATAGTGGACGTGTACTTTTGAAATTAATCGATACAGGAATGAGTAGAGAAGAGGCATACGACTTAATTCAACCAAAAACTGCTGAATCTTGGGATAAGCAAGTTCCATTCCGCCCTTTGTTAGAGCAAGATGAAGAAATTTCTAAGCGTTTATCCAAAGAAGATTTAGATGATGCGTTTGATTATCATTGGCATTTACGTCATGTAGATGACATTTTTAAACGTGTGGGATTAGAATAATAAAATATATATTAACAGAAGTGTATGAAGTGCAACAAAAAAGTTAGACAAAAATAAAATATTTTCAAGCAGCTAAAACATGGGTTCGGTAATCAACCGGACTCATGTTTTTTGTTTTATTGGAAATTCGGTCATTATTGTACCAATTGACATACTTGTTAAAGAACTGTGTGAACTGAGAAATACTCTTACATTTCTTTATTTCAGGCTGTGATTCAACTTTAAAAAGATGGAAAAAGCTTTCCATTGGAGCATTATCTAGGCAGTTTCCCTTGCGGGACATACTTTGAATTAAACCTAATGAATCAATCTTTTCACGGTAATATTCTAATTGGTAGTGCCATCCTTGGTCAGAATGAATAATTGGATTAAAGTTATTGGGGAGGTTATCCTCAAGCTGACTTAATGTATCCATAATCAACAGTTTATTGGGGTTTTGGCTAACAGAAGCGGCTAAAACTTCTTTGGTAGCTTGATCTAAAATAACTGACATGTAAGCCCAGGTCGAATCACCTAAACGTACTTGTGAAACATCCGTATGAAGAACAGTAAAAGGAGATGTAGCATCAAATGTTTGGTTTAACAAGTTATCAGCTATCTTACCAACTGTACCTTTATAAGAAGAATAGTGATTATTTTTACGGCGATTATACATAGCTGGTTGTACACCTAATTCGTTCATTAAGCGACGTAAAGTGGCTTCAGCCATGTGATATCCAGCTTTCTCAAGAAGTGGCATTATACGGCGATAGCCGTATGTGTAAGAACCTCTCCATTTACCTTTTTCCGCTATTTCCTTGATTACCACCTTAACATCAGCATACTTATCATTTTTATTGATGATACGTTTGCGTTCGTCGTAATAAGTTGGTCGCTTCAAGTCAATCGTTTTTAGAAGCTCACCAATCCCATATCTTTCCTTTTTGGGCAAGTTCTGTTGATCCACCCTGATCTGATCCACAATTATTGTTTTCTCCTTGGCTTTGAGGGTCCGAACAGGGTCAACGATTTTTTTAAGATATCACGCTCCATTTTAACTTGACGTAATTCACTCTTTAATGCCGTAATTTCATCACTTTCCTTTTTTAAGATTTTACGTGCATTCTTCTTTGTCATTTTTGACATCTTACTTGGCCTACCTTTCTTCTTGGGTTTCAAGGCCTCAGATCCACCTTCCATAAACAACTTCAACCAGATAGATATCTGTGAACACAAAAGATTATGGGAAGCCGCTACTTTGGACATTGAAACATCATTATTTAGGTAGTAGTTTATCACACGAAGTTTAAAATCAACAGTAAATTTACGTTTGAAATGTCGTAATTTCAGCCCTTCGGGTCCTTTTAAGTTGTATACAGTCCACCATTTTTCTAAGGTATCCTTTGGTAAAGAATACTTATTTTCTAACCATCGTTGTGAACAGCCAGTATCTAGATATTCCTGAATAATATCTAATTTGAATTTTTGAGTATATTTAGTCATACGAAAAAAGCACCTCACAATCGCTAGACTTTGTCTAACAATTGTAAGGCACTTCAGTATTTTATAATATGCTTCTGTTTTTTTGGTTTAAAATACTTGTATTTTGAGATAATTATATGATAAAAGTAATTTGAAGGAAGTGATGAAATGTGTACAAGTGTTAGTGTTATTTCTGAAGATGGAATACATGTTATGGGAAGAACAATGGATTGGTATGATCTTTATGTGAAACCTATGTATGTTCCTAGGGGATATCAGTGGAAATCAGCATTTGATAATAAAAAATATACAAACAAATATGCTATAGTTGGTGGAGGTTTTCAAGATAATAATTATATTGATTTAAGTGATGGAGTTAATGAATGTGGGTTGATGGCCCAAAAATTGACATTTTCTAATGGAGCACAATTGGTTGATGATAAGCATGATGATAAAATCCAACTTGAAGCATATGAATTTGTTACTTATATACTTGGAAATTTTTCTTCAGTAACTGAAGTAGAAGAAAATATAGAGAAAATTGAACTTATGAGTAATGTAATTAATAATACAAAACATGGTGGATCAGAGTTACATTTTAGTCTTTCAGATGAGAGTGGACGAAATATTGTAGTTGAACCTAGTCAGCACCCAATGAGAATAATTGATAATCCTTTAGGGATAGTAACTAATATGCCTAAATTTGAGCGTCAGTTGGCAAAATTAGAAAATTATATGGAATTTACTGATGAATTTAAAGAAAATTCGATTAAATATGGAAAATTTCATGTAACTACTGGAAAACTGGGTGGCAAGAAGACACCACCGGGATCTTACTCTCCAAGCCAAAGATTTATTCGTGCATCTTATTTAAAGGAACTTGTTGATAAGCCTAAAACACGCGATGAAGCCGTATCATTAGCGTTTGGTATATTAAATACAGTTTCAATTCCTAAGAGTAAAGCACATAGACCGACGTATACAGTTTATAGAGCAGTTACGGTATCAGAGGATAGGACTTATTATTATCAAGCAAATGGGCAAGCTACAGTTAGTGGAATTAAATTAGATGAAGAGCTAATTCAAAATACAGAACCGATAGTATTTAATGTATCGAATATATGGAATCCACAAATGTTAAATTAATAAAAAAGTTGCAGACTTCAAGATCTGCAACTAAAAATAAAAAAGATCAGGACAAAATCCTGATCTAATAATTATGAAATGATCCGGGTGAGATTCGAACTCACGACCGTTCGCTTAGAAGGCGAATGCTCTATCCAGCTGAGCTACCAGACCATCACAACAAAAATTATTATATGGTATATACTTATAAATGTCAATTGATTTTTTCTAAATAATAATATTTTTTTGTTAGAAGAATATTTTTCTAATGATATTAGAATTGATTGCTATAAATAGTTTTAAGTATAACTTTAATGATAGGCATTTTTGTGGTAAAATGTTAAAATTGCAATGAGTAGAATTTAAGATATAATTTATTTGTCATTATTATATAGGAGTGTCGTATATGAGCAGAATTTTAATAATTGAGGACGAAAAAAATTTATCTCGTTTTGTTGAACTTGAATTACAACATGAAGGATATGAGACAGAAGTATGTAAAAATGGACGACAAGGTTTAGAGTTGGCACTGGACGAAGATTGGGATGCCATTTTATTAGATTTAATGTTACCTGAGTTAAATGGTTTGGAAGTTTGTCGTCGTGTTCGTCAAGTAAAGAATACACCAATTATCATGATGACTGCAAGAGATTCGGTTATCGACAGAGTTTCAGGTCTAGATCATGGAGCAGATGACTATATTGTAAAACCATTTGCTATCGAAGAATTACTAGCAAGATTAAGAGCCGTTTTGCGCCGTGTAGAGCTAGAAAATGAACAAAACGGAAATAAACAAACAACACTAACATATCGCGACTTAACTATTGAAAAGGAAAATAGAGTTGTAAGACGTGGAGATGAAATCATAGAGTTAACTAAGAGAGAGTATGAACTACTATTAACGTTGATGGAAAATATAAATGTTGTTTTAGCTAGAGACACACTTTTGAAGAAAGTATGGGGATATGAAACACAAATAGAAACAAATGTTGTGGATGTTTATATCCGTTATTTACGTAATAAGATTGATCGTCCTGGAGAAGACAGCTATATCCAAACAGTTCGTGGTACTGGATATGTAATGCGTTCCTAAAAATTAAGGTGTTGATAATATGGAAACGACAAATGAAAAGAAAAAGAAAAAGTTTTTTTCGATTAACTTAAAATGGTCGTTGGGAACGGGTCTAGGTGTTGTTATAATTTTTGCTGTTTTTGCAACACTTTTATTTCAAAGTTTTTCCAGTCTTTTAATAAGACAAGAAAAGGGACATTCAGAAGAGGCGATGAATGCTGTAACTTTAAGGTTAGCGCAATCTAATAGTACACTTACAGATACTGGTGTAAGGGATATTCTTAGCTCTTCTTGGAATGATGATATTCAGAATAGGAAACAAGCAGCAATATATTCTGATTCTGTTTTGACTGCAACTTCAGGAAAAAATATAGGAATCAGTGTTTATAGTGTTAATAAAGAATTGCTATTTGCTTCTAGAGGAGTATTAGTAGATTTTTCTAGCAAAAATAAACAAAAAATTATGAAAATCAATGGACAAACTGTATATATAGTTAGAAGACCTGTTTATTCTAATAAAAGTGATAAATTAATTGGATATGTACAAGTCACTAATAAATTAGCAGATTACGATGCCACTAGACATAAGTTAATATTAATATTTATTGTTTTTGGTATAACTGCTGGGTTAGCTAGTGCTTTAGTTGGATATGTACTTTCAGCATGGTTATTAAGGCCAATAGAACTTATAAATGAAACTATTGGTAAAATAAATACAGATGATGAAAGAGACTCCTTAGCTAACGTTAGAGTTCCGATTTTAAATCAAAATGATGAACTATCAGAATTAAGTAATTTATTTAATGATATGCTTGATAGAATGGAAAGATACATTCAACAACAACAACAATTTGTAGAAGATGTATCGCATGAATTGAGGACACCTGTGGCAATTATTCAAGGACATTTGGACTTATTAAGTAGATGGGGCAAGGATGATCCACAGATATTGGAAGAATCTATTTCAGCATCATTACAGGAAATAACAAGAATGAAAAGTTTAGTTCAAGAAATGTTAGATTTATCGAGAGCAGAACAAGTAGAGTTGCAATTTGGTAATGAAGTTAGCGATGCAAGAGAAGTAGGATTACAAGTATTCAATAATTTTAAGATGATACATCCAGATTTTACGTTTGTTTTGGATAATGATTTAAAAAATAATACACCAGTAAAAATTTATAGGAATCATTTGGAACAAGTGTTAATTATTCTAATGGATAATGCAGTAAAGTATTCTCAAGATAGAAAAGAAGTTCATATGTCAATTTCAAAGAATAGTAAGTTAGTTGAATTTGTTGTTCAAGATTTTGGGGTTGGAATTTCACAGGAAAATATAGATAAGATTTTTGATAGGTTTTATCGAGTTGACAAGGCACGTAGCCGAGATAAAGGTGGTAATGGACTTGGATTGTCAATTGCTAGAAAGTTAGTTGAAGGCTATCATGGATCTATGTCTGTTGAGAGTGTCGAAGGACAGGGTTCCTTATTTAGAATTTCTTTACCATTGATAGACTTAGATAATAAAAAATAGGAAGTATGGCAAGTAAGTCATACTTCTTATTTTTTATATAGCTTTAAGAATGAAAGTGGTTAAAAAAGAGGCTAGGGGAAAACCGTATTTTTAGATGAATTTTAGAAAATAGTTATATTAAAAGCCACTAGGAATCAACGTTTTTAGTAACGCGATTTCTAGTGGCTTTTTCTAGTCTCGATATAAAAAGTTATATTTGATCATTTCTTACGATTTTGTTTGCCAGCGTTTCTCTTGCGATTTTTTTCATGCATATCGTTAGAAACTGAGGTTACTTTCTTTTCATCATCAGTTTTCTTTGCAGGTGATTCAACGGTAACTTTTTTAATTGGTTTATTTTTCAGCTCTTTTTTAATATCCTTACGAATTCTAGGACGCATGAAATTAATAATTAGAGTTTGGATGCAAGCAAAAATACCACCAATAAAGAAATATAATCCTAAACCAGCAGGGGAAATGTATGTCATTCCGGTTAGCATTACTGGAGATACAATAATCATTGATTGCATTTGCTTTTTTTGTTCTTCAGGTAGTCCTAATGTAGACAACCAACCTTGTAAAGCATAAATAATAAATGTTAGTACAACAAAAGTAAAACTTCTATGACCTAAGTTGATCCCCATAAAAGTTGTTTTAGATAACTCAGGAGAATATTGTATTGCCGCATATAAAGCAGCAAAGATAGGCATTTGTATAAGCAATGGAAGACAACCAATTCCACCAACCATAGAAATATTATTTTCTTGGTAAAGTTTCATCATAGCTTGACTAGCAGCATTTCTTTCTTCAGGAGTCTTAGCATTTTTTTGCTGTTCTTGAATTTTAGCAAGTTGAGGTCTAATCATTGCAATTTTTTCTTGTTGAATGGTTGCTTTTTTAGATTGATTAATCATAATAGGCATCATAATTAATCGAACAATGAAAGTAATAACTATGATTGACCAGCCATAGCTTCCACCTAGAACACCGGATAGCCATTCCAATAAATGTTGAGTAGGTATAGCTAACTTTTCGTAAATGAATCCATAGGGTTTTCCATCCTTGGTTCTTTGTACACAACCACTTAATAATAGAGTGATTGTGAGAAATGAAGGTAATAGTATGTATTTTTTATTTTTATTCATTAATAATTCCCTTTCATATTTATTCTGTAGAATACTATACTTGATTAAACGTTTTTTTTCAATATAAAAATAAACAAGCGGATACAGTGAAACGCTTGTTTAAACAACTAATAAGTTACAGAAAAGTCATTATATGTTTTTACAGGAATTTCTGAAACTTCAATTTTTGTAACTTTAGCAAATGGATTTTTGGGAGCTTTTATAGAAGATATGAATTGCGATAGTAATAAACTATTTCCTTGTGCTTCAATATAAACAGTTCCATCGCTTTGATTACGTACGATTCCCTTAATACCCATATTATCAGCGATAGCTTTAGTTGTATAACGGAATCCAACACCTTGGACGGTACCGAAAACAATAATCTTATAATTTTTCAAACTTATCACCACCTATTATCATTATACTAAAAAATAAGACATGAACGTTTAATAACCTTAAAAAACGTGATAACATAAGTTAGATAACTAATTGAAAGTAGAGTGTATATTGATGGATATAGGAATTGATAAAATTAATTTTTTTACTTCTAATTTATACGTAGACATGACTGAACTAGCAATTACCAGAAATGAAGATCCAGATAAATATCTTATAGGTATAGGTCAAAGTAAAATGGCAGTAATCCCACCTACTCAAGATATAGTTACAATGGGTGCGAATGCTGCAGAATCTATGCTCACGGATGAAGATAAAGAAGAAATTGATTTGGTAATTGTGGGGACAGAATCAGGGATAGATAATTCTAAATCAGCAGCTGCTTATATTGCTGATTTGTTAGGCCTGAGAGATGATATTAGAACTTTTGAAATAAAGCAAGCATGTTATGGTGCAACAGCTGCGTTACAAATGGCTAAAGCACAAGTTGCGTTAAATCCGGATAGTAAAGCGTTAATTATAGGTGCAGATATTGCTAAATACGGATTGAATACTCCTGGTGAAGTAACACAAGGTGGTGGAGCAGTTGCAATGTTAGTTAGTGCTAATCCTAAATTATTGTCATTCGAAGGAGGTTCAACATATCTATCACGTAATATAATGGACTTTTGGAGACCTCTTGGACATAGCGAGGCTTTAGTTGATGGAAAATATTCATCAAACGTATATTTAGACTTTTTTAATAATGTTTATAGTAATTATAAAGATAAGACTGGATTTACTATTGATAATTTTGAAGCTCTTTTATTTCATTTGCCATATACTAAAATGGGATTAAAAGCATTACGAGAAGCACAAAAAGATGCAGATGCTAAAGTATCAGCTAAATTAGCTCATAGATTTGAAGATTCACGCTTGTACAATCGACAAGTAGGCAATTTGTATACGGGTTCCTTATATTTAAGCCTATTATCATTATTAGAAAACAATGATGATTTAAAATCTGGTGACAGATTAGGTCTATTTAGTTATGGTTCTGGAGCACAGGGAGAATTCTTTGCTATGCTTTTGAGAAAGGATTATCGTAAATATTTAATGAATACAACAAATGAGTTTCTACAAAAAAGAACACGTATTTCTGTCGAAGAGTACGAAAAAATTTATTTAAGGAGCTTACATTATGAAAATAATAGTGAATTAGATTTAGATATGGATGATGCTCAATTTGTTTTAACAGGCATAAAGGAAAATCAAAGACAATATAAAAATAGAATTTAAATAATTTTTATTCTAATCTTAATTATGTCAAGCTTTAGAACTAAAGGAATATTTGGTAAAATAAGATTATAGTTTTATTTAAAAATTAATGATTATTAAGGAGAGTTCAAATGGCGGATTC
This sequence comes from Ligilactobacillus salivarius, assembly GCF_035231985.1. Lineage (NCBI taxonomy): Bacteria > Bacillati > Bacillota > Bacilli > Lactobacillales > Lactobacillaceae > Ligilactobacillus > Ligilactobacillus salivarius. The sequence goes on from NZ_CP117983.1 coordinate 617,916, forward strand.
AAACCAATTTAATTTATCAGACCATGACTATGCGACAAAAGAGTTATCTAACTCATTGATAAGCAAAATAGAATATTTAAAGGTTTTAAACGATGCTATTGACGAGCAAGACGACCGATTAGTTTATCAATTAATAGACGGTCAACGTTACTCCAAAGAAATTTTAAAAGCAAAACATAGCGTAGCAGATATAGAAAATGAAAGTTTAATTTTAGATGTTCATGATAAAATAAGTGCTTTTTTGAGTAAAAAGTTAATTACTTATTTACGTGAAATGTATCCTTTCTTTTATTTTGAAGAGATAGGTGTAGGGCGTTTTCAATTTTATTTTGGAAATTGGTGGGGACGACGCTTATTTGGTGAATTAGATGTATTGAATGTCGAATTCAAATTTAATGCTGAAGAATACGAAAAGTTATCTCGAGCATTTGAATTAGAAGTAGAGAATAAAAGATATAATACAGATGAAATTAATAAAATTTCTGAAGAGACAGATTCTTTACAAGAATTAATAGACGGACAAGACAGTCGTGATCAACGTAAAGATGAAATAAGAAAAGAATTGAAGAGACAATCTCAGGAAAAAGTAAGTTTCTGGGAGCAATCTAAACAAAAAGAACAAAGACAAAAGTTAATGTCGGAGTTATCAAAACTAACTGATTTAGATGAAGCAGCAAATAATGCGTATCAAAAGATTCGTGAAAATGAAGAAAAAGTTTTGAATTTATCGAAAGAAGATACATTATTAGGCTATGAAAAGCAAAGTATTATTACAAAGTTTGGTACATTTGAAAACTTTATTGACCATAATAATTCTCTATATCGTGATTATATTGCTGATTTAATTGCAAGAAAAGGGAGAGTAGATTAGTATGGAAAAAAATAATAGCAATGGTACTGTTACCTTTTACCCTAATAACTATGAAAATAGTGAGGAAGATGTACACTCTTTAAGTACTAAAGGAAGACTTCTTTCATATAACAATCAACTAAAAGATAGTTTACATAATGGATTGAAGTTCACAGAGTTATTGGATGAACTTATAGAAACTACGGATTCCCAAAATTTATTAAGAGCTGCAATGGAACTGACTCTATTTCAACTAGATACGGCTTATTTAGTTTTTCCTCAACAATATAGTCAATCTGATTATTATTTGATCTTTTTAAATAGATTATTACAGTTACATCAAAACGAACAGGTTATACTACAGTCATCCGATAGAAATGATGAATTGTATCATGAATTTCCAGGGATAAATCAAAATGGCTACTTCACTTTTAGAATAGATAATACAGAAGAAGGTGGGGCTTACTATACTGAAAAAAATACAGGTGAAATTTTGTTCTATCTTAACTTCCAAAGAAGAATTTTACATTTCAATAGTAGAGCTATCACTAACTTATTAGTTGTTGATTATAGCAAGACATACAATTATGAAACTGTGAAGAAGTTTGAGATGTATTTAATGGCTTTAGGAGAATATTTCAAAAAAGATTATGGATTTGATGTGGACTTTAACATTATGGATCCTTCCAATAGTACATTCTATCAATTTGGTAATACAGGTATTCCTCAAGCGGCTCTAGATAAATTATTTATTCAAGCTGCGAGAGAAAACTTTATGTTAGTAACAGGATTGCATAATGAAGCTATTTTGAAACTGGATAATGGTGTTGAAGTTACAATTTATGATAAATCAATAGAAGATAGTAGTGCTACATTAAATAAGTGGGGATTAGTTGTTACAGATGATGATCATAAAGTATCTTGGTTTGATTTACTGTTCCAATATGATTTTATTCGTACATGGTACTTAGATAATTTAAGTAGTTTAGAAATACAATCTAATCCTTTATATTTCTAATTATAAATTTTTGCTGAGGGTCTAATTTATATGGATATTAATGAAATAGCTAAAAAAGTTAGAGGAAGAGAAATTAAGTTGTTTTTACCAACAAAAGTTTTAAATCCAGAAGAAAAAGTAGCTGGACTCTATGTAGGTTTAAATATTTATTTGGTAAAGATGATGGAAAATGTTCGTAATGAGAATAGAAAAGAACTTATAGAATATTTTTGTGAGACAATGGTATATTTTATAAGTATTGCTAATGAAAAGAAATGGCTCTACCTATTATTATTAAATGAAGAACAAATGTCAAATTTTAAGTCTAAATGGCATAGTAAATCATATAATAGTGTTTATTTAATTATTCAACAACAGATAAATAAGTGCTATTTTAGTCATCAAAGTACAGAATTTGTACATGCGTGGCATATGTTAATAAAATTTGGCTTGGTAGAATTAGGGATAAGTCCAGAAGAGATAGAAGATTATTTTAATCAATAAAACTAAGAATAATTTGAAATAAGCTTGCAAAAGAGTATTCATTCTTGATACTATTTATAGGTAGCTAATTGATGGGAATACTTATGTCTTTTATTTAATGTATTTCGCTAACATAATTTTAGGAGGATAAACAATGATTTCAGTTAACGAATTTAAAAATGGTTTAACTATTGAAGTAGATGGTGAACTATGGCGTGTTGTTGAATTTCAACATGTTAAGCCAGGTAAGGGATCTGCATTTGTACGTTCTAAATTAAAGAATTTACGTACAGGTGCTGTACAAGAAAAAACATTCCGTGCGGGTGAAAAAGTAAATCAAGCACAAATAGATCGTAAAAAGATGCAATATCTATATGCTGATGGTGATAACTATGTATTTATGGATACAAATACTTACGAACAGCTTGAATTACCAGGTTCACAAATCGAAGAAGAACTTAAATATATGAAAGAAAACATGGTAGTAAGTATCATCATGTTTGGTACAGAAACATTAGGTGTTGAATTACCTAATACAGTTGACTTGGAAGTTAAAGAAACAGAACCTGGCATCAAAGGTGATACATCTTCAGGTGGTTCTAAACCGGCTACAATGGAAACTGGCTTAGTAGTACAAGTTCCTTTCTTTGTTAGTGAAGGAGACGTTTTAACTATTAATACAAGTGACGGTACTTACATTTCACGTGCTTAGTTAAGAGGTGTTTTTAATGGCAGATAATATCGTCTTAAAAAACGAAGAAACAAATGATTTAGGTAGAATAGAGATGGCACCTGAAGTTTTGGAAATTATTATTGGAATTGCAGCTGCTAAGGTTGATGGAGTTTATTCAATGAGAGGATCATTGGCTAATAATATTTCTGCACTTCTTGGTCGTCAAAATCGTGGTAAAGGTGTAAAACTAAGTAATACAGATACAGATTTAGCTGTTGATGTATATACTTTCCTTAATTACGGTGTCTCTGTTCCTAAAGTAGCTAATGAAATTCAAGAAAAAGTACGACAACAAGTATTGTTTATGACTGGGATAGAATTAGCGGCAGTTAATGTTCATATTCAAGGTATGGTTCCAGAAAAAGAAGAACCTACAGTTGATCCTAACAACCTATTTGAAGAAAATGGTGACGAATAATGAGCTTGAGTAGACACGATATTAGAAAAATAGCATTTCAAACTTTGTTTGCATTAGGAAGTAATCCAGATGCAAATAGTGAAGACATTTATCGAGAATTACTAGATGAAGATAACAATGATTCTGATTTATCATATTTAAACGAACTTGTAGATGGTGTTCTAGACCATCAAAGTGAAATTGATATGGAAATTACTAAATATTTGAGAAAAAATTGGAATATTGGTCGACTTAATAAAACTGATTTGATTATCTTGAGAATAGCTATATTTGAAATTAAGTATAGTGATGTTGCTAGTAAGATTGCTGTTAATGAAGCTGTTGAATTGGCAAAGGAATTCAGTGATGATAAGTCATATAAATTTGTAAATGCTATTTTACAAAACTTAATATAAAAATGAAATACAGTTATATCACTGATATAGCTGTATTTTTGATTATATAATTAGTTTTTTTAATTATTTTGAGAACGTGCGCATTAGATAGATCATTTATGGTAAAATTTATTTTATGAATTAATGTTTAAAGGGAGAATTTTTATGGTAGCAACAATATTAGATGGGCGAATGTTATCTAAAAAAATAAGAACTGACGTATCTAAAAAAGTTAGCTTATTAAAACAAGAAGGGATAACTCCAAAATTAGTAGTAATCTTAGTAGGTGAAGATCCTGCTAGTCAAGTTTACGTAAGAAATAAAAGAAGGACTGCACATGCGTTAGGTATAGAGGCTGTAGATATTAGATTGCCTGAAAATGTTGAAGAAGATGAATTAATTAGGTTAATTGATGAATTAAATAGTGACAGAACTGTTCATGGTATTTTAGTGCAATTGCCGTTACCAAAACATATAAATGAAAATAAAGTAACCCATAGAATTATACCCGAAAAAGATGTAGATGGATTTCATCCTTTAAATATCGGAAAACTATTTATGAATATACCTGGACCATTACCTTGTACTCCAAGAGGAATTATGGAATTTTTCAAGGAATATGATATTCCTGTTTCAGGAAAAAGAGTTGTAATTGTCGGCAGAAGTAATATTGTAGGTAGACCAATGGCTGCATTGCTGGTAAATAGTGATGCTACTGTGACAATAGCACATAGTAAGACTAAGAATTTAGCTGAAGTGACAAAGCAAGCTGATATTTTGATTGTTGCTATTGGTAAAGGTGAGTTTATAGATGAAAATTATGTAAAGAAAGGAGCTGTTGTGATAGACGTGGGTATGAACAGAAATAATGATGGAAAATTAGTTGGCGATGTTAATATGGAAAGTGTGAGCAAAGTAGCCAGCTATATAACCCCAGTTCCTGGTGGTGTAGGGCCAATGACAATTGCAATGTTGATGAAACAAACAGTAGAATTAGCAGAAAGAAGTGTTGCTGGTGAGTAAAGAATATTTAACGGTAAGTGCTCTGACAAAATATTTGCATACTAAATTTACTCGTGATCCTTATTTAAGAAGGGTATATTTAACAGGTGAAATATCTAATTTTAGACGTAGAGCTACACATCAGTACTTTAGTTTAAAAGATGATAATGCTGTGATAAGTGTAATGATGTTCCAAAGTGCCTTTTCAAAAATAAAGTTTGAACCAGAGGAAGGAATGAAAGTTCTGGTCTCTGGGAGAGTTGATTTATATGAAAAATCCGGAAGATATCAAATAATTATTGATACAATGCAACCTGATGGAGTAGGAGCATTATATCAAGCATATGAACAATTAGTAAAAAAATTACGAATAGAAGGATTGTTTAATGAAGAATTAAAGAAGCCTTTGGTTAAATATCCCAAAAGAATTGCTGTTATTACCAGCCCATCTGGTGCAGTTATTAGGGATATTATTACTACAACACGTAGACGCTATCCAATTGCACAATTAGTTTTATTCCCAGCAGTTGTTCAAGGGGATGATGCTGCTGATTCTTTAGTTGGAAGACTAAAACAAGTAAACGAAGATGGAAATTTTGATACAATAATTATTGGTAGAGGTGGAGGATCAATAGAGGATTTATGGCCTTTTAATGAAGAAAAGGTCGCTAGAGCAATTAGTGATAGCAAGATCCCAGTTATATCTTCTGTAGGTCATGAAACTGATACAACAATTGCAGATTTAGTAGCAGATGTTAGAGCTGCTACACCTACAGCAGCTGCCGAATTAGCAACACCTGTATTGAGCGAAGAAATAGTGAAGATTAAGCAGTATCGTTTAAGAATAATACAAGTTCTAAAAAATAAAGTATCCAGTTATCAACAAATTTTAGATAAGGTGTGCAGTTCATATATTTTGCAACAACCAGATAGACTATATACAGGGTATGCGCAAAATTTAGATTCATTGATTAATAGAAAAAATCAAGCTTTTAAAAATTTAGTTTATCAAAATGAAAAACAATTACAGTTATTAGAAAGTAATTTACAACATAATAATCCAAGCATTAGAATTAAAGATGAAAAAAATAATTTACAACAGTTATTAGAAAAAATGCATCTAGGGATGTTAGGTGTTTTTAATGATAAAAGCTATAAATTAGAAAAATTAATGTCATCTTTAGATATGTTAAGTCCATTGAAAGTTATGAATAGAGGATATAGTTATATTTTAAAAGATGGTAAAACAGTAAAAAATGTTAAATCATTACAGCCAAATGATGATGTAACACTTTATTTTGAAAATGGTAGTGCTGAAGCTAGAATAACAAAAATTAGAGAGGAAAAAGAATAATGGCAGAAAAAGTAACTTTTGAACAAGATATGAAGAACCTTGAAGAAATAGTAAAAAGACTTGAGCAGGGAGACATTCCATTAGAAGAAGCAATTGAAAAATTTAAACAAGGGATGGATTTGAGTAAAAAATTACAAAATACACTTCTACAAGCAGAAGAAACATTGACTAAAGTAATAGATGATAATGGAGATGAACAATTATTTGAAAAAGAAAATGAGGATTAGTAATTTAACTGAATTTGAAAAAATCTCACTCCCAAAATTAGAGAATGAGATGGATCTTTATTTAAATTCTTTGAATAGTAATCAAATTTTGAAAGAATCTATGAGATATTCAGTTGATGCTGGTGGAAAAAGAATAAGACCTTTATTGGTGTTAATTTCAGCGTATTCTTTAGGTAAGAAAATTTCAAAAAGTGATTATCAAGTGGCAGGTAGTTTGGAACTTCTGCATACCTACTCATTAATTCATGATGATTTACCAGAAATGGATAATGATGAATTAAGAAGAGGAAAGCCAACTAACCATAAAAAATTTGGGCAAGCAATAGCAGTTTTAGCAGGGGATGGTTTGTTAACGACTTCATTTGAATGGCTATCTCTTACTGATATTGATAACGATAAAAAAATAAAATTAATCTCACAATTAGCTTTGGCTGCTGGACCACAGGGGATGGTAAGTGGTCAAACTGATGATATTTTAGGGGAAAGTAAAAAATATAATTTGGAAGAATTGAAACATCTTCATGCAGGTAAGACAGGTGCATTGTTAAGATATGCTTGTGTTGCCGGAGGGATTTTGAGTGATGCTTCTGATAATCAATTAGAGTTACTAAGAAAATATGGTGAGAATTTTGGCTTAGCATTTCAAATTTATGATGACTTATTAGATGTAATTGGTGATGCCAAATCTTTAGGCAAAAATGTTCATAAAGATGAGATAGAAAATAAAAATACTTATCCAATTCTTTTAGGAGTACAGGGGACCAAGGAAGCTTTAGTTGAAGTTTTAAATAATACTGAGAATTTATTAAAAGAAATGGCGAATAATGATATTGCAATAGACCTATTTGAGCAATTGTTAGATTATTTTAAAGTAAGGAAGTAATTATGAAAAAAGAACGTGTAGATGTACTATTAGTTAAACAGGGATTATTTTCTACAAGAGAACAAGCTAAAAGGGCTGTAATGGCTGGCGAAATTTTAGGAGAGAACGAAGAAAGATTAGATAAACCCGGAATGAAAATTTCTGTAGATACTGAGTTACATTTTAAGGGGACAAAAATGCCTTATGTAAGTAGAGGCGGTTTAAAACTCGAAAAAGCACTTAAGGTATTTAAAGTTGATGCAAAAAATAAAACTATGTTAGACATAGGATCGTCTACTGGAGGATTTACAGATGTAGCTCTACAAAAAGGGGCCAAATTAAGCTATGCTTTAGATGTAGGAACTAATCAATTAGCTTGGAAGTTGCGTCAAGATGACAGAGTTGTTGTTATGGAGAATACAAATTTCAGATACAGTAAATTAGAAGATTTTACTAAAGGACAACCAGATTTAGCTACAATAGATGTTTCTTTTATTTCTTTACAGTTAATATTACCAACTTTACATGAGATTATTCAAAATAATGGTGATGTAATAGCTTTAATTAAGCCCCAATTTGAAGCTGGAAAAGAAAAAGTTGGAAAACATGGAATTGTAAGAGATCCAAAGGTTCATCTAGAAGTACTAAATAAAATCATAAGTTTTGCAGCTGAAGAAAATTACGATGTTGTTGAATTAGATTTTTCACCTATCACTGGTGGGGAAGGAAATATTGAATTTTTAGTTCATCTGGTATCTAAGGAAAGTGTTGGAAATATTTCGCCTAGTGTAAATCCTGAGTTAATTGTGAAACAAGCTCATGCTACATTAGATATTAAAAAGAAAGCATAATTATATGAGAGAGGGATGAACTGAATGAGAAAGCAAGTCAGACAGAAACTTATCAAGGAAATCCTCCAAGAAAATGTTATATATAAGCAAGAAGATATTGTAGAAAAGTTAAATGCTCGTGGAATAAATGTAACGCAAGCAACTATTTCTCGCGATGTAAAAGAAATGCAACTAGTTAAATTGCCAACACAAACTGGTAGTTATAGGTATAGTATGCCTACGCTAAAAGAAATTAATGTAGAAAAGAAATTGAGTGATACATTAAGTGAATCATATGTTTCTTCAGCACAAAATAGAGAACTATGTGTATTTAAAGTTTTACCTGGTAGTGGACCTGCAGTTGCTAATCTGATTGAACAAGCAAAATATCCGGAAGTTTTTGCGACTTTAGGAGATGATGCTACAGTCATGATATTTGCTTACTCAGAAGAAGATGCAATAAAAATGGAGAATAAGTTGTTAAATCTGATAAATATAGGGTGATTATATGTTACAAGAATTATCAATAAAGGATTTCGCCATTATAGATGAAATACAAATATCATTTCAACCTAAGATGACAGTATTGACGGGTGAGACAGGTGCTGGTAAATCAATTATTATTGATGCTCTGGGCTTATTAGCAGGAGGCAGAGGTTCTACTGAATTTATTCGTAAGGGTGAGAAAAAAGCTGTTATTCAGGGGTTATTTACATTACCTAGAGAAGCTAATACTTACAACATTTTGGAAGAATACGGAATAGATTCTGAAGATGGACAAATAATCTTGCAAAGAGATTTATATCGAGGCGGAAGAAATATTTGTCGCATCAATGGAATGATGGTAAATTTGGCAACTTTACGAAAGGTAGGAGAAACATTAATTGATATTCATGGGCAGAATGAGCATCAAGAATTGATGAAGCCAGAAAATCATATAGATTTGTTAGATGAATATGATAAAAAAACATCCCAGTTAAGAAATCAATATCAAGTTGTGTATCAAAATTATCGTAAGCTAAAATTATCAATGGAAAAAAAAGAAGCTGATGAGAAGGCCTGGGCCCAAAGACTAGATATGCTAAATTTCCAAGTCAAAGAAATTGAAGAAGCTGGTTTAAAAATTAATGAAGAAGATGAACTAGTCGAAGAAAAAAATAAATTGGATAATTTTCAAGCAATACATGATGCTTTAGAATTGAGTTATCAAATTTTATCTGGTGAAAAAATAGATGTAGTTGGAAATTTAGGAAATGCAATGAATGAGTTAAGCGATGTTTCAGATTTATCAGAAAATCTTCAAGAAATCAATACTAAAATTTCAGATGCTTTTTATAGTCTAGAAGATGCCGCTCGTGATATTTCAGATGAACTTGATTCAATGGAGTGGAATGGAGAAAGGTTAAATGAAATAGAGGAAAGATTAGAGTTGATCCACCAATTGAAGAGAAAATATGGTGATACAATAGAGGATATTTTGCATTATCATAGTAGAATTGAAAAAGAATTAAGAGAAATGGAAAATGCGGAACAAAATTCAGAAAAGCAAGAAAGACAATTATCTGAGGCATTAGAGAAAGTAAAAGAATTGGCAATAAAACTTTCGAAACAGCGGAAGAAAAGCGCTAAAAAATTAGAAAAAATGATCCATGAACAATTAAGTGCATTATATATGGACAAAGCTGTATTTGAAGTTAAATTTTTAAATAATTCTAAATTATATTCTAAAGGTATCGATAAAGTTGAATTTTATATTCAAACTAATCCAGGTGAAGAAATGGGCCCATTAGCTAAGATAGCTTCAGGTGGTGAACTTTCACGAATAATGTTAGCTTTAAAAACAATTTTTTCTCAAAAGATGGGTGTCACAAGTATTATCTTTGATGAAGTTGATACTGGTGTTAGCGGTCGTGTAGCTCAAGCGATTGCTGAAAAAATAAGCCAAATTTCAAATAATTCACAAGTTTTATGCATTACTCACTTACCGCAAGTTGCAGCAATTGCAGACAATCATTACTATATTTCAAAATCTGTCAACGATGGTAGAACAGAAACTTCATTAAAAGAATTAGATGAAAAACAAAAAATTAGAGAGATAGCAAGAATGTTATCTGGATCTGAAATTACAGAATTAACATTGAAACATGCAGAAGAATTAATTAAAATGTCAAAATAAAAAGCTAGGATTTGGTATTGTGTAACACCATATATTGGTATAAAAACAATACATCCTAGCTTTTTAAATAAGATCACGATATAATCCAACAACTTTTCCTAAAATAGTTACATTTTCTAAGATAATAGGATCCATTGTATCATTTTCGGGTTGTAATCGGTAATATCCATCTTCTTTGAAGAAACGTTTGCAAGTTGCTTCATTCTCTTCAGTCATAGCAATAACTATTTCTCCATTATTTGCAGAAGATTGCTTACGAACAATAACTTGATCACCATCTAAGATACCAGCATTTATCATACTCTCGCCACGAATAGATAACATGAAAAGATCATCAGCAGATTCAAAATAAGGTGGTAGAGGAAAATAATCTCTATTTTCTTCAACTGCTAAAATAGGTTCACCAGCAGTAACAGTACCTACAATGGGAATTTGAGTTTTGTTAGGTAACTCATCCAACATTTCTAAGCCTGCTAAAGTAATTTCAATGGCGCGAGGTTTAGTAGGATCGCGTTTAATGAGACCTTTACTTTCAAGCTTAGAAAGATGTCCATGAACGGTTGAAGTAGATGATAAACCAACAGCGTTACAAATTTCACGAACAGTAGGTGGGTAGCCACTATCAGATACATGTGAAAATATATAACGAAGAATATCATGTTGACGTTTCTCTGATTTTGTCATTCTAGACACTCCAATATTAATATAATAACTTGATTATAACATAGAATTATTAAAAACGTCAAACTAACGTTCGTATTTATAACTTGTCTTTTTGTAAGCTTTTTGATAATATGTCAAATAGAGTAAATCACAAAGGAGTGAGACGATTGGCTGATAATAAAGGAATTCCACAAGAGTTAATAGATAGAATAAATGAACTTTCTAAAAAGAAAAAAGAAGAAGGCCTAACATCTGAAGAGTTAGCCGAACAAAAAGAATTACGAGAAACCTATCTTTCTTTATTTAGAGAAAATTTTAGAAGCCATATTGAAATGCTACAAGTATATGATAAAAATGGTAAAGAAGTAACACCTGAAAAGGTAAAAAAGATTCAAAGAGAACGTGGTCTAAGAGATGATTAATTTATCTTAGTGTAAGCGTTGATAGGTAATATTACAAATGATATAATATAATAAGCGTTAAAAAGTAAGATTAATTTTTTAAATTATTAGATAGGTTAATCTTATTAGAGGAAGGAGAACTTATAAATGAGTACAGGTATTTGGGTGCTTATTGTCATTATTGCTGCTGTGCTAGGCTTTGTTGGTGGTTTTTTTGCTGCTCGAAAGTACATGGAAGACTATTTAAAGAAGAATCCACCTATTAATGAACAAATGATGCGTACTATGATGATTCAAATGGGACAAAAACCATCTGAAAAGAAATTGCATCAAATGATGAATGCAATGAAGAATAATTATGGTAAGAAGTAATTAGTTTTTGAGGGAGTGAGTAGATGTAAGTCAGTCACTTCCTTATTTATTATTATAATTTAGATTAAGGTGGTATTATTTAATGCAAGTACATAACGTCAATTTAACAATTAGTGCCGTAAGACCAGAACAATATCCAGATACTAAATTGCCAGAAGTAGCACTTGCTGGTCGTTCCAATGTTGGAAAGTCTTCATTAATTAACACATTAATTAATAGAAGAAATTATGCCCGTACATCAAGTCAACCCGGAAAGACGCAAACTCTGAACTTTTACAATATTGAAGATTTATTATATTTTGTTGATGTACCAGGTTATGGATATGCTAAAGTTTCACAAAAAGAAAGAGAAAAATGGGCTAGAATGATAGAAACATATTTTTCTACTCGACAAGAGCTAAAGGGAGCTATCAGTTTAGTAGATGCTCGCCATGAACCTTCAGAATTAGATTGTCAAATGATAGAATTTTTACATTATTACAATATACCTGTATTAGTTGTAGGAACGAAAATAGATAAAATTCCTAAAAGCAAAAGAAATAAAAGTGAAAGTCAAATTAGAAAAAAACTACAATTGACAAAAAATGATAGACTAATTTTATTCTCTGCTGTTGATAAAACAGGTAAAGATGAAGTTTGGGATTGGATTGAAGATATTACCAAAGTTAATTAATAATTGTGAGGAATATTATGGAATTTAATGAATATCAAGAAGCGGCTAATCGAACATTATATGGAAATGAGCAAGTTCTTACAAATTGTGCATTAGGATTAGCTGGGGAAACAGGACAAGTTGTTGATTTAGTTAAGGCGTATACTTTTAAAGGAAAAGATTTAGATAAAGAAAAATTAGTACATGAACTTGGGGATGTACTTTGGTATTTATCACAAATTGCAGAATGGGCAGATATACCCTTTGATGAAGTAGCGCAAGAAAACATCGAAACGTTAAATAAACGTTACCCTAATGGATTTAATCCAGCAAATTAATCAAAAGTCATTGTGTTTATGAAACATAATGACTTTTTTATTAAGAAATATTTTTTTAAAGTAGACAACAGGTTGAAACTTTGTCATAATTCTTATGATAGGGGTGTCGAATTTGAAAAAAAAAGTTATAAGTCTTTTCAAAAAGAATTGGAAATATTGCTTATTAGTAATATTAGTATTGAGTATAATTTTAGTTATTAAAAATATTAACAAAAGACACTACGATATTGAAGATTATAATTCTAATATTCAATTAAAAAATGATGGCTCTATAGGAGTATCGACACGTGTACAATATAATATTCATGGTAAGTATGACTTATTAGTTATTCCACAAGCATTACCAAAAGATGTGGATACGATTAATAATGTGGAAGTGTATGAAATTAAAAATAACAAGCAAGTCTTATTAAAAAAAGGGACTAATGCAGATATATCTAAAGAGGCCAAGATGAATGCTGGTAAATATTTTGTCACTTCTGATTTAGCAGAAACAAATACTAAAGTAAAAGTAAGAATATATCAACCAGTTGAAAATGAGAGAGTTACATACAAACTAACATATAATGTACCAAATGCGATTATAAATTATGGTAATAGTAATATTTCAGAATTAAATTGGAATATACTGAGTAATTGGGGACATAAGTTTAGCAATATTGATATAACATTTGATTTACCTGAAAAAAATCCACAAATTTTACGAGCGTGGGTGAGAGGAACAACCGATGGTAAAATAACGACTAGTAAGAAAAATGGAAAAGTGAATTTTAAGTTGAATAGGCTTCCCGAAAATAAGAGTTTACATTTAAGACTAATATGTTCTAAAGATCTATTTGCTTATAATACTAACAATATGTTTAAAACCCCTATACCAACAGAAAGTAGTATTGCAAGATATGAATATAAAAATAGTGATAAAGTAAAGAGGGATAGTAGACTAAAATATACTGGAAAGTATATTTCTATAACAATATTATTAATTGTTATGACAATTATGGGAATATTCAGTTGGAAAGTGTTATCTAGAAATTTAGTTTTATCAAATTATCTTAAGTTTACAAAATATTCATTTGATATTCCTAATATATCAGTTAAATATGTTAGATCGATTTTATTTCCTAAACGAAAGCCAAACAGAAATGTTTATGCAGCATATATAGTAGACTTAATAAATAAGGGTGATCTAGTATTAAATCCACTAAGAACTGAAAATTATCAGACTATATATGACTACGAATTGCAAGTTAAAGATGAACAATTTATAGAAAATAATGGATTGAATACATTATTATTTAGTAATCTTACTTCTGACAATAAAATTAAGTTATCTGAAATAGAAGAAACTGTCAATCTTATGAAGATTTCAGAAGTTACTGAAACTTATAAGCAATGGCAAGGGAAAATTAAAGAAGAAGTGGATAATCTATTTAAACTGGAACATAAACGTAATTTAAAAGGTTATTTTACTAAAAAATGGTTAATATTCTGGACACTATTCAATCTAGCAGGAGTAATTTTATTTTTTATTGTATCTAAGTGGTTAGGGATAATTATAGCTACAATCCTTATTGTTAATGATATAAGTTTGATATATATATTTATTAATGTTTATAAATATGAACCTGAAATATTTATAGAACTGAGAAGATTAAAGATTTTATATCGAAGTTTACGCAATATAGAAAAGCTAGAATTGAATGATGTTGGTGATGAAAATTTTTGGGAAAAATTATTACCATATGCAATAGCTTTAAATATGGGAGAAAGAACAAATCGAAAACTATATCAGTTATATAGTGAATCAAATATCTTTATGAAAGATTCTATACTATATATAGGAGATTTTGCTGAAAAAATAGGTGAAATTTTTATTAGATTAGATTTAAATAGTGAAACGTTGAATATAAAAAAATAAACTATAAATACTGGTAAATGTGGGAATTTACTGGTATTTTTTATTAAATATTTTAAATATGATAAAAAATTAAAAAGTAACTATATTAAGAGCAATATTTTTATTATAATAAGGGTAGTATATTTTAGTTTGCTGGGAAGAAAGAGGCGGATGTGTAATGGACAAAAAAGGAATAGTACAGAACGACATAACAGACGCACAAGATAAGGTCCAAAAACCTCAACAAAATTTAAAAGATGAAATCAAAAATTTAAACAAAGATATAGTTAAATTTACAGAATTAAAAAATGAAAAAGAGTCTGAGTTAGACAACTTATTAAATTTACAAATAACATTACAAAATGAATATGCAAAGTTAGTTAATATAAAAGAAAAAATTTTAAATGAAGGTGAAGAGAGTCAAAAAGAAGAGTTAGAGAGAAATAAAAAATCTCTAGAAAGAGTAGAGAAATCTTTACGCGAGACGGAATTACAGTGGAATAATAACCACAAAAAGTTGATTCAAGCTAAAGAAGATTTAAATAATGTAAAAGAAGAAGTTAGCAACATCGAAAAAAAGCAAGTTAATGCTAAAGATAGTTCAGAAATAATAAAAAGAGATGTAGAACGTGCTGATAGAAAAGTAAAGATTTCTTATGAAGATTGGATGCGTAAGAAAAAAGAAATAGAGAGTACAGAAAAAGATATAGCTCGGTGTAAGGATGATATTTCTAGTAAGAAGAAGCAGTTAGAAAAAGAAAAAGATAAGTTACCAACTACGGATGAGTTAGTCAAAGAAGTACAGAAAAAAATAGATAAGAATTTGGAAAATATAGATACAGTTCAAAAGCAAAGGAATGAATTACAATCTATATTATCTAAATTAGCGATTGCAATAGAAAAAGAAAAAAATAAAATAGATTTATTGCCGCAAATTAGAATACCTCAAGACTACACACAAGTACTCTTTGAAAATTTTAATTATGGAAAAATTTCTCGTGAAGAAGTAGCAGATATAATATCTCCAGGCCTAGAACTTAATAATAAGAAGTTGAATTTTTCAGAAATTGATGATAAGAATAAAATTTCAGATGTAACAAAGCTTACACTGCAAGAATTAATAGAAATCTCAACATTTGTAGCAAGTCTATTAAATCCATTACGAAAAAAGATGGGAAGTAGGTTAATAGAGGTTACTCCAGATTCTATACAGTTCACACAAGCAGTGGTAGATAGGTATAATCAGGATAATTGGCAAACTTTTTACAGTCAGAAAAGTAATAAATTAGGTTTAGGTCATGATATTGAAGGTTTGTCAGATCTATGGAACCAAACTCCAAGTGTTTTTGAGGATTATGATAGCAAGGATGAAGAATTGGCTAATGGTGAAGAGTATTTTAATGAATTTAGTGATAATGAAATGACTATGACTGATTTAAAGACTGTGATTTATAGAGTATTAGTTGATTTTCTATTTAATGACACTAAAAATAATTTTGGCCATTTAGAAACATTGCTTGGTTTAAATAAAAGCAAAGACTATAGTACACACTATATGGCTGTGGGAATCGATAACAATTTAGCTATTCACTTTGAATTCGCGTATAACAATATAAAAGCTAATGGTTCATATGTCATATCTGATTTTGGAAAGAAAAATATAGAAGCAAAGATCAACGAATTAAAGGCTGAGCAAGCTGGAAACTTAATAAAATTAAGTGATCTTAATAGTCAATTGGAGAATGAAAATAAGAATAAAATGGCGTTGAAAGAAGAGTTACAAAATGCCAAAAAGGGACCTGATATGACTGGAATTACGAAATTGGAAGATAATATAGATTCCTTGAATAAAAATATTAGTGTACTACAAGATAGATTAAGAGGGAAAAACAATTTATCAGAATTGGTACGTGAAGAGTGGATAAAGAATAAAGGGCTTCTAAGAAGAGAAGAAAATAAATTTGAAGCAAGCAAAGCAGCTATTACTGCAACTGAAATTGAATTGAATTCTATTAAAATTGATTTAAGTCAGAAAAAAAAACAAGTAGAAAAATATAATAAATCAGAGTTAGAAAATAGTGAACAATTAAATATTTTGAAAGTAAACTATGAAACTATTCAAGAAAATATACAGACTATATTAGATGATTTAAAAGAATATAATGGAATTGATCAAAAGATTGAAGAATTAAAGGAAAAGCTTATTAATAATGAAAAAGATGTAGCAAAGATAACTGTTGTATATAATGATTTAGTTGTCAAAGTTCAATCATATCAAAATATATTAGAATATAAAGAAAAAGAATTAAGTGAATAGTCTAACTTGAGTTAATAGTGTCAAGTTAATTTCCTTAACAAATAATAAAAAAAACTGGAAATAGGTTTGAAAAAATGGTATTATATTAAACGTCGAAGATAAAGTTATGTCTTTTTGAAATCTAAAACATGTTTGGAGGTTTAAAACATGCGTGTAAATATTACTTTAGAATGTACAGAATGTCATGAACAAACATATCTTACAAGCAAGAATAAACGTAACAATCCTGATCGCATCGAATTGAAAAAATATTGCCCACGTGATCACAAAGTTACTTTACATCGTGAAACAAAATAACAACAGGAAAAAATCCTGTTGTTTTTTTCTTTATGTACGACATGAGGTGATGCAATGTCAATGAATAAGAAAGAATTTAGAAAAAACCAAATTCAAAAATTACAGAAATTAAGTAAAACTTGGGAAAAAAAGTTAGATGAACTAAATCTGTATAAAGAGTTATTTAAAACTACTGAGTGGGAAAAAGCTGATAATGTGGCAATTACACTGAGTGAAGATTTTGAGTTAGATACTTTCCCTATAATTTCAACTGCTCAGCAACAAAATAAAAAAGTTTTAGTACCTAAGACTTTGCCAAATAGAATGATGGAGTTTGTTGAATTAACTCCTGATGTCAAAATAGTAAGAACTAAATTTGGTGTTTTGGAACCTGAAAGTGAGAATTATGTTAATAAAGAAAATATCGATTTAATCATTGTTCCAGGCTTGGCATTTGCTGAAAATGGAGCAAGGTTAGGATTCGGTGGAGGATTTTACGATAAGTATTTAAGTGATTATCGTGGAAATAAGGTAGCACTTGTTGATAGAAGTAGATATTTCCAAGAACCTCAGTGGGATGTTGATAGTTTTGATATTTACATTACTAATCAAATAAGAATATAAAGAGGTGCGGTTTATGTTGCAATATTTAAAAAATAAACCTAGTATCACTTATACGTTAATTATTCTTAATATAGTAATGTATATAGTAATGACATTATTTGGTGGAACAGAAAATATTGCTAATTTAGTGCGTTTTGGAGCAAAGTATTCCCCTTATATTATCAATGGTCAGTATTGGCGCTTGATAACTCCTATGTTTATTCATATAGGATTACAACATTTACTTATCAATATGATAACTTTATATTTTTTAGGAACTTTATTAGAAAATATTTTTGGAAAGACAAGGTTCTTAATAATTTATTTGGTAAGTGGAATTTGTGGGAATATAGCAAGTTTTGCATTTAATTTTAGTAGTATTTCTGCAGGTGCTAGTACAGCATTGTTTGGTATGTTCGGTTCTTTTTTGATGTTGGGAGAATCTTTCAGAAGAAATCCATATTTACAAACTATGTCTCGTCAATTTTTTCTATTAGTAATATTGAATATATTCTTTGGTATGTTTGGAAATTCGGATTTGACAGGACATTTAGGTGGATTAGTAAGTGGTTTTCTTTTAGGTTATGTCGTTGGTGTCCCTAATTTAGGTAGGGTCCCTAAAGTTAAAAGAATTGTAAGTTTTGTGATTTTACTTTTTATAAATTTGATAATCTTAAATTTTGGTTTTACAAGTTAAGTACAATTCAAGTATAATTAAATGTTGAGGTGATAGAGCATGAAAACGTTATATGATGTACAGCAATTATTAAAAAATTTTGGTATTTTTGTATATGTTGGTAAACGTATGTGGGACATTGAGTTAATGGCTCTAGAACTTGATCATTTATATAAAGCAGGAGTAATTGACAAGCAAACTTTTTTATCAGCAAAGTTAGTTCTTAATCGAGAACATGGTGTTGAAGAAAAAAGAGCTAAGTCACCTGTAAAATTTACTATTAAGGAGAATGAGGAATGAATAAGAAGTTAATTGGCGTTGATTTAGGCGGTACAACAATTAAATTTGCTATCTTGACACTAGATGGTGAAATTCAACAAAAATGGAGTGTTGAAACTGATATTTTAGATGATGGTAAGCATATTGTTCCTGATATTGTTGAATCAATTAATCATCATTTAGATTTATACGATATGAAACCAGAACAATTTGTTGGAATCGGAATGGGTACACCGGGAACAGTAGATATTGAAAATGGTACAGTTGAAGCAGCATTTAACTTGAACTGGAAAGAAAAGCAAAACCTAAAAGAAGAAATTGAAAAAGGCACCAGTATGAAGTTTGCTGTAGATAACGATGCTAATGTAGCAGCATTGGGTGAACGCTGGAAAGGTGCCGGAGAAAATGATGATGAAGTAACATTTGTTACATTAGGTACAGGTGTTGGTGGTGGTGTCATCACTAATGGCGAAATGGTTCACGGAGCTGGTGCTGGTGGTGAAATTGGTCATATAAATGTACAGCCAAATGGCTATTTATGTACTTGTGGAAATCATGGTTGCTTGGAAACTTATGCTTCTGCAACAGGTGTTGTACGTGTTGCGCGTGATATGGCTGAAGAGTTTGCTGGAAAATCTGATTTAAAGAAAATGTTAGATGATGGGCAAGATATTAGTTCTAAGATAGTATTTGATTTAGCAAAAGATGGCGATATTTTAGCTGAACGTGTTGTGGATCGTGTTTGCTACTATCTAGGATTTGCTTGTGCTAATATTGGTAGTCTTATCAATCCATCATATATTGTAATTGGTGGTGGCGTTTCTGCAGCGGGTAAGTTCTTATTAGATCAGGTTGATAGTTACTTTAAGGAATTTGCCTTCCCCTCAGTTAAAAAATCAACTACTTTAAAACTTGCTGAATTAGGAAATGAAGCTGGAGTTATAGGTGCAGCTTCACTAGCTTTAAAATTTAATAAGTAGTTAATATTTTTTAATAATTACAGCTAAGGAGGTCTTAGTACAATGTTTTTGGCTGATATTTCTGTATGGGCATGGGTAAACATCATTCTAATTTTATTAGTAGCTTATCTTCTAGGAATGCAGTTATATACCTACATTTCTGGAAAGAGAGTATCTACTATGCTTGATAATGAAGAGTTTAAAAAGGGAATGAAAAAAGCTCAAGTTATAGATTTGCGTGAACCTGATACTTTTAATGCGGGACATATTTTAGGAGCACGTAATATGCCATATAGCCAATTTAAAATCTATAAATCAAGTCTCCGTAAGGATATGCCAGTATATTTATACGAAACTGGAAGAACAATTGCTACAAGAGCAGCTGTTCAATTGTACAAAGACGGTTTTAGAGATTTATATATATTAAAATCAGGCTATGATCGTTGGGATGGAAAAAAGAAGAAGAGCAAATATTAATAATAAAAATAGCAGCAAGGCTAATAAATCTAGCTTGCTGCTATTTTGATATAAGACAATTACTATTTTTTATCCTTGATGTGCAGAACGACTCTTACGTAAAGCACGACGACGATGTTCTTCTAAAATAGCTTCTTTTTCTTCAATTGGTTCAACAACATTTTTCTTAAAAGTAAAAACAGCGCCAGCTAAAGCACCTAATGTTGTTGTAACACCTAGTAAGAAACCTAAATTAAATTTTTTCATATTGAGTACCTCCTTCGAAGTGGTTCTATATACATTATGAATGATATTGATAAAAATATCCAGGAAAATAGTTATAATTTAAGTAATAATGATATACTAATTTTATAAAAAGATAATTAAGGGAAGATAGTATGACACAAAAAGTTATTGTGATTGTTGGCCCAACAGCAGTAGGAAAGACAGCTTTATCAATTGATATTGCTAAGAAATATAAAGGACAAATTATTTCAGGCGATTCAATGCAAGTTTATAAAAATTTGGATATAGGAACAGCAAAGATAACACCTGATGAAATGGAAGATATAAAGCACTATATGATAGATATCTTACAAGTTCAGCAAAGATTTTCTGTTGCTGACTTTATAGATAACTGCCGTAAAGATATAAAGGAAATAGCTAATGATGATAATATACCTATCATCGTTGGTGGGACAGGCTTTTATTTGCAAGCACTTTTAGATGGTTATAGTTTAGGTGGAGATACTTTTGATCAATTGAGTATTGAAAGAAGAAAAAAGTGGCAACTTTTTATGGAAAAAAATGGAAAAGAAAGATTGTGGGAAGAACTAGCAAAATTAGATATAGTAGCTGCTAGGAAAATTCCAATCAATAATTCTAGAAGAGTGATAAGAGCTTTGGAGGTTATTGAACAAACTGGACGCCTTTTTTCTGAACAACATGATGAAAGTAATAAGGAATTTGAGCCATTATTAATAGGATTGAATACTCAAAGAAGTACCCTATATGAAAGAATTAATAAAAGAGTAGATATAATGATTCAAACTGGATTGATTGAGGAAGCAAAGTACCTATATGATTTAGGCGGAGCTACACTACCTGCTGGTAAAGGAATAGGTTATAAAGAATTTTATCCTTATTTTGATGGTGAAATATCTAAAGATGAAGCTATTGAACTAGTAAAAAGAAATTCACGTAGATATGCTAAACGACAATTGACATGGTTTAGGAATAAAATGAATGTAGTTTGGTTTGATTTAGTTAATAACCCTGAAGATATAAAGAAAATATATAAACTAATTGATGATTGGATATAAATATTAAGGAGTGAAGTGATAATGAGTAAATGGTCAGAAGATTTACCTAAAGATTTACAAAATAAAATAGAGATAGTAGATGAGAAAATATCTTCAAAATTAGAGGATATAACAGAAATAGTATTAAATAATCAGCGAAGAGTATTAGAATTATTTAGGAAGCATCATGTCGCTGAGGAAGACTTAGTTGGTTCAACAGGATATGGTTATGATGACATAGGTAGAGATAAACTTGATGCTATGTTTGCTGATTATTTTAAAACTGAAGATGCTATGGTTAGACCGCAATTGACATCTGGTACCCATGCCATTTCAACTGCATTTTTTGGAGTGTTGCGTCCACATGATACATTGCATTATTTAACAGGAATGCCATATGATACTATTCAAGAAGTTATAGGTGTAGCTGGAGATAATCCAGGAACTTTGGAAGAACATCTAATTAATTTTTCTTACACACCACTTTTAGATAATGGGAAAGTAGATTATAAAAGAGCGAAGGAAGATTTACAAAAAGATTCTTCGATAAAAATGGTAGCTATACAACGTTCGCGAGGTTATTCTTCAAGAGATAGTTTCGTTGTTTCTGAAATAGCTGAGATGATAAAATTTGTAAAAAAATATGCCCCTCAAGCGATAATTTTTATTGATAATTGTTATGGAGAATTTACAGAGACTGAAGAACCAACATTTTATGGAGCTGATTTGATGGCTGGCTCCCTATACAAAAATGCTGGTGGTGGAATTGCAAAAACAGGTGCATTTTTAGTTGGGAATAAAGATCTTATTGATAGATGCGGTGCAAGGCTCATTGTTCCAGGAGCAGGAAAGAATGAAGGTGCCACATATCCATTTATGAGAGATTTTTACGAAGGTTTCTTCTTGGCTCCTAATGTGACAGGAGAGGCAATTAAAGGATCGATTTATACAGCAGCATTACTAGAAGAAATGGGAATGGATGTATCACCTAGCTGGGATGCGCCTAGGACAGATTTGGTTCAAACGGTTAATTTTGGTAATCCTGATGCAATGGTCAAATTTTGTGCAGCAATACAGCATAATTCTCCTATGAATGCATATGTTGAACCAGTTCCAAGTTATATGGATGGATATGAAGATAAAATTATTATGGCATCTGGAAGTTTTACAGAAGGGTCCACAATAGAATTATCAAGTGATGGTCCTTTAAGAGAACCATATACATTATATATTCAAGGTGGATTAACTTATGCACATGTAAAAATTGCTATAACTAAAGCGGTGCTAGAAACATTTTATAAATAAAAAATTCGTGTAAGAAAATATTACATGGGATATTGACATTTGTCTGTCTTATTGATATCATTAACACGTAATTTAAAGGAGGGTTGGATTATGCGAGAAAAAGAGCTTAGACGTTCACTTGCAGTTTTACCTATGGGAACTGTTATGAAACTAACAAATCTTACTGCACGCCAGATTAGATACTATGAAGAACAAGAATTGGTTATACCTGAACGTAATGCGGGAAATAGGCGAATGTATTCCTTGAATGACATAGATAAGCTTTTAGAAATTAAAGATTTTTTAGGTGAAGGAATAAATATGGCGGGAATTAAGCATATTTATGAAGAAAAAGCTAAAAAAGAACAAGAAAAAGCTGATAAACATAATACATTAACAGATGCTGATGTTCGACGCATTTTACGTGATGAGTTTGTATCTGCTGGTGGTTTTATAAAAGATAATGATTTTTCTTTGCGTAATAACCGTTCACTTTAAATTAACAACCCGACAAGGAGCAATAAAAGATGGTAAAATTCGACTACACAAAAGATGACATTCGACGCATTGCAAAGGAAGAAAATGTACGTTTCTTACGTTTAATGTTTACTGATTTATATGGAACAATTAAAAATGTTGAAGTTCCAATTAGTCAGTTAGATAAAGTTTTAGATAATAAGATGATGTTTGATGGTTCATCCATTGATGGCTTTGTACGTATTGAAGAAAGTGATATGTGGTTATATCCAGATTTATCAACATGGATGATTTTTCCATGGGGTGGAGAACATGGAAAAGTTGCTCGTTTAATTTGTGAGGTATATAATGCAGATCGCACACCATTTTTAGGAGATCCTCGTAATAATTTAATTAGAGTACTTGATGAAATGAAGGAAATGGGCTTTACGGAATTTAATATTGGGCCTGAACCTGAATTCTTTTTATTCAAATTAGATGAAAAAACTGGACGTCCAACAATCCACTTAAATGATAAGGGAAGTTATTTCGATTTAGCTCCTGTTGATTTAGGTGAAAATTGTCGTCGTGATATTGTGTTAGAGTTGGAAAATATGGGATTTGATGTAGAAGCTTCCCATCATGAAGTAGCTCCTGGACAACATGAAGTTGATTTTAAGTATGCGGATGCTTTGCATGCATGTGATAATATTCAAACATTTAAACTTGTTGTAAAGACTGTTGCACGTAAATATGGATTACATGCAACATTTATGCCAAAACCATTAGATAGAATTAACGGTTCAGGTATGCATTTGAATATGTCATTGTTCCATAAAGATGGTAATGCATTCTTTGATACTAAAGGTGAAGAACAGTTATCACAAGATGCATACTACTTCTTGGGTGGCGTATTAAAACATGCACGTAACTTTACTGCTATTATGAATCCTACTGTAAATTCTTATAAACGTTTAGTACCTGGATATGAAGCTCCTGTTTATGTGGCTTGGTCAGGACATAATCGTTCACCACTGGTTCGTGTTCCAATTGCAAGAGGAAATTCAACTCGTTTAGAATTACGTTCAGTAGATCCATCTGCTAATCCATATTTAGCAGTAGCTGCATTACTAGAAGCAGGTTTAGATGGATTACGTAATAAAATTGAACCAGCAGCTCCTGTTGATAGAAATATTTATGCAATGGATGATGAAGAACGTGAGGCAAATAACATTCAAGATTTACCATCAACATTGCATAATGCATTAAAGGCATTGAAGACAGATAAGGTTGTTCAAGATGCTATGGGACCACATTTATATCAAAACTTCTTAGAAGCAAAGCGTTTAGAATGGGATGCTTATCGTCAAGAAGTTTCACAGTGGGAAAGAGATCAATATTTAGAAATGTATTAGTGAACTTTAAGATGAATAAGTCATTTGTGGACTTATTCATCTTTTTTATATATGTTACTTAAATTAGTATAGGATTGAAAAATTAATCATTTCTTAATATTTGCTTAATAAAATAGTCTAATTTATTGAGTACTATATATTTACAGTTAGTAAGCTAGTTTTTTATATGAAAGAGAGGAGTAAGCCTATGATTTCAATAAAAAAAGATACAGTAGAAGTTACTATAGTAAATGATAAACCGGTAATTGATAAATTAAGTATAGATAGAAAAAAGAAGCATAAGCCAGTAATTAAAATTAAGTAAATAGGTGTTTATTTATAATAATAGTTTTAGCAACACTAAGCGGATAATAAGATAGTATAGGTAGCTATCTTATCGCCAACTAGTGTTGCTTTTTTTAGGAGTGATATGCATGTATAAAATGAATTATGATTCACCAATCGGAAATATAGTTTTAAAATCTGATGGATATTCTTTAGTAGAATGTTATTTTAGTGATGAGAAAGAAAATGAAGAAAAAAATATTGGTAATGTGGTGTTAGAAGAAACAGTACAATGGTTGGATGACTACTTTAAAGGAAATAAGCCATTAATTAAAGATCTACCAATTAAATTTAAAGGGACTGAATTTCAATTAAAAGTATGGAATGAATTATTAAAAATACCCTATGGATCTACCATATCATATAAAGAATTAGGCAAAATAATTTTTGGTGAAAAGAATCTTTCGTCACAAGCAATTGGAAGAGCAGTTTCAAAAAATAAATTATTAGTAATAGTTCCATGTCACAGAGTGATAGGTAGTAGAGGAGATTTAGTGGGGTATGCTGGAGGAATAGATAGAAAGAAATATTTGTTGGATCATGAAAAATAAGTAATAATTCCATTATTGTAAGCATTTACGAGGTGTTTTCTGATATAATAAATACAATAATGTAAAAAGTGGAGTTGAATTTAATTATGGTTCAGTCAATTAATACAAAAGTAGATTTAACAATGGCAGGTACGTCTTATATGGGATTATCTGATTATGGAAAGATAATGATAGGTGATAAGGGATTTGAATTTTTTAATGATAGAGATGTTAGAAAATATATCCAAATTCCATGGGAAGAAGTGGATGTAGTTATAGCTTCTGTGATGTTTAAAGGAAAATGGATACCACGCTTTGCTTTAAGAACTAAAAAAAATGGTATGTTTACTTTTTCTGCTAAAAATTCCAAAGAAGTATTGCGAGCAATTAGAGAATATGTCCCTGCAGATAGAATGGTTCGTTCATTAACTTTCTTCCAAGTTATAAAAAGAAATTTAAAGAACTTATTTAAAAATAAAAAATAATTAGCAATTATTTTTAGACCTACTATCATCATGATAAATATGGTAAAATGAAATTTTAGAAGAGATAAAATTTTATAGAATGAATTATGATAAATATTGGGAGGAATTTTACATGTCTGACATCAAGTATAAACGTGTATTACTAAAGTTGAGTGGTGAAGCACTTGCTGGTGATCAAGGAAAAGGAATTAATCCGCCCGAAATTTTAAAAGTTGCAGAAGAAATAAAAGAAGTTCATGATTTAGGTGTACAAATTGCTATCGTTGTAGGTGGCGGAAATATGTGGCGTGGTGAAGCTGGTGCTGAAATAGGAATGGAAAGAGCACAAGCCGATTACATAGGTATGTTAGGAACCGTTATGAACGCTTTAGCACTTCAAGATAGTCTAGAGTCAGTTGGAGTTCCTACAAGAGTTCAAACAGCTATTGAAATGAGACAAGTAGCAGAACCATATATTCGTAGAAAAGCAATTCGTCATCTAGAAAAAGGAAGAATTGTTATTTTTGCAGCAGGTACAGGTTCTCCATATTTCTCAACAGATACTACAGCTGCATTAAGAGCATCCGAGCTTAATGCAGAAGTAATCTTAATGGCTAAAAATGGAGTAGATGGAATCTACAACGCGGATCCTAAAGTTGATCCTACAGCTAAAAAGTATACTAAGTTAACACATATGGATATTATTAATAAGGGATTACGTGTTATGGATACTACAGCTTCATCATTATCAATGGACAACAATATTGCTTTAGTAGTCTTCAACATGAACAACCGAGGAAACATTAAGAAGGTTGTTGAAGGCGAAGAAATTGGTACAACAGTGGAAGGAAAATAATTATGAAAATAACAGAACCTATTATTAAGGAAGCACAAGAAAAAATGACGAAGGCAGAAGATTCTTTACGAAGAGAATTAGGGAATATTCGTGCAGGACGTGCTAATGCCAGTTTATTGAATAGAATTAATGTAGAATACTATGGGGCTCCTACTCCTTTAAATCAAATGGCACAAATTTCAGTTCCTGAAGCACGTGTATTATTGGTCACACCATATGATAAGACCTCTTTAAAGAACATTGAACATGCTATTATGGCATCAGATTTAGGAATTGCACCAATGAATGATGGAACAGCAATTCGTTTAGTTATTCCACAATTAACTGAAGAACGTCGTAAAGAGCTAGCAAAGCAAGTAAAGGCTGTTTCTGAAACTGGAAAAGTTGCTGTTAGAAACATTCGTCGTGATATGATGGATGCTTTGAAGAAAGCTCAAAAGAATGGTGACTTAACAGAAGATGATTTAAGAGATTTAGAAAATCAAGCACAAAAAGTGACAGATGAATCTATTAAAAATATTGATAAAATTACAGAGGACAAAGAAAAAGAAGTTCTCGAAGGATAATGCAATAAACTATTGTATCACGAGGGTAAAGATTTGTTACTTTACCCTTTTTTTATTGTATATTAACTTTATTGTTTAAAAAAAAACTGCTATAGTAATTTAGAGGTATATTTCCATTATGGAGGTGAATTTAGATGTTGGATTTTTTTAATAAAAAAGAAAATATGGATGAAAAAAGGAATAAATTAAAAAAAGAACTAATTCCTAATCATATAGCTATTATCATGGATGGAAATGGACGTTGGGCTAAGAAAAGACACTTACCGCGAATAGCAGGACATAAACAAGGAATGGAAACTGTAAAAAATATAACTAAGGTAGCGAGTAATTTAGGTGTTAAGGTTCTAACGTTATATGCTTTTTCTACAGAAAATTGGAAACGTCCTGATAAAGAAGTGGATTTTCTTATGGATTTACCGGTTAAGTTCTTCAATACTTTTGTTCCTGAATTAATTGAAAATAATGTAAGAGTAAATGTTATGGGTTATATAGATATGTTACCGAAAAAAACTCAAAAAGCTGTTTATGATGCAATTGAACAAACTTCAAATTGTACAGGAATGGTCTTAAATTTTGCATTAAATTATGGTGGTCGTGCTGAATTAGTATCTGCTATTCAAAGTATTGCTAGTAAAGTAAGTGAAAACAAATTAGAGATAGAAAAGATAACTGAAAAAGTAGTAGATGCTAATTTAATGACTGGAAAGCTTGCTCCATACAATGATCCTGACTTATTAATTAGAACGAGTGGAGAAGAAAGAATATCAAATTTTCTATTATGGCAATTGGCATACAGTGAATTTGTATTTACTGATATATTATGGCCAGATTATTCAGAAGAAGATTTATTAGCTAATATTTATGCTTTTCAAACAAGAGATAGAAGATTTGGTGGATTAAAAGAGGAGAAGAAATAAAGATGAAACAAAGAGTTATTACAGCAGTCGTAGCATTGCTGATTTTTATTCCTTTACTAGTAGTGGGAGGAAATTTATTTAGTATATTAGTAGTAGCGATGGGATTAGTGGGAATGTCAGAATTCTTAACTATGAAAAGAAAACTTTTAATTTCACCTGAGGCAATAATAGCTTTTATGGCAGTGGCTTGCCTATTAGTACCAAGTAATTGGATCAATTTTTTTCCAAATGGAATTTTTTATAGTGGATTCTATTTCTTCACGCTAGTATTACTAGGATATACAGTTGTTAGTCGTAATAGATTTTCCTTTGATGATGTGGGAGCTATAATTTTAGGAGCTATTTATTCAGGATTAGGATTTCACTATATGATTTATGCTCGCCAAGAAAGTTTATGGATGATTTTATACGCATTCTTGATTACTTGGATTACAGATAGTGGCGCATACTTAATCGGGCGTCAAATTGGGCGTACTAAGTTAGCTCCTCATATTAGTCCTAACAAAACATGGGAAGGATCAATTGGAGGTACAGTGAGTGCTGTCATTATCGTAGGAATTTATCTTTTCTTTAAGCAAAGTGCTTTTCCATATGGCTTTTTAACTATGTTGGGAATAACAGTATTTCTATCAATTGGTGCTCAATTTGGTGATTTAATTGAATCAGCATTTAAGAGACATTATGGAGTAAAAGACTCTGGAAAAATTTTACCAGGACACGGTGGAATATTAGATAGATTTGATTCAATTTTGTTAGTTTTACCTTTAATGCATTTCGTTGGTTTAATTTAGTAAGGTTTAAGAGAGGATGGTTAAATGATTATCACAATAATTGCATTTATTATTGTTTTTGGAGTCCTCGTTTTTGTACATGAATTTGGACATTACTTTTTTGCAAAAAAGGCAGGAATTTTAGTAAGAGAATTTTCCATTGGCATGGGGCCTAAACTATGGTTCTATCGAAAGAATAGTACTACATATACAATCAGATTATTGCCTATAGGTGGATATGTGCGTATGGCAGGTGCTGAGGAAGACGATGTTCCCTTGAAAAAGGGAATGACAGTTAATCTGTTAATAAATGATGAAAATAAAGTAGTAAAAATTAATACAAGTAACAAAAAAACTTTAATTTCAGGTGTTCCTGTTCAAATTTCTGATTGGGATTTGGAAGATAAGCTGTGGATCGAAGGATACGAGAATGGCGATGATTCAGAACTAAAAGTATATGAAGTAGATCATGATGCATGCATAATTGAAAATGATGGAACGGAAGTACAAATTGCACCTAAAGATGTTCAATTTCAATCAGCTAAAATTATTCAAAGAATGCTTACAAACTTTGCAGGTCCTATGAATAATTTTATTTTAGCAATTGTAGCTTTTTTAGTGATCGCACTTGTGCAAGGTGGAGTAGCTTCTACAGATAATCAAATAGGAAAGGTTCAAGAAAATTCGGTTGCACAGAAAGCAGGAATAAAGCCCAATGATCGAATAATAGCTGTTGGTAATATAAAGACCACTACTTGGCAAGAAGCTTCCACTCAAATCCAAAGAAATGGGAATAAAAAAATTATTTTAAAAATTGATAGAAAAAATAAAATTATTAAAATAAGGATAACACCTAAAGTTCAAATCGAGAATGGTAAAAAAGTTGGAATGATAGGAGTTATGGCAAAAGTCCATTATGATAAGTCAATTGTTGCAATTTTGTCATATGGATTTACTCAAACCTGGTATATAATAACAAGTATCATAGGAGTTTTAGGTAAAATGTTTACACAGGGATTCAGTTTGAATGATTTGGGTGGACCTGTAGCAATGTACTCTTATACGAGTGAAGCTGCTCATTATGGTATCTTGAGTATTATGAATTTAATGGCAGTTTTGTCTATAAATTTAGGTATTGTCAATTTATTACCAATACCCGCGTTAGATGGTGGGAAATTGTTATTAAATATAGTAGAAGCAATCAGAAGAAAGCCTTTAGATCCGGAAAAAGAGGGTATAATTACTTTGATAGGGTTTGGTTTTTTAATGATTTTAATGATTTTAGTAACCTGGAATGATATTCAAAGATATTTTTTACATTAGATAATTAATGGTTTAAGATGAGTATTGTTCTCAGAGAGGAGTAAAAAAATGAAACAATCACAAATGTTAATTCCAACATTAAAAGAAATTCCAAGTGATGCTGAAGTTGTCAGTCATCAATTGATGCTAAGAGGGGGATATATCAAACAAATAACAGCAGGTATGTATGCTTATTTACCTCTTGCATATCGAGTAATGAAGAAAATCGAAAATATTATTCGTGAAGAAATGGATAGAATTGATGCAGTAGAAATGCTAGTCCCTGCAGTTGTACCAGCAGAGTTATGGCAAGAGTCAGGACGTTATGAAACTTACGGTCCTACTTTGTTTAAATTAAAAGATCGTCATGAACGAGATTTTATTTTAGGACCAACTCATGAAGAAACTTTCACAACAATTGTAAGAGATGCAATAAAATCTTACAAAAAATTGCCACTATATTTATATCAAATTCAAATGAAGTATCGCGATGAAAATAGACCTAGATTTGGTTTATTACGTGGTCGTGAATTTTTGATGTTAGATGGTTATTCATTCCATGTTGATGATGCAAGTATGGAAAAAGTTTTTAATGATACTGACAAAGCATATCAAAGAATTTTTGAACGTTGTGGGCTAGATTTTAGAGGAATTATTGCTGATTCAGGCGCAATGGGAGGAAATAGATCAAAAGAATTCCAAGCCATCGCTGAAGTTGGAGAAGATACAATTGCATATTCTGATTCGTCTGATTATGCAGCTAATATTGAGATGGCAAAGAATTTGAGAATACCTAAACAATCTCATGAAACTCCAAAAGATTTGGAAAAAGTTGCTACACCTAATGCCAAAACAATTGTTGAAGTAGCTGAGTTTTTGGGAACAGATACTCAAAATGAAATTAAGACTCTATTATTTGTAGCTGATGACGAACCTGTTGTTGTTTTAATGAGAGGTATTGACGAAGTAAACGAAGTTAAATTAAAGAATCATTTAGGAGCTATTGATTTACGTCCAGCTGAAGAAGAAGAAGCTGTAAAATTCTTAGGTGCAAACTTCGGCTCTCTAGGACCTGTAGGAATTGATGAAAATCTAAAAGTACTAGCAGATTTAGATGTTGAAGGAATGATAAATGCTAGTGTAGGTGCCAATGAAGATGGTTACCACTATATAAACGTTAATATTGATAGAGATTATCATGTTGATGAATTTTTAGATTTGCGTGAAGTTAGAGAAGGAGAACTATCACCAGATGGCGAAGGTGTATTGAAATTTACACGTGGAATTGAAATTGGTCATATTTTCCAATTAGGAACTCGTTATTCTGAGAGTTTGGGTGCAGATGTATTAGATGAAAATGGACGTCAAGTTCCTATGAGAATGGGTTGCTATGGAATTGGTGTTTCACGCTTATTATCAGCAATAGTTGAACAACATAATGATGAAAATGGTATTGCTTGGCCTCGCGAAATTGCCCCATTCGATATTCACGTTGTTCCTGTTAATGTAAAGAATGATACACAAAGAGAACTAAGTGAAAAAGTTACTGCAATGTTAGAAGATGCAGGATATCAAGTGTTAGTTGATGATAGAAAAGAACGCGCAGGAGTAAAATTTGCAGATTCAGATTTAATTGGACTTCCAATTCGTATAACTGTTGGTAAGAAAGCAGATGAAGGAATTGTTGAAATTAAACTTCGTCAAAATGGAGAAAAGATTGAAGTTAAGTTAGAAGAGTTATTAAACTCTGTAAAAATACTTTTTAATGAAACAATTACTGATTAGTTAATATTTTTATTTGAAGTGACTGAGATTAAGTGTTAAATTTTTCTCAGTTACTATTTTTTTTGAAATGAAGAATTTTGGGAAAGGAGCTACTTCTTTGGAAACCAATAAACAAGATCTATTTAAGAAATTATTAAGACAGATTAATTGGGAAAATAAACATGGGTTTGAAGAGGTATTTACGAATGCAGAAATTCAAAAAGTTGAAGTCCATGTAGAGAGTAAAGTTTGGAATTTTCATTTGCAAATAGAAGATATACTGCCATATGAAGTATTTTACCAATTTTATCAGCAACTACAGTTAGCGTTTAAAGATATTGCCAAAGTTGACATCACTTTGCATACAAAAAATCCCATTATAACGAATCAAAAGTTAGGAGATTATTGGAAATGGGTTGTATTTAATAGTGGTATTCAATCATCATTTATACAAGAACTTTCCAGAAGTAAAGTACCATATTTAGATAATAATAGAGTAATTTTACTGGCAGAAAATGAAATTGTAAAACGTTTTTTAGTAGATCAAGCTTTAGGTCCATTAGAATCAACATATCACAAGATAGGGTTTCCTAAATTTTCAGTTAATACTCTAGTTGATGAAACTAAGGCTCAGGAGATAATTGAGAATATTAAAGAACAGAAAGCTAAGAGCGATGCCGAATTGGCTCAAAAAGCTGTAGAAGCCATAAAGAAACAAAGTGAACAAAGAGAAAAATCTAAAGCAGAAGTTCCTAGTATAGAAGGACCGGTCCAACTAGGAAAGAAAATTTCATCTGATCAAGAAATTACGCAAATGATTAATATAACTGAAGAAGAACGTTCAGTTACAGTTCAAGGCTATGTCTTCAATAAAGAAGTTAGAGAGTTACGTTCAGGTAGAAAATTATTAATCTTGGAAGTTACAGATTACACCTCATCATTTGTCGTTAAGAAGTTTTCACGAACTGAAGAAGATGAAGCGATGTTCGATGCTATAAATTCTGGTGTCTGGATTAAGGTGCGTGGAAGTGTTCAAGAAGATAACTATATGAGGGACCTAGTTATTAATGCATATGATTTGAATGAAATAAAACATGAGAGTAGAAAAGATACGGCCCCTGAAAATGAAAAGCGAGTTGAATTACACCTTCACTCTAATATGAGTATGATGGATGCTACTAATAGCATTACAGAATACGTATCTAAAGCTGCGGAGTGGGGACATAAAGCTATTGCAATTACAGACCATGGAACATTACAGGCATTTCCTGAAGCACATGCTGCTGGGCAAAAAAATAATGTCAAGATTCTCTATGGTGTTGAGGCAAATATTGTAGATGATGGAGTTCCTATTGCGTATAATGAGCAACACAAAAACTTGAGAGATGCAACATATGTTATTTTTGATACTGAAACAACAGGTTTGTCAGCACAATATGATAAAGTAATAGAACTTGCTGCTGTAAAAATGGAAAAGGGAAATGTTATTGATACGTTTGAAGAATTTATTGATCCCGGTCATCCTCTTTCACAGACTACAATTAATTTAACAAGTATTACTGATGACATGGTAAGAGGTTCTAAAAGCGAGAAAGAAGTTTTTAGGTTATTCAAAGAATTTTGTAAAGATTGCATTATTGTAGGACACAATGCTACTTTTGACGTAGATTTCATGAATACAGGATACGAACGTCATAATATGGAAATGATACAGGAACCTTGGATTGATACATTACCGTTAGCAAGATATTTATATCCTGAAATGAAAGGATTTAGGCTTAATATATTAGCTAAAAAATTGAATATAAAATTAGAGCATCATCATCGAGCTATATATGATGCTGAAGCTACTGGTTTTATATATTATGCTATGTTAAAAGATGCTGAAGAAAAACAAATATTATATCATGATGATTTTAATAAGCATGTTGGGGAAAATGATGCGTATAAACACGAGCATCCATCGCATGCAATAATTTTAGCAAAAACACAAGAAGGCCTAAAAAATCTCTTTAAATTAACTTCAGAATCTATGGTTAAGTATTTCTATAGAGTTCCAAGAGTACCACGTTCAATTTTAGAAAAATATCGTGAAGGACTTATAGTAGGGTCTGCTTGTGCTGATGGTGAAGTATTTACAGCAATGATGCAGAAGGGATATACAATTGCTAAGCAAAAAGCAGAATTTTATGACTATTTAGAAGTTCAACCAAAGCCATTGTATGAACCATTATTGGAACAAGAATTAGTTAAAGATAATGATAATCTTGAAGAAATTATTACAAATATGGTTAAATTAGCCCACGAACTAGATAAACCAATAGTTGCTACTGGAGATGTTCATTTTATGAATAAAGAGGATGCAATTTATCGAAAGATATTAATTCATTCTCAAGCAGGGGCTAACCCATTAAATAGATTAAAAAAATTACCAGATGCACATTTTAGAACTACAGATGAAATGTTAGAAGAATTCAGCTTTTTAGGAGAAGATATAGCAAAAGAAATCGTGGTAACCAATCCTAATAAGTTAGTAGATGAAATTTCAGAAATCACTCCTGTTAAAGATAAACTTTATACACCTAAAATGGAAGGTGCAGAGCAAGACATACATGATCTTACTATGAATAGAGCACATGCCTGGTATGGTGATACTTTACCAGAAATAGTTCAAAAGAGGTTGGATAAGGAATTGAAATCTGTTATTGGTAATGGATTTTCGGTAATTTATCTAATTTCACAAAAATTAGTGTATAAATCTAATAAAGATGGATATTTAGTAGGTTCTCGAGGATCTGTTGGGTCAAGCTTAGTTGCAACAATGACAGGTATTACAGAGGTTAATCCATTGCCACCACATTACCGATGCCCAAAATGCAAGTGGACGCATTTTTATGAAAAAGGTGAGTATGGTTCTGGTTACGACTTACCAGATAAAGACTGTCCTAATTGTGGTACAGAATTAATAAAAGATGGACAAGATATACCTTTTGAAACTTTCTTAGGTTTTAAGGGAAATAAAGTTCCAGATATAGATTTAAATTTCTCTGGGGATTATCAACCTATTGCACACAATTATACAAAAGTTCTATTTGGTGAGAATAATGTTTATCGTGCTGGAACAATTGGTACAGTAGCTGATAAAACAGCTTATGGATATGTTAAGGCCTATGAGAGAGATACTGAACAAAATTTCAGAGGTGCTGAAATAGATAGACTAGCTAAGGGAGCTACTGGAGTAAAGCGAACTACTGGGCAACATCCTGCAGGAATTCTGGTTGTTCCTGATTATATGGACATTTATGACTTTACTCCAATACAATATCCAGCAGATGACCTAACAGCTGCTTGGCGTACAACTCACTTTGATTTTCATTCGATTCATGATAACATCTTGAAATTAGATATTTTAGGTCATGATGATCCTACGATGATAAGAATGTTACAAGATTTGTCTGGAATAGATCCTAAAACTATTCCTACAGATGATCCTGGAGTTATGGCATTATTCTCAGGAACAGATATTTTGGGTGTAACTCCTGAAGAGATTCAATCTTCGACAGGGACATTAGGTGTTCCGGAATTTGGTACTCGCTTTGTTAGAGGAATGTTAGAAGAGACCCATCCAAAAACATTTGCAGAGTTATTAAAAATTTCAGGACTATCACATGGTACAGATGTCTGGTTGGGGAATGCAGAAGAATTAATAAAAAATGGAACTGTAACAATGCCAGACGTTATAGGATGTCGTGACGATATTATGATGGATCTAATTCATATGGGTGTTGAGTCTGATAAAGCATTCAAGATTATGGAACATGTACGAAAGGGCAGAGGAATACCAGATGAATGGCAAGCTGATATGAGAGCAGCAGATGTTCCTGAGTGGTATATCGGAGCATGTTTAAAAATTAAGTATATGTTTCCGAAAGCTCATGCTGCTGCGTATGTC
This sequence comes from Ligilactobacillus salivarius, assembly GCF_035231985.1. Taxonomy (NCBI): domain Bacteria; kingdom Bacillati; phylum Bacillota; class Bacilli; order Lactobacillales; family Lactobacillaceae; genus Ligilactobacillus; species Ligilactobacillus salivarius. The sequence goes on from NZ_CP117983.1 coordinate 654,012, forward strand.
TTGATGGCACTAAGAATTGCATATTTTAAAGTTTATTATCCCCTTGTTTATTATGCAGCATATTTCTCAGTACGTGCAGATGATTTTGATTTAGTTTCAATGTCTAGAGGAAAAGAAGCTGTAAAAAATGCGATGGAACTCATAAATTCAAAAGGAAATGAAGCAACAACTAAAGAGAAAAATCTTTTAACAGTATTAGAAATTGCTAACGAAATGATAGAAAGAGGTTTCGATTTTAGTATGGTAGATATTAATAAGTCTGATGCTCAGAACTGGACTATTCAAGAAGACGGAAGAACATTATTGGCACCTTTCACAGCAATCCCTGGTTTAGGATTAAACGTAGCTAAGCAAATTGTTGCGGCAAGAGAGGAACAAGAATTTATTTCAAAAGAAGATCTAAGTAAGAGGGGAAAAGTATCTCAATCATTGATTGATTTTATGACAGAAAATCATGTGTTGGATGATTTACCAGATGAAAATCAATTAAGCTTATTTTAACTACTAAATAAACTTAGAAATTCTCAGTATAATAAGAAAAACAGAGCAATGTTAATTCTTGTATTCTAATTTTAGCTATGTTAAACTAAGTTATATTAGATAACTCGTAAAGAGTGAGCAGAAATGCTCACTCTTTTTGTTGGAATAGTTTACTTTGGTTCTATTTCTGCTGAAGTATTGCTTTAATTTAGTTGAAGGAGGCTCATAAGTGAGTAGTGTTGTTGAAACAGTAACTAATCTGGTAATCCCTATTCTAGATGAAAATCATTTTGAATTAGTTAATGTAGAATTTGTAAAAGAAGGAAAAAGTTGGTATTTAAGAGTTTATATTGATAAACCTAATGGAATTAACATTGAAGAATGTGCCTTGGTGAGTGATAAACTCAGTGAAAAATTAGATAGTTGTGACCCAGATCCAATACCACAAGCTTATTATCTAGAAGTTTCATCACCAGGTGCTGAAAGGCCTTTAAAGAAAGAGAAAGACTATGAACGTGCATTAAATAAGTATATTCATATTTCTCTTTATCAAGCTATTGATGGACAAAAAGTTTATGAAGGTACTATGGTTGATTTAAACAAAGAAACTTTGACATTGGAATATAGAGTAAAAACAAGAACAGTAACTAAGACTTTTGATCGAAATAAAATCGCAAAAGCTCGTTTGGCAATTAAATTTTAATAATTATTAAGGAGATAGAACAATGAGTAAGGAATTACTAAACGCATTAAATGCCTTAGAAGTTGAAAAAGGTGTAAAGAAAGAAATTGTGATTGAAGCATTAGAAGCAGCTTTGGTCTCAGCTTATAAGCGTAATTATGGTCAAGCTCAAAATGTGGAAGTTGAATTTGATAAGATTGCAGGTAATATCCATGTTTATGCTGTTAAAGAAGTAGTAAATGAAGTGTATGATTCTCAGTTAGAAATTAGTTTGAAATCTGCTCTTGAAATTAATAGAGCTTATGAAATTGGTGATACTATCCGTGAAGAAGTTACACCAAAAGATTTTGGACGTATAGCAGCGCAAACTGCTAAACAAGTAATCATGCAACGTGTTCGTAAAGAAGAAAGAGAAGTTATTTATAATGAATATGTTCAATATGAACAAGAAATTGTTACAGGTGAAGTAGAGCGTAGAGATAATAAATTTGTTTACGTTAATTTAGGTAGAATTGAAGCTGTTTTATCACGTCAAGATCAAATTCCAGGTGAAGAATACAAGTCACATGATAAAATTAAGGTGTACATTTATAAAGTTGAAAACACATCAAAAGGACCTCAAGTATTTGTAAGCCGTTCTCATCCGGATTTGTTAAGACGTTTATTTGAACAAGAAATTCCAGAAATTTTTGATGGTACTGTAGAAATAGTTTCAATTTCTAGAGAAGCCGGTGACCGTGCTAAAGTAGCTGTTCGTTCTAATGAAGATGGTGTAGATCCTGTTGGAACATGTGTAGGACCAAGAGGTGAACGTGTACAGGCTATTGTAAATGAACTAAAAGGTGAAAACATGGATATTGTTGAATGGCGTGAAGATCCGGCTGAATATATTGCTAATGCTTTGAATCCTGCTAAAGTATTAGACGTTCGTTTTGATGATGAAAACGAGCATGCTTGTACAGTTGTTGTACCAGATGATCAATTGTCTTTAGCAATTGGTAAACGTGGACAAAATGCAAGATTAGCTGCAAGATTGACAGGTTATAAAATTGATATTAAATCAGAAAGCGATGCTGCTGATTTAAGTAACGTGGAAGCTGATAATAATGATATTGATGATGAAGATCAATTGATGTCAGACTCTTCTTCCAATATGATTGAGGAGGAATAATTATGGCACAACGTAAAATTCCTATGAGAAAAGACATTGTTACAGGTGAGATGGTACCTAAAAAGGAATTAGTCCGTGTTGTTAAAAATAAGGAAGGCGAGGTAAGCATAGACCCTTCTGGGAAAAAATCTGGTAGAGGTGCATATATCCATCTAAATGTTGATGTAGCAAAAAAGGCAAAAGTTGATAAGACTTTTGATAAAACTTTTGGGATTAGTATTTCTGATGATTTTTATGATGAATTGATTGCATATGTAGATCATCAAGTAGAAAGAGCAAAATTATTTGGTAATGGAAAATAGGATAAAGGTATTAAATTTATTAGGTTTAGCTAGAAGAGCTAGTAAATTAGTAACAGGGCAAGAATTAGTCTTATCGCGAATTAGAAGCAACAAAGTTAGTATTGTTTTTGTTGCTAGTGATAGCGGAAAAAATTCATTGAAACAATTTACTGATAAGTGTAAGAGTTACAATGTATTTTTATGTAAGTCTTTCACAAAAGAAGAGTTAAGTTCAGCTATTGGACAAAAACGTTCCGTTATTGCTGTAAATGATATTGGATTTGCAAATAGAATGAAAGAACTATTATCTGATTAATTTATTGTTCATTCTTATTTTAATGCGATAGGGCTTCTGAAGTTAGGGTACTAAATTAGGAGCGTGATAATATGGTAAAAAAACGTATTTATGAATTGGCTAAAGAGTTAGGTATAAGTAGTGAGAGAGTAATAGAAATTGCTAAAAAATATGATTTTAAAGTTACAAACCATATGTCAGCATTAGATGAAAATGAACAGAATAAAATTCGTGGAAGTATAAGTCTAAAAGCAAAGAAAAAAGAGCACATACAACATAATAAAAATAAAGATAATTTTCATTCCAAAAAGGTACAAAAAAGTAGTACAGGGAGTAAAGACGAAAATAATCATAAGAATGTGCATAAAAATAATAGAAAGCGATCTGGTAGTAGTATGAAAGAAAATAATAATGCAAAGAACGGACAACGTAATAATAGAAATAATCGTTCTAATAATAAATTTAAAAATAAACGTAATAACAATAATAAACGTAATAATAATTTTAAGAAGGGAAATCCTGTTCCACCAAGAAAAAATAAGCCATTGCCAGAAACATTGGTTTATACTGTAGGGATGAATGTAGCTGATATTGCTAAAAAAATTCATAGAGAACCTGCAGAAATTATTAAGAAGCTATTTATGATGGGGGTAATGGTAAACCAGAACCAATCCCTAGATAAAGATACAATTGAACTTTTAGCTGCTGATTATGGTATTAATGCAGAAGAAAAAGTTGAAGTGGATGTGTCTGATATTGATAAGTTCTTTGAAGAAGAACAAAACAACACTGAGCATTTAGAAAAACGTCCTCCAGTAGTTACTATTATGGGACATGTTGACCATGGTAAGACAACTTTACTTGATAAATTACGTCATACGCATGTTACTGAAGGCGAAGCTGGTGGTATTACACAACATATTGGTGCTTATCAAGTAAGACATGATGATAAGATTATAACTTTCTTAGATACACCAGGACATGCTGCATTTACTAATATGCGTGCTAGAGGTGCTGATATTACAGATATTACTGTTTTAGTTGTAGCTGCTGATGATGGTGTTATGCCTCAAACTATTGAAGCTATTAATCATGCTAAAGCTGCAGGTGTACCTATAATTGTAGCTGTTAACAAGATTGATAAACCAGGTGCAAATCCTAACCATGTAATGGAACAATTGACGGAATATGAATTAATTCCTGAAAGCTGGGGTGGAGACACAATTTTTGTAGAGATATCTGCAAAATTTGGTAAGAACTTAGATGAATTATTAGATATGATTCTTTTAGAAGCAGAAATGTTAGAATTACATGCTAATCCAAATCAAAGAGGGGCAGGTTCTGTTATTGAAGCTCGTTTGGATAAAGGAAAAGGTTCAGTAGCTTCATTGTTAGTTCAACAAGGTACGTTACATGTTGGTGATCCAATTGTTGTGGGTAATACATTTGGACGTGTACGTACAATGGTGGATGCTCGTGGACATGATATTAAAAAAGCTACACCAGCGACACCTGTAGAAATTACAGGGTTGAATGAAGTACCGGATTCTGGTGATAGATTTATTACATTTGAGGATGAAAAGACCGCTAGAGCTGCAGGTGAAAAACGTGCCGAAAGAGCTTTATTGAAAGAACGTAGTCAAACAAACCATGTTACTCTAGATAACTTATTTGATACTCTTAAAGAAGGAGAATTAAAAGAAGTTGGAGTTATTATAAAAGCTGATGTTCAAGGATCTGTTGAAGCTTTAGCACAAAGTTTTAAGAAGATTGATGTTGAAGGTGTACGTGTAAATATTATTCACCAAGCAGTAGGTGCCATAAATGAAAGTGATGTTACATTAGCAGAAGCATCTAACGCTATCATTGTTGGTTTTAATGTACGTCCTACACCACTAGCTAAACAACAAGCAGAATCAGATAATGTTGATATACGTTTACACCGAGTTATTTATAAAGCTATTGATGAAATTGAAACAGCTATGAAAGGTATGTTAGAACCTGAATATCAAGAAAAGATTACAGGACAAGTAGAGATACGCCAAACATACAAAGTTTCAAAATTAGGTACAATTGGTGGTGGATATGTTATTGATGGGTATATTCGCCGCGATAGTGGTGTACGTGTAATTCGTGATGGAATTGTTATTTATGAAGGTAAATTAGCTTCTTTGAAACGCTTCAAGGATGACGTTAAAGAAGTTAAACAAGGATATGAATGTGGATTGATGATTGAAAAATATAATGACATAAAAGTTGGAGATCAAATTGAAGCATACATTATGGAAGAAGTTCCAGTTGATTAATCTTTATTATACAGGAGGAAATTATGGCACAACATTTTCGTGTAGGAAGATTATCTCAAGAAATTCAACGAGAAGTAAATGATATCTTACTTAAACGAGTGCGAGATCCAAGAGTTAAAGATGTAACTATTACAGGTGTAGAAGTTTCTGGTGATTTACAACATGCTACTATCTATTATAGTATTTTATCAGATAAGGCTTCTGATGAGAAAAAGGTGCAAACTGGTTTGGATAAAGCAACTAGTTTGATTAGAGGCGAACTTGGTCATCGTTTAAGTATTTATGTAACTCCTGAAATTAAATTTGAACGTGATAAGTCTGTTCAATATGGAGATCATATCGATGAGCTTCTTAGAAAACTTCACAGTACAGATAAATTTTAGTATTTTTAAGAAAGTATTTAAGAGGGTATGGTTGTTAAATCGTACTCTCTTTTTTGGAGGGATTTTTTAATGGATGGAATTCTACCTTTGTATAAAGAACGTGGAATGACTAGTAATGATGCTGTCATAAAATGTAGAAAAATTTTTAAGACTAGAAAAATAGGACATAGTGGAACTTTAGATCCTGAAGTCGATGGTGTTTTACCGATTTGTGTGGGAAAAGCTACAAAAGTGGTTAATTATTTAATGGATTCAGGTAAAGTATATAAAGGCGAAATAACATTGGGATTTGCTACTACTACTGAAGATTTAGAAGGTGAAGTAATTTCAGAAACAAAACTTTCTAAACCTTTTTCAGATGAGAAAATAAATGAAATTTTGTCTAGTTTTATTGGTGATATAATACAGGTTCCGCCTATATATTCTGCTATAAAAGTTAACGGTAAAAAATTATATGAGTATGCTAGAGCTGGTGAAAAAGTAGATATTCCAGAAAGAAGAGTTCATATAGAATATTTTAAACAAATTTTTCCTGCAAAATTTGATAAAGAAAAAGGACAGCAAACTATATATTTTGAAGTCGGTTGTGGTAAAGGTACATATGTTAGAACTTTAGCAGTAGATGTTGGGAAAAAATTAGGTGTACCAGCTGTTATGAGTGATTTGACAAGGCTTAAAAGTGGTGGCTTTCAAATAGGGATGGCAAAGTCATTATCACAATTAGAAAAATTAGCACATGAAAATAAATTATCTGAATCATTATATCCTATTGACTATGCGGTCAAAGATTTACCAAGATATAATTTGAAATTAGAACAATGGAAGATAGTGAAAAATGGAGGTTTTTTACCTGTAAATACTTTTAAAGAAAATTATGATAGAGTGAATCTTTTCTATGACGATAGAATTAGATGTATTTATCAATATAATGAAGAAAAAAATAGATATCAATCTGAGAGAATGATAGATTTAAGTTAGGAAGGGATATAGATGGAAATCGTAAAATTGAAGGAACCTTATGATAAAAATGCAATTGTTGATTCTCCAATTGTATTGGCTTTAGGTTTTTTTGATGGAGTTCATCGTGGACATCAAGAAGTAATAAAAAGAGCTATAGAAAAAGGAAAAAGTTTAGGTGTAAAAGTTGCAGTAATGACTTTTGACAGACATCCAAAAATCATCTTTCAAAATATTGATGGTGAAAAGTTTAAATATCTAACAATGTTGGATGAAAAACTAGAACATTTTAAAAATTTAGGTGTAGATATAGCTTATGTTGTTAAGTTTGATGAAAATTTAGCTTATCTTTCACCACAAGATTTTATAGATAAATATGTAGTAGGGTTACATGCAATATGTGTTGTTGCAGGTCAAGACTACACTTATGGAAAACATGATATTGCTAATATGGATACTATTTCGGATTTTGCAAAAGGAAGGTTTGAAATAATAACTGTAGACCACTTACAACGTAATGATCAAAAAATTAGTTCTACTCAGATAAGAAAAGATTTAGATAGTGGGAATGTGGAAGCCGCTAATTTGCTATTAGGATATCAATATGAAAATCATGGAACTGTTGAACATGGTTTTAAGAGAGGAAGAAAAATAGGATTCCCAACTTTAAATGTTTCTATCCCTAAGAATGAACGTATTTTAGGGGAGGGTGTATATGCTGTTAAAGTGAAAATAGATAAAGATAATTTATGGTATGAAGGAATGGCATCTATAGGGCATAATGAAACATTTGGTGATGATTTAGAAAAAACAGTTGAGATAAACCTATTTAATTTTGATAAAAGTGTTTATGGAGAAAAAGTTATTGTTAAATGGTATAAATTTTTAAGAGAAATGGTGAAATTTGATAGTGTTGAGGAACTAATAGATCAATTAAATAAAGATAAAAGAGATACTGAGGTCTTTTTTGAAGACTTGAAAAAAAATTAGCACTTATAGGGTTACTCTGCTAATTTTTTGGCTAAAACTCTTGACTAATCCCATTAACTAGGTTATATTAATAATTGACTTAGCACTCTAATGTGTTAAGTGCTAAAAGAGGTGGTTGGTTTGCTAACTGAAAGACAGTTGTTGATTTTGGAAACAATAATCCGAGATTATACTGATTTAGGACAGCCTATTGGTTCTAAAACTTTGCAAGAACAATTACCTATACGTGTTAGTTCAGCTACTATTCGAAATGAAATGGCAGTTCTTGAAAAACAAGGTTTTATAACTAAAGAGCACTCTAGTTCTGGTCGAATTCCTTCCCTTAAGGGATATCGTTATTATGTTGATAATTTAGTTAAACCCGTTAAAATAGATTCTAAATCTGTAAGAAGTATTCAATCTCTATTTGGAAATGAATATCGTAGAGCTGATGAAATAATAGAAATGTCTGCAAAGATATTGTCTGATTTAACTAATTATACGGCGATAACTTTGAGACCAGAAGCTAGTGATTTAAAACTCGAAGGATTCAGGATGGTACCATTAGGAAATGGCCAAGTAATGGTTATTCTCGTTGCCAGTGATGGATCAGTTGAAAGCCAAATTTATAATTTACCTAATAACATAGATGGAGAGTCTCTAGAAGCTGTTATTAGGCTAATTAATGATAAATTGGTAGGTTCTTCCCTTAGTGAAGTCACTTCTAAACTACAAGAATTGCAGCCGTTACTTACTAAATATATTGAAAAATCTGATGGATTTATCGATGTATTTGGTGGAATCTTAGATAAAGCTATCAAAGAGCAGTTTTATATTGGTGGAAGGCGAAATTTGTTAAATTTTGCTAACGGTAATAATTTAGAACAGATCAAATCCCTGTATTCATTAATTGATGATGAATCAGATAAGATTGGTGGGTTAGTAGATAATACGACTAATCCACATGATCATCATGGAATTTCGGTTAAAATAGGTGATGAGATGTCTGATAGGTTATTGTTAGATTACAGTCTCGTATCGGCGACTTACAATGTTGGGAGTCATGGTCGTGGCATGATTGCTATTTTAGGACCTACTAACATGCCTTATTCTAAGATGATAGGATTGGTTGAAGTTTTCCAAAAAGAGCTAACTAAAAAATTAATTGATTATTACCGAAATTTTGATGAGTGATAATTGAAAGGGGTGGCGATGTGTCTGAAGAAGAAGTAAAAGTTTCTGAGCAAAATGATGACAGTGAAAAAGAAATTAAAGAAGATGATAAAGCTTCATCTGTTGAGAACGAAAAATCAGTAGAGGAGACAGATGATTCTTCAAAAGCATTAGATGAACTTCAAAAGAAGTACGATGATATTGAGGATAAATATTTACGAGCTGAGGCTGAAATGGCTAACATGACACAACGTTTTAAGAAAGAACAAGAAATGTTGTTGAAGTATGAGGGTCAAGATTTAGCTCGTGATATTTTACCAGTTATTGATAATTTAAACCGTGCTTTAGAAATTGAAGTAGATAATGATGCATCACAGCAACTGAAAAAGGGTATAGAAATGGTTGCTCGTGATATGGAAAAAGCCTTGAAAAACAATAATGTTACTAAAATAGATTCTTTAGGAAAGGTGTTTGACCCTACTTTACACCAAGCTGTAAAGACAGTTCCTGTTGAAGAAGGACAAGAACCAGAAACTATAGTACAAGTTTTCCAAGACGGATACATGCTAAAAGATAGAGTATTACGACCAGCAATGGTTGTTGTAGCTCAATAAGTAGTATTTAATTAATATATTTATAAAAGAGGTAATACATTTATGTCAAAAATCATTGGTATTGATTTAGGTACAACAAACTCAGCTGTTGCTGTACTAGAAGGTAAAGATCCTAAAATTATAACAAATCCAGAAGGTAATAGAACAACTCCATCAGTTGTATCATTCAAAAATGGTGAAACACAAGTTGGTGAAGTAGCTAAGCGTCAAGCTATTACAAATCCAAATACAGTATCTTCTATAAAGCGTCATATGGGAGATGCAAACTATAAGGTAAAGATTGAAGATAAAGAATATACTCCACAAGAAATTTCAGCAATGATTTTACAATACATTAAAGATTATGCTGAAAGCTACTTAGGTGAAGAAGTGTCACAAGCTGTTATTACAGTTCCTGCATACTTTAACGATTCACAACGTCAAGCAACTAAAGACGCAGGTAAGATTGCTGGTTTGAAAGTTGAAAGAATTGTTAATGAACCTACAGCTGCAGCTTTAGCTTATGGTCTTGATAAATTAGATAAAGATGAACGTATTTTAGTATTTGACCTTGGTGGTGGTACTTTTGACGTTTCTATCCTTGAATTAGGTGATGGAGTATTTGAAGTTCTATCAACTAATGGTGATACACATCTTGGTGGTGATGATTTTGATAATAAGATCATTGATTGGTTAGTTGAAAACTTTAAAGCTGACAATGGAATTGATCTATCTCAAGATAAAATGGCTATGCAACGTTTGAAAGATGCTGCTGAAAAGGCTAAGAAGGACTTGTCTGGTACAACAGAAGCACAAATTTCACTACCATTTATTGCTGCTGGTGAAGCTGGTCCTTTACACTTAGAAACATCATTATCACGTGCTAAGTTTAATGAATTAACTGAAGATTTGGTTGAAAGAACAAAGATTCCTGTACGTAACGCTTTAGCTGACGCAGGATTAACAAATGCTGATATTGATGAAGTTATTTTAGTTGGTGGGTCCACACGTATTCCTGCAGTTAAGGAAGCTGTTAAGGCTGAAACAGGACATACTCCTAATGAATCAGTTAACCCAGATGAAGCTGTTGCTTTGGGGGCTGCAATTCAAGGTGGTGTTATTACAGGTGATGTTAAGGATGTTGTTTTATTAGACGTTACACCTCTATCATTAGGTATTGAAACAATGGGTGGTGTATTTACTAAGTTAATTGACCGTAATACAACTATTCCAACATCTAAGTCTCAAGTATTTTCTACAGCAGCTGATAATCAACCAGCAGTGGATATTCATGTTCTTCAAGGTGAACGTCCAATGGCTGCAGATAATAAGACATTGGGTCGTTTCCAATTAACAGATATTCCTGCTGCTCCTCGTGGTGTGCCACAAATTGAAGTTAAGTTTGATATTGATAAAAATGGTATTGTTAATGTTTCTGCCAAGGACTTAGGAACAAATAAAGAACAAAAGATTACTATTAAGAGTTCATCTGGTTTGTCTGACGAAGAAATTGATCGTATGGTTAAGGAAGCTAAAGAAAATGAAGCAGCTGATAAGAAACGCAAGGAAGAAGTTGACTTGCGTAATGAAGTAGATCAATTGTTATTCCAAACAGACAAGACTTTGAAAGAAGTTAAAGATAAAGTTTCTGCAGATGAAGTTAAGAGTGTTGAAGATGCACGTGATGCTCTAAAGAAAGCTCAAGAACAAAATGATATCAATGAAATGAAAGCTAAGAAAGATGAGTTAACTAAGTTAATTCAAGATATGTCTGTAAAATTGTATCAACAAGCACAACAGGCTCAACAAGCTAGTGGTGCACAAGGTGATACTTCAGCTAATAACTCTACAAACGATGATAATACGGTTGATGGAGACTTTAAAGAAGTAGATCCTGATGAAAATAAGTAGTATCTATCTTGTAAAATAGGATTGAGCCATATGCTTTTATGCATGTGGCTTTATCTTTATTAACTATTTAAGTTATAATTAGTTGTGTAAATTTGGCAAAATGAAAGTCATTTTGTACTTTGAAAATTGGAGAGAAAAAAATGAATCCATATGATGTTTTAGGAGTTTCTAAAGATGCTTCTGATCAAGAAATAAAACGTGCATATCGTAAGTTATCAAAAAAATATCATCCAGATTTAAATCATGAACCTGGTGCTGAAGAAAAATTCAAAGAAGTAAATGAAGCATATGAAATTTTAAGTGATCCTCAAAAAAAGGCACAATATGATCAATTTGGTACAACAGGTGGACAACAAGGCTTTGGTGGTGGCCAAGGTTTTGGTGGCTTTGATTTTGGTGGATCTGGAGCAGGTGGCTTTGATTTTGGTGGATCTGGAGCAGGTGGCTTTGAAGATATATTCAGTTCATTCTTTGGTGGTGGTCAAAGTAGAAATAATAATGGCCCTCGTCAAGGGAGAGATCTTCAATATGAAATGCATCTAACTTTTGAAGAAGCAATCTTTGGAAAGAAAACAGAAATTAAATATACCAGAGAAGAAAATTGTAAAACTTGTAGTGGGACAGGTGCCAAGCCAGGAACATCACCAGTAACATGTTCTAAATGTCATGGTAGAGGATTTATTCAGGTTCAACGACAAACACCTTTGGGTAGAATGATGTCTCAACAAGAATGTGATGTGTGCCACGGTACTGGTAAAGAGATAAAAGAAAAATGCTCCACTTGTCACGGAAGTGGACATGTAAATGAACAACATGCTATTGAAGTTACAGTACCTGCAGGTGTTGAAGATGGTAATCAAATGCGCTTGAGTGGTCAAGGTGAGGCCGGAGTAAATGGTGGACCATATGGCGATTTATATATTTACTTCTCTGTTGCACCTAGTGATAAGTTTAAACGTGATGGGGCAGATATATACTTGAGTTTGCCTATTAGTTTTGTCCAAGCTGCACTTGGCGATGAAGTTGAAGTAGACACAGTTCATGGCAAAGTTAAGATGAAAATTCCAGCTGGAACGCAAACAGGGACAACTTTTAGACTTCGCGGGAAAGGTGCACCTCATCTAAGAGCTGGTGGAAATGGTGATCAACGTGTTACAGTTAGAATAGAAACACCTAAGAATTTGAATAAAAAACAAAGAGAAGCACTAAAAGCATTTGCTGATTCTATGGGTGAGGATCCTAGTGGTGATGATAGTTTCTTTGAACGTTGGTCTAAGAATAAGAAAACTAAACGAAAAAAATAATTAAGTTAATTGATGAATATACTTTTACTTTTTTGAAGTGAGTATTGTCAAGTAGATACTAAAAAGTTTTTATTATATAAACTGATTTCGGTATTAAACCGGAATCAGTTTTTTTAGATTCTGTTTGATTATTTCTTACGTGAATTTGAACAACAGATTGGCTTTAGTTCTGGTACATTCTCTTATGATGGACAAGGAGTTAAAACTGTTACTGAAGTTGTTTCTGAGAATTCCACAACTTATCAAACACGTTCCAGTTATCTTACTCAAGTAGAACTGTTTTTAAATCAATTAGTTAATGCAATTCTTGAAGTAGCTAGTGTAGGTCAGTTTTTTTCTGATGGTAAACCTAGATGGACTGGTAATGTAGCAGATGTTGAGTTGTCTATACATTTTGATGATGGTGTGTTTATTGATAAAGATAAACAACGAGCTGATGAGATGCAGTTAGTTGCTGCCGGAATTATGCCAAAGCTTGAGTATTTAAAACGCAACTTTGGTTTGAGTGAAGAAGATGCTCAAAAATGGTTAGCTCAAGTTACTAATGAACAACCAGATTATTCTGCTAATGTATTTCAGAAGCAAGATACAGGTGGTGTCTAGCTTATGGATTCAAAGCAGAAAATAGACCAAGACACAAATAATATTGCTAATCTATATTCTAATTTAGAAGATAAGATATTTTCTGAAATTATCAAAGTGTTACAACGTGGGCACTATGAAGATGTAACACAAGATAATGTTGTTCAATGGCAAGCACAGCAATTATCACAAATGGGAGCATTAACTAAAAGAGTAATTGATTTAATGGCAGACTTTGACGGTATCTCACCTAGTGAAATTGAAACTATCTTAAAACAAGATGGATATGAGATATTAGATGAAGTCAGTCAAGAATTGAAGTACAGTGGCCAAGTTAGTCAGCCAATCAGTGATGAGAGTTTTAACATGCTTGATTCAATGGTTAGACAAACTACAGATACTCTAAACAATACGATTAATCAAACTTTGCTTAGTCGCAATTATGGTGTTAATCCTGTTATGCGAACATACCAGGAAATTTTAAAACGCTCAACAATTGAAACTGTAACTGGACTTAAAACTCATGATCGAGCAGTCAAAGATGCTATTTACCAACAATTAGATAAAGGTATCGAAGTTATGAGAGATAAGTCTGGACGTGCATGGTCTCTTGAAGGTTATACACGTATGATACTTACGACAACATCTAATAGGACTTACAATGATTTACGAACTAAGCGAATGCAAGAGTTTGGCCAAGTGTTATGTTTAATGTCTAGCCACCCTAACAGTCGTGAAACGTGTGCTTATATTCAAGGTAAAGTAGTCAATATAGTTCCAACTGATGATCCTAATTACAATGACAAGTACGATTCAATCTATAATCATGGTTACGGTGAACCTGCTGGAACATTAGGAATTAATTGCAGACACAAATTATTTCCATTTACTCCAGGCGTCAACGTGAATAACATGACCCAGTATAATCCTAAAGAAGCAATTAGAAATGGTAATTTACGTCAAAAGCAACGTTACTATGAACGCTCAATTAGAGACGCTAAGAAACGATTAAAAGTTGCTGAAGAATTAGAAGACGAGCAGATGATAACTCGTACCAAAACACTAATTGCGGCACGTCAAAAGAAGTTAAGAGAATACATTAAAGAAACTAACAAGATGTATGGCAAGAAGTATGATATTTTGACTAGGGATTATGACAGGGAACAGATTCAAAGTGCAGATGTTGTAAAAGAAAAACAAAAAATAAAAGATTATCATGCTAAGGAATTAGAGAAATTAAAAGAAAAGTATGGTTATCATGGATTCCCAAAAGCAGTAGAAGAATATCAATCGTTGCTATATAATAAAGACACAGGGCAAGCAATACATGCTTACATTAAAGCAAGAAAAGGCGTAGCATTGAGCCAGTGGTAGATTACAGGTATTACATTGATACTGTCAATGAATATAGGCGGTTAACAAAAAATATGAAGACAAAACAAGCAACAAAGTTGAACAGGCTATCAGATCATTCAATTGGTAGAATACCTGGTGCTCGTCATGATTATTCTCATCTTGATAAAAAAGGGAATCCTACTCTCCGAATTAGTATTTCTGTAAAAAATGTGATTAATGTTATTAAAAACGGTGAGTTAACAGAAGATAATTCTAAAGCAGAAGGATATTCTTTAGATGGGTGGAAGGTTGTTATCAGCAAGCAAAAGAAAACCTATGGAAAAGTAGTTACTATTAAACCTCAGAAGCAAAAAAAGAAAAAACGAAAGAAGCGTAATTAAAAATGAAAGATATTGGTTATCTTTATTTTAGTAAAACTGATTACGATTTTATAAAGTTACATTTTCCTGATATTTTTGCTATCTGTGAACAATATGTATCCAGTCGTGAACCTGATATTGAATTAACAGTGACGGATTCACAAACAGATATGATTGATAACAAAGTTTTAATGGCTATTGGGAGTAATGCTACCGTTCCCCAAGGAGACCCGTCACCAGAGGCTATTGAACTTGAAGCAATTTGGGATAGAGCATAAGGATGTGGGTAGCATGGATGATAAGATTGCAGTACATGTAAAAGGTGTAGATTATTCTGTAAACGCAGACGATTCTAAAATGCATGTAACGCTTGACATAGATATTTTTGAAAAACCACAATTTGATAATATGAAATTAGTAGAAAAATTAGCACGTAAAGTGAATGAGATAAAATTATAACATTCCGACCTGAGTAAGTCGTAAAACTGCTTTTTTTGTATGCAATCAATCAGCGTGGAGCGTTCCACGTAAAATAAAAACGATAGGAGAGATTGACATGAAACGTGAAGATTTGAAGAATTTAGGTTTGACTGATGAACAGATTGAAAAAGTGATGGCTGAACACGGTAAAGATATAACCAGTTTACAAGAAAAGGTAAATGGTTTAACTAATGAACGTGACGGTTTGAAATCACAACTTGATGAACGAGATCAACAGTTAGCTGATTTACAAAAGAATTCTAAAAACGTTGATGATTTAAACGAACAAATCAAACAATTACAATCTGACAATAAGAAAGCTAATGAAGAATGGCAAAATAAATTAGCTACTCAAACTAAGAATTTTAAAATCGAAATAGCATTACGTGAAGCAAAATCTAAAAACGTAAAGGCAGTTTTACCATTTATTAACACGGAAAAAGTAACTGTTGATGGAGATAGCTTGAAAGGACTAGATGACCAAATTAAAGCTATCCAGCAAAGTGATAGTTACTTATTTGAAGAAGGCAAACCAGAACCAAAGATTAACATTGGCGGTAAATTTAATAATGGTGAAAATGGTGCTGATGGTAAAGTTGATCCGGTAGTTTCTAGCATTGCAGCATGTATGAAATCAATTTAGAAAGGATATGAAATAAAATGGTAGTAGTATTAAATCGAAAACGCAAATAATTGTTATATAGAAAGATATGTAAATAGTTGAAAATTTTACATTCAAAAAGGTATAATTAGTAGTTAGATATTTAGAAAAGGTAGGAGTGTTCTCATGGATTTAGAACAAATGAAAGTTCGTCAGAAACATATTCGGAATTTTTCCATTGTGGCACATATTGATCACGGAAAATCAACTCTAGCTGATCGAATCTTAGAAATGACTGATACGGTAACCAAAAGAGAGATGCAAGACCAGCTGTTAGATTCAATGGAATTAGAGAGAGAACGAGGCATTACAATTAAATTAAATGCTGTTGAATTGCATTATCATGCAAAAGACGGCGAGACGTATATTTTTCACTTGATTGATACACCGGGACATGTTGATTTTTCATATGAAGTTTCTAGATCTTTAGCAGCTTGCGAAGGAGCTGTATTAGTTGTTGACGCTGCACAAGGAGTAGAAGCGCAGACTTTAGCAAATGTATATCTAGCTTTAGATGATGATTTAGAAATTGTACCGGTTATTAATAAGATAGATTTACCTTCAGCAGATCCAGAACGTGTTCGTCAAGAAATTGAGGATGTGATAGGACTAGATGCTTCTGAAGCTGTTTTGGCTAGTGCTAAAAAGGGAATTGGAATTGAAGAAATGTTAGAACAAATAGTGCAGAATGTTCCCGCTCCTGACGGGGATTTAGAGGCACCGTTGAAAGCTTTAATTTTTGATTCTGTTTATGATGATTATCGAGGTGTAGTTCTAAGTATTAGAGTTGTTGAAGGAACTGTAAAGCCTGGTGATAAAATTCGTTTGATGAATAGTGGCGCCGAATATGAAGTAGTTGAAGTTGGTGTAAATTCACCTAAACCATTAAAGAGAGATTTTTTAATGGCTGGAGACGTGGGATATCTTACTGCAAGTATAAAAGATATTCAAGATACACGAGTAGGTGATACTGTAACAAATGCTAATAATCCGACAGCAAAGCCACTCGAGGGATATCGTGAAATGAATCCTATGGTATATTCAGGATTGTATCCAACAGATAACGCTAAGTATAATGATTTACGAGAAGCGTTAGAAAAATTGCAGTTAAATGATGCTGCTTTAGAGTTTGAACCAGAAACTTCACAAGCTTTAGGCTTTGGTTTCAGATGTGGTTTTTTAGGTTTGTTGCATATGGATGTTGTTCAAGAAAGATTAGAGCGAGAATTTAATATGGACTTAATAACAACGGCTCCTTCTGTAACATATGATGTTGAATTAACAGATGGTACACATATTAATGTATCTAACCCATCTGAAATGCCAGAAACACCACTAATCAAGCAAATTAATGAACCATACGTTAAAGCAGAGATAATGGTACCAAATGACTATGTTGGCGCTGTAATGGAGTTATGCCAACGAAAACGTGGTACTTTTGTAACTATGGATTATCTAGACGATTATCGTGTTAATGTTATTTATGAAATACCATTATCTGAAATAATTTTTGACTTTTTTGACAAGTTGAAATCTAGCACACGTGGTTATGCGTCATTAGATTACGAGTTAGATGGAACTAGACCAAGTGATTTGGTGAAAATAGACATACTTCTTAATGGTGATAAAGTAGATGCTCTAAGTTTTATTTCTCATAGACAATTTGCTCAAGCGAGAGGTAGAGTAATAGTTGATAAACTTAAGACTATCATACCACGTCAAAACTTTGAAATTCCTATTCAAGCTGCTATTGGAGCTAAAATAATAGCTAGAACTAATATAAAAGCTTATCGTAAAGATGTAACAGCAAGAATTCATACTGGTGATCCAGATAGACGTGCTAAATTACTAGATAAACAAAAACGTGGTAAAAAGAGAATGAAAGCAGTAGGTACAGTAGATGTACCTCAAGCTGCATTTATGGCTGTATTGAAGACAGATGAAGAAATAAAGTAAATATATTTTTTTAGAGTACTGGATGAGTTAATAACAATTCCAGTACTCTTTTTTATAGAAAAATTATATTAAGTTATGAAGTAGGTAATATATAATTTATATTAAATATATTTTTGAATACTCTTGACAAAGAAAAAATGGAGAACTAAAATATAATAGTTGAATAATTTTGGGCATTCGCCAAATTGGTAAGGCAGTGGACTCTGAATCCATAATTTACAGGTTCGAACCCTGTATGCCCAATCTTTTTGTTAATTGAATACTATATTTTAAGGATAAATCTTACATAGGTTTATCCTTTTATTTTTTATTGAAAATAAGTTTATAAATAGATTGGAAATTAATAAGTTACATGTAATATTTAAAAGTAACGTACACAAAGCAATGAGAAAAATAGGAATATATTTCTAATATAACAGTTAGATTAGTTTATAGTTCATCAATATCTATTGTCACTTTATATAACATTAAATTTGAATATTCACGAAATAATATATAATTTTAATGTTTTTATATTGAATTTATCTATGAAATAAAATATCATGTATCATTTTATGACAATATTGTGGTATAATATTTTCATAAATCAGAATAAGGAGAACGAACATGAAAAAGTTTATTACATTTTTAAGTATTATTAGTAGTTTAATCTTTCTTTCATTTTTTATTAAACCACAGTTAGTTCATGCGGATGAAAAAACATATACAATAGCTACTGATGTAACATTTCCACCATTTGAATATGCAAATGATAGTAATAAATATGTCGGCATTGATATTGACTTGATGAATGCTATAGCTAAAGAAGAAGAATTTAAAGTGGATCTGAAGCCAATTGGTTTTAACGCTGCTTTGCAATCCGTTAGTGCTGGACAAGTTGATGGAATGATCGCAGGAATGACAATTACAGATGAACGTAAGCAAAAATTTGATTTTTCGAAACCATATTATTCATCTGGTATTGTTATGGCTGTAAAACCTGACAGTAGTATTAAAAGTTTGAAACAGCTACGCGGAAAGAAAGTAGCTATAAAAACGGGGACTTCAGGTGCGGATTATGCTAATTCTATAAAAGATAAATATGGATTCAAGACTGTAACTTTTGATGATTCAGACAATATGTATAATGATGTAAAAAATGGGAATTCTGTTGCATGCTTTGAAGATAGTGCTGTTTTAGAATATGGTATTAGCACAGGTTTAGGATTAAAAATAGTAACTAAACCAGCTAATTCTGGTAATTTTGGTTTTGCTGTAAAAAAAGGAACACACCAGGAATTGATGAATAAATTCAATGATGGTTTAGATAAACTTAAGAAAAATGGAAAATACCAAAAGATAATTGAAAAATATACAGGTAAAAGTGCAATTTCAGCTACTAAAGAGGCTAATGAAAAGAAAAGTAAAGATAGTCATACTGTCTTAGGACTATTAAAACAAAATAAAAAGGCCTTTTTAGACGGAATAGTAGAAACTTTAAAATTGACAGTAGTTGGAATTATAGGTGCAACTATTTTTGGGATTCTAATAGGAATGTTAGGTGTTGTGCCAAACAAATTTGCTCAAGGTATTTCTACAACAATAATTTATATTTTTAGAGGACTTCCATTGTTAGTTCTAGCTTTGTTTATTTACAATGGTATTCCTAGTTTAACAGGATCAAAAATTCCAGCATTTATCGCCGGAATTATTACATTAACTTTAAACGAAGGTGCATATACTGCAGCTTTTGTGAAGGGTGGAATCGAGGCCGTAGATAAAGGTCAAATGGAAGCAGCTAGAAGTTTGGGACTTTCGTTTGGCAAATCCATGAGAAAAGTTATCTTACCTCAAGGTGTTAAAATTATGATTCCATCTTTCATTAATCAGTTTATAATTACATTAAAGGATACTTCAATTTTATCTATTATAGGTATATTAGAATTAACTCAAACTGGTAAAATCATTATTGCTAGAAACTTAGAAGGTTTTAGAATTTGGGGCATTATAGCAATAATGTACCTATTAATAATTACAATTTTAACTTTATTATCCAAATGGATTGAACGGAGGATAAATAACTAATGACAGATTTAAAAGTAGATGTTACAGATTTAAAAAAGAATTATGGTAGTAATCATGTATTAAAGGGAATCAATTTTAAAGTAAAAAATAATGAAGTTGTAGTTTTAATTGGACCATCTGGTTCAGGGAAAAGTACGTTGTTGAGATGTCTAAATAAATTAGAAGAACCTACGAGTGGTTCAATTATCATTGACGGACATGATATAAGTGATCCTAAGACTGATATAGATAAAGCACGTGAAAATATCGGTATGGTTTTCCAACACTTTAATCTATTTAATAACTTAACAGTAGGTGAAAATATTACTTTGGCACCAGTAGAGCTTGGAAAGTTAGAAAAGGAACAAGCTGAATTTGTAGCTAAGAATTTACTAGAAACAGTAGGCTTAGCTGATAAATATGATGCAATGCCTGCTTCATTGTCTGGTGGTCAAAAGCAAAGAGTTGCTATAGCAAGAGCATTAGCAATGAAACCAGATATTATGCTATTTGATGAACCCACTTCGGCTCTAGACCCTGAAATGGTTGGAGATGTTCTTGAAGTAATGAAAGAATTAGCTAAAGATGGAATGACTATGGTTGTTGTAACACATGAAATGGGATTTGCTAAAGAAGTTGCAGATAGAGTTGTTTTTATGGCTGATGGTCATGTGATGGAAGAGGGTACTCCTGAAGAGGTATTTGATAATCCTCAAAATAAAAGAACTAAAGCATTTTTAGACAAAGTAATTAATGTCTAGAGTATAAAAAGACTGGGATTAAATAATCGCTAAAGATTGCATTATTTTAATAATGGCGATCTTTAGCGATTTTTATTTTATTATTCATAAGATAATTCGACAAGATATACATTTCTATCAGTTAAATGAGCCGTACTAGCCCAAACTTCATGGTATCCACGTAATTGGCGACCAGTCATTTGAAAGAAATCGTCTAATAATTTTCCATGTTGAGAAATGAAGTCAAGCTTTAATCTATTAACCATAAGGCTATTATCAGGGAAATATATTTCTGCATCTGAAACCTTAACTTTATCAGAAATAAATAGTCTAATAACATTATCGTAAGCGGGAATGGCCTTTACTAAATCATCAGGATGTCTTTTAATATAAGATAAGATGAAGAATAGAGAATCTGAATTACTTGCCAAAACACAAAAACTCCTTTACACAATCATTTAATATTCATTGTATCATTTTTAGAGTACACTTAGTATATAAAATAAAGAAAAGAGAGAATAGGATGTTTGAAAGAACTTGTGATTTAATAGAAAATTTATATAAAGACAACATTGTTCCTGGTGTATCATATGCTGTAATAAAGCCCGGAGAAGTATTAACTAAAGTTATAGGAAATAGTCAGTTGATTCCTAAAGTAGAAAAACTAAAAGCAGGCATGTTATATGATATGGCTTCTTTAACTAAAGTTGTAGGAACTACGACAGTAATTTTAAAGTTAGTTGAAGATAATAAGATATTAATTGATGACAAAGTGAAGGATTATCTACCATTATTTAAAGATGATAGAGTTACAATTAGACATTTATTAACCCATACTTCAGCATTGAATGGGTATATACCGCATCGAAATGAGTTAAATGCACAAGAATTAATTGAGGCAATGTATACTCTAAAAGTGGGAGACTGGTTAGGAAAAAAAGTGGTATATACAGATACAGGATTAATATTGTTAGGAGAAATAATTCAAAAAATATACAATAAACCTGTACAGACAGTTATAACGCAAGAAGTGTTGCAACCATTGCAGTTATTTGAAAGTACGTTTAATCCGGATCCGGGATTGTGTGTACCTACTGAAGTTCAAAAAAATGGTAAAGTCTTGAAAGGAATTGTACATGATCCTAAAGCTAGGATTTTAGGTAAATATTGTGGATCAGCTGGTCTATTTATGTCGCTAAATGATTTGATTAAGTTTTCTAATTGGATTATACATAATTCAAAAAATAGAGTATTAAAAGACAAGACAATATCTAAATTGTTTAATGATTGGACTCCTAATGGGACTTTGGGGCGATCGCTAGGTTGGGATTTAAGATATAGAAATGATGGAGTTCCATGTATTTATCATACAGGATATACTGGTACATTCATTTTAATAGATAGAGATAGTGGATGTGGATTAATAGTATTGAGTAATAGGGTTCATCCAAGTTCTAATAATCAAATCTTTTTAGATAGAAGAGATATAATTATATCTACTTTTCTTGATGAAATTATTAATTAAAAAAATAATAGAGTGAGGTAATAGTAGGAACTATTTTCTCACTCTATTTGCTTTTAGTAGGTAGGTTTTATTTCTAGAGCTTGTTGCTTTGATAAATCAGCATCTGGATATTTTCTTTGTAAAGCAGTAATTAATATACGTTTAGCTAATTCACCATTTCTAGCTAAGATAGGTCCATGGAAGTAAGAACAATAAGTATTTTTAAAAATAGCACCTTCAGTTTTGTCTTTTCCATTATTTCCATGTCCACTTACAACAGTACCTAGAGGTCGCTCATTTTTTCCTAAATATGTGACTCCATTATGATTTTCGAAACCATGATATTCTTGGTTGGTTTCTTCGTTCTTAATAACAATATCTCCGATGAAACGATTATTATCTTGACTTTCAGTATAATGGTCTAAGGCATGAATACCTTTAATTTTTTGACCGTCAGCCCCAATATAGTATTGACCTAGTAATTGATACCCACCACAAATAGCAAGCATTGGCCCGCCATCATGTATATATTTAGTCAATGCTTCTTTTTTTGATTGAATATCTTTTGAAACAATCATCTGCTCGTAATCTTGGCCACCACCAAAAAAGGCAATATCATACTTTTCAGGATTAAATTCTTGATTTAAGGAGATAATATCAACTTTTAAATCAGTGTCCATTTGTTTAGCATAATAGCGTAAAGCAAGGATATTTCCGATATCACCATAAGTATTCAATAAGTCACCGTATAGATGGGCTAAATTTAGTGAATATTTCATAATTAATCCATGCCTCCTTTAATATAACCTTGTTCAGACAATAATTTACGTAACTGTAACACAGCGGTATAAGTTGCTAAAACATAAACATGCTTAGTTGGCATTTTTTTAATATTTTCAAGCACGTCAGGAAGTTTTTCTTCTTGAGAGAAATTTTCTTCAGGTACACCAGCGACTCTCAATCTAAAAGTAATATCGCGGTATCTTTCACCACCAGTTAAAATAGCTGGTATCTTATCAAATGGAAGAGATTCAAAACTTCCATCCCAAATCCAGCTAGTATCGATACCGTCAGCATAGTTAGCATTTAATAACACTGCTAAAGAAAATGGTTCTGTATCGGTTTTTATCATATCAAGTACTTGATCTAGACCAACTGGATTTTTAATCAAGACCAATGTTAGTTCTTTATCACCTATCTTGATAACTTCTTGTCTTCCAAAGACTTTTTCATCGTTACTGCTTAAAGCATGTGCTATCTGTTGAGGTGAAACGCCTAATTCATTTCCGACAGCATATGCTGCTAAAGCATTATAAATATTATATGTTCCACCTATATGAAGTGAGATGTTAGTATTATCGATTTCAAAAGTCGAGCTTTGAGGACTTTGACTTAGAATACGGTTCATTCGATAAGAGAGTTTTGGACGTTTGAAATCGCAGTTAGGACAATAATATTTCCCCAAATTACTGTAACTTCTATTCTTATAGTGTAAAATATGTTGGCATTTAGGACATAATAAACTGTCTGTGTTAGCTGGTGCCATTTGTTCTCTATCTGCTTTATCATCAAATCCGTAATAAATAACTTTATTTTTTAATTCTCTACTATTGAAGATAGGAGCATCACCGTTAGCAATAACGAGTGCATCGGGATGCATATTAATACCTTTTAATATTTTATCGTAAGTGGTATATATTTCACCATATCTATCCATTTGATCACGGAATAAGTTTGTCATGACATAGATAGAAGGGGATATATATTGAGATATAATTGGAACATTGGCTTCATCAGTTTCTAATACTGCAAGTTTTTTTCCACTCTTTGTTTTTTGAGCGGTTAAAAAGGCGGATACAATACCTTGTTTCATATTAGATCCACTAGGGTTAGTTAAAATGTTGGAGTATTTTTCACCTAAAACTTTAACAGTTAAAGCAGTAGTTAACGTCTTGCCATTAGTACCTGTGATGATAACTATTTCATAATCTTTTGCTAGACTTTTTAAAACATCAGGATCAATAGCTAAAGTAATCTTTCCAGGTAAAGAAGTACCACCATTTGTAAATTTGTGTAAAAACCAATGTGAAGTTTTTCCTGCCGTAATGGCAACTGAACTTTTCAAACTCATTTTAAAGTTCCTCCAGATATATGTTTGATAAAAAAACATAAGAATTTAATAATACTAAAAAATATGATAGCATAAATTTGTGGTTGTGCATATCAAAAGACTATATTGAAAGGCAGAGATATTGTAAATTTAAAGAATGTTGAAAGTTTAAAATTAAAAAGTGTTGTTGATCATAATTATTAATTATAAAAAAGCATGATATAGGCTTGTTTTTAGTCTATGAAATAATCTATACTAGACTAGGAAATTTTATTCAATGGAGTGATTTTTTGTGGCTCAACTTTTTTTTCGCTATGGAGCGATGAATAGTGGTAAGACAATCGAAATCCTTAAAGTTGCACATAATTATGAAGAACAAGGGAAAAATGTTATTATCATGACAAGTGGTTTGGATAATCGCGATGGTTATGGTTATGTTTCTAGTCGTATAGGTTTGAAAAGAAAAGCTATTCCAGTTGTTAGTGAAACTAATATTAAAGATCTAGTAGAACAATCTTCTTTAGAGCCTGCCTGTATTTTAGTTGATGAGGCACAATTTTTAGAAAAACATCATGTATTGGAATTAACTCAGATTGTAGATGAACTGAATATTCCTGTAATGACTTTTGGGTTAAAAAATGATTTTATGAATGAGTTGTTTGAAGGATCTAAATATCTTTTATTATATGCTGACAAAATAGAAGAAATGAAGACAATTTGTTGGTTTTGTAATAAAAAGGCTATTATGAATTTAAGAATGCATGATTCTAAACCGGTATATAGTGGTGAACAGATAATGATTGGTGGTAATGAATCTTATTATCCAGTATGTAGAAAACATTATTTTAATCCACCTATTAATAATTTAGAAAAAGATGAAGGAGAAATAAATGGATAAGTTATTTGATAGATTGCAGATGTTAGAAGATAGATATGAAGAATTAGGTGAACTTCTATCAGATCCCGATGTAATTTCAGATACAAAGCGTTTTACAAAGTTATCTAAAGAAATGGCTGACTTAAGAGAAACTGTTGAAAAATATAATAAATATAAAGAAGTAACACAACAAATTTCTGATGATGAAGAGATGCTAAGTGATGGATTAGATGATGAAATGGCATCTTTAGTGAAAGAAGAATTGTCAAATGCTAAGGATGAGAAGGTAAAGCTAGAAGAAGAAATTAAAATTTTATTACTACCTAAAGATCCTAATGATGACAAGAATATTATTATGGAAATTAGAGGTGCTGCTGGTGGCGACGAAGCTAGTTTATTTGCTGCAGATTTATTTTCTATGTACAGCAAGTATGCTGAACGTCAAGGATGGTCAATTGAAGTTATTGATAAGAATGTAACAGAAGTTGGTGGCTTTAAGGAAATAGCACTTATAATTAACGGTAATAGTGTATGGTCTAAGTTAAAATATGAGAGTGGTGCCCACCGAGTTCAAAGAATACCAGTAACAGAATCTGCAGGACGAGTACATACATCAACTGCGACAGTTGTTGTTATGCCTGAAGAAGAAGATGTAGAAATTGAGCTAGATCCTAAAGATATCCGAGTAGATGTTTATCGTTCATCTGGTGCTGGTGGACAGCATATTAATAAAACATCTTCTGCTGTACGTATGACTCACTTACCTACAGGTATAGTTGTTGCTATGCAAGATCAACGTTCTCAACAACAAAACAGAGAAAAAGCAATGAAAATATTAAAGGCTCGTGTATACGACTACTACGCTCAACAAGAACAAAGTGAATATGATGCAAATCGTAAATCTGCAGTTGGTACAGGGGATAGATCTGAAAGAATTAGAACTTATAACTATCCTCAAAATAGAGTTACAGATCATCGTATAGGTTTATCATTAAATAAATTAGACCGCATCATGAATGGTGAGTTAGAGGATGTTATTGATGCTTTAGTTTTATTTGAGCAAACTAAAGCAATGGAGAAGTTGGAAAATGAATAATCCAACATTTTTTGAAGTCCAGAAATGGGCTTTTTCTTGTATAAAGGGAAATGGTGGTACATTAGAAGATGTAGATTACTTAATATGTGGTCAAATGGGTTGGAATAAAACACAATTGTTGATGAATTACCGGACACGTATTGATGATAAAAATTACCAAGAACTACAAGAAAAGATAGAATTGTATAATCAAGATTATCCCCTACAGTATTTAATAGGTTATCAGGATTTTTATGGTTTGAGACTAAAAGTTACGAAGGATACATTAATACCACGCCCAGAAACTGAAGAACTTGTGGATTGGATTTTAAATGATAATTCAAAAAATGAGAACTACGATGTCTTAGATGTTGGTACAGGAACTGGAGCGATAGGATTAGCACTAAAATCTATACGAAGTAACTGGAATATTTTTTTATCTGACATTTCTGAGTCTGCATTAAAAGTAGCTAAAGAGAATGCTCAAAATTTAAATTTAGATGTATCATTTTCTACAAGTGATTTATTTGAAAAAATTGAAGGAAAAAAAGATATCATTGTTTCTAATCCACCATATATTTCGGAAAACGAAAAAATTTATATGGACAAGAGTGTTTTGAATTATGAACCTCATCAAGCTTTATTTGCAAAAAATAATGGACTAGAAATATATGAAAGAATTGCAAATGAAAGTGGTAAACTTCTTAAACAAGGTAGCAAAATCTATATGGAGATAGGATTTTTACAGGGAAAGGCAGTAAAAAAAATCTTTAAAGATAGTTTTCCAAATTCGGAAATTACTTTAAAGAAAGATATCAATGGTAATGATAGAATGATCTGTGTAAAAATTTAGAGGAAGAAGGAGATTTTTTGTTAATCACAAAAATTTATAAACCAAGTGAGTTTAATGAAGCTGCAAAAGAATTACGTCTAGGAGAACTTGTAGCTTTTCCAACAGAAACAGTATATGGATTAGGGGCAGATGCTACTAATGAACAAGCAGTAAAGAGGGTTTATTTGGCTAAAGGAAGACCATCAGATAATCCTTTGATTGTGACTGTATCATCACTAGAGATGGTAAAAAGATTTGTTCCATCGTTAAGTAAAGAGGTAGAAAAGATAATAGAAAAATTCTGGCCGGGTTCATTGACAATTGTACTAAAAATAAAAGATGGTAGTTTATCTAAGACAGTAACAGGTGGTTTGAAAACTGCTGCGTTTAGAATGCCTAAAAATGAAACTACATTAAACTTGATAACAGTATTAGGTAATCCTATTGTAGGCCCTTCAGCAAATTCTTCGGGAAAGCCAAGTCCCACGACTGCTCAGCACGTTTATCATGATTTAGAGGGAAGAATTGCAGGTATTTTAGATGATGGACCTACTGATGTCGGTGTAGAGTCAACAATTATTGATATGAGTACAGAAATACCAACAATTTTAAGACCAGGAGCAGTAACAGCAGAAGAAATTGAAAAAGTCATAGGTAAAGAAGTATATAGTGATAAACATAAAGTTAAAGAAAATGAAATACCTAAAGCTCCGGGAATGAAATATAAGCACTATGCTCCATCAGCACAAGTGTTAATAGTTAATAAAGATAATTGGAATAGTGCACTACAGTGGGCAAATGAAAATAAAAATCAGGTAGGAATATTAGCTGATGATGAAGTATTGAGTAAAGCCTTAGAAAATAAAACTTATTCATTGGGAGAAAATGTAGAAAGTGCAGCTAAGAATCTTTTTGCAGGGCTTAGATATTTTGATGATGACAATCAGATTAAGTATATTTTAGCCGAAGCGTTTCCTGAAGAAGGTGTCGGTTTAGCATATATGAATCGTTTAAAAAAATCAGCCGGTAATCAATTTTATAATAAATAGAGTAATTATTTATTAATATGGTAGAAATTAGATGTGATATCATATAAAATTAGTAGAGAAAATTATATTAATTAAATCAAGGGAGCGTTAAACATGGGAAAATTTCAAGTATTAGATCATCCATTAATTCAACACAAATTATCAATTATTAGAGATAAAAATTGTGGAACAAGAGAATTTAGACAATGTGTAAATGAAATAGCTGAATTAATGGTTTATGAAGTTTCTAGAGATATGCCTTTAGAAGATGTAGAAGTAGAAACACCAATTACAAAAGCAACTACTAAACGACTAGCTGGTAAAAAAGTGGTAGTAGTTCCAATTTTACGTGCTGGTATTGGAATGGTAGATGGTATCTTGGAATTAATCCCAGCTGCTAAAGTAGGTCATATAGGCATGTATCGTGATGAAGAGACACTACAACCACATGAATATTTTGTGAAAATGCCAGATGACTTAGAAAATCGTGAAATGATAATTGTTGATCCAATGTTAGCAACTGGTGGTTCAGCAATCATGGCTGTTGATGCACTCAAAAAGCGTGGTGCAAAATCTATAAAATTTGTTTGCTTAGTTGCTGCTCCAGAAGGTGTTAAAGCATTTCGTGAAGCACATCCAGATGTAGATATTTATTCAGCTTCATTAGATGAATATCTAAATGAAGACGGATATATTGTTCCTGGATTAGGTGACGCAGGTGATAGATTATTTGGTACTAAGTAAATAATTAGTTTGTTAGTATTTTAATTATTAATAATTACTTTTAAAATGATGATTTATTGAATTTAAATGCGATAAATCATCATTTTTGTATTATTTTTCTCAAATTGACTTTTGTAATTTTATCAAAATGGTGGTATTATCTTTTTAGTATTCGAAGATTTATCCCGTCTTTGAATGCATACCAGTTGTTTTAAGCTCACTGGACAAAATTTGAAAAGAGGTGAGACTTGGTGAATGAAGGAACTCAAATTGTAGAGTTTTTTGGAATTCCTTTTAATGTTGGTAATATTGTTTCTGGATTAGTTTCAGCGGTAATAGTATTCTTAGTATTATTTTGGTTATCTCGTAAAATTCAAATGAAACCTGTTGGTAGACAAAATGTTTTAGAATGGGTTGTAGATTTTACAAATGGTATTATAAAGAATGCTTTACCAGATGAAGAAGGAAAGCAGTTTGGTTTGTTAGCCTTTACCTTATTTGTTTTCATCTTTATCTCTAATCAGTTGGGATTAATAATAGAGCTTACGTTTAATGGAGTTGAATATGTGAAAAGTCCCACATCTTCTCCATTAACAACGTTAACTCTAGCATTTATGATACTAGTGTTATCCCATTATTTAGGAGTAAAGAAATTTGGTTTTAAGGGATATTTTAAAAATACATTCCTTAGTCCAATGCCAGCATTATTACCTATTAGTATTTTTGAACAATTTACTAATTTTATAACATTGGCATTGCGTTTATATGGTAATATTTATGCCGGTGAAGTTTTGCTAAAATTAATTTACAATATGGCAAACTCTAAAGGTGTATTAACATATATACCTGCAATTCCATTGGAAATTATATGGCAGGGATTCTCTGTCTTTATCGGAAGTATCCAAGCCTATGTCTTTGTCACATTGACAATGGTATACATCTCTCAAAAAGTTGAAAAAGAGTAATCGAGGAGGATTTTAATTATGAGTGCTTTAGCATTAATTGGTGCAGGTTTAGCTGCTGCAGGTGCTGCTATTGGTGGTGCTATTGGTAACAGTCTTGTTATTTCTAAAATGTTGGAAGGTATGGCTCGTCAACCAGAACTTTCAAATCAATTACGTAGTAATATGTTCATTGGTGTTGGTTTGGTTGAAGCTACACCTATCTTAGCTATTGTTGTTTCTTTCTTGCTTGTTGCAAAAGGATAATTCTCAATTTAATTAATTTAACAAATATTGGATTGAGGAGGTGTCAATAGTAATGAACACAACATTTTTACTAAGTGCTACTGAACAAGGTGTTGCATGGGGAGATTTTATTTTCTACATCGTAACGTTCTTGATTTTGCTTGCTCTAGTTAAAAAGTTTGCATGGACTCCTATCACGGATATGATGGAAAAACGTGCAACAAAAATCTCTAATGATATTGATTCTGCTGAACAAGCGCGTCAAAAAGCAGAAGAGTTAGTTGAAAAACGAGATCTTGCTTTGAAAAACTCTCGTTCAGAAGCTTCTCAAATTATTGATCGTGCAAAGAAAAATGGAGAACAACAAAAGGCTAATATTGTAAGTTCAGCACATGAAGAAGTTCAGACAATGAAAGCTAATGCTAAGAAGGATATTCAACAAGAACGCCAAGAAGCATTAGATAGTGTAAAAAATGATGTGGCAGAGTTATCTATTGAAATTGCTTCGAAGATTATTCGTAAAGAACTAACTGCTGATGACCAAAAGGCCTTAGTTGATTCATATATCGAAGGGTTGGGAAAGCAAAATGAAACTAGATAATGAAACGATAGTACATCGTTATGGAAAAGCCTTATTTGAACTTGCTGAAGAAATGAAAATAAGAAATGAATTTCATTCTGAATTGCAAGAATATAAGAAGGTACTCCAGAATGAACCACAGTTAAAAGTCTTTATGAGTAGTAATCAAATTAGTCCTGAAGCTAAATTGAAGATTATGGAAATTTTGAAGAAAGATTCTTCAAAGTTAATGACTAATCTTTTAGATATGCTCTATGACTATGGTAGAATTACTAATTTAGAAGGCATTATTGATGAATTTGACAGATTAAATGACGAATTCGAAAAGACAGTGCGTGCATCAGTCATAACTGCTATCGAATTAGATGAAGAACGCAAACAAAAACTAGCATCTTCATTTGCTAATGTTGTTGGTGCAAAAAAAGTCATTATTGACCCTATTGTCGATCCTGGGATTATAGGTGGAGTTATTTTAAAATCTGAAAGCTATATCTATGATGGATCTATTAAAACAAAAATTGCACGCATTAAACGTCTATTATTAAAATGATTTAAAGAGGTGAGACTTTTATGAGCATTAAGGCTGAGGAAATCAGTGCTCTGATTAAACAACAATTAGCAAATTATCAAGATGAGCTTACTGTTGATGAAGTTGGTACTGTTACTTATGTTGGTGACGGAATTGCTCGTGCTAATGGTTTAGACAATGCGCTTGCTGGCGAATTGGTTGAATTTGATGATGGTACTTACGGTATGGCTCAAAACCTTGAATCTAATGATGTAGGTATCATTATTTTAGGTTCTTTTAAGGGAATTCGTGAAGGAGATACTGTTAAACGTACAGGTCGAATCATGGAAGTTCCAGTTGGTGAAGAGCTAATTGGTCGAGTTGTAAACCCATTAGGACAACCTATTGATGGTTTAGGTGAAATTAAAACAAATAAAACACGTCCAGTTGAAAGAAAAGCTCCAGGTGTTATGGAACGTCAATCAGTTACAGAACCATTACAAACAGGTTTGAAAGCTATTGATGCATTAGTTCCAATTGGGCGTGGACAACGTGAATTAGTTATTGGTGATAGAAAGACTGGTAAGACATCAGTTGCTATCGATACAATCATAAATCAAAAAGATCAAGATATGATCTGTATTTATGTAGCTATTGGTCAAAAGGACTCAACAGTTCGTACGTCTGTAGAAACTTTACGTAAATTTGGTGCTATGGATTATACAATTGTTGTTTCTGCTGGCCCATCATCACCAGCACCATTATTGTACCTAGCTCCTTATGCTGGTGCTGCTATGGGTGAAGAATTTATGTTCAATGGTAAGCATGTTTTGATAGTATATGATGATCTTTCAAAGCAAGCTGATGCTTACCGTGAATTATCTTTGATTCTAAGAAGACCACCTGGTCGTGAAGCTTATCCTGGTGATGTTTTCTACTTACATTCACGTTTATTAGAGCGTGCTGCTAAGTTAAGTGACGAATTAGGTGGAGGATCAATGACGGCATTGCCGTTTATTGAAACAAAAGCAGGGGACGTTTCTGCTTATATTCCAACTAATGTTATTTCTATCACAGATGGTCAGATTTTCTTAGACAGTGATCGTTTCTATTCAGGTATTCGTCCAGCTATTGATGCTGGTACATCTGTTTCACGTGTTGGTGGTAACGCACAAGTTAAAGCTATGAAGAAAGTTGCTGGTACTTTACGTACAGACTTGGCATCTTATAGTGAATTAGAATCATTTGCTCAATTTGGTTCTGATTTAGATGAAGCAACACAAGCAAAATTGAATCGAGGACGTCGTACAGTTGAAGTACTAAAACAACCACTTCATAAACCACTTCCTGTTGAAAAACAAGTATTGATATTATACGCATTAACACACGGATTCTTAGATCCAGTTAAAGTTGATGATATTTTACCATATCAAGATGGTTTATTTGATTATTTTGATGCAAATCATAAAGATTTACTTGACGAAATAGCAAATACAGGTAAACTACCTGAAACTGAAAAATTAGATGCTGCAATCAAAGAATATGCAGCTACATTCCAAGCTAGCGAAAAATAAGAAAGGTTGGTGAAAACTAATGCCAGCTTCTCTACAAGAAGTTAAACGTCGAATTGAATCGACTAAAAAAACTAGTCAAATTACCAGTGCGATGCAGATGGTTTCAACTGCTAAGCTTAGTCAAATTCAAAAGCATGCGACTAGTTATCAAGTTTATGCCACCAAAATTCGCAGTGTTATAACACATCTTTCTAAATCACATTTACTAGATTCAGTAAATACTACTAGTAAAAATAGTGATGGAAAGGTAAACACTCTAGGAATGTTAAGGCAGCGTCCAGTAAAAACTACAGGGATTGTTGTCATTACTTCTGACCGTGGTTTAGTTGGAAGTTACAATAGTAATGTTATTAAAGAAACTCTCGAACTTATAGAAAATAATCATCATAGTACTGAAGATGTAGCTATTATAGCTATTGGAGGTACTGGAGCAGATTTCTTTAAGAAGAGAGGTTATAACGTTGCTTATGAGTACCGAGGAATAAGTGATATTCCTACTTACAAAGATGCTAGACCTTTAGTAGAGGCAATTGTAAGTATGTATGATAAAGAAGTATATGATGAATTATTCGTTTGTTACAGTCATTTTGTAAATACATTAACATCAGAATTTAGAGCTGAAAAAATGTTACCAGTTTCAGCTGAAAACATGGGACATGATGACTTAACAAGTAACGATGAAGGCTACAGTATTGAATACGAAACTGAGCCTTCTGAAGATGCAATATTAGAAGTAGTTTTGCCACAGTATGCTGAATCTTTGGTATATGGTGCAATTCTTGATGCTAAAACATCTGAACATGCATCAAGTTCTACTGCAATGAAATCTGCATCTGATAATGCTAAGGATATTATTTCTTCATTAGAATTGCAGTATAATCGTGCTCGTCAAAGTGCTATTACTACTGAAATCACAGAAATTACAGGTGCTCAGGCTGCCTTAGAATAGTAAAAAATTGGGAGGAATAAACTAATGAGTTCTGGTAAAGTAGTTCAAGTTATCGGACCCGTTGTTGATGTTCAATTTCCTCTAAGTGAATCATTACCAGATATTGACGATGCTTTGAAAGTGAAACGTGAAGACGGTACAGAATTAGTTATCGAAGTTGCACTTGAGCTTGGTGACGGTATTATGCGTACTGTTGCTATGGACTCCACTGATGGTTTAAAGCGTGGAGCTGAAGTTGAAGGTACAGGGGCATCTATTAGTGTTCCTGTTGGTAAAGATACACTTGGACGTGTATTTAACGTTTTAGGAAATACCATTGATAATGGGCCTGAATTTGATGAGGATCATCCACGTAATCCTATTCATCGTGATGCTCCTAAATATGATCAATTGAGTACAGGGATTGAAATCCTTGAAACAGGTATAAAAGTTATTGACCTTTTAGCACCTTATATTAAAGGTGGTAAAATTGGTTTGTTCGGTGGTGCCGGTGTTGGTAAGACTGTTTTGATTCAAGAGTTAATTCATAATATTGCTCAAGAACATAACGGTATTTCAGTATTTACTGGTGTTGGTGAACGTACTCGTGAAGGTAACGATTTATACTTTGAAATGAAAGAATCTGGCGTTTTGGAAAAAACAGCCATGGTATTCGGACAAATGAATGAGCCACCTGGAGCCCGTATGCGTGTGGCTCTTACAGGGTTAACATTAGCTGAATATTTCCGTGATGTTGAAGGTCAAGATGTGTTATTATTTATTGATAACATTTTCCGCTTCACACAAGCTGGTTCTGAAGTTTCAGCTTTGTTGGGACGTATACCTTCTGCCGTTGGTTATCAACCAACACTTGCAACTGAAATGGGTCAATTACAAGAACGTATTACTTCTACTAAGAAAGGTTCTGTAACTTCTATTCAAGCTGTTTATGTTCCAGCTGATGACTATACTGACCCTGCACCTGCAACAACATTTGCTCACTTGGATGCTACAACTAACTTGGAACGTTCTTTAACACAACAAGGTATTTATCCAGCTGTGGATCCATTAGCATCTACTTCAAGTGCTTTAACACCTGAAATTGTTGGTGAAGAACATTATGAGGTTGCTACAGAAGTGCAACATGTATTACAACGTTATCGTGAATTACAAGATATCATTTCTATTTTAGGTATGGATGAATTATCTGATGAAGAAAAGATTATTGTTGCACGTGCACGTCGTATACAATTCTTCTTATCACAAAATTTCCATGTTGCTGAACAATTTACAGGTAACCCTGGTTCTTATGTTCCTGTTGAAGAAACAGTAAAAGGATTTAAAGAAATTTTAGAAGGTAAGTATGATAATCTTCCTGAAGAAGCCTTCAGATTAGTTGGTGGAATCGAAGATGTAGTTGAAAAAGCTAAGAAACTTGCTGGCAATAATTAAGGAGGTAACGTCTGATGGATGAAAAATCTATATTGACGATAAATGTCGTTACTCCTGATGGAAGTGTTTATGAAAATACTACGGATTTAGTTATTTGTAAAACTACTGTAGGTGAAATAGGTATAATGCCTAATCACTTACCATTGCTGGCTTCTTTAGCTATTGATGAAGTTCGAGTAAAAGTTGATGATGAAAATTTTGATGAAATTGCTGTTAGTGGCGGATTTGTGGAATTTTCAGACAATACTTTATCTGTTGTTGCTTCAGCTGCCGAAAGAAAAGAAACTATTGATGTTTCTCGTGCGGAACGTGCTAAGCAACGTGCTGAAAAGCGTATTGAAGAAGCTAAGAACGAAAATAATGACATTGATTTACGTAGAGCTGAAGTTTCCCTACGTAGAGCTATAAATCGATTGAACATTTCAAAACACTAATCATAATAGAAAGACAGTATTTTTTGGATACTGTCTTTTTTTATGTAGAAAAATTTAAAATTTTATAAAAATCATGACTTAATTTATAAATTATGCTATTATGAGTTCGATTAGTTTAGAAAGGAATAATATTAATATGTATTTAGGATTAATGGCAGTAGTTACAATTATTAGTCATTTTTTCTTCATAACACTCGTTTTTATAAGTTTTCAGGGATTAAGACTAGATTATTTTTTTAGTAAGGAAAAACAAGGAAAATTCCGATTAGCACTTGTACTTTTTTCTGTAGCTATCGGGTATTTAGCAAGTGAATTCTTCTTAAGTTTTATCGATAGTATTCGCAATTTGCTATTTTTAATTAAGTAATGCAGAGTGAGGAATTGTAATGGAAAAAATTGTAGTTCGTGGTGGAAATAAGTTAGAAGGAGAAGTAGAAATTGAAGGAGCTAAAAATGCAGTTCTTCCTATCTTAGCTGCAGCAATCTTGCCCAGCGAAGGAAGAACGATTCTAACTAATGTTCCAATGCTATCTGATGTATATACTATGAATAATGTAATCAGATTTTTAAACGTTAAGGTTGGCTTTGATGAAAATGAAAAATCAGTTGAAATAGACGCAACTGGTAAATTATCATATGATGCACCATTCAAGTATGTTTCTAAAATGAGAGCATCAATTGTTGTGTTAGGACCATTATTAGCACGATTAGGCAAAGCTAGAGTAGCAATGCCTGGAGGATGTGCTATAGGTTCTCGTCCAATAGACTTACATTTAAAAGGATTAGAATTGTTAGGAGCTAAAATTGAGCAACATAATGGTTACATAGATGCACATACCGATGGAAGATTGGTGGGAGCAAATATTTATTTAGATTTTCCAAGTGTTGGTGCTACTCAAAATATTATGATGGCTGCTACTCTAGCTAAGGGCACAACTATTATTGAAAATGTTGCAAGAGAGCCAGAAATTGTAGATTTAGCTAATGTTTTAAATAAGATGGGAGCTAAAGTTTACGGAGCGGGTACTGAAAAAATCAAAATTATAGGTGTAGAAAGTTTACACGGAACTGAACATGCTATTATTCAAGATAGAATAGAAGCTGGAACATTTATGGTTGCTAGTGCTTTAACCCAAGGAAATGTTTTAATTAAAGAAGCAATTGCAGAACATAATATCCCATTGATTTCTAAACTAGAGGAAATGGGTGTAAAAGTTATCGAAGAAAATGAAGGCATTCGAATAATAGGACCTGAAAAATTGAAACCAACTACAGTTAAAACTTTACCTCATCCGGGTTTTCCTACGGATATGCAACCACAAATTTCAATTTTGCAACTAGCTGCTGAGGGAACAAGTATTTTAACTGAAACTGTGTTTGAAAATAGATTCATGCATTTAGAAGAATTAAGAAGAATGAATGCTGATTTTAAAGCAGAAGGGAATTCGGTAGTTCTTCATGGGCCAACTGATTTCAATGGTGCCGAGGTAGCTGCTACTGATTTAAGAGCTGCAGCTGCGTTAGTTTTGGCAGGATTAGTTGCGAAAAATATTACTCAAGTTACTAATCTAAAGTATCTTGACAGAGGATATTATCATTTCCATCAAAAATTAGCTTCTTTAGGTGCTGATATTAAGAGAATTGATGATATTACTGATAGATCATTTGAAATAAAAAAGGAAAAATTAAAAAACGTCAATAACTTACAATAACTAAGTTCTTAATCCGTTAAATCAAATAAGATGGTTTAACGGTATTTTAGTGTTTTTAAATAGGAATTAAAATTAAAATTTAATCTTGTCTATGGTATAATAAGCTAGATATATTATTAATTTGATAAATAAAATTTAGTAAAAGGAGATTTCTCTTATGGTGAAGGATATAGGTATCGACTTGGGTACTGCTAATGTTTTAATAAATGTTAAAGGTAGAGGTATTGTCCTTAATGAGCCATCAGTTGTTGCTATAGATACTAAGAGTGGCAGGGTTCTTTCTGTTGGATCTGAAGCATATCAAATGGTTGGTAGAACACCTAGTAATATTCGTGCAATTCGTCCTTTAAAAGATGGAGTAATTGCTGATTTTGATATGACTGAGCAAATGTTGTCCTACTTTATAAAAAAATTAAACGTTAAAGGTTTCATGTCTCGTCCTAACATTTTAATTTGTTGTCCTACTAACACTACAGATATTGAAAGAAAAGCAATTAGACAAGCAGCAGAAAAATCTGGTGGTGGTAGTAAGGTATACTTGGAAGAAGAACCTAAAGTTGCAGCAATTGGTGCAGGTTTAGATGTTTTCCAACCACATGGAAATATGGTAATTGATATCGGTGGTGGGACTAGTGATATAGCAGTACTATCACTAGGAGATATTGTTGTAAGTCGTTCATTACGTGCAGCTGGAGATAAATTAAATAGTGATATCGCAAATTACGTAAGAAATAAACATAACTTAATTATAGGTGAAAGAACTGCTGAAAAAGTAAAAATGGAAATAGGTTCTGTACTAAAAGGACACAGAGATGAAACATTTAGTGTACGTGGTAGAAATGTAGTTGATGGATTACCTAAGACTATTACGATGACTTCTGATGAAACGGAAGAAGCAATGCATGATACGATGCAAGCTATGATTTCTGCTGCTAAGGATCTATTAAGTACGACTCCTCCAGAATTAGCTTCAGATATCATTGATAGAGGAATTGTTATTACTGGTGGTGGTGCGTTGTTAGATGGAATAGACATGTTGTTCTCAGAGCATTTGAAGGTACCAGTTATGATTTCAGAAACTCCATTGGATGATGTTGCTTTAGGAACAGGAAAATTACTTGACCATATTGAAAAATCAAATTAATAAGGGAATAATATTCTTAATAATATGTTATCAAAAGTATATTTCTCCTATGTTTCCACCAACGTGTAGATATTATCCAACTTGTTCTAACTACGCAATAGATGCAATAAAAAAGCATGGTGTTGTTAAAGGAATTATAATGGGGATTTTTAGGATTTTGAGATGTAATCCATTTGTAGAGGGTGGAGTAGATGTTGTTCCGGAGAAGTTTACAATTTTTAGAAATGATGATAAGTAGGAGGATTTTTTGTGTCGAAACGAGAAAAGAATATTGAAATACTTGAAGTCGAAAAAATTGTTGATAATAATACAATTACAGAACTAACTACTAAGGATCAAGAAGTGATCGGTAGAATTTTGCAAGATGGGAAAAGATATATTGCAGAATTGAAAAATGGTGAAACTTTTAGAGTCAGTTCACAAGCTGAAGCAATGGAAATTTTATTAAGAGAATATCATTTGCATAGATAATAAGCTACGAACAGTAAAAGTTAATAGTGTACCAATATAACTAATTTGTTAGACAAAGGAGAAGGATAGTAGTGCAGGATAGACAGTCGCGAGAACGTCGTGAAGAAGAAGACGCACGAATAGATTGGGGAATCATTCTATCTGTTATGGTTCTTGCAATAATAGGAATGCTTTCAATTTATGTTGCTGCAAGTCATGACACTAGTACAATGAGTGTACCAAGAACACTTATTTCTCAAGCTATGTGGTATGCAATAGGGATAGGTGCAATTATATTTATTATGCAGTTTGATGCTGAACAATTGTGGAAAGTAGCTCCTATTGCGTATGGTTTAGGTATTACTTTGTTAGTTTTGGTTTTGATTTTTTATAGTAGAGCTTATGCTTTAAAGACTGGGGCTAAGAGTTGGTTAGCTTTTGGACCTTTGACTTTTCAACCGTCTGAAGTGATGAAACCTGCCTATATTTTAATGTTAGGTAGGGTGGTTGCACAGCATAATGCAGAGTTTTATGAGCATACTATTAAAACAGATTGGAATTTGATAGGAAAGTTGGCTCTATGGACATTACCGGTTGCTGTATTGTTGAAATTACAAAATGACTTCGGTACAATGTTAGTTTTCTTTGCTATTCTTAGTGGTGTGATTTTAGTTTCAGGTGTTTCTTGGAAGATACTAGCACCTCTTTTTGGAGGTGCTGCTTTCTTAGGAACCGCTGGTATTTTATTAGCTGTTTATGGGAGAAATTTATTAATGGCAATAGGTTTTAAAGCTTATCAATTTGCTAGAATTGAAGCTTGGTTAAACCCATCTGCATCCACTACGGGTAATAGTTATCAATTATGGCAAAGTATGAAAGCTATTGGATCAGGACAGTTATTTGGTACTGGATTTAATCATTCTAATGTATATGTTCCTGTTAGAGAATCGGATATGATATTTTCTGTTATAGGTGAAAATTTTGGATTCATTGGTGGATGCATTTTGATTTTTATATATCTATTACTTATTTTCCAAATGATTCAGGTTACCTTTGATACTAGAAATGAATTTTATGCGTATATTTCTACAGGTGTTATTATGATGATCTTATTCCACGTTTTTGAAAATATTGGTATGAGTATTGGATTATTACCATTAACAGGTATTCCTCTACCATTTATAAGCCAAGGTGGATCTGCTTTAATTGCAAACATGATAGGTATAGGATTAATAATGTCCATGAGATACCATAATAAGAGCTATATGTTTAGCAGCAGTAAGGAATTTCGTTAATACATACTGAGGTGAGAATAAATTATGTTAAAGGTTTATTGTTATAAAAAATGTAGTACATGTAAAAAAGCAATTAAATGGCTAGATAATCATAGTATTGATTATAAATATTATGAGATTACTGAAGAAAGACCTCAGGAAGATTTATTCAAATTATGGTTACAAGATACAGAAAAAAAGGCAACATATTTCTTTAATACTAGTGGTAACTTATATAGAACAATGAATCTAAAAGATAAATTGAAGGAGTTATCAATTGAAGAAAAAGCAAAATTGTTAGCTGACAACGGAATGTTAATCAAAAGACCTTTAGTAATAAAAGACGATGGTAGTGTGCTTTGCGGCTTTAAAGAAGAAAAGTACAAAGAATTTTTATAAAAAGTAATTCTAAAATTGAAAATTCGAACTATAATTTATTAATCTAATAATTATGGTTCGAATTTTTTTATTAGATTAATATGATAATTTACTTGTGGTGCAATCTAATTTTTAATACAATAATGACAGAAGGAAATTATGGGGAGGTAGGCACGATGGATGGAATAGATTTTTTGATAGAATTTTTAAATGATTATTATAAGGCAAAATTAAAAAATATTCATGATATTGCTGGTAATGTCCATTTATCTGGATATAGTGAATTATATAAAAAAGACTTATTTGTTAAGATTTTTAGTAATAAAGATATGTTTTACGCTGAACAACATGTAAATCAAGTATATTATCCTGAGATTTATCTAGATAGTGTGATTTTTGAAGATAATTATGTAGTAGTTCTTAAGGATAGACAATTAGAGGATACGGATAAGAAAAAAATCTCTAAAGAACAAGCTTATTTATATGGTAATTTATTAGCAGATTTCCATAATAAATTAACAGGAAATGTATCTGTTTATGAAGATAAAAGTTCATTAGGTGAACAAATAGATACTTTAGTAAAAACGCTGCAAAACACAGAATATATAGATGATATTAATGATGTAAATAAAATTATTAAAGAACGTCTTGAAAAAGCACAATTGGAGTATGAATTATTACCAAGAGTAGTGTTGCATGGTGACTTTAGTATTAGAAATATAAAAAAATATCAAGATCAAGTAATATTAATTGATTTCGAACGTTCTCGTATTGGAGTAGCATATCAAGATTTTGTGAAGTTCTTTTTTAATGAAGTAAAAGATTTAGATTTAAGAAATGCTTTCTTGAAGGGCTATAGAGAAAATAGACCATTTGAAATTCCTAGTGAAACTCTTCAAAGTGTATTATTATTTAAAACAGCATTAGAGATATTGAATTTTCATCTATCACATCCTGAGAAAAAATTTGGGAGAATGGCTGATGATATGTTAGTAGCTATTAAGGAAGATAAGAGTTTTTTAGAATTGTAATACGGCTACTTTATGACTGGTAATTTATATATTAATAAAAATTTGATAAGTTTACTTGCATTTATAATTAAGATAGTGCATTATTAATTTTAGTACATATTAAATAGGAGTTTTTTAATTCATGGCTAAAAGAGGTATGTTGATTGTTCTTTCTGGCCCTTCAGGTGTTGGAAAAGGAACTGTCAGAAAAGAGATATTTTCACAACCAGGTAATAAGTTTCATTATTCTGTTTCTATGACAACAAGAGAAATGCGTCCTGGAGAAGTAAACGGTAAAGATTACTATTTTGTATCAAAGGAAGAATTTGAACAAGAAATTGCTGCTGGACAAATGCTAGAGTATGCACAATACGTAGATAATTATTATGGTACTCCATTGAAGTATGTTAATGAGATGCTTGATAGTGGTAAGGATGTATTTTTAGAGATTGAAGTTAAAGGTGCTATGCAAGTTAGAGAAAAGGCTCCGGATGGCTTATTTATTTTCCTTACACCACCAGATTTGATGGAGTTGAGACAGCGCATTATTAATCGAGGTACTGATGATATTGATACTATTAATAAACGTATGAAAAAAGCAGTAGATGAGATAGAAATGATGCAAAATTATGATTATGCTGTTGTAAATGACGAAGTTGAGAAGGCAGCCGAAAAAATTAAAACAATAATTAGAGCAGAACGCTGGAGAGTAAAGCGTTTCTTGCCAGACTATCGAAAACAGTTAGGAGAGTTGAATTAAAATGATTTTATACCCATCAGTAGATGATTTATTAGAACAAGTTGATTCTAGATATTCTTTAATTATGTTAGCTGCTAAGCGTGCACACGATTTAGATGCTGGTTCCCCAGAATTATTATCCAATTATGAATCACCAAAAAATATTGGACATGCATTAGAAGAAATAGCTGCTGGTAAAGTTAAAATTAAGGAAGACTAATTA
Organism: Ligilactobacillus salivarius; assembly: GCF_035231985.1. NCBI lineage: Bacteria > Bacillati > Bacillota > Bacilli > Lactobacillales > Lactobacillaceae > Ligilactobacillus > Ligilactobacillus salivarius. The sequence continues at coordinate 696,436 of NZ_CP117983.1, forward strand.
TATATAATTAGTAGCTATATTAAAGCCGTAGAGATTGTTCTCCACGGCTTTTTTATAATGAAATTGTATGTCACTTGGTATAATATAGTATATGAGATTTATTCTATGATATTGATAGAAATTTGAAGGGATGAAGTCTTTATGGAGAGAAAAAATATTGCTGTATTTTTAACAGGTGGAATTGCTGTTTATAAAGCAGCAAATGTTGTTAGAGGCTTAATTAAAAAAGGATTTAAAGTAAAAGTAGCTATGAGCGAAGCTTCTCAAAAATTTATAACTCCATATACATTCCAAGCTTTAACACATGAAGAAGTCTATACTGATTTATTTGAGATAACAGATGATAACCCAATACCACATATTGAATTAGCTGATTGGGCTGATTTTGCTTTGATTATACCAGCTACAGCAAACATAATAGCAAAAATGGCTAATGGTATAGCTGATGATTTTATTACTACGACACTATTAGCAATAGATATGCCGAAATTTGTTGTTCCAGCGATGAATGAGAAAATGTTATTGAACAATGCTACCAAAAGAAATATGCAAACTTTGATAAATGATGGTGTAAAAATAATGTCTCCAGATACAGGTATGTTAGCTGAAGGATATACTGGTAAGGGAAGATTGCCTAAAGAAGAAGAGATCATTGAGTGGATTATTAATAAAATAAATTTAAAGAAAGATTTAGTTGGTAAAAAAGTCGTTATTTCTGCTGGAAGTACAATCGAACCAATTGATCCTGTCAGGTATATATCTAACTATTCGAGTGGAAAAATGGGCTACGCTTTAGCGGAAGCAGCATTCGAACGTGGAGCAAGCGTTACATTAGTAAGTGGTCCTACTAATTTATTGGCAACCCCAGGTGTAAAAATCAACAGAATTAAAACAACTAAAGAATTAGAAAGAAAAATGAATGAAGAATTTAAAACTGCTGATATTGCAATAATGGCAGCAGCTGTTTCTGACTATCATGTTGCTAAAGTAGCAAATAACAAGATTAAAAAGACTGGAGAAAAGTTAACATTAGAATTGGTACAAAATCCTGATATTTTAAAAGGACTGGGCTCAGTTAAGGAAAAACAAATATTAGTAGGATTTGCTGCTGAGACGAATAATTTATATGAAAATGCTCAAAATAAGTTACTTTCCAAACATGCGGACATGATTGTTGGAAATGACGTATCTAGAAAAGATATAGGATTTGGAAATGATGATAATGAAGTAACACTATTTACTTTGAAAAATAGTCCTATTAAGTTACCTAAGACTAATAAAAAAGAATTAAGTCATAAAATTTTGGATGTAATTGTTGAAAAACTTATGTCTAAGGAGTGATTTAAAATTTTAAAAAATTTTGCTGAAGTTATTGTAGATGTACCTACAATGCAAACTAATAAACCATTTACTTATAAAATACCTGAAAATTTGCAGGGACAACTAGAAAAAGGAATGAGGGTAGTAGTTCCCTTTGGAAAGGGAAACAGATTGATTCAGGGATTTATTATAAATTTTAAGTCTAGTAGTGAAAATATAGATAATATAAAAGAAATTGATAGTGTATTAGATTTAGAACCTATATTGAATGAAGAAATGTTGGAAATTGCAGATTGGTTGTCAAAGTATACTTTTTCATTCAAAATTAGGTGCCTTCAAGTAATGCTTCCAAGTATTATGAAAGCTAAATATGAGCGAAAGTTTACTTATATTGGAGAGCAAGATGAAAAAGTTAAAGAGCTATTTTCAGGTAAATCTGATTTATTAGATAGTGATAAAAAATTAAATTCTAGTACGATAAATAAATTATTACAGTTAAGAAAGCAAGGAAAAATAAAAGTAGACTACATTGTAAAAAATAAGGCTAAAGCAAAGTTAGTCTCAGTGGTTAAGACAAAATTATCTTTACAAGAGTATGAGAATGAGTTAGGAAGTATTTCCCCTAATGCCAGCAAACAAAAAAAGTTACTAAATACATTAAAAGAGTTTCCTGTGGGGTCAAAAATACGGCAAAGTGAATTGAGGGAAAAATACAATTTTACTAATGCTGATATAAAAAATGCTAGTGAAAAAGGATGGATAGATGTAGTAAAAGTTGAAAAATATCGCGATCCATTTGCTAACTATAAGAGTTATTATGAAAAAAAGCATAAGCTTACACAAGAACAAAGTAAAGTTGTGAAAAAATTAGATAATGATATCGAAAACGATAAAGCGCGAGTATCTTTGCTTCAAGGGGTAACAGGAAGTGGAAAAACAGAGGTATATTTACAAGTAATAGATACTGCTCTTAATCAAGGGAAAACAGCTATTGTATTGGTTCCTGAAATATCGTTAACACCGCAAATGGTAAAAAGATTTAGAGCTAGGTTTGGCACCAAAGTTGCAGTTTTGCATAGTGGGCTTTCTATAGGAGAAAAATACGATGAATGGAGAAGAATAGAGAGAGAAGAAGCACAGGTAGTTGTAGGAGCGCGATCTGCTATTTTTGCTCCTTTGAAAAATTTAGGAGTCATAATAGTGGATGAGGAACATGAATCTAGTTACAAGCAAGATGAAATGCCTAGATATAATGCAAAAGATGTTGCTAAATGGCGTGGAATATACCACTCATGTCCTGTTATTTTCGGGAGTGCAACCCCATCACTAGAGTCTAGAGCTAGGGCACAAAAGGGAGTATATGATTGGCTAAGATTAACTAAAAGAGTTAACGATCAAAAGCTACCTAAAGTACAAATTGTTGATATGAGAGAGGCAGTAAAAACCTCTCCAATTCCAGATTTTTCTCTTAAAATGGTTAATTCAATTCAGGAAAAACTAGATAAAAAGGAACAAATAGTGCTTCTATTAAATCGTAGAGGGTATTCGACGTTTATGATGTGTAGAGAGTGTGGTTATGTAATAAAGTGTCCTAACTGTGATATTTCTTTGACAGTTCATTTAGATAGCAGATCTTTAAAGTGTCATTATTGTGGATATGAAGCGAGAATACCATATGAATGTCCTAGTTGTAGTAGCAAAAAAATAAGATATTATGGTACTGGGACACAAAAAATTGAAAAAGAGCTAAAAGGTCTATTTCCACAAGCTCGAATTTTGAGAATGGATGTAGATACAACTAGAAAAAAAGGAGCACATGAGAAACTATTAAGAACATTTGGAGATGGGAAGGCTGATATTTTACTTGGAACGCAAATGATAGCTAAAGGACTAGATTTTCCAAATGTAACTTTTGTTGGAGTTTTAAATGCAGATACATCGCTTGGAATATCGGATTTTAGAGCAAGTGAGAGAACTTTTCAACTTTTAACACAAGTTAGTGGACGTGCTGGACGTGCTGATAAAGATGGAGAGGTTATTATTCAAACTTTTAATCCTGATCATTATGCTATAAAACTAGCTCAGAATCACGATTATGAAAATTTTTTCTATAAAGAAATGAAACTTAGACATAATTTAAATTATCCACCGTATTACTATACATTAAAGATAACAGTAAGTTCTAATTCAGAGTCATTGACGGCTAGAACTATTTTTAAAATAAATAATGAAGTAAGGATGAATGTCTCTAAAGGAACTATTATATTGGGTCCGACTCCACAGACGGTTACTAAAATAAATAATCGTTATTATTATCAAATTGTTATTAAATATAAAAAAGAAACAAAATTAATTAACTATTTACAAGATTTGCTTCTTTCAAGTCAAATAATTGAAAGAGAAGGTATACAAATTGTGATAGATAGAGAACCATTGAAATTTAATTAAGTTAAGGACGTGATATTATGACAAATATTGTATTTATGGGAACACCAACTTTTGCTGCACCAATTTTAGAAGGAATTATTGAAAATGGTTATAATGTTTTAGCTGTGGTCACACAACCTGATAGACCTGTTGGAAGAAAGAGAGTACTACATGCCTCACCTGTAAAAGAAGTTGCTTTGAAATACGGTATAAAAGTATTTCAACCAGTAAAATTAAGTGGCAGTGATGAAATGCAGGAAATAATAGACTTACAACCAGATTTAATAGTAACAGCAGCATACGGTCAATTTTTGCCAACAAAATTAATTGAAAGTGCAAAAATTGCTGCAATTAATGTTCATGGATCATTATTGCCTAAATATAGAGGCGGTGCTCCTGTACAATATTCAATTATGAATGGTGATGATAAGACAGGTGTAACTATTATTTATATGGTTAAGAAAATGGATGCTGGGGATATGCTAGCTCAAGCTGAATTAAAAATAGAATCTACAGATGATACTGGAACTATTTTTGAAAAAATGAGTATTTTAGGAAGAGATGTGCTTCTAGAAACATTACCTAAAATTATTTCTGGTAATGTTGAAGCTGTAAAACAAGATGAAAATAAAGTTGTTTTTTCACCTAATATCAAACCAGAAGAAGAAATTTTACACTTAAATTTAGAAGCTAAAGAAATTGATTGGAAGACGAGAGCATTACGCCCAGCACCTGGAGCTTATTTTAAAAATTTCAAAGGAAAGAGAACGAAGTTATGGAGTATTAAACCACTTGAAGAAAAAACAGAATTCGCTCCAGGATATGTTGTGAATGTTGATAAGCATGAGTTAAAAGTATCTGCATATAATGGGACTGTTTATTCAATTATTGAATTACAACCGGCAGGTAAACAAAAAATGGATATAACTTCATATTTAAATGGAGTTGGACAAGGATTAAAAATTGGACAAAGGATAATTGAAGATGAAGAATAAGACAGTTAGATTACTAGCAGTTGAATTACTAACTAGAGTTGAAAGTCAAGGTACATATTCAAATCTAGCATTAAATAAAGTGATAGAAGAAAATAACCTTTCTGTTAAAGATACAAAATTATTAACAACAATTGTTTATGGAGTAATACAACATAAGTTAACTTTAGAATATTGGTTAGAACCATTTATTAAGAAGGCAAATAGGTTACAATTATGGGTTAAGGAATTATTATTAGTATCATTGTATCAAATGGTTTATTTAGATAAAATTCCAGACCGAGCTGTATTTAATGAATCTATTGAAATAGCAAAAATCAAGGGACATACCGGTATTAGAAAATTTGTTACAGGTGTGCTGCATTCAATCAGAAGAAATGGTTTGAGAGAAGTTAATGAAATTGATAACGATATTACAAGGTTGAGTATAGGGACTAGTACCCCTGAGTGGCTAGTGGAAGAATTAATTAAGGAATTAGGAATTACTAAAGTCGAGTCGATATTAGATACAATAAATACTTCTCCAAAGCATAGTGTAAGAATCAATACTCATAAAGTTAACAAGCAAATTTTAGTAAATGAACTAAAGAATGATGGCTATACGATTAGAGAAAGTGAAGTTACACCAGATGCTTTAATAGTAGATGGGGGTTTCTTACCAAAGAGTTCAGAATTTCGAAATGGAAAGATGATAATTCAAGATGAAAGTGCAATGTTAGCTGTTGAAAGTATGGATATTCAAGAAGATGATATAGTTCTAGATGCTTGTGCTGCTCCTGGTGGTAAAACAACACAAATAGCTGAAAAATTAATGACAGGTGAAGGCAAAGTTTGGGCTTTAGATATTCACAAACATAAGGTGAAATTGATAGAGGAAAATGCTAATAAATTAGGATTAATATCTAAAGTATCAGCTAAACAATTAGATGCGAGAAAGGCGATAACAGAATTTGATTCGGAAAAATTTGATAAAATTTTAGTAGATGCACCTTGTTCTGGATTAGGCTTAATGAGAAGAAAACCAGAAGTAAAATATGAAAAAAAGTTGGCTGACTCATATAGTCTACATGATATTCAAGTTAATATTTTAGAAAAAATAGCACCTTTATTAAAAAAAGGTGGATACTTGACTTATAGTACATGTACAATTTTAAATATTGAAAATCAAAAAGTTATTGATGATTTTCTTAAAAAGCATCCAGAGTTTGTTCAAGAAAAGACTTATACAAAAAATAAATTAAAAGATGAAAGAGATACACTTTCTTTAACCATATATCCAGATGATTACATGTCGGATGGTTTCTTTATAGCAACGCTACGTAAAAAATAGGAGTTGATGAGTATGGAGATTGCATATTTAAGTGATTTAGGAAAAATGAGAAAAAATAATGAAGACTATGTTGGAAAATTTGTCAATAAAGCTGGAGCAGTAATGGTAATTGTGGCTGATGGATTAGGTGGCCATAACGGGGGAGAAGTAGCTTCAGAAATGGCAGTATCCCATCTAGGCTATTACTTTAGTGAAACAAGTTTTTTTTCTATTTCTCAAGCAAGTACTTGGCTTTCTAAAAAAGTAGATGAGGAAAATAGTTTAATTTTAAAAAATTCTCTTCACTATAAAGATTTACGTGGTATGGGAACAACATTAGTAGTAGCTATCATATTTGAACAAGAATTTTTACTAGCACATATAGGTGACAGTAGGGGATATATTTTAGAAAAAGGAAATCTTACTAGGGTTACAGAAGATCATTCTCTAGTCAATGAATTAATAAAGGAGGGTGAATTAAGTCCAGAAGAGGCTGAGCATCATCCTAAAAAGAATATCATCACACGATCTTTAGGAATATCGGAAAATTCAGAATTAGATGAAGAATTTTTTCAAATTACTAAAAATAGCATTTTGATGTTATGTACAGATGGCTTAACTAATATGGTTGAAGATACGAAGTTAGAACGTTTATTAAATATATCTGAATCTTTACCTGATAAATGTCAAAGATTGGTTGATGAGGCTAATAGAGCAGGAGGAAATGATAATATTTCTGTATTACTTGTGTCGTTTGATGAAGAGGTGAAATATTAATGGGACCAGGATACGTTTTGAATGGACGTTATAAGATTCGACGTGTTCTAGGTGAAGGTGGAATGGCTAATGTTTATTTAGCTGATGATTTAATTTTAAATCGACCAGTTACGGTGAAAGTTTTAAGACTAGATTTACAAAATGATCCTGCTTCTTTGAGAAGATTTCATAGAGAAGCGATGGCATTAACAGAATTAACTAATCCTAATATAGTTAACATTTATGACATTGATCAAACAGATGATGGTATGCAGTATCTAGTTATGGAATATGTAGATGGTATGGATTTAAAAGTATACATAAAGAAAAATCATAAACTTCCATACGAACGTGTAATAGAAATTATGGAACAAATCTTATCGGCTGTAGAGGATGCGCATGCACACAATATAATTCATAGAGATTTAAAGCCGAAAAATATTTTAATTGATAAGAATGGGACAGTTAAGATTACTGATTTTGGAATTGCTGTTGCAGTTGCGGAATTTACAATGACTCAGACTAATACATTAGTTGGTTCAGTACATTATATTTCACCTGAACAAGCAAGAGGAAGTATGGTAACTAAGCAATCCGATATTTATTCTTTAGGAATAATTTTGTTTGAAATGTTAACTGGTGAAGTTCCGTACCAAGGAGAGACAGCTATCTCTGTAGCTTTAAAGCATTATCGTAATGATATGCCATCTGTTCGTAATTATGATAATAATATTCCACAATCCCTAGAGAATGTCATATTGCATGCGACTGCTAAAAATTTAAATGACCGATATAAAACAGTGGCAGAAATGGCGGATGATTTAAGAACAGTTTTAGATGAAGATAGAAAAAACGAAAAAGTATGGAGACCGCAAAATTTTGTTGATGAAGAAACAAAGATATTACCTCAAATAAAAGACAGTTTTATTGACGAAAATTTAGATGAAACTAAAACTTTGATTCTCTCAGAAGATGCTATAAAGAAGAACGAAGAAACTACTAAGACTAGAGAGAAAAAACAAAAGTGGAGCAGAAAAAAAAGAGGTATTACAGTTGGGGCAATAATATTAGCTTTAATCGTTATTTCGGTTGTGATTTTTGCTTTAATTACAACTCCCAAAGTAATTACTATGCCAGATTTAAGAGGAATGACTCAAACGCAGGCTGAAAGCATTCTTGATAACAAGAAATTAGAAATAGGTAAAGTTACGGAAAAATATTCAAATTTATATAATTATGGCCAAATAGTTAGTACTAATCCTAAGCAGGGATCAAATGTACGGCAAAAAACATCGGTAGGTTTGGTAATATCTAAGGGACCAGATAAGAAACCATTTGGCGATTATCGCGGACAAAATTATGATGATGTTAAAGAGAGACTTGAAAATCAAGGTGTACATGTTTATAAGAAATTGAAGTATACTGATGATGTTACTAAAGATTCAATAACATCTCAAAGTTTAAAGCCAAGCGCTGCTGTTGTTATGAGTCAAACAACCGTTACATTTACAGTTAGTAAAGGTCCCGTTCATTTTAGGTTAAAAATGTTTAGTGGGATGAATAAATCTCAAATTGAAAGTTACGCTAAGCAACAGAATATAGATGTAGTTTTTCAGTACGAGGCATCTGATAAGTTTAAAAGTGGTGAAGTTGTGAGACAAGGTCCAGCACCCAATGCTATTGTTGAGAGAGGATCACAAGTAATTGTTGTGTTAGCTAAATAATAAAGTGAGGAAATATAGGATGTATTTCTCTACTTTTTTATATTAATGAGAAAGGAAGTAGGATATTTTTTGACGACAAAAGGGCGCATAAAGCAATCACTAAGTGGGTATTATGATGTTTTAGTAGAAGATAAAGAGTATAGAACAAGAGCAAGAGGAAATTTTAGGAAAAAGAAAATGACACCAGTAGTTGGTGATTGGGTAGACTTTAAAATTGACGACAATGGTGATGGATATATATTAAAAATTTATCCTCGTAAGAATCAGTTGGTGAGACCGCCTATAGCTAACATAGATACAGCTATTGTTGTTTCGGCGTGTGTAGAGCCAGATTTTTCTCCAAATTTATTAGACAGACAGTTAGTAATGTTAGAAAGTAATAATGTAAGACCAGTTTTATTTTTTTCAAAAGCAGATTTGTTAAACCAAGAACAAAGAGAAAAATTTGAATCTTACTTTAATTATTATAGTAAGTATTATTCATGCTATATTTCATTTGAAAATGAAAACAGACAAAATGTATTAAATAATTTGATGAGTGATTTAACTAATGAAATAGTGGTTGTGATGGGACAAACTGGAGCAGGTAAGTCTACTTTACTTAATGATTTAAAGCCAGATTTAAGTTTAGAAACAGGTAAGATTTCTAAAGCATTAAGTAGAGGAAAACATACGACAAGAAAGGTAACTTTATTAGATATTAATGGTGTAATGATTGCTGATACACCAGGATTCTCATCATTTGAGTTATTAAATATAACAAAAGATACATTACCATTAATGTATCCAGATTTTGTTAAATATCAAGATAACTGTAAATTTAGAGGATGCTTACATTTAAAAGAACCTAAATGTGCTGTTAAAGATGCAGTAAACAAGGGTGAAATTTTGGAAAATAGATACATTAATTATGTACAGTTTCAAGATATGTTAGCTAATAAAAAGGTTAGGTATAAATGATGGACAATGAAATGACAATAAACATTTTGGTTGGTGGACCACGTGAAGAATTACCTGAAAATTTTTGGAAAAACAGTTTTAGTGAAGATCATTGGATAGGAGCGGATAAAGGTGCAGTAGATTTGGTTAAACATCACCAATCCTTACTATTTGCAGTTGGAGACTTTGATTCTTCTAGTGAAGAAGAGATAGAATTAGTGAAGGAAAATGTACCTGAATTAATAACTTTTAAACCAGAAAAAGACTACACCGACACTGAATTATCTGTAAAGTTAGCAATAGATAAATATCACCCCCAAAAAATTACTATCTATGGAGCTACAGGTGGAAGAATAGATCACTTATTGGCTAATATAATGTTTGTTTTAAAGCCAGAATTTAGATTTTATGCAGACAAAATAAAAATTATTGATAGAAGAAATATTATAAATTTCTTTTTGCCAGGTAAGTATACTATAAATAAAGAGGAAAACTTTGATTACTTGGCATTCATACCATTAGAAGAAATTAAAGATTTAAATTTATATGATGAAAAATATAAATTGAATAATGCTAACTATGCTTACCCCATTGCATTAGCAAGTAATGAATTTGTAGGGGATAAAGCTAGCTTTAGTTTTAAAAGTGGACTACTTTGTGTTATTCAAAGTAAAGATTAAAAGTAAAAGGTCATAATGCTTCAATTCGAAACATTATGACCTTTGTTTTTTAGTATATTACTTGTTATCTATTAGACACGAGTAACCTTGCCAGACTTCAAAGCACGAGTTGAAACCCAAACTTTCTTAGGCTTACCATCAACTAAAATACGAACTTTTTGCAAGTTTGGCTTCCAGCTACGATTTGTTTGGTTCAAAGCGTGAGAACGTTTCTTACCAAAAGTTGTCTTACGACCTGTAACAAAATCTTTTGCCATTGCTATATATCCTCCATTTCAATCTCAAATAAAGCAAAAAATGCTTATCCACTAAATAAAATTATCATAGATAGAGAATGATTGCAACATTTTTTTGTAAAGTTAATTTACTTTACACCTTTATTTGAATAAAATGACTTCAAAATAGATAATTTTTTGATAATCAGATAAAATATTCTGGTTTAAAGATGATTTTAATTGTATCATAAATATGATAGAATAATTATTTGTATGAATGCCAATCAGTTAAGGAGGCTATATATTATGGCTGTAAAAATTCAAAACCAATTAGGTAATATTGATATTTCCAATGATGTTATTGCAACAGTTGTTGGTGGAGCTGCTACTGAAATTTTCGGTATTGTTGGCATGGCTAGTAAGAATCAAATTCGTGATAATTTAAATGAAATTTTACGTCGTGATAACTATTCCAAGGGTGTAGTTGTTCGCCAACAAGAAGATGGAGTAGCTATTGACGTTTATATTATTGCAGGTTATGGTACAAAAATTTCTGAAGTATGTCGTAATGTACAAAGTAAAGTAAAATATAACTTAGAATCTATGCTTGGAGTTAAAGCTGAGTCGGTTAACGTCATTGTACAAGGTGTACGTGTTATTGGAGATTAAATATATTTTGGAATCTAGACTGCCAAGGAGGATAATTTTAATTTGAAAGTCGCTAAGATTACTGAGTCAGAGTTCCGAAAAATGGTACTGACAAGTTCTAATAAGTTAAATAAAAATGCTGAATTTATTAATTCATTAAACGTTTTTCCAGTTCCTGATGGTGATACAGGAACCAATATGAGTTTATCCCTAGCTAGTGGATATAAATATGTTTCAGAATCAACATCTACTAAGGTAGGGGACCTAGGAGTAGCTTTAGCTAAAGGTTTGTTGATGGGTGCTAGAGGTAATTCAGGTGTTATTTTATCTCAAATTTTCCGTGGTTTTAGCAAGAGTATGGCTAAAAAAGAAAATTTAACAGCTCAAGATTTAGCAGATGCAATTACAAGTGGAGTTGAGACTGCATATAAAGCAGTTATGAAACCAACTGAAGGAACTATTTTAACAGTTGCTCGTAAAGCTGCTGAAGCTGCTAGAAATACAGTAAAAAATACAGATGATTGTGTTGAAGTTATGGAAGCAACTTATGAAGCTGCTAAGCAAGCATTGGCAACAACTCCAGAACTTTTACCGGTTTTAAAAGAAGTAGGTGTAGTGGATTCTGGTGGTCAAGGGCTAACATTTGTATATGAAGGTTTCTATGAAGCTTTATCAGGAAATATTACCGATGATGAGCATGTACCTAATGTAGAAGAAATGGACGAAATGGTAAATGCTGAACATCATAAGAGTGTCCAAAGTCAGTTACATACAGAGGATATTAAATATGGTTACTGTACTGAAATAATGGTAAAGTTAGGTGCAGGGCGCTTAGTAGACCAAGAATTTGAGTACGATAAATTTAGAAATCATTTGGCTGAAATTGGAGACTCTTTACTAGTAATTGCGGATGATGAAGTTGTTAAGGTTCATGTACATACTGAACATCCAGGCAAAGTTTTATCCTACGGCCAAGAATTCGGTTCTTTAATCAAGGTTAAAGTTGACAACATGCGATTACAACATGAAACTATTCTTGAAAAAGATGAAGATAATAATAAAGATGATGTAGAAGCTAAGAAGTTAGCTGATGCTAGAAAGAATGCTGGCGATTATGGAATATTAACAGTTGTTTCTGGAAAAGGATTGAAAGACTTATTTATTAGTTTAGGTGCAACAGATATCTTAGATGGTGGTCAAACAATGAACCCAAGTACACAAGATTTTGTTGATATTATCTCTGCTAGTTCAGCTAAGAAATTCATTATTTTCCCTAACAACAAAAATATATTCCTAGCTGCTAAGCAAGCAACTGAATTAGTAGATATTCCTGTTAAGGTTGTACAATCTAGATCTGTTTTGGAGGGATTGTCAGGAATATTTGCATTCAATCCGGATATGGATCTTGAAGATAACGTAACAGATATGGAAGAAAATATATCTTCTGTGAAATCTGGTCAAGTAACGATCGCAGTTAGAGATACAACTCTAAATGGTAAGGAAATTAAAAAGGACGATTATATGGGAATTGTGGATGGAGATATTACAGTTACTGCTAGTGATTCTAAAACTGCTGCAATTTCAATGGTAGAATCAATGCTTGATGATGATAGTGAAGTTGTAACTATCATTTATGGTGAAGATGGTAATGAAGCTGAAGCTAAAGAAATTGAGCAGGCAATTCTTGACATCGATGATGACTTAGAAGTAGAGATCCACGAAGGAGATCAACCTGTTTATCCTTATCTAATTTCTGTTGAGTAAAATATTTTATTATTTTAAAGGAGTGGGAGATATGAGTTCTTTTGCTCCTTTTTAAGTAGATTTTAAAAGGGGTGATGTTGGTGAATTTGGGTGATTCAGTCGGAGTTTTACGAGGTGTTGGTCCTAAGAAAATACAGGCTCTTAATAAATTAGGAGTTAATACGATTGAAGATTTATTGACATTCTATCCTTTTAGATATAATGATATTGCGGTCAAAAATTTAGAAGAGATAAATAGTCAAGAAAAAGTTACACTAAAAGGAATAGTGGCATCTGAACCTGTTTTAGTAAGATTTGGTAAAAAAAAGAGTAGGTTAAATTTTAAGTTATTAATTAATCATGACGTGATTGGTGTAACGTTTTTTAATCAACCATGGATATCAAAACAGGTAACTACAGGACAAGAGCTAGCTGTATATGGCAAATATGATGCTTTGAGGCAAAGTTTATCTGGCATAAAGATAATCTCTAGAAAGACTAATGATTTTGTGGGAGTATATCGTTCGTCTAAAGATATCAAGGAAAGTGTAGTTAAGCAATTAGTAAAACAAGCATATGATGAATATAATTCCTACATTAGAGATGTTGTTCCTGAAAGCATTCGTATAAAATATCATTTAGAGAATAGAAAGCAAATGATTCATGATATGCATTTTCCTTCGACGAAAAAGGAGGCAGATTTGGCTAGAAGAAGTGCAATATTTGATGAATTTTTTAGTTTTGAAGCTGGTCTTCAACTTTTAAAAAGGGATAATCATAAAAATATGGGGTTGAGGATTAAGTATAATAATGAAAAATTGAAAGAGTTCATTAAAGGATTGCCTTTTGAATTAACGAAAGCACAAAAAAGAGTAGTAAATGAAATTTGTGCAGATATGTTAAGTTCAAATCATATGAATAGATTGCTACAAGGTGATGTTGGATCCGGTAAGACTATTATTGCTGCAATTGCTATGTATGCTACAGTAACTGCAGGTTTTCAAGCAGTATTAATGGCTCCGACGGAAATATTAGCTCAGCAACACGCAGAAAAATTAGCTAATTTATTTGAGCAATATGGGATAAGTGTAGCTTTAATGACAAGTTCTTCATTGAGCAGAGTAAAAGTTAAGAGAGAATTATTAAAGCATTTAAAAAATGGTGATATTGATATTGTCATTGGAACACATGCTGTTATCCAAGATAATATTGAATTTCACAATTTAGGATTAGCTATTACTGATGAACAACACAGATTTGGTGTTAATCAGAGAAGAATTTTAAGGAAAAAAGGAGTTAATCCTGAAATTTTAGCTATGACTGCTACTCCTATCCCTCGTACATTAGCAATCACTACGTACGGTGAGATGGATGTGTCTATAATAGATGAACTTCCAAAAGGGAGACAACCTGTTAAAACAAGCTGGGTTAAGAAGAAACAAGTAAAAAATGTATTTGAATTTGTTAAAAGGCAGCTCGAATTAGGAACACAAGCCTATATTATTTCCCCTTTAGTAGAAGAATCTGAATTATTAGATTTACAAAATGCAGAAGAAGTTTTTGAGAAGGCAAAAGAATACTTTGGTTCTGAAAAAGTAGCATTATTACATGGAAAGATGGATGCTAATGAAAAAGAACAGGCCATGCAAGCTTTTAAAAATAAGGAGGTTTCCATCCTTGTTTCTACGACTGTTATTGAGGTAGGGGTAGATGTTCCTAATGCTACTGTAATGATCATTTTGGATGCAGATAGATTTGGTCTAGCCCAATTACACCAACTTCGTGGAAGGGTAGGACGTGGTAGTAAGGAATCATATTGTATTTTAGTGGCAGATCCTAAGAGTGAGTATGGTAAAGAACGTATGAAAATAATGACGGAAACTAATGATGGATTCTTAATTTCGCAAAAAGATTTAGAATTGCGAGGTCCTGGTGAAGTTCTAGGGAAAAAGCAGTCAGGTTTACCTGAATTTAAAGTGGGGGATCCAGTAGTAAATTTGAATATATTACAAGTTGCTCAAGAGGAAGCTCATAATGTTGTTTTTAGTCCTAATTTTGAAACAAAGGAAGAGAATTTTGAATTAATCAAGCATTTGAATAGACAGTTTACCCAAGAGGAAATTATTGATTAGGAGATGGTAAAGATGAAAAAAATTGCTGTTGACGCTATGGGTGGAGATTTTGCACCACAAAGTGTAGTTGAGGGTGTAGAAAAGGCGAGAAATAAATATCCGGATCTCAGATTTATGTTATTTGGTGATGAACAGAAGATAAGAAAAATTCTGACAAGTGATAAAAATATTGAAATTATCCAAACTACTGAAGTTATTGACATGAATGATGAGCCAGTTAAAGCAATTAGAAGAAAAAAAGATTCTTCTTTAGTTAGAGCAGCATATGCTGTAAAAGAAGGAAAGGCTGATGCATTATTTTCTTGTGGAAATACAGGAGCATTATTAGCGGCTGGTTTATTAATTGTTGGTAGAATAAAAGGGATTGCTCGTCCAGGATTACTGTCAACTCTACCAGTATTAACTAAAGAAGGTGGAGCATTTAATCTTTTGGATAGTGGAGCTAATGCTGATAATAAGCCAGAACAGCTATATCAATATGCTTTATTGGGAAAATATTATGCTGAAAGTGTTAGAAATATTAAAAATCCAAGAATAGGTTTGTTAAATAATGGAACTGAGCCACACAAGGGAAGTAAATTAACACTTGAAGCACATAATTTAATAGCAGCTGATAGTAGTATTAATTTTGTTGGTAATGTAGAATCAAAGGATATTTTGAAAGGTGTTTGCGATGTAGTAGTAGCAGATGGCTTTACTGGTAATGCAGTCTTGAAGGCTATAGAAGGTACAGCCGGTACAGCTATGCATCTCTTAAAAGATACTATAATGTCAGCTGGTCTACTAGGAAAAATTGGTGGTTTATTATTAAAACCAAGTATTATGAAGATTCGTAATAAAATGAGTGCATCTCAATATGGTGGTGCAGTATTATTGGGAGCTAAGGCCCCAGTTGTAAAGGCTCATGGTGCATCAGATGCAGAAACAGTATATTATACAGTTAAACAAATCAATGATATGCTAGAAAATGATATGTTATCGAAATTTACAGATTATTTTAACAAGAATGTATAATTCTAAACTAAGCTAGACATTTAATAGTAAAATTAGTAAACTACAAGTAGTAAAAAATTTGAAAGAAGGCAAATTTATGTCAGAAAAAGAGATATTTGAAAAAATTTCTGAGATTATTGAGGATAGATTTGAAATAAAAGCAGATGAAATTACAGAAAATTTAAATTTTCAAGAAGATTTAGATGCAGATTCAATTGATATCGTGGAATTTGTCCTTGAATTGGAAGATGTATTTGGTGCAGAAATTCCAGATGAGGATGCTGAAAATATTCATACTGTTGGTGATGCTGTTAAATATATATATAGTCATCAAGGATAATTTAAGATGGAAGCTGGCACATATAGCCGGCTTTTTTGGTATAATAAATAAGTCATAGTTGTTTTGAATTTTTTATTCTCCACTGTATAATGATTGATTACTTTATATAACGGAAAATATGAAATTTATTAATTTTATTAAGGAGAGGTATTAATGATTGAAGGATTACAAGAAATGTTAAAAAGAGATTTTGACATCACTTTTAAAGATGTAGACTTATTGGATGCGGCATTTACTCATGCATCGTATGTAAATGAAACTCCAGAAAGAAAGAAAAAGTTAAAATATTATGAAAGAATAGAATTTTTGGGTGATGCTGTAATGCAGTTATGCGTGTCCGAATATATTTATGAACATTATCCAGAAATGCCTGAAGGAAAAATGTCAAGACTAAGGGCGGCTATGGTAAGAGCTGATAGTTTTAGTAAATTTGCTATTGAATGCCATTTTAATGAGTATATTAGATTAGGTAAAGGTGAAGAAAAAGGAAATGCTCGTCAGCGTCCAAGTTTGTTATGTGATATTTTTGAATCATTTATAGGTGCTTTATATTTAGATCAAGGAAAAGATGAAGTTGTAAGATTTATTTCTAAGGTTATTTTTCCAAAATTAGAATTGGGTTGGTTTGACCATATGATGGATAATAAGACTGAATTACAGGAAGTCTTGCAACAAAACGGGGAATGTAAAATTAAATATAATGAAGTTAATGTTACAGGTCCGGATAATGAACGTGTCTATACAATGAATGTAGTTGTTAATAATGAAGTCATGGGCGAAGGTACTGGACGTACTAAAAAAGCTGCCGAACAGATGGCAGCATATCAAGCTTTAAAGAAACTCAGAAAGTAGGAGTTTGTATACAGATGAAAATAAAATCACTTACTTTAAATGGTTTTAAGTCTTTTGCAAATAAAACAATTATAAATTTTCAAGATGGATTAACTGGAATTGTTGGCCCGAATGGTAGTGGAAAGAGTAATATTACAGAGGCGTTACGTTGGGTTTTAGGTGAACAGTCAGTTAAAAATTTGCGTGGTAGTAAAATGCCGGACATTATTTTTGCCGGCTCAGATACACGTGCAGCTTTAAATAGAGCAGAAGTGACATTAGTTCTTGATAATGAAGATGGATATCTATATAATCAGCCAAATGAAATAAGAATTACAAGAAGAATCTTTCGTTCGGGTGATAGTGAATTCTTCATAAACGAAAAGAAAGTCAGGTTGAAAGATGTCGTAGATTTATTTATCGACACAGGGTTAGGAAGAGAATCGTTTTCGATTATATCTCAAGGAAGAGTAGAGTCTATTTTTAATAGCAAACCTCAAGATAGACGTATTTTAATTGAAGAGGTTGCTGGAGTCTTAAAATATAAAAAAGAAAAGAAAAAAGCAGAAAGTGAACTTGTTGAAACAACTGAGCATTTAAAGAGAGTAGCAGATATACTGTCTGAATTAAGTAGGCAGCGTGATCCCTTAGCTCAACAGGCTAGTAAGGCAAAAGATTATTTGAGTCAAAAAGAACAATATGATTTATTAAATAGAGATAGATTAGTTTTAGAAATTACACAAAAAAGTTCGGAAAAAGAGCAAAAAGAATCGGAATTACAAAAAGTTATAAAAATTTTATCTGACAAAGAAAGAATGACTTCTGAACAGAGTAAACAGGTAGAAGTATTACATTCTAGACAAAAGAAATTAGAGAGTTTAATTGACAATGAACAAAATGAATTGACGGAACTTGTAAGACAAGAGGAAAAAATATCTGGACAACAAAATATGTCTAGACAAGAAGAAAAATTTCAAAAGGAAAGATTATCTGAACTTCAAGAGCAATATAGTGCTAATCTAGATAATTTGACTGAAATTCGAACTGGAAAACAATCTGTTAAAGAAAAAATAGCTAATTTGGAAGATGATAGAGAAAAACTATCTAAAAAAATATTAGAGCTAGAAAAAATAATAGATAATGTAAAAGAACCAGAAGAAATTCTAGAAAAACTAAAAAGTGAATTAAATCGAAAGATACAAGAGAAGAATTTAGTCAATAATAGTAATAATTATATTGAGCAAGAGTTAGAAGAAAAAAGTCAGAATCAAGCTGAGACTAATAAGAATATTCAAAATATAACGAATGAAAAAAATAAATTAAAACTACAGCTAGATGAATTAAAAACTACTCTTAATAATAAAGATAATAAGTATCAAGAAATAGTTACTACTTTAAAAGAACTTAAAATTAAGGAAGTTGAACTATCTAAAAAGGATAGTGAGTTAAAAAGTAATAGAAATAAGGCATGGGATATTTATCAACGTGCACAGACTAAATTAGAGACACTAAAAAGTATTTCAGATAGTTATACAGGATATTATCAAGGTGCTAGAGAAGTACTAAAAGAACGTAAAAATGTATCTGGTATTATCGGATCTGTAGCAGAAGAATTTGTAATTCCTAAAGAATATGCTCAGGCGATGGAAGTAGCTTTAGGTGGACACTTACAAGATATTATTGTTACAGACGAGAATGTAGCTAAAAAAGTTATACAGCATCTGACTTATAACAGACTAGGTAGGGCAACATTTTTACCACAAAAAACAGTTAAAGCTAGAATGCTGAATAAACAATATAGAGTAACTTTAGAATCATTAGATGGCTATGTCGGTATTGCAAGCGAGCTTGTTAAAGTATCTAAAGAAAATTTAAAAGTGAGTCAAAATTTATTAGGAACAACAGTAATCGCTAAAAATATAGATTTTGCTACTGAAATTGCAAAAAAATTAAATTATGGTGTAAGAATTGTTTCGTTAAATGGTGATGTAGTGAATCCAGGTGGTGCTATAACAGGTGGTGCTGTAAAGCAAAAGAAGTCAGGTCTGTTAGAACAAAAATTACAAATTGAAGATTTGCAATCCGATATCGAAGTAATGAAGAAAAAATTAGAAGATATGGAAATCTATTGGGGAAAGGTTCACGAAGAATATAAAAAAATTCAAGATAAGATCGATACCCTTCAAGTTAAAAAGAATAGATTGCAAACTGATAGAGATAAATATCGTAGAAAATTCGAACTTATTAAGATAGAAAATGAGCACCAATCGATTAAACTAAAAGAGTTAAAGGAAAGTGGTAAGTATACAAATATAGAGATACTTTCTCAAAATCTTGAAGAAAATAAAGAAAAACTACACTCTTTAACAAAAGAAATAGATAGTTTAGAGCAGCTAATTACTCAAAAAGCGAAAGCTGAAGAACATAATTCTTATAGTATAGAAAAGCAACGTGAAGAGATTAGCAGTTATAAGCAACGAGAGGCGGTTATAATTGAACAATTAAGAGGATTAAAACTCCAGTTGCAAGAATTAATGACACAAGAAGAAAATATTTCTGAATTACTAAAGAAACAGCAAGATGCTATTGCGAAAATAAAAAATAAAGAAAAAATTGCTTTAAGTGCCAAAGAAGATATTAAGGATAAACAAGAATATATAAGAAATACGATTGACAGTATAAAGAAGAAATTAAAAGATGCACAGGAAGAAAGAAAACAATTACACATAGAAGTAAAAGAAGCTGAGAAACAATTAACAAGAGCTAACGAACTTCAGCGCTCAGCTTATGAGGAACAAAAAAAGTTAAGTATATGTATAAGTCAATGTGATACTATTTTGGATAGGAATTTAAAAGATTTATCAGAAAATTATGGGGTGACTTTTGAAGAAGTAGAACATCAAATTTCTGAAAAAGACTTAAATACTATTGAAAAGAAACTCAAGTTATTAAAATTAGGATTAGATGAGTTAGGTGTAGTAAATATAGGTGCTATTTCTGAATATGAAAGAGTCAATGAACGTTATGAATTTTTAAATAGCCAACAAAATGACTTACTATCGGCAAAAGAGCAGTTAGAAGTAAGTATGAATGAAATGGACTTAGAAGTTAAGAATAGATTCCAAAAAACATTTGAACAAGTGTCGAAAGCTTTCAGTGAGGTATTTCCAATAATGTTCTCTGGTGGATATGCAAAACTAAGCTTAACTAATCCTGAAAATATTTTAGAAACAGGAATTGAGATAATGGCACAACCACCGGGCAAAAAATTACAGCAATTAAGTTTACTTTCTGGTGGAGAAAGAGCATTGACGGCCATTACCTTATTATTTGCTATTTTAAAAGTGCGACCTGTACCATTTGTAATTTTAGATGAAGCGGAAGCAGCCTTAGATGATACAAATGTAGCTAGATACGCACAGTATTTACAAAAATTTGATAATGAAACACAATTTATAGTGATAACTCATAGAAAAGGAACGATGATAAATGCAGATGTTCTTTATGGGGTAACTATGCAAGAATCAGGGGTTTCACAAATAGTATCTGTGGCTCTTGATGATATTGATTAAGGAGAGGTAATATGGGACTTTTTGATAGAATAAGAAAAGCTTTTTCTAGTCAAGATGATGAAGAAAAAATAAAACAAGAAACTGTTGATAACGATGAAGAGAGTATGAAGAGCGAAGAAAACTCATCTAATTCAGATAGTAATGTAGTTTCTGAAGAAAAAACAAGTGAAGATGTTGACCAAAGTGTTGATTCACAAGAAAAAAATAGTGATGAATCTGAAGAAGATAATGATGAAATCTTAGATTTAAACGGAGATAATAGCGAATTTGTTGAAGAAGAGAATTCGAATGATTCAAGTGAACAAAATGATAGCTTGAAAGTTGAAGAGGAAGTCTCAAGTGATGAAGAAGAGCGTTATGATAAAGGGTTAGAAAAATCACGAAAAGGTTTTGGCGCAATGATAAATTCATTGTTAGCTAATTTTAGACATGTAGATGAAGATTTCTTTGAAGAATTAGAAGAAACTTTAATAGAAGCAGATGTAGGCTTTGAAACAGCTATGAAGATTAGCGATGAATTAAGACAAGAAGTTAAATTGAGAAATGCAAAAAAGAAAAATGAGATTTCTGATGCAATTATTGAAAAGCTTGTTGAAATTTACGAAAACGAAGGAAAAGAGGAAGATAATAATTTACACTTTTCTAGCGAGGGACCAACAGTTTTTCTTTTCGTAGGTGTTAATGGTGTGGGTAAGACAACAACTATTGGTAAACTAGCCCATCGTTATAAAATGGAAGGAAAAAAAGTAATGCTAGCTGCAGCAGATACTTTCCGTGCTGGGGCAATTGAACAGTTAGCTGAATGGGGACGACGTGTAGGTGTAACAGTTGTAAAAAAAGTTGAAAAGAGTGATCCTGCTGCTGTAGTATTTGATGCAGTAAAGAAAGCTAAAGAAGAAGACTATGACATTTTATTAGTTGATACTGCTGGTCGTTTACAGAATAAAGTTAACTTAATGAAAGAATTAGAAAAGATTGCTAGAGTCATAACAAGAGAAATTCCAGATGCACCACATGAAGTTTTATTGGCTTTAGATGCTACAACAGGACAAAATGCTTTAACACAAGCAAAGCAATTTAAAGATGTTACTAATGTTACAGGAATAGTTCTAACTAAATTAGATGGAACTGCTAAAGGTGGTATTGTACTTGCAATAAGAAATGAATTACACTTACCTGTAAAATTAGTGGGATTAGGTGAAAAAATGGATGATTTACGTGATTTCAGTCCAGAAGAATATGTCGTAGGATTATTCAAAGGGTTAGTTACTCCAAGTAAATAGTAGGTAGGTGAAAATATAGTGGCGATTGAAAAAACTAATAGAATTAATGCTTTATTTGATTTTTATGAACCATTGCTAACGCCTAAACAAATGACCTACATAGGATTGTATTATCGAGATGACTATTCTTTAGGTGAAATTGCTGAAAATTATGAAGTTTCAAGGCAAGCTGTATATGATAATATAAGAAGAACAGAAAAGATATTGGAAGAGTACGAGAGTAAATTACATTTATATAGGAACTTCCAACTACAAAGTGAGGAACTAGATAATTTATTGAAGTATGTTGAAGAAAATTATGCATATGACAAAGAATTATTAACGAGAATTAATCGTTTAGAAAGTTTAGAAGAATAAAGGTAGGTGGCCATTGTGGCATTTGAAGGTTTAACAGAACGTTTACAAAACGCAATTGGAAAACTTAGACGAAAAGGTAAAATTAGTGAATCTGATGTCAAGGAAGTTATGCGAGAAATTCGTTTAGCTTTACTTGAAGCCGATGTAAATTTTAAAGTTGTTAAAGATTTTGTAAAGACCGTTAGAAGTAGAGCTATTGGAGCAGAAGTATTAGAAAGTCTTACACCCGCACAACAAATTGTAAAGATTGTTAATGAAGAATTAGTGAAAGTTATGGGTGAGGAAGCCGCTCCCCTAAATAAATCAGCTAAAATTCCAACAATTATTATGATGGTAGGTTTACAGGGTGCTGGTAAGACAACTACAGCTTCAAAGTTAGCAAACAAGTTAAAAAAAGAAAAAAATGCACGACCTTTTATGATTGCAGCTGACGTATATAGACCTGCTGCTATTGACCAATTGAAAATATTAGGAAAAGATATTGATGTTCCTGTATTTTCATTAGGTGTTGATGTTGATCCAGTAGAGATTGTACGACAAGGTCTTGAAGAAGCTAAAGACAAGAAAAATGATTACGTTATTATCGATACCGCTGGTCGTTTACAAATTGATGAAAAGTTAATGCAGGAGTTATCTAGTATTAAAGAATTAGCACAGCCAGATGAAATTCTATTAACAGTTGATGCGATGACTGGTCAGAATGCGGTTGAAGTTGCTAAAGGTTTTAATGATCAACTTGATGTAACAGGGGTTGTTCTAACTAAGCTAGATGGTGATACTCGTGGTGGGGCTGCACTTTCAATAAGAGCTGTTACTGGAAAACCAATTAAATTTATTGGTCAGGGTGAAAAAATGACGGATTTAGATGTATTTTATCCTGACAGAATGGCTTCTCGTATTCTTGGAATGGGTGATATGCTTACCTTAATTGAGAAGGCACAGCAAGAATATGATCAAAAACAAGCAGAAGAACTTGCAGAAAAGATGAGAGAGAACAGTTTTGATTTTAATGATTTCTTGATTCAGATGGAACAAGTTCAAAATATGGGACCGATGGAAGATATTATAAAGATGATTCCAGGAATGGCTAACAATCCTGCACTGAAGAATTTGAAAGTAGATCCTAAGGACATTGAACACACTAAAGCGATAGTATACTCAATGACACCACAAGAAAGAGAAAATCCAGATTTATTGAATCCTAGTCGTCGTCGCCGTATAGCTGCTGGATCTGGTAGACCAATCCAGGAAGTTAATCGCATGATAAAGCAGTTTAAGCAAATGCAAGATATGATGAAAAAGATGTCAAATGGTAACTTCTCAGGTATGGAAGGCCTTTTAGGTGGAGGTATGCAAGGTAAGTTGGCTAAGATGTCAATGAATAGAATGATTAGAAAAAATAAGAAATTAAAGCAAAAGAAGCTGAAAAAACTACTTAAAAGAAAAGGGAAATAAAAAAATTTAGTCTGTCAAGAAATTTTCCTTTACACCAGACAAAATAACTGGTATATTATTAAACGTTGAGATAATAATAGGAGGTGGAAATTTAATGTCAGTAAAGATTCGTTTAAAGCGTATGGGTTCTAAGAAGCGTCCTTTCTACCGTATCGTTGTGGCAGACTCACGTTCTCCACGTGATGGTCGTTTCATCGAAACAGTTGGTACTTACAACCCATTAACAGATCCAGAAACAGTTACTCTTAAAGAAGAAAAGGTTATGAACTGGTTAAACAATGGTGCTCAACCATCTGATACAGTACGTAACATTCTTTCACGTAACGGTGTTATGAAGAAATTCCATGAAGCTAAATTTTCTAAGAAATAAGGTTAAGAAATGACAGAAACAGATGTTAAACAATTAATTCTAACGATTGTTCAACCTTTAGTTGCTGAGCCTGATGAGGTTAAAATAGAAACTGAACAGGATGATTATTTTTTAAACTTTAATTTAAGTGTTTCAAAAGAAGATGTTGGTCGTGTGATTGGTAAACATGGAAGAATAGCTCAGGCTATTAGAAATATTGTTTACGGCATTAGACTTGATAATAATCTTAAAGTACGCTTAAATATCGTGGATTGATTAGTATAAAGTTAAGAAACCTCAAAATAAGGAGTGTACATACCTTGTTTTGAGGTTTTTATTAATTTTTAAGGAGATGAGTTAATGAATTATTATGAAGTTGGAAAAATTGTAAATACACATGGTATTAAAGGTGAACTAAAAATTATTAGTAAGACGGATTTTCCTGAAGACAGATTTAAGCCAGGAAACATATTATACATTAGAGACAATGGAAAGATTAATAGTTATGAAATTAAAGGTTATAGAACCCATAAACAATTTGAAATGATAACTTTTAAAGGGTTGGAAAATATTAATCTAGTAGAAAATTTAAAGGGAAAGACACTAGAAATTTCTGAAGAACAGCAAGAAAGTTTATCTGATGGTAATTATTATCATCATCAAATTATAGGTTTAGATGTCTTTAGTGAGGATAATAACTATATAGGAGTAATAAAAGAAATAATGTCTCCTGGAGCTAATGATGTTTGGGTAGTCAAACGTAAGGGATCAAGTGATCTTTTATTACCAGCTATTAAAGATGTAATTAAAAAAATTGATTTAGAACAAAATAAAGTGATTATTGAATTATTAGATGGGTTGGATTAAAAATGAAGATAGATATTTTAAGTTTATTTCCAGAAATGTTTGGCCCTTTGACAGAATCAATTGTTGGTAAGGCAGTAGAAAAAGATATTTTAGACATAGAAGTAACAAATTTTAGGGATTTTACTACTAATAAACAAAATCATGTAGATGATTATCCATACGGTGGAGGAGCTGGAATGCTGTTGCAAGTACAGCCAATCTATGATGCTTTAGATAATATTGAAGAGAAAAATGGTAACTTAGGTAGAGTTATTTTACTTGATCCAGCTGGAAGAAAATTTGATCAGAGTGTTGCTGAAGAGCTATCTAAAGAAGATCATTTAACTTTTATATGTGGGCATTATGAAGGATATGATGAGAGAATACGAGCAAAGGTTACAGATGAAATTTCATTAGGTGATTTTGTCCTTACTGGTGGCGAACTCGGTGCAATGGTAGTTATTGATGCTACCGTAAGATTGTTACCAGATGTCTTGGGAAACAATGAATCGGCTTCAGGTGATTCTTTTTCAATGGGATTGTTGGAATATCCTCAATATACAAGACCATCTAATTTTAGAGGAATGGAAGTCCCAGAAGTTTTATTGAGTGGGAATCATCAAAAGATTGCTGAATGGAGAAAAAAAGAATCTTTAAGGAGAACTTATCAAAGAAGACCAGATTTGCTGGAAAATTATGAATTTTCTGATAAGGAAAAAGAATGGTTAAGAGAATTTGAACGGGATAAGGATGTGGAAATTCATGGAAAAGGCTAAAATTAGATTGGTTAATTTAAATGATGCTGAAAGAATTTTGCAAATTTATCGCCCATATGTGGAAAATACAGCTATTACTTTTGAATATACGGTGCCAACATTAGAAGAGTTTAAAAACAGGATAGCTAGTATAGTAAAAAAGTATCCTTATATAGTAGCAGAAATAGATGGTAAAATTATGGGATATGCCTATGCTAACACTTTTAAAAATAGAGAAGCGTATGATTGGTCCGTAGAAACATCTATATATGTTGATGAAAATAGTAGAGGTAAAGGGGTAGGTTTGCAATTATATAAAGCTTTGGAGAATCTTTTAAAGAAGCAAGGTATTTTAAATGTAAATGCTTGTATAACTAATCCAAGTGAAGAAAGCAAGTATGTAACCAAAGGAAGTATCTTATTTCATGAAAAATTAGGCTACAGACATGTAGGAACCTTCCATAACAGTGGATATAAATTTGATGAATGGTTTGATATGAGTTGGATGGAAAAATCTTTAGGAGAACATAATCTTAATCCTGGAAAAGTGATAGAAATTTCTAAATTATTGGAAAAATTTACTTTTGAGGAGTTAATATCTTGAATAAGAAAACATTTTTGAAAAAAATAACGCAAAAGCAAAATCCTAAACTATATGCAGCGAAAGATTCAAAATTAAGTCCTAGTTTAAGAACTCTAGATTTAATTGGTTTGGGAACTGGAATGGTAGTAGGTACTGCCATATTCACTTTACCAGGTATTGTAGCTGCTGAATATACAGGTCCTGCTGTTCCGTTGGCATTTATTATAGGAGCAATAGGTGCTGGACTTTCGGCACTTGCTTATGCCGAGATGGCTTCTGTTTTGCCATTTGCTGGATCTGCTTTTTCATGGATAAGCGTACTCTTTGGGGAATTCTTTGGCTGGGTTGCAGGCTGGGCGTTATTAGCAGAATATTTTATTTCTGTAGCGTTTGTTGCTTCAGGTTGGTCTGCTTATATGCAAGGATTTTTAAAAAGTATGGGTATTTATTTGCCAGTAGCTCTTAGTGGGGGATTTAATCCTAATACTGGACAGATTTTTGACGTTTTAGCGGCTTTTGCAATTTTGTTAGTTACTGTCTTATTGTCAAAAGGTGTAAAGCAAGTTGCTAGGATAGAAAATGGAATAGTAATGCTAAAATTAATAGTAATTATTATTTTTATTGCAGTGGGAGCAACGGCTATCCATCCTGATAATTATGTTCCATTTATTCCTGCTCATAAAGCTGGAACACATTTTGGTGGCTTAACGGGTATTTTAGCAGGTGCATCACAAATATTCATTGCTTATGTTGGTTTTGATGCTATTGCAGCAAATACAGCTGAAACTATTAATCCACAGAAAACAATGCCTAAGGGATTATTAGGGACTTTATTTTTAGGAACAGGATTTTTTGTACTAGTTTCCCTAGTATTAGTCGGAATGTTTAAGTATAGTATTTATGCTGGTAATGCTGAACCAGCGGCTTTCGCATTAAGAAAAGCAGGACATTATTTTACAGCAAATTTATTATCTCTGGTAGCTATAATAGGTATATTTTCTGCTTTAATAGGTATTTTATTGGCTTCATCTAGGTTAATTTATTCATTTGGTAGAGACGGGCTTTTATCTCCAAAATTAGGGAAAATTAATACTAAACATGTTCCTAAGAATGCTTTATGGTCAATTTCATTAGGTGCATTAATATTAGCTTCCTTTTTTCCATTCGATTTTCTTGCAACATTAGTATCAGCGGGAACTTTAGTGGCATTTATTTTTGTTTCAATAGGGATTTATGCTCTGAGAAAGAGAGAAGGAATTGATCTACCTGAAGCTAAATTTAAAATGCCAGGATATCCTTTGTTACCAGCTATTTCGGCATTAGTGTCAATTATAATATTTTGGAATTTAAATATTGATGCAAAACTACTAATGTTGGTTTGGTTTATAATAGGTATTATTATTTATTTTGTATATGGAATGCATCATTCAAATTTGAATAAAAAATAAAATTTGTTCTTTACTTTTATAGTAAATTATGGTATTTTATTAATTGGCTTATTTGCCATATAATAACGATATTCCGCTGCAACTGGACATGAATGTCGGTGAAAGGAAAGATTTTAATGTCAGTAAATCCATTAATCGCAAAGATTACGGAATCTCAATTACGTAATGATATTCCAGATTTCCGTGCTGGTGATTCAGTGCGTGTTCATGCTCGAATCGTTGAAGGTTCACGTGAACGTATCCAAATTTTTGAAGGTGTAGTTATTAAGCGTCGTGGTGAAGGTATCAGTGAAACATATACTGTTCGTAAGATTAGTAACGGTATTGGTGTTGAACGTACTTTCCCATTACATACACCACGTGTTGATAAAATTGAAGTTACTCGTCACGGTCGTGTACGTCGTGCTAAGTTATACTACTTACGTGCATTACACGGTAAAGCAGCTCGTATTCCAGAACGTCGCCGTGGCTAAAAACGTTAGAAACCTTGCTGTTGCAGGGTTTCTTTTTTTATACCCTTTAATAACGAATGATAAAATTATTAAAAAATAAGCCGAAGGGGGCAATTTTGGGGCAAACTATAAAAAATTAAGCTTGCTCTGAGTTGTTGCTCCTTTTATTTTCTGTGATGAAATATAATGTTGGAAGTTTATTACTGTATAAATAAAATTGAAAATATCAGTAATAAAATTACTAAGATTGACATTTACAATCTTCTAAAAGAAAAAACTGGCGAACCAAAAAAATTCGGTTCGCCAGTTTTTTAAGTCAATTATTTAGCTAAACGAGCAGCCATACGTGACTTATCACGAGCAGCTTTGTTTGCTTTAATTAAACCTTTAGATTGTGCTTTGTCGATAGCAGAAACTGCTTCGTTGAAAAGTTGTTCAACGTTGTCAGCACCAGCAGTTTTAGCTTTTTCAAATTTCTTAACAGCAGTACGCATCTTACTTAATTGAGATGAGTTCTTTGCATTAGCTTTTTCAGTTGTTTTAACACGTTTAATAGCAGATTTGATAATTGGCATGAATTTTTCACCTCCGATTTATAGCTTCTAATAAAGACAAGCTAATTTTTCAACATTTATCATTATACAAGAGCGTTCAAAACAATGCAATAAAAAAATACGTAGATGTCAAGAAAAATTCCTTGACATGCTAATATAATAAATAATTTTTTAGAAGATAGCTTGTAAGTATTGCATTTTTAATAAATATCTTGTAAACTATTCTAGTATGTTGAATACAAATATGACCTTTTTACTGAGTTTGGCGGGTCACCGTCGTCTTATCTCGGATTAAGGCAACTATTATGAAAGGTGGGAAATACATTGGCTATTTCACAAGAAAAGAAAAACGAAATTATGAAGAAGTATGCTCGTCATGAAGGAGATACAGGTTCCGCAGAAGTACAAATTGCAGTTTTAACAGCTGATATTAACGAATTGAACGATCATATCAAAGCTCACAAGAAGGATTATGCTTCTTACCGTGGTTTGATGAAGAAGATTGGTCATCGTCGTAACCTTTTAGCATACTTACGTAACACAGATGTACAACGTTACCGTGAACTTGTTAAGAGTTTAGGCTTACGTCGTTAATTTTTGAAAGTAATTGCATACTCTATAGAGCTAGTAGTTTTATACTAGCTCTTTTTTTTATACGTCACAATATATAAAGTATGCTATAATTAACTATTAGAATATTAAAGAACGAATGAAAATTGGAGTGAGATTTTATCATGAATTTTAGAAATGCTCATATTTTGACTGCGATGGTTACACCTTTTGATGATGAAGGTAACTATAGTTCTAAAAGAACAAAAAATCTTATTAATTACTTGCTTGATAATGGTACAGAAGGTCTTCTTGTTTCAGGAACAACTGGTGAAGCACCAACTTTAAGTGAAGACGAAAAATTACAATTGATAAAAGATTCTGTGAAATTTATTGATGGTAGAGTACCATTAATGGTGGGGACTGGATCAAATAATACACAACAAACAATAGATTATACTAATAAAGTGGCTGATATTGATGGTGTTGATGCTGCTTTAGTTGTGGTGCCTTATTATAATAAACCTAATCAAAAGGGTATGATTGCTCATTTTAGAAAAGTCGCAGACTATAGTAATTTACCTATTATAATCTATAACATTCCTGGAAGAACAGGAGTAACCATGGAAGTTGATACTATTATTGAACTTGCTCAACATGATAACATCATAGGTATTAAAGATTGTACGGGTGTCGAAAATATAGCTAAAATAGTAGAAAATGTTCCAGAAGATTTTCTAGTTTATTCAGGAGAAGATGCTGAAGCACTATCTGCTAGAGTTTTAGGTGGGCAAGGTATTATTTCAGTTGCTAGTCATATCTATGGTGATAATATGAAGACAATGTATTCTAGTTTAGAATCTGGAGACGTATCCATGGCTGGAAAAATTATGAGAGATTTAATACCAAAGGCTGAAGCACTTTTTTCTTATCCTTCACCTAGTCCAGTTAAAGCTGCTTTGAATAAAATTGGTTATAACGTTGGAGGATGCCGTTTACCTATTGTTTCACTTGATAAGAACGAAGAAAATGAACTATTTAAAAAATTAAAAATTTAATAATTAAGAGGTGGAAATATGAGTGATATAAAAATCATCTCGCTAGGTGGGGTACGTGAAAATGCCAAAAACATGTATGCTGTCGAAGTTGATGATGAAATATTTATTTTAGACTGTGGATTAAAGTATCCAGAAAATGAACTATTAGGTATAGATTTTGTTATTCCTGATTTTTCATATTTAAGAGAGAATTCACGTAAAATAGTGGGTGTTTTCTTAACACACGGTCATGCAGATGCCATAGGAGCACTACCATATTTTGTTAGTGAATTTGATGTGCCAGTTTTTGGATCAGAATTAACAATTGAACTAGCTAAAATTGCATGTGAAAATGAAGAAGATGCTAGAAAATTCGATGATTTTCATGTAATTGATGAGAGTACAGAAATAGATTTTGAAAATGCAACGATATCATTTTTTCAAACTACACATTCTATTCCAGAGTCTTTGGGTGTGGTTATTAAAACAGAAAATGGAAATGTTGTTTATACTGGAGACTTTAAATTTGATCAGTCTGCAGAAAAAGGTTATCGAACAGATTATGCAAGATTAACTGAAATTGGTCGTGAAGGTGTGCTAGCTTTATTAAGTGAGTCAGCCAATGCTGAAAATCCTAGAGAAACAGTTAATGAGCGAGCAATATATGATTTTATTAGTGAAAATTTTGAATACCGTAAAGGAAGAATTATTGTAGCTTGCGTAGCTTCAAATATTTTACGAGTACAACAAATTTTTAATGCAGCTGCAGCTAATAATAGAAAAGTGGCTCTTACTGGACATGATGTAGAAAAAGTTGTTAAAACTGCAATGCGTTTAAATAAATTAGTATTGCCGGAAGAGGATTTACTCATACCTATTAAAAAAATTAACGACTACAATGATGATGAAATTGTAATTCTTGAAACTGGACGTTCTGGAGAACCATTAAAATCATTGCAAAAAATGGCTATGGGTAGACATAGATTTGTCAATCTACATGAAGGAGATTTGGTATTTATTACAACTACTCCATCTCATGCTATGGAAACTAAGGTTGCAAGAACTAGAGACATGATATATCGCTCAGGAGCAGACGTTAAAGCTATTTTTGATGAATTAAATTCTTCAGGTCATGCAAGTAAGAATGATTTGCAGTTAATG
Organism: Ligilactobacillus salivarius; assembly: GCF_035231985.1. Classification (NCBI taxonomy): domain Bacteria; kingdom Bacillati; phylum Bacillota; class Bacilli; order Lactobacillales; family Lactobacillaceae; genus Ligilactobacillus; species Ligilactobacillus salivarius. Next base: position 727,886 of record NZ_CP117983.1, read on the forward strand.
ATGAACTTGGTAAAACCACGTTACGTCATTCCTGTTCAAGGTGAATATAGAATGTTGTCTGCGCATGCAGAATTAGCTAGAGAACTAGGGATTCCTAGTGAAAATATCTTTTTACTCAAAAAAGGTGATGTCTTAGAATATAAGAAAGATGAGATGACAATTTCATCAAGTGTAGAAGTAGGCAACACTATGATTGATGGAACTGGCGTTGGGGATATTGGAAATATTGTTTTGAGAGATAGAAAAATCCTATCAGAAGATGGAATTTTTATTGCTGTGGTTACTATTGATCGTAAAAAGAGGAAGATTGTTGATACTCCTAAAATAACATCTCGTGGTTTCGTATATATTAAAACAAGTAAAGATTTGATGGTTGAAAGTAGGGATATTGTAGCTAAGATTGTTCAAAGAGATTTGGATAATAAGGAATTTGACTGGAGCCAATTAAAACAAGATATTCGAGAAAATTTGAATAATTTTTTGTATGAGCAAACAAAGCGTCATCCAGTTATTTTACCAGTAATTATGGAAATAAATCAAAATAATCATTTTTCTAAGAAGAAAAAGAAAGGTTAATATTAAAAGTCGTTGAACAAATCTTCAACGACTTTTTTATAAGGTAATAATTTGAGTGAATTATATTTTCAAGCTGAAGAAGCATATAAAAATAAAGATTATACAAAAGCAAGAAAATTGCTAGAAAAAGAGTATCTAGAAAAGAAAACATTTAGGACAAATTATTTTTTATTTTTAGTATTTCTTAAAATAGAGGACTATATTGCTGCATATGAAACAGCAAACGAATATATAAGACAGTATATTATTGACAATGAGAAATTCAAGAAGTATCAAAAAGCAGCAATTTTTGCAGGGATGAATGTAAAATTGCAAGAGTTATCAAATAATATATTTGAATATACAACAGAAAGTGAACAAAAAGAATTTGATAAGAATCAGCAAACACTATTAACAGATTACTTAAATAAGAATTCAAAACTTGAGATAATGAAACAGCTAAGTTATCTAGGTATTTTTCCTTTATTTCAACAAAGAAAAATACTGAAAGATGCCTATGGATTAAGTGTAGATGATTTCTTCATAAATACTAAAAAAATATTAATAGATTCCAACATACATCCACTTTTAAAAAGTAACATACTAGATGATTATAGAAAATTAAATTTAGAAGAAACAGTACAATATACAGATTATAAAAATACTGTCAAAACATTAGATGTAAAAAAAATGAAAGAAATAGAAGAATATAAAATTTATAAAAAAATCTATAAAGAGTTTAAACAATTACCAATGAATAACTTTGAGAAAGATTTGAAATGGAAGGAGATAGTTTTAAAGTTAATGGTGTTGTATCCATTCAATGATATTGAACAGAATTTAGAACAAAACTTAATATATATATTACTATGTAATGATGAGTTTAAAGTTCTAAATGAACAGGAACTGGCTTTTTCGAAGAAATTAGAAGACTACATCGAACAATGGAATAATCTGTGAATCAACTAATTATGTATACATTATCAAAATAGATGAAAATAAAGTATGCAAAAAGATTGCATATTTTATTGTGTGATGATAAACTCATAACGTTTGATAAGTATGACTGAAAGTTTTTTAGGAATAGTAATAATACTTATCGAATGCTGGAGTTTGTAACAATGAATTATTTTCAAAAAAATTATAATTTTTTTGTTTACAAAATCATTCTATATATATATAATATTTAGAGAATTCTTCTTTAATAGATATCACACTTGGTTTTCTTTTAGAGAAGTAGTATAATAAAAACAAAGGTTTATCGTATTATACGATATTTCTTGCAAATTTTTAGGAGGTTTTCTTTAATGGCTAAAGAACATTACGAAAGAACAAAACCCCATGTAAACATCGGTACAATCGGACACGTTGACCATGGGAAAACAACTTTAACAGCAGCAATTACAAAGGTTTTGGCTGAAAAAGGTTTGGCTGAAGCTTCTGACTACGCTTCTATCGACGCTGCTCCAGAAGAACGTGAACGTGGTATTACAATCAACACAGCTCACGTTGAATATGAAACAGAAAAGCGTCACTATGCACATATCGATGCTCCAGGACATGCTGACTACGTTAAGAACATGATCACTGGTGCTGCACAAATGGATGGTGCTATCTTAGTTGTTGCTGCTACTGATGGTCCTATGCCACAAACTCGTGAACACATCTTACTTGCTCGTCAAGTTGGTGTTGAATACATTGTTGTCTTCTTAAACAAGTGCGACTTGGTTGACGATGACGAATTACTTGACTTAGTTGAAATGGAAGTTCGTGATTTATTATCTGAATACGACTTCCCTGGTGACGATATTCCTGTTATTCGTGGTTCCGCTTTGAAGGCTCTTGAAGGCGACAAAGATGCTGAAGCACAAATCATGGAATTAATGGACACAGTTGACGAATACATTCCAACTCCACAACGCCCTACAGACAAGCCATTCTTAATGCCTGTTGAAGATGTATTTACAATCACAGGTCGTGGTACTGTTGCTTCTGGTCGTATCGATCGTGGTACAGTTAAAGTTGGTGACGAAGTTGAAATCGTTGGTTTGAAGGATGACATTGTTAAGACAACTGTTACTGGTGTTGAAATGTTCCGTAAGACACTTGACGAAGGTGAAGCTGGCGATAACATCGGTGCTTTACTTCGTGGTGTTGACCGTACACAAGTTGAACGTGGACAAGTTTTAGCTAAGCCAGGTTCAATCCAAACTCACAAGAAATTCAAAGGTGAAGTTTACGTATTGACAAAGGACGAAGGTGGTCGTCATACACCATTCTTCTCTAACTATCGTCCACAATTCTACTTCCACACAACAGACGTTACTGGTGTTATCGAATTACCAGAAGGTGTAGAAATGGTTATGCCTGGTGATAACGTAACATTTACAGTAGAATTGATTGCTCCAGTTGCTATTGAAAAAGGTCTTAAGTTCACAGTTCGTGAAGGTGGCCGTACAGTTGGTGCTGGTGTGGTTTCTGAAATCGACGACTAATAAGATTTCACGTAATGTTGACATTTTGTTAACTTTCAAGAAAGAGGGTTGGTTTTCCAACCTTCTTTTTTTATGTAAAAAGATGTATTTACTAACTTTTTTACACTCTAAACATTTACAATTTTGATTATCTACGTTAAAATTAATAGGTATGCAATTACTAAGTAATTATTAAAAATAATTATTCGGAGGGAATAAGATGTCTATAAAGTGGGAAAAGAAAGACGGAACAAACGAAGGTAAATTAACTTTTGAAATTGCTCCAGAAAAAATTAAAGAAGGCTTGAATTCTGCTTTCAATCGTGTAAAGAAATCTTTAAATGTACCTGGATTTAGAAAGGGTAAAGTTCCTCGCCAAATCTTCAACAAGATGTATGGTGAAGAAGCATTATATCAAGAAGCTTTAAATGATTTATTACCTGAAGCATATTCAAATGCTGTTAAAGAAGCAGATATCAATCCAGTTGATCAACCACAAATTGATGTTGAATCAATGGAATCAGATGCTGCATGGGTATTAACTGCAAAAGTTACTGTTGAACCTGAAGTTGAATTAGGTCAATATAAAGATTTAGAAGTTACAAAGCACCCAACACGTGTTTTGAAAGCTGATATTGAAAATGAATTGGATAGATTACAACAACAAGAAGCAGAATTAGTTCTTAAAGAAGATGAACCAGCAGAACAAGGTGACACTGTTGTTATTGATTTTGAAGGTAAGATCAATGGAGAAGCTTTTGATGGTGGAAAAGGTGAAAACCATTCTCTTGAATTAGGTTCTGGTCAATTTATTCCAGGTTTTGAAGATCAATTAGTAGGTCACAAAGCTGGTGAAGAAGTTGCTGTAACTGTAACATTCCCAGAAGATTATCAAGCAAAAGATCTAGCTGGTAAAGAAGCTGTTTTTGATACAAAGATTCATGAAGTAAAGACAAAAGAATTACCAGAACTAGATGATGAATTTGCAAAAGATGTTGATGAAGATGTTGCAACTCTTGAAGAATTAAAGGCAAAAATTAAAGATCGTTTGAAAGATCAAAAAGTTGCTGAAGCTAAAGCTGCAATTCAAGAAGAAGCACTTGATATTGCTGTAGAAAATGCAACAATTGGTGAAATTCCAGCTGTTATGATTGAGGACGACGTACATCGTCAAATGGATAACTTCTTAGCAGGTATGCAAAATCAAGGTATCAGTACTGATATGTATTACCAATTAACAGGTACATCAGCAGATGATTTGCACAAACAATTTGAAGAAGGTGCTGAAAAGCGCGTTAAAACAAATCTTGTTCTTGAAGCAATTGTTAAGGCTGAAAAGATTGAACCATCTGAAGATGAAATCAATGCTGAAATTAAGAGTTTAGCTGAACAATATCAAATGGATGAAGCAGCAGTTCGTTCTGCTTTATCTGATGACATGTTGAAGCATGATATTGCAGTTAGAAAAGTAGTTGATGAAATTGCTGATTCTGCAAAGCAAACTCGTGATGCTAAAAAGGATGAAGAATAATTAAGACTTCCTTAGTGATTTTCTGTAGGTGAAAGTATAACTTTTACAGAACTAATTAGTTATAGAAGTGCTGATGGATGAAAATCTATTAGCACTTTTTTTATTAATAAATTAAGATAAGTAGCTTTTAAGTCGTGTTAATGGCGTTTAGCACTATTGTTTGCTAAAATAAAGGCAGTCTTATGAAATAAAAAACACGTAGGGAGATTTTTAGATGTTTGAAAATGAAGATAATAAGACTCCTGCGACATGTTCTTTTTGTGGAAAAACAGAAGATCAAGTTAAAAGTATGATTTCTGGACCAGGAGTGTATATATGTAATGAATGTGTAGAATTAGCACAATCAATTATTGATACAGAAACAAAAGCAGAAGCACAAAAAGATTTTACTAATGTTCCTACTCCTCATGAAATTGTTGATACTTTAAATCAATACGTTGTTGGACAGGAAGAAGCTAAGAAAACATTAGCAGTTGCTGTATATAATCACTACAAACGTGTTAATGCTTCATTGTCAGATGATGATGGAACAGAATTACAAAAGAGTAATATTTGTCTTGTTGGACCAACAGGTTCTGGTAAAACATTCTTAGCTCAGAATTTAGCTAGAATTTTGAACGTACCATTTGCAATTGCAGATGCAACAACTTTAACAGAAGCAGGTTATGTTGGTGAAGACGTTGAAAATATTTTATTGAAACTTTTACAAAATGCTGATTATGATGTAGAAAGAGCTCAAAGAGGCATTATTTATATAGATGAAATTGATAAAATTGCTAAGAAATCTGAAAATGTATCAATTACGCGTGATGTTTCTGGTGAAGGTGTACAACAAGCGTTACTTAAGATTCTTGAAGGTACAATAGCTAATGTTCCTCCTCAAGGTGGCCGTAAGCACCCACAACAAGAGTTTATACAAATTGATACTACAAATATTCTATTTATTGTTGGTGGAGCTTTTGATGGTATTGAAACAATGGTAAAAAATCGTTTAGGAGACAAAACAATAGGTTTTGGTGTAGATTCTAAGCAGGAATATGATCCTGATAAGAGTTTAATGCAACAAATCATTCCTGAAGACCTATTAAAGTTTGGATTAATCCCTGAATTTATTGGTCGTTTGCCAATTCTTACAGCACTTGAAAAACTTACTGAAGAAGATTTAGTGAGAATTTTAACAGAACCTAAGAATGCATTAATTAAGCAATATCAAAAATTAGTATCGTTTGATGATGTATCATTAAAATTTGAAGATGATGCTGTTAAGGAAATTGCGCATTTAGCTATTGAAAGAAACACAGGTGCCAGAGGTTTGAGATCCATTGTTGAAGCTACTATGAGAGATATTATGTTTGACATTCCTAGCGAAGATAATATTAAAGAGGTAGTTATTACAAAAGATACTGTTGATGGTAAGAGTAAACCTGAAATAGTAAAATAAGCATTTTTATGTATATTTAATTAATTGCACCATGATATGATATTTGTTAGAATACTATTGTAATTTACATGTTGAAATTGTATATGATAATTTAGGAGGATATTTATTATGAGCAAACCACAAATTGGTGTTGTTGGTATGGCTGTTATGGGTAAAAACCTAGCCTTAAACATTGAAAGTCGTGGATACAGTGTTGCTATCTATAACAGAACAGGATCAAAAACTGAAAAGGTAGTTGCTGATCATCCTGATAAGAATTTAGTACCTAGTTATACGATTGAAGATTTTGTTAATTCTTTAGAAACACCTCGTCGAATTATTTTGATGGTTAAAGCGGGTGCTCCAACAGATGCAACAATTAAGTCATTATTGCCTCATTTAGATAAAGGTGATGTTTTAATTGATGGTGGAAATACATTCTTCCAAGAAACTATGCGTCGCAATGAAGAACTAGATAATTCTGGTATTAACTTTATCGGTATGGGTGTATCTGGGGGAGAAAAAGGTGCGTTAGAAGGACCTTCTTTAATGCCAGGTGGACAAAAAGAAGCATATGATTTAGTAGAACCAATTTTGAAGAAAATAGCTGCTAAGGCTGAAGATGGTGAAGCCTGTGTAACTTACGTTGGACCTAACGGAGCAGGTCACTATGTTAAGATGGTTCATAACGGTATTGAATACGGTGATATGGAACTTATTGCTGAAAGCTATAACTTGATGCGTAACTTACTAGGTTTATCAAATGATGAAATTTCTGACGTATTTAATGAATGGAAAGATGGCGAGCTGAAGAGTTATTTAATTGATATAACTGCCGATATTTTAACTCGTAAAGATGATTTGGGTACGGGTAAACCAATTGTAGATGTTATTTTAGATCGTGCTGGCAACAAGGGTACTGGTAAGTGGAGTTCTCAAAGTGCTTTAGAATTAGGAGTACCTCAATCATTAATTACAGAATCTGTATATGCTCGTTATATTTCAGCAATGAAAGATGAACGTGTGGCTGCTAGTCAAGTTTTACCTAATCCGGAATTTGATTTAGGTGACGTAAATAAGAAAGAATTAGTAGAAAAAATTCGTCGTGCATTATACTTTAGTAAGATTATGAGTTATGCTCAAGGTTTTGAACAATTAAGAGTAGCATCTGAAAATTATGACTGGAACCTAAATTATGGCGATATGGCTAAGATTTGGCGTGAAGGTTGCATTATTCGTGCTCAATTCTTACAAAAGATTACTGATGCATATGAAAAGAATCCTGAATTAAAGAATTTGATGTTAGATGATTACTTCAAGAAAATCGTTGAAGAATATCAAAATGATGTCCGTGATATTGCTGCTTTAGCAATTAAAGCAGGTGTTGCTTGCCCAGGATTTTCTAGTGCTATCACATATTATGATCAATATAGATCTGCACATCTTCCTGCAAATATTATTCAAGCACAACGTGACTACTTTGGGGCACATACTTATGAACGTACTGATCGTGAAGGTATTTACCATTACGAATGGTATCATGAAGAATAATTATTAAGATGTATAGTATAAAATAAACGGTATAAGGACTATTAACAATAGTTCTTATACCGTTTTTAATATATCTAAATTATATTGTAACAAGCATTGGTAAAATCATAGGATGTCTTTCTGTTTGTTCAAATAAAAATTCTTGCAGATCAGAGATAATAGTATTTTTAATTTGAGCTTCAGAAACTTTATCATTTTTAAGTTCTCTCTTAATAGAACGATAAAGATGACGACGACCTTGATTAATTAAATCGCCAGATTCACGCATGTAGATAAAACCTCGTGATAATAAATCTGGGCCGGCAATAATTTGGCGCTTTTGCATATCTATGGTTGCTACAACAACTACTAGACCTTCTTCTGAAAGTAAACGACGATCTCGAAGTACAACATTTCCAATATCTCCAACGCCAGAACCGTCAACATAGACATCACCAGCATTAAAGTGGCCTGCATATCTTGCTGAATCCTTTGTAAGTGCTAAAACATCTCCATTTTTTAGAATAAATGAATTTTCTTTAGGAACATCACACTTTTCAGCTAACTCAGTATGAATTTTTAACATTCTGTATTCACCATGGACAGGCATGAAGTACTTAGGTTTCATCAAGCGAAGCATAAGTTTTTGTTCTTCTTGACCACCATGTCCAGAGGCGTGAATATTATTAACTTTACCATGAATAACAGTAGCTCCAGCTTCTTCTAACTCATTAATAACTTTATTTACACTGGTAGTATTTCCTGGAATAGGAGAACTAGAGAATACTACAGTATCACCGGGTTGAATAGATACTTGACGGTGAGTACCATTAGCTATACGACTCAAAGCTGCCATAGGTTCTCCTTGAGATCCTGTACATAGAATCATAATTTTATTAGCGGGTAAACTACTTATTTCTCTAGCATCAACTAAAGCATCGTCAGGAATATCTAAATAACCAAGTTCTCTACCATTTACAATTGCAGCTTCCATACTACGTCCAAAAACAGCTATTTTACGACCACGAGCAATAGCTGCAGATGTAGCTTGCTGTACACGCGAAATGTTAGAGGCAAAAGTAGCAAATATTATACGGCCTTCGACTTTTTCAAATATACGACGAATAGAACGGCCAACCCAGCGTTCTGACTTAGTAAAGTTAGGAACTTCAGCATTAGTACTATCAGAAAGTAGGCAAAGCACACCTTCATCACCTAATTTTGCCATTTTCTGTAAATTAGGTGGCTGATTTGTAACAGGAGTAAGATCGAACTTATAATCTCCTGTACATACAATTGTTCCAGAAGGTGTTTTGACAGCCACACCTAAAGTATCAGGGATAGAATGTGTTGTTCTAAAAAAAGATACTGTCGTTTTTCTAAATTTTAGAATAGAGTCTTCATCTATTTCATGAAGTTCAGTTGTGCGAAGTAGTCCATGTTCTTCTAGTTTGCTTTTAATCAATGCAAGTGCAAGAGGGCCAGCATAGACAGGTACATTTATTTTTTGTAGTAAATAAGGAATACCGCCAATATGATCCTCATGTCCATGTGTGATAACTAAAGCTTTAATTTTTTGTTGATTTGCAATTAAATATGAGTAGTCAGGTATAACATAATCAATACCTAACAAATCATCTTCTGGAAATTTGATACCAGCATCCACTACGATGATTTCATCTTGAAATTGGATACCGTAAGTATTCTTTCCAATTTCTCCAAGACCACCGATTGCAAAAACAGCAGTCTCATTATTTTTAACATTTAGTTTTTTCATTTAACTAAAACTCCGTGAGTTTGAAGTTAACACTTTGTTTTTCATATTCAAGTGTAGCTTCGTCCAAAGCTTCAATAAATTCAACATTGTATTCTGGAAAATGTGTTTCAACAAGATGACGAGCTTCAACTTCGTCTTTAGCTTCAAAATACATAACATGAGTATTTTCACGCTTTGGATTAGATTTTTTTGATGGTTGATAATATACTTTAAAAGTCATTAAAACTTCTCCTTTAAAATGAATTTACACAATAGTGTATAACAAAAAATTATTTAACCGAACAAAGATTGCTTTACACAATAGTTAAGTACATTTTAGCATAACAAGCAAATTAAGTATAGAACTTAGACAAAACATATAAAAATTAGACAATAGACTGTGATATACTTAAAAATGAGGAAGCTTTGTAGAAAGAGGCTGATGATATGAAATTTTGGTTAGTTATATTAACTGCGATAGTTTTCATTGTAATTATTGTTGTTATACAGTATTACATAAAAAATAAGGAATTGAAAAGATTACAAGCAAGAAGTAGAAAGCTTACTGACGATGCTATGTATAAATCGATAAATGAGATAGATCTAGAATGGTTTAATCAGAATAATCACAAAAATATAAGAGATATAGCAGTAGTATCTGACGTTTGGGGAAAAGATGTGATGGTTTTTGAATATTCAGTAGAATTGATTCAGAATCAAAAATTTTCCAGTGAGAAACTAAATGCTTTGAAGGAATTACTAGAAAAGAAATTATTTGATTATGCAAAACAGAAAAAGATTCAAAATATAACTAATAAACCTCCATTTATAGTATCAGATATTTGGCAGTTAGAAAATATACTGCATATAGATGTAGCATATATAATGAATGAGGCAACGTATAAGTATTTAAATGATATTGAAAAGTTAGAGCCTGGTTTTAAGAAATAGTGGAGAATCATCAAGTAAAAAATAAAAGATCGGTAAAGATTAAGCTACTAAAATATTAATCTTTATCGATCTTTTGCTTGTATAAAATTATTTTTGAGATTTATTTTATTCTAAAATAATAGTACCTTCTGGAACGGTTAAAGGTTGTTCCTTATTAATATGATCATAGAATAAAATACCATTTAAGTGATCAATTTCATGTTGAACTACAATTGCAGGGTAGTCACGAAGTCTTTCAACATGCTTATTTCCTTCTAGGTCATACCAGCGAAGTTTAATACGATCGTGTCGAGGGACATATCCTGGAATATCACGATCAACTGAAAGGCAACCTTCACCTTCACCAAGTGCTGCTAATTGAACGGATTCACTTAAAATTGTAGGATTGATCAGAACATGTTTAAAAATTGGTTCGTCATCATCTTCAATACCTGGAACCAAAACAGCAGTCATTCTTTTAGAAACATCTACTTGAGGAGCTGCTAAACCAACACCCGCACGAAGATGATATTTTTTGGCAATTTCAGGATTTTGACTATTTTCGAGAAACTCCATCATATCATGTGCTAATTTTTTATCTTCTTCGCTTAATGGAAATTCGATAGCTTTTGCTCTGGCTCTTAGAGTTGGATTTCCATCACGAATAATGTTATCCATTGTAATCAACAGAAAAGACCTCCAATAATATGATTTAATACACTTATGATATCACAATTTTTCTGTAATAGCATATTAATAGTTTTAAGTCAAAAAAAGTTACTATATCTAATTATATGGTAGAATAGTAGTAATAAAATATAAAGAAAGGAGTAAAATGATTAATGCAGAAGATAGTATATTATGGATATAATGAAAGCGTACTGGACTTTCTGAAAATAGGCATAAATAATAATACTAAGTTATATTTTAATTGGCAAATTAATGATACTGATATTCAGGATGAAATAAATAATTTGGTAGAGTGTTCACGTCTGCTATCATCTAATTTTTATTTTTATATAAATGAAACTGTAAATTGGGATGAAATTGACATGATGCTACTTTCAATTGATGTGGATAGAGATAATTTTGCTCAAAAGAATAGTTGGATTCAAAAAGTGGTCACTGAAGCTGTAGCCAATGGATTTAATGGTATAGTTGTATTAGATAGTAATAAGGACTATTTATTGATTAATGAAATTTTAAAATACACAGGGCTTTCATCTAGACAAATGTTGGGATTAGGAACTTCTATAGAATCAGAAGTTGTAGCTAGAATGGTTGCAAAGAAATTAGGGATTAATAGTAATTATATTCAGACGAGTGTAATTGGAACTAGGGATAAGTCTTTTGTTTTGTGGAGTAAGGGTAGAGTTGCTGAAGCATCACTTATGAGTTTAATAGTGCAAGGAAAAAATATGTTTAGTGTAAAAAATATGCAAGAAATATCTAGAGAGTATAAAGAGTTAGCTGAAAAGACTCGGAAGTTAGTTTTTTCTTCTGTATTGAATAAGATATTAATGGCGATGGATACTTCCGAACAGTTTATAATAACTCTGGTTCATAGTAGGAATGAAGAGATTGAAAGTTATAGTTCACCTGTATTAGTTGGAAAGATGGGAGTTATAGAATTAATAAAAGTAAATTATACAGAAGATGAGCAAGAGACTTTAAACGAGATAAAAAAAGCTATTAATGATGAGTTAGATAGATATAAATTAAGATGAGGTTTAACAAATGGTAAAAGAAAATTACAGTTATCCGTTACTACCTGATTGGAGTACGGAGGAGATTATAATTGCTTGTGAATTTTATGCAGAAGTTGAAAAATATAATACTAATGGGGTGAATAGGGAGGAATTCCTGGATAAATATCAAGATTTTTTGAAAGTAGCCCCATCTAAAATGCTTCAAAAAAGGCTAGATAGAGAATATGAAAAACTTTCGGGTTATAGTATTTATCAATCAGTAAAGAAAGTTAAAGAAAACGAGAAAAAATTTGTAAAAGGATAGTGGAATTTTATGAGAGATTTTCAAGGCATTGATGCTAACGTTAAAGATTGGCTAAGAAAAGCTCGGGAAATAATATTAGATAGTTTCAATTTAAGCTTGGATGTTGAAACGAAAAGTGGACCGACAGATTTAGTGACGAATGTTGATAAAGAGGTTGAGAGATTTTATATTCAACAAATACAAAATGCATACCCAGAAGCTAAGATTTTAGGAGAGGAAACTTCAAAAATACATCCGCTTACAAATATGGAAGGGCTAGTTTTTATTTTAGATCCAATTGATGGTACGATGAATTTTGTTAAGCAAAAACGTAATTTTGCAAGTATGATTGCTGTATATTATAATAATCGTCCGCTTTTAGGATATATATATGACATTATAAGGGATGAACTATATTGGGGTGGACCGGTATATGATGCCGTTTATTGCAACGATTATCAGCTTGCAATTCCAACAGATAGTATTTTAAGTGAAGGTTTAGTACAACTTTGCAGACCTTTTGTCATGAATGATAGCTATGGTTTTAGAAGAGTAGTAGATGCTAGTGCTGGTTTAAGAATGTACGGTTGTGCTGGTCTAGAATTTATTAATGTTTTAACAGGAAGATGTATTTGTTATGCTTCAACATTACGCCCATGGGATTTGGCTGCTGGAAAAATTTTAGCTGAAACATTAGATTTAGTTGTTGAAACAATTGACGTAAAAGAAACTAATATGTTATCATCAAAAGTTGTATTAGTAGCTACAAAGAATGCTGAAAAAGACATTACAAAACTCATTTCTATATAGATAAGAGTAAGTCTGTGGTTGAACCACAGCATTTTTAATATAAGTAAATGAAAGTAGAGTAATTTGTTTTCATGAATTAATGAAAGCTTTTTGTGCTAAAAAATTTTTTGAAGGGAAGAAATAGCTTTGAAAAGACGTGAAGATATTCGTAACGTTGCAATTATTGCCCACGTTGACCACGGTAAAACAACCTTAGTTAACGAATTACTTAAGCAATCAGATACATTAGATGAACATACTGACATTGGTGATCGTGCTTTGGATTCCAATGATCTTGAAAAGGAACGTGGTATTACAATTCTTTCCAAGAATACAGCTGTTAAGTATGGGGATAAACAAATTAATATTTTAGATACACCTGGACACGCTGACTTCGGTGGAGAAGTTGAACGTATCATGAAAATGGTTGATGGTGTACTTTTAATTGTCGATGCATTTGAAGGTACTATGCCACAAACTCGTTTTGTATTGAAGAAAGCTCTTGAACAACATTTAACACCAATTGTTATTATTAATAAAATTGACCGTCCAGGTGCTCGTCCAGAAGAAGTAGTAGACGAAGTATTGGATTTATTCATTGAATTAGGAGCAGATGAAGATCAATTAGATTTCCCAGTTATCTACGCTTCTGCAATGAATGGTACAACTTCTCTTGATTCTGATCCTGAGACACAAGAACATACAATGAATCCAATTTTTGATACAATTATCAATACAATTCCTGCTCCTGTTGATAACTCAGATGAACCACTTCAATTCCAAGTGGCAATGCTTGATTATAACGAATTTGTTGGTCGTGTAGGTATTGGTCGTGTATTCCGTGGAAAGATCAAAGTTGGTGATCAAGTAACAGTTATGAAACTTGATGGTTCTCAAAAGAACTTCCGTGTAACCAAGTTATTTGGTTTCTTTGGTTTGAAACGTTTGGAAATTCAAGAAGCTAAAGCCGGCGATTTAATTGCAGTTTCTGGTATGGAAGATATTTTCGTTGGTGAAACTGTATGTCCTGTTGATCATCCAGAAGCACTACCATTGCTTCGTATAGATCCTCCTACATTACAAATGACATTTATGACTAACACCTCTCCATTTGTTGGACGTGAAGGTGATAATGTTACTGCACGTAAGCTAGAAGATAGATTGAAAGTTCAACTTCATACTGATGTTTCATTAAAAGTTGAAGATACAGAATCTCCAGATGCTTGGACTGTATCAGGTCGTGGGGAATTACATTTATCTATCTTAATTGAAACATTGCGTCGTGAAGGATTCGAATTAGCTGTATCTCGTCCTAAAGTAATCTATCGAGAAATTGATGGTAAGCTTTCTGAACCATTTGAAAGTGTTGTTATCGATACACCTGATGAATATTCTGGTGCGGTTATTGATTCTATGGCTCAACGTAAAGGTGAAATGTTGAACATGGAAACTGGTAATAATGGTCAAACACGTTTAGAATTCTCTACACCAACACGTGGTTTGATTGGATACGATTCACAATTCCTATCAATGACTCGTGGATACGGTATCTTAAACCATACATTCTCTGAATATAAACCAGTTATTAGAGGATGGGAACCAGGTCGTCGTAACGGAGCATTAGTATCAATTAATCAAGGAAAAACTACAACATATGCAATTATGGGTGTTGAAGGTCGTGGAACTATTTTTGTAGATCCAGGTACAGAAGTTTATGAAGGTATGATTATAGGTCAATCTTCACGTGAACGTGATATTTCTGTTAACGTTACAAAGGGTAAGAACATGACTAACGTTCGTTCTGCTACAAAAGACCAAACAGCAACAATTAAGAAACCAACACATTTGACATTGGAAGAATCTCTAGAATTCTTGAATGAGGATGAACTTCTAGAAATTACACCAGAATCCATACGTTTACGTAAACGTATTTTGGAAACAAATGCGCGTGAAAAGGCTGCTAAAAAAGCTAAGAAAGTAACTGAATAATACGGAAAAAAGCTCGTAAGTATTTACGGGCTTTTTCTTATTTATACGGATATAAAATTATAATAATATAAGTAACTATAATGTATAGAAGTAAAGTATTAGATCGGTGAAATATTTGATATACAATGTATCTATGCAACATAAAACGTTTTCTCGATTGGGGCGTACCAATCATATATTTAAGTTAAGAAACAATTAGAAACTAAGTTTTTTTGATTATTTTTAATTATTTTTAAAGAAATTGATGACAATAATCACATTTCATGATATTATAGTAAGTGTTTTCAAGGGAACAACATTTTCAACATGAGCACTTATAATGTTTTTATTTTTTTGTTATTGAATGAAAAGGCTTTATAAATTTGAAAATGTAGTTTCAATTTATTTTATAGGAGGTAAGACAAATGGTAGGGATTATCCTAGCTAGTCATGGTGGCTTTGCCGATGGTATTTATCAATCTGGTGAAATGATTTTTGGCAAGCAAGAAAACGTAGCACATGTTATTTTAAAACCTGATGAAGGTCCAGATGATGTACGTGCTAAGATGGAAAAGGCTATTGAATCTTTTGATAGTCAAGATGAAGTCCTTTTCTTAGTGGATCTTTGGGGAGGAACTCCTTTCAATCAAGCAAATAACTTGGTTGAGCAACACAAAGATAAATGGGCAATCGTTGCAGGTATGAACTTGCCGATGGTTATTGAAGCTTATGCATCACGTTTCTCTATGGAATCTGCACATGAAATTGCTGCTCATATTATTGAAACAGCAAAAGATGGTGTCAAAGTAATGCCAGAATCATTACAACCTAAGGAAGCACCTAAACAAGCAGCAGATTCTGGTCAACCAACTGGAGCTATTCCTAAAGGTACTGTTATCGGTGATGGTAAAATCAAATATGTTTTAGCACGTATTGATACACGTTTGCTTCATGGACAAGTTGCTACAGGATGGACTAAAGCAATGAATCCAAATCGTATCATTGTTGTATCTGATAGTGTTGCTAAAGATAAGTTACGTAAGAACATGATTGCTCAAGCTGCTCCAAGTGGTGTACATGCTAATACCGTTCCAATCAAGAAGATGATTGAAGTAGCTAAAGATCCTCGTTTTGGTAACACAAAGGCAATGCTTTTATTTGAAACACCTCAAGATGCTCTTGAAGCAATTAAGGGTGGCGTTGATATCAAAGAAATCAACGTTGGTTCAATGGCTTATAGCGATGGTAAAGTTAACGTTA
Source organism: Ligilactobacillus salivarius (assembly GCF_035231985.1). NCBI lineage: Bacteria > Bacillati > Bacillota > Bacilli > Lactobacillales > Lactobacillaceae > Ligilactobacillus > Ligilactobacillus salivarius. The sequence continues at coordinate 744,091 of NZ_CP117983.1, forward strand.
ACCAAGTTCTTGCTATGGATCAAAAGGATATTGATACATTTAATGAACTCAAAAAATTGGGTGTAAAATTTGATGTCCGCAAAGTTCCTTCTAGTTCTCCAGAAAATATGGATAACTTATTAAAGAAGGCACAAGACCTTGTAAATCAAGGTAATTAAAATTAAGGAGGAAATATCTCATGTCTGCTATTTCAATGATTTTAGTTGTTATTGTAGCGTTCTTTGCAGGTTTGGAAGGTATTTTGGATCAATTCCAATTCCATCAACCATTAATTGCATGTACATTAATTGGTTTAGTTACAGGTAATTTAACTGCCGGAATTATGTTAGGCGGATCTTTGCAAATGATCGCTTTAGGTTGGGCTAACATTGGGGCTGCTGTTGCTCCTGATGCTGCTTTGGCTGCTGTTGCATCTGCTATTATTTTGGTTAAAGGTGGTCAAGGTACAGCAGGAATCAGTACAGCTATTGCTGTTGCTATTCCTTTAGCTGTTGCTGGTCTATTCTTAACAATGATTGTTCGTACAATTTCTGTTGCTATTATTCACATTATGGATAAAGAAGCTGAAAAAGGTAGCTTCCGCGGTATTGAAGTTTGGCAATTTATCGCCTTACTATTACAAGGTTTACGTATTGCATTACCAGCTGCATTCTTATTAGTTATTCCAACAAGCGTTGTACGTTCATTCCTAGAATCAATGCCAGCTTGGTTAACAGATGGTATGGCAATCGGTGGTGGTATGGTTGTTGCCGTAGGTTATGCTATGGTTATCAATATGATGGCTTCTCGTGAAGTATGGCCATTCTTCATCATTGGTTTTGTTATTGCTGCAATTTCTCAATTAACATTAATTGCTATTGGTGCTTTAGGTATTGCTTTTGCTTTAATCTATTTAGAATTAGAATCTAAGGGCGGTTCAGGTAATGGTGGTTCAAGCAATACTGGAGATCCACTTGGCGATATTTTAGATGACTACTAAGATGAAGGAGGAAGAGTATAATGGCTGAAAAGAAAGTTACATTAAGTAAAAAAGATCGTATGGCTGTTTGTTGGCGTTCAACATTCCTTCAAGGATCATGGAACTACGAACGTATGCAAAATGGTGGCTGGGCTTACTCTATGATTCCAGCTTTAAAGAAATTATACACTACTAAAGAAGATCGTGCTGCAGCTTTAAAGCGTCACTTGGAATTCTTTAATACTCATCCATATTTAGCAGCTCCTATTTTAGGTGTTACATTAGCTCTTGAAGAAGATCGTGCTAATGGTGCTCCAGTTGATGATGTTGCTATTAACGGTGTTAAAGTTGGTATGATGGGACCGTTGGCTGGTGTTGGTGATCCAGTATTCTGGTTTACAGCTCGTCCTATTATTGGTGCATTAGGTGCTTCCTTAGCTATTTCAGGAAACATTGTTGGACCTATCTTATTCTTCGTACTTTGGAATGTTCTACGTATTGCATTCTTATGGTATACACAAGAATTTGGTTACCGTGCAGGTTCTAAGATCACAGACGATCTTTCTGGTGGATTATTGCAAAAAGTTACTCGTGGTGCTGCCATGATGGGTATGTTTGTTCTAGGTGCTTTAATTGAACGTTGGGTAAGTATTAAATTTACACCAGTTGTTTCAAAGACTCCTGTGCAAAAAGGTGGTTACATTGACTGGGATCACATTCCTAGTGGTGCTAAAGGAATCAAGGAAGTTCTAACTCAATGGAATATGGGTAAGGGCATGTCCTTAGATAAGATTAAAGTTACAACATTGCAAGATAACTTGGATCAATTAATTCCTGGTTTAGCAGCTTTACTTCTAACATTCTTATGTATGTGGTTATTGAAGAAGAAAGTTTCTCCAATTGTTATCATCTTGGGGATTTTCATTGTAGGTATTATTGCACACGTTATTGGTTTAATGTAATTTCATAATTAATTTAAGGAAGATAGGTTTTATAGCCTATCTTTTTTTGTAGTTTATTTTTTGATTATCTTTATATTAATGCTGATAAAAGCGAAAATATATGCTAACATAATAGTGTTAAGTCATTTAAATACGAAAAAATAAAGACTTATATGATAAAAATATCGTTAACTTGCGAATTATCTAATTCTTTATACTTTTCTTATAGAAATCATTTTATTGCATAGTATTACGTTATGTTATAATAAATTTAAGGGTAAAGGAGGAATTTAAATCGTTAAGGATTTGAAGAATTGATAATGAAGAATAAGTTAAAAGAAAAGTTAAAATATTTCGACTATGGATTATTTATACCGTATTTAATTTTATGTCTTATTGGCATTGTAATGGTTTACTCTGCTAGTGCGATTAACCTTACTTATGTCGGAGTCAAAGCAACTTCTTATCTCTTTAAGCAAATAATTTTTGTTGGAATAGGGATTACATTAACTTTAATTTTTAGTCATATGAATCCAAAATTTTGGGTTAGTAAAAATGTTCTAAGATTTGGATATTGGACTGTAATAATTCTCCTGATGATGGCTAAATTTTTATTTGGTGCTATTAATGGTGCTAACGGTTGGATTACATTAGGTTCATTTAGTATTCAGCCAGCAGAGATAGCTAAGCTTTACTTGGTAGTTGCGATTTCTAAAGCTTTTTCAAAAAGAGAAGCTGATATTTATTTAGGAAAACATAAACGTACGACTACGCGAAAAAATTTGGCAGTAAATATCTTACCAATTTTGGCCTTGATCGCAATTGAACCTGATACTGGTGGCGCTACAATTTGTGCTGCAATTTGTTTAGTTCTTATTTTGGCCAATTCTAAAAATTGGAGAGCAAGCATAGGAATTTTGGGAGTAGCAATTTCAATAATAGCATTTACAGTTATGGTTATCCATGCAATTAACCCATTTAAGGGAAGTAAAGTTGAGTATATGTATAAGCGTTTTGAGGGTTATTTTGATCCATTTACATATGCAACTACAAGTGGTAAACAGTTAGTTAATTCTTTTTACGCTATCAGTAACGGAGGATTGTTTGGAGTAGGACTGGGAAATAGTATTCAAAAAAGAGGATATTTACCAGAACCCTATACAGATTTTATATTGGCAATCATTGCAGAAGAACTAGGATTTATAGGAGTTTTAGTGGTCTTAGGGTTACTATTTTTTATAATTTTAAGAATAATTTTGATTGGTATAAGATCCAATAATACTTTCAATACCTTAGTTTGTTACGGAGTAGCAACATTTTTTACAGTAGAATCAATATTTAATATTGGCGCTGTTAATGGACTACTACCTATTACAGGTGTTACATTGCCTTTTATTTCTTATGGTGGTTCAAGTATGGTGGTATTGTCTATGGCTTTAGGAATGGTAATGAACATTTCAGCAAATGAGAAGAGACATACAGCAAGAAATATGTTTTTAAATATGGAGTTGAAGAAATAGTTTAAGTTTTCGGAATAGGAGTGAAGACGAGTGGAAAAAGTATTAATTGCTAATCGTGGCGAAATTGCGATTCGTATTATTAGAGCATGTCATGAACTAGGATTAAAAACAGTAGCTATTTATGCCAAAGAAGATGAATATGGTGTTCATCGTTTTAAAGCTGATGAAGCTTACTTAGTAGGTAGTGGTAAAAAGCCTATTGAAGCTTATCTAGATATCAATGACATAATTCGAATAGCTAAGATGACAAATGCTGATGCAATTCATCCAGGTTATGGATTTTTAGCTGAAAATGAAGAATTTGCTCAAAAATGTGAAGAAAATGGAATTACATTTATTGGACCATCAGTGGAACATCTACGTATTTTTGGTGATAAAGTAGAAGCTCGTAATGTTGCTAATTCTGCTGGTTTACATACTATTCCGGGAACGAATGATCCAGTAAAATCACTTAAAGATGTTGAAAAGTTTGCAGATAAACACGGTTATCCTATTATGATTAAAGCAGCAATGGGTGGCGGTGGCCGTGGTATGAGAATTGTTAAACGTAAAGAAGAATTACGCGAGGCATATGAACGTGCTAGAAGTGAAGCTAACCAATCATTTGGTGATGATGAACTTTATGTTGAAAAAATGATTGTTAACCCTAAACATATAGAAGTTCAAGTTTTAGCAGATAAACATGGAAATGTAATGCATCTTTTTGAAAGAGACTGTTCTGTACAACGTCGTAATCAAAAGGTTATAGAATTTGCCCCAAGCATAACTTTATCACAAGAACGTCGCAAAGAAATTTGTGAAGCTGCAGTTAATTTGGCGAAATCTGTAAACTACTATAATGCTGGAACAGTAGAATTTTTAGTAACTGAAGATGATTTTTACTTTGTTGAAGTAAATCCACGTGTTCAAGTAGAGCATACTGTTACAGAAATGATCACAGGTGTTGATATTGTACAATCACAAATTCAAATTGCTGAAGGTAAAGATTTGTATAATGATTTAGAATTACCAAAGCAAGAGGAGTTAACAAGCCAAGGTATAGCAATCCAATGTCGTATTACAACTGAAGATCCAGAAAATAACTTTATGCCAGATACAGGTAAATTGGAAACATATCGTTCACCAGGTGGTTTTGGTGTTCGCCTAGATGGTGGTAATGTATATGCTGGAGCAGTAATAACACCTTTTTATGATTCTTTATTAGTTAAGGCTTGTGTTCAAGCACGAAACTTTAAAGAAGCTATTAAGCGTATGAACAGAGTGCTTAATGAATTTAGAATTAGAGGTGTTAAAACAAATATTAAATTCATGCGTAACGTGTTGAACCATCCTGTTTTCGTTGCAGGCGATGCACGCACTACATTTATTGATAACACACCAGAGTTATTCGAATTTAATCGTAGCAGTAACAATAATAACCAATTATTGAAGTATATTGGTGATGTTACTGTTAACGGATTCCCAGGCACAAAGCATCATCGTAAAGTATTTGTCCCTGATATTAAATTGGATAAGGATTTTGTATCTGAAAGTAAAGTAGAAAATGCAAAATCAGTATTTGATAATGGTGGAGTTGACGCTTTAGCAAATTGGGTAAATAAACAAGAAAGGGTATTAATAACAGATACAACAATGAGAGATGCCCACCAAAGTTTATTTGCAACTAGAATGCGTACTAAAGATATGCTTCCAGTAATTGAAAAATATGATACAGCTTTACCTCATGTATTTTCTGCTGAGGTTTGGGGTGGAGCTACTTTTGACGTAGCGTATCGTTTCTTAAATGAAAGTCCATGGGATAGATTAGATATTATTCGTGAGAAAATGCCTAATACTTTGCTACAAATGCTATTGAGAGGTTCTAATGCTGTAGGATATAAGAATTATCCTGACAATGTATTGAGAGAATTTGTCAATGAAAGTGCAAAACATGGAGTTGATGTATTTAGAATTTTCGATAGTCTTAACTGGACAGATCAAATGGAAAAGAGTATAGAGTTTGTTCGTGATGCTGGAAAGATAGCAGAGGGGACAATGTGTTATACTGGAGATATTTTAACTCCTGAGAATAATAAGTATAGTTTAGACTACTATGTCAACTTAGCTAAGGAATTAGAAACAATGGGTTCGCATATTATTGGTATTAAAGATATGGCAGGACTTCTAAAACCAAATGCTGCTTATGAATTAATTAGTACATTGAAAGAACAAGTTAATGTGCCAATACATTTACATACACACGATACAACAGGTAATGGTGTGGCAACATATGTACAAGCAGTTCGCGGTGGAGTTGATATTATTGATGTTGCAACTAGTTCACTTTCTGGTACAACAAGTCAACCAAGTATGAGTAGTTTGTATTACGCATTAGAAGGGAATGCTCGTCAGCCAGAACTAAATATTGATAATGTTGAAACATTGAATCGTTATTGGAGTGGAATTAAGCCATTCTATCAAGATTTTATGAATGGAACTACATCTCCACAAACGGATATCTATCAAACAGAAATGCCGGGTGGACAATATTCTAATTTACAACAACAAGCAAAGGCAGTAGGTATTGATGATTTTGAACAAGTTAAGTCAATGTACAGAACTGTTAATAAGTTATTAGGTGATATTATTAAAGTTACTCCAAGTTCAAAAGTTGTGGGTGATTTTGCGATCTTTATGATTCAAAATAATTTAGATGAAAAGTCAATCTTTGAAAGAGGTAAAACTTTAGATTTCCCTAAATCAGTTGTAGATTTCTTTGCAGGCGATTTGGGTCAACCAGTTGGTGGATTTCCTAAGAAACTACAAGAACTTGTACTTAAAGGTAAGAAGCCAATCACAGTGCGACCAGGTAGTTTAGCTAAGCCAGTTGACTTTGATGAAGTAGCTGATGAATTAAAAGATAAGATTAAACGTAACCCTACAAAGGAAGAAGTTCTAAGTTATATCCTATATCCAGAAGTCTTCATAGATTATATTAACAACGTAAAACGTTTTGGTTCTATGCATGATTTAGATACAATTACTTTCTATCAAGGAATGCGTGAAGGAGAAACAATTCATGTTGACTTTAAACCAGGACGTAGTATTATAATTCGTCTAGATTCTGTTTCAGAAGCTGATGAGGAAGGAAATCGTAGCTTATTCTTCTCATTAAATGGTCAAAATATTCAAATTATTGTTCATGATAAGAGTAAGGAAGCTAAGATTAAGAAGATTCCTAAAGCAGAGCCAACTAATGAAAGTCATATAGGTGCAACTTTAAGTGGATCAGTACTAGAAGTATTAGTACAAAAGGGTCAAGAAGTTAAGAAGGGTGAAGCATTAATTGTTACTGAGGCTATGAAGATGGAAACAACAATTAAGGCTCCATTTGATGGAAAAGTTAGTCATGTATATGTTAAAAATGGCGATGTTCTTGAAAGTCAAGATTTATTATTGGAATTGGACAAAAACTAATAATCATTTTAGGAGTGGGAAGAAGTTTCTTCTCACTTTTTTTATTTCACATGGAATTAAAAGATTTTTTCACTGAATTTTTAGCATATATCAAGTATAATTTGATATGATTGTATTAATAACCTGAAAACTTTTATTTTAAAGTGAGGTGTGTAAAATAATGGAATTTAAAAGAGTAGAACGCCAGGGAGTAATTGTTTATTTGAAACATTTAAAACAAAGTAAACAATTACGGAAATTTGGAACTATTCACTATGTATCTCGAAAGATGAAATATGTTTTAATTTATATGAACGCTGAGGATGTTAATGAAGCTTTGCATAAACTAAAAAGCATGAAATTTGTATCGAAGGTTGAAATTTCACCTCGTAAAGAAATTGATAAGGATTTAGAACAAGTTAGAGGTACAGCAAGAGAAAATTTAGAAGATTTTGATTGAGGTAATTAGAATGAGAATTGTAGCAGGTGAATATGGTGGACGACGTCTAAAGGCAGTTCCAGGAATGAAAACTCGTCCAACTACAGATAAAGTTAAAGAAGCAATGTTTAATATTATTGGTCCATATTTTGAAGGTGGAAAGTCGTTAGATCTATTTTCTGGAAGTGGCGGATTAAGTATTGAGGGGGTTTCTCGTGGTATTGAAGAAGCAACCCTTATAGATAGACAATATCAAGCAATAAAAACTATTAAAGAAAATATAGCAGTAACAAAGCATCCAGAAAAATTTAAAATTATAAAGGGGGATGCTAATAAAATAATTCATGTGCTAGCTAAAAAACAATTGAGTTATGATTTAGTTTATTTTGATCCACCTTATAAGGAACAAAAAATAGTAGAAATGATGTTAAAATTAGCAGAATTATCTTTACTTAATAAAAATGCGATTATTGTGTGTGAGACAGATCAGGAAGCTAATTTACCAGATGAAATATTAGGATTTAAGTGGATAAAAAAAGCAGATTATGGGATTACACAACTAAATATCTATGAGTTTGAAGGCGGTGAATAATAATGAAAGTTATTTTTCCAGGAAGTTTTGATCCTATTACAAATGGTCATATGGATTTAATTAGTCGTGCAAGTAAGTTATTTGATCAAGTTGTAGTAGTTATTTCCAATAATACTAGTAAACACTCATTATTTACTCCCAAAGAAAAATATCATCTTGTCACTGAAGCATTATCAAAATTTAGTAATGTATCAGTTGAGCTTATTCAAACTGACTTAACTATCAATGTAGTAAAAAAATTTAATGCGGATGCGATTATTCGTGGAATTAGAAATACAAGAGATTTCACGTATGAACAAGAAATAGCATTAATGAATAAAAAGTTAGATAGTGATATTGAAACAATTACTTTATTTTCAAATCCAGAAGTAAGTTTTATTTCTTCAACCTTAGTTAGAGAAATTTCACAGTTTAATTTAGACAAATTGGTTGGGACGGTGCCAGATAATGTTATTGAGGCATTAAGAAAGAAGGTTAAGAATTGAAAAAAGTAAATAAATACATTGTTACTTTAACTATATTGGTAATAGTAGCTATTTTAATGTTTTTACCAATTCCCATTTACTTAGAGCAGCCAGGTGCAGCTGAAAGTATTAATCAATATGTAACGGTTAATGGTAAGACTAATAAGCAAAAAGGTGATTTCATGCTAGTTTATGTTGCTGTTCAAAAAGCAACACCACTAACATACTTATGGAGTTTTTCGCAAAAACATATTGATAGAGTATCAGCTGAAGAAATGACAGGTGGCAGTTCAGATGCAGAATTTGATAGAATTCAAGAATATTATATGCAAGATGCAGTGAACTCTGCCAAATATGTAGCTTTGAAACATGCAGGGAAAGAAGTTAGCCAAAAATATATTGGAATATATGTTATGTCTGTCTTAGATAAATCTGATTTTAAGAATAAAATTCAAGTTGGCGATACAATAACAAACGTTAATGGAAAACATTATAGTAATGCCACAGGATATCAAAATGCTTTAGCAAAAATTAAAGCCGGAGAAAAAGTAACTATTACTTATCAACGTGATGGAAAGAATCATAAGGCTATTGGTAAGACAATGAAATTACCACAAACTAAGAGAACAGGTATAGGGATAACACTGGCTAACCGTTCGAAAGTAAAAACCAATGAAAAGATATCCGCTAATATGGAAGGGATAGGAGGACCATCTGCAGGTTTAATGTTGTCTTTACAAATGTATTCGCAATTGTCGAAAAAAGACTTATTAAAAGGTAGAGATGTTGCAGGTACAGGTACTATTGATGCAGATGGAAAAGTTGGAGATATTGGTGGAATTGACAAGAAGGTTATCTCCGCTTCTAAAGCACATGCTAAAATATTCTTTGCTCCTGATAATCCTGTAAGTAAAGTGGTTAAGAAGTATGATCCGAATGCTAAATCAAATTATGAAGAAGCAGTTGAGACTGCAAAAGAAATTCATACAAAAATGAAAATTGTTCCAGTAAGATCATTTAATGATGCAGTTAATTATTTGGAAAATAATTAGTATAAATGGCGTTATAAAGATTGAAGAAATCTTTATAACGCCATTTTTTGCGAACTATCATATTATATATGTTTGTTAATTAAAAACGTATTATAAGCCTTTATATAAACTTGATTATACGTAATATATAAAAGATAGAGTTTATGTAATAGACTTAATCATTACCTTTTTTGTTAAAAATGAAATCGTTTTTTAAAAATAAAGTGCATTTTATTTGTTGCATTATTCGTGTTTAATTGATAATATATGGTTTGTAAGGTTTATAAAATATATTTTTTATTTAAAAGACGAACAATAAGGAGATAGAATAATGTCTGAACTGTTATATGAAGGTAAAGCTAAGCAAATGTGGAGTACAGAAGATGAAAATGTATTAAGAGTAGTGTATATGGACCAGGCTACTGCACTCAATGGTAAGAAAAAGGATGTCATTAAAGGTAAGGGTCATGTTAACAATCAAATTTCAAGTTTAATCTTTGAATATTTGATAAAGAATGACATTCCTACACATTTTATAAAGAAGATTTCTGAGAACGAAGAATTAGTAAAAAAAGTTAAAATCTTCCCACTTGAGATAGTTACACGAAATGTTTCGGCAGGACATTTTTCAACTAGATATGGAGTAGAAGAAGGAAAGAAATTCAATAAACCTGTAGAAGAAATGTACTTCAAGAGTGATGAATTAGATGATCCATTCATTAACGAGTCACAGGCATTAGCATTAGAAATTGCTACTAAGGAAGATTTAAATAGAATCTGGGATTTATCTAGAAAAGTAAATGCATTATTGACAGATTTATTTAAACAAGCAGGGATGAAATTAGTTGATTTTAAACTCGAATTTGGAAATTTAGCAGATGGTACATTAGTTTTAGCTGATGAATTTTCTCCAGATAATTGTCGTTTATGGGATTTAGAGGATAATCGTCATTTAGATAAAGATGTCTATCGTAGAGATATTGGTGACTTAACACCTGTATATGAAGAAGTATTAAATCGTTTGAAGAAAGTGCTAAACAAATAATAGGAGGAACACAACACCATGACAAAGGTACGTATTTTCGTAACATATAAGCAATCTGTTTTTGATCCACAAGGAGAAACAATTACTGAAGCTGTTCATTCTTTAGGACATGATGAAGTAAAAGAAATTAAAGTGGGAAAATTTTTCGATGTAACTATTGATAGTAAAGAAAAAGAAGTTGAAGAATCTGTAAAAGAAATTTCAGAACAATTATTGGTGAACTTTAATCTTGAAACATATCGTTATGAAATTATGGAGGAAGATTAATGAAAATAGCAGTTATCGTTTTTCCTGGCTCAAATTGTGATATAGACTTATACGAAGCATTACATACTGTATGTGATGCAGATGTTGAATATGTTTCATATAAGCAAGATAACTTAGATGGTTTTGATGCTGTAATGTTACCAGGGGGATTCTCTTATGGTGATTATCTTCGTTGTGGTGCAATAGCACGGTTCTCACCTATTATGCCAGCAGTAATAGAATTTGCAAAAAATGGTAAGCCAGTTTTTGGTACTTGCAATGGATTCCAAATTTTAACAGAGGTTGGTCTATTACCAGGAGCTTTGAAGAGAAATAACAGTTTGAAGTTTGTATGTAAAACAGTCGAATTAACTGTTGAAAATACTAATACACCATTTACTTCTTTGTATAAAAAAGGCGAAAAAATAAACTTACCTATTGCTCATGCTGATGGAAGTTATTATGCAGATGAAGAATTATTAGCAGAGCTTGAAGAAAATGGACAAGTTGTTTTTAGATATTCAAAAGAAAATCCTAATGGCAGTTTGAATGATATTGCTGGAATTACAAATAAGCAAGGAAATGTTTTAGGAATGATGCCACATCCTGAAAGAGCTGTTGAAATGTTATTAGGCAATGAAGATGGATTAAGAGTATTCAAATCATTACTAGAAGAAGGAAAGGTAAAAGGCTAATATGAATAAGGAATTAACACCTGAACAAATAAAAGAGCAAAAGGTTTATCTAGAATGGGGCTTAACACAAAAAGAATACGAATATATTTGTGATAAATTATTAGGTCGCTTACCTAATTATACAGAAACTGGTCTTTTCTCTGTAATGTGGTCAGAACATTGCTCATATAAGAAATCTAAACCAGTGCTTAAACTATTTCCAAATAAAAATGAACGTGTTTTGCAAGGCCCTGGTGAAGGTGCTGGTATCGTAGACATTGGTGATAATCAAGCAGTAGTTTTCAAGGCTGAAAGTCATAATCATCCCTCAGCTGTAGAACCTTATGAAGGTGCAGCAACAGGTGTTGGGGGAATTTTACGTGATATTTTCAGTATGGGAGCTAGACCAATAGCATCTTTAGATTCATTGCATTTTGGTGAAATTGATAATGCTAGAACTAAGTATCTTATCAATGAAGTTGTAGCTGGGATCGGTGGTTATGGTAACTGTATGGGTATTCCAACTGTTGCTGGAGAAATAACTTTTGATGGTTGCTATGCTGGAAATCCTTTAGTAAATGCAATGAGTGTTGGTATTTTAGACCAAAGTCATATTCAAAAAGGACAAGCTAAAGGTATTGGTAATGCAGTTATGTATGTGGGGGCTAAAACTGGTCGTGATGGTATTCATGGTGCAACATTTGCCTCTGCAGATTTTGCTGATGATAAGGAAACTCAACGTTCAGCTGTTCAGGTAGGTGATCCATTTATGGAAAAACTACTTATGGAAGCATGTATTGAATTAACAAATAATCACCAAGACTGGTTAGTTGGTATTCAAGATATGGGAGCTGCAGGTATTGTTTCATCTAGTTGTGAAATGGCTTCAAAAGCTAACAGTGGTATGGAATTAAACTTAGATATGGTTCCACAACGTGAAGAAGGAATGTCTGCTTATGAAATCATGTTGAGTGAGTCCCAGGAAAGAATGTTATTATGTGTCAAAAAAGGACATGAAAATGATGTTAAAAAGTTATTTGAAGACTACAATTTAGAAGCTGTAGTTATAGGTAGAGTAACAGAAGGACATGATTACATATTACATCATAAAGGTGAAGTAGTTACAAATATACCAGTATCTACTCTAACGGATGATGTTTTAGAAGAACCTAGTGAAGAAAGAGTTCCTCAACGTATTTTAGATAATAAAAATAAAGATGCTGGGGTACCACAGTTATCTAATGCAAAAGAAACATTAAAAGCTTTATTGCAACAACCAACAATTGCTTCAAAGAAGATGTTTACAGAAACTTATGATTCACAAGTACGAACAAGTACAGTTGTAGGACCAGGAAGCGATGCTGGTGTAATTCGTATTCGTGGAACTAAAAAAGCTTTAGCAATGACAACTGATGGAAATGGTCGCTTCATTTATTTAAATCCAGAAGTTGGTGGAAAAATAGCTGTTTTAGAAGCTGCAACAAATATTATTTCAAGTGGTGCTTTGCCATTAGCTATAACTGACTGTTTGAATTATGGTGATCCTAATGATCCTGAAATCTACTGGGAACTACATCAGTCTATTAATGGGATGGCTGAAGCTTGCAGAACTTTGGATACACCAGTTATTTCCGGTAATGTTTCTTTGTATAACGAAAATAACGGAGAAGCTATTTATCCTACTGCTATGATTGGTATGGTTGGATTAATTAAAGATGTTTATCGCACAGTACCATCTTTTGTTCAAAATGTAGGTGATAAACTTTACTTGGTAGGTAAAACAGGTAATGATTTTAATGGTTCCGAATTGCAAAAATTATTAAATAATAAGATCTCTGGTGATCTAAATGATTTTGATTTAGAAAAAGTTAACTCATATTTGAAGAACCTTTTAGCAGCTATGGAACAAGGTTTAGTTTCATCTTCTCATGACTTGAGTGAAGGTGGCTTGGGTGTTAGCTTAGCTGAAATGGTTTTTGGAACTGATAAGGGGATCAAAGTTAGTTTAGATATGAAAAAAGAACTATTATTCAGTGAAACTCCTGGACGATTAGTTGTTAGTGTTTCAAAGGGTAATGTAGCAGCTTTTGAAGAAATTATGGGTGAAGATATTACAGAAATTGGTGAAGTTCAAGCTGATCATCAATTAGATATAACTTTAACAGATGAAAACTTTGTTGCAGAAGTATCAGAATTAGAAAAACTATGGGAGGAGGCAATCCCATGTCTTATGAAATCAAAGGATTAAACGAAGAGTGTGGAGTCTTTGGAGTTTTTGGGGCTGAAAATGCAAGTCAATTGACTTATTTTGGTCTACATAGTTTACAACATAGAGGACAAGAAGGAGCAGGAATTGTTTCAAGTGATGGCGATAGACTACATCAACATCGCGATAGGGGATTATTAGCAAAAGTATTTGCTGACGAAAAAGACTTACTAAGGTTAACTGGAGATAGTGCTATTGGTCATGTTCGTTATGGAACAAGTGGTAATAATTCTATCAATAACATTCAACCATTTTTATTCAGATTTCATGATGGTGATGTTGCTTTAGCTCATAATGGTAATTTGACCAACGCTGTAACTTTAAAGCGAGATCTTGAAGACAGAGGGGCAGTTTTTCAGTCAAATTCAGATACTGAAATTCTAATTCATTTGATTCGTCAAAAACAAAATTGCACTTTTATTGAAGCACTTAAGCAAAGTTTAAATGAAGTAAAAGGTGGATTTGCTTTTCTCTTATTACGTAAGGATAGTTTAATTGCAGCACTGGATCCGAATGGTTTTCGTCCTTTATCAATAGGACAATTAGATAACGGTGCATATGTAGTAGCAAGTGAAACTTGTGCGTTGGACACAGTAGGAGCAAAATTTGTTAGAGATGTGCAGCCGGGTGAATTAATTGTAATCAACAAAGATGGTATGAAGATAGATCGATATACTGATAAAACACAACTATCAATTTGTTCAATGGAATACATATATTTTGCCAGACCTGATTCAATTATTCATGGTGTAACTGTGCATAATGCGCGAAAGAGAATGGGAAAACTTTTAGCCAAGGAACAACCAGCAGATGCTGATATGGTTATTGGCGTTCCTAACTCCTCATTATCGGCTGCTTCTGGATATGCAGAGGAATTGGGACTACCTTATGAAATGGGATTAATAAAGAATCAGTATATTGCTCGTACATTTATTCAACCGACACAAGAATTACGTGAACGTGGAGTAAAGATGAAGTTGTCAGCTGTTAGAGGGGTAGTTGAAGGCAAGCGAGTTGTTGTTGTAGATGATTCAATTGTTAGAGGAACAACTTCAAAGCAATTAGTAAAATTATTACGAGAGGCTGGGGCTAAAGAGGTTCATATGCGAATTTCATCTCCACCATTTAAGTTCCCTTGTTTCTATGGAATTGATATTTCAACTCGTTCAGAGTTAATGGCTGCAAATCATACTGTAGAAGAAATGTCAGATTTAATAGGTGCAGATAGTTTAGGATTTTTGAGTATACCATCCTTAATAAAGTCTATTTCTGTTAAAGGTGGTGTCGATTATCCTAATGGTGGATTAACGGTTGCTTATTTTGATGGTAAGTATCCAACTCCTTTATATGATTATGAAGAAGCTTACTTAACTTCTTTGAAATCACAACAAGAAAGAGAGGAAAAGTAAATGAGTCGCTATCAAGAAGCTGGAGTAGATATTCATGCGGGTTATGAATTAGTTAATAAAATAAAAAAAGATGTCAAATCTACTCAAAGAATGGGAACAACAGGAAATATTGGCAGCTTTGGTGGAACTTTTGACTTAAGTGTACTAAATGTTAAAGAACCTGTATTAGTTTCTGGTACTGACGGAGTAGGAACTAAGTTATTAATTGCACAAAAGATGTACAAGCATGACACCATAGGGATTGATTGTGTTGCTATGTGTGTAAATGATATTTTGGCTCAAGGAGCAGAACCTCTATATTTTCTAGACTATATTGCTACTGGAAAAAATGATCCAGATAAGATTGCGCAGATTGTTGCTGGAGTTGCTGAAGGTTGTAGACAAGCGGGAACTGCCTTAATTGGAGGAGAAACTGCTGAAATGCCAGATATGTATGCGAAAGATGAATATGATTTAGCAGGATTTTCCTCTGGTGTTGTAGAAAAAAGTAAGCTATTGACGGATGCTAATCCTCAAGAAAATGATATTTTGGTAGGCTTAGCTTCTAGTGGAATACATTCAAATGGTTTCTCCTTAGTTCGTCAAATTCTATTTAAGGATAATAAAATTGATTTATCTGAAAAAAGGGAAGAATTTGGTGGAAAAACAATTGGAGAAGTAATTTTAGAACCAACAAAAATTTATATAGATAGTGTTTTACCACTTGTAAAAGAAAATTTAGTAAATGGGATAGCTCATATTACAGGCGGGGGACTGATTGAAAATTTACCAAGAATGTTTGCTAATGATCTAACTGCTGAAATTGATGCAAGCTCTTGGAAAGTTTTACCAATTTTTGAATATCTTAAAAAATTAGGTAACTTATCACAAGATGATTGTTATGAAACTTTCAACATGGGTATTGGTATGGTTTTAGCAGTATCTGAAGATAAGTTAGAATCAGTAAAGAAATTATTAAGTGATAAAAACGAAGATTTCTATATTATTGGAAACTTGAGGAAAAGAAAAGGCAATGAAGAAAAAATCATTGTACATTAAGGAGCATAGGTGATGAGAGTAGCAATTTTTGCTTCAGGAAATGGAACTAATTTTGAGGTATTAGCAGATAAATTTGCTAAAAAAGAAATTACTGGAAATTTAGTATTGCTTTTTTGTGATCATCCTAATGCTCCAGTTATTAAAAGAGCTGAAAAATTTAACATTCCCTATGAAACATTTACAGTTAAAGAATGCGGCAATAAATTAGATTATGAAAAACGAATTGTTGAAGTGTTAAAGGCTCATCAAATAGATTTTATCGCTTTAGCAGGATACATGAGAATTATTGGCAAGCCAATACTAGATGAGTATGAAGGATCCATTATAAATCTTCATCCTGCATACTTACCTGAATATCAAGGGTTACATGCGATTGAAAGAGCATTTGCTGATCATAAAGAGCATAATAAGGATCAAACAGGAGTAACATTACATTATATTGATTCTGGTTTAGATTCGGGACCAGTTATATACCAAGAACATGTACCCATTTATCAAGATGATACTTGTGAAACTTTAGAAGAAAGAATTCATGAGTGTGAACATCGTATATATCCTAAAGTTTTAAACGAAGTTTTGTTAAGTAAGTCAAATAATTAAGGAGAATTAAAATGAAACGAGCATTAGTTAGTGTATCTGATAAAAATAATTTAGTACCATTTGTAAAGAAATTAGTAGAACATGATTTTGAAATTGTTTCAACTGGTGGAACTAAGAAATACTTAGATGAAGCAGGTATTAAGACTATTTCTGTTGAAGAAGTTACTCATTTCCCAGAAATTTTAGATGGACGAGTTAAAACTTTGAATCCTTATATTCATGGCGGTTTACTTGCAAGACGTGAGTTACCAGAACATATGGAAACTTTAAAAGAACAAAATATTACACCAATTGATTTAGTATGTGTAAATTTATACCCATTTAAGCAAACTATCGAAAATCCTGAAGTAACCTTAGAAAATGCTATTGAAAATATTGATATTGGCGGACCAAGTATGCTACGCTCAGCAGCTAAGAATTATCGCGATGTAGTGGTTGTTGTAGATGCAAGTGATTATGAAGGCTTAGAGAAAGAATTAGATGAAAATGGAGAAATTTCATTAGAAACAAGATTTAAATTATCTGCTAAAACATTTAGACATACAGCAGCATATGATGCTTTAATTGCAGATTACTTAAGTAAACAAGTTGGTGAAAATAATCCAGAAAAATTAACACTAACATATGATTTGATTTCTTCAATGAGATATGGAGAAAATAGTCATCAAAAAGCATGGTTCTATGAAGATGCTATGCCTAAAGCATACTCTATTACACAAGCTAAGCAATTAAATGGTAAAAAGCTTTCATTCAATAATATACGCGATGCTGATGCTGCAATTAGAGTAGTTAGAGAATTTGATGCACCAACAGTTGTAGCTTTGAAACATATGAATCCTTGTGGAATAGGTCAAGCTGATAATATTGAATTAGCATGGGATAGAGCATATGAAGCTGATTCAATCTCAATTTTTGGTGGTGTAATTGCTTTAAATAGAAAAGTAGATTTAGCAACAGCAGAAAAAATGCATAAACTATTTTTAGAAATTATAATTGCTCCGGAATTCGATGCTGACGCTTTAGAAGTATTATCCAAGAAGAAAAATCTACGTTTATTACAACTTGATTTTACTAAAAAAGATGAAGATGTTCGCGATGAAACAGTTTCAATTATGGGTGGTTTGCTTCGTCAAGAACAAGACGTTATAGATGAAGATCCTAAGAATTGGGAAGTAGTAACAGAAAATGCTCCTAGTGATAGTCAATTAGAAACATTATTATTTGCTTGGAAAGCAGTTAAACATACTAAGTCTAATGCAATTGTTGTAGCAAACGATGAGAGAACATTAGGTATAGGAGCTGGACAACCAAACCGTATTGATTCTACAAAGATAGCAATTAAGCATGCTGGCGATTCACTAAATGATAAAGCTGTGTTAGCAAGTGATGCATTCTTCCCAATGGATGATTGTGTCCAATATGCTGCTGAACATGGGATTAAAGCAATAGTTCAACCTGGTGGATCAATTAGAGATAAAGATTCCATTGCTATGGCTAATAAGTATGGGGTAGCGATGGTATTCACAGGTGTAAGACATTTTAGACACTAATTAATGGAGTTATAAGATGAAAGAAAACGTAAATTTATTAGTTGTAGGTTCTGGTGGACGCGAACATGCAATTTGTAAAGCATTATTGAAAAGCGAGAAAGTTGCTAAAGTTTACTGTGCACCAGGTAATCCAGGAATGACTTTTGATGGCATTGAAGTTGTAGCAATAAATGAGTTGAACTTTGATGCGTTAAAGGGTTTTGTTTACGATAATGATATAGAATGGACTTTTGTAGGTCCTGAAGATGCTTTAGTTGCAGGGATTGTTGATTCTTTTAGAGAAGATAATCTAAAGATTTTCGGTCCAGACAAACGTGCAGCACAATTAGAAGGATCAAAAAATTATGCGATGGAATTTATGGATAGGTATCATATTCCAACTGCTAAATTTAAAACCTATACTACCTCAGATGAAGCAATCGCAGGGTTGAAAGAATTTGACGAACCTGTAGTTATTAAAGAAGACGGATTAGCAGCAGGTAAAGGTGTTGTAATAGCTCAATCCTATCAAGAAGCTGAAGATGAAATTCGATTGATGTTTAGAAAAGGTCAGAAAAAAGTAGTACTTGAAGAATTCTTGGTTGGAAATGAATACTCTATGTTCTTAGTATTAAGTGATAAGGGCTATCGAATTTTACCAATGGCTCAAGATCATAAAAGAGCATACGATAATGATGAAGGTCCCAATACAGGTGGTATGGGTGCATATAGTCCTTTACCACAGTTATCTGATGCAGAATACCAAGCAATGATTACAGATATTGTAGAACCAACAGTGAAGGGACTAGAAGCTGGGGATTATCATTATCATGGAATTTTGTATATAGGTATGATAATGACAAAAGAAGGTCCTAAAGTTATTGAATATAATGTTCGTTTAGGAGATCCAGAAACTCAAGTAGTTTTACCTCGTGTAGAAAGTGATTTTGCTGAGTTGATAGATGCGGCCATTAATGATAAACAATTACCAGAATTGAAGATTTCAGATAAAGCATACTTAAATGTAGTAGTTGCAGGAGCAGGCTATCCTAAGCAAGCAGTAAAGGGGCAAGCTTTACCTAAGTTGGAAAGTCAAAAAGACATATACACCATTTATGCAAATGTTAAGATTGAAGATGAGGTTGTATATGGTAATGGTGGTAGAATTTTATCAATCGTAGGTGAGGCATCTACAATTGAAGAAGCACATAAATTAGTCTACAAGTATTTGGAAAACTACAAGTGGAATGATTGTTTCTATCGTCATGATATAGGTGTAAAAGCTTTTAAATAATTATAATATAGTAAAAGTTGTACAATTATGTTTGTACAGCTTTTTTAATTTTATTGATAGTTAGAATTAATTAAGAGATACTTATTAGGATTATATCTCAACTAATATTGACCTTTCTAACTTAACAACTTAAACTTGTAAATGAACATTTTTTAATTAAGGAGTTTATACTTGTGAAACGTAGAAATTATGGGATTGATTTATTACGAATAGTAGCGATGTATATGATTGTATTGTATCATTGCTTATTACTAGGTGGAGTGATTAATAAAGCAACACAAATTGGTATAGGAAGTATAAATTATGATATAAGCTGGCTATTAGATACATTATGCTATTGTGCAGTTAATTGCTATGCACTAATATCTGGTTATGTAGGGGTAAAAAGTAAATTTAAATTACAAAATATAATAAAACTTTGGTTTCAGGTATTATTCTATTCTGTAGTATTAAATATAATAATATGGGTAACAATACCCAATGTGCCTATTAATAAAGGGTTATTAATACAAATGTTAATGCCGATTTCTTTTGAAAGATACTGGTACTTCTCAGCATATTTTATTCTCTTTGCATTTATGCCTTTCTTGAATCTATTACTGAATAAGTTGGATAAATCAATGGCGACTAAGTTATTAATAACATTAATATTAGTATGTTCTTTTGGGGAAACTTTCATTTTTAGGGCTAAAACCTTCCTAAGCCTCCAGAGTGGATATAGTGCACCATGGTTAATAATTCTATATTTAATTGGTGGATATATTAAATTGTATGGTTGGAAGTTTTGGAAACACGATAAAACAGTGTATTTTTCAATGGCAATCCTTTCTTTTGCAGTTTTCTTATTGTTAGGTGGAGAACAATCGCATGGACGTGTTCTAATAAATTATCCTGCACCAACAATGTTATTTATGGGAATAGCATTGTTAAATATTTTTAGTAAGCTGTCGTTGAATTCTAGAATTATACAAGGAGTAAAATTATTTGCCCCATTGACTTTTGGAGTATATTTGATACATATTCATCCCTTTGTAGCGGAGTATTTATTTAAAGATAGATTTGCTGATATAGCTCTAAATTCGCCTGTCATGTTTATTGGAAAAATTATAATTTTTAGTTTATGTATTTACTTAGTTTGTTCAATTATTGAGTTAGTACGTGCAAAACTATTTAAATTGTTGAAATTGAACGTATTGGCAGATGCAATAGCGGCGTATATACAAAGACATTTTGAAAAGTTAATTTAATGTATAAAAATACCCTCTAAGTATGCCAATATACAGCATATTTAGAGGGTATTTAGTTGCAGATAATTATAGAGTTGGAGAAAGCAGTCTTGAGAAATATTGCTTGAATTTTAACCAACTAGATTGATTATCAAAGAATTCAGTAGTTAACTCTGTACAATTATCCAAATCCTTTAAAAAGATAGCCTTTAAATCTTTTGATAACTTATCATCATAACAAAAAGCATTACCTTCAAAATTAAGTTTAAAACTACGAAAGTCCATATTAGCAGAACCAACAGAAGAAATGTGGTCATCAGAAACAACAGTTTTAGCATGTAGGAAGCCATTATTATACTGGTAAACTTTAACTCCATTTTCAACTAAGTATTTGGCATAGAATTGAGTAGCTCTGTAAACAAAAACATGATCAGGCATACATGGAATCATAATACGCACGTCAGTACCAGCTTTAGCAGAAATAATAAGGGCTTCGAGGACTGAATCGTCAGGAATTAAGTAAGGAGTCTGGATATAAACATAATCTTTAGCATTTGCAATGATATATTGGTATCCACGTTTAATTGATTGACGCTCACTATCTGGTCCCGAAGAAACAATTTGTATTCTGGTAGAGCCATTGGCTTGTTCGTTAGAATCCATAGGCATATATTTTTTAGTTGAAATATCTAAACGGGGTTTTTTAGTTTTCCGACAAGTAGTATTCCAATCCATTGAAAAACGTGCTTGCATTTCAAAAAGGGCAAATCCTTTGATACGAAGATGAGTATCGCGCCAGTAACCAAACTTTGGGGACTTTCCTAAGTATTGATCTCCAATATTAAACCCACCGATATAGCCAATATTACCGTCTATAATAACAAGTTTTCGGTGATCATGGTAATTTAGCCTAGGTGTCGAAATTAACGCCTTAGATGCTGAAATAAAGGCTTGAGCATACCCTCCGAGTTCTTCTAAATGTTTGAAGAATTTGTAGGTAGTACCGTGTGAACCGAATAAATCGTATAAAACTCTAACTTCTACTCCCCGAGCAGCAGCTTCTTCTAGAGCTTTCAGTATTTTATTACCAATATCATCAGCGATAAAAGAATAGTATTCGATGTGAATATGGTGTTTAGCATTCTTTATATCACGAAGAAGAGATTCAAATTTTTCTTTTCCATCAGTAAAAATTTCTACTTGATTATCTTGAGTTATAAAAGCATCTTCTGATTCAAGGAAAAAATGAATTAGTGCACGACCAGTATCAGTAGTTTTTTCAGATGGAATTAGGGAATGTTTATTCCAGAGGCTTTTTTGTTCATTAGCTAACTTGGTAATTTGTTCCTGTTGTTCCTTCTTCATACTGAAAATTTGTTCATTAGAAATCTTTCTACCAGCGAAAAGGTACAAAGTGAAGCCGATTATAGGTAGTAATGTTAAAACTAATAACCAAGCCCATGTGGTTGCAATATCTCGTTTTTCACGAAAAACTGTCCAAATAGCTGCTATCAAGTTAGCAAAGAAAATAATTGCAATAATCCATAATGGATGAGTAATAAAAATAATGATAGCACTCACACCTTTCTAAAGATTTTAAAGTAATTATAACATTATCTTGAGTTTACGTCTTGAATAAGTAAGAAATTAAATGTAACATAAAAGCAAATTTTAGTAATGAGGATTAAATAATATGACAAATTTTAGTTACGAAGTTTTTAGTGAAGTTGCTAGACAAAAAACATTTATTGCTGCTGCTAAACAATTACAAGTTACACCTTCAGCAATTAGTCATTCAATTAATAGTTTAGAGAAAGATTTAGGATTCTCACTGTTTGTTAGGAGTAGAAGTGGTGTAAGACTCACACCTAATGGTCAAAGGGTATTACCGCTTATTCAAGATATTTTGAATGCTGAGGCTACTTTAAACGAAGAGGCTGCTCTAATTAATGGATTAAATAAAGGACGTGTAAGAATAGGAGCATTTAGTAGTGTATGCATTAATTGGTTGCCAGACATAATAAATAAATTTAAAAATATTTATCCTGATATAGAAGTAACGGTTTGGCAGGGAAATTTTAATGATGTTGTTGAACAAGTTAAATTAGGGATACTTGATATAGGTTTTAGTGCATTGCCAATTGAAGAAAATTTAGAAGTTATCCCATTATATAAAGACCCAATATATTGCATTACGCCACAAGACTTTAAACTTCATAGGGGAAAATCAATTACAAGAGATGATATAAAGAACGAAAAATTTATTTTACAACAAATTGATTATGATAGAGATACCAAAAGAGCTTTGGATACATATAATGTTTCTGTCAATTCACTACAGTATAGTATAGATGATGCTTCAATTATAGCGATGGTGGAAAGTGGTTTGGGACTAGGAATTTTACCAGAGCTTGCTTTACAAAATTTAAGTGGAGATGTTAATAGATATATTTTTAGTGAACATTTTTATCGAACAATATGTTTAGTAACACATCAGAAGAAACAGCAAACTCCATCCGTTAAAGCCTTTGTATCTATAATTGAAAACTATATTAGTGATAGATATGGAGATATTAATTAGAGATAGAATAAAAGCTCATCTATTCCCTAGAAAAAGGATTAGATGAGCTTATTTTCCATAATTATATTAAATTTTCTGGGTACTCTTTCAGACCTTAATGGATAATGAGTATTACTAGTAATGCGTCAAAGACTTGATAAATTAATAAGCGGGTAACGAGAATCGAACTCGCGACACCAGCTTGGGAAATTGCAATATTAGAACATATATTAATTTGTAATAGCAGATATTGTTTTAAATATGGTATTTACATTTTTTATAAACGTATAGCAACAGATTATGAATTAAAATTCTGGACCAAATTTCGGTACAAATTTATAAAAAAAGGTGTTTAAATAAATTTAACTATCATAATGACATATATTCAAAAAATTTATTAGCAGTTTCTTTTTTAGCATTTTTAGTAACGTGAGTATAGATGTTAAGGGTGGTTTGAATATTTGAATGTCCTAATCTTTCTTGAACTTCTTTAATACTAGCTCCTGCTTCAAATAGTAATGATGCATGAGTATGTCTGAATCCATGAATAGATATTCTTTTACCTTGATAGTCATCTCGTTGTAATAATCGTCTTAACAAACTATTATAAACACTGTAATTTAAAGGAGTATTTTTAGTCCAATCTTTAGTAAATACATATTGTTTACCATGCTTAGTATTGGGGTTGTAGCCATGTGATAACATGAGTTTAGCTTGTTCTATTTTCCATTTTTCTAAGATATTCATAGTTTCATTATCAATATCAATTGTACGAACAGAAGAACTTGTTTTGGGTGTATCGTTAATCATAACACCCTTATTTTCATTATCTTGGTAAGCAGTTTTAGTAATACTAATAGTATTATTTCTAAAGTTAATATCACACCATTGTAGTGCTCCAGCTTCACCTTTACGCATGCCTGAATAAGCTAATAATCTAAAATAAGTATAGGTTTGTATAGGGTAGTTATCCTTGACAAAATTTAAGAAATAGTTTAAATCTTGTTTATCGAAAAAATCAATCTTTTTTTCTTTAGCTTTTTTATGGGGAATAATAGTTCTTTCAATAGGATTATTGTCGACCAAATTAAGACTCAGAGCATATTTGAAAACTCTATTTAAAATAGACCGATATTTATTAGCATTGGCATATTTTTTATACCAGTTATTAATAGCTTTTTGACATAAAGCAGATGAAATTTTATTAATTCGTAATTTAGCAAAAATAGGCATAATGTGTCGTTGATAACTATCATTTAGTTCTTGATAAGTAGACTTCTTTACACTAGTTTTATAAACTTCAAACCATAGATTATAAATATCTCCAAAAGTCATTATATCAGTAGTAGGGCGGAAAACTTTATTTTCAAATTCTAATTCTAAAGTATTTAAAGCAAGTGTTGCATCTTTAGAAGTTTTAAAACCATTTCTTTTAACACGAACTTCTTTACCAGTTAATTCGTCAGTCCCTAGATAAGCCCTAAACCCATATCTAATTGAGCCATCTTTTAAAAAGTATTTTTTGATACGTTTATCTATCTTAGGCATACTATCATCTCCTTAGAATATATGTTCTTTTTAAGTTCTTTTTTAACCCGCTGTAGTAGCGGGTTAATTATTAATATATTTTTAAATTTTGCTATTTGTTAGAAAATTCAACACATCAATCTCCCTAGAAAAGGCAAGCCTTAATTCATTTTCTGAAGTTAATATTAAATGATGTATCAGTATGTTGATTACATTCAAGTTTTTTCGGATAACTGTATTTCTTTTGTCAGTTGTGGTAAATTCACTACTTTTTTTAAAAACATCTGATAACAAAATAGAAATAGTATCACTATCTTTAAACAATAAACTATGGTGAATTATATTACTATCTTCCTTAAAGATAGACATAACTTGAGATTTCTTAGTATCAGGTAAATTAGCTTTGGCAATTAATTCGGTAGTACTTTCTCTAGTGTTAGATTTGGTTATTATTTTTAGCAAATTCTCTATAATAGTACGTTCGGAAAGAGTGAACGCTCTATAGTCACGGGAACAATAATACTTGATTAAGTAAAGAAATTCGCTGACTAGTATGATAGAATGTTCTTTATCATATCCTTTAATAGCTAATAATTTAAAAAATATAGCTTTTTTTAAATTGAAACTTAGAAAAGAGGAATCAACTTCAAAATCATTAAATTCTTTCCTAATATAATCTATTGATGACTTCAGTTCTCCCTTAATGAAGGGAAGGTAAGATATATTATTCATTTTGATTTGTCAAAGCCTTTCCGATATAGTTGTATAATTTTGTTTTAACGTTAAAAAGCTGTTCATCAGAATAATCGTTTATTAGACTAGATACTCTTGCTAATAATAAAGTTCTGCTTTTTATAACATAAGGTCTAAAAGAAGTAGAAAAAACAATCTCTATAAATGGAACTATGTCAATGTTATTTTTAAATAACTCTTTTGAGAGAATCAGTTCACTAGAGATACCAATAATCTTATATTTAGGGATAATTTTATTTTTTAATTCGTTTCTATAAATATATAGTTCATCCATTGTTAGCACCTCTTCAATCTGACATTTTTTCATTTATGCGCTTTATTAATTCTTGCCCAATTGCAATAATGTCTTCCCTGGAATTTTGATATTTAGTTGGTAATGTTCCACCTGTTACTCCAACTTGAATGTTATTAACTATATGTGTTTTAGAAGAGAAGATGTCGAGTTCATTAACTGCCTTCCTTGATTCAAAACTACTCTGAATACGAGCTTGCTTTTTTCCAATATCTGTAGGAACCATTGTGTAAACAATTCCTAAGCAACGTAGAGATAGCTGGTGACTTTTTATTAAGCTCTTAACAGAACTTTGTAATGAATCAATACCAGTAATAGAATAACGATCTATTCTATTCGGAATAACATAATAATCTGATGCGTATAGAGCACTATCTGTGTATATAGTTAAGGTAGGAGGACAATCTATGATTATATAGTCGTAGTTTTCCTTTATTTTCTCATCTACAATGAAGTTTTTAATTCTATTAATGAAGTCATAATTGGCACTTTTATTAGCAAGTACCAAATTCAAATCTCCGCAAACAATATCTAGGTTATCAGTCAGAGTAGTGATAATATTTTTAGGAGAGCGATATTCCTCACTTAATTCAATTTGTGGAGTAAATAGTCTATAAATAGTTTTATGCTGTTTCTTTACCATTTCAGTATAATAATTATATTCATAGGAGTCAAAATTATCTAGAGCTTCTTTTTTATTTATTTTTTCTCTTTCAGAAATAATATTAACAGTGTCGTTCTTTTTATAATAATCTAGCAACCCTTGAGTACCATTAAATTGAGGATCGATATCAATAAATAAGGTCTTTTTATTTTGCTCAGCTAGATAATCAGCAATTCCCATACTCAATGTTGTTTTACCCACGCCACCTTTCATATTAATAAAACTAATAACTTTTCCTTCGCCAGACATTATAATCATCTCCAAAATACTTTATTTGAATATCAAATTTAATATGGATTTTTTTCTAAAATTATACTAGAAAATATATTAATTATTATTTAAATTTATTATTTATTTTATCAATTTCACCTACTGCTATACCAAGTGAAAAGACTAGAATAGGAGCAACACTAATAGACAAAAATTTATCAAACATAATAACAAAAGCGTTATTAGGAAGAAACACAAATAGTACACCATCTATTATAGATAAAATAATTAAAGAAAAAGCACAAAAAAACATAAACCAAAATGTTGACTTATAGTAACGTCTCATAAAGGAACCTCCCTAAAAATATCTTTGAGATTAGCTTTTAGTGACGTCAAATCATTGGTCAGATATCTCAATCTAAAACACCGTTAAAAGTATTAAAGTCTCTAAACACTCAACCCACCCATAATAATTCGACGTACACTATCTTCAAATGACATTGTGAGTTAGATAACCTTAATTAACCAGACGATTAAAACAATGATAATTGCTACTGAGAAAATACCACCTTGAATATTAATGTTTAAATTGTATTTGCCATTTTCTGTTGTTTTAGAATAATCGAACTTACCTAATAGTACTTTTTTCCAATCCACAGTTATTCACTCCTTTATTTAAATGATAACTACACCAACAATTTTAAACTCATCATCTTTTTGTAACGCTACTAAGTTCTGTTAAATGTATTTTTAAACCCGCTAATTTTGCGGATTTGTAAATAATGATATAATCAAGTAAAGAGGTGTAACGCATGAATGACGAATTATACAAACTAATATACTCGATTATAACGATTTTAATTACATCTGGTTGCTTTGGATATATCAACTATAATATCCTTGAGAAACTTAATGTAGTAGTTGATAGACCGAATAAAGAAACCGATAAGAAACAAAAAATAATGATATTTACAGGTATTAATATCAGCTTGTACTGGATCCTAACGACTGTACTAAATTATGAAATAGCCTTATCAATTGTGCTTGTATTATTGTTTGATGTTGTGGGTACGATCTTGATTATTGCACCGTTAGCTAAAGGTATAGATTATGTAATTAACATAATTAGACGTATTTTCGGACAAAGTTATGCAGAAAATAGAGAAACTAGGGATTACATATTTAATACAAATAAGACACAAACGTTATTTATCTTTGGTTTTGATAACAAACTTATAACGTGTGGATATCTTGACTACCAACAATCTGGTGACAATAATTATTTTGATTTAGCATTGATTCCGTTAGATTATCCAGAAAATCAATATAGTTTTAATCAGATAGTAGAAGAAGCATCGAAGCATCAAGATTCTAGAACTTTGATAGACTTTGAAAAGAAAATCAAAATATATATTCTTAGGGACTAGCTATCTTTCTTAATAGGTTTAGGAACGGGAGCTGGTCCTTTTCCACGTTCTGGAATCTTTACAGCTTTATTGCCACTATTTCTATAATCTGGTTGAGTAGTATTTGTCATCTGGTTCTCCTTTCTTGATCTTAAAGCCGTCAATTCTGGCGAGATTATGATCTTTAAATTTAATTGTATAAAAGGATTAACAAATTGTTTTTCCTAATACTTTTAGTAAAGAAGGTATTGTTAGTGGTAATCCTTCATCATGTATTGCTTTTTTCATTTTATTTTTAATTGTATTCGAATTGATAGAGCTAATATATTCCATACCTTTAGAAGTTAGGCCTCGAAATGTAAAAATCGGTCCCATCTTTGTCGAGGTAGCGTTACCCTTAATTAAACCGTTATTAATCATATCCATAAGTATATTATCAATTTGTTGCTCTAACATTAGAGGTGAAATTTCTTTTGATAAAGTTACTATTAAGTCATTATTTTTTATTTTTAAAAGAAGGGTATCTCTATCTCTTATATAAAAATCATTGATAGTTTTGATAAGTAAGTTACATAAATTAAAATAATTTTCCGGTGTCATAATAGTTCCTCCTTAAGTAGAATACAGGTTCTGTTAAAACATGAACATTATAAAAGAATGTTCAAAGTTGATAACTGAGATTATTCTTCACGCAATTCTAAGCTGCGCCTATATTCTTCAGCTTTAGCGTACTCAGTAAATTCAACCGTCGCATCAAAGTTATCTAAAACTTCTTTTTCAATTTCTTTTAAAGTTACATTGAAGAATTCTTTCCTGGAATTTACTTTATTAACGGACTTATCAGCAAATACTTTATGCAAATGATTTTCCAAAGTAGGAGCATCATCTGAGAATATCATTGCATGTACATCAAATTTAAATGGAACAGATGCACTACCTAATTCATTAACTCTATCTAACGGATTTAGACGTTTAGTCATACCGATTTTATAGACATTATCACCAAAAGATCCGATATTTGAAATTACATAAACATAGCCAGCTCGAGTATTTGCCAAACGCTTAGTAACATTAGCTTTGTCAGATTCAAGTTCTTTTATTTTTGCCTCAAGTTCTTTTATCTTTTCAGCATATATTTCACTTTGTATAGAGTCTGTACTCTTACTCAAGTATTTCATGGTTTTATCTAATTCATTGTTAAATTTACGTTGTTCCTTCTCAATACGCCTTTGCTCTTTTTCGAGTTCTTTTTGAGCTTTAGCTTCATCAATCATTTGTTCTTTAATTGCAGCTTGTTGCTCTTTTTCATCATTTTTCTTAACTAGATATTGATAATTAAAGTCTAATTCGTTTAATTTATACTCAAAATATTGTCTTGATATTTGAACACCATCATTTTTGAATAATTTATTTGCACGTTCATATGAAGTGACAATCTTATTTCTAATACTATTAATGTTACTTAAAGTTAACTTATTAAGTAGACCAGCTACTTCGGAATTAAATAGAAGTAGGATTTTTTTCTGTAAGTTTGACTTTTCTAATTTGGAATCAAAAGTCTTATAAAACTCAACAGAATTATTCTTAACTAGATCTTTATTCTCATCTCTAAAAATTACTAATTTGTTTCTTACTTCAGAAGATGTTAATTTATCATCAATCTTTAGTGGAATTAGAGAACTTACTAGAGTAGGGCGATAACTTTCTTCAAATATAGCTAGCTCTGAATCCTTATTTTTTAATATATCAGCAGTAGATTTAAGAATATCATTGTATTCTTTTTTAGCTGATTTAATATTTTTTGTTAATTTAGAAATTTCATTTTTTAACTCACTAAGTTCACGTTCTCTATTTGAAATATTCATTTCCCTATTGTCTAATTGTTGTTCTTTCCATTGGAGTTTCTCGTTAAGAGATTCTAATTTTTCAACCTTATTAGAATATCCACGTGAATTAATAGAAGCTATAAATAAAAGAATAACTACTACCAAAAATATAAGAAAAAATACAGCCATAATAATACTCCTTATAAAATGTTATATAACTACTACTCCAGATATTTTAAATTCATCATCAGAAGTAACATCAATAGGTTTATATTCTTTATTCAAGGAAATCAATTTGCAACTCTTTCTGTTGTTATCAAAAACGATTTTCTTAACAAAAGCGTCACCGTTCAATTCAGCAATTACTATCTGTTCATTTCTAACCATATCCAAGTCATCGATCTTATTTACATAGATAATTTGACCATCTGAAAATAGTGGAATCATTGAATCACCATTAACACGTAAAGCGAAGTCGTGCATTGGTGGCTCATTATTAACAGTTATTTCTTCGTGTTGCTCATCTGTTAACCATTCGCCAGTACCTGCAGAAACGGAGCCTAGAACTTCAATAGTATATGTATTATCTTTATCATTAATGGAGTAGATATTATTTTCTTGTCTAATTTGGTCTTTAAGCCTATTGTCGGCATATTCAACAACTTTCTTCTTGTTATCTGTATTCAGTTTTTCGTATTTAGCTAGCAAAGACATACGTAATTTATCATTATTAAAATCACTAACTTTCATTCGAGGGTCAATATCATAAGTATTAACATTGAAAAATTTAGCGAGTTTAATTACATTTTCTTCTGAAGGTAAACTCTTGCCCTTAAAATAATCACTGATACTACTATTAGGAATGCCATATTCTCTATGTATATCTATTTTCTTTTTTGTTGTTTTATTTAACAATTCGTTTAAGTTAGATGCAACAACTTTCTTTAACTCAATTTCTTGTGGTGTTAATTTATTTCTACCCATAATACACACCTCCTATAGTTTACTTACAATATACATTTTAACAAAAATTCATATAAAAGCGAAAAAAAAATAAAAAAATACGAAAAAATACTTGTTTTACGTTTTAAAACGTAATATAATAATGTATGTAAGGTTGATAAGGACTTTACGAATACTAAAGAAAGGAGAAAGTTATGAATGAGGTAATAAAAATAGCCTTAGCTATCTACTTCATAACAGATATATTCTTAAATCTATATAAGAAATATCTGGAAGTCGAAAAACTAAGACTAGAAAATAAAAAAACAAAATCAGAACTAAGATATAGACGAAAACATTAAAGTTCTGATTAAACCACAATGAAAGGGGCTTGCCCCTTAATTTGTGGCACCCTCATCATAACATAATAATGATTATGAATACAGCATTATTATATGTAATCTTAGCAGTTGTAATTGTTAGCAAAATGATTGATTTTTATCTTGATAACAAAATCAAGAAATTAAAAAAAGAACGAGAACAACTAAAAAAAGAGCTAGATGAATTGAAGAAAAAAGATAAATAGAAAGGAAGTTGATCATGGTGCCTAAAATTACATTAAAGGCGGCAAGAGTAAATGCAGGCTTAACACAAAAGGAAGCTGCTGAAAAGATAGGTATTAGTTATCAGACTTTGTCTGAGTACGAAAAAGATGAGAGTAAAGTCAAACTTGCGATGATTAAAAAAATGTGTTCCGTTTATGGCTTTCCATTGGAATATATTTTTTTAAAATAAAATTACGGTTTAAAATGAAAAAAGAGAAAAGGGTAAGAAAAATGAATGAATTAATAAAAGTGAAAACAAAGGAAGATATGCAAATTGTATCAGCTAGGGATTTATATGAAGTGTTAGGTGTGAAAACAAGATTTAGTCAATGGGCTAAACAAAACTTTAAACACTTTCGCAAGGGTATTGATTTCGAGGGCGTAGTTGTAACTACACCCTTTAATCCTAATTATCCAGATGGGAAACAACAAGAATTGCAAGATTATGTATTAACCATTGAAATGGCTAAGCATATCGCCATGATGAGTGGAACTGATAAAGGATATGAAATCAGAGACTACTTTATCAAGGTGGAACAAGCTTGGAATAGTCCTGAAATGGTTATGAAGAGAGCGTTGGAAATTGCTAATAAGAAAGTAGAGCAATTGAAATTAGAAAACAAGCAGATGCAGCCTAAAGCATTATTTGCTGATAGTGTTGCAGCAAGCCACACCACAATCTTAATCGGTGAACTAGCTAAGATTTTACGTGGTAACGGAATAAATATTGGAGCTAATCGTTTGTTCCAATGGATGAGAGATCAAGGTTATCTCATCAGTAGAAAAGGAACAGACTACAATATGCCAACTCAAAGAAGCATGAACTTGGGGTTGTTCAAGATTAAGGAATCAACTATTACACATAGCAATGGTTCAGTATCAATCAGTAAAACAACAAAAGTTACTGGTAAAGGACAACAATATTTCATCAATAAGTTCATGAAGATGAATGAGACAGCATAGATTTAAAAATAAGGTAGGTGTTTTTGATGTTAAATATATTATCTCCAAAAGCATTGCAAGCATTAATTAATGAGTTAAAAGAGTTATTTATGGAAGCTGTAAAAATTGCTACTAAAACAAATGAAGGCCGTTTAAAAAGTAGAAAAGATGCTGCTAAGTATATAGGACTTAGTGTTGATATTTTAGACAGACTAGCTAAGCAAGGAATGATTACCCCAGTTAGGTTTGATGGTGTAAATAAGATTTTATATGACGTACGAGATTTAGACGAATTAATCGAACTGAATAAATTGGAAAATAAATATAGTGGGGTAGCTTGATGGAACCAGTTTTAGCAGTGATTGTAGCGTGTATAGCTTATGTAATAATTTTTATTTTAGTCAGTTGGTTAAAAGATTTATTTACATGGAGGAAATGAAATGTGGTGTATATACGGTATTCTGCTATGCATAGCATACGCAGGGAGCGTTGATTTGTATAGATATTTGAAAAGAAAGGATGATGAAAGATGGACAAAGAAATCAAAGTAAAAATTGATGCAGCTGAATTATTAAACAACATAGATTATTTAAAAGGTATTTTAGAAGCATTGCAACAAATTGGGGATACTCAAGAAGAAATAATTAAGAAAATTGATGAACTAAAAAAGGCAGATAACTAAAATGCTATCTACCTTGATAAGGCTAAAAGCCAAGTTTTTTAGCAACGTACTCATTCATAGCTTTAGCTAACATATCTTTCCAAGTGGTAAAGGGAGTTGATTGAGATACCAACTTATCTAGATCTTTTTCGGGAATTTGTTCGAGTGGAATCCCTGAAAAATCACTATCAGCTAGAAAGCTTTCTAAAGATTGATACTTATTGGAAGTATATTTAGCCATGAATTTTGGATTCAACAAGCTAGTTATAGAGATGTTAGATGTACCAGATAACTTTTGAACATTCTTAGTAAAATTATTCAGATTTTTGTTCACGTTATCTAATCCTTTAATTTTCATATTGTGGCTCCTTTCTTCATAAATTAGCAAATAAACATTTTTAGGAGGCTGTCTATTTGCTAACAGCAATATATCAAAAATAATAGCTTATGTCAATATATAGACAATCAAGAAAGGGGTACTACAATATGTTGTGGTATAAAGTGCAAAAATTATTAATAGAAAAGGATATGAGTATCAATCAACTATCTTTAAAAATGGGGCTATCTAAAAATAATAGAACTATGTATCAGTTGAGAGATGGAAAGATTAAGAAACCTAGCTTTGAATTGATGTGCAAAATAGCAGATGCCTTAGACGTTAGCTTAGATTATTTCAGAAAGGATGAAGAAAAATGATTGTAATGCATTGGATTTCATATTGGACGTTGATTGGTTTATGTATAAGTGCTGGATATGTGCTACACGGAATTGTTGAAGCAATCAAGGACGGAACGTTCTTTGATTGGGGCGATGAAGATTCGGTAGACAGGAAGAAAAGGGGATAAGAATTTTGAAAGAAATAAAAAAGATAGGTGCTGCAACACCTATCAAGATGAGTTCTGATTATCAAAAAGAAATAATCAGAAATATTACTAACTTAAATTATATAGAGTCGATACAACTCTATATACATATTAACATATTGTTCACTGTTCCGCATTTAGAACGGGAGCAATATGAATTCTTAAAAAAGTTAGAAAGTATCTATGGTAGGTATGACGATGGATAATTATGAACTCAAATTTAATAAAATAGTGGGTTCCAAAGTTCAATTTGAAATCGATGATCTTGATGCATTTAAGAAAGATCTCAGAAAAGGTCATCTTAAATTCAATGCATCGCCCGCAGATCATAACATGATTTCGAATGCTCAGAGAAAGAAAATTTATGCCTTGTTTCGTGATATTTCAGAATATACAGGGTATGAAGAACAAGAAGTCAAAAATCGCTTAAAATTCAAATTTTCATACAATATAAAGCAAGATTTTTCACTGAGCAATTGCACTAAAGAACTGGCAACACAATTCATTCGTTTTGTGATTGAGTTTTGCTTTCGATATGATATTCCATTCGATTCAAAAGCAATGGAAAACACAATCGATGCAGAACGTCGTGTGTTTTTGTGCTTGGTGCATAGACAGTGTACTGTTTGTGGATCAAGGCAGGGACTGCAGATAAATCACGAAGATACGGTCGGTATGGGAAATAATCGTAATCATATCGATCATAGAAATCATAGACTTGAGATGTTGTGTTTTAAACATCATAGTGAATTTCACAACATCGGAGCTAAAGCTTTTGCTGATAAATATCACTTTCATGGTATCAAGTTAAGCGATAAAAGTATTTTAAATTTAAAGCTTATGAGTCAAAAACAAATGGATGAATTTGATGAAGAATACAAAAGACAACAGGAGATGAGTAAAAATGACTGAAAAACGTTACTTCTGGATTAAATTGCAGATGGATTTCTGGAAAAGTCCAGTCGTAAAAATGTTACGTAAACCATCAGGTGGTGACACATATGCAGTCATCTACCTTGAGATGATTTTGTTATCACTAGAAAACAATGGGTATATCTATTATTCAGGTGTAGGCGATAGTTTCGCTGAAGAAATTGCTTTGGTACTAGATGAAGAAACAATTAACGTTGAGTTCGTTTTAGCATTCTTAAAACAAAAACGATTGATTGAATTTGCTGATGATGCATCTTTTAAATTTACAGAAGATGTGACTGCAGACTTAGTAGGCTCGGAAAGTGCATCAGCTCGTAGAGTTCGAGCATATCGTGAACGCCAAAAAGCGATAGCTAACGAACAAAAAGCGTTACAATGTAACACCGATGAAACGAACCGTAACTTAGATATAGATATAGATAAAGAGAAAGATATAGATAATAATATACGATCATTTTCTGACGAAAACGATCAAGTTACTTCTGAAAAATCTGCATCTAAGGAACATCATTCAATTCATAAACCAACTAAAAAAGAGCTGGATGAAAGATTTGAAAGCTTATGGGCTTTATATCCTAGAAAAGTCGGTAAGCAAAAGGCACGTAAGTACTATGAGCGAGCAGTCAAGAATGGCACTAGCGATGAAACGATAAAAAAGGGTATTGAGAACTATAACAAAGAAATTCGAGTTCAAGGCACTCAAACTAACTTCATTCAGTATGGTGCTACTTGGTTTGGTAACGCTGGGTGGGAAAATGAATACAACTTCGAACCGCCTAAACGAAATAATAATCAGCGACAACTAATTCAAAAAGAGAAATTACCAGATTGGGCTAAGAATGCAGGTAAGAAACAACCATCAAATTCAATTATGTCTAGGGCTGAGAAAGCTAAGGCAGAAGCTGAAATTGATGAGATGTTGAGGAGGATGTCCTAATGAAGAAAAGAATTGCAGAATTCAAAGACGCTAAAGGTCAATTTATTAAGCGATATGACAAGTTAGTTGATAAAGATGGTGTTCAATACATGGTAAGTGAACACCATGATAGATATCTAGTGTTGGTGAGCTTGTCAGATGTTAGACCACCAATGCCAGTGATTCCATCTGATTTGAAAAATGATTATGTGAAAGTAGGTTAGAGCATGGAACGAGTAGTTATAAATGAGTGGCCATTTGATGCTAAGTATACAGCAGTTAAATTCAGCGATGATACTTATGGATTGAAACAGTTCATCGCAAATAAAGGGGACTTATTCGAAGATGACTTAGTTGCTTTATATAGTCCAAAAATTGACTCAATGCGATGCTTTGATACAAGCAAGCATCTAGCGGGTATTAACAAGTTTGTTAAATTTCTAAATAACGTAGTAAAGGAAGGTAATAACGATGGCAAAAGTAAAGATTAATTTCAGTATTGATTCATTGGCAGAAGGTGCAGGTAAGGAACTAATCGAGCGTGAGTTGAGCGACATCTTTAACAATATTAATGATCCAAATGCAGATCCAACAAAGAAACGTAGCTTAATCGTCAAAGTGGACTTTGTTCCAGATGCAGACTATGACGAAGTTAAAGCGTCAATTAATGTTTCTAGTAAGTTAGCTCCTGCAGCACCAATTACAACTAAAATCATGACTGGACGTGATTTAAATACAGGAATGATTGCAGCTAGTGAACTCAAATCTGGTGTTAAGGGTCAAACTTATATCGATGAACAAGGCGATGTAAGAACAGACACTGGCGAAAAGGTTGAAGATATTGAGAAAAAGAGCAAGATTATAGATTTACAAGAAAAGAGAGGTTAGAGCGATGGATTTAACAAAAGAAGCACTAGATTACTTAGCGGAACAAGGTATTAAACCTGAAGAACGACAATTAAAAATTGATGGCCAGAACTACATTATCAACAAAGATGGCGAGCCAGTATTGGTTGAACCAGTAGTTCATAATGCTAAAGAGCCAATCAGATTAAATACTCTATCTGGTTTAGTTGATTACATCAAGTCAAACATTGATGGTTTTGATGACTTAATCTTGCATGTAGTTGATGAAAAGTTGGTCGAATTGAAAGGCAAGTTACAACCTAGTGGTGATCGTGAATTGTTAGCAGTAGCAACTGCAATTGTTCCAGAATTTAATTTTGATTCATACATGGATATTGAATCATTTAACATCGCCTTACAATCACAATTTGTAAAGACTGATGATAGGGACATCTTGCTTAAGGTGGTTGGAAACCTTAAAGAAGATAATGTTCGTAGCACTGGCGATGATGGTATCAGTCAAGCAGTGACAATCAAATCTGGAATTGCTACTGCAGAAAATATCAAAGTTCCTAATCCAGTAATACTTTCACCATATAGAACATTCGTTGAAGTTGAGCAACCTGAAAGCAAGTTCATCTTTAGAATGCAAAGCGGGCCACGTGGTGCAATCTTTGAAGGCGATGGTGGTTTATGGAGAGTTGAAGCTATCAAGACCATTGCTAAATATTTAGAAGAGCGATTAGAAGGAACTGGAGTAGTGTTACTCGCTTAATTATTCGAAGTGTAAGAATAGTCTTTTAGGAGTGATGCAAATGGAAGCTACATACATAGTTTATGACGACAAAGAAAGAATTCTGACTTTGGGTACTGCTAAGGAAATAGCTGATTATCTTGGGATTGGGATAAGATCAGTCTATACCTTATCAAGTAGACTCAGACGTGGGGTTATAAATCCTAAAATAAAAATCTATCGAGTTAAGGGGATATAAGAGATGACAGAAGTTGAATTTATCGGATATGTTATCAAGCTTGGAAATTATTACCTAAATGGCAGAATTCAAAATTCAATTAACATCGTGAAAAAGCCACAACAAGCGGAAATATATGATGAAAATGAATTAGACATCGCAGAAAGAGTTGCATCTGATTTAGG
The DNA here is from genome assembly GCF_035231985.1 of Ligilactobacillus salivarius. NCBI lineage: Bacteria > Bacillati > Bacillota > Bacilli > Lactobacillales > Lactobacillaceae > Ligilactobacillus > Ligilactobacillus salivarius. Next base: position 781,900 of record NZ_CP117983.1, read on the forward strand.
TGGGACAATCAGAAAGATATATGTTTCTGATAAGGAGTGAAGAAGATGAACGAAAATAAAAAAACAAAAGCATTGGTGAAAGAACTGGAAGACACATTTCCAAACATTTATGATCGTATCAATTACGGACTATACGTACTTGTAATTGATGAAAATGGCAAGATTTACGATGATGAATCAGAGCCAGATTTCAATGAAGATGATATTGACGAAGTTCAAGTTATTTACAATGGCGATGCAGTTTCAGTTTTCCCAAACTTTATAGGCAAATGCACATTCAAAGCTAATACAGTTAAGTACGAAAACTTAGATGTGATTACTAAAGTTATTGGAATCATTGGTAAACATTTTAAGAATTGGAAGGAACTAAACTAGATGATTAGAAAGCAATCGCCAAGACAAAAGATAAGAAATCGAGCTAGATATTGGGATAGTGATTATCTAGCAGGTTTCATTAAAGGTTTAAAGATTAGACAAGAATATGAGTACAGACGTGGTATGAGGGATCTTCGTAAGAAAATAAGCGAAAGGTATGGACTTGATGATGAATAGAAATAAAAACATCAAAGCGATGCTGTCAGAACTTAGAAAGGAATACGCTATTGATTACGAAAATGAAAATATAAGGGTTGAAGTTGTGGATAAAAATTATAACTATGATGTTTATGCTGATTTTGATGAATCTAAATTGTGGAAGGTAATAATTTTTTATCGTGATAAGTTATTTACGATTAGACGTAAATATACTGACTTATTTGAAATTTCGGGCGACGATTATTTAGATATACACTATTTAGATGATCTTGGAAAGATTATTAACATAATAGGTAAGCATTTAAAGAGAATCAATTACAAGTGGGATTGAGGTATATGGTATGAATGAAAATATTGACAACATGTTTGACGAATTAAGGAAAGAGTTTCCGAAAAACGTATATCAAGAATTAGATTTGATAATTTATGATAACGATGGAAACGAATATTCTGAAGATGATGAATTTCAAGAAAAAATATTTAGAAATCTGTTTATAGATTACGAAGCGAATGTAGTGGATGTAAGGAGAAATAAATATAGTTTATTCGATATTCAAACAGACATACTTATCGAGCAAGAAGATTTAGCAGTTATCGGAAAAGTTATAAGTATAGTAGTTAAACACTTGAGCAAGATTGAATTTGAAGAAGAATAGTATTTTAGAAAAAATAAAAACTAGAACGTGTAATGTTAATAGTTTACCTTTTTTTGAAAAAAACGTAAACAGAAGAATATTCGTGAAAGAAGCTGATCTAAATGGCAAAAATTAATAAACGAGCATTTAGCAAGATTAGACAAGAAATAGATAAATTGGCAATAAGCAAAAGGAGTAGAGCGATGTTTGATGATGTAGAAGGTAAATACACAGTAGGAACAGAAAATACAATAAATATGACAGTTTTTCTAAAAGGTGAGGAAAAAGTATTTTTCCGAGTTTCAAGTTTTAGTATCAATGATAAATGGCTTAAAATCTTTTATCTTAATAAAGCTAGAAACAAAAAACATGTAGCAATTTTCAAAGTGGACAACCCTAATTTTATTGGATATGGTTATGAACCTAATGAGGTGAAAATATGAGTTCAGAAAAAGCAAAAGAAATGCAGAAGCAAGCAGAAGAAATATCTACAATTTTAAAAAATTCAGGATATAGAGCAGGATTAATAGCTTTAAGTAAAGACATCGGAACAGCTATCAATGCTTTTGGAACTAGAAAAGATGCATTGAATACCATATATAACATTATTGAAAATTTAGATGATAAAGATAAATTAATACTACTATCTTTGATTTTAGGTATCAATTTAGGAGATGAGTAAATGAAAATTAATTTAAAAAAAATAAAGAAAAATATGAAAGAAATATACAAAGTTGGAAATGTCATTAAAGACGAAAACAACGTTCTGTATCTTATAGCCACAAACATAGATGACGGGTATTCGATTATCGATTTAAAAAATAATCGAGTTTTTGGAACTTACAAAACGCTTGAAGACTTATATATGACTATAGGAGACGAAACCGACGAATTAATAAACGTAGAGATAAACGAAATTTAAGGAGAATAAGTAAATGAAAATTAATTTTAAAAATATAAAACCAGAAGACATTTACGAAGTAGGAAACCTTATCAGAAATGAAGAATACTTATATCTTGTAGTTAGAGATATTGATGGTGGATATTTAATTGTCAATCTAAGCCACGATCAAGTTATTGGAAGATATAAAACAATTGAAGAATTAATTAAATTTAATGAATCACAAGACAATGTTTTAGTTAATGCAGAAATAAATGTATTTTAAACAGCAAATAAATTGACCTTAACAAGTCAGAAAACTGTTAATACTGGCTTATGTCTATTTGAACGGTATACATTCACAACAACGTAAATCAGGATCTCACAAATAACGACATAAACAGTACAGGCTTAGTATCTGTCAAAGGATGCTGAGTCATAGGTAGTGATATTACTGATGAGCTGCAAACAACAAAATTTATTGAAAAGGTAGGTGAAGTTTTCCTTTCCGTTATTACATTTTATATCGCAGTAGTTTGGCGATTATTACTACCGAACCCTACTAATTTTAAATACACGTTACAGTTACAAATAAATTTGGAAGGAGTTAAACCTCCGTGCATTATATTCTTCGTGTGTAACTGTAACATCGCCTTGCATCCACATGATTTGAGATGGTCGTATGTGTTGAGAGCATAGCAAGGCTTTTTATACCGGTATAGAAAATAAAACGACAGGAGTGAAATTATGGCTAAAAAATACAGGATAGAATTTACTGATGATGATATGGACAACATGAAATTGTATATTGATGAAGAAGAGAAAGGAATCAATTTTATAAAGTTAACGTACCATACTGATGAATCTTATAAAAAAGGCACAAAGAAAGTAGTGCTTAGATATTTAGAACCTAATACTTATGAAGTAAAATTTGATGTTTTAGGAAATCAACTTGGTTTATGGGATATAGTGCCAAGCGATTTTGATTAAGGGAGTAATTATTTATGCAATATTTAGGAACAAATGAAGCGATGCCTGCAAAGATAAGGTCGTACAAAGGATATAAATACTTTATCATTCCAAGTCTATTTGGAGCTTTAAATGGTTATGCTGAGTTACCTAAGAGTTGGAAAGATGGCGATGAAGACGAACTAACAGTTCATGGTGGTATAACGTTTAAAGGATACGTTAGAGATGGATCATCAAAAGTTAAAGTTATCGGATTTGATACCTTACATACATTTGATGATCAAGAGACACGAGATCTAAAGAGCGTTGAGAAAGAGTGTAAATATATGATTAAAGAAAATTAATGTTAAGGATATTTTTGGAAATAATCATAAAGAAGTAGAGGTTATCAGAATTTATAAGAATACAGCGTCAATTCTAGATGTGAATACAAATTTAACTTGGATAGTTAGAAAACGTGAATTAGGACTAGAAGAAACAAACCCCAACAATAAGTATCCAGGACATTTTGATTATCGAAAAACTAAACGCCAATGGACAGGTAAAGAACAGCAATTAGTCGATATGGTTAGAAGCTATAACTAATAAAAAAGCACGCTCCCTTGGAAACATGCATAATACATAAACTAAGATAATTATACCACAGGGAGAGTGCTTAGCTTGGAAGAATTAATGATACCCGGAATGAAAAACATTGACTATGATAAAACAGCTGATAATGTGGCAAGGTTTCTAACTGACAAACGTTACTATCCAAGACTATATAAGATATATCAACAGGCAAGTCCAGAGTTTATACAAAGTCCAAGTTTAAGTGGTATGCCTGGTGGAAGTATAGGAAACAGTAATGAAGAAAAATTAGTAAAATATTTGTATGCTAAATCAATAGTTGATGGAGTTGCAGATACATACGATAAAGGGTCAGTAGAGTTGAAAGTAGTACTAGATAATACACTAGGGAAAATATCAGCAGTTGAAGCAATGATGAGACTACATTTTGAAAAAACTAGATATTATCAAATAAGAAAAATGGCATTAAATGAGTTTGCAGATGGTTTAGAGATGAAAATTAATTGTCCTGATTTACATATTTATGTTTAATAAGGTATGTTAAAAATCGGAAAACAAAGGGATGAGCAACGAACCACAAGGGGTAGCTTTCCGTGCTATTATGGTATTGTAGCAAAGGTAAGTTAGGTTAGTCGCTTTATAGACCACGAGAGTTAAAACTTACTAATGCGTACTTTAGTTGTTAAATTAAATTTCACTTCAAGAAGTCTAGTCATTATGGCTAGGCTTTTGTATTATAGTTATGAGGTGAAATTTAATGATTGAAAATATAAAATATTTTTTGGAGGCTTTGAAATCTAATATGAGACAAAGAGCTGAAATAGTATTTTTTGGAATTATAGTCTTATGTTTAATGCCTTTTGCTAATTATTTAAAAATGGTATGGTTCTATGATAAATTTACGTGGCTGGTCGTGTTAATAACTATTGCTTTTATTGCGACTTTATTTTTTGATTTTTGTAGTTTCTTAAAGAAAAAATACGATCATCATATGAATGAAAAGAATTACGAAGAGTATATCTTGGGTTTGACAGGAAGAAAACTGAAAATTGTAAATGAACTTTACAAAAATAAATATCATCAAGGATACTTTAGACAACATGACACAAACATAATAGAACTTGTTAGTAAGAAAGTAATTTGTCAGTTAGGAAACCAAGTTATTGTTAGAGAACGTGAAGTTGAAGATATTAATGATCCAGAATTTTTATTTATATTGCAACCTGCAGCTTTAGAAGTTTTACATAAATATAGTCAATCAAATAATTAGTCAGTCTATCCAGGCTGGCTTTTTATTTTGGAGAAAATTATGAAAGACAGTATAGATTTCGGAAAAGTACAAACTTATGAAGAACTAAGGATGTTACGTGAGTTAGAGAAACATTACAAGAAACATCCAGTCAAACGTAAGCGTAAGTACAGTAGAGATATCAGCAAAATCAAATTAAAAGGTGGTGGTAGTAATTGATAGATATTCAAAAGATTAATGAACTGATTGGAGTAGATGAGAGCTTTAAAGCATCAGATAGATTATATAAGTTACTGATGAGCGATGAAAAGGATGAACTATTCAAGTTATTCTTAGCTATCGAAAGCGACTTAACTTATGATTGGTTTACAGATTACTACCAAGAAGAACATTCTGACCGAAAGAAAAACAAACAAGATTTCACACCAGATGGAGTTGTGGAATTAGTTAATCAATTACTAGGATCATCTAAAGTCATCGCTGATATATGTGCTGGTACTGGTGGATTAACCATTAAACGTTGGAGTACTAATCGTGACAGTAGTTTCTACTGTGAAGAATTTTCAGACAGAGCGATGCCATTCCTATTATTTAACCTAGCAATTAGAAACATTAATGCATACATATTTCATGGCGATAGCTTATCTAGAAAAGTAAAACATCTTTACAAACTATCAAAGCAAGAACAATTTAGCAAGATAGAGTTGGTTAATGAATTACTAGAAAGTAAAGCTGATACAGTAGTTATGAATCCACCTTATTCTTTTACGTGGCAACCAGATAACAAAATGCTAGAACAAGAACGATTTAAACAGTTCGAAGTATTAGCACCTAAATCTAAAGCTGATTATGCATTCTTATTAGAAGGATATAACAGGCTTTCAGATGATGGAACTATGGCTATCATTCTGCCACATGGTGTGTTGTTCAGGGGACAAGCTGAAGGAAAGATAAGAGAACGTTTAATAGAACTTAATGCATTGGATGCAGTAATAGGATTGCCTGCTAAGTTATTCCTAAATACTGATATTCCAACAGTTATATTAATTCTCAAGAAGAAAAGAGAACATAAGAAGATTTTCTTTATTGATGCTAGTAAAGAGTTTGAAAAAGGTAAGAACCATAATTACCTAAAGCAAGAACATGTAGATAAAATTATCAAAGCATACAAGGATCGAAAGAAAATAGATAAGTTCAGCGATGATATATCTAGATATCTTATTGAAGAGAATGAGTTCAATCTTAACATTCCTAGATATATAGATACATTTGAACCTGAAGAAGTTCCATCGCTATATGAGATTACTAAAGAGATGCGAAAGATAGATAAGCAAATCGAAGAGAATTCTATTGAGTTCGGCAATATGCTAGATGATTTGGTTGGAACAACACCAAGCATGGATAAGGAACTAAAACACTTTACCAAGTATTGGAAAGAAAAGTATAGCAAGGATAGGGAAAGGCAGTTGACACTATGGTAGATTTCAGAACTTATGAAGTAGTTAAACTTGAAGATGTTGCTGAGTATGCTAGAGCCAAGCAAGGAAAGATATATCCTGCTGGAACATCTACTCTACAGATATCAGCTACTAGGGGGGGATTGGCTTTCTATCTGAGCCAGGATATGTTCACACAAAGAACGTTGCTATTATCCCACAAACTGGAATAGATCCATTGTATTTCAATATTGCGATGCAACGTAACATAGATTTGTTTATGCATAAGTACGCAACTGGTATCAATATTCAAGAACATGAAGTAGGTAAGTTTCCTATCTATCTGCATGACTATGAAACACAGAAAGCAATCGTAGCGATGTTTAGACAATTAGAACATGAGATGGCAGTTGAAAGAGATACAGTCAATGCACTTAAAGATTTAAAGAATAACATGTTAAGTAACATGTTTGTTTAGAAAGGTGGTGTATCTAATGGATAATGATAAGTTTATAGAATTGTGTAAAGAGAAAGTAGCTGAGTACGTGATTGGTGATATGCATAATACACCAAGCTATATCAGTAAAGATAGCGTGTATGTAGTTTGGTTAAACAGAACGTTGCAGAACTGTAAAGCATTGCTATCAACTACAGTTAGCAATGGTATGTATTATGAAGTAACATACAACGGTGATAAGAACGAACTTTACTTTGATGCTTATAGTCATGTACATAATAGAGCATTTAAGTTAGATGAATAGATATGTTATTAAAGGTGGCGATGCATTTGGATAAGGCTGAACGAGTAGAGTTCTATCACTCTAAAGAATGGGCAGACTTAAGACAACAAGCATTGGCTCGTGATAACTATGAATGCCAATGGTGTAAGAATGAAGGTAGAGTATCATCAGGTGTGCTTGAAGTGGATCATATCAAGGACTTGGAACACTATCCAGAGTATGCTTTGGACTTAGATAATCTTAGAACACTATGTAAGGATCATCATAATCAAAGACATAATCGAATGAAATATAGTAGAAAAAAACATAGAAAACCACCAAAATGGGACGATGAACGATGGGATTAATCCCCCCGGGTCAAAAAGTTTGGTCAATTCCGACAAATGGGCGACCGGTGGGATGGGGTTAATTTCCACAAAAAAAGCCGATTTTTTCACGTAAGGGGGGTGGGGATAATTGAAAGATAAAAAAATTACTGCTTTAGTTAAGAAATATCTTATGGAACAAATAGACGTTAGCAACCCAGTTCAAGTTGAGAAAGTTGAACGCTACTGTACTTTAGCTAACGTCTATTACTCTTTAGAGAAGAAAGTTAATTCTAAAAATATTTTAACTGAAATAAAGAATGGTTCGCAGAAGTACATTAAAACTAACCCAGCTGTAAGTGAGATGGCCAAGATTAATGCACAAATGATAAACCTATCTAAAGACATGGGGCTTTCAGCTCCACCACCTGGAGTTAAAGCACTTGCTGAAGCAGGCTATAAAGAAAGTGACCTAATATGAGATATGTTGAAGAATATATCGAACTTTATAAAAGTGGCCAACTTGTTCTTAACGAAGAACGAATTAAATTACTAGATTTAATCGAAAATGATGTCTTGACTCAAGATGTTTATTTTGATGAAGAGAGAATTGAGAAATGTATCAGATTTATTGAAAAATGGTACTTTGAATTAAAACCATTCCAGAAGTTCATTATTGCATTTATTTTTTTAAGACGTAGCAATGGCCTTTTATTTTATGACAATTTCCTATTACTCATGGGACGTGGAGCTGGTAAAAATGGATTAATATCAGGGGTAGCCAACTTTTTAATTTCTGAATTGAATGGAATACCTGGATATAATGTTTCTGTTGTGGCCAACTCTGAAGAACAGGCTATGACATCTGTAACTGAAGTACATGATGCGATTGAAATGAATCCAAAACTTCAAAAGGCTTTTAAAAATAACAAAACAGAAATAATTTCATATGCCACAAAGTCTAAATTTGCTTATCGTACATCTAACGGTAACACTAAAGACGGTTTACGTGATGGTGCAGTTATTTTTGATGAAGTTCATCAATATGCAGATAATGCTAATGTTAAGGTTCATGAATCAGGGCTTGGTAAGGTAAAAGACGCTAGGGAGTTTAAGATTGGTTCAGATGGCTATGTTAGAGATGGATATCTAGATAAGCAAAAGGAAATTGCTAATCATGTTTTAAATCGTGAAGCACCCGCTGACATGATGTTTCCTTTCATTTGTAAGCTTGATAAAAGAGAGGACGTCAACGATTCTAAAAATTGGGAAAAGGCTAATCCTATGTTTAGCAAACCATTATCTGAATATGGTCAAAGATTATTTGCTAAGGTTAAAAGTGAATATGAGACATTGGTTTATGAACCATCTAAAACAGACGAGTTTATGACTAAACGAATGAATATGCCAGCTTTAGCTTTGGAACGTTCTGTTGCTCCGTATGATGAGATAAAAGCAACTAATAGAAAATATCCAGTTAAGCTTGATGGACGTGAGTGTATAGCTGCTGTTGACTTTGCATCAATTCGAGATTTTACTGCATGTGGTTTATTGTTCAGAAACGGGGAAGATTATCTATTCAAACACCACTCATTTGCACGTAAAGAATTTGTTCAAAAGATGTATAGCTATGGCAGAAAGCAAGATGAGTTTTCTAAAAAAGTAGTGGCTCCGATTGCTGATTGGGAAAAGCGTGGACTAGTAGATGTTATTAATACTAATACTATTGAACCAAGTACAGTAGTAATGTGGTTTATCCAACAGCGTCAGAAGTACAATATTAAAAAAGTTATCATGGATAATTTTAGAGCTGAGCTACTTAGGAAATATTTTGAAGATGCTGGGTTTGAAGTTGAAGTTATTAAAAATCCTAGAGCAATTTCAGCATTATTAGCACCTAGAATTGAAGATGGTTTTGCTAACAATCGTTTTATTTGGGAAGATGACCCAATGATGCGATGGTATACGAATAATGTTGAAGTAAAGATTGATAAGACTGGTAATAAGTCTTATGAAAAGAAAGAACAACACCGCCGTAAAACTGATGGTTTTATGGCTTTTTTGTATTCGTTATATAGAGCAGATGAGATTAGCGATGCAGATATGGATGAAGAGTTAATTCTTTTAGATGGATTAGATTTCTAATAAGGAGGTGGTTTCTTGGGAATTTTTAGTAATTTATTTGGTGCAACAACTGAGCCAACATATGCATTAGATGTTGATTGGGACTTTCAAGACGCAAGCACACGAGCTTATCTTAAGCGAGTTGCTTTAGACGCTGGGGTCAATTTTATTGCACGAAGATTTGCTCAAGCTAAATTTAAGCATTTAAAAAATGGCAAATTTGTAAATGATGACTCTTTATACAAGTTGAATACTAGACCTAATCGAAATGAAACAGCTACACAATTTTGGGAACATGTTATTCATAGATTAATCTATGAAGGCGAGTGTTTAATTATCGTTAATGATACTAAAGATTTATTAGTGGCTGAGTCATTTGTTCATAATAAATACGCTAATTTAGATGATACTTTCAATGGTGTTTATGTACGTGGATATAGGTTTGAACGTACCTACAATATGTCTGATGTAATTTATCTGAATTATCAAAATACAAGGTTAGAGAATTATACTAACAGTTTATTCTCTGATTACGGTACTATGCTTGGACGTATGGTAGACATTCAGATGAGAAACAATCAAATTAGGGGAATTTTGAAATCTAACTTAACTTCTGGTACTCAAGATAAACGTCAGAAGGAATTACAAAACTACCTTGATAAGATTTTTAATTCATTTAAAAACAGAGATGTAGCGGTAGTTCCATTAACTAACGGTTTTGAATATCAAGAAATTGGTGGAACTAAGTCTAATACTCAACAACAGTTTGAACAAATTAAGCAACTTAGAAAAGATGCTATTGCTACTGTTGCTGATATTTTAGGAATTCCAGAAAACCTATTATTTGAAACACCAACAGAAATTGGTGGATTAGAAGATTCATTTAACAATGGAACACTACAATTCTTTTATCAATTGATTTTAGATGAAATTAATTCAAAGCTAGTAAGTAATTATGCTAACGAAGAATATCAGATTGTTGGTAAAAATAAAAAAGACATCTTTAGTCTAGCTGAACCAATTGACAAATTAGTTGCAAGTGGTGCAGTTACAAGAAATGAAATTCGTGAATTATTAGGGTTAGAAAAATCTGATGACCCTGATTTAGATGAGTTTTACATTACTAAGAACTACTCGAAAGGAGGTGAAACAGATGAAAATTAATGCACGAGGATTAGTTGTTGATAATAGCGATAAATGGATCTATAAAATTTTTGGAATGGATTGCATTGCTCCAGTAGACTTCGATAATGCTATTGAAAGTGGCGAAGACTTAGAAATTGACATTAATTCAAATGGTGGATCTGTAAACGCAGGATCTGATATCTACACAAAGCTTAGAGCGTATAAAGGTAAAGTGACAATTAATATTACTGGTTTAGCTGCAAGTTCCGCATCGGTTATAGCGATGGCTGGCGACCAAGTAAATATTAGTCCAGTTGGTAGAATTATGATTCATAATACTACCAGTGGTGGAGTTGGCGATTATCATGATATGGATAAAATATCAGAAATCTTAAAGACTGCCAATGAATCTTTAGCGAACGCTTATGAAGGTAAAACAGGAATATCTAGAGATGAAATTCTAGATATGATGGATAAAGAAACCTGGCTTACAGCTGATAGAGCAGTTGAATTAGGATTTGCTGACTCTATAATGAGCGGTAAAAATCAAGAACCTGAATTAGTAGCAAGCTTGGGTTCGCCATTACCTAAAGCTGTTATTGCTAAGTTCAAAGATTTAATGGATGAAAATGAAGAATTAAAAAAGCATGCAAGTGTAGTCAAATTCAATTTTGATGAAACAATGCTTAGAAATGCTTTAGATGACGCAATTAAAAAATATCAAGAAAGTTCTGAACCTAAAAATCAAGGTTTGAAGTGCCTTACAATTGTTAGACAAAGTCTAGTGATTGTGAGGTGCTTTTTTCGTATGACTAAATATACTCAAAAATTCAAATTAGATCTTATTCAGGAATACCTAGATACTGGCTGTTCACAACGATGGATAGAAAATAAGTATTCTTTACCAAAGGATACCTTAAAAAAATGGTGGACTGTATACAATTTAAAAGGACCCGAAGGGTTGAAATTACGACATTTCAAACGTAAATTTACTGTTGATTTTAAACTTCGTGTGATAAACTACTACCTAAATAATGATGTTTCAATGTCCAAAGTGGCAGCTTCCCATAATCTTTTGTGTTCACAGATATCTATCTGGTTGAAGTTGTTTATGGAAGGTGGATCTGAGGCCTTGAAACCCAAGAAGAAAGGTAGGCCAAGTAAGATGTCAAAAATGACAAAGAAGGATGCACGCAAAATCTTAAAAAAGGAAAGTGATGAAATTGCGGCACTAAAGAGTGAATTACGTCAAGTCAAAATGGAGCGTGATATCTTAAAAAAATCGTTGACCCTGTTCGGACCCTCAAAGCCAAGGAGAAAACAATAATTGTGGATCAGATCAGGGTGGACCAACAAAACTTGCCCAAAAAGGAACGATATGGGATTGGTGAGCTTCTAAAAACGATTGACTTGAAGCGACCAACCTATTACGATGAACGCAAACGTATCATCAATAAAAATGATAAGTATGCTGATGTTAAGGTGGTAATCAAGGAAATAGCGGAAAAAGGTAAGTGGAGAGGTTCTTACACATACGGCTATCGCCGTATAATGCCACTTCTTGAAAAAGCTGGATATCACATGGCTGAAGCCACTTTACGTCGCCTAATGAACGAATTAGGTGTACAACCAGCTATGTATAATCGTCGTAAAAATAATCACTATTCTTCTTATAAAGGTACAGTTGGTAAGGTAGCTGATAACTTGTTAAACCAAACATTTGATGCTACATCTCCTTTTACCGTTCTTCATACGGATGTTTCACAGGTACGTCTAGGTGATTCGACCTGGGCTTACATGTCAGTCATTTTAGATCAAGCTACCAAGGAAGTTTTAGCCGCTTCTGTTAGCCAAAGTCCAAATAAATTGTTGATTATGGATACATTAAACCAGCTTGAGGATAACCTCCCTAATAACTTTAGTCCAATTATCCATTCTGACCAAGGATGGCACTACCAATTAGAATATTACCGTGAAAAGATTGATTCGTTAGGTTTAATTCAAAGTATGTCCCGCAAGGGAAACTGCCTAGATAATGCCCCAATGGAAAGCTTTTTCCATCTTTTTAAAGTTGAATCACAGCTTGAAATAAAGAAATGTAAGAGTATTTCTCAGTTCACACATTTCTTTAACAAGTATGTCAATTGGTACAATAATGACCGAATTTCCAATAAAACAAAAAACATGAGTCCGGTTGATTACCGAACCCATGTCTTAGCTGCTTAAAAATATTTTATTTTTGTCTAACTTTTTTGTTGCACTTCAGTTTTAGAGCTTTTTTATTTTAGGAGGAAAAGTTAATGCCTATTAATTTAAATCAATTATCAAATTTTAAAGAACAACAAAAACTATATGCGAAGGCAGTTAGTGACGGTGTTCCTACTGAAGATCAAGAAAAAGCATTTGAAAATATGATGAATGCATTCTCAACAGACGCTGTGAACTACATTGATAATGCAGTTAATGAACGTATGAAAGGCTTAGATGCTGCCAAAGCTGATGACATGAATGAAACTGAACGTAAATTCTTCAATGAATTAGCAGCAGGTAATTTATCACATAAAGAATCTGAGGAAGTGGTTTTCCCAGAAACTACAATCGATAAAATCTTTGAAGATTTAAAGAAAGATCATGCTTTCTTAAATTTAATTGGATTACAAAATACAGGTTTACGCCTTAAATTCTTGAAATCAGACGCAAAAGGTGCTGCTCAATGGGGTAAGATTTCAGGAAATATTCAAGGGCAACTTACAGCAACATTCAGCGATGAAGATGCAAAGCAATCTAAGCTAACAGCATTTATTGCTGTTCCTAATGATGTATTGGAATATGGTGCTGCATGGATTAAGACATTTGTTACTACACAAATTCAAGAAGCATTTGCTGCAGCTTTAGAATCTGCATTCTTAACAGGCGATGGCAACAATAAACCTATTGGATTAAACCGCCAAGTTCAAAAAGACGTTTCTGTTTCTGGTGGTGTATATCCTGAAAAAACATCTTCTGGTACGTTGACTTTTGCTGATAATAAAACTGGTATTAAAGAACTTGCTAAAGTTGTAAAAGATTTATCTAAAAAAGAAAATGGCGAAGTTTTTGTAGCTCGTGGAAAAGTTGTATTAGCTGTTCAACCTGGTGCATCAATTGATATTGAAGCTGCTAACACAATGCAAAATGTCAATGGACAATACGTATATGCTTTGCCTTACGGTATTACAACTGTTGAATCTGAATATGTTCCAGAAAATAAAGTAATTGCATTTATCCCAGAACGTTATGATGCATACACAGCTGGAGATATTGTCATTAAACAATTTGACCAAACTCTAGCTTTAGAAGATGGGACATTATACACAGCTAAGCGTTTTGTTTATGGTAAGGCACAAGATGACAATGCTGCTAAAGTGTATGACTTAAAAGTAACTACTGCAGCAACAAGTGAAGGCCCAAAAGGATAATCAGTAGGTGATTAAATGACAGCAACTCTAGATGATGTAAAAGCACATCTGCACATTTTCCATAGTGTAGAAGATGATTATTTAACAAAATTGTTAAAGCAATCTCAAGCTGCAATTACACGTATGACAGGAATTGATACTGGCGATGAGTACGATGAACTGGTACTTAATCGAGTTCGATATGCTTACAACGATAGCTTAGATGAATTCGAAGAACGCTATCAATCTGTTCTGTTAGGCTTGTCTACTCAACTATTGGCAGATGATGAAGGTGAGAGCAATGAAACAGAAGTATAGCTTTGGCGATTTTAGAATACCAGTAACTTTCTTTGGTGCTAGTGAAATTGATAGTCCAGAGCCAAATGCAACAGGACAAACTGAAGTCTATTCAGCTTTATGTTTTGCTTATTCACCATCTGCTAAGGACTATACTGTTCTAAATTCTGCAGGAGTAAAGCAAGGGGTAACAATTGTTATGCCTGATACCAGGGGACAATTTATTCCAGATGTTTCTATGACAGTAACTATTAGCGATTATCGTTATCGTGGGATTGAATGGAATGTATTAGAAGTTCGCCCAGACTTTGATGATGATCGCTTTGTAACGATTGTATTGGGGGCGGTTCAATGAATGGAGGCTTTACTATCACTGGTGTTGATGAAGTAATAAGCAAGCTAGAAAACAAATTCTCTAGTCGTAAGTTAGACCAAATTGAACGACAAGCTTTAAAAATGGGAGCAACCTATGCCAAATATCAACTTAAGTATGCAGTTGAATCATATAGAGATACTGGTGCAACAGTTCGAGAAGTAACTGCTGGTAAACCAAGAAAAAAAGCTGGACATCTAAGCGTAAAAGTTGGATGGGAAGGTGGAAAATCTCGTTGGCGATTAGTCCATCTTAATGAGTGGGGATATACACGTAATGGTAGAACCTATTCACCTAGAGGACTTGGTGTTGTTCAAAAAGCATTTTCAGGTATGAAAGATGAAATTAAGGATACTCAAGTTGAATATCTGAAAAGGATGGTGGATTTATGAAAGACGCTTTGTCTGAGATTTACTCTTCGTTTTTAAAAGAAACAGTTATCGAAAAGGCAACGCTAGATGGTAAGAAACATCATATCTATTACTATCAGGAGCCAGATGGTGCTTTGCCACAGACATTCATCCTTATCAGACCTTATAAACCGCCTGAGAGTTCAATTAGCATGTCTGATAAATCAGCTCAGCAAGAAATAACAGTGCAAATTGATGTTCAGTCTACTGTTCGCATGATGTGTAAAGAATTGCAATCAAAGGTAGAAGAAGTACTCAAACCACTTGGATATACTCGCATTAACGGGCAAGGATTAGATGAGTATTTTGATGAGACTAAACATTATGTAGACGCACGAAGATATAAATTAAAAACTAAATTATATGAAACGGGGTATTAATTATGTACGTAGGTTTTGAACGTGTACGAATTCAACCACTTAATTTTGATGGAACAAAGATGACAGCAAAAGGCGACCAACTTGTTATTGAAGGTAAAGCTGACGCTGGTGGTGTTGTTCAAGCTGAAATTTCTGGAATTTCCAAAGAAGCTAAAGTAACATCAGCATCTAACGTTGCTTACTATATCAGTCGTAAGGGTGTAGATGCACCTAAGGTTGAATTTGAATTATTAGATGTTCCACAAAAAGTGGAAACAGTTATTTTAGGACGTAAGGAAACAACTAATGGTGTTCAATTAACAGGTAAAGATACTGAAGCACCATATTGTGCAATTACTCTTGAATCTAGCGATGCAAAAGGAAATACTGCTTTAGTTGGATTCTTTTACGGTGTATTTTCCAAAGATGGAGACACAATGAAGACTCTTGAAGTTGGTTCTGACTTTGAACCTGAAAATGAAAAATATACTTTTACAGCTAGTGCTAATCCTTTAAGTGATGAAACATTTGGTGGCCAATACATGGCTAAATATGCAGGTGCTGAAGAAGCTGCAATTAAAGAAATTAATCAAAAAGTTCTTTTAGTTAGTGAAGGTGTATAGAAATTTGTTAAAGAGATTAGACGGAGATAACATTCGCTAATCTCTTTATTTTTTTAGGAGGAAAAAAAGATGATTGAGTTAAAAATCAAAGACGCTCAAGGCAAAGATAAGGTGATAACACAAAACTGGGTATCTACTCGTACTATGCTTGATTACTTAGATGTATTAGGTAAGAAATACAAGACACAAGCTGAATACGTTAGAGCAACAGCTGAGATTATAGCTAAAACTATGGGAATTACTTCAGATGAAATTTTAGATGGAGTAAGTGGCCCAGGATATGACCTTTTTGTGCAAAGTTTCAATAACCAAATCATGGGTATTACTGACCCGGAAACCTTAGCGGAGATGAACTAACTCCGCTACAAGCTAAAGAATACATTTGGGATTTTATCAGAAGCCTAGTACAATCCTATAAATTTTCTATAAATGATGTACTAGATACTGATTTCAATGCTTTGGTTAAGGTTGTATCTAAACCTAAGCAAAAGAAAAAGGTGCATTCGCTATTTGAATTTATCGAGAAAGGAGGAGATTAAATGGCAGATGAAGAAGTATTAGGTAAAGTTGCGATTGAGATGGACTTAAAAGATTCTAAATTCAAGAGCCAATTATCTGGTACCAAGCAAGCTATTAAAAATACAATGTCTGAAATGCGGTCAAATATGGCAGTTATGAATGCAGCTGGAAGTAAATATGACGCTTTAGCTGCTAAGCAAAGAGGACTAAATCGTGTTTTAGAAGCTCAAACTAATCATATGAAAGCTTTGCAGAAACAGTATCAAGGATCAATTACTAAGTCTGGTGAATGGACTAGAGCAACAGCTAGATATGCACAACAATATAATGATGCACGTGGTAAGGTTGCTGCATTAAATCAGCAACTTATTCAGAATGCTAAAGCGATGGCAATAGCTAGAACTGAAACAACTGGATTTACTGGTAAATTAAATTCAATGGGGAAAGCTGCAAGTTCAGCAGGCGAAAAACTCACATCATTTGGTAAAAGTGCTACTGCTAAAATAACAGCTCCGTTAGCTGCAGGCTTTGTCTATGCTACAAAGTCAGCAGTAGACTTCAATTCTCAAATTCAAGCAATTGGGCCATTACTTACGAATGGTAAAGCTGTTACAAGTAAATATAGAGCTGAACTTCAGCAAATGTCACAAGCATCAATGGATTGGTCAAAACAATATGGAATTTCTACAAGTTCTATAAATGAAGGTATGGCCGAAATGGTTCGTAGAGGTTATAGTGCTGAACAAACATTAGGTGCAATGCCTAGTGTTCTAAATGCTGCTAAAGCATCTGGTGACGATTTTAATACAGTTATGCATACATCGACATCTGTATTGGAACAATTTGGATTACAATCTAAGTCAACTGCTGGAATGCTGAAGAATACCAATCGTGTTACTGATACCCTTACTTTTATTGCAAATAAAACTGCTGCAGGTTTTGCAGATTTAGGGGAAGCGATGACTTATGTAGGGCCAACAGCTCACGCTACTAATATGTCTTTAGAACAGACTGCTGCAGTATTAGGTATCATGGCCAATCGTGGTATTGAAGGTTCAGTTGCTGGTACTGCTTTACGTAGTGCATTAACACGTATGATTAAACCATCTAAACAAAATGCTCAAGGATTTAAAGAGCTGGGAATTAATATTGCTGATTTCAAGAAAGGTACTCTGACCTTGCCAGGTATTATTGATAAAATCAAGAAAAATACAAAAGATTGGACAGAAGAGAAACGTTCAGCAGCAATTGCAACGGCTTTTGGTACTGAAGCTCAAGCTGGTATGAATGCTTTAATCTCAGCTGGTAGCGGTGAACTTAGAAAGTATACTAAAGAAGCACAAAACGCATCAGGTACTACATCTAAGATTGCAGATCAATTAAACAATACTGATGCTAATAAAATGGCTAGATTTAAAGAGTCTGTTCATGTATTATCTATTGAAATTGGTCAAAAGCTATTACCTGCCTTAACTCCAGTTATCGATAAAGCATCTGAATGGATTGAAAGTTTCTCTAATATGGGCGATGGAATGCAGAAGTTCATCATTTATTCAGCTTTAGCGACTGCAGCAGTAGGGCCTTTGGCTTTAACTTTAGGAACATTGTTAAAGTCAATAGGTAGTATAGCTACTGGAACAGTTAAAATAACTGGTTTCTTTAGAGCATGGAAAGCTGGAGCTGCAGCAACTTCAGCGGTAAATGCTGCTATGGATGCAGGTGCTGTAAGTGCTACAGGTTTAGGAACTGCAGTAAGTGGTGCTAGTGGTGCTTTTTCACTATTAAATCCATATGTTTTAGGTACTGTTGCAGCAATTGGCTTAGGTGTAGCAGCATATGAACTATTTGGGAAAAAGTTAATTCAATCATCTGAGAGAACTGCTCGCTGGGGGTCAGATGTTGGTGCTACTGCTGATAAAGCTTTAAGTAGTATGCAGAACTCTACTCAACAAATTTCTGATTCATTATCAAGTATGGAAGAAGCATCTAGGACAAGCACTGCTAATATGTCTGCAAACTTTTCAAGAGAGTTAGGCACTATCTCTAAAACAGTTCAAACTCGAAAGAAAGAGATTGAAGATGGATTAAAAGGACTAGATGAAGATGTTCAGAAGTCTGTTCTATCAGCTGCTCAAAAAGAGCAAGATAGGTTGAATAAGAACTTACAAGATGCTCAAAAGAACGAAGAACAAGCTCAAAACATCTTAAAGAATCATGGCAATAAAGTATCTCAATTAACAGCTGAACAACGTGCGATGTTGCAAAACTATAATTTGCAAATGCAAGAAGATGAGTTAAATGCTTTGAAGATTACAGGATCTAAGCGTAAAACAATCATGGCTGCATTGAATAATGATGTTAAGAACATGACAACTGCTCAAAGACAAAATGCAGAGAACGAATTAATTGATTATCAACGTAAAGAAGTTAAACATTTTTATGACCAAGCTAAGCAACTTAAGAAAGCTTATGGTGCAAACTCTGCAGAATATAAAGCTGGATATAAAACACTAAGTAAGAACTTGGATGAATCTAGTGCTAAAACAGCTGCAGCATATATTAAAGTGGCCAAAGCTAATCATGAAAGTACTCAAAGCATTAAGCAAGATATGCTTGAGGCTGGATTATCATATAAGAATGGTATGGCTGAGTTACGTAGACAAGCTAAATCAGCTAGTGAAAACACAGGTGTTGTTGTTAAAGAAACAAATAATATGTCCAAATCTATGAAGAGTGCTGCTAAGATGTGGAATAACTTAGTCTTTGATAGCAAAACTGGAGAAGTTCGCACGAATGCTCAAGAAGAGATTAACAAAGCTGTTAAGTCATCTAAAAAGTGGAATCAGATTAAACTGCTTTTAAAAGAAGGTAAGTTAAGCACTAATGCTAAGTCTGAAGTGGCCACAGCTTTAATCTATGCTAAGAAATGGGATAGTTTAACTTGGAAAGAACAAAAGGCTTTAATTAAGACAGAAGGAACTCAAGATTTCGTTAAGTTACTTGAAGAATCTGGTGAATGGACTGACTTAAGTTTAGATGTTAAAAATGCAATTATTCATGCTGATGGTAAGAAAGATATTGTAGATGCAATTTTCCAAATGAATTATTGGAATAAGCTCACACCAAAAGAGCAAGATATGATTATTCATGATAAAGCATCTAAAAAAGCGATGAAACTTTTAGAGAAAATACATGAATGGAATAATCTTGATATGAAGACTCAAGAAGCAGTTGTAAATGGAGATAATAAAGTAATTGTTGACCTATTGATGAGACTTGGTCAATGGAATGCCTTAACTCTCAAACAACAACTAGCATACATTGAGGATAAGGGTGCTAAAGAGTTTTACAAATTATTCCACGATACAAAAGAATGGAACAATCTTACCATTGAACAAAAAGAAGCTATTGTGAATGCTCATGGTAATCAAGAATTGATTCAATCGTTACAAAGTGCAAATCTTTGGAATAGTTTAAGTCTTAAGCAATTAGAAGCTATTTTCGGTGTAAAAGGTAAGGAAGATTTAAACGATGCTTTATTTAAAGCTAATCAATGGGACTCTTTATCAATGCAGGAAAAATTAGCACAGATTGTTTCTAAAGGTGGCCAAGAACTGTATACCACATTATTGGATATGGGGAAATGGAATTCACAACCAGTTGAAGTTAAAGAAGCAATAGTTAACGCTAAAGGTAATGACCAATTGCAACAAGTAATGACAGACTATAATTTATGGGCTGGGTTACCTATCTCATCTTTAAAGGAAATCATTGCTGAAGATAAAGCTAGTGGAAACTTGAAACTAGCAAGAGAAGCGGTAGAAGCATGGTCAAGAGCTAATCCAGGAGAAGCAAAACAAGCCAAAGCATTAGATCTTGCATCATTGCAAATGAATACTGCCAAGGCTAGTGTTGATAGATATCGTATTACTGGAACTGGTGGAGCTAAGACAGCATTAGGTGTTAACTATGCATCACAAGCCTTTGATAGTGCTAAGGGTAGTGTTGATAATTATCGAAAGACTAGCCCAGGTGCTCCAAAGAATGCGATGGGTTATGACCAAGCTAGTGGAGCCTTTAACCGAGCTACTGCAGGAACTAGAACATGGAAAGGAACATCAGCTGGTGGTGCTAAAACCGCTAGAGCTATTGATAGGGCTAGTGGCCCTGCTAATGCGGCTACAAGTAGTGTTAGGAATTTCTCTAGTCAGAAAGATCATACAGTTACATTAACTACTTATATACGGACTATTAGGGAAAAAATATCCAAGGTTTTCCACAATGAAAAAGGTACTAACTATCACCCTGGTGGAATGATGATGGTTAATGACCAGAAAGGTAGAACATTTAGGGAATTAGTTCAGTTGCCAACTGGTGAGTCATTTATTCCACAAGGGCGAAATGTTATGTTTGATGCTCCACGTGGGACTAAAGTTTTAAGAGCATCTGAAACTGCTAAGAAATTTCCAGGTTTAAAGCAATATGCAAAAGGTACTATTGCAAAACCTACATTGAACTCAAACATGCAAGTATTCCAAGCAAGTACAAGCGTTCAAGATAATGCATCTAATATCATTGTTGCTAACTCTACAGATACCAGCGTTTTAGAAAAACAGATGAACCAAATGATAGGATTATTAACTGCAATTCTATCTAAGGAACAGTCGGTAAGCTTGAATGGCCAAAGCATTGGTAAATTTGTAGATAATTATCAATCTAAGAGTATATCTCTAGAAGAACGGGGTGTTTATAGTGGAACTTAGATCTGTAAAGATAGATGGAGTAGATTCTAACGAAGCTTATAAGTTAGCTATTTCAAATGCGATGATTGGTTATCCAGACAAAACCAAAACTAGAATTAGAATTCCAAACTCTAATATCTACTATGATTATGAGAAAGTATTTGGTGATTTGTATGAAGAGCGTACTTTAGAATATGATTTCTTGGTAATGATGCCAAATGCTTTATCAGAAGAAGATATGGAATATATCAAGTCACAAGTTATTAATTGGTTAACACCAGGTGTTGAGCATAGAATTGAAGATACTGCTATTCCATTTTATTACTTTATTGGCGAAATCAGTTCAGCTCCAGAGTGGTCACAAGATAATGGCTATGGCACACTAAAAGTCAAAATCAATTGCTACCCTTACAAAATTTCAGTAGATGATATGGGTGATGATTTGTGGGACTCATTTGACTTTAACAACGATGTAGCTCAATTCTTAGAGTTTGAAATCAATAAGGAAACAACCGAAAGGATATATAATGCTAGTTCAACTGCTGTATCACCTAAATTGATTGTGACTGGTAATGTAACGGTTGAAGCACATGGTGAAAAGGTCACTCTAAATGCTGGAACCTACACAGAAACCGAAATCAAGTTAAATGTTGGTTGGAATGATATTAAGTTATCTGGCAATGGTACAATCAAGTTTTCGTTTCATAAGGAAGTGTTGTAAGTGTATCTAGTAAAGATTAGGAATGGCGATGAAACTATCGTCATTCATGGGACTAAAAATAATACTTTGGGCGATGCTAAGGTATCTATGACAGTTAGTGCTGCATCATCTTTTACGTTTATAATTTATCCAAATAACACTGGATATTTTAAGTTGAGAGAATGGACGACTTATATCGATGTTACTCAATCAGGTAAATACATTTTTCGTGGACGAGTAATCGCAGTGGATCCTAAACACAACGAAGATGGAACTTTTTACAAAGAAATAACATGCGAGTCAGCTATGGCTTATCTAAACGACTCTATTTTGAGTTGGGAAAAGGTAGATAAGAAACCAGCTGACTTTTTTGTTGAATTGATTAACGAACATAACAAGCAAGTAGTTGATGCTGAGAAACAATTTAAGATTGCTGAGAATTCAGTTACTAACAATACCAATAACTTGTATTGTTACGTTGAAGATGGAATTAGCATTCTGGAAGAAATGAAGAATGATCTTCTGCAAAATGAAGATTTAGGTGGGGAACTTTCAATTGATTATCGAGAAGATGGGAATTATATATCCTGGACTAGAGATAAAAAGGCTAAAGGTCAGCAAGTAATAAAGTTGGCCAAGAATTTGAAGACCTTATCTGCCAAGCCAGACATTTCCAAAATTTGCTCGGTATTGTATCCATTTGGTGCTACTAAGGAAGTTCCAGTTGATCAAAAGAATGATGAGAAGACTAATGAAGTTTCAACACCACGAATTAATATATCTAGCGTCAACAATGGTAAGAATTACATTGAAGACCCTGAATTGATTAAAGTGATTGGTAGAGTATCGAATACAAAGACTTGGGAAAACATCAAAGAACCTAAAAATCTTCTGGCCAAAGCCCAAGAGTATCTTAAGACTATGCGAAACTATCGTATAGCTTATGAGTTGGATACAGTGGACTTACAACCATTGGGATTAGCTGCTGATTCGTTCGAATGTGGTAACTATTATCATGTAATCAATCCAGTAATCAATGTGGATGAATGGTTACGTTTAGTCGGTGTAACAATTAATTTGAACAAACCATCAGAGTCAACGCTGACTGTTGGTGATCAAGTCAAAAGATTAGTTGATTACAGTATGGATAACATCCAAACTGAACGTAATTTAAAACGCTTGGCAGCAGAGCAACAGATTTTAAAACATCAAAATAATATGCTGATTGATGAAAATAATCAACTCAAGCAAACAATTATTAAACTTTGGAATGACATTTTGTCAAAACAAGAATCTAACGACAGTAGTGGGTCAGCTTGGAACTGGCCATTTAAACCACCAGCTACAATTCGTTTTGACGGTGCTCAATTATTTGGTGTCAATCCAGGTGGTGAGTTTAGACCTAATGGCTTTCACGATGGTTTGGACTTTGGTTCAGTAAACTGGCCAGGATCAGAAGTTAAAGCTATTCATGATGGAACAGTAACTCTAAAAGGTGCTATGGATGGATTAGGGAACTATTTTGTCACTAATGGCGACGGTTTTAATATCGTGTATCAAGAAGCTTTTGGTTCAGCAAGTGATATTAGAGTTAACATTGGCGATCATGTAAAAGTTGGGGACGTTGTAGGAATTAGAACAACTGACCATTTGCACGTTGGTGTCACTAAACATGATTTTAATGCTGCTTTGGGTTCATCATTCAGCAACAATGGAACTTGGCTAGATCCTAAAAAGTTGATTGAAGATGGATTAAAAAACAACATGGGAACAACACAACCAGTCAATGGCGACTGGGGGCCAGTTATTCGAAATGCTGCTGCTAAGATGAAAGTCAATATAAGCGACGATGATGTAAATCGAATTAAAGCACTGATTGCTAATGAATCTGGTGGAAATCAAACAGTAACGCAACAAGTTTGGGATCAGAATATGGCAGCAGGAACACCAGCTCAAGGGCTATTGCAATATGTTCCTAGCACATTCAATGCATATGCAGTTGATGGCCACAGGAATATTAAGAGTGGCTTTGACCAACTGTTAGCATTCTTTAACAACTCAACATGGTCAAGTGATATTAGCTTGCATGGTTGGGGGCCAAATGGTTCTAAACGTTTCGATAAGATACCAGCTTAGAAAGGAGAAAAAACATGATTAAATTAGATAATCCAACCCTCATTTTTGAGTGGGGGGGGTAGCTAAACAACCTAGATTTAAGCAAGTAAACGGAGGTTGTGATAGCTCATAGTCATAGAATTGTGGTTATGTTTTCATGCCTCCATAAATAAGGAGGAATAAAATTGGTTTATAGAGACGAAACAGAGTTTGACTCTAGTAAAGATTGGACAGTAGATGAATTACGACAATTTATTTTAGAGAAAAAGTACGGAAAAGACGTTAGAGGAGCCATTGCCTATGCTTTGGCAAAAGTATATTCTGCACCTATCGGAGATATGATGAACTTGATTAATCAAAATTCACCATATAACGAGAAAAAGTTAAATAGTATAGAAAAGGATCCAGGATATTCTTATAACAGTGGCAATTCAAATTGGTGGGCTTTCGAAAAGTACTATACTAAAGGTTTTATCAAGAAAATTAAAATTACATTGACTACATCAAGCGACGTGTCAGTAAAAGTAGCTTTAATCAATAGAGCTGGTAAAGTGCTATCTACTCAACAAATTACAGGTAATGGAACTGTTGAAATTCCTATCAATGAGATGATTAAAGATGATTTTTATTTGGCAATTAAAGCACCATCTTTTAAATATACAACAAATTTAAAAAATAGCATACGATACTCAACAACATTCCCAAGTGATTTAAATACTGGAGATATATATACACCAATTTGGAAAACAGACAGTGTATTCACACCAGTTGTTGAAGTTGTATATACGGAATTATCAAGCTTACTATATGGTTTAGTTGACAAAAGCCAAAATTATCTTGAAATTCGACAAAACAAGATCACTAACTTTGATGATGCGATAAATCCTGGTGGCTATTGGGTTTCTGTTGATAATGGTTCAGATGCAGTTTTGAAAAACGCTCCAGAAAATTCAGAATGGGGTTATTATGCTGTTATTAATATTCCGTTTTATGAGGATCAAAAAATGAAATTTATGTTTCAAATAGCAACAACATATGTTTCTGACAAAGGTAAGGGAATTTATCTAAGATACTTAGTTGTAAAGTCCGACGGAACTATTGATGGATCAAATCAAACAATTAGGCAATGGTTGCCATTGCTAAATAATGATATTGGCTTTGAAAAGAATAGAGTTTTTATCGCTGGTGACTCTATAACAGCTGGACACCCTTATGAAAGTGAAACAAATATTGCATGGGCTAATCAAGTTGGTAAGCATTTAAATCTTAATGTTACTAGAGGTGCTAACAATGGATCAGGTTATTTATTTGTTAATGCTGGTAAATCAGCTATAACTATAGTTGACTCAACAGATTTTACAAAATATGACATAGCTATTTTAGCTTTTGGCACTAATGATTATGGCAATAATATAACTTTGGGCAAATTAGGCGATAATTATCCAACGAACCAAACTCTGTATGGTGCTATAGATTATGTAATAAATAAAATCTACAGTAGCAATCCAAAGATAACATTAATTCTATCAACACCTATCAATCGTTCTGATCACGGAACTAAAGCTGGTGGTTTTGGATACGGTGCGATCAATGATAAAGGATATACATTATCTGACGTTGTAGATGCCGAAATTGAAGTTGCGAGAAAGTATGGAGTTATCTGTCTAGATAATAGACAATCACCATTTAATGTTTTCTCGCTAAATTCTCTATTAGTGGATAACTTGCATCCAACTAGAGATGGATATAAAGTTCTAGGTTCATATTTAAGTGCTAGAATTGGGGCTCACATAAAACCATATAAGATTTAATTATGAAAACATAACCACATTTATAAGGAGGTAGATAATAAATAGAAAGGAAAATCTAAAATGACAGTTGAATATAGAGATGAGACACCATTTACTGGTGATTCTCATACACCTACTGAATTGGCAAATGCTATTCGCACTAAGAAATATGGTAAGGATGTAAGAGAGTCTATGGCACAAGCGGTTGAAGCTTTCAATGAAAATGCGATTGAATTTAAAGCTTTCAGCAATAATTTGAATCAATATTTAAATCGTAAAGTTTCGTATATGAATTTTGATTTGATTAGAAATTCGTATATTTCAGTTATTGATAATAGCGATATTACTCAAAAATATGACGAGAGGGCAAATCATAGTCCTAAAATTTCAGTAAAACCTGGGGAAACTTATTTTGTTTACAGCAAGAACTTTTGGGATGGGCGTTGTGTAGTTCTGATAGATGAGCAAAATAAATCTATTTCAGTATATCCTAGTTCGAGCGATAATAATGATTACACATTAACCGTTACAATTCCAGAAAATGCAGTGGGAATGTACGTAAATTGTGACGCAAAAACTACACCATTTGTAACTAAATTGGAAAGTTACGAGCCTAAAAAAGATATCCCTAACAGAGATATTAATTCAACATATATTTTCGAAAATGTAGATTACGAGACTGTTAATGGATATTTTTGGTCAAGCTATATATATCAAGGTTTTTCCAAAGATAATCGTGCGATTTCTATGAAAACACCATTACCAGTGAAAGCGGGAGAAATTTACAAAGTTTCTGGTAAAAATTTCTACAATGGAAAACTCTATTTAATTTTAGATGAATTTGGTAGGAGAATTGGAGAATTCCCACAAAATGACGGGGTTAGGTACCAAGATGTTATTCTTACAATACCAAACGGAGCTAGTTTTATTACATGCTCAGGCTATGGCGAGAAAACAGTTTTAGAAAAATGGACTGGAAAAATTGATGAATATATCAATAGAAAATGGGAGGCAATTGGTGACTCTCTAACAGATCCATCTACTTTAAAAGGTGCTAAAAATTATGTTGATTATGTTAAAGACGATTTAAAATTAACCAATGTTGTAAATAGTGGAATCGGAGGAACAGGATATATAGCTAACAATAACGGATCCACAACTAATTTTAGAACACGTCAATATAGTTCAGATGCTGATTTATATACAATATATGGATCTTTTAACGACGCATGGGCTTTCTCGGATTTTGGAACTGTAGATACTGGTGATGTTAATACATTGTATGGAGCAGTCAAAGCAACGCTTGATCATATCATTAGTATTAATAGGAATGCTAAAATTGGAATCATTGTTCCAGCTCCATGGGGACAAGTTAATGCTATGAATACTAGCCCAGTAGGCAATTTTGATAATGCAAAAGAATTTGGTGAAAACTATGTTAATGTTCTAAAAGAAGTCGGTATGCTATACGGAGTGTGAAGTGCAACAAAAAAGTTAGACAAAAATAAAATATTTTTAAGCAGCTAAGACATGGGTTCGGTAATCAACCGGACTCATGTTTTTTGTTTTATTGGAAATTCGGTCATTATTGTACCAATTGACATACTTGTTAAAGAAATGTGTGAACTGAGAAATACTCTTACATTTCTTTATTTCAAGCTGTGATTCAACTTTAAAAAGATGGAAAAAGCTTTCCATTGGGGCATTATCTAGGCAGTTTCCCTTGCGGGACATACTTTGAATTAAACCTAACGAATCAATCTTTTCACGGTAATATTCTAATTGGTAGTGCCATCCTTGGTCAGAATGGATAATTGGACTAAAGTTATTAGGGAGGTTATCCTCAAGCTGGTTTAATGTATCCATAATCAACAATTTATTTGGACTTTGGCTAACAGAAGCGGCTAAAACTTCCTTGGTAGCTTGATCTAAAATGACTGACATGTAAGCCCAGGTCGAATCACCTAGACGTACCTGTGAAACATCCGTATGAAGAACGGTAAAAGGAGATGTAGCATCAAATGTTTGGTTTAACAAGTTATCAGCTACCTTACCAACTGTACCTTTATAAGAAGAATAGTGATTATTTTTACGACGATTATACATAGCTGGTTGTACACCTAATTCGTTCATTAGGCGACGTAAAGTGGCTTCAGCCATGTGATATCCAGCTTTTTCAAGAAGTGGCATTATACGGCGATAGCCGTATGTGTAAGAACCTCTCCACTTACCTTTTTCCGCTATTTCCTTGATTACCACCTTAACATCAGCATACTTATCATTTTTATTGATGATACGTTTGCGTTCATCGTAATAGGTTGGTCGCTTCAAGTCAATCGTTTTTAGAAGCTCACCAATCCCATATCGTTCCTTTTTGGGCAAGTTTTGTTGGTCCACCCTGATCTGATCCACAATTATTGTTTTCTCCTTGGCTTTGAGGGTCCGAACAGGGTCAACGATTTTTTTAAGATATCACGCTCCATTTTGACTTGACGTAATTCACTCTTTAGTGCCGCAATTTCATCACTTTCCTTTTTTAAGATTTTGCGTGCATCCTTCTTTGTCATTTTTGACATCTTACTTGGCCTACCTTTCTTCTTGGGTTTCAAGGCCTCAGATCCACCTTCCATAAACAACTTCAACCAGATAGATATCTGTGAACACAAAAGATTATGGGAAGCTGCCACTTTGGACATTGAAACATCATTATTTAGGTAGTAGTTTATCACACGAAGTTTAAAATCAACAGTAAATTTACGTTTGAAATGTCGTAATTTCAACCCTTCGGGTCCTTTTAAATTGTATACAGTCCACCATTTTTTTAAGGTATCCTTTGGTAAAGAATACTTATTTTCTATCCATCGTTGTGAACAGCCAGTATCTAGGTATTCCTGAATAAGATCTAATTTGAATTTTTGAGTATATTTAGTCATACGAAAAAAGCACCTCACAATCACTAGACTTTGTCTAACAATTGTAAGGCACTTCAGTGCCAGTACTAGATTTATATCATAATTCAACATTAAGACCGTGGGATAACAATTTTATTTCTGAATTCTACCATGGTACTAGCTCAACAGACAGAACACATCTTAATACTAATGGTCACAAAAGGATAGCACCAATGATTTCAGATTTCATAAAAGAATTACTTTAATTTAGCGGTGGGTGGGAGGTAGAATTTCTTCTGAAAATAGAGTATAATTTTTGAGTTAATTCTATTTTTGGAGGAGAGAATTGGATGAATAATGAGTTTAAATTATATACAGTAGAAGAAATAAAAGAAAGTAATTATAAAAATTATCCAAATTATAGAATTCCTACAATAATTAGATATTTGCAAAAGCATGTATATTGTGTAGGTATAATTTGGAGTATTATTTTAATAAATATAGTTATATTCATAAGACCTATTATTTCTTTTTTTAAAATATTATTTGTCACTGATAAAGGTTTTCAATGGGTATCTATAACTGCAATAGTAGGTTTAGGAACTTTTATCTATAATATATATTCAACTCATAAAAATAACTATTATAATACAGTTTCCAAGGCTAGGATAGAGTGGATAAAAGAACATAGAAATAATATAGCAAAGTTGATACTAGATTGTGATAAATGTTTGTTTAAATTAAAAGAGTTGGTATATTTAAAAGAAAATGGAAAGGAAAAAGAGATTTCTTTTAAGGAAGATGAATTGTCAAAATTAAATCAGGAAATACAATTAATAATTAATAAGTTATTATTACAATTAAGTTCTAATGACGATAATAGTCAATTTGTAAATTGTATAGAAGATTGTGGTAGATGGGTGTCATCTATAGTAACTATATGGAATAATATAAAAGATAAAAGTAGATTTGATAACATATTATATGATACAACGGTTCAAAAAAATATAATGCTTGTATCACAAGATTATTATAAACGCGAATGGGAAAAGGCGAAAGCTGGGAAATAAAGCGTGGAGTTAGTCGTGATACAACGATTATTTTCACATATTCAAAGGAGATGATAGAGATTTTATTTCACGAACAACTATATAGCCATACAATAGAGATGATTGATAATCCAATTATTGTTGCTTTTGTATGGCTAGTACTAACAGATATTTTGACCGGTATTATTAAAGGCCAAAAAGCAAAACATACACCAGATATGACTAATAGCACAAAAGGATGGTATGGTATTGCCAAGCACATTTTGACAGTGTACTTGGTATTATCAATCTATCCTTTTTTTATTTCAATCGATTTAAACTATTTTGCACAGTTGATAACTATTGCTTGGGGATATCAGTATTTAGTTTCTATTTTAGAAAATCTACAAGCTATGCATATTAATGTAGTGTGGATACGTCGTATCGTTGATAGTGTGGCTAAAAGATACTTGGCCAAAGCTCAAGATGATTATAATCCTGCTGATTTTGATAAGCTCACAGGAAAGTATAAAGGACATAAGGAGGACAAATAACATGGTAAATTTAGTTGCAGATGTTGCTAGTTTTCAACCAGAAGATTTAGGTTTCTTTAAAGCTTTAGCATCTCAAGGAGTTAAAGCAGTGATCGTTAAATTAACAGAAGGTAGTGCAGATGGAACAGCCTATATCAATCCAAAAGCTCAAAACCAAATCATTAACGCACGTAAAGCGGGATTATTAGTAAATGCATATCACTTTGCACGTTATACAAGCATTCAAGACGCTAAAAATGAAGCTGATTTCTTTGTTACAACTGCTAAACGTATGGGAATTGGTACAGATAGTGTTATGGCGGTTGATTTAGAAGCCAGTGAAATCACACCAAATTTGAATGCTAAAACTAATGCATTCTTACAATATGTAAAAGATTGTGGCTATCCTAATGTTGATTACTATAGTATGGCATCTTGGTTTTGGAATGGAACATTAAATCCTGATATAATCTTGGCCAAGAATAAATGGGTGGCCAACTATGGTGTATCTCAACCAGGAGTTAATAACGTTGGTACATGGCAATTTAGTTCTAGTTGGACAGTTAATGGAGTTAAAGTTGATATGTCTTATGATTTCTCTGGATTCTATACAGAGCGTCATGTTACGACAAATTCTGAATCAGTTGTAAATACACCTAAACCAAAGCCACAAGCAGTTACTTATGATTCTTGGACTGACAATCTAGGTGATGTTTGGTACAAAGAAGATGGAAAATTTACCATCACTGTTACCGAAGGGATAGTTTTACGCTGGGGAGCCACAACTAAGTCTGCTAAAATTGGTGTTCTTCCAAAAGGTTCAGTTGTTAAGTATGATGCTTTCTGCCATTCCGGTGGATATGTATGGATCAGACAACCTCGTGGAAATGGACAATACGGTTACTTGCCAACTGGAGAAAGTTCTGGTGGCAAACGTACAAGTAGCTGGGGGAAATTTGAATAAATAATAAAGCTCATCTAGTCCTTAAAAGGATTGGATGAGCTTATTTTTGTACTTATTAAATTTATTATTTTTACCTAATGTAAAATGATTATAGAAAAGAAAAATCAAAGTTATATAAAATTTTTTCGGACACCCTTTCGGACCCTAATGTACAATACTTATTACTAGTAATGCGTCAAAGACTTGATAAATCAATAAGCGGGTAACGAGAATCGAACTCGCGACACCAGCTTGGGAAGCTGAAGTTTTACCACTAAACTATACCCGCAAGACATTGATAAGTATAACATAAAAATTTATCAATGTCAGTATATATTAAGCTGCTACTTTTTTCATATC
This sequence comes from Ligilactobacillus salivarius, assembly GCF_035231985.1. Taxonomy (NCBI): domain Bacteria; kingdom Bacillati; phylum Bacillota; class Bacilli; order Lactobacillales; family Lactobacillaceae; genus Ligilactobacillus; species Ligilactobacillus salivarius. The sequence continues at coordinate 813,587 of NZ_CP117983.1, forward strand.
AGAAAGGCGAACTACAGCACGATTATGAAAATCAGTTACTACAACAGAGTCTGCTTTATCATGTTCTACAATTGTAACCATTGCAGAATTTTCATAAATTTTTTCAATTGTACCGATAAAGTCATGAGTTAAAGAAGCAAATTTTTTACATTTAACGCGATCGCCAATTTCAAACTTAGTTTCCATAAAAATCTCCTTATATTACTAATTATCCTAAGAATATTAGCAAATTTTATTTGAATATGCAAGACAATTAACCAACAATTTGTAAAATATCCTGTAATTTATTTACTTGATAAGTAGGGGTAATTTTCTTATCAATAGGAGATGATTTAGGATTGTACCAAATAGAGTCTATGTTAGCATTGTGCCCACCTTGAATGTCAGATGTAAGTGAGTCACCAATAATAAGCGTATCATCAGGATTGAATTCAGATAGCTCATTAAATACGTTCTTAAAAAATCTAGCATCTGGTTTTTGATAGCCAATTTTTTGAGAAATAAAGATATCATCAAAAAACGAATTGAATCCGGTGTTGCGTAAACGACGTTCTTGAACAAAATCTATACCGTTTGTAACGACGTATAATTTATGCCCAGATTTTTTTAAAGTAGAAAGTAAATCTTTTGCTCCAGGAATAGTATCAGTACCAGTTGATAAGAACTCTAAGTATTCTCTATTCAAACTAAGTCCATCGATATTAAGATTAAATTCCTTTTTAAAGAAAGTAGTAAAACGATTAGTCATGAGTTCTTGTCTACTAATTTCTCCCAATTCTAATTTTTTCCATAGACTTTGATTAAATTTTACATAATTATCTTTTACAGTATCAGTTAATTTAATTCCATGCTTTTCAAAAAGTAATTCTAGAGCTCGATTTTCAGTAGCATGAAAATCCAATAAGGTATCATCAATATCAAATAATAGGATCGAGTAGCTCATGTGGAACCTCCAAAAATAGAAAATTTTCTTACATATTAAATTAAACTTCAGTAAATTTCAAGAAATAAATAAAAAAATCATAGATAGATTGACCTATAGATTAAGTTTTGTTATCATGTCTTCAGTAGTTTATTATGATTTATAACAGAGAATGAGTTTTCCCTGTGGTTTTGACTATTCTATGATAGAAATTAGTAGTTTATGAAAGTTCTAAGCGAGTCCAAGTTGGTGTGAGTTGGATAATGGAAGTAAATGAATCGCGTTTCTTAGAATAACAATTTAATATTTTTTGAGTGGATTACTAATCAAGTAGAGTGGTACCGCGGGAATTTCTCGTCTCTTGCATATTATTATGCAGGAGTTTTTTTATTTTTATATGGGAGGACAACATGGATTATAAAGTTAAAGTTGCTCAAGTTATTGAACAAGCTGTTGATGGAAAATTATCACAAGAAGATATTTTAGCTAAGATAGAAAAACCTAAGACACTTAATTTAGGGGATTATGCATTTCCTGCTTTTGTATTATCAAAAGTATTACGTAAAGCACCACAAATGATAGCTAGTGAATTGGTTGAAAAGATTGATCAAACAGGATTTGAAAAGGTAGAAGCAGTAGGACCATATGTAAATTTCTTTTTAGATAAAAAAGAATTCAGTAAAGATATATTATCTGAAGTTTTATCTGAAGGTTCTGCTTATGGTAACCAAGATTTAGGTCATGGTGGAAATGTTCCTATTGATATGTCTTCACCTAATATTGCAAAGCCAATGTCAATGGGACATCTACGTTCTACAGTTATCGGTAATTCTTTAGCATTATTACTTGAAAAAGTAAATTATAAGCCAATAAAAATAGATCATCTAGGTGACTGGGGAACACAATTTGGTAAATTAATTGTTGCATATAAACTATGGGGAAGTGAAGAAGAAGTTAAAGCTGACCCAATCAATAATTTATTGAAGTATTATGTTCGTTTCCATGAAGAAGATGTTAATAATCCTGAATTGGATGAAGAAGCACGTGAATGGTTTAAAAAGTTAGAAGATGGTGATGAAGAAGCACTTAAACTTTGGAAATGGTTCCGTGAAGAATCTCTAAAGAAATTTACTGAAGTATATGATCGCTTAAATATTACTTTTGATTCATATAATGGTGAAGCATTCTATAATGATAAAATGGATGAAATTACAGACTTGCTTCAAGAAAAGGGATTATTAAAAGAAAGTCAAGGGGCAGAAATTGTAGATTTAGAAAAATACGATTTAAACCCTGCTTTAATTAGAAAAACAGACGGAGCAACACTATATATTACTCGTGATTTAGCTGCTGCATTATATCGTTACCGTACATATGATTTCGTACAATCATTATACGTAGTAGGTCAAGAACAAACTAACCATTTTAAGCAATTGAAAGCTGTTTTAAAAGAAATGGGATACGATTGGTCAGATGATATTCATCATATTCCATTTGGATTGATTACATCCGGTGGTAAGAAGTTATCTACTCGTTCTGGACGTGTAATTTTATTAGAAGAAGTTTTAGATGATGCTGTTAAATTAGCTAATAAGCAAATCGAAGAAAAGAATCCAAACCTTGCTGACAAGGAAGAAGTGGCAGAAGCAGTAGGTGTAGGTGCTGTTGTCTTCCATGATTTGAAGAATGAAAGAATTAACAGTTTCGACTTTAACTTAGATGAAGTTGTTCGTTTTGAAGGAGAAACTGGACCATACGTACAATACTCACATGCTCGTGCCATGAGTATATTACGTAAAGCAGGCAATTTAGAGTTAGATTCTGATAACTTAGAAATTAGTGATCCAGAAGCATGGCAAACATTACGTTTATTAGCTGCTTTCCCTGAAACAGTAAAGAAAGCTGTTAGTGAATATGAACCTTCTGTTGTTGCAAAATATGCAATTCATTTAGCGAAAGCATTTAATAAATACTATGCACATTCTAGAATTTTGAATGATGATGCTGAAAAGAATGCAAGATTAGCATTAGTACAAAGTGTTGCTACTACATTAAAAGAATCCTTACGTTTATTAGGTGTAAAAGCTCCTAATGAAATGTAATTTATATTTTAAACAAGTCTCGATGGAGGCTTGTTTTTTTGTATTTTTTTGAAAAAAATTTTTTTTTGCGTATTTATTAATCTTAGAGGGAACTTAAGAAAGGAATAAGTGATGAAAGAAGAGATAAAAGAAAAACTTCAAGAGTTTCTAGAAAATAATAAATGGCAAATAGTAACCATTGTAATAGCAATAATTGTAACACTAATTTTTGTTTTACCTACTAGACACTCAGATAGTGATACTTTTGAAATATCTAGTAGCAGTACATCTCAAATAAGTAAAGTTTCTACATCTGTGCCGCAAGTTAAATCTAGTGTAGCTAGGAAGGAAATATTTGTAGATATTAAAGGAGCTGTTAAACATCCAGGTCTGTATAAAGCAAAACCAAATCAAAGACTAGCTTATATTATTCAACAAGCTGGAGGATTAGAAAATAATGCGGATGTTAGTAAGCTTAATTATGCACATAAATTAAGTGATCAAATGATGATTTATGTGCCCAAGCAAGGAGAAAACTATACTGGTGATGTAATTATAGAATTGCAATCGGAAAACACTATGAGTAGTGATACAAGTAATAGCAATACAACCGAGGAAACCGAAGATAACAATAAAATAAATCTTAATACTGCTACTAAAGAACAGTTAACACAATTGAATGGAATAGGAGACAAGAAAGCTGAGCTGATTATTTCATATCGCGATGAGCACGGCAAATTTAAAACAATTGATGAACTAAAGAATGTTTCCGGTATAGGAGATAAAACATTTGCTGCAATCTCAGATAAATTAACAGTTTAAACTATGTTATACTAAATAAAAACATATTTGGATGGTGAATTTTATGACCGATAAAAGAATACCTTGGAATCAGTATTTTATGTTACAAGCAGTATTGCTTTCATTAAGATCAACATGCGAAAGATTATCAGTTGGAGCAATTTTAGTTAGGGATAAGCGTGTAATTGCTGGAGGATACAACGGAGCTGTTTCTGGTGATGATCATTGCATTGACGTAGGTTGTTACGTTGTTGATGGACACTGTTTACGAACAATTCACGCAGAAATGAATGCAGTATTACAATGTTCAAAATTTGGAATTCCAACAGATGGGGCAGAAATTTATGTTACAGATTTTCCTTGTTTACAATGTACTAAATCATTGTTACAAGCAGGTATAAAGAAAATATATTATATGCGTAATTATCATAATGACGATTATGCGATAAGATTATTGAAACGAAAAAAAGTAGCAGTTGAACAAGTTAAAGTTGAACCTAAGTATTTAAATACAGTTTCAATAAATATTGCAGAAAATTAGGAATAAAAATTATTGTACAGGATTGTTATTTTTTTCTGTGCAATTCTTTTAGTGGTTATTGAATTACTATTTTTTGAATTCAATTATATTTTTATAGTGGTACTATGTTTAATTTGTTTGAGGATTTTATGTACTAAAAGTATTTGTATAGTAAACATTTGTTTAATATGGTGCCTAGGATGTATAACATATATTTTTAATTACTATCAATGTAGTAAAAGTAGAGAAATAAAACAAGAATTAAGTGTTAAAAACCAGCATATTTTGGTATATGCAGATAATATAAAAGTTAACGGAGATTTACTGACATTAACAGGAAGATGGTTAGAAGGAAAACAACAGATATGTACTTATTATTATTTAAAATCTAAAGCAGAGCAAAATTATTTAAAAAAACAAATAAATAGTGATGTATATACTGTAACAGGAAAAATTAAAGGAATTTCTCCTCCTACTAATGAAAATGAATTTGATTATAAAAAATTTTGTCAAAGTAAAAAGATATATAATGGGTTAACTGTTAAACATATAAGTTTAGAAAATAATAAAGTTCCCTCTAAATATAAACTTTTATGTAAATTACATGATTTAAGAAAAAGTATAATATGTTATCTACAATTATTTCCTAAGTATTTACGAGGATATTCAACAGCCTTAATAGTAGGGTATAGGGATGATAGATTTGATGATGTAAATAGTAGTATCAAAGAATTAGGCTTGTTATATCTTTTTAGTTTATCAGGAATGCATGTTTTTTATTTAGTGAGAATTCTGCAAAAATTAGCACAAATACTACGGATAACAGCAGAGACGGTAGATATGTGGTTGATCATTTGTCTTCCCATATATATGATTTTAGCAGGTTCTTCATCAAGTATTATACGTGCAGTATTTATGGTATGGATACCTATATTTAGTAGATATTTTTTATCAATAAAGATAGATAAATTAACTTCATGGTCATTGACGATAATTATAAACCTATTATATTCACCAATGATATTATTTACTATGGGGATGCAGTTAAGCTATTTGTTGACGTTAGTTTTAATTCTAAATGAGGAAGAAAATAGCATAAAGATTGGTATAAAGATGAGTGGATATAGTATACCATTAATGTTATGGCATACATATCAATGGAATGTACTAACTACTTTTCTATCTATATGCATTATTCCAATTTTTGAATATATAATTCTACCATTTACAATAATAGGAGTACTATTAAATGTCTTCTCAAAAATTAGTAATACTATTTTGTTTTTAATTTCGATCTTCTTTGAGAAATTAGCAGATAGTTCACCTATGATAACTTTTGGGAAACCGTATCTAACGGTAGTTATACTATTGCTATCACTTATGATCTGTTTAGAAGTTAGCAGGAGAAAAAATGTAATTATTTATCTACAAGTATTGGTATATATTTTTTCATATAGTCAAATACATCGAAATAAAGACGAATTAGTTTACTTTGACATCGGGCAAGGTGATGCTACTCTAATCAGAGAAAAAAATAATAATCAAGTAATTTTAGTAGATACAGGTGGGAAAGTTAGTTTTAAGCATGAAAAATGGAGAAGTAGGGTAAGCCAGACTAGTGGCGAAAGGGTTATAGTCAATTATCTGTTAAGTAAAGGAATTAATTCGATAGATAAGCTTTATTTAACACATCAAGATGCAGATCATGTTGGTAATTTTCCAAGTATTAGTCAAAAAATAAAGATCAAAAAAATTTTGGTTCCTTTAGGAATGGAGAAATTATCAAGTTTTAATAAAAGATTGAATGAATCGAATATCTGTAATGATAAAGTGGTAGAGCCTATTACTGATACTAGTGATCTTTCTAAAGAAAGAATAGATATTTTACATCCATTTGTTGAAGGAAAAGGGAAAAATGAAGATTCTATAGTTCTAAAATATACTATGGGCAGGCTAATTTTTTTAATTACGGGTGATTTAGATCAAGAAAATGAAATAAAAGTAATAGAAAAGTACCCTGATTTACGGTGTGATATTTTAAAAGTAGGACACCACGGGAGTAAAACATCAACTGCAGATCAATTTGTAAAAATTTTAAAACCTCAATATGCTATTATTTCGGTAGGTCTTAATAATAGGTATGGACATCCTAATATTGAAACATTGAGGACATTAAATGCAAATGGTATTCCGTATTTAATGACTTCCGATAAGGGAATGATAAAAGTAGTAAATGTGTCTAAAGACAAATTTTTTATGAGTACTAAATATGGAAAAATATTAATTAGAAAGTGAGATAGAAAAGTGAAAGTAGATGAGTTGCGCAAAGAAATAGAAAATAATAGTCTAAAAAATGTTTATTTAGTTTTAGGGGAAGATACATATCTTAATAATAAAGTTAAAGAATTATTTTGGAACTATATTCCTGAAAGTGATAGGGAATTTAATGCCGCAATTTATGATATGGAAACTACTTCGATTGCAACCGCAATAGCAGATGCAATTTCTGCTCCTTTTTTTAGTGAAAAAAGATTGGTGATTATTACTCATCCATATTTTTTAACAGGGGATACAAAGAAGCATTCTATCGAACAAGATGTAAATGAATTGATAGGATATTTGCAAAATCCTTCTCCAGATACTTTGTTAGTAGTATTAGCAAGTTATGAGAAGTTAGATTCACGTAAGAAAGTAGTTAAAGAGTTAAAGTCAAAAGCTGAAATAGTGAATACTTCCTCATTGAATGAATCTGAGATAAGACAATATCTTATAAAATATTGTGATGAGAAAAAAGTTATAATTGAAAAAAGAGCAATAGACAGATTAATTCAATTAACCAATGCTAATTTCTCTAAAATAATGAATGAACTTTCTAAACTAATAATAGCAACTGTTAATACTAAAAAGATTACAATTAGTGAGGTAGATGGATTAGTTACAAAATCGCTGGAACAAAATGTTTTTGACTTGGTAGATTTTGTTCGTGATAAAAAGATAAAAGAAGCATTTGAATTATATCATGAACTTTTAGAACAAAAAGAAGAGCCAATAAAAATAAATGCGATCTTAATTGGACAATTTAGATTACTTTTACAAGTTAAAATATTACAGAAGCATAGTTATGATCAAGGAAGTATTGCCTCAACTTTAAAAGTTCATCCCTTTAGAGTGAAATTAGCTATGCAGAATGCTCGTAAATTTAGCAATAATAGTTTGAAATCTGCTTACTTAGGTTTGGCCGAAATAGAAGAAAAGTTAAAAACAAGTAGTCAGAATCCAGAATTGTTGTTTCAATTATTTTTGACAAAATATGCGTATAAAAAATAAAGGTTGAGATTTTTAATCCCAACCTTTATTTTTTAATAACTCAGTCATTTGCTTTTTAAAAACTAATAACTCAGAGCTTAAAATTACTGGTAATTTATGTAAGTCGTCAATAGTTTTACAACCTAGCATCAACATAATTTTTTTAATTTCAACTTTTAAATTAGTTATATATTCAATTAAACTCTCAGTTCCTTGACGTAATAAAATATGTAAAAATAGGCCAGAAATACCAACATTGTCAGCTCCTAAAACTAAACATTTTACTATATCAAGAGAATTTCTAATTCCGCCAGAGGCAGTGAAAGAAATGTCTTCATCTACAAGTTTAGCAGCTACTAAGGATTGAGCAGTAGTCATACCAATATCTTGCAAAAATGCTAATTCTTTTTGTTTACGGCGACGATTTTCAATTTCTATAAAATTAGTACCACCCTTGCCAGAAAGATCGATATACTTAACACCAATATCAGCTAATTCTTTAATAGTTATAGGAGTTAATCCTTGTCCAACACCCTTAACAAGTAAAGGAAATGATGAATTATTAACTATTTCACGAATATTATCTTTCCACATAAATTCAGTATCGCCTTCAGGCATGACTAATTCTTGAGAAACATTAAGATGCAGTTCCATTGCATTAGCATCAATCATTTGTTGAGCAACATTGAAGTTTGAGTAAGAATGGCCGGCTCCAAGGTTACCTAACAAAAAGCCATTTGGATTTAGTTGCCTTATTTTACTGAAATTTGGTGATAAACTAGGATATTTTAAAGCAATACTTTGAGAGCCACAGGCCATAGGTATATTTGCTTTAGCAGCAACAGTTGCTAATTTATAGTTTATATCATCAGTTTGTGGACTTCCTCCAGTAATTGCGTTAATAAAAAAGGGGACAGGAATATCTTTACCAACTAGCGTACTTCTTATATCTATATCTGATAAATTTAACTCAGGTAAGTTACTATAAATTAATTGAACTTCATCTAACTGATTAGATGATTGAGTTTTAAAAAATTTTTCAGCTAAAGAAAGATGTTCATTTTTGCGATGTTGATGAATTTTCATAATAATCTCCTGTAATTAATCTTGATAAACGTGCAATGATAATGGGACTATTCCATTTTCTTTCCAATAAGTAAATAATGGCTCAACATTCATAGATTTATCAATTAGAACAATACCACAATCTCCTCCACCAGCACCAGAAGTTTTTGCTGCTCCACCAAATTTTTCTGCAGAAGTGATAAGTTTAGTTAGTAGGGGAGTTTCGATTTCTACAGAACTCAAACTAGCTAAATTTCGGAGTAATTCACGATTATATATTAATGATTCTTGAATTTTGGATAGAGAATTTTCCTTAAAACCAGTAATCATTGTATCGATACATTTCCAACTATTTTCTAAAAAATGATTGTATTTATTTTGATTATTAGCCTTATGAAGAGCAACTGCATCTACTAGATGTGAAGTTGATGCAGGAGATCCAGTCCAACCTATTAGAAGATTTAAGTTATCAGGTGGAGTCAATTGAGTAACTTTCAAATTAGGCCAATTTAAATCTAAAAGTTCGGAAATTGTGTAGGATCTTTGAGCGACTTTAAGCCATTCTTTATCGAAAGAATGATAAGCTATCCAACCACCGTAGACACTAGCAGCGATATCCCCTAAAGAACCGTTTCCTTGAACATTTAAATGAGCAATGGAAGCTAGTTTGAAAAGATGCTCTTTTGATAAATTTAGTTCATAAAATTCAGATAGAGCTTTAATAGTTGCTACAGTGACCGCAGCAGAAGAACCAAGTCCATATTTCTTTCCATCAGGACTATCTAATTCACTATCAATTTTTAGATGATAGAATTCCATTTTTTTACCTAGACTTTGGGCATATTCTTCGACTAAATTAATAGCAGATAAAATATAATGAAATGGATTGTCTCGATTATCAAAAATAATTTGATTACCTTCTCGTTTCCAATATAAAGAGTTTTCTTTATATTGTTTAGAAATGATTGACCCTAAATCATTACTCTTTTCTAAATTTACATATACAAATTGATCTAAAGCCACTAGAATAGCTGGTTGTCCAGTTTCAACAACAGCATATTCACCAGCAATGTATAATTTTCCTGGAGCTTTGACAGAAATCAAAACATCATAACCTTTCTTTGTAAATTAATCAAGATATTGTACACCTGGTCCCGCTGAAGAAACTAAAACTTCAGTGTTAGGAAGATTTTTTTGTAAAAAGGAAGTGATACTAGCAGTATCTTTTCCTAGACAAATAATTTTAACATTTGGACCAGCATCCATGGTGTAATAACATTCAACTCCCATTGAACGTAATTCTTCTACAAGATTCATAACTTGAATACTTTCAGGAGAAAAATAACTAAAATGTGGATGAGCGCTTAAATTTAAAGCATGCATCTTCATAGCATTTTCTTCGGCTAATTCACCCATAGTGGTAAAATCTTGTTTGCTAATAGCTTCTTTCATCAATGGAATAGAGCGGTTAGCCTCTTTTATCCAAGAATTATAATAAGGAGAAGTATTAACAACAGTTTGCATACCAGCACGCGAAGTTATTTTTTTTGGTTTACTATTTATAACAACTGCAATCATTTTTATGTCCCAAGACACATTTTCAATAAATGGAACAGCATAAGAATTTAGATCATTATCACCTGCTTGCCATTCAACAAAACCACCATAAATAGAGCGAGTAGCTGATCCCGATCCACGTCTAGCTAAACGAGATAAATCGCGACGAGATAAATTCATACCACTAGCTTTACTTGCAGCAGCAGCTAATGCAGCAAAAGCAGAAGCGGAAGATGCTAATCCAGCAGTTGTAGGAACATGATTAGTTGAGTTAACCTTGGCGAATTCTGAAATACCAGCTTTTTCTCGAACGATATTCAAAAATTTATGCACATTTTCGTTAGGAATTTCTTTTCCATTCAGAATAAAAGTATCTTTAGTATAACTTGAATCAAAAGTAACTGAAGTATCAGTATAGAAATGATCCAAAGTTAGTGATAAAGAATTATTCATAGGTAGAATAAACTCTGTATCTTTTTTTCCCCAATATTTAATTAATGCAATATTTGTGTGTGCTCGTGCAGTGGAATGATTGGACACGATAAATTCCTCCTAAAGATTCGATAGGGGCTCTATCCAATTTTTAGTAACCCCGTGTTGATTTAAAATTTTAGCAAGTACTTCTGCCTCTTTTTTTGTCTTCAATAAACTGATAAAACATCCACCACGACCACCACCAGTAAGTTTACTGCCTAGTGAACCGTTTTTAAGTGCTATATTAATAAGATTATCTAATTTAGGAGTGCTGACACCTAAAGAAATCAAATCTTTTTGGGCTAAAGTAAATGTTTTTCCGAGTCCTACTATATCATTATTAGCCAGTTGATCTCTAGTGGTTTGTGCTAATCTATCTAATGCAGCTAACTTTGATGAAGTTGATATTTCGTCTGTATTAAGTTGATCTTTAACAATTTTTATTGCTTCACTTGTTTGACCTTTAATACCACTATCACTAATTAGTAGATAAGCATCCAGGTTAATTGGAATAGGTGTAATTTCTTTATTACGAATTAACCAGATAGGATTATCGCTAGCACTAGTTGTAGCATCTAAACCGCTAGGATTGTTATGAGTAACTTTTTCAGCAATATCAGCGTATGATAATAGTTTTTTATGATTAATTCTAGTATCGGTAGCGTTGTAAAAACAACGAATAATAGAAATCGCAACGGCAGCTGAGGATCCCATACCTCTTTCTGCGGGTAATTGACTGGATAAATGTAACTCAAATCCATTTTCTATACGTAAGTCAGAAACTAATTTTAAAATTAGTTTCTTAATACCGAGCATATTTTTAGGCATATCATCAACTGAACCATCATAGTAAGAACTTGTAATAGTTTGTTCACTTGATGATGGTATAACTTTAATACTTGCAGTTGCGGTTACGGTTTTTAATGGCAGAGCGATTGCTGGATGACCATATACGACAGCATGTTCACCAATTAAAATAATTTTTGCATGACTAGAACCCTTAGCATCATGAAATATATGCAAATCACTCTTCTCCCTTCGAATTTTTATATACCTCTATAAGTAGTACAAACAGTGTAATTATACATGTTATTAATGATATAAACAATAATATAGCTAGGGATTTTTAAAAGAATATTTTTAAATTTAGATAAAGAAATAGGGAGTAGGTATCTGTAAAAAGTACTTGGAACAGTAAAGTATGTATACTGGTAATAGGAAATTATGCTAAGATTAAGTTGATTGAGAATTTTTAGCAATGAAGGTGAGATTAATGATAAAAGAAAGAATATATGCAGTGGTTGATTTAGAAACTACAGGTCCTAAACAAGATGGTAGCGATAAAATAATTCAATTTAGCTGTGATTTTGTACAATCAAATAAAATTGTAAATCATTTTTCTACCTTAATAAATCCAGGAATGCCTATTCCAGTTGAAGTAAAGAAACTTACAGGAATAAAAGATAAAGATGTACGGTACGCGCCATATTTCGATGAAGTTGCAGGAACAATTTATGCGATGTTGCAGAATACAACTTTTGTAGCGCATAACGTGAACTTTGATTATAGTTTTTTGAGTTCTGAATTGGAAAGAGCTGGGTACCCAGAATTGGAATTACCAATGATGGATACAGTTCAACTGACACAAATAATTTATCCAACATTAGTCTCATATAGGTTAATAGATATTAGTAAGTATCTACAACTTTCTCATATACATCCTCATAAAGCGGATAGTGATACTAAAGCAACAGCTGAATTATTAATTAATTTAAAAAAGAGAATTGAAACTTTTCCCTTAATTCTATTGCAAAGATTAGCGAAAATGGGAGATTCTTTAATTGCTCAAACAGGTAAATTTTTTAATGAAGTATACCTTAATAAAAAGGATAGAGAAGAGAAGTTACCTAATGATTTAATGGTTGTAGAAGATATTGTCTTAAAAAGGCCTAAACTCATAGACGAAAAAATATCAAAACAAGAATATCCTGAGACAAAGGATGAAAAGCAAAATCTTTTTTCTGAAGTCTTGGAATGGCGTTCTAGTCAAATAAAAATGATGGATGATATTAATAATGACTTGAATGAAAAAAGATCAAAAAAATATGTATATGATGCTGCAACTGGGATTGGCAAAACATTAGGCTATCTAATGCCTATTGCATATAAAGCTACTGAAGAAAAAGTTGTAATAAGTACTGCTACTACAACTTTACAAAATCAGTTAATAGATAAGGATATATCAATGTTAAAAGAAGTTATTCCTTTTAATTTGAATATTGTGAATTTAAAGGGAAGCCAGCATTATATTGATATAGATAAATTCTACCAAAGTTTATCTATTCCTCAGTCAAAAAAGGCTACTCAAATACAGATGACTTTATTAGTTTGGCTTATGGAAACTTCAACTGGCGATATGGAAGAACTTAACTTATTGAGTATGCAAGATACAATTTTTGCACAAATAGAGCATCATGGGATAAGAGGACTGAATAAAAAAAGTGCATTTTATTCAGTAGACTTTTTAAAGCGGCAAGAAATTTTGAGAAGACATGCGAATATAATTATTACAAATCATGCTTATTTATTAAGTCATGTTGATAAATTAGGTGGAAATGACACAGTATTAATAGTTGATGAAGCACAGCACCTGAATGATAATTTGCTTAAAGAAAACAGAAAAATAATAGATTTTGATCAAATAAAAATAATTTCTGATTCATTACTAGTAAAAATGGAATCACAATTATCTTTTTCATTTAGAGACTTGGTAGAGATAAATTTTATTACTAAAGCACAATATACTGAGTTAATAAGACCAATTCAAACTATAGACTATGAAATAATGAATCTAAGAGAAATTTTTATGACTTATCTTAATTCAAATATGAACAAAGCATCAGATGTATATGTTGAAGTTCCAATAAAACCTTTGAATCTTAGAGGAATGATTAAGGCAAATTTATTTATATTCAAAAAAATTGAGAAAGCTTTAAGAAATTTAAAAAGGCTTCAAAATAAATTTTCTCAAAAGTATAGCATGGCCATTGTTACTGGGAGATTAGGATTGGATGAAATTCAGTTAATAAATGATTATCAAAAGTTACTTAATCTTTTATTAAACGAAATGAAAAGTTGGTCATATCTAGATTTAAATAGATTGGAAGATGAATTGGAAACAGAGTTTATCTGGTTGACATATCCATATAAACAAGAAAATGGACATTTACGTTTGAATTTTATCATGTTAGATGGTGAGAACTTCTTAAATAATAAGGTATATCAAAAATTTTCTACAGTTTTGCTGGTAGGTGCAAATCTAGCTATGAAAGAAACTAGGGGTTACATGTTTAGACAATTAGATCTTAATGGTCAGGTTAAGATTAAGAAATACGATAATATTTTTGATTATAGCAAACAAACTAGAGCCTACATTTTAAAAGATACTCCGGATATAACGTCGATTTCAAAAAAAGAATACATAGAGTATTTATCTCGTGATTTAGAGAAAATATTGCTGAATAATAATAGACAGACAATGATATTATTTAATTCATTAGAAATAATTGAATCAGTTTATCCTAAGTTAGTTAAGAAAATTGGAAGTAAACGTGAGATTTTAGCGCAAGGTATAACTGGTAGTGTAGAAAAAATTAAAAAGAGATTTATGCTAGGAGAAGGAAAAATTTTATTAGGAGCAGGCGCTTTTTGGGAAGGTATTGATTTACCTGAAAATAATTTAGAGATGGTAATAGTCACACGATTGCCGTTCCAGTCTCCAGATACTGTCCTTAATAAAGCTAGGTATAGAAAATTAGAGAAGAAAGGGATTAATTCATTTTATAATTTAGCTTTACCAGAGGCAATTTTAAGATTGCAACAAGGGTGGGGAAGATTAATAAGAACGCCTAAAGATAAAGGAATATTTGTATTACTTGATTCAAGAATTGCCAATAAAAACTATGGGGAAAAATTTATTAGTTCGTTTCCAGATGGAGTTACTCTTAAAAGTTTAAAAATTGATGATTTACTAAAAGAAATTACTTCATTTTTTGGTGAATAAGGGGGAAATATGAGCTTTTTACACATATTTTATTAATTTTGAATTTTAAAGTTTGCTTTTTTTATTGTATAATATTGCTCAGATACTAATGATTTAATAGTATAGAATCAAATAGAAATTTTGGTGAGAAAATTGAGAAGAAAACATGATTCAAAGATAAATAAGAAATTTTATTTTTGGAGCACAATTATTATTATTGTTCTTTTAATAATTTTAGGTTACGCAAAAGCTCAAAGCCCGCAAGCTCAAGCAAAAAAAGAAGCTTATTTGGTGGCTAAGAAATATGGTAACGTAAGAAAAGTTGAAGACTTTTATGTGTTTAATAGAAAACAGACTTATTACACTATTTATGGTACAAATAAGCGTGGTCAAGAGGTATATGTTATTACTTCTCAAAATGGCAAAAAAGTAAATATATATGCACAAGATAAGGGGATTTCTGTAAATAAAGCTAAGAATATCGTTAAGGTAGAAAGAAATCCTAAAAAGATAGTAAAAACTTCCTTAGGATTGGTAAATAACAAACCTGTTTGGGAAGTAACATATTTGAATAATCAAAATAATATTTGTTATGATTTGATAAGTTTTAAAACTGGAAAGATCATAAAATCCATTCAAAACATATAATTTGGAGGCAGTTATCTATGCAAATTTCACAAAGAGCTAAAAATATACAACCATCTGCAACGCTTGCACTATCAACTAGAGCTAATGCAATGCGTGCTGAAGGAATTGATGTAATTAATTTAACGGTAGGAGAACCTGATTTCCAAACACCTAAGAATATAAGAGATGCTGCTATTGCTGCAATTAATAATGGGAAAGCAGATTCATATACTCCTGTATTAGGTATTAAGGAATTGAGAGAAAAAGTAGCAGAGGTTACTAACAAAGATTACAATACTAACTTTACGAGTGATAATGTTGCTGTTACAACTGGTGGGAAATTTGCTTTATATGCTATAGCACAATGCTTGCTAAATCAGGGAGATGAAGTGATTATTCCACTCCCATACTGGGTAAGTTATGGTGAGCAAATTAAATTATCGGATGGAAAACCTGTATTTGTTAAACCAAGTAAGGGACTAAAAGTAACAGCATCAGATTTAGAAAGTGCTAGAACAGACAAAACAGTAGCGATGATCTTAAATTCACCACAAAATCCATCCGGTTTAGTATATACAAAAGAAGAATTGGAAGAAATTGGAAATTGGGCTGTAAAGAATGACATAGTTATAATTTGTGATGACATGTATGGAAAGTTGGTTTATAATAGTACTCGGTTCGTATCATTAATGGATTTAAGCGATGATATTAGAAAACAGACAATTTTAGTAAGTGGATTATCTAAATCTTATGCGATGACAGGCTGGAGAGTTGGGTATGCGGTAGCTGATGCAGAGTTTATTAAAAAGATTGCTGCAGTAGCTGGACACTCTACAAGTAATTTGACAGCAGTTAGCCAATATGCAGCTTTAGAGGCTTTAAATGGTGATCAAAGTAGTGTGTCAACTATGCGAGAGGCTTATGAAGAAAGATTAAATAAGATCTATGAAGAACTTAAAGGAATTCCGGGATTTGTGTTTGATTCAAAACCTCAAGGAGCTTTCTATCTATTTCCTAATGTTGCTAAAGCGGCAGAGTTTGTAGGTTGTAGTAATGTCTCTGAATTTGCAGAATTTTTATTAGAGAAGGTACATGTTGCTGTGGTTCCAGGAGTTGCATTTGGAATGTCTGATTACATTAGAATAAGTTATGCTGCAAGTTTAGATGATCTTGAAGAAGCGGTAAAGCGCATTAAAATGTTTGTTGAAGAAAGAAAATAGGAGGTTATATTAGTGAAGACGATTAGTATTATTGATGCTAAACACCATGTTAACGAAAAAGTAAAAATAGGTGTATGGCTTACTAATAAACGTTCCAGTGGGAAAATTGCTTTTTTACAATTACGTGATGGATCAGCATATTTCCAAGGAGTAGTTGTGAAAAATGCTGTTAGTGAGGAAACATTTGCTCTTGCTAAGGAAGTAAAGCAAGAGACTAGTTTGTATGTTACAGGTGTCATTCATGAAGATAAACGTTCACATTTCGGATATGAAATCGAAATTGAAGAAATAGAAGTTGTTGGTGAAAGTAATGAATATCCTATTACACCCAAAGAACATGGTACAGACTTTTTGATGGACCATCGCCATTTATGGCTACGTTCTAAGAAACAATTTGCTATTATGCAAATTCGTAATGAAATGATTCGTGCAACTTATGAATTCTTCAACAAAGAAGGTTTCATTAAATTAGATGCACCTATTTTGACTGGTAGTGCACCAGAGGGAACAACTGAATTGTTCCATACAGAATATTTTGACAGAGATGCATATCTATCACAATCTGGACAGTTATATGAAGAAGCTGGAGCAATGGCTTATGGAAAAGTATTTTCATTTGGTCCTACTTTCCGTGCTGAAAAATCTAAGACACGTCGCCATTTGATTGAATTTTGGATGATTGAACCTGAAATGGCATTCATGCATCAAGAGGAAAGTCTAGAAATTCAAGAACGTTATGTTGCATATTTAGTACAAAGCGTTTTAGATAACTGTCAATATCCTCTACAAATCTTAGGTAGAGATACAGAAGTTCTTAAGAGATATACGGAATTACCATACCCACGTATTTCTTATGATGAAGCAATTGAATTATTGCAACAATCTGGTAAATTCCCAGATGTAAAATGGGGAGAAGATTTCGGTTCTCCTGAAGAAACATATTTAGCTGAACATTTTAGTAAACCAGTTTTTGTTATGAACTATCCAAAAGCCATTAAGCCATTCTACATGAAACCACATCCAACTCGTGATGATGTAGTAATTTGTGCTGATATGTTAGCACCTGAAGGATACGGTGAAATCATTGGTGGATCTGAACGTGCTACAGATCCAAAGTATTTAGAAGAACAAATTATTAAAGCTGGCCTAGATGTAAAGGATTATGAATGGTATTTAGACTTGCGTAGATATGGTAGTGTTCCACATTCTGGTTTTGGTTTAGGATTAGAACGTGCTGTAACTTGGATTACAGGTGAAGATCATATTCGTGAAGCAATTCCATTCCCAAGATTATTGAATAGGATTTATCCATAATTTATTTTGAAGAGGTCTGATGAATTTTCATCGGCCTTTTTAAATTGCTTTTTAATAGTAATATATGTTTAAATCAAGGTAGTGAATTAAGAAACGGGTGATAAAAAATTGGACAGTACATTAAGAGAGTTTCTACGTCAAGGAAATACGGTAATTTCAAACCTTGTATTGAAAAACTATAAGAAATTAGGAATGACTGATACGGAATTTATTTTGTACTTACAACTTAATAGTTATCTTCAAAAAGGGGAAACATTTCCTGAACTAGAAAATATAGCTAAAAGTTTGCAAATATCTGTTAATGATGTATATACACAATTACACAATTTAATAGAGAAAAAAATACTGAAGATTGAAACAATTGTAAATCAACAAGGACAAAAAACTGACAGTTATAGTTTTGATTTCTTATACCAAAAACTAGATTCATTGATAGATGAAGAAAAAAAAGAACTATTAAATGTATCGGCAGAAAAAGATAGACAAAAAATATTTAATGCTTTCCAAGTAGAATTTGGTAGGGATTTATCTCCAATAGAATTAGAAATGATAAATGATTGGATAGAAGAAGATAAATATAAAACAGACCTAATATTACTTGCTTTGAGGGAAGCTGTTTTAAGTCAGGCATATAATTTAAAATATATTGACAGGATTTTACTCAGTTGGGAAAAACAAGGAATTAGATCTAAGGTAGATGTAGAAAATTTAAAGAAAGCTAGAGAAAAAAGGAAAGAAAACATTAATACAATAAGCGACAATAATAAAAATAAAGAGAACAAACCTAAAATACCATTGACAAAGTGGTTGGATTAAGTGGGGGAGATTATATGTTAGATAGTAAAGAAACACAATATGCGCTACAAGAAATGGGAAAAATGTTTCCAAATGCGACAACTTCATTAATAGCTGATAGTGATTATCATTTTTTATTAGCTGTTATCTTGAGTGCACAAACCACAGATAAAGCGGTAAACAAAATCACCCCAGCATTGTTTGATAGGTACAAATATCCGATAGATATGGCTAAGGCTGATCCAAAAGAAGTTGCTAAATATATTAAGACTATCGGTCTTTATAAAAATAAAGCCAAATATTTAGTAGAATGCTCGAAAATGCTAGTGGAGAATTTTAATTCTGTTGTGCCTAAAACACATAAGGAGTTGATGTCCTTATCTGGTGTTGGAAGAAAGACGGCGGATGTTGTATTAGCTGAGAGATTTGGTGTTCCTGCTTTTGCAGTTGACACACATGTACATAGAATTTCTAAGCGTTTAGCAATAGTTCCAGAAGATGCTACAGTTAGGGAGACTGAAAGAATATTAATGTCAAAGGTTCCTAAAGAAGATTGGATAAAATCTCATCATCGAATGATTTTCTGGGGACGCTATCAATGTATGGCGAGAGCCCCTAAATGTGAAACTTGTCCATTATTGGAAATCTGTCAAGAAGGGCAAAAAAGGATAAAATAATATTAGAAAACATGATATAATCAATCTAATGAGTTTAATGAACGAGGTGACTTATATGAGTAAAGATACTGCTATTTTTGCAGGTGGATGTTTCTGGTGTATGGTAGAGCCGTTTGATAAGATGCCGGGGATTATTAGTGTTCGTTCAGGATATACAGGGGGCTTTGTTGAAAATCCAACTTATGAGCAAGTATGTTCTCATACAACAGGTCATACAGAAGCTGTAAAAATAGTTTTTGATCCTGAAATCATTTCCTATGCAGAATTAGTGAATATCTATTGGCGCCAAACAGATCCGACTGATGCAATGGGGCAATTTCAAGATAGAGGGGATAGTTATCGCCCTGTAATTTTTGTTCATGATGAAGAGCAACGTAAAATTGCTGAAGAATCAAAGAAAGCCTTAGCTGAAAGTGGAGAATTTGATAAGCCAATCGTAACACAAATTGAAAATGCTAAACCCTTCTATGAGGCAGAAGAATATCATCAGGATTTCTACAAGAAAAATCCGGAAAGATATGCTTTAGAAGAAATGGGCGGTAGGGAACAATTTCGTAATCAGCATTGGAATTAATAAAAAGAGAGGAATTATAGATTATGGATGAGTTGCAAAAGGTGTGGAAGAGACACCAGTATTTTGCAAAAGCATCAATGGCTTTTATTTATGGTATTTTGGTATCAATTGCATTAAATTTCTTTTGGGATCCTGGTAAGATTTATTCTTCAGGTATTACGGGGTTAGCTCAGTTGATTTCTACATTAACTGCTTCAAGTGGAATTCATTTGTCGACAGCTCTAATGTTATTTGTGTTGAACTTACCTTTGTTTATATTAGCATGGTTCCAAATTAGCCATAAATTTACAATTTTTACAATTTTGGCAGTTGTTTTTTCTAGTATTATGATGAAAGTTATTCAGCCAGTTACTTTGACCAATGATCCCATTATTTGTGCAATTTTTGGTGCTGCTATTAATGGCTTTGGAACAGGATTAGCATTAAAAAATGGTATTTCAACTGGTGGATTAGATATTATTAGTTTAACTGTGCGTAAACGTACTGGAAAATCAGTTGGTACAGTAAACTTGGTTTTTAATATGTTTATAATTATAGCTGCTGGTTTCGTTTTTGGTTGGCCACATGCCTTTTATTCAGCTTTGGGAATTTTTATTAATGCTCAAGTAATGGATATGGTTTATACTCGTCAACAAAAAATGCAAGTGATGATAGTTACTAATAAACCAGATCTTGTAGTTAAGACTATTCAACATCATATGAGAAGAGGAATTACAATTATTCATGATGCTGAGGGGGCATATCAGCATGATAGAAAGACAGTATTATTAACTGTAATTTCTCGTTATGAAATGTTTGACTTAAAAGAAGCCATGCGTGAGTCAGATCCTAAGGCATTTGTCAGCATTGCTGAAAATGTACATATATTAGGAAGATTTTATGAACCAAGTATGTAAAAAAGAGGAGTAGGGATGGTTTCCATTTCCTACTCTTTTTAGTAGATATTAAGATTGAGGTAGGTTATGTATGAATAACATAATTGTTTCTATGTATAATAAGAGTCAAAACGAAGCTGGCCCCAAGGCAAAGATAGACGTTGAAAATTTTTTAAAAATTTATGATTTTAAGATACAAGACTTCTATTTTTATGGTGGAAGACGTGCAGAGTTAGTTAGTTATAGACAGAGTTTATTTGATATACCCTTTATATTAAAAGGAAGATATGAGAATGCTATTTTTCAGTATCCAGCACTTAATGAGCGTACTAATAAGGCGATAATGAGGAATTTAAAGAAAAATTCTCAAAAGGTATACATCTTAATCCATGATTTAGAGTCATTACGATTTAAAAATGGTGGAAATAATTTTGAGCTGGATTTGTTAAATATGTCTGATGGTGTAATTGCTCATAACAAAAAAATGATTGATTGGCTAAGAAATAATGGAGTAGAGGTACCAATTGTTGATTTAGAAATTTTTGATTATGATAATAATATTCCTCTACAAGAAAATAATATTTTTGATAAAAGTGTTTGTTATGCAGGTAATTTGAATAAAGCTGCATTTCTAAAAGAATATGAGCCAGATTTTAAATTGACATTATTTGGGCCTAACTTTTCTCCAGCTTTAATAAGTAAACATATTGAATATAGAGGATCATTACCACCTGATGAATTAGCTAAAGAATTGCTAACTCAAAGTTTTGGCTTGATATGGGATGGAGACAGCAGTAAAGAATGTAGTGGTGTATATGGTGAATATCTTAAATATAATAATCCACATAAAACTTCTTTATATTTAAGTTCAGGTATGCCTATCATTATATGGCGAGAGGCAGCATTAGCTGAATTTGTTGATAGAAATAAATTGGGTATAGTAGTTGATAATTTATCACAAATTAAACCAATTTTAGATAAAATGACTAGAGAAGAATATCAAGAGATTAAATCCAATACTATAAAGATAGCTCATAAACTTCGATCGGGATTCTATATAAAGAAAGCTATTACAGAATTAGGGGTGATAGATCAATGATACCTAAAGTTATTCACTATTGTTGGTTTGGCGGAAATCCTCTGCCCAAAGAACTTCAAGATTATATTGATACATGGAAAGAAAAATGTCCTGATTACGAAATAAAATGTTGGAATGAAAGTAATTATGATTATACAAAAAATGAGTATATGAAACAAGCTTTCGAAAAAGGTAAGTGGGGGTTTGTGTCTGATTATGTCGGATATGATGTAGTATACAAATATGGTGGAATATATTTAGATACAGATGTGGAAGTTATTAAGAACTTTGACGATTTATTGGAAAATAAAATATTTATGGGTATTGAAAGTAATGAGAATGGATATTTTATCAATCCAGGTTTAGCATTTGGAGCTGAAAAAAATAATAATGATATCGGTAACCTACTTCATGAATACGATAAAATAAAGTTTATTAATGAGGATGGGAGTCTTAATTTGATTTCTATTCCAATATATGCGACAAACTATTTTTTAAAAAAAGGGTTCAAGAAGAAAAATGAATTTCAAAAATTGGATAACGGTATTTCAATTTATCCAATGGAATATTTTTCACCAATGAATTTTTTGACAGGAAAGATAGCTACAACTGATAATACGCATAGCATCCACCATTATAGTGCATCATGGCAGTCTAAAACTAATTTAAAACATATTGAAATAATTAGGAAGAATAATGCTATATTTGGTGAAAAATTAGGGAGATATGTAAATTTAGTGTTCAGAATATTTTGGGCGATTTCTAGAAGAATTAAAAAAGTTATAAGGAGAAAAAATGACGAAAATTAGTATAATTGTGCCAATTTATAATGTAGAAAAATATTTAAAAAGATCCTTAGATAGCTTAGTGAATCAAACACTAGAAGATATAGAAATTATTTTAGTAAATGATGGAAGTACTGATAATTCTCATAAAATTGCTGAAGATTATGAAGAAAATTATTCTAATGTATTATTAGTTACTAAAGAAAATGGTGGGTTGTCTGATGCAAGAAACTTTGGTTTACAGTATGCATCAGGAGAGTATATTGCTTTTATTGACTCCGATGATTACGTTGAAAGTCAAATGTTTGAGAGAATGTATAATTTATCGGAAAATGGTCGAAAGAAAATTATTGAAAGTAATTTTCTTTGGGAATTCCCAGATAAAAAAGTAAAAGATGTAGTGAAAAAATATAATTCATTAAATGAATACTTAGTAAAAGGTAGAGTAGTGGCTTGGAATAAAATTTATAAAAAGTCATGGCTAGATACATTGGATTTTAAATTTCCAGTTGGACGATTATATGAGGATCAGGACTTCTTTTTCAAGATGGTTGCTAATTTACAAAATATAGAGGAAATAGCTGTAGATGATCATATAGGAGTTCATTATGTACAAAGAAGTAATTCGATTTCTTATAATGAATCTACAAGAATTAGAGATATTTTTTGGATATACAATGATATAATTAAATATTATCGGGTACATAAAGTAACATGTTATAAAGATGAGATGGAATATAGATTCACTAGGAATTTACTGGGAAATGTATTGATTAGAAAAGTTTTAAAGCAAAAAGATAGGAAATTAAAAAGAGAATTATTATCTGAAATAAAAAGTTATATTGATACAAATTTTCCAAATTGGAAAAGAAATAAATATCTCAGTGAAAGAAGTAAACAAAATCTATATTTAAAAATGGTAAATTCAATAACATATAAGTTATTCTATTTATATTAGAAGGGATGTTAATTTATGAATAGAAAGAGTCTATTTGAAGAAGGAACATTTTGGGTTGCAATAATTTCGTTCGTATGTGCCTTTTTCTGTTTATTTGTAGGAGTTTTTGAAGCTTTTATAACAGCAATATTTTGGGCAGTTTTTGGAATTTTTACGTTGAATTATGCAATTTTAAAAAATAGAAGAAGAAATAGGAGGTAGCGATGTTTAAAGATTTAATTAAACAATTTAACTTTTGGGTATCTATTTTTTGTTTTATTTTATCATTTTTCAATCTTTTTATTTTTGAAAGAAAATATCTTTTACTAACGATTTTGATTCTTATTATTGGTGTGGTAGATATGTTTAATGCGGTTATGACAGTAAGAGTGAATAAGAAAGATAAGTAAGAAGGAACCTTGTAATTATTGGAAATCAAAAATTACAAGGTTCTTTTTGATATACAAAAAAAGCATAATATCGATAATACATCGGAATTATGCTTTAGATTGCTTAATCTTCACTATCAAGACTTTCAATAATAAGGGTTGCTGTTTCTTCAATAGACTTAGTTGCTACATTAATTTGTAAGCATCCTAATTCTTTATATAGATTAGTTGCAAATTCTAATTCTTGATTAATATTATCCATATTTGAATAAACAGTATCTGGATCTAGACCATAAGAAATCATGCGTTGACGTCTAATATTGTTTAAAACTTCAGGATTATTAGTCAAACCGAAGATACGTTTTTTATCAACTTGATAAATTTCTTTAGGAATTTGAGTTTTAGGAACTAATGGAAGATTGGCAACCTTATATCCTTGGTTAGCAAGATATAGTGATAAAGGTGTTTTAGATGTTCTGGAAACACCTAAAAGTACAATATCTGCTTTAAGGAAACCAGATGGATCTTTACCATCATCATAGGTAACTGCAAATTCAAGAGCTTCAATACGCTTGAAATAGTCTGGATTGAGTTTGTGCTTTAATCCAGCTGCATTTAAAGGCTTTTCTCCAGTTATCTCGGCTAAAGTTTGGACCACACCAGTTAGAGCATCAATAACATGCAAGTTATTTTCTTTACCAAAATTATTAACATAGTCAGATAATTCAGGATTAACAAAAGTATGTAAAATAATGGCATTTTCTCTTTTTGCCTTATTCAAAATACCTTGAAGTAAGGAAATAGTTTTTGTTAGTGGAAAACGGCGAATGTTAAATTTACTATTAGGAAATTGAACGGTACCTGCAGTAATTAAACTAAGACCAGTTTCGCCAACTGAATCAGAGATAACAAAAATATTAGTAATAGAATCAGACATATTATCACTCCTATAAAAGCGTTTTACATGTAATTAATTATACATTTAAATAGATATTATTTCCATATGGAATGAAGAATTAATGTATTATTAGCTAAGTAAAGAATAATATGTCAAGAAATTACAAATTATTTATTGATATATTATTGACACTAGATAAAGCATTAGTTACAATAGAAAAGAACTGTTGAAATATGTACTTTTGCTATTTAAGACGGTTACATTTAAGCTCGGAGGGAGGGAAACACACATGTCAAAAACAGTCGTTCGTAAAAACGAATCTCTTGATGACGCTCTTCGTCGCTTCAAACGTTCCGTTTCAAAAACAGGTACTTTGCAAGAATATCGGAAACGCGAATTCTACGAGAAGCCAAGTGTAAAGCGTAAGAAGAAATCCGAAGCAGCTCGTAAACGTAAAAACAAGCGTCGTTTCTAATTTAGGAGGCTTGATGTAGTGAGCTTATTAGAGTCATTGCAAAAAGATATGATTGCAGCTATGAAAGCAAAAGATAAGGTCAAACTTGGCACTATCCGTATGTTAAAAGCTGCAGTTGTGAACGAGCAAATTGAGGTTGGACATGACTTATCTTCAGATGAAGAAATAGCTGTGTTATCTCGAGAGTTAAAGCAACGTAAGGATTCTCTTGAAGAATTTAAGAATGCTGGCCGTGATGAAGCTGTTCAAAATCTTAAGAATGAAATAAAGGTTGTTGAAAGCTATTTACCAGAGCAACTTAGTGAAGATGAAGTGAAGACCATTGTTCAAGAAACGATTGACCAAGTTGGAGCAACGTCCAAAGCTGATTTTGGTAAAGTCATGGGAGCAGTAATGCCAAAACTCAAAGGAAAGGCTGACGGAAAGTTAGTCAATGCAACCGTAAAAGAATTATTAAATTAATAATTACTCGATTTACTACCACATTATTATTTGTGGTAGTTTTTTTATGTTTTTATAATATGATATAATGAAAGCGATATATAAAGGGGAGGACTGTTTACAATGAAAAAATACATAAAAAATAAATTATATGCTCATAGAGTAAGGGTTAAAAAATTATGGGCAGTTTGTTTAATTTTAATAGGAATTAATAATGTTATAGTTGGTATAGGTAAATATTTTAAAGCTGATTCTGATAGAAAATAAAATATTTTGTAGATCATTAATTGAATTATACATGCATATAAAAATGACAAGATTTAATTTGAAAAATCTTGTCATTTTTAGTTATTCGGTTGTACTATAAGATTTTTGGCGATAATAATTTAATGATGTAAGATCTTCTAATCTTAATTGCTGAATAAGTTGTGTATCGCTTAAATTTTGATTATTTAGAATAAAATAACATACGGCATTTTGATATAGTTCACGAGGAGATAACTTGATATCGATACTCTTTTGGTCCTTCTTTAAATATTTGTGTAATCCAGGTAAAGTTAATTGGGGTGAAACAATATCCAATCTCTTTTTCAAAAAGATATCGTGAGTATGTTGTCGTTGCTGAAGGTTTATAATCTCCTCATTAAATAAATTGATAAATTCATACTCAAAATCTGTAAATTCTATCTGATTTAGTTCCTGATAAAAGTCTCTTTGTAAAATCTCTTTTATTGTATAGAAATGTGATATCAATAAGAGAGTCATACGAGTATAAAGGCTCAGATTATCATCAACTAAATATTCAGCTAACTTTTCAGTCCAAGCTAGATCAGTAGCTTTATTTACAGTACGTTTTCTTCCTTTAATAGATAGAGTAGGCAAAACAGGTGATAAATTATTAATAAATAAAAATTTAAAGTAGGTATTAATATGGGTAAGCATCTTATTATAAGTAGTATTTTTAATATTATTAGTTATTGATAAGGTGTTTAAATACTCTTTAATATCATTGCTAGAAATTGATGAAACTTTTAGTGAATCACGGTAATTTGGATTATTTTGTCTAAGATAATTAAAGAAACGTGTGATATCACGAGTTAAATCAGCAATGGTATTTTCTTCTAGAAAACGTTCATTACGCAAATACAAGATAAATCTCTTTTCATAAGGAAAACTCAAAAATTTATCCTCCCTTTTTAATGTACTTCAATAGTGAACGACTTGGGGTATTAAAACTAAATCCGTCGCCCATTGCCTCAGAAACTTCAAAAATAGAGACAAATGCCTCACTATCATGATGATTGATGTATCCTTTTAATGTATTTAGTTCATTAGGACTAACGACACAGTATAATGCTTTTCGTTCTTGTCCAGAAAAAGCACCTTCAATTTTAAGATAGCTGACACCACGTTCCATTTTCTGAATTATATCATTAGCAATCTCTGTTGGATGATTAGTTATAATAATAACCCCTCGTGCAGCATAGGCACCTTCTTGAATGAAGTTAACAACTTGGGCAAAAACATATGAACCAAGTAAAGTGTACATCATTTGGCGTAAGTCTAGATAACTTAAAGAACAAGTTAAAACGATAACATCTAAGGCAAGTAATGTTTTCCCCATAACAATGCCACGTTTCTTTTCAAAAATACGTGCAACTATATCGGTACCACCAGTAGTTCCTCCAAAACGATAAACCAATCCAGAACCAGTACCACCAATTAAACCAGCTAAAACACCAGCAAGGAACAAGTCGTGATGAATATTGATATTAATAGGAATCCTTTGCCAAAGCCAAGTCCAAATTGATAACATGGTAGTTCCGTAGATAGTATATATTAAAGCTTTCTTTCCTAGATAACGATAACCAATCCAAATTAAAGGAATGTTAAGTAAAATAATTGAATATGCAGGATCGATATGTAGCCAATATCTAATAATTAAGGTAATACCTGTTGCTCCACCTTCGGCAAGGTTATTGGCAATATTTACAGTAACTAAGCCAAAAGCGTATAAAGAACAACCGATAGTAATAAAAATTAAATCTTTAAGACTAATTTTTTCATTTTGATAAGTCATTAATTATTCACCCCTTATATAAGTTCACTTTTTTATAGATAGTATTTATAGTTCTATACTATCATGAATTTCAAAGATATAATATTATTTATAACTATTAGATAGTCAGTATTTTAATAAATACGATGAGTATTGTATAATTGATATTAATATAATGCATGGGAGGACTTTTTTATGATAAATGTTTTAGTTGCTGGATTCAAAGGAAGTATGGGAAATAAAACAATCCATATGGTAGCAAACAATGATAAATTTAAGCTTGCAGGTGTTTATAATCCCATAGTTACTGAAAAGAATGTTAATGAAGTTGCTGAATTTGCAGACTTGGATGTGCCTGTATATACAGATTATGAACAAATCCCAGTTAATGATATTGATGTATGGATAGATTTTACAATTCCAAGTGCTGTTTATCAAAATGTTAAGTTCGCACTAGAAAATAAAATTTCAGTTGTTGTGGGTACAACTGGACTTAAGGATGAACAAATTGTTGAATTAAAAGAAATTGCTGCAAAGAACGGTATTGGTGGATTGATTGCACCTAACTTTGGTATTTCAGCGGTTTTATTAATGCAATTTGCAAAACAAGCTGCAAAATATATGCCTGATGTAGAAATTATTGAAATGCACCATGATAATAAGTTGGATGCACCAAGTGGTACTGCTATTAATACTGCAAAATTAATTGCTGAAGTTCGTGAAGAACATCAACAAGGTAATCCAGAAGAAACTGAAAGTTTAGATGGAGCTAGAGGTGCTAATTATGAAGGAATGCATATTCATTCTGTTAGATTACCTGGATATGTAGCTCATGAACAAGTTCTCTTTGGTAGCAAGGGAGAAGCTTTAACAATTAGACAAGATTCATTTGATAGAGAATCATTTATGACAGGTGTAGCTTTAGCTGTAGAAAAAATTGGTGATTATAATGAATTGATGGTAGGTTTGGAGAACTTATTATGATTGTAGAAAATATACCAGATGAGTTTAAAAAAGCATTACCTATTTTAGAGAAAATTAGAGAAGCTGGATTTGAAGCATACTTTGTTGGTGGTAGTGTTCGTGATACTTTACTTGGTCTACCAATTCATGATGTTGATATTGCTTCAAGTGCCTATCCTGAGGAGATTAAACAAATATTTAGTAAGACTGTTGATACAGGTGTAGAACATGGTACGGTGATGGTTTTAGACCACGGTACTGGATATGAAATTACTACTTTTCGAACAGAATCAACTTATCAAGACTATCGAAGACCTGATAAGGTTGAGTTTGTGCGCTCTTTAGAAGAAGATTTAAAACGAAGAGATTTAACAATCAATGCTCTTGCGATGGATGATAAGGGTAAAATCATAGATTTATTCGATGGATTAAAAGATTTGAAAAATGGCATTATAAGAGCCGTTGGAAATCCAGAAGAACGATTCCATGAAGATGCATTACGTATGATGCGTGCTGTCAGATTTGGTAGTCAATTAGATTTCAAAGTAGAACTAGATACCTTCAATGCTATTAAGAAAAATTCCCATTTACTTGAAAAAATTGCAATTGAAAGAATTCATGTAGAATGGGTTAAACTTCTCTTAGGTAAGAATCCTAAACAAGGACTACAAGAATTTTTAGATACAGAGTTATATAAATATTGTCCATTATTTGCAGATAAATATGCTGAATTAAAGTCTATATTAGAATTTTCAGACTTTAAATTAAATACAGAGGAAGAATGTTGGACATTATTATCTGATGCTTTTAAGTTAAAAGATACTGATATAAGCAACTTATTACGTTCTTGGAAGAGCTCCAATAACATTATTAAATATGTTATTGCGGCTAGTTTATGTGTCCAAAAAATAAGAGATAATAAGTTAGATATTGAGACATATTATCAAAATGGATTAGAAATCCTTTTAACAGCTAACCAAATTGCAAAGATACGAGGATTCGGCATGGATGATAGTGAGCTCAAAATTAATTATGACAAATTACCGATTAAATCTAGAAAAGAAATGAAAGTTAATGGTAAGGATCTTGTGCAAGAGGCAGGGATCAAACCTGGAAAAATAATGGGTGAAATTTTAAATAAACTTGAAAAAGAAATAGTTTTTGGAAATATTATTAATGACAAAGAGATATTAATAGAAAATGCAAAGAAACTATTAGAAGAGAAAGTGTGAGTAGTTTGCAAACTTTACGTGTAGAAAGTTTAACCAAGACATATGGCGAAAAAACGCTATTCAAGGATTTAAACTTTTTAATAAATGAACATGATAGAATTGGCTTAATTGGAACAAATGGTTCTGGAAAAACAACACTATTGAATGTATTAACTGGAATTGATTCAGCAGATTCTGGAAATTTAATAAAACCAAATGATTATCGCATAAGTTACTTAAAACAAGCACCTGAATTTCCACAAAACAGTACAATTATGGAAGCTATTTTTACTGGAGCAGCTCCTGTATTTCAAACAATTAGAGATTATGAAGAAGCTCTAACTGAATATGGAGCACATCCAGATGATAAAAAAGCTGAACAACGTTACATTAAAGCTGAAGAAAAAATGAATCAAGAAGATGCATGGACAGCTGATAGTGATGTTAAGACAATTCTAACTCAATTACACATAGAGGATTTAACGCAAAAAATAGAAGAGTTATCTGGTGGACAAAGGAAGCGTGTAGGATTAGCTCAAGTATTGATTCAAGCGCCTGATTTGTTGATACTAGACGAACCAACTAATCATTTGGATTTTGATTCTATTGAATGGTTAGAACAATATCTTGCTAACTATAAAGGAGCATTATTAGTAGTTACACATGATAGATATTTCTTAGATCAGATAGCTACTGAAATAATGGAATTGTCATTTGGTAGTTTATATTCATATACTGGAAACTATCAAGATTTTGTTAGACAAAAAGCTGAACGAGTTGAAAGAGAACTTGTTCAAGAACATAAACAACAACAATTATATAAAAAAGAATTAGCTTGGATGAGAACAGGTGCTAAAGCACGTACTACTAAGCAACAAGCTAGAATTAATAAATTTAATGAATTAAAAAGCAATTTAAATAAAGTCCAAGTTGACGAAAATGTTGATATTAATTTAGGACAACAAAGACTGGGAAAGAAAGTATTAGAATTAAAAGATGCAAGTTTAACAATTGGAAATCATAAAATAATTGAAGATTTCAATTTGTTAATCCAAGCTGGAGACAGAATCGGTATTACAGGCGTTAATGGTGCCGGGAAATCTAGTTTTTTAAATGCTTTATCAGGTGAATTGCCATTAGATTCAGGTATTTTGACAATCGGTGAAACTGTAAAGATGGCTTATTATCGACAACAGACAGAAGAGATCCCTGAAGATAAAAGAATTATTAGTTATTTAAACGAAGTTGGTCAAAATATTGTAAATAAAGATGGTGAGCGAATTAGCACAACTCAATTATTAGAACAATTTCTATTTCCAAGATTTATGCACGGAACGTTGATTCGAAAACTTTCTGGCGGTGAAAAGAGACGCTTATATCTTTTGAAATTACTGATGTCTCAACCTAATGTTTTATTATTGGATGAACCAACTAACGATTTAGATATAGGAACATTAACAGTTTTGGAAGATTATTTAGATAACTTTAACGGAACTGTTATCACCGTATCACATGACAGATATTTTCTTGATAAAGTAGCTGATTCATTATATATCTTTGAAGGAAATGCAAAAATCAAGCATTATGTCGGAATGTTTACAGATTATCTGAAAAATGCCGAGAATGAGGCAGTTAAGACTAAAAAACAAGTATCTGCAACAAAAATAGAAAAGACAGATAGTGCAGAAGACAAAGTTAAGAAGAAAACTAAGTTAACTTACGCTGAAAAGATGGAATATGAAAAATTAGAATCAGAAATCGACAAGCTTGAAAATGATAAAACAAGTTTAGAAGAAGAAATGCAACATGTTGATGGAGCTGATTATACTAAATTAGCAAGTTTACAGCAACAAATTGATGAATTAGATGAAGACATTATGGAAAAAGTTCAACGTTGGGACGAACTTAGTCAGTATGTTGATTAATAGGAAGGAGAACACCGATGTCTATAGTAGAAGAACCGTATTTACAGTTAATTCGTGATATTTTAGAAAAAGGGCATAAAAAGAGCGATAGAACTGGAACAGGGACAAAGAGTCTCTTTGGTTATCAAATGAGATTTAATTTAGCAGAAGGTTTCCCATTATTAACGACTAAAAAAGTTCCATTCGGCTTAATAAAGAGTGAATTGTTATGGTTTTTAAGAGGAGATACTAACATTAGATTCTTATTGGAACATAATAATCATATTTGGGATGAATGGGCATTTAAGAATTGGGTTCAAAGTGATGAATATCATGGACCAGATATGACTAATTTTGGTTTAAGAGCCCAAGAGGATGATAACTTTAATAAGGTTTATCAAGATGAAAAGAAAAAGTTCTGTCAGAAAATTGTTGAAGATCAAGAATTTGCTAATAAATTTGGCAATTTGGGAGATGTATACGGTGCACAATGGCGTCATTGGCAAACAAGAAATGGTGAAACTATAGATCAAATAAAAGATGTTATTGAGACTATTAAAAATAATCCAGACTCACGTCGCATGATTGTAACAGCATGGAATCCAGAAGATGTCCCATTAAGTGCTTTACCACCTTGTCATACATTGTTCCAATTTTACGTGAATGACGGAAAATTAAGCTGTCAATTATATCAACGATCTGCTGATGTATTTTTAGGTGTACCTTTTAATATAGCAAGCTATGCATTATTAACACATATGATTGCTAGAGAAACTGGACTTGAAGTGGGAGAATTTGTGCATACTCTTGGTGACGCACATATTTATTTAAATCATTTAGATCAGGTTAATGAACAGTTGGAAAGAAGCCCTTATGATGCACCAAAATTGTGGTTAAATCCAGAAAAGAAAAATATTATGGATTTTGAAATGAAAGATATTAAAGTAAAGAATTATCGTTCACATTCGGCGATTAAAGCGCCAGTTGCTGTTTAAAGTTATGAGGTGTCAACTATGATTTCATTTGTATGGGCAGAAGATCAAAAACATCAGATAGGGTATAAAGGACATCTACCTTGGAGACTGCCAGCCGATTTAGCACATTTTAAAAAGGTTACAATGGGTCATCCGATGGTAATGGGGAAAAAAACATTTGATAGTTTTCCTGGTCTATTACCGGGGCGTAAACATGTAGTATTAACACATGATACTACTTTAAAAGAAAAGTATAAAGATAATTCTCAAGTAAAAATTTTGAATTCAATTGATGAATTAACTTCTTGGTTAGATGAAAATCAATCCCAAGAAGTCAGTGTTATTGGTGGAGCGATGTTATTTAAACTACTTCTTAATAAAGTAGATAAATTATATAAAACCGAAATACTAAGTGAGTTTGATGGTGATACGGTTATGCCTACTATTAATTATGATGAGTTTAAACTTATTTCCCAAAAAATCGGCAAGGCAGACGAAAAGAACATATATCCTTATATATTTTTGGAATACGAAAGAAAATAATTTCTAATAGAAATAAAGAAAGATGAGTATAACAATTTTTAGTACTCATCTTTTTTTGTTTTTTAAATTCAGACCTCGATTTTTAGTTAATTTCAAGTTTTATTGACGTTTTTGCAATTAAAAGATTAATAAACTCAATAGATACAAGGTAGTAGCGATAGTGAACAAGACTGTTTCTAAAAGTTTGGTATATTCAAATTGGCGTATAATGATAATTAAAGTGAATAAAATTAGAACTATTATGGATAGTATAGTTGATAAAGTACTAATTTTCAGATTAAGTAAGGAAAGTAAACTATATATAAAAAATAATATATTAGTAACTGAAAAAAGTATTTTTTGTTGATGATAACATAAACAAGTAAATAGAACATTGAATATTAGTAGGGCTAGGCTTAATCCAAATCCGATCCAACCAAGAGTAGATAAGTGGAAACCGATAAATGTGGCTATGTAGACAGTAGTTACGTACAAATAGAGTAAACATGATGAAATTATATCCATAACTTTAGTAACTCTGGTTAATTTAAGAGATATACTAATAATTTCAAGTGATGAGTAAATAAAAAGTGAAGCTAGTATGAGTGATAAAGCTGTAATCATTGCATAATTAGTAGTTTTAGAGAACTTAATCAAATCGATAATCAACAATATTATCGAAGAAATTAAAGAAAGACCTAAAAGAACAGAGCTGCTAATTATAGTAATTAAAGGATGTTTATTATTAAAATTTTGCATTAGTATCACCTATAAAATTTTGTTATAATTTACGATGTATGTATCTTTCATTGTAACATAGATATTTTAGTTTCTAGAGGTAATAAAAATGAATTATAAAAAAATAGTATTGTTAGGGTCATTGGTTGCAATTTTAATCGGAGTTATTACTTTAACTACCATTAATAGCAAGAAAAATATAAGCAAAAGTAATAAAGTTCAGATAAAGAGTACTAGAGAAAATGTTAAAGCTGTGAAAGTTTCTAAAATTAAGCTTGTGGGATTAGGTGATTCTTTAACGTACGGAGTTGGTGACCAAACAAATAAAGGTGGATATATACATCTTATTAAAGAAAAAATAGAAAAGAAAGAATCTATAGACGTGATTACCAAAAATTATGGTAAGACTGGGGATAGAAGTGATCAAATATTAGCGAGACTTTTAACCAAGAAGAATATTCAAAAAGATATCAAGAATGCTAATGTGATTACAATGACAGTTGGTGGTAATGATCTAATGCAAGTTATGGAGAAAAATTTTTCTTCAATGGCAGATGATAAGATGCAACCAGTTGTAGAAAAATCGGCAAAGAATTATCAAAGTAATTTACAAAATTTAATAGGAAAAGTTAGAAGTTTAAACAAGAAAGCACCAATATTTTTGTTTAGTGTATATAATCCATTTTACGTATATTTTCCTAATATTACGCAGATGCAAGATTATACTAATAAATGGAACAAAATTGCTAGACAAGTTACATTGGAAGAAAACAAAGTATATTTTATTGATATAAATAGACAACTTTCAATGGGGCAATATGTAAATTTACCTAAAGAAGATTTGGTGAAAAAATCAGAAACAGATTTAGATAAAAAATCAGGTAAACAATTAGAAAATATTTTATCAAATACAAAAGAAAAGAATGACTATTTATCTGAAGATGATCATTTTCATCCTAATTTAAAAGGATATAAGTATATGACAAATAAGTTATTTGATGAAATGAATAGACATAAAAATACATGGTTGGTGAAATAATAGAATGGAAGAGAAAAAAGTAAATTATTGGAAATGGGCTTTTTTTGTATTAGTGGGAATTTTATTTATAAGTGGTTGTTATCTTGCAACAAAAGTAACTTCACAAACAAAAGAGCAAACTAATATAGCTAAAGTTTCAGATAAGAATTCTAAGCAAAAGTATACAAGTGTTGATGTTACATTGGATAAGAAACAAGCTAATGCAACAATCAATTATTATCTACGAAAAAATCAGAAAAAAGGTAAGATCAAATATCGTTTTTTGGTAGATAAATCTGCAATCATGATGGGAACAACTAAGATTTTAGGGAAAAATGTGTCATTTACATTATATACAAAACCTACCTTAGATAAGAATGGAAATATTTTATTAAAAGTTAAATCAGTGGCCATTGGTTCATTAAACGCTCCAGCTGGATTTATATTGAAATATGTGAAAAATAATTACGACTTAGGGAAAGTGGCGATTATTGATCCAAAAGCAAAAACTATAACTTTAGATTTAAATCAATTAACTAAGAAACAAGATATTTTAGTTAAGGGTACTAAGTTGGACTTGGTGAATGATGAATTTAAATTTAATGTAAAAGTTCCGTTGAAATGAGAGGTATTTTTATGAGTAAGAGACAAAGTTTTTATCAATTTCTAATGACTGAAAGAAATCCAGATAGTACAGATGAAATTGCACAATTTGCTAATAATGCATTTTATGATCAAAGCTTTCCAAAACAAGCAGATGACTATGATTTATTATCGCAATATTTGGAATTGAATGGAACATATTTACCAAGTATGGTAATTTTTGATAATGCTTGGATTAAGTATGAAGAATTTATGAGTTAGAGAAAAAGTATGTTAATATGAATTAGACTAGTATTTTAATGAAAGGACATGATATATAATGGCGATTATACAATGGTTTCCTGGACATATGGCGAAAGCTTTACGTCAGGTAAAAGAAAACTTAAAATCTGTAGATATCGTACTTGAATTGGTAGATGCACGACTACCAGAATCATCGCGTAATCCACAATTAGCTGAAGTTTTACAAGATAAACCTAGTATTATTGTATTAACTAAAATGGATTTAGCTGATCCTGCTGAAACAAAAAAATGGATTAACTATTATGAAAGTATGGGACAACCTGCAATAGCTGTTAATAGTAACAGTGGTAATTTGAAGATAATTGAAAAGAAGATTAAGGAAATTCTTGCAGATAAGCTTCAAAGCAGAAAAGAAAAGGGAATTCAAAACCAAAAATTACGTGCGATGTGTATTGGGATTCCTAATGTTGGCAAGTCAACTTTATTAAATCACCTAGTAAAAAAGAATGTTGCACAAACTGGTAATCGTCCAGGGGTTACTAAGGCTCAACAATGGCTTAAAGCTGGAAAAGATTTACAATTATTAGATACACCAGGAATATTATGGCCTAAATTTGAGGATCCTTTAGTAGGGAAAAAATTAGCATTAACTGGTGCCATAAAAGATACATTATATGCAAAAGATGATGTTGCTTTATATGCGGTAGAACATTTTATCCATACAAATCCAGATGCGCTTGCTCAAAGATATAGATTAACACAATCAGAAATAGAAGATACAACTGTTGAAACTTTATTAGCTATTACAAGAAACATGGGATTTAAAGAAGACTATGATAGAGCTAGCGAAAGATTAATTTTTGAAATTCGTAAGGGTAAATTGGGCAGATATACTTTGGATAAGACGCCAGTAGATGCTAGTCCGGAAAATTAGAGGAAGTAAATGGAAAAGTTAACAATAGCTCAAATAAAAAAGATGCTAACTGAAGAAATTTCGAGTGAGCAATTAGCAGAATTGAAGTTAGATGAGCGTAAAGGCGTTCAATTAGCAATTAAATCTTATGAAAAAAGATTAAAGAAAATTGAAAATGAAAAATTAGAATTTCAAAATAGATTGAAAATTGAGCGTGATTTATGGGATAAGGGTATCGAATATATCGCTGGTGTGGATGAAGTTGGTCGAGGTCCGTTAGCAGGTCCCGTTGTAACTGCAGCGGTTATTTTACCACATGATTTTGATGTTTTTGAAGTTAACGATTCAAAGCAATTAAGTGAAAAAAAGCGAGAAGAATTATATAAAAAAATATTAGAAAAAGCAGTTGCTGTAAGTGTAGGCTTATCTGATAATAATTTAATTGATGAAGTAAATATCTATGAAGCTACACGTTTAGCAATGAAACAAGCGATAGAAAGTTTAAACATTACACCACAAAAAATAATTGTTGATGCAATGACAATTGATACAAAAATTCCTCAATTACGGTTAATAAAGGGCGATGCTAAAAGTGCATCTGTTGCTGCCGCAAGCATTGTTGCTAAAGTTACCAGAGATCATTTGATGCAATTTTACGCACGTATTTATCCAGGATATGGTTTTGAAAAGAATGATGGTTATGGAACTAAACAACATTTGGAGGGCCTTGAAAATAAAGGAGTTACTCCAATTCACAGACAAAGTTTTGAACCAGTCAAAAAAATCTTATTAAAATAATACAAAGAAAACCTTATTTCTACGTATCTTATTAGATAGATTGTAGCAGAAATGAGGTTTTTTTATGGAATTAAGAGATTTTTTAATAAGAGCACATATTTGTAGTCAATACTATGGTGGTTCGGTAAAAAACGTAGCATATTTTATGAATGAAATACAAAAATTACCTACAGAAGAAGAATTTATCAAACTATTGAAACTTAGTGAAAAGAAAATTGGAAAGTATATGGCTTATTTTCTTAGTGATGGTTTAACTAAAGAAGTAGAAGAAAATAAAAATTATGGTGGAATATGTACAATTTTTGATGAAGATTACCCAGTTTTATTAAAAGAAATATATAATCCACCGCTAGTATTTTTTTATAATGGAAATTTTTCACTTTTGAATGCTCCTACATTAGCGATTGTTGGAGCAAGAAAGCATTCACCATATGCGAAAGAAGTATTAAAAAAGTTACTACCAGATGTTTTAGGTGAAGGTATTGCAACAGTTAGTGGTTTAGCGAAGGGAATAGATAGTCTGGCACATAAGATAACATTATCAGAGAAAGGAAAAACGATAGGTGTCATAGGAACAGGGCTAGATAGGACATATCCACGCGAAAATTTTGAGCTACAAGCCAATATGGAAAAGGAAGGGATAGTTTTAAGTGAATATGCATTGGGACAAAAGCCTTTACGTTTTCATTTTCCAGCTCGAAATAGGATAATTTCAGGGTTATGCCAATCATTACTAGTTGTTGAAGCTAGAAGACAAAGTGGCAGCTTAATAACTGCTAATATGGCATTACAAGAAAATCGAAATGTCTTAGCAGTTCCGGGAAATATTAACTCAATATTATCAAAAGGATGTAATGAATTAATTTCGGAAGGAGCCAAACCAATTTTAGAAGCAAAGGATATTTTAGAGGAATTTAAAATATAGCTAGGATATGGTTTCTGAAATAATTCCGCTTGCATAATTTGAATATCTAGTATAGGATAATATTTGAATTTTTAAGCAGAGGAAGTATGAGCTTAATTTTAAAGATGACATTTTAGCTTAGTAATGTTAAAGTTATCTTGGTTAAAAAATTTTGAATAAGTTAATTAATGACAAAGGAGCTGGGTTAATGCCTACTACTCAGAAACCAAAGAAAAAGACAACGAAAAGAACACGAAAGAAAAATTTAGTAATAGTAGAATCGCCTTCCAAAGCGAAAACAATTGAAAAGTATTTAGGGTCAAATTATAAAGTTATGGCTAGTTTAGGTCATATTCGAGATTTACCTAAAAGTAAGATGGGGATTGATGTTGAGAATGGATATGAACCACATTATATCTCTATTCGTGGTAAAGGCGATGTTATAAAAGAACTTAGAAAAGAAGCAAAAAAAGCAAGCCATGTTTATCTAGCAGCCGATCCGGACCGTGAAGGAGAAGCTATTGCTTGGCATTTATCATATCTTTTAGGATTGAACCCAGAAGATAAAAATCGCGTTGTGTTTAATGAAATAACCAAGGATGCTGTAAAGAATGCATTTAAATCACCACGTTCAATTGATATGAATTTGGTAGATGCACAACAAGCTAGACGTGTGTTAGATAGGCTTGTAGGTTACTCGATCTCACCATTATTATGGTCAAAGATAAAGAAGGGTCTTTCTGCTGGACGTGTACAATCAATAGCATTAAACTTAATTATCCAACGTGAAAAAGAAATTCGAGACTTTAAACCTGAAGAATATTGGACAATTGATGCTAAGTTTAAAAAAGGTAGAACTAAATTTGAAGCTGACTTCTGGGGTGTAGATAACAAGAAGAAAAAGTTATCTAACGAAAAAGATGTTAAAGAGGTCATTGGAAAGATTGATAAAGATAAACCTTTCAACGTTATCAATATTGAACAAAAAGAACGTAAAAGAATGCCACCATTACCTTTTACAACTTCAACAATGCAACAAACTGCTAACAATAATTTGAAGTTTAGAACTCAAAAAACAATGATGGTTGCACAACAATTATATGAAGGTATTAATATTGGACGAGGTGGAGCTGTAGGTTTAATTACTTACATGCGTACTGACTCTACTCGAATTTCGAGTGTTGCTAAGCATGAAGCAGCTGTCTTTTTACATGAAAATTATGGTGAAGAATATGCTGCTTCTAAACCACGTCAAGGTAAATTATCTGAAAATGCACAGGATGCTCACGAAGCTATTCGACCATCATCAGTTGAACGTACACCTGAAAAGATGGCTAAATATTTAGATAAGGATCAATTGAAATTATATACATTAATTTGGTCAAGATTCGTGGCAAGTCAGATGACACCGGCTGTTTTTGATACTATGCGTGTAGATATAGAACAAAATGGAGTTCAATATCGTGCAAATGGTTCTAAGATGAAATTTCCTGGATTTATTAAGGTATATAAAGCAGCAACAAGTAAAGATAACTTATTGCCAGAATTGAAGGTTGGCGATGAGGTTGACATGGTTCAAAATCAACCAAATCAACATTTTACTTTACCACCAGCTCGCTATTCTGAAGCTACTTTAATTCGTACTTTAGAAGAAAATGGTGTAGGTCGACCATCTACTTATGCACCTACTTTAAGTACAATTCAAAAGCGTTATTACGTGAAGTTAGTCTCACGTAAGTTTGAACCAACTGAACTAGGTGAAATTGTTAATTCCATGATTGAAGAATGTTTCCCTGATATTTTAAATGTTGATTTTACAGCTCACTTGGAAGATCAATTAGATGATGTTGAAGAAGGAAAAGAAGAATGGGTTAGAATTATAGACGAATTCTATCAACCTTTCTCTAAGGAAGTTGACAATGCTCAAGTAAAGATGGATAAGATTAAGATCAAAGATGAGCCAGCAGGAATTGATTGTGAAATCTGTGGGGCTCCAATGGTCATTAAATTAGGTCGTTATGGTAAATTCTATGCCTGCAGTCGTTTCCCAGATTGTCGAAATACTAAGGCGATAGTTAAGGAAATAGGTGTAGTTTGCCCTAAATGTCATAAAGGTCAAATTATCGAACGCAAATCTAAGAAAAATAGAGTCTTCTATGGTTGCTCATTGTACCCAGATTGTGACTTTGTTTCTTGGGATAAACCAATTGGACGTGATTGTCCAAAATGCAGGCATTACTTAGTAGAAAAGAAAACTAAGAAGGGTATGCAAGTTAAATGTAGTAATTGTGATTATGAAGAAGCAATTCAAAATAATTAAAAGGCATTAAGGAGATGAAAATATGACAGCAAGTGTAAATGTTATCGGTGCTGGTCTTGCAGGAAGTGAAGCTGCATGGCAAATTGCAAATCAAGGAGTTAAGGTAAGATTATATGAAATGAGACCACAAAAATTAACTCCAGCACATCATACTGAAAATTTCGCAGAATTAGTATGTACCAATTCTTTAAGAGCAAATCGTTTAACCAATGCTGCTGGTTTGCTTAAAGAAGAAATGCGAACTTTCAATTCTATTATTATGGAGTCTGCAGACAAGCATTCTGTACCAGCTGGTGGTGCGCTTGCTGTTGACCGTGAAACTTTTTCGAAAGAAGTAACAGAAAAGTTACACAATCATCCAAATGTTGAGATTATAAATGAAGAAATTGATGAAATACCAGAGGGATTAACTGTAATTGCTACAGGTCCACTTACATCTGATGCTTTAGCTAAGGATATTACTAAATTTACTGGTAGCGATGGATTGTTCTTCTTCGATGCTGCTGCTCCTATTTTAGAAAAATCTTCTTTAGATATGGATAAAGTTTATTTGAAGTCTCGTTATGATAAGGGCGAAGCTGCTTATCTAAATGCACCTATGACTAAGGATGAATTTTATAATTTTTACAATGAGTTAATTAAAGCAGAAACAGCAGAATTACATGACTTCGAAGACGATAAATTCTTTGAAGGATGTATGCCAATTGAAGAAATTGCTTCTCGTGGTGCACAAACGATGTTGTATGGTCCTTTAAAGCCAGTTGGATTAGAAGATCCACGAACAGGAAAAGAACCTTTTGCAGTAGTTCAATTGCGTCAAGATAACGCTGCTGGAGATCTATACAATATTGTTGGTTTCCAAACTCATTTGAAATGGGGCGAACAAAAGAGGGTATTTTCTATGATTCCAGGTTTAGAAAATGCACGTTTTGTAAGATATGGTGTAATGCATCGCAACACATTCTTATGTTCTCCAGAAGTTATGCAAGCAACATATCAAACAAAGAAACGCTCAGATTTGTTCTTCGCTGGTCAAATGACAGGTGTAGAAGGTTATGTTGAAAGTGCTGCTAGTGGATTATATGCAGGCTTGAATGCTGCTAGAATTGCTCAAGGAAAAGATCCAGTTATTTTTCCTGAAGAAACGATGATGGGAGCAATGGCTCACTATATTACACATGCCTCTGTGAAGAATTTCCAACCTATTAATGCAAACTTTGGAATTGTACCAAAATTACAAGAGAGAATTAGAAATAAACAAGAACGTAATTTGAAAATTTCGGAGAGAGCCATTGATAGGATCAAGAAATTTAAAAATTTAAATTTCGATTAATTTATTAAGCTATTAGATGATAAGTCTAATGGCTTTTTTATTGTATTAATATCATATATAATATAAAAGAATTTGGTTACTGTAATTTATTTAATAAAAAGAGGGTGACAAAAGCAAATGTTAGAAACATTGAATAATTTTTTCACTATTTTTGGTGCCAGCATCATAGTACCAATAATAATTTTCATTATTGCTCTATTTTTACATGTTAAATTTTCCAAAGCTATAATGAGTGCTTTTTATGCAGGTGTTGGCTTAACAGGGTTCAACTGGGTTATTGCTGAATTCACACCAATTGTAACCAAGATTGTAAGGCAAATGGTCAATAATACTGGAATTAAGTTACCAGTAGTCGATATAGGGTGGCAAGCTGGCTCTTTAGCAAGTTTTGGCTCATCTGTAGGAATAACTTTCTTTGTATTTGGCTTAATTTTTGAATTAATTATTTTTGCGTTGGGCATCACTAAGGTTTTTATGGCATCTAATTTATGGAATAATTTTGGATTTATGATTTGGGGAACTTTAGCTTACTATGTAACTCACAATTTTTGGTTATCATTAATCCTATCTTTTTTCATGTTACTGTATACTTTGGTAATTGCAGAAATTCAAGCTGATAGATGGTCGGAATATTTTGAAATAAAGAATGCAACAGTAGCTTCATTGCATAACATAGAACAGACTATTCCTGCAATTTTGCTGGATCCTTTATGGAACTTGTTGGGATTTAATAAGGTGAAGTTAACTCCGAAAGTTTTCAAGGATAGATTAGGAGTGTTTGGGGAGCCAACGAGTTTAGGGGTAATATTAGGAATAATTATAGGAATTTTAGGTAATTTAAACAATTTAACGGATATAGATGCTTGGGGAGAGATATTAAAGTTTGCAATTCAACTTGCTGCCGTTATGACAATCTTTCCATTAATTACAGACGTTTTCGCTAAAGCATTTATTCCTTTGGCTGATGCGATTGATAGTAGACAAAAAGAGGAAATGAAAGAGAAAACACACCCTAAGAGATGGTTCTTAGGTATTGATGATGGTGTAGGTTATGGAGAACCAGCTACTATAATATCTGGGATGAT
The DNA here is from genome assembly GCF_035231985.1 of Ligilactobacillus salivarius. NCBI lineage: Bacteria > Bacillati > Bacillota > Bacilli > Lactobacillales > Lactobacillaceae > Ligilactobacillus > Ligilactobacillus salivarius. Next base: position 857,028 of record NZ_CP117983.1, read on the forward strand.
ATTGATTCCAATTATGGTACTACTAGCATTTGTATTACCAGGTAATAGGACATTACCAGTAGTAGATTTAATAGCTTTACCTTTCATGGTTGAGTCAATAGTTGCAATAACTAGAGGTAATATCTTAAAAATAATTGCAAATGGAATTATTTGGTTTAGTTTAGGATTATATGCATCAAGTTGGTTAGGTTCAGTTTATACAGAAGCAGTATCAAATTATGGTGCTACAATTCCAACTGGTGTAGTTTTGATTACAAGTTTTAATTTAATGGCCAGACCATTAAATGCAGTGGTATTTGCGGCATTTATTTCACAAAATCCATTTTGGATAGGGTTATGCTTAGTAACTTATCTCGTATTATTATTTTTACTTAGAAGATATAGAAGTCAGATATGGAGCTATCTAAGAAAAATGTCAGAGAAAAATATAAATTAATATAAATAAAAATTACTCAGATTTTTAAAGCCTGGGTAATTTTTATTTATCTTTCATAATTATATTAGGATTTGGAGCGATGCCTTTTAACAGTACTTCAGTCCATTCTTTAGTAAAAGGGAGGGCTTGTTGATATATTTCAGGTTGGGAAAAGCCGTTAACCATCGTTTGAGTATATGGAAGAAAACGGGCAATTAGAAATATTGAATTCGTTGCATATTGGTTCGCAAGCCTCTAGTATGGCAATAAATTTATTGGTACTTTTACATACAGTTTTAACAATTATTTTAGTTAGTGGAATTTTAGTATCTTACAATGTTAGTTCTATAGATCTTAAAGGTAGTTTGTATTTTGCATGTTCATTAAGATCAGCTAGTTTGTTAGGTGCATCAATAGCTTATCTTTGTGCTCAAATCTTTGCTACAAGCTCACAAGCACGTGGAATTTTCTTTAGTATAGTGGGAATATTATATGTACTTAGAGCAGGTACTGATGTTAGTAATTTGACATTATCTAAGTTTAATCCACTAGCTTGGACTTATTTAGGTCATCCTTTTTATCAAAATAATTGGTATTACTTGATAGGATTATTCTTATTAACTTTAGTTGTATTTAGTATTGGTTTGGTGCTTGAAAGTTCACGAGATTTAGGATCTAGTACAATTGCTCCAAAAAAGGGTAAAACTAAAGCTAGTAAATGGCTAGCTACACCACTAAGATTTTTCTTTTACTTAAATAGATCTACTATTATTTCTTGGTTACTAGCTGATGGTGTAATTGCAATAATGTATGGTTCAATTTATGGAGATATTGATACATTTGTCAGCAGTAATAAATTAATTAGTCAAATGTTTGCTAATAATTCTACAACATTGATTAATTCATTTACTTCTTTAATTATGGTGGTAACGACAGCAATTGGTTTAGTGATGCCACTAGTAGTTGTTCATAAAGTGCAGTTTGAGACAAATAAAGAACGGTTAGGTTATCTTTTAGTGCAGCGAGTAAGTAGGTTGAAAGTTTACCATTCTAGTTTGATTTTAGCTTTATTTTTCGGGACTTTAGCTATACTAATAAATGGATTTTGTTTAGGGATAGCAGCTACTTCATCAATGCAGGCTAATAATGGAAAATTTATTATTGTATTAAAGCATCATTAAATCAATGGCCATTAGTTTGTTTATTTGTTGGACTAATGTTACTAAGCTTGAGTTTGCCTATATTTGTTGGTTGGTTAGTTTATGGATTATTAGGGTATAGTTTTTGTATAATATACTTTGCTGTACTACTTGATTTGCCTAAGTGGATGACGCATACTTCGTTATTCAACGTACTTGCTAAAATGCCAATGGAAAAATTTGATTTGATGTCATTTGCTATTTTAACTGGTATAGGGATATTGGCGATGCTATTAGGAGGAATTTTGTATACTCGAAAGGAAATAGTGTAGATAGTTAACTACAGAACAGTTGGATTTGCTTCAACTGTTTTTTATATATTAAAATCAATAACTTACTTGTAGATTATGGAGAATACGAGTAAACTTGAATTAGTTTTTATTATTATTTTGAAGTTATTTTAATTATTAAAAATAAAGGTGAGGTTAGTATGACAAGACTTTTTTTTGTACGCCATGGAAAAACAGAATGGAATTTAGAAGGTAGATACCAAGGGGCACATGGAGATTCGCCATTATTACCTCAAAGTTTAGAAGAAATAAAACAATTATCAGAGTATTTAAAGACATATCGTTTTGCAAAAATATACTCTAGTCCAATAAAAAGAGCATTAGTAACTGCTCAAAAAATAAAAGAAAACCTACCTTATAACGTACGTTTAGAAGCAGATGCTGCATTTTCTGAGTTTAATTTAGGTAAAATGGAAGGTATGAAATTTACTGAAGTAGCAGAAAAATATCCAGCTGAATTAGATGCTTTTAGAAATCATCCTGATAAGTATGATCCAACAACAATAGAGGGTGAATCGTTTCCTGAATTATTTGCAAGAATGACTCCGAAAATTAGAGATATAGTTAAAAGATATCCTAATGATGATATTTTGATTGTTAGTCATGGTGCGGCTTTATGTGCTGAAATTCGTTATCTCCAGGGAATACCATTAGAAAAGATTCGTGCAAAAGGTGGATTGGCTAATACAAGTACAACGATTTTACAAACTGTAGATGACAACCAAAAATTCAAATGCTTAGTATGGAATAAAACTGATTATCTAAAGAGAGACTTAGATGCAACTGATGTAGTATAAAGTGGTGGTGAAATAGTGGATAAAAACATTAAAAATAAGGCTGAAGAATTAATTAAAGATCTTATACAGAAAATAGATAATAATCCTTATGATGCACAGGCATATTATAATTTAGGGGTGGCTCTTAATGATGCTCATTCTGCTGAACAAGCAGAAGAACTATTTAAGAAAGCATTGAATATATTTGCTAATGGCAAAGAAAAATCTTCACTTATGCATTATGGATTGGGAAATGTATACTATACTAATTCGATGTATGATAAAGCTATAGTGGAGTTTAAGAAAGTTCAATCTGAAAAGTTAAAACAAGATTCAATGTTAATGATGGCACAGGCATATTATGCCCAAGAAAATTATCCTCAAGCTATGATGTATGCATTAACAGTTTCTGAAAATACAAAACATAATGTAGATGCGATTTCTTTATTAGCATCATGTTTTATGGCTACAGGTGATTTGACTAATGCAAAAAAATACTATTTAAAAGCTTTAGAATATGACAAAGATAATGTAGAAGTATTATTCCAATTAGGAGTAATAGAACTTAGCTTGTCAGGAGAAGCAGGTAAGTATTTTGATCGAGTTAAGAATTTGGATAATGAATATTACAAAAAAATGCAACAACGTTTGGCAGATGTTCAACGTTTCTTAATGACGCAAAAGAAAGGAAAGTCTGATGAGTGAGGAATTAGATCTTTTTGACCAAGAAGATAATGGTAAGTATCTTATAGGAACAGTAAATGCTGTCTACTTCGAGGCTTCCGATAGTTTTTATAAAGTTCTACAAGTCTTGATTAAAGAAACTAATTTCGACTGGGATGATCAGAGAATAACTGTGACTGGAAGTTTTGCTAATATTCAAACAGATTCTTTATATCGATTTGAGGGAAATGTTGTAGAGCATCAACGTTATGGAAAACAATTCCAAGCTGAAAGTTACCAAATAGAATTACCTTCTACAAAAGATGGTGTAATTGCATATCTTTCGAGTGATGAGTTTGTTGGTATAGGTAAAAAGACAGCTGAAAAAATAGTAAAAAAATTAGGTGTAGATGCTATTGACGTTTTAAACAATGATATGGATAAATTAGAAGAACTTGGATTATCTGAAAAGCAAAAGGATAGTATAAAAAAAGTTTTAAAGGAAAATTATGGAATTGATAAAATCATAATTGAACTTAATAGTTTAGGTTTTACTAGTACAATGGCTGGAAGGATTTATAATAACTATACAAATAGTACCTTGGAAATAATCCATGAAGATCCATACAGGTTATCCGTAGATATTGACGGAATTAGCTTTACTAAAGCAGATCAAATTGCACAACAATTTGGCTTTGCTAGTGATTCTCCTGGTAGAATTCGAGGAGCTATTTTCCAATCATTGTATGATTTAACTTATGCTACAGGAGATACTTATGTTGAGTTAAAACCCTTAGTAACTGAAACATTAAAGCTTCTTGAAAGTAATCGCAATGAAGCAATCGATCCACAATTAGTTGCAGATCAGTTAATAAAGCTTGCTGAAGAAGATAAAATTAAGTCTGATGATAATAAAGTATACAGTAGGACCTTTTTCAATGCTGAGTGGAATATAGCAGAGAATTTATATCGACTATTGAGATCGGGCAACAGTGATTTACCAAATAATGATGCGTTATTAGATAAACTCTTAATAAAAGCTGAGGATCAATTGGGAATAGATTATGATAGTGAACAAAAAAGGGCGATAAAAGATGCAATTAAATCACCAGTTTTTCTGTTAACAGGTGGTCCAGGTACTGGTAAGACAACAATTATTAATGGAATTGTTGCAGTATATGCTTTATTAAACGACATAGATTTAGATATTGGTAAGTACGATAAAGATAATCCATTTCCAATATTGTTAGCTGCACCAACAGGACGAGCTGCTAAAAGAATGGCAGAATCGACGGGATTACCAGCTTCTACAATTCATAGAATGTTGGGAATAAATGCGCATGATGATAAGTTGCCTGAAGATATTCAAGAACTTGAAGGTGCATTGTTAATTGTCGATGAAACATCCATGGTAGATACACTTATCATGGATTTATTGTTAAATAGTATTCCTAGTCATATGCAAGTTATTTTTGTGGGAGATAGAAATCAGCTTCCGTCAGTACAACCAGGACAAGTATTTTCTGATTTATTAGTTAGTGATACCTTACCTAAAAAAGAGTTAACGAAAATCTATAGACAAGGTGAAGGTTCCTCAATAATTAATTTGGCACATTCAATAAAAAATGGAGAACTGCCGGTAGACTTCACTAAAGCACAATCTGACAGAGCATTTATTCCATGTGAAGCTAGCCAATTAACTTCTGCTGTTGAGCAAGTGGTAAAAGCTGCCTTGAATAAGGGAAATAGTAAAGATGATATTCAAGTATTAGCTCCAATGTATCGTGGTAATGCAGGAATTAATAGGTTAAATACTATTTTACAAGAATTATTGAATCCAGCTAAACCTCGACAAAAAGAAGTTACTTTCAATGAGCAAATATTTAGAATTGGAGATAGAGTTCTTCATTTGGTAAATGATCCTGAAAATAATGTCTTCAATGGTGATATTGGAAAGATTATGGGAATAAATATACCTAAAACTAAAAAAGATAAAAAGGGTGAACAGATAATAGCAGATTTCGATGGAAATGAAGTAACTTTTGATAAAAAGGATTGGATTAATTTGACGTTAGCTTACTGTATGTCCATCCATAAATCCCAAGGTAGTGAGTTTCCAATTGTAGTATTAGCAATGTTGCCACAATATCAAAGAATGTTTGCTAGAAACTTGTTATATACAGGAATAACTAGAGCTAAGCAAAAATTAGTTCTTTTAGGAAATATTTCTTCATTTAGACAAAGTGCAGAGATTATCTCTCTTAACAGAAAGACTGGATTATTGAAACGTATAAGAATGGAATTCGGAGTAGAAGAAAAACCAGTAGAAAAAACTGATAATGAAGAAGTTGCCGTGAATAATGACAAAGAACAAGATTCCATTGTTGAAGAACAGGATGAACCGTTTATTTATAATGATGGTATATTGACCATGGATATTATTGTTAATAACAAAGTTGATGCAATGATAGGTATGGATGATATAACACCTTATGATTTTATGGAATAAATTATTTTTAGTATTTATATCATTACTTATAACACTAAATAATCGGGTAAGTATTGCTTATATAACTATTTTTTGTTATACTAACTCTGTTACGGAGAGTTGGCAGAGTGGTAATGCACCGGACTCGAAATCCGGCGAGCCGATTTATATTGGTGCGCAGGTTCAAATCCTGTACTCTCCTTTTTATAAACAATATGTTATAGTTTAAATAATTTTAAAATCACCTATAAACGTTATTATATCAACGTTTATAGGTGATTTTTTGTTTCTGAGTTTTCATATGTTTTAGTATGTTTTTAATTCTTTGGAGTACTTTTGGTGCACTTCCATTTTGAACAATATATTATTTGTTATTAACAAAATTATTCATATTTTAAAGATAATTTTTCTTATTATCAGTGTAAAATTCATTAGAATTATTATATAAACTTGAGATAAATTTAGATATTTGATTATCAGCACGATTTTTATATTCATCAATTAAATAAGAGTATACTCTAGATGTTGTAGAAATATCTGAATGTCCTAAACGTTTAGATATAATATACAAGTCAATATTTTTTGATAAAAGGTAAGCGACATAAGTATGTCATAGACTATGGAAGTGGAAACTAGGTTTATTGATTTTCTTAGTTCTTTTAAAACCAGTCTTATTTTCATATTTATGTTCATCGTACCAAGATACCCTTAATCATGTATCCTTTACCTTTTTTAAATATGCTAACTACAATAATAACTCCCTAGATTTAAGAACCTAACTGTTTACGACGATCATTCAAAGAATAGTATATTAATTAACTTTAAAAATATAGTTGCAAATATTGCATAAATTATCCATTTAAAATATTTATCTTGTTTATTCATCTAATCATCCTTTCTTGGATCCTTAATACCTGTTACAGCTTCCATACCTTGAGTAGTTACTAATATCACTTTTCCAAATCTTTTAACTGAACCTTCTGGAAATTTGTCTGGGTTTTGTCTAAGGGCAGTTCTAACATAAGCTTCATTTTTATTCCAAATTTTAGCTGCTTCTTGAGCAGTCATTATATCTTTGCTATTTAAATTAATCATGTTTTCACTCCTAACTACATTAATAAATTGAAAATAAATATAATTACCAAATTAACAAAAGTAATAATATCTAAAAAAGTTGTTTAGCTTTTTCATTGTAATTACTTTCTAAGTGGTTACCTATGTTTCTTTGGAACTTTTTTGTGTCGAGGTCTGTAAGGTATTGTTGTTACCACTTCTCAACACTTGTATGATAACACGTTATCGTGTTGGTATCAATTAAAAATCAAAGTTATTGTAAAAATATGAAAGTTTAGTAGGTTATAACAGATAGTTGAGTCGACCCAATCTGTTACAATTCGTTACACTTTAAAAAGTTTATGATAGGGTGGTATAATATGTTTGCAGTATTGATGACTGTCTTGATAGCACCTATCCATTTAGTTAGGTGATTTTAGTAAAATAAAAAAAGCAGATGTTGGGTCGCTTGCTACCACATCTACTTTTACTATCTGGATCAATTCGTCAAAGATTAATGCTTCCGCTTATGACGGTTCTTAATCTTATCTGAAATAATGTCAGATATAATGTTTATTAGGATAGTCAATCCTAACGTTACTACTAAGGGAATCAAGGTAATACATCTCGATTGAAGATTAGTTATCTTCAAAAAAAATACGGCTAGTCACCGTAAAATTTCTCCTTTCTGTTCTTCTGACAGAAAGGTTTTTTATTTTCCAAGTTAAATTTAAGGTAATAAAAAAGAACAACTGACGATACACAGAATCAGTTGTTCTAAATTTTATAGCTTTGTTTATAAGTTGATTTATCTGAAGTTAGTATATGATAAAACATACAAAAAAATGATAAGTGAATATTTAAGAAAAATTATCAATAAAGTCAAAAATAAAATGATATAATCTTCTCAAAGAGGTGTTTATACATGGGAATTCTATTTTTAATATTTGGTATATGGATAGCATGGAAGATTTTAAAAGTTGCAGGGAAATTATTTTATTGGATATTCTGTATTGCACTTTTCGTATGGCTAGTTTCACATATATGGTTACTTGGGCTTATTTTTATTGCAGCTATCGGTGGAATATACTCTCTGGCCAAAAGCTAATTTCTATGAGAAACTAATTCCCAACGAATACTAATATAATTTCCTAAAAAGTCGCCATGTTCTAGTTCAGGTAAAATTTCTGCCAATGAAACGTCGTAATTGATAGGAATTGGATTGACATCATAACGAGGACGGCCGTACTTCTCAACGAAATCAGGATTGTTATAAAATTTCATTTCATGTTTAGTGATTGAATAACTATCCGAATTTTTTAATAGGTCTAATTTAAAACGAGGTCTAGGTATTAAACTATTAGGAATAATATTTAAGTAAACGAAAAATTCTGAAAAATCACCATTTTCAATTTTAAACTGGACAGGACTAATGATAGTTTGTAAAGCTGGTGACTTTGCAGGAATCGAAGGCATGTTTTGATCAGGTAAGTATGCATATGATGGATACGAAATATGAATTATATAAATGTATTCGTCGCTTTCGTCAGATACTAAAGCTCCATCAATAACTAATCTGTATAATTGCATCATCAAAACTCCTTAGTATTAATTAATTGTGATAATGATACGATAATTTTTAGAATATTTCAACTTAACAACCTTGTCGACAATATTGATTCATTCTATAATCTAATAGACAAATATATTAGAGGATGTGTAAATAATTGGAAATAACATCAACAAGTAATAGTAGAGTAAAAGAATGGAAGAAATTAAATACTAAAAAGGGAAGAAAAAAACAGAATAAGTATATTCTTGATGGTTTACATTTAGTGAAAGAAGCACTAAAAGCAAATAAGAAAGTTGAAGAATTGTTAATAACTTCTAAATTTGAGCATCTAAATGAAATAGAAATCCCAGATGAAACTAAGGTGATTATGATTTCCGAGGAAGTTTCGAAAAGTATTTCAGAAACTCAAACGCCACAAGGAATTTTTGGAATTGTATCTATTGAAGAAGAAAAGATCACATATCCTCAAAAGGACGTAGGTGCTTGGTTAATGTTAGATAGTGTTCAGGATCCAGGAAATATTGGAACAATGGTACGTACTGCAGATGCTGCTGGTTTCTCTGGAGTAATCTTAGGAGAAGGGTCGGCAGATTTGTATAATCCTAAAGTCGTAAGAGCAATGCAAGGGAGTCAATTTCATATTAAAGTTATTAATGATAATCTCTCTGGTTGGATTAGACATTTTAAAGATATGAAGGTTCCTGTTTTTGGAAGTGAACTTAACGAACATGCTAGAGAGTATACTAATGTCGGACAACATACTGATTTTGCTTTAGTTATGGGAAACGAAGGAAATGGAATAAGTAAAGAAATTCTAGAGGTGACTTCAATTAATTTGTATATTCCAATAACTAATGCTGAATCACTAAATGTAGCGGTGGCTGCAGGCATATTAATGTTTGCTTTGAAGAAATAAATAAAAAAGTGTTAAGGTGTGCTAAGAATTATTGATTTTTCATAAAAAATCTGTATTATTATCTAGTAGTAGAGTACGAATAGATAATTAGTGAGGTAACGATACTATATGAAAGATAATATTTGGCGTAATGATGAAGAATATATGAGTTATGTCGGGAGCTTGTTGGAAACTAAAGAAGTTCAAAAACTTGCTAATTATACCCAACATCATTTTTCTACTCGTTTAGAGCATGTGATAACTGTTTCTTATGTAAGTTATCGAATTGCTAAGACATTAGGTTGGAATGCTAAAGCTGTAGCTCGTGCAGGGTTATTACATGATTTGTTCTATTATGATTGGAGAACTACAAAATTTGATCGTGGTACACATGCTTGGATTCATCCTAGAATAGCAGTTAGAAATGCAGAAAAATTAACAAAATTAAGTGATTTAGAAAAAGATATTATTATTAAACACATGTGGGGAGCTACATTGTGCCCTCCAAAGTATAAAGAAGGTTATATTGTAACTATTGTAGATAAGTATTCTGCTACAACGGAATATTCAGAGCACTTAGTACAAAAAGTTGAGAAACTATTTAGAGGAAGAAAAAATAGTACAGCGTTTGACTTTGAAAAAGTAAGTAAATAGTGTAAAATGTCCTTAGGGCAGTATTAGTGGCCTTTGCTATAATGCAAAGGTTATTTTGTTAGATTTATTTACTTCTAGTAACAAATTAGATTTGACTAGTAAAGTATTGATCCAAAAATATATTTGAAAGGAGTGAACTTTATGCCAGTGGATACTGAAAATAAATACACACTTTGTCCTAAATTTACAAAGACTTTTGGAATCTTGGGAAGAAAATGGAACGGTTTGATTATTGAAGTTTTATTGGAAAAAGGCCCTCAAAGATTCAGAAATTTAGCTGATAGCGTTGATAAATGTAGTGACAGAGTGATGGTAGAAAGACTAAAAGAACTTGAAGACGAAGGTTTAGTAGAAAGAATGGCACAACCAGGTAGTACACGTGTCTTATATAGATTGACTTCTCAAGGTGAAGACTTGAAAGAAATTATGTCTGATATTCATAAATGGTCTGATAAATGGTATTCTGTCGAAGATTGTGCTAATAGCTAATTTTATTTCATTGATAAGCCCTTGACTAAAATCAGTAATATAGTTTAAACTAAAAAGCATAATATTAAAGATGTAGATGGAAAAGAGTAAGATAAGGTAATATTTTAAGAGAGAAATTAGTTTTGGTGAGATAATTTCAATATTTTTTATCTGAAGTTCACTTCCGGAATCGCTATCAGAATACGATTTAAGTTGAAAGATAGAACGTTGATGCTACGTTAAAGGCATATTAGAGTGTTGTTGTACAATTTTGTATAACAAAACAAGGGTGGTACCGCGAGCCTCGTCCCTTTTGGTAGGGATGAGGCTTTTTTATTTGAAAAAGTCAAAGAAAGGAACATAGCAATGAATCTTAAAGAAAAGCTTGCTGAGCTAAAAGAACAAGGATTAGCGGAAATAAAAGAAGCAAAAGACTTAAAGAAAATTAATGACATTCGTGTAAGTTTGTTAGGTAAGAAAGGTCCAATCACTGAAGTTTTACGTGGAATGCGTGATTTGAGTGCAGAGGAACGTCCAAAAGTGGGACAATTTGCCAATGCAATCAGAGATGAATTGACTCAAGCATTGGCTGATAAGAAAGATGAAATTGAAGTTATAAAAATGGCTAAAAAACTGGAAAAAGAAACAATTGATGTAACTTTACCAGGTGTGCCAGTAACTACAGGTAACACACATATTATTACACAAATAATTGATCAAATAGAAAAATTATTCTTGGGAATGGGATTTCAAGTTGTTGATGGTCCTGAAGTAGAAGAAGATCATTATAACTTTGAAATGCTTAACTTACCTCAAGATCATCCAGCACGTGATATGCAAGATACTTTCTATATTACTGAAAAGATTTTAATGAGAACTCAAACATCTCCTGTCCAAGCTCGTACAATGGAAAAACATGACTTTAGCAAGGGACCACTTAAAATGATTTCTCCAGGTAAGGTTTACCGTAGAGATACTGACGATGCAACTCATTCTCATCAATTCCATCAAGTAGAAGGACTTGTTATAGATAAGCATATTACTATGGCTGATTTAAAGGGTACTTTGCAATTAATTGCACGTACTATTTTCGGTGAAGATAGAGAAATCAGAATGCGTCCAAGTTATTTCCCATTTACAGAACCATCTGCTGAAATTGATGTTTCATGTTTTAAGTGTAATGGTAAAGGTTGTTCTGTATGTAAATACACTGGATGGATCGAAGTTCTAGGTGCTGGAATGGTACATCCTAACGTATTGGAAATGGCAGGAGTAGATTCCAATGTTTATGGCGGATTTGCATTCGGTTTAGGACCAGATAGATTTGCAATGTTGAAATATGGTGTAGACGATATCAGAGAGTTCTATCTAAATGATGTTCGTTTCTTAAGTCAATTTTCACAGAAGGGATAGTATAAAATGAAAGTTTCTACAAAATGGTTAAACGATTATGTAAAAGTAGATGATTTAGCTGTTGAAGAATTAGCTGAAAAAATTGAAAGAACAGCAGTTGAAGTGGATGAAACATACAGACTTGAAGAAGGATTAAAAAAGATTGTTGTCGGTAAAACTTTAGAAGTTGTAAAGCATCCAGATTCCGATCACTTAAATATTTGTCAAGTTGATGTAGGTGAAGATGAACCAATTCAAATTATATGTGGAGCTCCTAATATTACTGCTAATCAAAAAGTTATCGTAGCACTTTCAGGTGCAAGAATTGCCGGGAATGTTAAAATTAAGCGCGGTAAAATGAGAGGTCAAGTATCTAATGGTATGATTTGTGCTTTACAAGAAATTGGCTTTTCAGAAAGTGTTGTTCCTAAAGAATATGCTGACGGAATTTACGTATTACCAGAATCTGCTGTTCCTGGGGAACCCGTATATAATTATCTAGGAATGGACGAAGATATAATTGACGTTGACGTAACACCTAATCGTGGTGATATGTTAAGTATGCGTGGAGTTGCACGAGATGTAGCTGCTGTTTATGGTAGAGAATTAACTTTACCAATGGGAACTGTTAACGAAGATGATGGATTACATATTGAAGACTATTTGTCAGTAAAGGCAGATAAAGAATTAGCTCCAGCTTATAAACTACGAGTTATTGATAATGTTACTGTTAAACCTAGTCCTATGTGGTTACAAAAACGCTTATGGAATGCTGGTGTAAGACCTATTAATAATGTCGTTGATGTTACTAACTACATTTTGATGGATTATGGTCAACCACTTCATTCTTTTGATTACAACAAGATTAATTCAAAAGAATTAGTAGTAAGATTAGCTGAGCAAGGAGAAAAAATCACAACTCTAGACGATCAAGAACGTGAATTACAATCTGGAGATATTGTTATTACTAACGGTAAGGATCCAATTGCTTTAGCTGGTGTGATGGGTGGAGCTAATACAGAAGTTGATGACAATACTACAACCGTAGTACTTGAATCTGCAATGTTTGATTCATCAAGCATCAGAAAAACTTCTCGTCGCGAAAATCTTCATTCCGAAGCATCAATGCGTTTTGAAAGAGGGATTAATCGTGGAACAATCGAAGAAGCATTAGATTATGCTGCTAATTTGATTGCGGAATTAGGCGATGGTAAGGTAGCTACTGGAATTGCGCAAGAACAAGATATAGATGTTCAAGATACTACGGTAGAAATTTCATTAGAAAAAATAAATAATGTCTTAGGAACAGATTTATCAGTTGCAGATGTGACAGATATTTTTGAACGTTTAGGATTTAAGGTTGAAGAAAATGCTGGCGAATTTGTTGTAAATGTGCCTCCATTTAGATGGGATATTAGCATTCCTGCAGATTTAATAGAAGAAGTAGCACGTATTTATGGTTATGACAATATTCCAGCTACTTTACCAGTAGGTCCAACTACTCCAGGACACTATACTTACGAACAACAAGTAATTCGTAATACACGCGCAATTCTTGAGGCTTCTGGATTAACACAAGCTATTTCTTATGGGCTTACAACTAAAGTTAAGGCTGAGAGATTTGCTTTTGAACCAGCAATGAAGTCAACAGAATTAGATTTCCCAATGAGTTCTGATCATACAACAGTTCGAATGAACCTAATTTCTGGATTATTAGATGATGTTTCATACAATAAGGCTAGAAAAGTTGAAAATGTAGCTCTCTACGAACAAGGAAGAGTATTCTTCAGAGATGAAGATTCAGAACGACCAAGAGAAGTGGAACATGTTGCTGCAGCTATGACTGGATTAATTGAAGATGCAACTTGGCATGATAAGAAACGTCCGGTTGACTTCTATGTAATTAAAGGAATTGTTCAAAATCTATTGGATAAAGTAGGAGTAGGTTCTAGAGTTGTTTATACAGCTACGGCAGAACATGAGGAAATGCATCCAGGACGTACAGCAAATATTTATATTGATGGTGAATTTATTGGATTTGTTGGTGAAGTTCATCCAACTTTAGCTAAAGAATACAATTTAGATAGAGTTTATGTATTTGAATTAGACTTACAAAAAGTTATGGAACTTTCTAAAGATCCTGAAGTTTATAAACCAGTATCTAAATTCCCTGCAATTAAGCGTGATATTGCTTTACTAGTTGCTGAAGATATTCAAAACAGTGATATCATTAAAACAATCAAAGAAAATGGCGGGGCTAACTTAGCATCTGTAAATATCTTTGATGTTTATGCTGGTGAAAAGATTGACTTAGGATTCAAGTCTTTAGCTTATACTTTAACTTTCGAAAATAAAGAACGTACATTAACGGATGATGAAGTAAATAAAGCATTTGATAAAGTAGTTAATAAATTACAAGAAAATTATAAAGCTGTAATTCGTTAAGATTAAGTACAGAGTGTCGTTGAATCAAGAATAGATTTGACGACATTTTTTGAGAGTTTAATAATAAGACAAAATTCTAAATATAGATGAAAAAACGTATTAATTTTAGTATAATCATTAAGTAAGACTGTATAGTCTAAGGAGGAAAAACCTTGAAAAATGATAATACGAATTATCCAAGCCGTTCTGAAAAATTGAAAAAGCAACGTGGAATAGCTGGTAAAATTATTTCATGGATTGTTGGAATTTTAGTGGTATTAGTAGTTTTGATGGGAGTGATGGGATATCAGTATATTCATTCTTCTTTACAACCATTGAATGCTAATAGTACTAAAAAAGTAGAAGTGAAAATTCCAATAGGAAGTTCCAATAAGCAAATTGGAGATATTTTAGAGAAAAATAATATTATTAAGAGTGGTATTGTTTTTGATTATTATGTAAAGACTAACAAAGTAGGTAATTTCAAAGCTGGATATTATCAATTAAGTCCGTCAATGACTTTGGATGAAATTGCAAAGAAATTACAACAAGGTGGTCAAAGTAATCCCCATTCTAATGGTACAATTCTAATTAAAGAAGGTGCTAGCATAGATCAAGTTGCTGATGTAGTTCAAAAGAATACTAAGTTTAAAAAGCAAGATTTTCTAAAGCTAATGAATAATGCAAACTTTTTGAATGAGTTAAAGAACAAATATCCGCAATTGCTATCTTCTGCTGTTGATGCTAAAGATACAAAATATAAGTTGGAAGGATATTTGTATCCCGCAACATATACAGTTGGAAAGCATGATAATTTGAAAGCAGTAGTTGAACAAATGGTAGCTAAGACTAATATGGAAATGAAACCATATTTTGATAAAATTTCAAAATCAAAATATTCAGTTCAACAAGTTTTAACATTGGCATCGCTAGTAGAAAAAGAATATGGTAGTGCTGATGATAGAGGTAAAATTGCCGGAGTATTTGAAAATCGTTTAGAACAAGATATGCCGTTACAATCTGATGTAGCTATCCATTATGCTTTAAATAACAGTAAATCAACTGTATCATACGATGATTTAGAAGTTGATTCTCCATATAATCTCTATAAAAATAAGGGATTAGGCCCAGGACCATTTAATAATCCAAGTATTGATTCTGTAAAGGCTGTTTTAAACCCTGTTGATAAAGACAAAGGATATTTATATTTCGTAGCGAATATTAAGACAAAGAAAGTATATTTCTCTAAGACATATGCTGAACATCAAAAGAATGTTAAAAAGTTGCAAAAAGCAAATGGATATGAAAATTAATTAGTAGAGGGAGAGAACAATAATGGCAAATAGGGAAAATAAACCAGTAATAATAGGTGTAACAGGTGGATCAGGTTCTGGTAAGACAACTGTTAGTCGAGCAATTTTTGAACAACTACATGGTCACTCATTATTGATGTTACAAGAAGATTCTTACTATAATGATCAAAGTGACATGCCTTTTGAAGAACGCATAAAGACAAACTACGATCATCCTAATGCATTTGATACTGAGTTGTTGGTTAAGCAATTAAAAGATTTATTAGATTGGAAAACCATTGAAAAACCTATTTATGATTATACAGAGCATACTAGAAGTTCAGAGGTTGAAAAGGTTGAGCCTAAGGAAGTAATCATTCTAGAAGGTATTCTAGTATTGAATGATCCGGCTTTGAGAGACTTGATGGATATTAAAATTTTTGTAGATACTGACGACGATATCCGTATTATCAGACGTATTCAAAGAGATATCGAAGAACGTGGTCGCTCATTGCAATCAGTTATTGATCAATATAAATCAACTGTAAAACCAATGTACCATCAATTTATCGAACCAACTAAGCGTTATGCTGATATTATTGTCCCTGAAGGTGGAGAAAACCAAGTTGCTATTGACTTGTTAGTTACTAAAGTTAGAGATATTTTAAGAAAACGAGAAAAATAATTTTGAGGTGAATAAAATGGCAGAAAAAACATTTCCTATGACTTTAGAAGGTAAAGAAAAATTAGAACAAGAATTAGAAGAATTACGTACTACTAAACGTGCAGAAATTATTGAACGTATTAAGATAGCTCGTTCATTCGGTGACTTATCTGAAAACTCAGAATATGAATCTGCAAAAGATGAACAAGCATTTATGGAAGCTAGAATTAAAGAAATTCAAAATATGCTAAACCATGCAGAAATTATTGACAATAAGTCAATTGATGAAAATGAAGTTGCAGTAGGTAAGACAGTTACATTCCAAGAAGATGATGATGAACCAGAAACATATCAAATCGTAGGTGCTGCAGAAGCAGATCCATTTGAAGGTAAAATTTCAAACGAATCTCCAATTGCAAGTGGTTTAATTGGACACAAGTTAGGCGATGTAGTATCCATCGACACACCAGGTGGAACTATGCAAGTAAAAATTATTGATGTTAAATAATAACAAGTAAAGAATTATGAAAATCATAGCCTCTATCGATTTTGAATAGATGGCTATGATTTTTATCTTATATAGAAAAAATAAAGCCCAAGTATATCTTAATTGATACACTTTGGGCTTTATCACTTTTCTTATAGTAAGGAAAGTATCCAGCAAGAAATAACACTGACCAAAATACTAAGTGACATTAGAATTAAATTTTCTTTTACAGTACCGATACTTCTTTGAATGTTATGTATGAATAGTACTAAAAAGAATAAACTAGAAAATAGAAATAAAAAATAAATAAATTGTAAAGAAGCAAAATAAATTAATATACAAAATGATACTAATAAAATAATGTTTCTAGCATTTTTATACCAAGACAAACTTCCAAAAAAAGCTACCTGATATGAAAATGTAGGAGTCTGAGCCAAACTATTAATTTTTAGCAGTGTTATTAAGAGCCAAAAAATGTATAAAGCTAAGCCGAGAAATACCAAGTCTAGCCCTCCTTAATAAGTTTATTAATTAGCTTCTACAAATAATTTAGTTAATTTTTCCATGAATTCATCTAAAAACTTATCTTTGTTAACGCCAATTGCGGCTTTACTTATAGGATTTGGGTTGTTTACTTTAGTTTCATCCCCAATTGTTCTTCCTGCATAAGGGCCTTCAGTATCAACCTTCATATCTAAAGCAAGTGTTGTAACTAAAGATGGTTCGACGGCTACACCTACAGCTAAAGGATCATGAAGAGCACAACCACCAAGGTGTGGACTTGTTACTTTATATGCGTCAATGTAGTAGTCGACGATATCAGCATATTTTTGACCAGCAAATGTACCTAAGTCACGCCATTTTTGAGTTTCTCTTGTAGTTAATAAGGTACGAGTTGTAACGTCTAAACCAACCATAGTAAGAGGAATACCACTTCTAAATACAAAATCTGCTGCTTCAGGATCTTGATTAATGTTAGCTTCAGTAACAGGGTTAACATTACCAGGAACTGTTAAAGCACCACCCATGAGTGTTACGCGACCAACTAAATTAATAATTTCAGGATCCTTTTTGATAGCTGCTGCTAGATTAGTTAATGGACCAGTTGGAACAATTAAAAGTTTTTTACCATATTTGTGAGCTGCTTCAATAAAGAAGTTAGGACCATTCATAGTTTCAACTTTTCTTTTAGCAGTAGGAATTTCAACTTCTCCAATACCATTTTTACCGTGGATTTGAGCACTAATTGGCATAACATCGAAATGATCAGTAGTTGATGAATGAGATAGTCCTTGATAAACAGGAATTTCAGTATGTCCCAACATTTCAAGTAAATCTAAACTATTTTGTACACCTTGTTCAACTAAGATATTTCCGTATGATCCAACAATACCAATTAAATCACTTTCAGGTGTTGCTAAAGCATATGCGATTGCTAGTGCATCATCAATACCGGTATCTAAATCTAAAATCATTTTATATTCAGCCATAAATAAGACTCCTTAAATATTTATTATGTTAATATTCGTTTTATTGTTATATTATATCATTTTTATACTTCATAATACTATGCTTAATTACAGGTTTTGTAAGGAAAATAAGGGAAATTAAAATTTAAAAACGAAAATTAATAGTAAAAATAAGAAAAATATAGAGATAAAGCTTAGTAAAATACGAATAATACAATAAAAGTTGGATAATGATAATATTATAATGTATTATAGAAAGTAAATATAAATAGGGTATGGGGGAAGTAAAATTGGTAGAAGCAGCGGATTTAAATTCTTTCTTAAAAGAAACAGTGAAAACACTAGATTTTGACGGTGATATATTCGTTAATTGGAATAAGAAAGATAGACAATTTGAAATAGAACTAACTTTTTATGCTGAAAATAAAGAGGCAGCTTTATTAACTGATACTTTAGGTGTGGAGTCAACTGAGCCAGTAGTTACTTTTGTAGATGAAATATTAATCTATGATAAAAATCGTGAGAAAAATTTTGATGCAGATGACTATTTGGTATGTTTGCCTTATGATGGTAAGAATGGTTGGTCTTTAGCAGAAGCAAAAGCCTTTGTATCATATTTACAAATAGTATTGGATAATGGTGAGTCAGATTTATTAGATTTCCTAACAGATGATGAAAAAGAAATTTTTGAATTGGTCTGGTCTGAAGATGAGTATAAAAAGATTATTGATTCAAATATGCTAAGTTTACCTAATCCAAATAATAGGATTAAATACCCTAAGTTTTAGAAAGGATGAGCTGACGTTGGAATGGAACGAGTTAAGTGTAACTACAACTAATGAAGCAATTGACGCAGTAGTTAACATATTAATGGAAAATGGTGCTGGTGGCGTTCAAATTGATGATAGTGAAGGTTTAGAAAAAGTAAAGGTAATTACTTATTTTCCTAGTAAATTAGGCTTAGTTGAATTAATTCCAGAATTAGAAGAAAAGATAAAGAAATTAAATAACTTTGGTCTGAATCCAGGAGAAGCCAAAGTGTCATTGACTAATTTACAAGATGATGCTTGGATAGATTTATGGAAGAAATATTATCATCCGGTTAGATTGACTAAGTATCTAACAATTGTACCAAGCTGGGAAGAATATCAAAAAGAACAAGAAGATGAGATCTTAATAAGGCTAGATCCAGGTAGAGCATTTGGAACAGGTACACATCCTACTACTCAACTGGCTTTACAGGCATTGGAAACATCTGTACGAGGTAATGAGAGTATGATTGATGTAGGAACAGGATCTGGTGTCTTAAGTATAGCAGCAAGACATTTTGGTGTTGATAAGGTATATGCTTATGATATTGATGATAATGCTGTCACAGCTGCTAAAGAAAATTTTGCACTAAATCCAATTAGCAATAATATTGAAGTTAAACCTAATAATTTATTAGAAGGTGTACATAAGAATGTAGATTTAATAGTAGCTAATATTCTAGCAGAAATTATAGTTCCATTAATTCCTCAAGCTAAGTCAAATCTTAAAGATGGTGGTATCTTCATTACATCTGGTATTATAAATGATAAGAAAGAATTAATCTTAACAGAATTAGAACAAAATGGTTTTGTTGTAGATGAAATTTTGAATAAAAAAGATTGGTACTCAATTATTGCACATAAACCAGTTAAGGGGGATATTTAATGCAACGATATTTTGCTGATTCTAAGATTACAACTGAATATCAACTCACACCGGAAATTTATAAACATGCAATTAAGGTTTTGAGAATGAAAGTTGGAGATATTTTTGAATTAGTTGATGATGTAGAAGTTGTTCATAAGATGGAAATTACAAAAATTGAAGATGGAAAAGCAAAAGCGACTTCAGTCGAAGTTATTCCGTCAGATGTAGAACTTCCAGCAGATGTTACTATCGCTTGTGGAATATCTAAAAATGATAAAGCTGATTGGATAGTACAAAAGGGTACTGAAATGGGTGCTACTAAATTTATCTTTTTTGTAGGTGATTATTCTGTTGCAAAATGGGATAAAAAAAGAAGTAGCAAGAAAGTACAAAGGTTACAAAAAATTGCAAGAAGTGCAGCTGAACAGTCTCATAGGACGAAAATTCCTGAAGTAACTTTTGTAGAAAAGTTGAAAGATATAGATTTTGAAAAAAATGATGCTAGAATTGTTGCATATGAAGAATCAGCTAAAAAAGGTGAAAGTGGAAACTTGTTTAAGATTTTAAATAAGAAACCTAGCAATATCATTGCTATTTTTGGTCCTGAAGGTGGAATTTCTCCAAAAGAGATAGAATTTTTAGAAGCAAATAGTTTTATTTTAGCTGGTTTAGGTCCAAGAATTATGCGAGCAGAAACTGCACCATTATATTTTTTAGCAAGTTTATCATTTGCTTTGGAGTTAAGTTGAGATTAGTTGAAAAAATTATTGGGTGTTGAGGTGAGATTTATGAAAAAAGAAACAATTTGGTCAGCTCAAGATGTAATTGATATGTGCAAAGGGTACATGAATGAAAATCATGTTAAATTTGTTGAAAAAGCGTGTGAATTTGCCACTTATGTTCATAGTGAGCAAGTTAGAAAATCTGGTGAACCTTATATAATCCATCCAATTCAAGTTGCCGGAATTTTAGCAAACTTAAAAATGGATCCAGAAACTGTTAGTGCTGGTTTCTTACACGATGTTGTTGAAGACACAAAGGTTACACTAGGAGATATTGGTGAATTATTTGGAAAAGATGTAGAAGTTATTGTAGATGGTGTAACAAAGTTAAGTAAAATAAGATATAAATCTCATCAAGAACAGTTAGCTGAAAATCATCGTAAATTATTGTTGGCGATGTCTAAAGATTTACGTGTAATTATTGTCAAACTAGCTGACAGGTTACATAATATGCGAACTTTGAGTCATTTAAGACCAGATAAGCAAAGAAGAATAGCAAATGAAACCCTTGAAATTTATGCTCCATTAGCTGATAGATTAGGTATTAGTACAATTAAATGGGAATTACAAGATATGTCTTTGCGTTATCTAAATCCTCAACAATATTATCGTATTGTACATTTGATGAACTCTAAACGTGAAGAAAGAGTTCATTATATTGATGAAGTGATTGTTGAAATTAAGAAAGCAATCGCAGAATTGAATATTGAATATGATATATATGGTAGACCTAAGCACATATATTCAATTTACCGAAAGATGAGAGATCAACATAAGCAATTCAGTCAAATATATGATCTTTCTGCAGTACGTGTAATTGTAAAGAGCATTAAAGATTGTTATGCAGTTTTAGGAGCTATCCATACTCGTTGGAAACCAATGCCAGGTCGTTTTAAAGACTATATTGCTATGCCTAAAGCTAATATGTATCAATCTTTGCATACAACAGTCATCGGCCCTAATGGTAGACCTTTTGAAGTTCAAATAAGAACTGAAGAAATGCATCGCGTGGCTGAATATGGTATTGCTGCACATTGGGCATATAAAGAAGGACGTAAAGATGCAGTTCCTCAAACAACTACTGGAACGAAATTGAACTTGTTTAAAGAAATTCTAGAATTACAAAAAGAGTCAAACGATGCTTCTGAATTTATGGAAAGTGTTAAAGGTGACTTGTTTAGTGATCGAGTTTATGTCTTTACTCCTAAAGGTGATGTGTTTGAATTACCAAAAGGCTCAGGCCCATTGGATATGGCATATAGTATCCATACTGAAATTGGTGCTCATACAACTGGAGCAAAGGTCAATGGTAAGATTCGACCTCTTGACTATCAATTGAAGAACGGGGATATTGTAGACATTTTAACTTCACAAAATTCTGCAGGTCCTAGTCAAGACTGGTTAGATTTAGTACACACAAGCAAGGCTAGAAATAAAATTAAACACTTTTTCAAGAAACGCGATCGTGAAGAAAATATTGAAAAAGGTAGAGAAATACTAATTCAAGAATTAACCAATGCAGGATATAATGCTAAAGATGTTTTAAATGATAATATGGCTAAATGCTTAGAGAAAAAGCAATTTAAGAAAGCCGACGATTTGTATGCTTCCATTGGTTCTGGTGATACTGCACCAGTTGGAATTGTTAATATTTTAACAGCAGATCTTAGAAAGAAAGCCGACGATGATAGAAAACGCCAAGAAGAAAAGGCATTATTGGAAAATCATCAAGAAATTAATAATGATACAAAGGAAAATAAGAAGCCTAAGCAAGAAAGTGGTATCTTAATTGAAGGTATTGATAATTTACTTGTTAGATTAAGTCATTGTTGTAATCCAGTTCCAGGTGATGATATTGTTGGATATATTACTAAGGGTCGTGGAGTTTCTGTTCATCGAGTTGAATGTCCTAATGTGAAAGCGGCCGAAAGCCAAGGAACTAGATTAATAGATGTTTCTTGGAATATCTTACCTGACGATAGAGCTTACTATAATGCTGATTTAGAAGTTCAAGGATATAATAGAGATGGCTTGTTAAATGATATACTTCAAGCAATCAACAATAACACTAAGAGTCTGAATTCTGTAAATGGACGAATTGATCATAATAAGATGGCAAATATTTCTGCTACGATTGGTGTTAAAGATAAGGAACATCTCCAAAGAATTATTGATAGAATAAAGAATATTCCGGATGTTTATATGGTTAAACGTCCAATACATTAGAGGGTGTTGTTTAAATGAGAGTATTATTGCAAAGAGTAAAGCAAGCATCGGTTGAAATAGATGGAAACGTAAATGGTGAAATCGGACAAGGATTATTGTTATTAGTAGGTTTTACTGAAAATGATGGCGATAAGGAAATTGAATATTTAGCAAGAAAAGTTTTAAACGCTAGAATATTTAGTGATGCTGATGATAAGATGAATTTAAACTTACAGCAAGTATCAGGTAGTATTTTGTCTATTTCGCAATTTACTTTATATGCACAAACTCGTAAAGGAAACCGACCTAGCTTTACAAGAGCCCAAAATCCAGATATAGCTAGCAAGAATTATGATAAGTTTAACGAAAAGTTACGCGAATCAGGCGTACAAGTTGAAACTGGAATTTTTGGAGCTGATATGCAGGTATCATTAGTTAATGATGGACCTGTAACAATTATGTATGATACTGATGAGGAATAAGAGTATGGAGTATAAGAATTATTTTTGGGATTTTGATGGAACTTTATACAACAGCTATCCTGGTATGGTTCGAGCATTTGTAGAAACTTTGAAAACTCAAGAAATAGAGTTAGATAGTAAAGAAGTCTATAAAATTATGCGCGAAGCTTCTGTTAGAAAAGCTTTTAAGTTATATGGCAAAAATCTAGACATACCAAAGCTACGTCAAATGTATCATTCTTTTGAAGAACAATATCAAGATAAAATGCGTCTCTTTGATGGTGCTGCAGATGTTTGTCGTAAGATAAAAGAAAATGGTGGTAGAAACTTTCTATTAACACATCGTGACAGTAGTGCCTTGAATATTTTAAAAAGAGATAATCTTTGGTCTTATTTTGATGATTTTGTAACTGCAGATAATGATTTTGCTCGTAAGCCAGATCCAGAATCTTTGTTATACTTGGTTAGTAAGTATAATTTAAAAGTTGAAGAATCAGTGATGGTTGGAGATAGAGAACTTGATATCGCAGCAGGCCATAATGCTGGAATGTCGGGAATTCTATTTGATCCGGATAAGCTACTTCATCAAGATTATAATGCAGATAGATTGGTATACAGTTTATCGGATATATTGAAGTAAATTAACTTGAGTCATATTACTTAGAGGTTATATGACTCATTTTTGATAGGAAAGGTGTAATCTACAATGTGGTTATATATGCCGATGATTATTATTTTGATTATTGCAGACCAGGGTCTAAAGTTCTGGATTTCTGCAAATATTAAATTAGGAACCAGCCAAGTAATTTTATCTAATGTTTTAGCTTTAACAAATGTTAGAAATGATGGAGCTGCTTGGAGTGTTCTAAGTGGACAACAATGGTTCTTTACAGTCATTACAATAGTTGCTCTAGGTTTGATGGGATATTTCTTCTGGAAATTGAAAAATGATAATTTATATATGTTGGCAATTTCATTATTAATTGCTGGTACGTTGGGCAATTTTATTGATAGAATTCGTTTAGGTTACGTTGTTGATATGTTTGAAACATTATTTATGAATTTTCCAATTTTTAATGTAGCAGATATGTGTCTAACGTTTGGTGTAATTATAGTAATAATAGCGTTAATAAAGGATGAAAAAG
The DNA here is from genome assembly GCF_035231985.1 of Ligilactobacillus salivarius. Taxonomy (NCBI): domain Bacteria; kingdom Bacillati; phylum Bacillota; class Bacilli; order Lactobacillales; family Lactobacillaceae; genus Ligilactobacillus; species Ligilactobacillus salivarius. Next base: position 881,500 of record NZ_CP117983.1, read on the forward strand.
ATGAGTGATTATAAAGTATTAGCAGATAAGACTGGTAGATTAGATAAAGTTGTTACTAATATTTTTACAGATTATACTCGATCTCAATTAAAAAAGATGATTGACGATGGAAATATCAAGGTAAATGGAGATGTGAAAAAAGCTAATTATAAAGTCAATTTAGGCGATGAAATAACTTTTGATAAGCCAGAAGTAAAGAAATTATCTTTAGAACCTGAAAATATTCCGTTAGATATTGTTTATGAAGATGATGATGTAATTGTTGTAAATAAGCCTCAAGGAATGGTTGTGCATCCATCTCCTGGACATTTTGAACATACTCTAGTAAATGCATTACTATACCATTCACCATTATCTACTATTAACGGTACTTATCGTCCAGGTATTGTTCATAGAATAGATAAGGATACTTCAGGATTATTGATGGTCGCTAAAAATGATATGGCACATCAAAGCTTAGCGAAGCAATTAAAAGATAAGACTAATACACGTGAGTATGTAGCTTTAGTTCACGGAAATATCAAAGAAGATAGTGGTACTATTGATGCACCGTTAGGAAGAAGTAAAGTTGATCGTAAGAAACAAGCAGTAGTTAAGGATGGAAGAAATGCAGTAACCCACTTTGAAGTTTTGAAACGTTATGGAGATTATACTTTAGTTAAATGTGTCTTAGAAACTGGACGAACACATCAGATTAGAGTTCATATGAAATATATAGGGCATCCTTTAGTTGGAGATCAATTGTATGGTCCAAGAAAGACATTAGGAAATAGTGGCCAATTTTTACATGCTGAGAAACTAGGCTTTATTCATCCAAGAACAAATGAATACTTAGAATTCACAGCACCACTACCAGAAAACTTCAAAAAGCTATTAGAATCGCTTGACAAACGGTAGCTTTTACAGTATCTTAGTTTAAGAAGAATAGAGTCCTTTAAACTAGTCCCGTGAGGCTGAAAAGGTATAATGCTTATTTAAGCTTATAGTGTATATTAATATAAAAATGAAATTAATACGCGGACTAGGACTAATTTGTTCTAGTCCTTTTATTTTTTCAGCTAAGCAATAGTTAATGGCTCGAATATTTAAGGAGGATGATTTTAATGGCAAAACAAATTTATGATTCAATGGCGATGAAGCGTGCGCTAACTAGAATGACTTATGAAATCATTGAAAAAAATAAAGGAATTGATGATTTAGTTCTAGTAGGGATCAAGACAAGAGGTGTTTATCTAGCACAAAGAATAGCTGATAGATTGAAACAATTGGAAAATGCTGAAGTTCCTGTTGGACAATTAGATATTACACTTTACCGTGATGACAGACATGATGCATCACTAGCACAAGATCCAGTAGTAAATGAAGCAGACTTAGGTTTTGATATTAAAGATAAACATGTAATTTTGGTCGATGATGTGTTATTTACAGGAAGAACAATTAGAGCTGCTTTAGATGCTTTAATGGATATTGGTAGACCTAAGAAGATCAATTTAGCTGTATTAGTAGATAGAGGACATCGTGAATTACCAATTAGAGCAGATTTTGTTGGTAAGAATATTCCAACTGCTATGGATGAACAAGTAGCAGTTTATGTAGACGAAGTTGATGGAAAAGATGGAATCGAATTAAAGAAACTATAAAATAAAGATATGAGGCTAATTTAATCATGAAAAACGAGAAATTCAGAAACCCTGAGGCAATTCTTGACGTTCAAGATAAACCAACTTTTCCTCAGTGGTTACTTCTATCAGTCCAACATTTATTTACAATGTTTGGTTCAACTGTTTTAGTACCTTTATTAATTGGTATGAATCCAAGTATCGCTTTGTTTAGTTCAGGGGTAGGTACTTTGGTATATATTCTTTGTACAAGAGCTAAGATTCCGGCATACTTAGGATCAAGTTTTGCCTTTATTATGACAATGCAGGCTTTGATGAAATCTGAAGGATATCCTGCAGTAGGTCAAGGTGCAATTGCAGCAGGTTTAGTTTATGTTATTGTTTCCTTGATCATAGGAAAATTTGGTTCACAATGGGTAGACAAGGTTTTACCACCAGTTGTTGTAGGTCCTATCGTTATAGTTATTGGATTATCATTAGCTACAACTGCAGCTAACGATGCAATGTTCAATAATAACCATTATGATCTTAAATACTTTGGAGTAGCAATTTTCACTTTAGTTGCAACAATTATCTTTAACATGTTCTTACGTGGATTTTCAAGTATGATTCCGGTACTTTTAGGTATAATTGTAGGTTACATTTTCGCTGTTTTCATGGGAATTGTTGATTTATCTGGTGTGGCAGCAGCAAAATGGTTCTCTCTACCTGCATTTGACGTAATGTTTGTTAATTATGACTTTAAGTGGTATCCAGGAGCAATCATTGGAATGGCACCAATTGCCTTTGTTACTATGACTGAGCACATGGGACACGTTATGGTTTTGAATAAATTAACTAAGCGTAATTTCTTCAAGAATCCAGGATTACACCGTACATTGTTAGGTGACGGTTTATCTAGTGTAATTGCTGGTTTTGTTGGTGGTCCTCCAACAACATCTTACGGCGAAAACATTGGTGTGTTAGCTATGACAAAGATTCATAGTGTTTGGGTGCTTGCAGGAGCTGCTTTCTTCGCTATTTTATTCAGTTTCTGTGGTAAAATTGCTGCTTTGATTCAATCTATTCCAACTCCTGTAATTGGTGGTATTTCATTCCTATTATTCGGTATGATTGCTGCAAATGGATTACGAATTTTAGTTGATAATAAAATAAACTTTGAAGCAAAAAGAAATTTGATTATTACAGCTGTTATCTTGGTTGTCGGAATTGGTGGTACTTATTTGAAGTTAGGTAATTTCCAACTTACAAGTATTGCTTTATCAACAATCTTTGGAATTGTTTTAAACTTAATTTTACCAAAGAAAGCAGCTAGTGAAGCTGAACATGAGAAAAAGATAAGAATGGATATTTAACCTTTTTTATCGATACGCTATAATAATAGTTGTGAATAATATCATGTTGGGAGTGAGGCTTTTGAAACGATTACTTATTCTAGAAGATGGTAGTACATTTTTAGGAGAAGGTTTTGGTTCACAAATAAATTCAACTGGTGAGGTGGTATTAACCACTGCAATGACTGGTTATCAAAAGGTTGTCACATCCCCAACGTATGCAAATCAAATAATTGTTTTTACGACACCTGTACTGGGAACATATGGGACAAACATTGATGATTTAGAATCATTGCAACCAGTCTGTAAAGGTGTCGTTTGTCATACATACACTGATAGCATGAATGTGTCGAGTCCGCAGTCATTTTCAGATTACTTAAAGAATCAAGATATTCCTGGAATTTATGGTATTGATACACGAAAATTAGTAAGAATTTTGTCAAAACATAATGGAATAATGAAAGGAAGTATTATTGACGCTGAAAACGATCTAGAACATGCTTTTGATCAATTACATGCAACTGTATTAACTGACCAATTAGTAGATATGGTTTCTACTAGTAAACCATATCCTAATCCTGATACCGGAAGAAATATAGTCTTAGTTGATTATGGGGTAAAACATAGTGTATTGCGTCAATTATCACGTATGAATTGCAATACAATTATTGTTCCATACACTGCGACATTTCAAGAAATTAAAAATCTTTGTCCGGATGGTGTGCTATTATCCAATGGACCTGGAAACCCATATACTTTAGAAGATTCATTTGAAACAATTAGACAAATTCAGGCTAATTATCCGACATTTGCAATAGGATTAGGACATCAATTATTGGCTATTGCAAATGGAGCTAAAGTAAAGGAATTACCACGTGCACATCGAGGATTGAATTTTCCGGTTATTGAAATTGCAACTGGCAGAATTATAACAGTTGCACAAAATCATAGTTACATAGTCGATGAAAGTTCATTACCTAAAGATAACTTAATTGTAACTCACAAAGATTTAAATAGTGGGTGGATTGAAGGTATTAAGCATCGAAAATATCCAACTTTTTCTGTTCAATTTGAACCAGAAGGAGCTCCAGGTCCTAGTGATGGAACAGATGTATTCTATGATTTTATGCATTTAATTGACATAAGGAAGGATAAGATAAATGCTATTAGAGAGTCAAAATAAAAAAATTATTGTCTTAGGCTCATATAATAGTGGGGCTTTAAGTGCAATTTATACACTAAGCAAACAAGGATATAAACCAATTCTAGTTGCTCCTAGAATTAATGAAAGTCAGATGTCAGAGCTATTAGATGAATTCTATAGTATGAAAATGACAGCTGATAATTTAGCAGACATAGTTACTAAAACTAGACCAGATGCCATTATTCCGATTTTTGGTGGGCAAACAGGAATAAATGCATGTATAAAGCTAGCAAAGGATGGTTTACTAAGCGCTCTAAATGTAAAAATTTTGGGAACAGATTTAGCATCATTAAGTAGTATGTTTGATAGAGAAAAATTTAGTAACTTACTTAATGAAGAAAGAATTCCAACGCCAATCTCTAAGAAAATAACAAATATAGAAGAAGCAATCGACTTTGCTAGTGAATATAATTATCCAGTAATTGTCAGAGCTTCAGCAACGACTAATAAACCTGGTGGAGATTTGTGTAACAATAGAAGAGAACTAATAGTTAATGTAAATCGAGCATTTGAAGAATCGCCAATAAGTAATTGTCTGATAGAAGCAAGTGTAACTGGGTATAAGGAATTAGAATTAGAGGTTGTCAGGGATAGTTATGATAACTGTATTTTGGTTGGGGCATTTGAAAATATTGACGCTGTTGGGATACATTCAGCTGACTCAATGGTAGTAGCACCGATTCAAACATTAGATGATCAGGAATTTCAGAAACTTCGAACTGTTTCATTGCGATTAGCAAGAATGTTTAATATAGTTGGAAGTTGCAATATTCGAATAGCGTTTGATTCATTGAGAGATACGTATTACATATTAGAAATGAATCCATCTTTTAATAGATCTTCGGTTCTGATCTCTGCGATTACAGCATATCCATTAGCTGATATTATTACTAAAATTTCACTTGGAATACGCCTAGATGCAATTAGAAGAACTGGATTTTCAAATCTTACAGCTGCTAGTGAACCAATAATGGATTATTTAGCCGTTAAGGTTCCAAATTGGTCCAAAGGTCAAGCTAAGAGGTTAGGGACTAGAAGACAGGCAAAGGGACAAATAGTTGCTTTCGGTAGATCATTGGAAAGTGCACTAATGAAAGCTATTGAGTCAATGACTAACGAAAAAATTGATAGTATGCTAACCCAGTTTTTGAATATTGATGATTTTCAATTAGAAGAAAACTTAGTTCACCCTCAAGCAAATCGTTTATTCATAATTGCAGAAGCTTTTAGACGTGGATATACAATTGATGAAATTAGTGAGTTAACCAAGATTGATGCACAGTTCTTATATACAATATACAAATTAATTGATTTCATAGAAAATATAAAAAATGTTGAACCAAGTGAGAAAAGCATTCGACAAGCAAAGGAACTTGGAATCAGTGATAAAATGTTAGCTAAATTATGGAATATTCAGGTAGATAAAGTAGAACAAATACGCAATGATTTGGCGATAAGACCAACATATAAGAAGATAGATGGAGTCGCAGGTACGCTAGATGCTAATGTGTCATACTTTTATGCAATATACGAAGAAGAGGATGAGTTGGAGAAAAGTAAAGCAGATATTTTACTAATTGATGGAATTGAAAGCTTATCCAATCGAAGTTTTGCCAATAATCAGCAACTATTGATATTAGCAAATTCTGGATTAGACGTAAGTTTAATTTCAAATTCTCCAGATACATTGGCTTTTAGTCTATCTTTGCCAATTACAACTTTCTTTGAACCGTTATCATATGAAGTTATAGCTGAAATTACAAGAAAATGTAATCCTGAAACTCTATGTCTGAAAAAACCAGAAGAATTATCTGAGGATTTAAAATCTGAATTAAACAATTTGAATATAAAAATAACAGAATGGAATTATACAGGAGGAAAATTATGAAATACGATAGACCAGTAATAGCTTTGGATTTTCCGGATAAAGAGAAAACTTTTGAATTTTTGAAAAAGTTTCCTGAAGACGAAAAGTTATTTGTAAAAGTGGGGATGGAACTTTTTTATAGTGAAGGTTCTGATATGGTTAAAGAATTAATCAGTGAAGGACATGATGTATTTTTGGATTTGAAATTACATGATATTCCAAATACTGTTAAGCAAGCAATGAAAGTTATCGGAAAACTTGGTGTCAAACTTACAACAGTTCATATTTCTGGTGGTAGTGAAATGTTAATTGCTGCTAAAGAAGGATTGTTAGATGGATCTAACGGTGATACTAATACTAAGATATTAGGTATTACACAATTAACTTCTACTGATGAAGAAATGGTAAAGAATGAACAAAAATTATCAATCTCACTTAAAGAAAGTGTAAAAAACTATGCTAAGATTGCTCAAAAATCTGGTCTAGATGGAGTTGTTTGTTCAGCAGAAGAATCTGATATGATCTATAAGTTAACAGGCGATGATTTCTTGAGAATAACTCCAGGAATTAGATTGGCAGGTGGCGATGTTGGTGATCAAAAGCGTGTAATGACACCAGATGCTGCTGCACGTAATCATTCAAGTGGTATTGTTGTAGGACGTGCAATTACTAAAGCTGAAAATCCTTTAGATAGTTATAGATTAGTTACAAAATTATGGAGGGAAAAATAATGAAACAAGTAGCAAAAGATTTATTAAGTATTAAGGCTGTAACTTTATCACCAGAAGAACCTTTTACATGGGCAAGTGGAATTAAATCTCCAATCTATTGTGATAACAGATTAACGATTAGCTATCCAGAAGTAAGAAAGAGAATTGCTAAAGGAATTGCTGATATTATTAGAGAAAAATATCCAGAAACAGAAGTTATTGCAGGAACTGCAACTGCTGGTATTCCTCATGCTGCATGGATTGCTGAAGAATTAAATTTACCTATGATTTATGTACGTTCTAAGCCAAAGGATCATGGACGTGGGAAGCAAATAGAAGGTGTTTTAGCTGAAGGTCAAAAAGTAGTGTTAATTGACGATTTATTATCAACAGGTGGAAGTGTGTTAAAAGCAGTTGATGCAGCTAAAAACGAAGGTGCAGCTGTATTGGGAGTATGTGGTATTTTCAGTTATCAATTAGGTAAATTAGATGATAACTTTAAGGCATATAATTTATCATATGCTACATTGACAAATTATACAGAACTAATTGAAGTTGCAGAAGAAAATGACTACATTGAAGAAAAACAAAAAGAAATCTTGCATGCATGGAGAAAAGATCCTGAAAATTGGTTAAAATAATTATCAAATTCGCAAATAATGGACTATATTTTTTTATATTTTAATGTATAATAAGGATAGGTATTAAATTATATGTTGATAAGTCCCGTATGGATTTGCGAAAGGATAATGATATGAAAACAAAACAAGAGAATATTTTTTCTTCTAAAACATTGAGTTATTTCTTGCAACTTGCTGAGACAATGAGTTACACACAAGCAGCTCAGATATTAGGGATTACCCAACCAGCACTTACTCAACAAATTAAAAAGTTAGAAAGAGCAGTAGGTGCACCATTATTTTACTCAGTAGGTAAGAAATTACATCTCTCTGATGCGGGTTACACAATGTTGGATGCTACACATCAAATTTATGAAACATTGAACCAGGCTACTGATGAGATACAAATGTCAACAAGTGCAACACAAGGCGAAATTAATATAGGTATTTTAGCTTCAATTGAAGACAGTGTTATTAGTCAGTTTGCTACAGCTTATTATCGTGAACATAATGGTATTAAGTTAACAACACATATGCTTACACGTAAGGAAATTTGGGAAAGATTAGAAAATAATACAATTGATTTGGCAGTTATGTATTTGCCTGATGAAAGTATTAAAAATTGGAAACCTTATGAATCTAAACGTATTTGCCAAGAAGATTTAATCTTTTTACATAACGATAATAAGATTAAACAAAAGAAAATTAATCTAAAAGATACGTTACAACATCCATGGGTTACATATCCACCTGAATATTATCTAAATGAAAGCATAAGTGAAGCCTATAAAAATGCAATGTTAGATGCACCAAATAGTGTTTCTTACTTTGCAACACCAGGTCAAATTTTTAATTTTGCAGCTCAAACTGGTGTATGTACTGCTTTGCCAATGTCATTTGTAGTAGCACATAATCAAGATGGTATTATGAAGCAAGCATTATTGGAACCAGGCATTAGATTTGATTTGTCATTTGTCTTTAGAAAAGGAAAAGATCAAATACCAAGAATTTCTAATTTCTTAAAAGAGATTGACAATTATCTACGAGAAGAAGATTATATTAGTAGGTTAACAAAGATTAACAAAAAATAATTAAGTAACAAGGAGTTCTTTATTCATGAAAGAATTAGTTTTTGGACACAAGAATCCAGATACAGATGCTATTGTAGCAGCTAAAGCATACTCATATTTACAAAATAAATTAGGTGCTGATACTGAAGCAGTTGCTTTAGGCACACCTAATGAAGAAACAAAATTTGTGTTGGATTACTTCAAGGAAGAATATCCACGTGTAATTACAACAGCAAAAAATGAAGTAGAAGCTGTAATGTTAGTTGATCATAACGAAGCACAACAAAGTGTTGATGATATTAAAGAATTAACTGTAACACACGTTATAGATCATCACCGTATTGCAAACTTTGAAACAGCTGCACCATTGTACTACCATGCAGAACCATTGGGATGCTCAAGTACTGTAATTTACAAAGAATTCAAAGCAAATAATGTAGAAGTTCCTGCTAAATTAGCTGGTTTAATGTTATCAGCTATCATTTCTGATACATTATTATTAAAATCACCAACAACAACTGATGAAGATGTTGCTGCTGTGAAAGAATTAGCTGAAATTGCAGGTGTAAACTATGAAGAATATGGTTTGGAAATGTTAAAAGCTGGAACAAACCTTTCAAGTAAAACAGAAGAAGAATTAATTTCTGCAGATGCTAAGTCATTTGAAATGGGTGGTAAGACAGTACGTGTAGACCAAGTTAACACAGTTGACTTAGATGAAGTATTTGCTAGAGAAGCTGCTTTGCGTGCAGCAATTGAAAAGCAAAATGCAGAAGAAGGCTACGACTTATTCTTATTAATGGTAACAAATATTTTAGATTCAAATACACGTTTATTAGTAGTAGGTGAACCTAAAGATGTAGTTGAAAAAGCATTCGATAAGAAGTTGGAAGACGACAAGATGGACTTACCAGGCGTAGTTTCACGTAAGAAACAAGTTGTTCCTCCATTGGAAGCTGCATTTTAATTAAATTAGATAAAATATATTTTTTAAAGTACCTTGTAGTTATTGGTTAGAGAGCTAATAGCTATAAGGTATTTTTTATTAAAATAAATTAATTGCAAATAAAGATATATCCTTATTGTAAGGGTTTAAATTACTTAAATATAGAGTTATAATTATATTGAAATAAATTGAATGGAGCGATGAAGTTGAGCCAAGAAAAAAGAATAGAGTTGATAAAACAACTTTTAGAAGAAAGACAAGAACTCTCAACTAGAGACATCATGACCGAATTTGGGGTTTCACAAGATACAGCTAGACGAGATATAGTGTTACTGACTAAAAAGGGAGAAGTTAAACGAACTCATGGGGGAATTTTACCTCTAGATTTTGGACGCAGTGTGCCTAATTACCAAAGTAGATTATCACGTTTTACTAAATCTAAAACAAAAATCGCAATGGAAGCAGGAAAATATTTTAAGCCACATCATGTATACTTTGTAGATTCATCTACTATTTTATTAAGGACATGTCAAAGTATTAATATGCCAGTAGCCATTGTAACTCACTCTTTAGACAATTGTATTGCATTGGCTGAGAACAGTAAGGTAACAGTTAAGGTTTTGAGTGGTACTTTAAATCACGAAAATAGATATTTCTATTCTAATCTTGCAATGCAAGAATTGCATGATATTGCATTTGATACAGCATTTATTGCAGCATCTGGTATTGATAAAAATGGTGCTTATTTGTTAGATCAAGGCGATGCAGAGATTGTTGGTTTGGCAGTAAGTAGAGCTAGAAAAGTAATTTTAGTTGCTGAACATCAAAAATTTGTAAATAAGTCTTATTACAGAATTTGCCCACTAGACAAGATTTCAATGTTTATTACAGATAAGGCTCTTACTCCAGAACAAAGAGCAATGTTTACAGATAAAACAGAAATCATAGTTGCTAATTAAAAATAGTTTGTAATTATGGTATAATTTTTCTAATAATTCTATAAAGTTAGGTGATTTAATTGTCAAGAAGTTTTAATAGAGAAGTTGAGAAAATTGCTGTATCAGATATCCGTCAATTTGATTCAGATGTAAGTGGAATTCCGGGAATTATTAAGTTAACATTAGGAGAACCAGATTTTAATACGCCTGAACATGTAAAAAAAGCTGCAATTAAGGCAATTGAGGATAATAAATCTCACTATACTCCTAATGCTGGTTTTATGGAATTAAGAGAAGAAACAGCTAAGTATTTTAATGAAAAATATAATTTGAATTACAGTGGGACACAAGTTGTTACTACAGTTGGCGCAACTGAAGCTATTAATGCAAGTTTACAAGCTATTTTAAATCCAGATGATACTGTGTTAGTACCAACACCTATTTTTCCACTATATTTACCAATTAGTAATTTAAATCATGGTAATTATATTTTAATGGATACAAGTGAAGATAATTTTGTCTTGACTGCCGATAAATTACGCAAGGTTATTGCAGATAATAAGGACAAAAATATTAAATGCCTTGTTTTGAACTATCCTTCTAATCCAACAGGTGTTACATACAATAGAGAACAGTTAGAAGAACTAGCAGAAGTAATTAAAGAAAATGATATTTGGGTATTAAGCGATGAAATTTATGCTGAATTAACATATACAGGCAAACACGTTTCTTTAGCTGAAATAATCCCTGATAATGTAATTTTAATTAGTGGATTATCCAAGTCTCATGCGATGACAGGCTGGAGAATTGGTTTCATCTTGGGACCTCAAGATTTTATTGATCAAGTAGTAAAATCTCATCAATATATGGTAACAGCACCTACTACTAATGCACAATATGCAGCATTAGAAGCTGTTACAAATGGTTATGATGATGCAGTGCCTATGAAGGAAGAATATTTGAAACGTAGAGATTTCATTATAGAAGAATTACAAGAAGTAGGCTTTGAAATTGCAAGCCCAGATGGAGCATTTTATATTTTTGCTAAAATTCCAGCTAACTGTCCTCAAAACTCATGGGATTTTGTTAGAGATTTGGCTAAAGAAGCTAAAGTAGCACTTATTCCAGGTGTATCTTTTGGACCAGGTGGAGAAGGATATGTAAGAATGAGCTATGCTGCAAGTATGGAAAATTTAGTGGAAGCCGTTAAAAGAATAAAAGATTACGTTAAATCTAGAAAGTAATACATCTATGTAATTTAGCCAGAGTGTGCTAAAATTAACTAGAACTTTTTTCTAGGAAGGTAGTTAATAATGACTAATAAAAAAGATGCCCCTATTGGAGTTTTTGACTCTGGTATGGGAGGAATTTCGGTATTACGTGAATTAGTTAAAATAATGCCGAATGAAGATTATATATTCTTTGGTGATTCTGCTAATGCACCTTATGGTATTAAGACGGTAGAAGAAGTCCAAAAATTATCATTTGAGAAAGTAGAGCATTTGCTATCATATAATTGTAAAGCAATTGTTGTGGCATGTAATACTGCTACGAGTGCGGCAATTAAGGAATTGAGAGCAGCATATCCGGATTTAATTATCGTTGGACTAGAGCCAGCTCTAAAGCCAGCAGTAGAACATAAAAAAGATTCTAAAGTAGGTGTTATGGCAACACCACTAACATTAAAAGAAAAGAAATTTAATGACTTGATGAATAAATATGTTACAAAGGCAGATATTCGAAAAATTCCTGCACCAGATTTAGTAGAGTTTATTGAATCAGGTGATGTGGATTCTCCTGAATTAGAAACATATTTACAAAAATTATTAAGTCCTTATAAAGATTCAGATTCCATTGTGCTTGGCTGCACACATTTTCCATTTGCCAAAAAGGTAATTCAAAAGATTATGGGCGATGATACATTTATTGTTGATGGTGGAGAAGGTGCAGCTAGAGAAACTAAGCATTTATTGGAAAAGAGTAACTTACTAAGTGATAAGACAGAAAAGGGTTCTGTGAAGTTTGAAAATTCCAGAAATACTAAGGGAGAATTAGAACTTAGTCAGAAACTATTTAACTTGTAAAATAAAGATCGATTAGTGTAATTAATATAATTAACGCTAATCGATCTTTTAATTACTGTAATATTAAAGGGTTTACATTACTTTTATAAAATAAATATTACAAAAAGGTTTCATTATGTAGATAAATGAGTTACAATATACTTGTAAGATATTTATTAGAATTTATCCAATTATTAACAATCGTAATATACAGAATCGAGGGATGAGCTATGAAAAAAGTAATTTATTTAGGTATCACAATGTTAAGTGCAATGGTATTAGTGGGATGTAGTAATACAAGTAGTGCTCCTAATACAACTAGTCATTCAAGTAACGTAAAAACAGAAGTTAAGAGTAGTTCTACTAGCAAAAAAGAAAAGAAAATTACTGCTAAAGCAGTTGATGAAAGTAGTGTAGTAGCAGAAAGTTCTTCTGTAGACAGCAATAATAACAATAACGTAAATACAAATTCAAATGTTCAAACTGCTACTAGCCAAGTTGCAAGTGCAAATAGTTCTGTGGCAAAAGAAAGCAGTAGTGTTGCTACTGGTAATACTAATGTTGCAGAAAATGCAGTAGCTCCAAGTGTAGCAACAGAATCTAGCCAAAAGGTACAAGAAGTAAATGAACAACTAACACCTGCTCAAATTGCTGCTTTGGCTGCTTACTATATGGGTAATGATGCTAATTCATTAACTGTTCATAATATGGGTAATTATAACGCTGTAAGTGGTACTGACGGTAAGTTGCTATTTGCTTATAGTGCAGATGGAAACAACTTAAAAGTTGGTGGCTTTGGTGATACTCCTTGGGACAGTGTTAATGCAAACGATGTAATGCAAAAGGCACAACAACAAGGTAATAAGGATTCAATTAACCAAGTTGCAAATAATACAACATTTGAAAAAGGTTATTAATTCTAAAATTTATGTAAAATAAAGTGCAATCAACTGAAAAGTGGTTGCATTTTTATTAATGTATGGTATGATAAAAACTGTTATGAGTTGAGTTTACTAAGTAGATGAGGTGCATTTTAATGGAAAATGTAAATCTTACACCTAAAGACATTGTTAATAAACATTTTAAACAAAAAATGCGTGGGTACGATTCAATTGAAGTTGATGAGTTCTTGGATGATGTTATTCAAGATTATGAAACTTATGCAAAAGAAAATCAACGTTTACAAATGGAAAATGATCGTTTATTGAAAAAGGTAGACGAATTAACTAAGCAAGTTGCAGTAGGTAAAACAGGAACAACTGCTAGACCTGCTTCTAATGCATCTACAAATATGGATATTCTTAAACGCCTATCCAATTTGGAACGACATGTTTTTGGTGCACAGCTTAACGATGATGTAAATCGTGGAAATCGATTTTAATTAATAATTTATATATGTAAATTTCTGGTAATCGCGGTCTATGTATATAGGCTGAGGAAAGTCCAAGCTTGCACAGGCTGAGATGCCTGTAGTGATCGTACTTGCTGAAAAAATAAGGCAAGGCACTGCTTTTAGTAGTGACGGCAGACAAAAGAGCTAAGGTTTCGGCTATGCTTGAGTAGTCTTGAAAAGTGCCACAGTGACGAAGTAATATAGGAAACTGTATTAGTGGAACGCGGTAAACCCTGCGAGCAGGTAACCCAAACTTTGGTAGGGGCGCTTCATGACGGAAATGAACTAATCATGGGGGCGAGTTTTTAACTCGGAGATAGATGATTACCACCGATTCTAATTTTCCTGAATTAGATGACGTACAGAACGTGGCTTATAGAGATTTACATATCAGGGTGGCTAGGATATTAGGTAACTTCTATCCTAGCTTTTTTATTTTAGATAAATGTAAATTGAAAGGAATAAATTATGAACTTTAAATTAATTGCAACATGTGCTGCAGGTATAGAAAGTATCGTTGGTAACGAACTAAAGCATTTAGGTTATAAAGTGAATGTTGAAAATGGTCGAGTTAGATTTGATGGCGATGTAGCTGATATAGCTAAAACAAATCTATGGTTAAGAACAGCAGATAGAATAAAGATTGTAGTTGGCGAATTTACAGCTAAAACTTTTGAAGAGCTATTCCAAGGTGTTGAAAGTTTAAACTGGGAAGATTTTCTACCTTTAGATGCTGAATTTCCAGTAGCTGGTAAGTCTCAAAAATCTACTTTACATAATGTACCAAGTGTTCAAGCAATAACTAAAAAAGCAATTGTTACTAAAATGAATACTGTCTATCATAGAAGAACTAAGTTACCTGAAACAGGGGCATTGTATCCAATTGAAGTTGCTATTAATAAGGATAAGGTCTTAATTACATTGGATACTACCGGTAGCAGTTTATTTAAACGTGGATACAGAGTAAATAAAGGTGGAGCCCCTCTAAAAGAAAATATGGCAGCTGCATTAGTTCTATTAGCTCGCTGGTATCCTGAAATGCCATTTGTAGATCCAGTATGTGGTTCTGGAACAATTCCAATTGAAGCTGCTTTGATTGGATGCAATATTGCACCTGGTTTGAAACGTAATTTTGCCTTTGAAAACTGGGATTGGGTTGATAAAGACATTATTAAACAAGCAAGAGAACAAGCACAAGCAGCAATCAAGAAAGATATTGATTTAGATATATCTGGATATGATATTGATGGAAGTATGATTGAAATTGCTAAAGAAAATGCTGTTCAGGCTGGAGTCCAAGATATAGTTAACTTCAAACAAATGGCAGTAAAAGACTTCAAAACAGATAAGATCAATGGTGTTATTGTAGCTAATCCGCCATATGGTGAGCGTTTGAGTGATAAAGAGCATGTACACCAACTATATCAACAAATGGGTAAGCTATACCAACCATTAACATCTTGGAGTAAGTACATTTTGACAAGTGACTTACAATTTGAACAATTTTATGGAACAAAAGCTACTAAACGTAGAAAATTATACAATGGTTCCTTACGTACAGATTTCTTCCAATATTGGGGAAAGAAGATAAGAAATTAATGCTCATGTAAAGCTTGAATAGCAAGTGTATGAGCACCAGCATTTTCTTTATCAGAAATCCAGTTATTTATGACAATTGGAAAATTTTCTTGAAGTGCCAATAGATCTGTTAGAGTTTGAGAATAACTTTTACTATATTGTTTTTCAAGACTATCAATTAAAATCTTGCTGTCAGAATAGAAAAAGACTAGATCTTCATCTGGAAAATTTTCAATAAGATAGTTAAAACCATGAATAGCGGCAATAAATTCTGCTTCGTGGTTATCAGTGGCAGAAATTTCATATTTTAATTGAGTTTGTTGCTGGTTCTTAACAATTAAGATTCCTGCAGCGAAAGTATGATTCTTTTGGTTTGTAGCAGCGTCTGTATATATTTTTAACATTATTATCAATCCTCGAGGTGTGTTTTATGAATAAGAAATATTTTTATCAACCAGATATTCCTGTATCAATATCTTGTTGGTCATTTACATTAATGATTTTGTTATTTTCTTTATTACTATGGTTAGAAATTACAGTCTTTCAAATTTGGACTGTTATTACTTTTATTATATTTGTATTAGTAGCGTTAATACAAGTGCTTTTACGAAAGGTAGAATTAAGTGATACAGAGCTCAGCTTTAGGGCGGTGATACCTTTTAATAACTTTAAAATAAAGAAAGTAGATATTAAAGAGATTGAAATAAGAAAATATGGCTTGTTTATCAAAACCAAGTATCGAGATTACAGATTAATAGTTTCAAAGGAGGTTGCAGAAAACGCGTATAATAATATGACTAAATAGGTATATAATTCGTTATATACCTATTTTCATTTGTTAAAAAATATATTTTAGCAAAAACCAATGACAAAATCTTAATTATAGTATATACTTTAATTATTATTTGAAGGAGGAATCAGAAATTGAAAGATATTGAAATAGCACAAAAAAGTGAAATGTTACCAATAACTGAAGTTGCTCAAAAGGTGGGATTAACTGCTGATGAAATAGAACAATACGGTAAGTATAAAGCAAAAATCAGCTTACCTCTTTCTACACGTGAACAAACAAAAAGAAAGTTGGTTTTAGTTACTGCAATTAACCCTACTCCAGCGGGTGAAGGTAAATCTACTGTAACAGTTGGTTTGGGCGATGCATTTAGTTTATTAAACAAAAAGGTAATGATTGCTTTACGTGAACCATCATTAGGACCTGTTATGGGAATGAAAGGTGGAGCTACTGGTGGTGGATATTCTCAAGTCGTTCCAATGGAAGATATAAACCTTCATTTTACAGGGGATATGCATGCATTAACAACTGCTAATAATACTTTAGCAGCTTTGATTGACAATCATATTTACCAAGGAAATAAATTAAATATCGATCAAAGACGTGTTATTTGGAAACGTGTATTAGATATTAATGATCGTGCATTACGTCATGTAGTAATCGGCTTAGGTGGAGCTACTCAAGGTATTCCAAGAGAAGATGGATTCGATATCACTGTAGCTTCAGAATTAATGGCTATTCTATGTCTTTCTAAAGATATTTCTGATTTAAAGAAACGTATCGGTCAAATTGTTATAGGATATAATTTTGATAAAGAACCAGTAACTGTAGATCAACTCGGGGTTACAGGTGCTATTACATTGTTATTAAAGGATGCTTGCAAGCCAAACTTGGTTCAAACACTAGCACATACTCCTGCAATCGTGCATGGTGGACCATTTGCTAATATTGCACATGGATGTAATAGTGTTCTTGCTACTCAAACAGCTTTGAATTTAGCTGATTACACAATTACAGAAGCAGGATTCGGTGCTGACTTAGGTGCTGAAAAATTCCTTGATATTAAAACTCCAGTGTTAGGAAAAACACCTGATACAATCGTAATTGTGGCAACTGCTCGTGCTTTGAAGATGAATGGTGGAGTAGCTAAGGATAATTTAGATGAAGAAAATGTTGCTGCAGTTGAACAAGGTTTTGCAAACTTGAAAAAACATATCCAAAGTATGAAACGTTACAATGTTCCTGTTGTAGTGGCAATTAATAAATTCACTCAAGATACTGATGCTGAATTAGCTAAGATTGTTGAACTTTGTGAACAAAATGATACTAAAGCAATTGTTGCTGATGTTTGGGCTAAAGGTGGAGAAGGTGCTACAGAATTAGCTAAAGCTGTTATTGAATCTTGTGATAATGATCAAGAATTTACAAGACTTTACAATAGCGATGATTCTGTTGAAGAAAAGATCAACAAGATTGTTACTGAAATTTACGGTGGCGATGGTGTTGAATTCAGTGCTAAAGCTAAGCGTCAATTAAGACAATTTGAAAAATTAGGTTGGAACCACCTACCTGTATGTATGGCTAAGACACAATATTCATTGTCTGACAATGCTAAAGTTTTAGGTGCTCCAAAAGGATTCAAGATTCATGTACGTGAATTTGTACCAAAATTAGGCGCACAATTCCTTGTAGCATTAACAGGAAATATCTTAACTATGCCAGGTTTACCTAAAGTTCCGGCTGCAGATGGCATGGATGTTGATGAAAATGGAAAAATTAGTGGTTTATACTAATCAATCATTCGAATAAATTTGAAAATAATTTATAAAAGAGCTAGATGTTCGTTCTCAGCTCTTTTTTTATGTGATATAATAGAAACTGGGAAGATAATTGGTGCACCAAATCATCCCATATACCTCAACTACGTAAAGGCTCTGGTTGGTACATCACCAGAGCTTTTCATCTACAAAGGTGGAGTTAAATTGATTGAAAAAATTAGATTAAGAAAAAAGAAAAACGAAGTGGTTAAGGTTGGGGATGTTGTTAACTATCGTGGATCAATGTTTATTATTTTGAATGTTTTGGCTGTTCGCGTGATGATCAATCGTGAAAATGGGGAACTAATGACGATGAGTGATTGTTTAGGGCAGCAATATCGGACACCTGATTTGTCTGCTGATTATATAACAACACAAGCTGAAATAACCTATGAACCAGAAGAATTTAGAAAAATATCAGTTGTTGGTGAATATATCTACGATCAAGAGACTGGAATTTGGGTTCAAATTAAAGCAATATTAGGCTATCACTTTGAAGGGAGAAACTTAGTGGTCAAATATGAATTTGAACCGGTGATGGAACTGCCAGCAGATGAAGTAGAAAAAGCTATAGCTAAAAAGAGAAAATCTATTATGAAATTAGTAAAGAAGAATAGTTAATAATCCTATTAGTTAGAGAACTAAGAGGATTTTTTATTTGGTCAAAGAATAATTAAAATATGGAAAAATATTGACGTAAATGTAAAGGAAAAGGTAAAATTAGCTTGTGAATAGCAGTAAAAAAGTATTTAATGGAGTGGAAAATTTGAGAAAAGAAATTTTTGCAGCGGCAATATTAGCTGGAATTATTTTGACAAGTGCTAGGAGTCAAAGTGTTCAAGCTGAGGTGCTTTCAACTGATAGTAACAATGTAACCGAAGTTGAGACTTCAAAAGTAGCTAATAATAAGCAACTTACCCAAGCTAATATAAGTATGTCTAAAGAAAATCAGACTCATGATTCAACTAGCATGGTAAGTGCTGGGGAAACTTCTGATGTAAATGAAGTTCAAGAAAATAAGAGTGAAACTACATCAGATGATACATCTAATTTACGAGTACAATTAACTAGTTTATATGTTGATTTACAACCTAAACAAATGGCACTTAAAACAGTTACTGCTACTAATGATACGCAAAGTATATTAGTTAGTACTAAATCAACCAAACAACAAGCTAAAAAAATCTTAGATGATAAGAAAAAAGACCTAGGTACAGCAAAGCGTAACTTAGATAAAACAAATAAAGCTTTGGCTAATACTCAAATCAAGGTAACTGTTAATCAAGAAGTAGCTAAAAATGCACAAAAAGAATTGGATAGCTTGAATACTGATTTAACAGCAAAGCAAGCCGACTATGATAAAGCAGATAAAGCTTTGAATGATGCTAAAGTTAATTACCAGGTAAAGAAAGCTATTCTAGCTAGCGCTAAGGAAGATAAAAGCAAGTTAAAAAAGGAACTAGCAAATGCTGAAGAGAAGCAAACTAGTGCCAAAAAAGTTTTTAAAACTTCTAAAAAGAAACTAACATCACTTAAAGAAAAAGTAGCACAAGCAAAAGAAGACTTAGATAAGGTACAAACTAAATTAGCTAAAGATCAAAAGAATGAACAAAAAGCTAAGGAAAACATAGCGAAATTAGAGGTAGATATTAAAACTAAACAGGCCGATTACGATAAAGCAAAACAAGAAATATCTACAAAACAAGAGGCTTTGAAGAAAGCACAAACTGAATTAGCGGAACAGAAAAAGGTTAAAGCGCATGCCAAAAAGGTTTTAGATAAGGCTAATAAGGAATTGATTAAGATTCAGGCAACAGTGCAAGATAAACAGGCTAAATTGAAGGAGTTACAAGATCAGTTTGGAAATTATGTGGGCGATGATGAGGAGCTAGCTGATACTAAAAAAGTATTAACTGAGGCTCAAACTAAATTGACCCAAGCTCAAAAAAATCAAGTAGATGCACAAAAAGATTATGACAAAACACAAGCTGATTATGAAACGAAAATAACTCAAAATAAGGAAGCTAAAGAAGCGTTAGCTGAATTTGTTACTCAAGAACAAGAGAAAAAGGCTGATAATGTCTAGAAGTCAATATTGAAATCTTAATTATTATTTTCAAACTATCAGATCCAATTCTGGTAGTTTTTTATTTGTTCAAAACCCATTGCTATCAATATTTTTAAATATCAAAAAATATTGACGGAAATATAGCGAGGGAGGTAGAATTAATTTGTAGTTAGTAATAAAAATTTAATTCAGGGTGAGAGAAAATGAAAAAGACAATCAAAACTATTGCTACAGCCACAGCAGTTGTTTCTGCTACAGCATTAACAGTTAACGCTAAGGCCGATAGTGTAACAAACAATCCAACTACAGAAAATAATGATAAAGTTCAAACAACTGTAACACCTAAACAACAGTTACAAAACAATGTAGATACAACTAAACAAGCTTTGGATAGTGCTAATCAAACTCAAGCACAAGCACAAAGTCAAGCTGATAAAGCTAACAATGACCTAGCTAATAATCAAGCTCAAGTTAATGATGCACAAAATGCAGTTAACCAAGCTACTGATAAACAAAATCAAGCTAGTCAAAACTTAGATAATTTAAATAAACAAAATGAAAATTACGATGACAATTTAGCTAACGCTGAAACAAACGTTGACAATGCACAAAATGCAGTTAACGATGCTCAAAGCAAGGTAAATGATCAAACACAAATCGTTAATAACGACACTCAAGCTGTAAACGAAGCTAATGCTAACGTAGACAAAGCTCAAAGTGACGTAAATGAAGCTAATGCTAATGTAGATAAAGTTCAAGCTGACTTAGATAATGCTAATCCAGACGCTTTACAAAAAGAACTTGATGCTACTAACAAGACAATTAAAGAAGATACTCAAGCTATCTCAGATGCACAAAAAGCATTAGACCAAGCTAAAGCTAACGATCAAGCAAATGCTGATGCTTTATCAAAAACACAAGCTCAAATTACAGATCAAACTAAGGTTGTAAATGATAATAAACAAAGCTTAGATACAGCACAAAAAGCATTAGATCAAGCTAAGTCAAATCAAGCACAAGCTCAAACAAGCGTTGACAAGCAAAAGCAAACTGTTGCTAATGCTCAAAGTGAAGTTGATAAGACTAATGCCACTGATTTAAGTAACAAGTTAAATCAAGCTAATAGTGCTGTTACAAACGATAATCAAGCTATCTCAAATGCACAAAAAGCACTAGATCAAGCTAAAGCTAACGATGCTAACAATGCTAAGCAAGTTTCTGACAAGCAAGCTGAATTAACTAATGCTCAAAATACTTTAGCTAATGCGGTTAAGACTAACCAAGATGCTCAAGCAAACTTAACTTCTGCTAAAAACAATCAAGCAAGTGTGCAAGCTGACCTTGATGCAAAGCAAAAAGAAATCAACGACATCAAATCTCAAATGGGTAGCGTAAATACTATCGTAGTACCTAGTGGTTACACTGTAGATAAGGTTAAGCAAGCTTATGCCAACGCTAAGAAGGGTGACACAAGCTTTTCTGAAAACTTCTACAACACTGTTGGTAAGAATGGTATGACAATCAATGAATATAAAGCAAATGCTAAAGACATTGCTGAAACTGTTGATTTAAAGAACATTACTCCAGAACAACAACTAGAAATCAACAAGTTCGCCGTAGGTTTAATCAACCAAGTGCGTGAACAATTAGGCTTATCTAAGATTACTTTGAATGAATCCAGCATGGCAATCGGTAAAGAAGTCGCTGATATGTACGGAGCTAAAGATGGAATCATGGGTGGTCATGATAGAAAAAGTATCTTAAATCCTGTCGCTCAAAAATATGGTTTAGATAGTTTTGCTGAAAATAAATCAAGTGATTACTATGGTAAAACATCTTCTTTAGGTAGCACTAAAGGCAACGAAGATTATTATACTGATTACGATAATGAAAATTATGTTAATATGGCAGTAATCAAAGATAACATCTATGAAGATATTACCTATATGTTATTTACTGATAATGTAGAAGATTACGATGCTTACGGACATGCTGTTAACTTTTTAATGAGTAATATTGATTTAAAAACAAAAGATATCAATAACAACGATGTTCATATTCCAATTAAAACTTTATATATGGGAACAGGAGTTGCTATTGATAAAAATAGCACCCAAAAGTATCTAGGTGTTTTCTACGAAATCATTCCAGTGACTGATGAATATCATTACCAAGTTGCTAGTCCTAGTGGCCCTGTAACTATAGATTACCCTGAAATGAACTCTAAGTCAGACGTTTTTGCATATACTTCCAGCATTAACACTGGCACACAAAATTATACACAACAGCTAAAACAAGCTACAAATGAACTTTCAGCTAAGCAAACAGCCTTGAATGAAGCTAAGCAAGCTACAACTCAAGCAAAAGCTAAGGCTGATACTACAGCTAATGCTTTGGCAACAGCTCAAAATAAGGTTAATACTTTAACATCTGAACTAAATAACTTAAAGGCATATAAGGCTCAAACACCACAAGCACAAAGTACCTTAGATAACGCTAATACTAAGTTAGCTCAAGATACTAAGACTCGTGATGATTTGCAAGCACAATTAAACAACTTAAATGATGCAATCAAAGCTAAGGTTCAAGCTTTAGCCGATGCCAAAGCAGACCTTGCAACTAAGCAAAAAGCCTTAGATGAAGCTAAGCAAGTTACAGCTCAAGCACAAGCTAAAGCTGATAAAACTAACCAAGATTTAGCTAATGCTCAAAGTGCTTTAGCTAAGTTACAAGCTAACTTGTTGAACTTACAAGCATATAAGCCACAACGAGTTCAAGCACAGAATGCTTTAACTAAAGCAAATCAAAAATTAGCTGATGACAACAAGAAATCATCTGATTTAGTAGTTGCTTTACAAAACTTAGCTGAAACAAGAAGTCAACGTCAAGCTACTTTAGATCAAACTAAAGCAGATCTTGCAACTAAGCAAAAAGCCTTAGATGAAGCTAAAGCTGTAGCAACTTCTGCACAATCTAAGTTAGACAGCGATAAGCAAACTTTAGCTAAATTACAAGCAGACTTAACTCAAGCACAAACAAACTTAGCTAATGCTAAGCAAGCTTTAGTTGACCTACAAAACTTACCAGAACGTTTAGCACAAGCTAAAGCTGATGTTCAAAAAGCACAAGCAGACTTAACTTCTGCACAAGCTAAATTAGATGAAGCTAAAAAAGCATTAGCAGAAAGTCAAGCAAATGCTGATGTAGCAAATGAAGCTCTAGTTCAAGCAAATGATGATAAGAACCAAGCTCAAGCTACTTACGACAAGGCAATGAAAGCTTACAACGACTACTTGGCAGCAGAACAAGCTGTAAAAGATGCTGAAGAACAAGCTAAGGCTCAAGCACAAGCTAAGGCTGAACACACATACTTTGCTCAAACAGTAAACGGTAAAGTTGTTGATGAAAAAGGTCATATCATGGTTGGCTACACCGTTAAAGGAAACCAAGTATTTGACGCTCAAAGTAAGTTAGTTGGAACATTAACTCAAACTTCAACTACACGCAGAATGGCAAATACAGTTAAGCAAGAAAACGCTAAGGCTTTACCACAAACTGGAGATAAGCAAAACAACAACACAACTGTTGGTGCTATCTTAGTTGGACTAGGCTCCTTGTTAGGTTTAAGTGCTTTAGGTAAGCGTAAAGAAGATTAATTAAATAATGATTTAGGCAGGATTTTTATGAAGTCTTGCCTTTTTTATTGATAAAAAATAGGTGGCTAAAATGATTGTGAGAAATTTTTATCAAGGTATGCTATGATTGAGTAAAAAAGTCAGGATGATAGTAGTGAATTTTATAATAATAAAAGCATGTATTGTGGCTTTACTTATAGCTGAGTTGTTGGGCCTTTCATTTTATTTATGCTACAAAGATTTTGTAGAAAAATCTAAAGAAGAGAATGGATTGACTCCTTATTCAATAATTTCGATCATCCTACTCAATGAATTGTCATGTTTTATCGCAATTATTCTGATAGGTGGGATAATGGTACTGATATTTGGTGGGGATTTTGTCATACTAACTATTAAGGAACATCTACTAGGATATCTTTACTATGTGCTATAAACTTTCATTTAATGAGTAATAGTCGATACTTAAAAAATATTTTGAAAAGTACTTTAAATAATTTTTCAAGAGAGGTATGTAAAAGTGCTTCTCTTCTTTATATAAATTACACGCTTACAAGTTATCCAATAATATACATTAGATATGAATAATTTTTATTTAAGCAAAACCTAACTATATATCTTAATGTTTTCTTAATAATTACGTAATTTATCTTATGTAAAGACAATATTGTATATAGAAACTTATTTTATAAAATTAAAAATAATGCTAGAAATTTGCAATAGTTTTAGAAATCATGATACGGTAGATATACAGAATTGCTCGAGTAAAATAAAAACAGCTGTAACTTTAGATGTTAAATTTACATCTAAAGAAACAAGGAGGAATCGGAAAGACATACTCGTACACTATGTCTTATATTTAATTTATGAAATATATCAAAAAAGAATTACAAAGTAAAAAGGATTACAAGAAGGCACCATTTTCAGATGTTCACTGGCGTGTCTACATTTCAATCTTGTTAGGACAGATTGCTTGTGGATATGCACTTGGAATAAGTGGTATTGCTTTAGATCAAGCAGGATCATATTTACCATTGACTAACTTTTGGACTGGTTTGATCGGTGCTGGTGGTCTTATTGGGTTATTCGGTAGTATTTTTATGGGACGTTTAGCTGATAAAGTCGGAAGAAAAGGGCTTTTGATGTTGAACATGTACATTTTTACAATCCTATCGTTAGCACACCTATTTGTAACAAATTTATTTTTAATTTTTCTTTTGCGATTAGGTTTAGGATTAATGATGGCTATTGATTATACAGTGGGCAATGCGTTGTTAATTGAATGGTTACCAACTGGTGAAAGTGGTAAAAAGCAAAGTAGATTATTAATTTACTGGTCAATAGGTTTCATTTTAGCGTACTTGATAGGTTCTTATTTAGGTGGATTTTCTCAAGGTTGGAAGTATAGTTTTGCCTCATCATTTATTTTTGGATTAATAGCTGCTGTATTCCGCTCATTTGCAAAGATTCCAGCTTCTCCAAGTTGGTTAGCAAGTCGTGGTAAAAATGCTAAAGCTCAAAAAGTAATTCAACGTAATTTAGGAAGTAAATGGGGATTATCAGAAAGACTTCTATCCATTAAAGTTAAAAACATTTCATGGCTACATCTTTTTAGTAAGAACTATCGTCGTCAAACATTAGTTGGTGGATTATTCTATGCTAGTCAGGCATTCTCATTTTTTGGTATAAGTATTTTCTTACCAATCTTGCTAAAGAGTATGGGAGTTACTAATGCCGATATGTCAGGTATTCTTTATAACGGAAGTATGTTAATTGGTGTAGTTATTGGGATTTGGATTTTTAACAAAATTAGTCGTCGCTCATTTTTAGTTGTCAGCTTTTTAAGTTCAGCGATTGCTTTAGCTGCAATGGTATTCTTAGATATATCAATGTGGGCTAAATTAGGTATCTTTTCTCTGTTTTCTGTGATCTTATCTTCATCATTGGTATTGGATTATCCATATCCTTCAGAGTTATTTGATGTTAAGGTTCGTGCAACAGGGATGGGTATCTGTATAGCTATCAGTCGAATTGGAGCTGCATGTGGTACATTCTTATTACCTATTTTAACTGATATGGGTGGCTCTCAATTAGCGATGTTAGTATGTGCTCTAGTCCTATTTATAGGAAGTATGATTTGCTTAGTATGGGCACCAGAAACATCACCTAAGTTTATGAAAAAGAATGAAATTCTTGAAAATGAAGTAACAGAATAAATTCAGAAGATTTGGCAATTCAACTGCCAAGTCTTTTTTTGTTGTAAAAAGCAAGAAAATATCAGTAAGTATAGATATATCTTTTTAAAGCCGGTATACTTAATATATAGAATTTAGATTAAGGGGTATCGTATGGACGGAAATAAATTATCATATCGTTTACAAAAAGTGGCAGAATATGTCCCTGTAGATAGTAGATTAGCGGACATCGGTTCTGATCATGCTTATTTACCAGCATATCTAGCATTAAAAGGTAAAATTAACTTTGGAATTGCTGGTGAAGTTGTTAAGGGACCTTTTCAAAATGCTCAAAATGAAATTAAAAAAGAAAACTTACAAGAGATAGTAGATGTTCGTTTGGCTGATGGACTAGCTGCAGTTGAACTTTCAGATGAGATTAACGTAGTTACAATCTGTGGTATGGGTGGTCCGTTAATTTGTCAGATTCTAGAAGAAGGAAAGGCTAAGTTAGCTAATCATCCTCGTTTAGTTTTACAACCTAATGTAGGTGAGAAAAATGTCAGAGAATGGTTAATAGCTAACAACTATCAAATAATTGCCGAAGATGTTTTAGAAGAAGACAGACATATCTATGAAATTATCGTAGCGGAATTTGTTGATGCAAAGGCCGAGTTGACAGCTAAAGAATTAGAATTTGGGCCTTACTTAATGAAAGAAAAGAACGAAGTCTTTAAGCATAAATGGCAAAAAGAATTGGATAAGATTGAAACAGTTAGAGTTCAGCTGGAAAAAGCCAAGGAAAAGCCAGTTGCTAAGTTAGAATATCTAGACGAACAAGTAAAACTAATAGAAGGTGTATTAAATGACTAAAGTTATAGATATTGTAAATAAATTTGAAGAATTTGCGCCTAAAAGAATCGCTGAAGATGGCGATCCAATTGGCTTGCAATTAGGTTCTTTACATAATGATGTACATAAAATGATGGTGACTTTAGATGTAAGACCTGAAACTGTCGATGAAGCTATTGAAAATAATGTTGATTTTATTTTTGCACATCATCCTGCAATGTTCGTTCCAGTTAAGAAGTTTGATTTAGATGTTCCACAAAACGCGATGTATGCTAAGTTAATCAAACACGATATTACAGTGTATGGTGCGCATACAAACTTGGATAATGCTAATGGTGGAATGAATGATTGGTTAGCTGAACAATTAGGATTAGAAAATACAGAATTCTTACTACCTACTAAGGTAGATCCTGTTTCAAACGAAAAATATTCTATGGGCCGCGTAGGAGAGTTAAAAGATAGTTTAACAGCTATGGAATTTGCAGAATATTGCAAGAAAGTATTAAATTTACGTGGCTTACGTTTAATAGCAGCAGACAACCAAAAGCCAGTTAAACGTGTAGCAGTTCTTGGTGGTAGTGGTGGTCGGTTCTTTAACGCTGCTTTACTACATAAGGCAGATGCATACGTCACAGGTGATATCTCATACCATACCGGTCATGATATGATTGCTGCAGGCTTAACAGTGGTTGATGCAGGACATCACATTGAGTCTATTTGCAAACCAAAGTTGACAGATAAATTCAAAAAGTGGAATAATGAGAATGATTGGAAAATCGATATTTATCAATCCAAATTAAATACTGATCCATTTCAGTTCATTTAAGCGAAAGGTGTGTCGAAAATGGCAAAATATGAAAATTTAGTTACTAGATTTTTGAAATATGTAAAAACAGAAACTCGTTCAAATGAAGATTCAACAACAATCCCTTCAACTCAAACACAAGTTGAATTTATTAAGGAACTTGCTAATGAGCTTAAAGGATTAGGACTACAAAATGTTCATATTTCTGATGAAAGTGGATATGTATTTGCTACTTTACCAAGTAATTTAGAAGATGATGCTAATACTAAAGTAGTAGGTTTTATTTCTCACGTTGATACTGCAGACTTTAATGCACATAATGTTCAACCTCAAATAGTAGAAAACTACGATGGAGAATCTGATATTAAGTTAGATGAAGCAGGTAATTTTGTGTTAACAACAGCAGAATTTCCTAACCTAAAGAATTATAAAGGTCATGATTTGATAACAACAGATGGTTCAACTTTATTGGGTGCTGATGATAAATCTGGTGTAGCCGAAATTATGTCTGCAATGGAATATTTGCAAGCACATCCAGAAATTAAACACGGCGAAATTAAAGTTGGTTTTGGTCCTGATGAAGAAATTGGTACAGGTGCTGATAATTTCAATGTTGAAGACTTCGGTGCTGATATTGCCTACACAGTAGACGGTGGTCCTTTGGGTGAATTAGAATATGAAACTTTCAATGCTGCTCAAGCTAAGTTGACATTTAAAGGAAAAGATGTTCACACAGGTACTGCTAAGAATGTAATGGTAAATGCTATTCAATTAGCAATTAATTATCAAAACTCACTTCCAGCAGATGAAGTTCCAGAAAAGACTGAAGGCAGAGAAGGATTCTTCCATTTATTTAAATTTGATGGATTTGTTGAAGAAGCACATACAACTTACATCATTCGTGATCATGATAGAAAGCATTTTGAAGAACGTAAGCAATTGATGTTAGACATCGCCGAAAGAATGAATACTGAACTAGGTGAAGAACGTGTAGTTATTGATTTACAAGACCAATACTACAATATGCGTGAAGTATTAGAAAAAGACATGACAGCAGTTGACATTGCTAAGGAAGCTATGGAAGATTTAGGAATAACTCCTGAAATTTATCCAGTTCGTGGTGGTACAGATGGTTCCAAGATTTCATTCATGGGATTGCCAACACCAAATCTTTTTGCTGGTGGCGAAAATATGCATGGACGTTATGAATATGTATCTACACAAGTAATGGAAAAAGCTACAGATGTAATTTTAGAAATCGTTAAGTTGTTAGCAAAATAATTGAGTATGAATCTATCAGATTTCGGTCTGGTAGATTTTTTTAAGGAGAAAAATCATGGCAAGTGTTCAATGGGTTGAAAATGAATTTGAAAAACATAGAAATCTAGATAATGCTTTACATATGGTAAAATACATGCGCAACCAATTTGATTTTTATGGGATAAAAACACCTGAGCGTAGGAGTATATATAAGGATATTATAAGAGAAGCAAAGAAAGCTGAAAGTATAGATTGGCAATTGTTAAATGAATGCTGGAATAATGATTATCGAGAATTCCAATATTTTGTGTGTGATTACCTTAAAGCGTTGCAAAAGTTTTTAGTTTTTGATGATATCGATAAAATTAGACCTTTTATTGAAACTAAACAGTGGTGGGACACGATAGATAGTTTAGATACTGTTATCGGCAATATTAATGATTCAAGGGTTAATGACTTAATGCTTAAATGGTCTGTGAGCGATGATATTTGGTTTAGAAGAATTGCAATTAATCATCAACGAGGTAGAAAAGATAAAACCGATACTGTACTTCTAGAGAAGATATTAATTAATAACTTAAATAATAATGAGTTTTTTATTAATAAAGCAATAGGTTGGGCGTTAAGAGATTATTCTAAGAAAAATACGGATTGGGTTAAGAATTTTATTGCTAAATATAACCCTGGATTAAGTACTTTAAGCATTAGAGAAGCTAGTAAATACCTTGAATAAATGATAAAAAAGTTAATATAATTAGAGAAATATAATTGAAAAATATAAGTTTCTTACTATATAATTAATTAGTTATAACAATTTATGAGGTGATTATTTTATGAAGTCTTCATCTAAAGTTATGAAGGGTATCTTCTGGTCAGCTGTCGCTTCAGCAACATGGGGTATTTCAGGGACCACAATCCAATTTATCTCACAGAATCAACATATTCCGACAGATTGGTTCCTTTCGACACGTACATTAGGTTCAGGAACCATTCTTCTAATAATTAGTTTTATTTTATATGGTAAGAAAACATTTAATGTATTTTCAACATGGAAAAGTTTTGGTCACTTGTTTGCTTATGCAACTTTAGGGTTAATGGCAAACTTATTGACATTCTACTTAGCAATCCAAAGTGGTAATGCTTCTGCAGCAACAATCTTACAATACTTAAGTCCACTTTTTATAGTTCTAGGTGGTATTTTTATTAAACATCAAAGACCTTTATCAACAGACTTGATAGCATTTATCATTTCACTGTTGGGTGTTTTACTGGCAATTACAAAGGGTGATTTAACCCAAATGTCTATCCCAATGAATTCATTTTTATGGGGACTAGGTTCAGGTATTACTGCTGCTTTCTATGTTGTTTTACCTAGACCAATTGCTCAAGATAATCCACCATTGGTAGTATTGGGCTGGGGTACATTCATCGCTGGAGTGTTATTCAATTTATACCATCCAGTTTGGATAAACACACCACACATTACATCAACTGTGGTCTTATCTATTTCCACTGTTATTTTAGTAGGAACAATCATTCCATTTGGATTACTTTTATATAGTTCTAGATTTGCTCCTTCTGATGTTATTAGTATTATGGATGCCTTACAGCCAGTAACAACTTCAATCTTAAGTGTGATTTTCTTAGGATTAGAAATGAACTGGGTAGAAATAGTAGGTATTATCTTGGTAATTGTTGCAATTTATATTTTGCAACGTGGCCGTCGAAATATGGAAAAAATCAATTATCGTGAAGATGAATTTTAAAGTGTAGAGTAAATCTACACTTTTTTTGTAGGATTTATGCTATAATTTTATTCGACAATTTTGAAAGGGGTACGTGTATTAATGACTTATGCTGAAAAGGTATTAGATGAAATTGAAAAAGGAAATTATGAAGAAGCACGTAAACATTTTGGCTGGTCTTTAAGAAAAGATTCAGATGATATGATATATAGTTTGGCAGAAGAATTATATTCTTTGGGATTTTCTAATATGGCCAAACGTGCCTATCAAACCCTATTGGAACGTTATCCTGACGAAGATAGTTTAAAAACAGCTTTAGCAGACATCGCCATTAGTGAAGGTGAAGATGATGAAGCTTTAGAATATTTAAGTAGTATTACACCTGATTCTGAAGCATATCTTCAAGCTTTATTAGTTTCAGCAGATTTATATCAAACACAAGGAATGTTTGAAGTAAGTGAACAAAAATTATTACAAGCATTAGATCTAGCTCCAGATGAAGAAATTATACGTTTTGCCTTAGCAGAATTGTATTACAATATCAAACAATACAAACAAGCAATTCCTATTTACTTAGATCTTATCAAGCAAGGTAATTTCTCAATTTCACAAGTAAATTTGGTACAGAGATTGGGAATGTCGTATGCTTTATCAGGGCAATTTGAAAAAGCCTTGGCATACTTAGAACAAATTCATAGCGAAGAAAGAGACGATGATACACAGTTCCAATTAGGAATTACTCAATATGAATTGGGACATATTGAAGATGCAATCAGTAGTTTTGAAAAGTTAAGAGATACTTCTCCAGATTATGCTACAACTTACTCATATTTAGCGGTAGCTTATGAAAAAGAAGGTCAACTTCAAAAGGCATTAACAACCTTACAAGAGGGAATTGCAGTAGATGAATACAATATAAAGTTGTATCAAAAGGCTAGTGAGTTAGCTGCTAAATTAGGTCAACGTGATGAAGCTGAGCGTTATTTACTAATAGCCTTAGATCAGGAACCTGATAATTTAACAATTGTAATTATGTTGAGTAATTTACTTATTGAGTATGGAAAATTCGAACAAAATATTGAATTACTAACAGATTATCTAGATCAAGATGAAATCGACCCTCAACTATATTGGAACTTAGGTCGTTCATATGCTAATTTAGATAACTATGATGATGCCATTAAGTATTATGATGCGGCTTCTGAACAAATTTCATCGTTAGAATTCTTAAAAGATGCTGCAATTTTTTATCGTAATGCTGGCAATAGACAAAAAGCTAAGATGTTCGTTGATGAATATCTAGTAAGTCAACCTAATGATAGTGAAATGTTAGAATTACAAGATGAATTGTTATATTAGGTAAAGTTTTGTACTAACGATTATGATTTTAGGATATAAAAGTCATTGTTTCTATGTTATAATATACCGGTATTAATTAATAATTATGACTATAGATATTGACAAAATTAATTTTTGTCAGTATTCTCTAATTTAGATTTAAAGCCGAATGAAAGAAGAGTATCTAAACAATCGTTGACAGAGAATGGATGATTGGTGAAAATTCCAGCTATGATTTTTAGAGAAAGACACTTTTTAGGTATATATGTAATGTATATCGTTAGCCGCGTTAACGCTAGAGAGCATAAAATCAAGGTGGTACCGTGCAACTAGCACCCTTGTTGTCTATCAAACCGGGTAGATAACAGGGGTGCTTTTCGGTTTAATAAGGGAGGAAATTTTAATGAAGTATCAACGTCCTAAAGGAACAGCTGATATTTTGCCAAGCGAATCTGCAAAATGGCAATATGTAGAAGAAAAAGCTCGAGAATTGTTTAAAAAATATCGCTATGAAGAAATGAGAACACCAATTTTCGAAAGCTTCGAAGTTTTTTCACGCACATCTGGTGAAACTTCAGATATCGTTACTAAAGAAATGTATGATTTCTACGATAAAGGTGATCGTCATATAACTCTACGTCCAGAAGGAACAGCTGGGGTTGTAAGAAGTTTTGTAGAAAATAAATTATATGGTCCAGAAGTTCAAAAACCATTCAAAACTTATTATATGGGACCTATGTTCCGTTATGAACGTCCACAATCTGGTCGTTTACGTGAATTCCATCAAATCGGTGTAGAAGCATTTGGTGTTGATAATCCAACATTAGATGTTGAAGTTATGGCAATGGCAGTAGATTTACTAAAGAGTTTTGGCTTAAATAGTTTACGTGTAGCTGTAAACACATTAGGAGATCTTGAAACTCGTAACAACTATCGTCAAGCTTTAATTGACTATCTAGAACCATTTGAAGCTGAATTATCAGACGATTCCAAGGAAAGATTACATAAGAATCCTTTACGTGTACTAGATAGTAAAGATGAAAAGGATAAAGAAATTGTTGCTAATGCACCTTCTATTTTAGATTACTTAACAGAAGATGCACAAAAACATTTTGAAACTGTAAAGA
This sequence comes from Ligilactobacillus salivarius, assembly GCF_035231985.1. Classification (NCBI taxonomy): domain Bacteria; kingdom Bacillati; phylum Bacillota; class Bacilli; order Lactobacillales; family Lactobacillaceae; genus Ligilactobacillus; species Ligilactobacillus salivarius. Next base: position 914,450 of record NZ_CP117983.1, read on the forward strand.
GTCTATTGAATGATTTAGGTATTGAATACGTAATCGATAGTAACATGGTACGTGGTTTAGACTACTACAACCATACTATTTTTGAAATTATGAGTGACTCCAAAGCATTCAATGGTAAATGGACTACAGTTTGTGCTGGTGGTCATTACAGTGGCTTAGTAGAACAATTAGGTGGCCCACAAACACCAGGTGTCGGTTTTGGATTAGGTGTTGAAAGATTACTATTAATCTTAGATGCAGAAGAAGATGCTTTACCAATTGAAAATCCACTAGATGTTTATGTAGTAGGAATTGGCGATGTAACTAATGCAGTAACTTTGAAATTAGTTCAAAATCTTCGCCATCAAGGATTTACAGCAGACAGAGATTACCTTAATCGAAAACCTAAAGGACAATTTAAGTCTGCAAACCGTTTAAATGCAAGATTCACTTTAACTATCGGTGAAACTGAGCTTCAAGAACAAGAAGCAAATCTCAAATTTATGGAAAATGGTAATGAAATTTCTGTAAAACTTGCGGATGTAGAAAATGATTTTGCAAGTCTAGAAAAATTAGCAGTAGAAGGGGAATAAGAATGAGAAGAACAACTTATGCAGGATTAGTTGATGAAAAATATCTTGATCAAGAAGTTTGCCTAAAAGGTTGGGTACAAAAGCGTAGAAATTTAGGTAACTTAATTTTTATTGACTTACGTGATATTGAAGGGATTGTTCAATTGGTATTTAGCCAAGAATTCAATCCTGAAGCTTTAAAGGTTGCTGAACAATTACGTAGTGAATATGTCATTGAAGTTAAGGGTAAAGTAGTGGCTAGAGGAGAAAAAGCTATTAACCCTAACATGAGAACAGGTAAAGTTGAAGTTGAAGTTTCAGATATTGAAATTTTAAACAAGGCCAAGACAACTCCGTTTGATATTGCAGATGATATTAATGCATCAGATGATTTACGTTTACAATATCGTTATCTTGATTTACGTCGTCCAGAAATGCAAAAAGCTTTGATGATACGTAATCGTATTACTCAAACTGTTCATAGCTACTTGGATGAAAATCACTTTTTAGATATTGAAACACCATATTTGACACGTTCAACTCCAGAAGGTGCACGTGATTACCTTGTACCTTCACGTGTATATCCAGGTCATTTCTATGCTTTACCACAATCACCACAATTGTTCAAGCAATTATTAATGGGTGCAGGTTATGATCGTTATTACCAAATTGCACGTTGCTTCCGCGATGAAGATTTACGTGGTGACCGTCAACCTGAATTTACACAAATTGATATTGAAACTTCCTTTATGTCTGCTGAAGAAATTCAAGAAATGACAGAAGGATTATTGAAGCGTGTTATGAAGGAAACTTTAGATGTTGATATCAAGACACCAATTCAAAGAATTACTTGGAATGAAGCAATGGACAGATTTGGTTCTGACAAGCCAGATATTAGATTTGGTATGGAATTAAAAGATATGTCTGGTGCAGTTCAAAATGCTGGTTTCAAAGTCTTTGATATGACACTTGAAAATGGTGGTCAAGTAAAAGCTATCACTGTTCCAGGTGGTGCTGACAAGTATTCACGTAAACAAATTGAAGAAAAGCAAGAATACATTAAGCGTTTTGGAGCTAAAGGATTAGCTTGGGTAAAAGTTACTGATGATGGGTTAACTGGACCAATTGCTAAATTCTTTACTGAAAGAGCTGAAGACATTAAAGCAGCAGCAGAAGCTAAGAGTGGAGACTTGATTTTATTCGTAGCATCTAACCGTAAAGTAGTAGCAGATTCTTTAGGTTACTTGCGTGTAGCAATTGCTAAAGAAATGGATATGATTAATAAAGATGAATTTGCATTTATCTGGGTTGTAGACTGGCCATTATTTGAATATAGTGAAGAGTTTAATAGATATATCGCTGCACACCATCCATTTACAATGCCTAATGAAGAAGATTTAGATTTATTAGAAACTGATCCTCACAAATGTCATGCTCAAAGTTATGATATTGTACTTAATGGTTATGAATTGGGTGGTGGATCAATCCGTATCCACAGACGTGATATTCAAGAAGCGATGTTTAAGGCTTTAGGATTCACAAAAGAAAAAGCAGAAGAACAATTTGGTTGGTTCATGGATGCATTAGACTTTGGTTTCCCTCCACATGGTGGTTTAGCTTTAGGTTTAGATAGATTTGCGATGTTACTTGCAGGTAAAGATAATATTCGTGAAGTTATCGCATTCCCTAAGAATTCCAAAGCTTCTGAACCATTGACACATGCTCCAAGTACTGTAGCTCCAAAACAATTGGATGAACTATACTTGAAGACAGATGTCCCTGAAGAAGATGAATAATTAATTAAGAGTATGAATTTGACGATGTTCAGATTCATGCTCTTTTTTCAATAATTACTTGTAGTAAACATAATAGTAAGGTAATATTATCAAGTATGGTATTTAGATATATAAAAAGATGAGGTGAGAGAATGATAACGCGTCAAGAAATAAATGGGAAGTCACCATTAAATTATAGTTGGTACGATATTAAAAATATTGATGATAACGATATTGTAAAATTGAAAAAAAGGTTTCATTTTACGCCGACTATTATCTCATATGTTGCCGATAGAAATGAACGTCCTCACTATGATCATGATAGTTTAACTCATAGTGAATTAATAGTATACGATGTTCCTGTTTGGCCAGAAGAAAAATCTGATCATTTTACGACTCGTCCTCTAATTTTTCTATTACAAGGAACTACAGTATATACTTTCCACACTAATGCTACTGAGGATATATTTGAAGAGTTTAAAGAAGAACGCGCTCATGAAGCGCAAGATGCTACGGAATTTATCATGCTATTCTTACTTCATGTAACTCAATATTTCCAACGAGCATTAACACAGTTGAATCATCAATTAAATGAGTTAGATAGAAGATTGAATACTAAAATTAAAAACAAAGATTTATTGGAATTAGCACAAATGGAAAGAAGTTTAGTCTTTGTTTCAAGTAGTGCTAGAACTAATTTGATGATGCTAGAAGATTTGAAGAACACACCGATGTCTTGGCAAATTACTAAGTCAGCTCAAGAAAGATTAGATGATGTTTTGATTGAAGCTGAGCAGGCCTCAAGAACGGTTGAAATTTCTAATGAAGTGACAGAAAAAATTTCTAAGACATCAAATAATATCTTGAATAATAACTTGAACGATACAATGAAGTTCTTAACAGTATGGTCCTTGATTTTAACTATTCCAACCATTATTACAGGTTTCTTTGGAATGAACGTTAAATTACCAATTTTAAATAACGGATTTGACTGGATTTTGGTAGTTTTCGTTAACTTTTTATTGATGGGTGGATTATATCTCTACTTGAAAAAGAACGATTTTATTTAAAAAATATTTGACAAGAAATTTATCTATGTTAAACTAACTTTATCTTATTAATGATTTAATTAGACCTTAATCTGGGTGTCAGAAAGCTAATGGGTGATGCGAATTAGTCAGGATTGAATGTTCGAAATACATATAAGTTCGGTTAGTAGGACCGTTATTGCCTACATGGAGTGGAACTTTAATAGTTCAATGTGGGTGGTACCACGGTTATTTAGATCGTCCCAGTTATACATTATTGTATGACTGGGATTTTTTTATGGAAGGATTGATCGAAATGTGCAACAAAAATTGCGGAGGCATTATCCGATATTGGAAGCTAGATTAATAATTTAATTTAGTTACTAATGGAGGAATGTAAAATGAAAAAATTTAGTTTAAAAGAGTCAGTAGGAATTTTACTATTATTACTAATTATTTTAGCAGGTGGAGTAAATCAAGGCCTATCTCCAGAAACTCCTGTATTAACAGTTATTGCAATTTTAATTTTAATTGCTAAACTACATGGTGCTGACTGGGAAAAAATTCACCAAGGAATTAAAGAAGGTATCAGTACTGCATTGATCCCAATCTTTATTTTTATACTAATTGGGATCCTAATAGCTGTGTGGATTAAAGCAGGAATTATCCCAGCATTAATGGTTGTTGGTTTTAAATTAATAAGCGTTAAGTTCTTTGTACCTTCTGTTTTCCTTGTATGTGCTTTAGTTGGTGCTTCAATCGGGAGTGGATTTACAACGATTTCTACAATTGGAATTGCTCTTTTTGGAATGGGAATCACAATGAACATGAACCCAGCATTAGTTGCAGGAGCAATTTTATCTGGTGCGATATTCGGTGATAAGACATCGCCACTATCTGACTCAACTAACTTAGCTTCAGCAATTTCTGGAACAGATTTATTTGCTCATATCAAAAATTTAATGTGGACTACGATTCCAGCTTTATTAATTTCTTTAGTAGTTTTTGTATTTATTGGTCAAGGGAAAACAGAACCTGACTTTGCTAAAATAGATGCAACTATGAAAATTCTTAGTCAAAACTTCTCAATTTCATGGGTTGCTGCTATTCCTGTAATCTTAATGTTTTTATGTGCATGGTTTAAAATCCCGGCAATTCCAACTTTATTTATAAATATTGCTGTTTCAACCGGAATTATTTTAGTAAATGATCCTCATATCTCACTAAAAGGCTTAGCTGCTTTAATGGAAACAGGATATGTAGCTCATACTAAGAATGAAGCAGTAAATGCATTGCTGACTAGAGGTGGAATCTCTAACATGATGGGAACTGTTTCTTTGATTATAACAACATTAGCACTTGGTGGTTTACTAATGGAATTAGGAATCATTCAAACTGCGATGGAACCACTAATTCAAAGATTAAATAGACCAGGAAAATTGGTTCTAAGTACTATCCTTGCAGGAATTGGAATAAATCTTTTTGTTGGGGAACAATACCTATCTGTTATTCTTCCAGGTAGAGCATTTAAGGATGCATTTGATAGGGTAGGTTTAGCCCCATTAGCACTTGGACGTGTCTTGGAAGATGGTGGTAGTGTAATCAACTACCTTATTCCTTGGGGTGTTGCAGGATCTTTTGCAGCCTCAACCTTAGGGGTTCCAGTACTAGAATTCTTACCATTTACTTTATTTGCATTACTATCACCAATTCTTTCAGTGATTAGTGGATATACTGGAATTGGTTTAAAGATGAAGAAAGAAAATTAATTTTATATAATATATAATTCTGATAGCCGTCTATAGTTAGTTTCAAACTAATAATAGATGGTTTTTCTTTCGCAAATTAACGTAAAGTTTGGTATGATAAACTTAAAATGCACATTTTATGGAGGAAAGTAGAATGGAAATGCTTAAAGTACATGGTTCTGGTAATGATTTTTTCATTCTTGATGAAGATAATCTTGAAGAGCCTTTAACAGAAGAAGAACTTATCCAATTAGCACAAAAGGTTTGTGATCGCGATACAGGATTACATGGTGGTGCTGACGGTGTCTTATATGTCCAAGCTGGTCATGAAGGCACAGATGGCAGAATGCGTGTTATAAATGCTGATGGTAGTGAAGCAAGTATGTGTGGAAATGGTATTAGAACTGTTGCTCGCTACTTAAGCGAAAAGAAAAATTTAGCAGAATTTAAAATTCAAACGATGCATGCTGATCTTGAAGTGAAGAAAGCTGATAAACTAGCAGAAAAGGTTCCAGCATTTGATGCAGAAATTTCACCAGTTAGTTTTGATGCACAAGATTTACTAATGCATGTAGGCAAAGAAAAATTAATTGATGATTATATTCCAGAGTTATCAGAAACAATTAAATTTTCTGCAGTAGCAGTTCCTAATCCACATTTGATTGCATTTGTTGATCATGAAACATTGATGGGTGAAGAATTAGGAAGAATTGCTAGTTATTTAAATAACGGAAATAATCCAATTTTCCCTGATGGTGTAAATGTAAGTTTTGTTGAAATTCTAGAACCAGGCAAGATCTTTGTTCGTACATTTGAACGTGGGGTAGGTTTTACAAATGCGTGTGGTACAGCGATGTCAGCTTCAAGTTTGATGTATGTCCTACTACATTCTGACCAAATTGACTTTGAAAAGTTGATTACAGTTATTAATCCTGGTGGTATGGTAAGAACAATGGTTCATAAACGCGAAAATGGTGACTATTGGATGTCATTGATTGGTAATGCGACAGAAGTGGCTAAGGTTAATATTTCTCAAGCAGATGCAATCAATGGTAACTTTGATAATTTCACATGGAATGAAACTGGTGAGCAAGCAGCTTATGAGGCATTTATTGCTCAACTTCACAGATAGAAGGAAAAATTATGGAATTTGAAGAAAAAGTAAAAAAAGTAGAACATGTTTTTGATGGTAAAATAATTGATTTAGATATTGAAACGGTAGAACTCCCAAATGGTAAAGAAGCCAAACGAGAAATTATCCGTCATCAAGGTGCTGTTGCAATTATTGCAATTACTGACGAAAATAAAATGGTATTCATCAAACAATGGCGAGCACCTTTAGGCCAGGTAACTCTGGAAGTACCTGCTGGTAAAATAGAACCTGGTGAGGATCCAAATGTAACGGCAGTTAGAGAATTAAATGAAGAAACTCGCTTTGAAGCTGATAAATTAGAATTTATCAATACTTTCTATACATCGCCAGGTTTTGCAGATGAAAAGATGTACATGTATCATGCTGTAAATCTAAAACCAGTTAAGGATGAACTACCACAAGATAGTGATGAATTTCTTGAATTAGTAGAATTATCCCTACCTGAAGTAGAACAAGCAATTGCGGAAGGCTTAATCTGTGACAGTAAAACATTAATTGCAGTTATGTACTGGAAATTAATGCAATAGAGGTGGAAAATGGACGAAAAGCCACAATTAAGGCGTAGTAATAAAGTAGATGATGTTCAGGAAGATTCTGAATTAGAAGGTCTAAGTCGAACAGGTTCTAGGAAACTACGCGAATCAAATGAAGAAAATTATAAGAAAAACCGATTAAAAGCAAGACTAAATATGATAATTGCGGGGTTAATTTTGGCAATTATTATAGTATACTTGATAATGTTTTTCATTAATTTTTAGTAAAGGAATGAATTTTTTTAATGAAGTATGGAATAATTTGTGCAATGGAAGAAGAAATAAAATCTTTAGTGGCACAATTAGAAGATAAAAAACAAGATACAATTGGTGGAATTGATTTTTACAGTGGTACGATCAACGGAAAAGAAGTAGTACTTACTCGCTCCGGAATTGGTAAAGTTCAAGCTGGTGTGACAACTGGTTTGTTAATTGCTAATTATAAAGTAGATGCTGTCATCAATTCTGGTTCTGCTGGTGGTATTGGCGAAGGATTACATGTTGGTGATGTGGTTCTTTCTACAGGTGCTGCTTACCATGATGCAGATGCAACTGCTTTTGGTTATAAACCAGGACAATTACCACAACAACCTCAAATTTATACTGCAGATAAAGATTTATTAGAAGCAATATCTAAAGCAGCCAAAGAATCTAATTTAGTGGCTAAAGAAGGATTAATTGTTACTGGTGATCAATTTGTATCTTCTAGCGAAAAAATTGCAGCAATTAAAGAAATTTATCCAGATGCTTTGTCTTGTGAAATGGAAGGAGCAGCAATCGCTCAAGTTGCTTATCAATTCTCAGTGCCATTCTTAATCATTCGCGCGATGTCTGATGTCGGTGATGAAGATGCTGGACAAAGCTTTGATGAATTTATCATAGAAGCTGGTAAAAAATCAGCAAATATGATTTTAAACTTTTTAAAAAAATAATGTAAGGTGAGAAAGTTGAAGTATATTTACTTAGATAATGCAGGCACAACTCCAATGGCTACAAAAGTTGTTGAGAAGATGACTGAAACTATGACCAATACTTTCGGCAACGCTTCTGCCGTAAATTATTATGGTCGTCAAGCACGTGCTATCTTAGATAATAGTCGTCACGTAATAGCTGAGTCAATTAACGCTAAAAATGACAATGAAATTGTATTTACTAGTGGCGGTACAGAAAGTGACAACACTGCTATTATCCAAACAGCAATGGCTAGAAAAAATGAAGGTCGTCATTTGATTACTACAGCAATTGAACATGAAGCAGTTCTAAAACCAATGGCTTATTTAGAACAAGAAGGCTTTGAAGTTACTTATCTTCCAGTTGATGAGTATGGTCAAATTAATTTAGATGATCTAAAACAAGCTATTAGATCAGATACAATTTTAGTATCTATTATGATGGGAAATAATGAAGTTGGAAGTCATCTCCCTATTAAAGAAATAGGTGAAATTGTAGCCCCAACTAATGCTTGGTTCCATACAGATTCAGTTCAAACTTATGGTGCACTTGATATAGATGTTCAAGATTTAAAAGTTGATTTATTATCAGTGTCTGCACATAAATTGAATGGCCCTAAAATGTTAGGATTTCTATATCGCAGAGATGGAATTAATTTTCCATCCTTAATCAAAGGTGGCGATCAAGAATTAAAGCGTCGTGCAGGAACTGAGAATGTACCAGCAATTGCAGGTTTTGCAGAAGCTGTTGGTTTATTACCAGCAGAAGTAAAAGAAGAACATCGCCAAAAATACTTATCTTTTAAACATCAATTGGTGGATGGATTAAAGGAAAATGGAATTGACTTTGAGATTAATGGGCATCTTGAAGAAAATCAATTACCTCAAATTATTAGTATCTGGTTTAAAGGCTTTGCTAGTGATAGTTTACTAACTAACCTTGATTTAAGTGGGATTTCAGCAGCTGCTGGTTCAGCATGTACAGCTGGCTCATTGGAACCTTCTCATGTTTTAGCAGCAATGTATGGTGAAGATAGTCCAAGAGTTGCTGAATCCTTACGTTTTAGTTTTGGAATCAATAATACTAGTGAGGACATTGATTACTTGATTAAGACGTTAGTAAAAATTATTAAGAAATAGAGGGGATTTATTATGGCATATGGCACAACAGCAAAAATATTAGGAGATACAAAGACATACAAACTTTCTACTAATGTTAAGAGATTTCCACTACGCGATGCAGGCTTTATAGAGTCTAAGGGTGGTAAATTTCAATTAGAACGTTCATTAGATCCATATTCTCCTTTCAATCAAGGATATAAATTAAAAGTCGCAATTCAAGCTGACATGAAGAACTTTAAGATGGTTACTTTAACAGCTAATGGAATGCGCGAAGTAAATATTTTTAAAGGTAATGACAACCAAGGTAATATTGAACAATTAGAATTTATCATTAATGATTTAAAGGAAAGGAAAATCCTAGAAGAAGTTTAGGATGTATTTATGCTTGATATTAATGGTAATAATAGCTATAATGTAGCTTACTGAACAAAAACGACCTTCAAATCGTGAAATTCAGAATATATTGAAATGATGGTGATTTTTTGTGAAAGACAAGAGTCAAATTCGTGTCGTTGTAGGAATGAGTGGTGGAGTTGATTCTTCAGTTTCTGCTTACTTATTGAAACAACAAGGATATGACGTTGTTGGTGTATTTATGAAAAACTGGGATGATAAGAATGATAGTGGTGTCTGTACAGTAACAGAAGACTATCAAGACGTAGCTAAAGTTGCTAGTCAAATTGGTATTCCTTATTACTCAGTTAACTTTGAAAAGGAATATTGGGATAGAGTATTCACATATTTCCTTGATGAATATAAAAATGGACGTACTCCAAATCCTGATATTATGTGTAATAAAGAAGTTAAGTTTAAAGCTTTCTTAGATTACGCAATGTCTATTGATGCAGATTATATTGCAATGGGACACTATGCACAATTGCGTCGTGATGAAGATGGCAGAGTGCATTTACTACGTGGAGCAGATGATAACAAGGATCAAACTTATTTCTTGAGTCAGCTTTCACAAGAACAATTACAAAAAGTAATGTTCCCAATTGGACACTTACAAAAATCAGAAGTGAGAAGAATTGCTGAAGAAGCAGGTTTAGCAACTGCTAAAAAGAAAGATTCAACTGGAATTTGCTTTATCGGTGAACGTAACTTTAGTAAATTCTTAGGTGAGTTCTTACCTGCTCAACCAGGTGAAATGGTAACTCTTGACGGTGAAGTAAAGGGAAATCATTTTGGCTTGATGAACTATACTATTGGTCAACGTAAAGGCTTAGGTATTGGTGGCGATGGCAAGAGTAATGAACCATGGTTTGTTATCGGTAAAAATTTGAAGACAAATACTTTATTAGTAGGACAAGGCTACCACAATGAACATTTATATGCTAATAGTTTAGATGCTTCAAAGTTAAGTTTTGTTGACGATATTTCTGATCGCGGTGATGAATTCCATTGTACAGCTAAGTTCCGTTATCGCCAAAAGGACACAGGCGTTACAGTTAAATTTAATGAAGATCGTACAAAGGTTGAAGTTATTTTTGACGAACCTGTACGTGCTATTACTCCTGGACAAGAAGTTGTATTTTATGATGGTGAAGAATGTCTAGGTAGTGGAACTATTGACCACGCATATAAGGAAAGTAAATTATTACAATACGTATAATTTTGATAAAGAGGATTGCTATTAAGTGATCCTCTTTATTTTTAAATAAAAGGTCAAACTTAGTCAAAGTTTAAAAAAGATGATATAATATAGGAGATGAAATATATTATAAGGACTGATAAGTATGGATAACGAAAATTATACAACTGAAGTTCAAAAAAGTTTGGCAGAAGCGCAAAAGGTGGCAATTAACCGAAAGCATCAAGAAATTGGAATTAATGAATTATTTAAAGTGTTAGTCCAACCTGGAGAAATAGCTGCCGAGATTTATAAAAAAGCAGGTTTAGACATACAGGCCTTCGAAAACTTTATTGATGGCGAATTAGATAAAGTTAGTGTTGTTGAAGGTGGTAATGTTCAATATGGACAATCAATAAGTCAGCAACTTTTTTCATTATTGCAAAAAGCACAAGAAATAGCTAAAGGCAATCAAGATACTTATGTTTCTGTAGATACCTTAATGTTAGCTTTAATGGAGTTAGAGTACAATCCCTTAACAGAATATTTAAAGCAAACTGGATTAACAAAAAATCAGTTAGGCAAGGTTGTAGCTGATTATCGAGGAGGAGAAAGAGTGACAAGTCAAGATCAGGAAAAAGGCTATAAATCACTTGAAAAGTACGGAGTAAATTTAAACAAAGAAGTTAGAAATGGTAATCAAGATCCTATTATTGGACGTGATGAAGAAATTCGCGATGTTATTCGAATTTTATCAAGAAAAGCTAAGAATAATCCAGTTTTGATAGGTGAACCTGGTGTTGGTAAAACGGCTATTGTTGAAGGACTAGCACAGAGAATTGTTCGAAATGATGTTCCAGATAACCTAAAAGATAAGACTATAATTTCTTTGGATATGGGTTCCTTAATTGCTGGAGCTAAATATCGTGGAGAATTTGAAGAACGATTAAAGAATGTATTAAAAGAAGTGAAGAAAAGCGAAGGAAAGATCCTACTTTTCATTGATGAAATTCATAATATAGTTGGAGCAGGTAAGACTGAAGGTTCGATGGATGCTGGAAACTTATTGAAGCCAATGTTAGCTAGAGGCGAATTACATTTAATTGGTGCCACTACTTTGGATGAATACCGAGAATATATTGAAAAAGATAAAGCTCTTGAAAGACGTTTCCAAAAAGTACTTGTTAAGGAGCCAACTGTTGAAGATACAATTTCCATTTTGCGTGGCTTAAAAGAACGTTATGAAATTCATCACGGAGTTCGTATTCATGATAATGCTTTAGTAGCAGCTGCAACTCTATCCAATCGCTATATTACGGATAGATTTTTACCAGATAAAGCCCTTGATTTAATCGATGAAGCTTGTGCTGAAATACGTGTAGAAATGAATTCCGTTCCTAATGAATTAGATCAAGTAACTCGCGAGTTAATGCGTGAGGAAGTTGAAGAAGCTGCTTTGAAGAAAGAAACAGATGCTGCATCTAAGAAACGCTTAGAGGAGTTACAAGCCGAATTATCCAATTTACGTGAAAAAGCTAATAAACTTCGTCAACGTTGGGAAGATGAAAAACTAGACATCCAAAAAGTATCTGATAAGAAATCTGAATTAGATAAAGCTCGTCATCAATTAGAAGAAGCTGAAAATAATTACGATTTAGAAAAGGCTGCTAAGTTACAACATGCAACGATTCCACAACTAGAAAAAGAACTACAACAATTGGAAAATAGTGAACGTCCTAAAGAATGGATGGTTGAAGAGTCTGTCACTGATAAGGAAATTGCAGAAGTAATTAGTAGAATGACTGGTATTCCAATTAGTAAATTGGTTGAAGGAGAACGTGAAAAACTTTTACATTTAGCAGATAATTTGCATAAGCGTGTAATAGGCCAAGATGAAGCTGTAGATGCAGTCTCTGATGCAGTCTTAAGATCTAGAGCTGGTTTGCAAAATCCTAACAAGCCACTGGGATCTTTCTTGTTCTTGGGACCAACAGGTGTTGGTAAAACAGAACTAGCTAAGGCTTTAGCAGAGAATTTATTTGATTCTGAAAGCCATATGGTAAGAATAGATATGTCAGAATATATGGAAAAATATTCAGTTTCAAGATTAGTTGGTGCTGCTCCTGGTTATGTAGGATACGAAGAAGGTGGACAACTTACAGAAGCTGTTCGTCGCAATCCTTATACTATTATTTTGTTAGATGAAGTTGAAAAAGCTCATCCAGATGTTTTCAACATTTTATTACAGGTTCTAGATGATGGACGCTTAACTGATGGTCAAGGAAGAACGGTTAACTTTAAGAACACAATTTTAATCATGACATCTAATTTAGGTTCAGAGTTCTTGCTAGAAAATAATTCTACAGATGGTACAATTTCTCCTGAAATAAAGAAGAAAGTTATGCAACTAACACAGGCACATTTCAAACCAGAATTTTTAAACCGTATTGATGATATTTTGATGTTTACACCATTAACAATGGATTCTGTACAAAAGATTGTTGAAAAATTCATTCATCAATTGTCAGACAGGTTAGAAAGTCAAGAGATTACGTTAGGTATTGATGAAGATGCTCAGAAGTGGATTGCTAAAGAAGGATATAACCCAGCTTATGGTGCAAGACCATTGCAAAGATTTATAACTAATAACGTTGAAACGCCGCTAGCTAAGGAAATAATCGCTGGGAAAATTCTACCTCATTCTAAAGTGACGGTAACTTTAGTAGATAACCAATTAAAATTTATAACTCAAGCATAATAAAAAAGTGTGTGAATTTTACGTTCACACACTTTTTGTTTGATATAAACTATTTTGAAGCTTTTTTATCGCTGATAAAGTAGTTCAAGCAGTTAATACCGATTAAACCACCAATCATGCAAATTACACCACTTGCTAACCAGTCAAATTGAACACCAGTTAAAGCAGAAATGATATAACCAATAACTTCACCATAGATAAAGCCCCAAAATAGGACTGTAAGTTGTTTACCCATTTTCAACACCTCATATCTATACTAAGTTATTCTATCACAATTTTAAAGAACTTACATGTAATATTTGTGTATCTTATCTATAATTTTGTAAAGTTGATATCTTTTAAGTATAATGAAATTGTATTTTGTAGGAAAGGAGAGATATTATATGTATGCTCCCTTACAAGTTTTAAGTTCATATAGTTTGTTGCAAAGTCCATTGAGAATTTCAGAGTATGTAAAGTTAGGAAAAGAATTGGGATACAGTGCTCTGGTATTGACAGATATAAATTCAATGTATGGCGTTTTGGACTTCTATCATGAATGTGTTAAAGCAGGAATTAAGCCAATTATTGGTATTACATTACAATCTAGCGATGATGAGTATATTTTTATTGCTAAGAACAGTAATGGTTATCAAAATTTGATGAATATTTCTTCAAAGAGACTAACTGCAGTAGATGAGAACTATAAAAATATTTTTAAATTAGCAGATATTACAGAGTATTTACAGGATGTAATTGTTGTATTGAATCCATCGTATCTAACGGTAAATGACATAATAAGTGATCAAGTGACAGAATTACAAACATTAGTGTCAGCTGCCGAGACAATTTATTATGGTGTTAATCCTAATGATAGAGATGCTATAAATAATGATTTAATGGCTGCTGAGAAGTTACAATTAGAGACGATTTTATTAACACCAGTTAAATACTTAAAAGAACGTGATTATTTTAGTACTAAGGTATTACAAGCCATAGGAACTGGTGAAAATGTTAATCCGAATTGGAATTTTAAAAATGATGGAAATTATCTACATACACCTGAGGAATATGAGCGCTTAGGTACAGATTATTTAAGTAGTGCATATCAAAATGCAATTAATGTGATTGCTCAATGTAACTTAACATTAAACTTTCCTAAAACACAGTTACCCCATTTTAAAGAAACTAATGGCTTAAATTCAGAAGATTTCTTAAGAAAATTATGTCAAGAAGGATTAGCTAAAAGAATAGCGGAAGAAAATATAAAGAACCAAGAAGAATATCAAAATAGATTAGATTATGAATTATCAGTTATTCATCGCATGGGATTTGATGATTACTTCTTAATTGTTTGGGACGTGACAAATTTTGCTCATGAAAATAATATTTTAACCGGTCCAGGTAGAGGATCAGCAGCTGGTTCTTTAGTTTCATATACCTTATATATTACTGATATTGATCCTATTAAGTATGACTTGATTTTTGAACGTTTTTTGAATGAAGAACGTGCTCAAATGCCAGATATTGACTTAGATATTCCTGATATAAAAAGAGATACTATCATTGAATACTTACATCAGAAATATGGGCAGCAACATATGGCACAGATCATAACCTTTGGAACATTAAAAACAAAACAGGTATTGCGCGATGTTGCTAGGGTATTTGATTTAAAAACTTATGAAGTAGATGCGTGGAGTAAGGCGATACCTAAAGAATATGGAATTACTCTAAAAGAAGCGTATGCTAGTAGCCAATCTTTGAAGAACTTAGTTGCAGATAACTCTAAGAATCGACTATTATTCGAAACAGCCATTGCACTTGAAGGACTACCACGACATTATTCTACACATGCAGCTGGGATTATCTTAAGTGATGATGATTTAGTAGATCACGTACCAGTTCAGATTGGTGGCGATGGTATTTTAATGAGTCAATTTGCTAAAAATCAAGTTGAAGAAGTTGGATTGTTAAAAATGGATTTTCTAGGATTGAGAAATTTATCAATTTTGGAAAATACAATTACACTAATAAAAAAGGGTTATCATATTGATTTTGATATAAGAAAAATTAATTTGGATGATCCTGAAACTTTAAAGATCTATCAAAATGCAGAAACAAGTGGTATTTTTCAATTTGAATCAGCTGGTATCAGAGGGGTACTAACAAAATTAAAGCCTACTTCATTTGAAGATGTAGCAGCGGTAAATGCCTTATATCGTCCAGGACCTATTCAAAATATTGACGAATTTATTGCAAGAAAGCATGGTGAAAGACCAATAACTTATCCTTCAAAAGAACTGGAAGGTATTTTGAAGCAAACTTATGGAATTATGGTTTACCAAGAACAAGTTATGCAAGTTGCTTCTACTATGGGAGGCTTTACTTTAGGACAAGCGGATTTGCTTAGAAGAGCGATGAGTAAAAAGAAACATGATATCATCTCGCGAATGGAAGTTATGTTTATTAATGGTGCGATGAAAAAAGGATACACGCATGAAGTTGCTAAAAAAGTGTATGCTTACATCATGGAATTTGGAGATTATGGTTTTAACCGGTCACATGCAGTTGCTTATTCAAAAATGTCATTTGAATTAGCATATATAAAAGCACATTATCCAGCAGCTTTCTTTGCAGCTTTATTAAATTCAGTAATTGGAAATCCACGTAAAACTAAAGATTATGTTTTAGAAGCTAAGAATAAGGGAGTAAAAGTTCATCATCCAGACATCAATATTAGTCAATCTCTATATATCTTACGTAATGGGGAAATCTACTTTGGTTTAAGTTGTATTAAGTCATTGAGAAAGAACTTTCTTCAAGATATTTTGCAAGAAAGAAAACGAAGTGGTATTTTCAAAAACATGGAGGATTTCTTGCAAAGAATCAATAAAAGATACTTAAAAAGAGAATTAATAGAGATTTTAATTTATTCAGGTGTCTTTGATACATTTGGTCAATCTAGAAAAGAATTGTTGGCGATGTTACCACGCTTATTAAGCAATATTGAACTTAGTGGAAATAATGTTGAACTATTTTCAATGTTAGCACCCAAGAAAATGACTGTAGAAAAGATAGAGATTTCAAATGATGAACTCTTAGAAAAAGAGAATTATTATCTAGGGGCTTATTTATCAGGCCATCCAGTCGAAAAATATACAGAGTTAATCTATTTAACCAATTCAACTAGAGTTTCTCAAATAAATGAGTCTAATAAAGATAAGTATGTTTCAATGATTTTGCAGATAAAAGTTATAAAAATCATTAGAACTAAAAATGGTTCTCAAATGGCGTTTGTAACTGCAGCAGATCAAACTGGAAACATGGATTTAACGTTTTTCCCTAATGCATATAAGAGATTTTCATCAGTTTTGGAAGATGGAAATATAATCTTGATTGAAGGTAGAGTTGATACAACAAGAGGATTGGCCATAACAATTAGTAAAGCGATGTTAGCAAACGATGTAAGAATAAAAACTTATTATCTACGCTTATCAAAAGCCTTCGATACAAGTAAAAGGAGAAATCTTGAAAAGTTAATGCTCCAAAATAGTGGTAATGTACCTGTTATTATAGTTGATGAAAAATCGGGGAAAAAGAAACTTCTTAATAAAAAATTATGGCTATCAAAGGATAAAATAGTTTACAATAGACTTGTAGAGTTGTTAGGAGTTGAAAATGTAGTTTTGAAATAAATTAAGTTACTTTTTCAAAAAAATTGTTGGTTTTGACGGCTTTTTTACAAAAAAATCAGAATTTTTACTTAATTTTTCATATTTTTACAAGACAATTGCTTATAAAAGTGGTAATATTACTTGTGGAGAATGTAGTTCTACTGAAATATATACTTGAGGTGAAAAAATGAAACGCATTGGTATTTTAACTAGTGGTGGCGATGCAGCTGGTATGAATGCAGCTGTACGTGCGATTGCTCGTTCTGCAATGAATGCAGGTCTTGAAGCTTACGGTATCAACTACGGATATAAAGGACTTGTAGAAGGTAACATCTTTAAGATGGAATCTACAAAACTTGATGAAATTATCAATCGTGGTGGTACTATCTTATATTCTGCACGTTTCCCAGAATTTGCAGAAACAGAAACACAATTGAAAGGTATCGAACAATTAAAGAAATTTGGTATTGAAGCATTGGTTGTTATCGGTGGCGATGGTTCATACCATGGCGCAGAAAAATTAACTATGCACGGATACAACTCAATTGGTGTACCAGGAACTATTGATAATGATATTCCAGGTACAGACTTTACAATTGGTTTCGATACTGCTGCTAATGTTGCAATGGAAGCATTAGATCGTATCAACGATACTGCAACTTCACACCAACGTGTATTCGTTGTTGAAGTTATGGGTCGTGGCGCAGGTGATATTGCATTATGGTCTGGTATTGCTACTGGTGCAGATGCAATTGTTATTCCTGAACGTGAATACGATATTGAAGCTATCGCAAATAAAATTTCCGAAAACCGTAAAAACGGTAAAGATCATGGCTTAATTGTTTTAGCAGAAGGCGTAATGGGCGCTGCTGAATTCAAAGAAAAGCTTGATCAATACGGTGATTTTGATAGTCGTGCTATTACTTTGGGACATATCCAACGTGGTGGTAGCCCAACTGTTAAAGATCGTGTTTTAGCTACAAGACTTGGTGATTATGCTATTCGCTTATTACTTGAAGGTAAGGGTGGTTTAGCTATTGGTATTCATGATAATCAATTGGTTGCAACTGATATCATTGATACACTTGAAAATCACAAACATCAAACAGATGTATCATTACAAGATTTGAATGATCGTGTTCGTTTCTAATTTTGTATCGATAAAGTATTTATTTTAACTTTCGGCAAAGATAGACATGAAAGTCATCTTTTAATATTTTCAAAGGAGAGGTTTTATTCATGAAAAAGACCAAGATCGTAAGTACCCTTGGACCAGCTAGTTCTGACCTAGATACAATTGTTAAGTTAATCGAAGCAGGTGCAAATGTTTTCCGTTTTAATTTCTCACACGGTGATCATGAAGAACACTTAGGCCGCATGAATTTAGTTCATGAAGCTGAAAAAATTACTGGTAAAACAGTAGGTTTCTTATTAGATACAAAGGGTGCAGAAATCCGTACAACTGTTCAAAAAGAAGGCAAGATTCATTTTGCAATCGGTGATGAAGTACGTATTTCTATGGACGATTCTATTGAAGGTACAAAAGAAAAAATCGCTGTAACATACCCTGGTTTATACGATGACGTTCACGAAGGTGGACATGTATTGTTTGACGACGGTTTGATTGATATGCAAATCGAAAAGAAAGACGATGCAAACAAAGAACTTGTATGTAAAGTATTAAACGAAGGTACACTTGGTTCTCGTAAAGGTGTTAATGCTCCTGGTGTTTCTATCAACTTACCTGGTATTACAGAAAAAGACTCTGATGATATCCGCTTTGGTTTAGACCAAGACATTAACTACATTGCTGCTTCCTTCGTACGTAAGCCACAAGATATCTTAGATATTCGTGAATTACTTGAAGAAAAGCACATGGAACATGTACAAATCTTCCCTAAGATTGAATCTCAAGAAGGTATCAACAACTTTGATGAAATCTTGAAAGTCTCTGATGGTTTGATGATTGCTCGTGGTGACATGGGTGTTGAAATCCCAGCTGAAAATGTTCCATTGGTACAAAAATCATTAATCAAGAAGTGTAACTTAGCTGGTAAGCCAGTTATTACAGCTACACAAATGCTTGATTCTATGCAAGAAAACCCACGTCCTACACGTGCTGAAGCTTCTGACGTTGCTAACGCTGTATTTGATGGTACAGATGCAACAATGCTTTCTGGTGAATCTGCAAATGGTGACTACCCTGTAGAATCTGTTGCTACAATGGCACGTATCGACATCAAGTCTGAAAATGCATTACGTCAACATAAAGCATTGACATTAGATGCATTTGATAAGACAGATGTTACAGAAGCAATTGGTCGTTCAGTTGCTGAAACAGCAGAAAACTTGAACATTAAGACAATTGTTGCTGCTACAAAATCTGGTCATACAGCACGTATGATTTCTAAGTACCGTCCAAATGCTGACATTTTAGCTGTTACATTTGATGACCGTACACGTCGTGGTTTAACAGTTAACTGGGGTGTACAACCTGTATTGGCTGATGCTCCTTCATCAACTGATGAAATGTTCCAATTAGCTACAGAAGAAGCTAAGAAGGCTGGTTTAGCTAAGGAAGGCGACTTGATCTTAATCGTTGCTGGTGTTCCTGTAGGTGAAAAGGGTACTACAAACATCATGAAGATCCAATTAATTGGTTCTAAGTTAGTTTCAGGTCAAGGTGTTGGTGATGAAACTGTTATCGGTAAGACAGTTGTTGCAACATCTGCTGATGAAGCAAACAAGAACGCTGTTGAAGGTGGAATCCTTGTAACAAAGACAACTGACAAAGATTACTTACCAGCTATTGAAAAATCATCTGCTTTAATCGTTGAAAATGGTGGTTTAACATCTCATGCAGCTGTAGTAGGTATCTCTATGGGTATTCCTGTAGTTGTTGGTGCTAAGGATGCAACATCATTGATCAAGAGCGGTGAAGTTGTAACAGTTGATAGCCGTCGTGGTATTGTATACCATGGTGCATCAAACGCTCTTTAATCCTGTTACGATAAGATTTTAGAGTTTCGCAACTTGTGAGATTTTATTAAAAATATAATTGAGTAGCTCATTTCGTTTTTACGAAATGGGCTACTTTTTATTTTTATCAAAAAACAAGGTACAACAGTTGTATTTCGATATTATAATGTACTTAAGAAAGAAATGAAATGAGGTATAAGTAGTATGGAATATAGCGAGAAAGAAACAGAAGAGTGGCTTCGTGGAGGAGAATTACCTGATAAAAGTACTAAACTGGGTATAAAGGAATATATTTTCGATGATGTGACGCTAACTTTAGATAAAAATCTACATCCAACAATTAAAAGTAGTAAGAGTATTAAATTAAAGTTGTTAGAATTTAAATATGAATATCACTCTTCGAAGGGAGAAAATGTAGTATTGTTGAGGTTATCTTATCAACAAGGAAATGAAGTTGTCAGAGTAACAAAGGAAATAATTGAGAAATAATTGTATGAATTTCAAAGTGATATTAAAATAAAAAGATGCTGTAGTTTACGATTTGAATTAGTAAGCTGCAGCATTTTTTTGTTGAAAATGTATTATTTAAAAATAATTAATGATAATAAAGCTAATATTGCTGGTGTACCTTGCAAAAGTAGAATTTTGATATTTTTAGCACTAAGCCATCCATAAATTGCGGCAATAATAACAAAGATAACAAACATTGTAGTACCTATAAATTGAGAATTTACAGGGAAAAAGAAGCGAGAGAATAGCAAACCAACACCAATAAACCCATTGTATAGACCTTGGTTTTTCATTGAAACTCTAGTTTCTTCCATTGATAAGTATTCTTTACTTAATCCAAAGACATTTTCTAATTTTTCTTTAGAGGCAAACATTTCTAACTGCATGATGTATAAAGCTTCTAAAGCAACTAAAGAGGCTAAGATAGTAGAAAAAATACTCATTAAATTTTCCTCCTTTAAAATTATGTAACATTACTAGTATAGCGAAAAGAATGATATCATTGCAAATTAAAAACCTTTGGAAATAAAGATTTTTCATTCCAAAGGTTTATTTTGTATTTTTTTGTCGTCTTCGATATCCTAAACCGAAAGGAACCATATTTTCAGTTCCATTTTTAATTCTTTCAATATTTTTCCAATGTCTAGCAAAAACGAATATAGTTAATACAATAGCTACGATTGTTAAAACTCGATCATTGAAAAATAAGGAAATGATAGAAACAAGTGTAAAGCCTAACATACTAGCAACACTTACCATACTACTAATATATAAAGTAATGATAAAAATGGCCCATGCAATTGTGAAGAATAAAGGATTATATACAAGTAATACACCTACACTTGTAGCAACTGCCTTACCACCTCTGAATCCAGCAAAAATAGGAAATACATGACCTAAAATTGCAGATAATCCAATCAATAGCACACTAACATTTACGTGGAAAATAAATGGTAAACAAGCTGTTATAGTTCCTTTTAACATGTCCATTAATAATACAACGATACCAGCTTTCTTTCCCAGAACTCTAAAGGTATTAGTAGTACCCATGTTACCACTACCATAGTTACGAATATCTTTATTATAAAATATCTTTCCTATCCAAACACCAGATGGAATAGATCCTAAAAGGTATCCTATAATAAGCATTAAGATAATTTTTATATCCACTAAAAAATTCCTCCTAAAGTAGTCACTCATACACTATATTAACATTAAAGAAACTATTTTTCATTAATTAAAATTAAAATTTATCCATATAATTGCTTGATATGAGATAGAAAAATGCGATATGATATTAAAGACGTGACTTTTAAAGTCAGAAAGGAGAAGAGCATGCCAAAGAATAATTATAATGATGACTCAATTCAAGTTCTAAAAGGCCTAGAAGCTGTTAGAAAGCGTCCTGGGATGTATATAGGCTCTACAGATTCACGTGGATTACATCACTTAGTATATGAAATATTTGATAACGCAGTTGATGAAGCACTATCTGGTTATGGCAAAGAAATTAACGTTATTATTCATAAAGATGATTCAATAACAGTAGTCGATAACGGACGTGGAATGCCAGTTGGAATGCATTCAATGGGAATTCCAACAGTAGAAGTAATTTTTACTGTTTTACATGCAGGTGGTAAATTTGGCCAAGGCGACTATAAAACTTCAGGCGGATTACACGGCGTTGGTGCTTCTGTCGTTAACGCACTCTCCTCAAAGTTAACTGTAAATACTGTTCGAGATGGCATTGAATATGAAGAAGATTTTGTTAACGGTGGGCAACCTGTAGGAACTTTACGTAAAATTGGTAAAGCTAAACGTAAAAGTGGTACAAAAGTAACTTTTAAACCTGATGCTAATATTTTTTCAACAACAAAATATAATTTTAATACTTTAGCAGAAAGATTAAGAGAATCTGCTTTCTTATTAAAGGGTGTAAAGATTACTTTAACAGATGAAAGAACCGATCCATATACTGAAGAAGAATTCTTATATGCGGAAGGAATTAAAGAATTCGTAGAATATTTAAATGAAGATAAAGATGTATTAGGTCCTGTCATGTACTTTGAAGGTAAAAAAGATGGTATCGAAGTTGAAGTTGCAGGCCAATATAATGATGGATATTCTGAAACTATAATGTCATTTGTTAATAATGTTCGTACTAAAGATGGTGGTACACACGAAGCGGGAATGAAAGCTGCATGGACTAAAGCTTTTAATGAATATGCTAGAAAAATTAACCTTCTTAAAGACAAAGATAAGAATCTTGAAGGTAGTGATGTTCGTGAAGGTCTTTCAGCAGTTGTTTCTGTTCGTATTCCTGAAGAATTACTACAGTTTGAAGGACAAACTAAAGGAAAATTAGGAACTCCTGAAGCTCGTCAAATTGTTGATAGTGTTGTTAATGAGCAATTAGGTTATTTCTTAATGGAAAATGGTGATTTTGCCCAAGAGTTAGTTCGAAAATCTATTAAGGCACGCGAAGCACGTGAAGCAGCTCGTAAAGCACGTGATGAAAGTAGAAATGGCAAAAAGAGACGTAAAAGTGAACGCCTATTATCGGGTAAGTTAACCCCTGCGCAATCTAAGAATGCTAAACGTAATGAATTGTTCCTAGTCGAAGGTGATTCTGCTGGTGGTTCAGCAAAACAAGGAAGAGATAGAAAATTCCAAGCAATTCTACCATTACGAGGAAAAGTATTAAATACACAAAAAGCCAAATTACAAGATATCATGAAGAATGAAGAAATCAATACCATGATTTATACTATTGGCGCTGGAGTAGGTGCAGAGTTTAACATTGATGATGCAAATTATGATAAAGTTATTATCATGACTGATGCTGATACTGATGGTGCACATATCCAGACATTGTTATTAACGTTCTTCTATAAGTATATGCGACCAATGATTAATGCCGGGAGAATATACATCGCATTACCACCATTATATAAGATTGAAAAAACTGTTAAGAAAAAGCGCGTTATTAAGTATGCATGGACTGATGCTGAATTAGAAAGTGCTACTAAAGAACTTAAAAAAGGATACACTTTACAAAGATATAAAGGGTTAGGAGAAATGAACGCTGATCAGCTTTGGGAAACAACTATGAATCCGGAAACAAGAACGTTGGTTCGTGTGAGAATAGATGATGATACAATAGCTGAAAAACGTGTTACAACTCTAATGGGTGATAAAGTAGAACCTCGTCGTAAGTGGATTGAAAAAAATGTTAAATTTACTTTAGAAGAAGATGGAAGCTTGTTAGATACAGTTGTCGCTGAAGGAGCTCATGGCGAAATTTCTGACGATAAGTTAAAGGATACAGAGGCTTTATTTGATAAAAATGATTATTAAAAACGGTAAGGAGCGTGGTAATTAATGCCGACTGAAAGAAAAATTCAAGAATTATCACTAGAAGCTGTTATGGGAGAGCGTTTTGGTAGATATTCTAAATATATTATTCAGGAACGTGCTTTACCTGATATTCGTGACGGACTAAAACCGGTTCAAAGACGTATTTTATTTGCAATGAACGAAGATGGAAATACTCATGACAAAGCATTTAGAAAATCTGCTAAGTCTGTAGGTAATGTTATGGGTAATTTCCACCCTCATGGTGATACCTCTATTTATGAAGCTATGGTTCGTTTGAGTCAAAGTTGGAAATTACGTGAACCATTAATTGAAATGCACGGAAATAACGGTTCTATGGACGGAGACTCTCCAGCTGCTATGCGTTATACAGAAGCTAGATTATCTCAAATTGCTTCTGAAATGTTGCAAGATATTGATAAAAAAACTGTCGATATGGTACTTAATTTCGATGATACAGAATACGAACCAACCGTCTTGCCAGCACGTTTCCCTAATTTGTTAGTAAATGGGGCTACAGGAATTTCTGCTGGTTACGCAACTGAAATTCCTCCTCATAATTTGAGTGAAACAATTGAAGCTGCAATTTATTTGATAAATCATCCTAATGCTAGCCTAGACGATTTAATGCAATTTATTAAAGGACCGGATTTCCCAACCGGTGGTATTTTGCAAGGTATAGATGGAATTAAAAAAGCTTATGAAACAGGACGTGGTAGAGCGGTTTTACGTTCAAAAACTAAGATTGAAGATATCAGAGGCAATAAGCAGCAAATTATTGTTACTGAAATTCCATATGAAGTTAATAAATCAGCTTTAGTTAAACGAATTGATGAATTGAGAATATTGAAAAAAGTAGAAGGTATTTCTGAAGTAAGGGACGAAAGTGATAGAGAAGGTCTTCGAGTAGTAATTGAGTTAAAGAAAAATGCCAATGCACAAGGTATTCTAAACTATCTATTTAAGAATACAGATTTACAAGTTTCCTATAACTTTAATATGGTAGCAATCAACAATAAGCGACCTGAACATGTAGGGCTAAAAACAATTTTAGAAGCTTATTTAGAACATCAACGTGAAGTAACAACTAGAAGAACAAAATTCGATTTGGAAAAAGCTAAAGCTAGAGAACATATAGTTAAAGGATTAATTAAGGCTTTATCTATTCTAGATGATGTTATTAAAACAATTCGTGCATCTAAGAATAAGTCTGATGCTAAAAAGAATTTGGTATCTGAATTTTCATTTACTGAAGCTCAAGCAGAAGCAATTGTTTCTTTACAATTATATAGGTTAACAAATACTGATGTTACTGCACTTCAAAAAGAAGCAGAAGAATTGCAAAAAGCTATTACTAATTTTGAAAATATCCTTGCTAATCCAAAAGAACTTGATAAAGTAATTCGTAAGGAATTAAATGCTATTAATAAGAAATATGGTTCAGAACGCTTAACTGTCATTCAAGATGAAATTTCATCATTGAAGATCGAAACTGAAGTAATGGTTGCTCAAGAAGATGTAATGCTACTCGTTTCCCATGATGGTTATGTTAAACGTTCATCGCTTCGATCATTCAATGCATCTGATAATGATGAGAATGGCTTAAAAGATGAAGACTATCCAATTTTACAAAGTGTTGTTAATACTTTATCACATTTATTTATTTTCACTAATAAAGGTAACCTAATTTATCGTCCTATTCATGAAGTTATAGAATCTCGTTGGAAAGACACAGGAGAACATTTATCTCAAACTGTAGGTTTAGGAAATGACGAGTATGTTTTAAATGCTTTTGTTTTTGAAAATATAGATCAAGATGCAAAGTTCTTAATAGCTACAAAAGAGGGCTATATAAAACAAGTAAAATTGGCTGATTTAAAACCAGGACGAACATATAAGACACGTGCTAGTCGATATATTAAATTAAAGACTGATGTTGATGAAGTGATTTCAGTGTCCCAAGTTGAATCTGATAAATCTCAAGTCTTTTGTGCATCCTATACAGGATATGGATTGAGATATAGTCTAGATGAAGTCCCTACTAATGGAGCTTTAGCTGCTGGTGTAAAATGCATGGATTTAAGAGATGATACATTAGCAAATGTTATTTTAGTATCTGAAAGTGACGAAGTTTCTATTATAACTCAACGTGGCAGTTATAAGAAGATGAAAGTAGCTGACGTACCATTGACTACAAGAGCAAGACGTGGTGTTCAAATTTTAAGAGAATTAAAAACTAAGCCACATCGTATAATTTTTGCTGAATTAGTTCAAATAAACCAAGAATTAGTATTATTATTGTCAGATGGTAAGCAAGAAACTGTAAAACCTGAAGATCACCAATTAAATGATAGATATTCGAATGGATCATTTGTAGTTGATGCTGAAACTGATACAATTGAAAATATTTATACTAAAATTATTGAAGATTAAAAAAGTAGGATTATTATCCCAATTAGAATTTTGGAATAATAATTCCTACTTTTTGTTTTGTCTAAGTTCTAATACAAAGTCTTCAGTTGGCGTAACAGTCAACGTTTTTTGTCCTTCATAAATAACAAATCCAGGTTTACTTCCATTAGGTTTACGAATATTTTTAACTTGAACATAGTCGATAGGAACATTAGCAGAACTTCTAAATTTAGAAAAGTACGCTGCTAACATCGCTGCCTCAAATAAAGTTTCATCGCTAGGATTATTAGACTTTATAATAACATGAGAGCCAGGAATATTTTTTGCATGTAACCAAATATCAGTCTTTTTAGCAGTATGCAAAGTGAGTTTTTCGTTTTGCAAATTATTTTTACCAACTAGAATCTCAGTTCCATCGCTTGCTATAAAAGATTCAGGCTTATTAATTTTTACTCTACTACTATGCTTACTTTTTTGTTGCTTTTTCTTAATATAACCTTCTTGTTGTAACTCCGTTTTAATATCATTTAAATCAGCAGGAGTTGCTAATTCTATTTGAGTTTGTATTTCTTCTAGATAAGCAACTTCTTTTTTAGTAAGTTCTATTTGCTCATTAACAAAAGTAACAGCATTCTTAAGTTTTTGATACTTTTTGAAGTATTTTTGTGCATTTTGAGAAGGGGACAGTTGGTTAGATAATGAGATTGTAATTTCTTTATTATTATCATAAAAATTAGGAAGAGTTATTTTAGTCATACCACGTTTAATTTGATATAAATACGTTGTTAAAACTTCTCCTTTAATACGATACTCATCAGCATTTTCTGTAGCTTTTAATTCATTAGAGAGTTTTTTTAACTTTTTCTTATTTCGCTGTAGATTTTTTCTAATAACGTGTAGTAATTGTCCACCTTGTTGCTGTACTCTATCTCTATTAGCTTTAGTATGATAGAAAACATCCAACATTTCACTTAAAGTAGTAAATTTTTTATCGTTAGGATTATCAGCAAAAATCGAGAAGTTATTACCATTCATTGTAGGAATAGGATCTTCTGTCATTGCAAGAAAATCATTGAAAGCCTGGACAAAATTATTTGAAGAATGCAATTTATCTGCTAAAGCAAGTGCATTATCTCTAGAAATACCTTGATATTGCTTTAATAAGTTGTCAGCTAAAACTTCGCGATTAGGGTATTTTTGTATAAGTTCTTCAAATGTATTTGAATCTTGTTCAAAAGGATTCTCTTTATTTTGGGTAGGTGGTTGACGATAAGTAGCACCTGGCAATAAAGTTCGATATCTATTTTGATCCATTCCAACATGTTTGATAGTATCAATAATCTTATTTGTTGATTGATTGATTAAAATGACATTGCTATACCTTCCCATGATTTCAGCACTTAATAGTAAAGGAAGTTTATCTCCTAATTCATTACGAGTTAGAAATTCAAAATATACAACTCTATCATTATCTAATTGCTTAATTTTTAGCAATTTTGCACCTTCCAAGTATTTTCTTAACATCATAGTAAAATTAGTTGGAACTGCTGGATTAGTATAAGGGATTTGTGTAATTTGAAATCTAGCATAACGAGGATTAGCAGATAGTAGCACAGGATAATTAGTCCTATTAGCTCTAATTGTTAAAATTACCTCATTTGGATAAGGTTGAGATATTTTAGTAACTCTACCATTTTGTAAAGTTTGATTTAATTCATGAATCATTGCATGAGTGAATAAACCATCAAAAGTCAATGATATCAGCTCCGTTCTAATTTGGTATTCACACTAATATTGATATTATACCAGATATTCATTTTTTGCATGTACTTTGCATTTTATATTTTCAAATATTTTTTGATAGTACCAAAAAACATTTGAAATTTACTAATCTATGTAGCATAATATTTTACAGGATTACTGTGAAGTGAGGTTAGGACTATGAAGAGTACAAAAGAGAACCTTTTGATAGTAAGTAAAAGTTATCAAGCTTTATTACAAAAAAGAGCTAAACAAGTTAATTTAACGGTAGCTGAATGGCAACTATTAAGATTAATTGTTGAAGGCTACAATACACAACAACTTTTAGCTGAAAATACTAATTTAGATGTATCTACATTGAGTCGACAATTATCTAGACTTGATGCCAAGCGTTTAATTAAAAAAGAAGTAATAAGAACAGAAGAAAAGATTCGTTCTCGTCCAGCATCCTCATATTCACTAAATGAGGCAGGACAAGCAAGTTTAGATAAAATGAATCAAAAATTTGAAGAATTAAATCAACAAATTTTTGAACATTGGACAGATGAAGAAGATAACTTGCTAAAAATCTTACTAAATAGATTAGCAACACGCTTACAACAAATTAATTAATTAGGTATTTTTAAAATTTATCTTATCCTAGATAGTAAGTAGATATAATCTATGGTATGATAATAAATGTTATTATAAAAAAAGTAGGTGTACACTTTATGAAAATCGCTGTTGTTACTGATAGTACAGCTTATTTAGAACCTGAAGTGGCAGAACAATATGGAATTAAAGTTGTTCCTATTCCATTTATTATAGATAACAAGGTTTATAATGAAGGTATTGATATTACCACAGAAGAATTTTACAGCAAGTTAAAAACTTCAGAATCATTTCCAAGTACATCTCAACCTGCAATCGGAGAACTTATTAATTTATATACATCATTAGGAAATGAAGGTTATGATGCTGTAATTAGTATTCATTTGGCCGGAACAATTTCTGGCCTGGTTCAAACAATTGAAAATATCAGAGAGCAAGTTACAAATATTGATGTAATACCATTTGATTCGAAAATTACAGTTCGTTTGATGGGAAATCTTGCTATTGCTGCTGCTAAGATGGCACAAGCTAGGAAAGATGTTGATGAAATTATTTCAACTTTAGAATCACTACGAAGTACAATTAAAGAATATTTTGTTGTTGATGATTTGCAAAATTTGGTTCGTGGTGGACGTTTATCAAATGCTTCAGCTTTTATTGGTAGTGTTTTAAAAATAAAACCAATCTTAACTTTTGATGATGAATCAGATAAAATTGTAGCTTTTGATAAAGTTCGCTCAACTAAGCGTGCTTTAAAGCGTGTAGAGGACTTATTTGAAGAAAATATCAAAGATCGTTCTTATCCTTTGAGACTAATAGTTTTTCATGCTAATAACGAAGAAATGGCTATGGAATGGAAAGCTAAATTACAAGAGAAATATCCGGATTATCCAATTGACGTTAGTTACTTTGGACCAGTTATCGGAACTCATTTAGGTGAAAAGGCGCTTGCTTTAGGTTGGATGAAAGATATTGAAAAATTAGATTTTTAATATTCGAAAGCTAGAGCGGATGCTTTAGCTTTTTTATATATCATAAAAAGATTAAATTATGTTTTAAGTTATATGAACTTTTTTATTAATACGATATACTCTAGGTATCAGATTAACGTTAAAACAGAAAGGTGAGTTAGAAGTGAAAATATTGAAAGGTTGGGTTCTTCCCATCGCAATCAGCTTATTAGTTGGATTACTAATAAAAACTTTTGTATTTACAGTTGTTCGAGTAGACGGTATCTCGATGTTTCCTAATTTACAAGACAAAGAATTAGTTATGGAAATTCATCATGCTAAAATAAAACGAGATTCAGTGATTGTATTTGATGCGTATGGGGTAGATAAACGTCCAGATGTTGCTAAAAACGCACGTTATGTTAAAAGAGTTATCGCTTTACCTGGAGATAAGGTAGAATACAAGAATGACGGTACATTATATGTAAATGGTAAAAAAGAATCTCAAAGCTACATATCTAAGAAACAGCAAAAACAAGGTACATTAAACATTCAAGAAGCTGCTGTTGAAGAACAAGGTGTAGCATTGGGTACAGGAAAAATAATTACAGTTCCTAAAAATTCATATTTTGTCTTAGGCGATAATCGAGCTGTTTCAAATGACAGTCGTTATTATGGATTTGTTCCTAAAGATAAAGTTAATGGTGTTGCAAAAGTTCCGTTTTGGAATGACAAAAAAGATTTGATAAATTCGTATGATAAAAATGATTAATTTTATGGATAACGATTTTCTAGTTTGAAAATCGTTATTTTTTATCTGGGGCGGTTTCGGGGGACCTTTTTTCTTTTAATTGCACTTTCGATAATGTATATTATGTAAACTAGACAAACAAAAAAATAACAGGGAGCCCCTATTATTATGTAATTAGCTAATTTCAAGTATTTATTGAAATTACGCTAAAAATAGCGTCAATTAAGCAAAATTAACAGTATAATTTATTTTATGAGTTCAAAAACTTCACAAACAATTGGCGAAGAATCTGTAAAAACTTTGTTAGCAGATTTAAATTCTGCATTAAAAAACTTTACATGCGCATTATGCCAATATTCATATGAACGATTTCCTTCGCCTTCATGATATGCATGTTCAACCATAATTTGATTAAATGGTACAATTTCAACAACTTTAGTCTGTGTAACGCAAATTGGTAAATTTTGACTATCAAGAATTACATTATAATCGCCAACTTGTGGGATTCGTTCATTTTCTTCATATAATTCTAGTGCTGAAGATGTTGCTGTTTTTATGCCATTTTTGACTAAATCAGCTATATAATCAGCTGATTCTGGATCACCAAAGCTATATGCCTCATAATGACTAGATTGGCTAATACCATGATTATTACAAAAATCTGTCCAAAATTTTTCTATTAAACTGCTATTCATTGTTTTTCTCCTTATAAATAAAGATGTACATTGGAATAACGTACATCTCTTTAATTAATTATCTAATTGAATCTTCAGCATAAATTGGATGTGCATCTGTCAATTCTTTAACTTGACGTTTTACATCAGCTAAGACCTGTTCATCATCTTTATTTTCAAGAACTGTAAGAATTAACTTAGCAACTTGATATGAATCTTCCTCATTAAAGCCACGACTAGTAATTGCTGGTGTACCTATACGAATACCACTTGTTTTGAATGGACTAAGTGTTTCAAATGGAATTGAATTTTTATTAACCGTAATATTTACTTGATCAAGTAATTTTTCAGCTTCTTTACCATTTAAACCAAAGTTTCTAACATCTAATAGTAAAAGATGATTATCTGAACCGTTAGATACTAAGCGAGCTTTTTCATTATCAGCAAAGCATAGTGCCATTTCTTGAGTATTTCTGATAATTTGTTCACCATATTCTTTGAATTCAGGTGTTAATGCCTCACCAAAAGCAGCTGCTTTACCAGCTATAACATGTTCCAATGGCCCTCCTTGAGTTCCTGGGAAAACATTACTGTTTATTTTTTTAGCTAAATTTTCATCATTAGTTAAAATCATTCCTCCACGTGGACCACGGAGTGTCTTATGTGTAGTAGTTGTTGTAATATCAGCATAAGGAACAGGATTTGGATGAAGACCGACCGCAACTAAACCAGCAATATGAGCCATATCAACCATTAATTTTGCCCCTACTTCATCAGCAATTTCTCTGAATTTAGAGAAATCAATAATTCGAGAGTAAGCACTGGCTCCTGCAACAATTAATTTAGGCTGATGTTCACGTGCTAATCTAGCAATTTCATCGTAGTCTAGCATTTCAGTCTTTTTATCGACACCATAACTAACAAAATTATATGTCTTTCCACTAAAGTTAACTGGAGAACCATGAGTTAAATGACCACCAGCAGCTAAGTCCATGCCCATGATGGTATCGCCAGGCTCTACCAAACTCATATAAGCAGCAGCGTTTGCTTGAGAACCTGAATGAGGTTGAACATTAACATATTTAGCACCAAAAAGTTGTTTTGCACGATCGATTGCTAAATTTTCTACAACATCAATAAATTGACATCCGCCATAATAACGGCGTCCAGGATAGCCTTCAGCATATTTATTAGTCAATACACTTCCTTGAGCGTCTAAAACGTTCTTTGAAACAATATTTTCAGAAGCAATTAACTCTATGTTGTTTTGTTGACGTTGTTCTTCGTTTG
Source organism: Ligilactobacillus salivarius (assembly GCF_035231985.1). Classification (NCBI taxonomy): domain Bacteria; kingdom Bacillati; phylum Bacillota; class Bacilli; order Lactobacillales; family Lactobacillaceae; genus Ligilactobacillus; species Ligilactobacillus salivarius. Next base: position 946,587 of record NZ_CP117983.1, read on the forward strand.
CAATGGCTTGCCATAATTCAGGGTCTAATTTCTTAAAATCCATGCGGCAATCCCCCTTCTTAACTTGATAAGTTAATTTTAGCATAAAAATTATATATTATCATTTGCTTTTTATCTAAATTACACCTATAATCTAGCTATTATTCAAATAGGAGAATGGGAATTATGAAAATTGCAATTTCTAGTGATAATCATTTAGATGTAAATCGACAAGATCCTGATGAAATTGTGTCCTTACAAGCTAATTATTTAAACGAACAGAATGTGGAATATTATCTTTTTGCTGGAGATATGTTTAATGATTTTCAAAAGACAAAGAGCTATTTTGAAAAATTAAATACCTTAATTACTGGGAAAGCTTATTTTATTGCTGGTAATCATGACATGCTGAAAAACATAACCTTTGCAGGACTAGAAAATAATAATATCTCTGATTTTTATCTGCATAATGCTTACATTGATATTCCTAATACTGATTGGCGTATCATTGGAAACAATGGATGGTATGATTATAGTTTCTCCCCTACTTTGACCGAGGATGAGATTAAGCGTTGGAAAAATACTTATTGGATTGATGCTGGTATAAACCAACCAATATCGGATAATGAGCGTGAGCAATTAGTTTTACAGCAATCTAGACAACAATTTGAATTAGCCAAACAAGCTAAAAAGAAAGTGATATTTGTAACGCATTTTGTACCTAATAGTAAAGCTTTATGGTCAAAACCTGCTACTTTAAAGAGTGACAAAGAAATTCGTATTTTTAAAATGGTAAATTCTCTTTTAGGTAGTCAACATTTAGGCAAGTTAATTCAAGATTATCCTGAAATTAAATATGTATTTTATGGACATGTACACGGTTGGCATGAACCTTTCCAAATAGCGGGTGCGACCTATCTTAACCAAGCTGTTGGTGTAAGAAAGAAAAAACGCAAATATCATGAATGGCAAAAAGATACTTTTATGGATCAATGGAAGTATCGCATGAATATTATTAATATCTAAAATGAATGATGAACTAGCTCGAAAGTATTTCGAGATACTAATTTATATTTGAAATAATATTTAGTTAATTAAATTTTAACTGTTTATTCAAGTATTTTCCGTGTATAATAAGTGAGTATGTTTTTAGGAAGGAAATTTTTATCCATGGAAAATAAAAAGAAATTTTGGACGATAATGATTATTATTTCCTGTACTTTCTGGGGAATATCTGGGATTTTTGCTAAATTCATTTTTAACCTGGATAGAAGTAATACACCTATATTTGTAAGTCAAATAAGAATGATTATAAGTGGTTTAGTGATATTATTTTTCAGTTGGTTAAATAAAGATAAGCCTATGGAAATTTGGAAAACCAAAAAAAGTAGCTTTACAATTATCATGTTTGGGCTATTAGGTTTAATTCCAGTTCAATACTGTTATTTTGAAGCTATAAAATACGGTGATGCTTCAATAGCTACTATTCTTCAGTTTATAGGTCCTTTCTTTATACTGTTCTACTTAACAATTGTAAAGCGTCAAGCACCTAGAAGAATTGAAGTTATTTGTACAATTATTGCATTTATTGGTGTATTTATTCTTGCTACACATGGAAATATAAATCATTTAGCAATAACTCCACAAGTTTTGTTTTGGGGGCTTTTGTCAGCGATTGGAGTAGCCACTAATACTCTGATTCCCAAGTCATTAATTCATGAATTTTCTCCAACTGCCGTCACAGGCTGGGGATTACTAATTGCAGGAGTCGGATTATTTATTATCCATCCTCACGTTAGTGCTAGCATTTTAGCACCACAAGCTATTGTGCCATTATTATGTGTATTAGTAATTGGAACGATTATTCCATTTCAATTATTTACTAGTGCTTTACGCTATGTTAAGGCAACAACTGCAAGTATGTTAGATGCCTTTGAACCTATTTCAGCCACAATTGGTTCTATTTTAGTTTTTAATATGCATTTCTATTTAGCTGATATGATAGGTTCAGTTTTAATAATTTTGGCTGTTATCTTATTAAACTGGCAACCAAAAGGAAAAATCCAGTAAAAAAGACATTTTCTTTTTATCGAAAATGTCTTTTTTTACTATTTAAATTTCAATCCTCGTTTAAAATTCTTCCAGATTCCTACATCATCACTTTGAAGAATCAATCCAAAATATATTTTACTAATATAACTAGTCATTAGAGCTGTTATAGCAAATAGAATTACTAAAGAAATGCCGATTTCTACAATAGATACACTATTATCAATTACTCTAATTGGCATAAAGAATGATGATAGGAATGGTACATAAGATAATACTTTTACGATCATACTTGAAGGATTATTAATAAATACCATTGAACTCAAGAAAGATACAATGATTAGAATAGTAATTGGTTGAATTGCTTTACTTGTATCTTCAACTCTAACTACTAAAGCACCAAAGAATGCAGCTAAGATAGTATAGATAACAATTCCCAAAACAACATATATTAGATTGACAGAAACAAGATTTAATAAGATATCTCCAATCATATCTTTGAACTTAGATACCATGTCTAAATTGATAATAAATGGGTAGATAGCTATTCCACCAAGTAAGTAAATTCCTATATGAGTTAAAATAACTCCTAAAATACCTAAAATTTTACCATAGAAGTATTTAGTTGCTGACATACTTGAAAAAATAACTTCCATAATTTTAGTTCCCTTTTCAGCAGCGATCTCTTGAGCTGTAGTTGCTGCATAAGTAAGGATAACTATGTACATTAAGAAACTTAGTATCATATATGAAATAGATTGAACTGTTTTTTTATTAACTGCTTTTTTTGCTATGTGCTTTTTATATTGAGGCTGAATACTTAGCTGTTGAAGTTGCTGCTTATCAAGCCCAGCATTAATAATGTTTAAAGTAGCTTGTTTACTTTGAAGAATCTGCCTAATTTTAACTTCATCAGTAGAAGACATTTCATCATTTCCGTAGTAATTGGCAGAGATTTTCTGGCTATCAGATTTAATATAAAAGTAGCCAACTATTTTGTCATCTTTCATAGCTTTCTTAGCGTCATCAACTGACTTATATTTCCAAGTAAATGTATCATGATGCTTTAATTGAGACTGTATCGTTTTATCAGTGGAAACAATAGCAATTTGATCATCAGGTGTCATCTTTGCGCCAAAGTAGCTAATAGTTGCTGATAAACCAATAAAAATGAATGGAGACAATACTAAGAATAAAAACGACCATGATTTAACTTGACGAATATAAGTTTCTTTAGCTACTAATAATAATTTATGCAATAGTCTCACCTGCTTTCATTTTAAAAATTTCATCTAAAGTAGGTGCTTCTTGATTGAAAGTTCTGATGTATTCACCTTTAGTTAATAAAGAATACAATTCTTTTCCTGCTTGTTCATCATCAATTACTAAACGATAACTTCCATTTTTGGTTAGATTTACAGAAATAACATGTGGTAAACTTGCTAGTTCTGTTTCAGTCATTGGAGTTCGTACGAAAATTCTTGTTAATCCAAAACTTTCTCTAACATTTTGAATCGAGCCGTCTAGAACTTTAAGGCCATTATTTATCATAATTACGTTATCGCAAAGTTCTTCAACATTATTCATAGAATGATCAGAAAAAATAATTGTTGCTCCACGTGCTTGTTCAGCAAAAATTACTTGCTTTAACAAATCTGTATTAACTGGATCTAAGCCACTGAATGGTTCATCTAGAATAATTAGATCAGGTTTATGTATTAATGTTACAATTAACTGAATTTTTTGTTGATTTCCTTTTGATAGACTTTTAATTTTATCGTTCATTTTACCAACCACTTGAAGTCTATCTAACCATTTTGGTAGTTCAGATTTTACTTCAGCAGTAGACATACCCTTTAAATTTGCTAAATATTTAACCTGGGAATAAACCGTTAATTTAGGCATTAGGCTGCGTTCTTCCGGTAAATATCCGATATTAGCATAACTATTTTCGTCAATACGTTTATCATTGAAAGTAATATTACCACTGTAATCTATAAAATTTAGAATAGAATGGAAGGTTGTCGTTTTTCCTGAACCGTTTTTGCCAATAAATCCAGTTATCTTACCAGCAGGAGCAGAAAATGAAATGTTTTTTAATACATTTTTGCTACCAAAACTTTTGTTAAGATTAGTGATTTTAAGCATATTTTAATACCTCCTTAAGTTAAATTTTACTCTAAAAATAGATGTAAATAAATAAAAAAAGTTTTCTAATCAAAGAAAACTTTTTAAACATATTATACATTACCATAGATGAAGAAAGTTACAGGCTTATGATCTTTTATTGCATAAAAACAAGATGATTTCTTCATAGCTTTTCGTTTTAATCCTTTATGTTCATAAAATTTATATGCACAACCAGTATCTGTATGCAAAAAGTAGGATTTTAAGTGTTGTTTCTTCAAGTATATTTCAAACTGACGATATAACTTGCTACCTATACCATATCCACGAAATTCTGGACTGACAACAAATAAATTCAATTCAGCATCATAATTCTTGGGAAGTTTTTCTTCTAGTGTTTGTAAAATTTGCTCTTCACCTTCCCAATTTTGCACAACTTCTTCTTGAGTAATAAAAAATTGCTTTATTTTTAGCCAGATACTACGCATAATTACGTTCCAATTGCGATGTTCTTTTTGTAAATTTGCTGCTATAAGAACTCCAGCAACCTTTCCATTAACTGTAGCAACACGAGCGTAACTTGCATTAGTCATACATTCTAGAAAATACATTCTACTTTCTAGTAGTTCATCATTCTCGCCATCAAAATTCCAAGTCTTATTCAATATCTGGGCTATATCACCTTCATCAGACTCATTTAATGGACGAATTTTTATCATTATAAATCTCTCCTTACCCTTGAATAATATTACTCTAACATTGATAACGTTTTTAATTCAAGAATAAGAAATACTTTTATTTAATTTCTTTAGGAATTCTTTTAATTTTGACTATACTTTGTTTACAATTTTTATATATGCTATACTTATAGCAAGAAAGGGATGATTAATATGCTACTTAATTTATTAGGCTTTGTATTATTACTTATGACTAGTGTCGTTTTAGGAATTTTGGTATGGAATACTCGTATAAATCAACCAAGTCAAGTGACTGTGCGCATTAAGGATAATAATTATGATTCTAAAAAGTAAATATTATATAAAAAAACAGGTAATGAGTTAAAAATCATTACCTGTTTCTTATTTAATCTTATTTAACAGCGTCTTTCAAAGATTTACCTGGCTTAAATGCAGGAACTTTGCTTGCTGGAATTTCGATTTCTTCTCCTGTTTGTGGGTTGCGACCCTTACGAGCTGCACGTTCACGTACTTCAAAGTTACCAAAACCGATTAATTGTACTTTTTCACCGTCAACTAATGCGTCTTGAATTGTTTCAAAAACTGCGTCAACAGCAACTGTTGCATCTTTCTTAGTTAAACCTGTCTTTTCTGCAACGCGTTCAATCAATGCTGCTTTGTTTGCCATGTATTCCACCTCCTCAGAGAATGTCATACTCAAATCACAAAATGTAATTTAGTATCCTTTACTAGGATAGCATAGAAAGCCTATGATATCAATGTTTTTGAATTATTTGTATAATAATAATTATTTTCTTCTGCGTTCAATGATATGAATTGGAGTACCTTCAAAGTCAAAAGCTTCACGAATTTGATTTTCTAAGAATCGTTCATATGAAAAATGCATTAATTCTGGATCATTTACGAAAATTACAAATGTAGGTGGCTTAATTGCTACTTGAGTTGCATAGTAAATTCTTAATCTCTTACCATTATCTGTTGGTGTTGGATTATGTGCAATTGCATCCATTACAACATCATTTAGAACAGCAGATGAGATACGTTGTTCATGATTATCATTTACACGCTTAATTAACTCAGGAAGTTTATCAAGTCGTTGCTTTGTTTTAGCAGATACAAAAACAATTGGAGCATAACTTAGATATTGGAATTCTTGTCTAATAAGATTTTCAAAGTCAGACATTGTTTTGTTGTCTTTTTTCAAAGTATCCCATTTATTAACAACAATAACAATTGCTCGTCCAGCTTCATGAGCATATCCAGCTACGTGTTTATCTTGTTCACGAATACCTTCTTCAGCATTTAATACCACACATACCACATCAGATCTATCAATAGCACGCATAGCACGTAAAACTGAATATTTTTCAGTATTTTCGTAAACTTTACCTTTCTTTCGAATACCAGCTGTATCAATCATAGTATACTTTGTACCATCTTCAGTTTCAAAGCGAGTATCAATTGCATCTCGAGTTGTACCTTCAATATTTGAAACAATAACTCGATTTTCACCTAAAATAGCATTAACTAATGAAGATTTACCAACATTTGGACGTCCAATAAAACTAAATTTAATGGAATCATCTTCTTCGTTAGTTGCATCTTTAGGAAATTCTTTAATAATTTTATCAAGTAAATCACCAGTACCAATACCGTGAGTACCAGCAACTGGAATTGGTTCACCAAAACCAAGTGAGTAAAAGTCGTAAATATCAGCTCTTAATTCAGGATTATCTACCTTATTAACGGCTAGAACTACTGGTTTATCGGTACGATATAAAATCCTTGCAACCTTTTCGTCTGCATCTGTAACTCCTTCTTTAACACTAACTACAAAGATAATTACATCAGCTTCTTCGATTGCGATTTCTGCTTGCTCAGTAATTTGAGTTAAAAATGGTTCATCACCAATATCGATACCACCTGTATCAATTAAGTTGAAAGGATGTCCTAACCATTCAGTACGAGCATAAATTCTATCTCTTGTAACACCAGGTGTATCTTCAACAATAGAAATTCTCTCCCCGGCTAATCGATTAAAAATTGTTGATTTTCCAACGTTAGGTCTACCAACAATTGCTACTACTGGATTTACCATCTAATTCGCCTCCTATATTCTATAATCATTAAAAAAGAGCGGAAAGTAATTCCACTCTCTAAGTTAAAAGTTAATTTTTAACAAATTATTGTTCGTCTTTTAATTGGTCACCAACAATGTCACCTAAAGTAAATCCTGTATCTTCTTCAGGAATTTCTACTTTTTCTTCCTTCTTAGGAGCTGCTTCTTTCTTTTCAACTGCTGGTTTTTCTTGTAATGCTTTAATAGATAAAGCTAGACGATGATCTGCTGCGTCAACGCTCAATACTTTAACTTGAACTTTTTCGCCAGAAGTTAATACTTCGTTAGGTGTAGCAATGTGCTTATGTGAGATTTGAGAAATGTGTACTAAACCTTCAACACCTGGTAATACTTCAACAAATGCACCGAAACTTGTAAGACGCTTAACTGTACCTTCAAGAACGTCACCTTCAGCAACTTGTTCAGGAACTTGTTCCCATGGTTCAGGTAATGTTTGTTTGATAGATAGAGAAATTCTACCTTTTTCTGCGTCTACAGAAAGAACCTTAACTTTAACTTCTTGTCCAACTTTCAATGCATCAGCAGGTTTGTTTACACGTTCGTAAGAAATTTCAGAAACGTGAACTAAACCATCAACACCACCAAGGTCAATAAATGCACCAAAGTTTGTTAAACGAGCTACCTTACCTTCAACTACGTCACCAGCAACAAGTTTTTCCATAACAGCTTGACGCTTAGCTTTACGTTCAGCTTGTACTAATTCTTTACGAGATAAGATTAAGCGGTTATCACTTGGTTCGATTTCAACAATCTTAAGTTCAAGTTCTTGACCTTTAAATTGGTTTAAATCTTCAACAAAGTGGTCAGATACCATTGATGCAGGTACAAAACCACGAACACCAGCATCAACAACTAAACCACCCTTTACAACTTGTGTAACAGGAGCCTTGATAGTTTCGCCAGCTTTGAACTTATCTTCAATTTCGTTCCACACTCTACGTGCTTCTAAACGACGTTGAGACAATAAGTAGCTTCCACCTTCTTTATCTGACCCAATGCGAGCAATAACAACTAAATCTAACATGTCACCAGCTTTGTATGTGTCAGCAACTTTATCAGCATTTACGCTTAATTCACGTACAGGTACAACACCTTCTACACCAGTGTTTTCGATACCAACGATAACTTGGTTAGATTCATCAATTGTTAATACTTCACCTTTAACAACGTCTCCAACTTTAACTTCTTTAACGCTGTTCAAAGCTTCTTCTAATAAGTTTGCTTCTGTTTCACTCATGGACAATGTCCTCCTTAACGACTATAACTATACATGTTATTTTAACTTAAATTAATAGTAAATTCCAGTCAAAATACACGATTTGTGACGTTTTGATACCACAAAACATCTTTACTTATTATTATATCACTATCTTGTAATTTGAAAAATATAAAATTTAATAATTTTAAAACAAAATTGATACATTAGATTATTAATTAATATCAGTCATATCTTTATAAAAATTTCACACATTGAGTATATACAATCTGTTATTATTTAACTAAAAAATTCATTTTTGGAAATTCTTTCTGATAAATTAAGTATATTATCATGGATAAGGTGGATTGTTTTTAGAAATTCAGCATCCTCTTTACCAGTAGGATCATCTAGTCCCCAATCTTCCCTGTATTTGCATGGTATTACGGGACAATCAACATTGCAGCCCATTGTAATTATTATATCTACTTGTGGTAGCTCAGATAATAACTTGGAAGACTGTGTTTCTTCCATATCAATTTGATATATTTCCTTTATTAAACGAACTGCATCCTGGTTAATTTGAGGTACTGTCTCAGTTCCAGCAGAAAAACTTTCAAAAACATCTGCAGCGAGATATTTACCTAAAGCTTCTGCTATTTGACTACGACAAGAATTATGAACACATATAAATGCTACTTTAGGTTTCTTCATAGTAAATACCACCTTTCAATAATATTTTACAATAAAAAATAGAGAACTTGAAATAGTTTATTCAAATCCTCCAATTTTTATTATTTAATAATATTGTTTAATTCTTGACCTTCAGCTTTTTGCCATTGATCACTGTAGAAATAGTTATTAATTTTGTAATTATTATTCTTATTAACTTTATCTTTACCATCTAAAAATGGTTTAACTGATTTATCCACGGTTAACCAACCATGCCAACCTAAGTGGATAGTATCTTGCATAAAGTATGGCTTGCCGCCATCATTACTTAAATCAAGGATATTATTAAATCCTTGTTCACGTAATTGGTAAGTAACTTTCTTATCAAATTGACGAAGCATACTCTTTGATAATCCTGTATAGTTAGACCATTTTTCATTAACTGGTGGGATTATAAAGAGAACATCATTATTATTTTCAGCGAATTGGTTCAATACCAATTGGAAATCTCCAAATTCTGGTGAAGATACGTAGTCAAAGTTACTTTGTTCACCCTTTAAACGTTTATACTTATCTTTTAGCTTTCGATTCCAAAACTTATTAGAAATACCAAAATCATTGTTAGTAGTTGCTTTCTCACCTAACTTAGTTGCTAAAGATTCAAGCTCTGCGTTGTCTTCTTTAGCTGGTAGTTTCTTACTAGCTTTCTTAATTTTCTTAACCCTATTTTTTAAAGAAAGAGTTGAGAAAAATTGATCTTCATGAGTTAACTGATTATATTTCAAATCAAGATAAGTTTTTTGAGTAGCTGAAAGTTTTTTACCATTAGCAATTTGTTCAATACAATCTTTCAAAAAAGAATCTGAATGATTTTTTTGTATTTTTAACAATCTTTGCGCAGCATATCTATCCATTTTAGAATTATTTGCTTGTCTTAACCAAGTAACAGCTTCTAAATTTGAATAGTACATAGAGAAAGCAGCAGGATTTATCCCTTGCTTAACAAACCATTGTGGAGAAATAATAAAAACAACTTTTTTATTTTTTAGTTCATTATTAACACCTTGCATTCCCCAGAATTGTGTTAATGATTGTGAACCAGCTGCTCCCAGTAAAAATGGTTGATAATCTCGATGATATCTCAAAGCCATTGATGCTGGATGGAAGGCATCCATACGGGATAATTCTGAAGAACCCATAAAAGGTACATAATTTTGTTCAAAGGCTACTTTTTTTACAGCAGTTCCTTTGAAAATATTATTTGATTGTGATAAAGAAGCTTCATGAATTTCTTCAGAATCTGGTTTGGTAAAATTAAATGGTATTACTAAAACTACTGCCAATAAGACTGCTGCTAATACTAGTGGTCCAAATATTAGAAATAGTTTTTTCTTCATGATTAGTTATTTTCAACCTTTGCAATAATTTTATTAGGTGTATCCCATTCACTACGTTCAAATTCAGAAACAGGTACATCAACACCTAATTGTGTTTGCAATTCTAACAACAATTGAACAGTTGCCATTGAATCTAATAAACCTGTTTCAAACAAGTTTACATCTAAGTCTTTCTTTACTTCGTCACTACCTGTTAAGTCTTCTAAAATATCTAAAACTGTATCTTTCATTTTTAAAAACCTCTTTCAAATTATTTATTCATAAAAAATAGTTCATTTAAAAATCCTGAGAAAATCAAGAAACTAAAACAAACAACATTGAATGTTAAGAACATTGCAAAGTATTCAGTGAATTTATTACTTGGAATTGACTTACGATGTTTCTTTTTAAATCTTAGCCAAGCATCATTAATAATGATTGCACACGCATGGAAAATACCATAAACAATATAGTACCAAGTTACACCATGCCAGAATCCCATAATTAAGAATAAAGTTAAGTAGCCAATGTTAGCCATTGCTATTCTACTTTTAACAAGTTTATTCTTCATCATGAAGAAAACTAGTCTCATATAAATGTAATCACGGAACCAAAATGATAAAGTCATATGCCATCTATTCCAGAAATCTTTAATATTCTTAGATTTAAATGGTTGATTAAAGTTCATTGGAGTCTCGTATCCCATGATGTAACTTGTACCAACTGCAAATAAACTGTATCCTGCAAAGTCAAAGAATAAGTCCATGGAATATACATAAGTATAAGCAACTAACCACCAAGAAATGCCACCATGTCCTAAAGCGTGAATTCTTACTATTGGTAATAAGTATGATCCCCAGAAATAAGCTAACAAGAATTTATATAGGAATCCTAAAAAGATATAATGCACACCTTTTTCTAAAAGTGATAGGTATTTATCTCTTTCTGGAACGGCATCGTAATCCTTTTTAAATCTTCTAAAACGATCAATAGGACCTGAAGAGATTGTTGGGAAAAATAAAAGAAAATGCAATGTTTCCCATAACCCTAATTCTTTGATAATTCCATCTCTGATTTCCATAATCATACCAACAGTTTTAAAGGTTAAGTAACTAATACCTAAAAATCCAATGATCGATTCCTTACCTGCATCTATTGCAGGTGTTATTTTTACAATAACTAATGGCAAAATAGATAAAATAACTGCTAAAACAAAGATAACACCACTATTTTTCTTTTTTCGATAATTGAAATAACCAAAAGTTAGTATCATTTCATAAATGATGTAACAGATCAACATTAACCCTTGCCACCATTTATCACCGCCAAAGGTTAATACTAGAAAAGCAAGTGTTACCAGAGTTTCATACCATCTAAAGCGACGACCATATAATATGCCTATCATTATTGGTAATAAAGCAACTGCTAAGTAACCAAAATAAGTTGGATTTTGATATGGTTGCAAATTTAACATTATTTATTGACCTCTTTCATTAAAGACTTACGATCGATTTTACCATTATTTGTTAATGGCAATGAATCTACATAGATAAATCTTTGAGGCATCATATAGCTCATCATTGTTTCATTTAATTCTTTTTTGATTGCTTGAGTTAATTTGAATTCATCTTCAAAATTATTTTCTTTAGCTACGACATAAGCAATCAATTGTTGAACTTTATGATTTTTATCGTATTTTGGAACAGTTGTTGCTTGAGAGACCAAGCTAACTCTATCGAGATGATGATCAACATCTTCAAGTTCGATACGGAATCCATGTAATTTAATTTGGAAATCGATACGACCCTTGTATAACAATTGACCATTATCATCAAATTGCCCTAAATCTCCAGTGCGATAAGCTTTTTGACCTTGGAAGTCAATAAATGCAGTTTGAGTTTTTTCAGGATTATTGATATATCCCTTAGATACGCTTGGTCCTAAAATAACAATTTCTCCAGCTTCTCCTGTAGCAACTTCTTTTAAGTTATCATCTAGCAATACAATCTTTGTATCGTCTTTTGTTACACCAATTGGTAAACGTGGATAATCATCTAAAACTTGTTCTGTTATCTCAACTTGTGTAACAGCGACTGTCGTTTCAGTTGGACCGTAAGTATTAAAAATATGTCCATTAGGGAAACGTGTATGCAAGTTTTGTGCTGTTTGATGAGTTAATTCTTCACCACAGAACAGAAAATGTGTCAATTCTGGTAAATTTTCTTCATTAAATGCTGGATTTAACAAGCATAGATCCATGAAAGAAGGTGTTGAAACCCATTCATTAGCATGCAACTTTGGTAAAGTAGCAAATAATTCTTTAAAATTATCAGTTGTTTCTTTGGGAAGAACTGATAATTTTCCACCTCTAGTAAGAGTTGGATATAAGTCCATCACTGATAAATCAAAGGAATATGGAGGTTGAGAAATGCAGTTTACATCTTCTTTAATTCCAAAGTCTTTTTCCATCCAATCTAAGAAACTTAGCAAATTATCATGACTAATTTGTACACCCTTAGGTACACCAGTTGTTCCAGATGTGAAGATAATATAGAAATTATCATCTCCACTAACATATTTTTCTTCATTTATTACTACGTTGCCATTTGAGAAGATATCTTCTAACTTAGCTTGATCTACAATAGGTAAACTTTCAAGGCCGTTAAAACCTTCAGGAAGTTCTTCAACAGCAATACATGCAGCTGGTTTAGCGATGTCATTGATAACATTTAGTCTTTCTACTGGTGAATGTGTATCAACAGGAATATAAGCATAACCAGCTTTAACAATTCCTAAAAATGTAGCAATCATATTAAAATCTTGTCCACCAAAAACCATAATTGGATTTTTAGTATCTAAGTTTAACTGATTTAAATATGTAGCTAATTTATCAGAATAATTTTTTAAATCAGCATAAGTATTTGTGGTGCCTAGATAGTCATAGGCGATTTTATTGGGAGAGGTAGTTCCCCAATTATCAATCTTTTTAATAATATTCATTAATATATCTCCTAACTAAAATTCGTTATAGATGAAGTGTGGTTGATCGATACCACTATAACTGTATAGGTAAACTAATGCTGCTAAAATTAAAAAGTAAAAGATGGTTCTACCTACAAATTTAACTGCATCTTTTTGCATTAGCTCTCCTAATCTCTCTCGCATTCCCCTCATACCTCCCTAGAATTAAAGATAAGACAAATTTTGACTTTTGTCTTTTCAACTAATAAGATTACAACTTTTACATAAATATTACAATACTATAATTCTTAAAATTATCTTATGTTTATAGAATATAATTTATAATATTAACAATCAATTGATAATTGTTAACTTAATCTTTTCTCAATAAATCATTCTCAACTTTCATCATTTTATCAATGAAACTTCGTGCTTTTACATAGATACCTACTTGGTTATCATAAATCTCATTTAATGTTAATTTTAACCTTTTTTTAGTATCTTCATTAACTTTAATTGAGTTAAGATAGTTTAAATCTACAATACTAAATTTGCGTAAATAATACATTGTCCTTTGATCTAAATTTAACCTGTTCTTATCCATATACCAGTGTTTTCGGCATAGAATACCACCATAACTTTCAGAATAATCAAACTGGCTCTGAGTCTCTCCGCAAATAACGCAAGATCGCCAATTAGGTTGTACACCAAATTTCCCTAATAATTGAACTTCTATAATATTAGTAATAATTTGAGCATCAAATCCATCATTGATTAAACTTAAAGCTTTCAATACTTTCTCAAACCATAAAGTGTTGGTTACATCAATAGAATCTTCAAAAGCAGCTTTAACAAGTTCTAAAATATAAGTTGCATAGGCATTTAAAATAATATCCTGGTTAATACTTTGAAATTGATCAATACCCTTTGTTGCTGTTATAAAAGATAGTCCTTCACTATTAATACTTCCTATGTATGTTCCATGCGTAAATGGCAAAATTGCTGCTCCCAATTTAAATCCACGCTTTCTAACACCTCTAACAAAGAAAGTTTTAAATCCATACTTATCAGTAAACATAGTAACAAGCATATCTCGTTCGCGATAATTTTTTCTTTTAGTAACAATTGCCGAAAATTCCACATTCTTGTAAATCATATTTTCATGCACCTACTTACAAAAAAAGCGAAGAAGATTTTCTTCAACGCTTTATTATGTTAATTATTAATAATCATCTTGTTTATAGCCAAGTGCTTGTAAATCTACTTGTCTATCTTTCCAATTGGGTTGTACTTTAACCCATAATTCTAAATAGACTTTATCACCAAGCATTAATTCAATATCTTTACGTGCTTTAACACCAATTTGTTTAAGCATCTTACCACCTTTTCCGATGATAATACCCTTTTGACTGTTTCTTTCCACTACAATTGTAGCCTGAACTAAAACTTTTTCATCATCTTCGCGATGGATTCTATCTACAACAACAGCTACTGAGTGTGGGACTTCTTCACGCGTTAATTCTAAGACTTTTTCACGAATCAACTCACCAGCGATAAATCTTTCAGGATGATCAGTAATTTGATCAGCAGGATAGTACTGTGGACCTTCAGGTAAAGTATTTACCAAAGATTCAATTAATTCTGGGCAGTTATTTCCTTCCAAAGCAGAAATAGGAAATACTTCTGCATAGTCCAAAGTATTACGATAGTCATCCATTATTTGTAATAACTTATCTGGATGAATTTGATCAATCTTATTTATTACTAAATAAATAGGTTTTTTAACATTCTTCAAACGTTCAATGATGAAATCATCACCACGACCACGTTTTTGAGTTGCATTTACCATGAATAATACGGCATCAACTTCATTTAAAGTGGATAATGCAGATTCTACCATGAAGTCACCTAAACGACTGTGTGGCTTATGAATACCAGGTGTATCAATGAAAACAATTTGTGCATTGTCTTCTGTATAGATTCCTTGAATTTTATTTCTAGTTGTTTGAGCTTTATCACTCATAATTGCAATTTTTTGCCCAACTACTCGATTTAAAAAGGTAGATTTACCAACATTAGGTCTACCTAAAATTGCTACAAATCCAGAATGAAAATTATTTTGCATTAATTAAAAGTCCTTTCAAAATGTTAATATCCAAAAATATATTCGTGGTAGAAAGATCATAGCTGCTACTAAAGTCGCAAAAATAGCTATTATCAAAACGGCTGCTGCTCCCATATCCTTAGCTTTTTTAGCTAACTTATTGGGTTTTAGATCAGTAGCTAAATCTACTACATTTTCAATCGCAGAATTAATAATTTCTGCTGTCAAAACTAAAGTGGCGCTAAGTAGTAACCACAACCACTCTACAATCGAAACTTTAAAAAATAAGCCTCCAATGATAACCATACATAAAGCAAAAACATCAAATCTGAAGTTACGTTCTTCATTAAAGACGGTCTGAACCCCTTTAACGGCATAAGTTAGTGATTTGATAAAACGACGATTCTTCCATTTAGTTACGTATTTCTTTTTATCTTTTGAGACCATAGGCATCTAAAATATCTCTCTGTAATTTGAACATAACTTTTTCGTCTTCAGCTTTCATATGATCATACCCATTTAAATGAAGGAAACCATGGACAGTTAAGAAACCAAGTTCACGATCTTCTGAATGACCTAAATATTCAGCTTGTTCTTTCACTTTATCCATTGAAATCATCATATCACCGATATTTTTAGGTTCTTCAAAATCTACATCGTCTGGTAAAATAATTGGAAGTTCATCAGGATCATCTTCCTCGATTGCAAAACTAATTACGTCTGTTGCTTTATCTACACCACGATATTTTAGATTTATCTCATGAATTTGTTCATTATTCATAAGAGTTACAGACATTTCTGTATCTTCTGGAAGTTCAAGATATTTTCCGGAAAACTCTAAAATATCCTTAACCAACTGAATTTTTTCAGTAGGTACACTATTAGTATCATCAAAAATTTCTAAATCCATTTATACCTTCCTTAGTTAATTATTGTTTTCATATGCACGGATAATTTCGGACACTACTGGGTGACGAACAACGTCATTAGCGTCAAAATTAACAAAAGCAATATGTGGTAAACCTTTTAAGCGATTCTCTGCATCTACTAAACCACTTTGACTATGTCCCTTCGGTAAATCGATTTGAGAAGCATCACCATTGACAATCATTTTAGAACCAAAACCTAAACGTGTTAAGAACATTTTCATTTGTGCTCTAGTAGTATTTTGAGCTTCGTCTAAAATTACAAATGCTTTATCTAAAGTACGACCACGCATGTAAGCTAGGGGTGCAATTTCAATAACGCCTCTTTCTATAAGACGTTCAACATGTTCTACACCTAAAATTGAATTCAACGCATCATATATTGGGCGAAGATAAGGATCAACTTTTTCTTTTAAATCTCCAGGCAAGAAACCGAGTGATTCACCTGCTTCCACAGCTGGTCTAGTTAAAATTAATCTATCTACTTCACGACGTTTTAATGCTGCCACTGCCATTACAACGGCCAAGTAAGTTTTACCTGTTCCGGCCGGTCCAATACCAAAGGTTAAATCATTATTTTTAATCATTTGTACATACTGACGTTGACTATAATTCTTTACCCTAATAGGTCGTCCAGCACGATCTTTCAATAATGTATTACTATATAAATCTTGGAAATATTCTAATGTTCCTTTTTCAGCCATTTTTACTGCAGAAACAATATCGGCTTCACTCAGATTTATCCCTTGATTTAATAATTTTACTAGCTCACTTAATATTTCTTGAGTTTCAATAACATCTTCTTGATTACCAGAAATTTTTATATAATCACCAAACGGGTTAATGGTTACATTTTTACTTTCTTCAAGGAGTTTTAAATAGCTATCATTTATTCCAAATAAAGCAGGTGCAATATTGGCATTTTTAAGATAAAAATCTTTTTCTACAACTTGTGATTCAGACAAGCCAAATCCCCCTTATAAAATACATATATATCGTTAATATAGCATACTTTAAAGATTAGGGCTAGATATTTATTCTTATAAAATTTTACTAAAGATAGACTATGTATTTATTATTTTTAACTAATCTGTAATTTATCATTGTCCAATCTTATCGTATAATTACTAACATACGAAACTTTACGGGAGTTAATGAACTATGAAAGATTATAAAAAAATTCTATTATCTCGAATAGATTTAAAAATCCTATACCTTATAATTATTATCCTATTTTCAATATTAACATTCAGAACTGTTCACTATATTCGTCAGGTACCACTGATTAATAAAGCAATTATATATCAATCTTATAACACATCTAGCAAAAACCTAGGTACTTTAAATATGGGCGATCGTGTTACAGTTCTTTCAACTAAATATCATTGGAAAAAGGTTAAAACTTCAGAGGGAGAAGTTGGTTGGATTCAAGATTGGAACTTTCAACAACAAAATAAAATTACTAGTTTATCAGATGCTACTATCGTAATCGATGCTGGACATGGTGGCTCTGATTCAGGTGCCCTATCTCGTACAAATAAGAATGAAAAGACATATACGCTTATCTATGCTAAAAAATTAGCAGAAAGATTAAGAAAGGCTGGAGCGATGGTCTATATGACTCGAGATGATGATAGTTTTGTAAGTTTGAATAGTCGGCCACAACTAGCTGAAAATGTACATGCGGATGCCTTTATTAGTATTCATTTTGACTCTGCTCCAGAAAATAACATGGGGTCAGGATATACTACTTACTATTATCACAAGAAAACGTCTTTGAGATTAGCACAAGACATTAACAGTAAATTAAAATACTTAAAATTAGAAAATCGTGGGGTTGAATTTGGTGATTTTCTTGTAATTCGTGAAAATACTGTACCAGCAGTTTTACTTGAAATGGGATATATTAATTCAGATAGAGATTTCGAAAGAATTACTTCTACTAGTTATCAAGATAGTGTTGCTGATGATATTAAACAAGGATTAGATACATATTTTGATCAAAACTAAAAAGTCAAAGAATATCAAAATTGGTATTCTTTGACTTTTATTTTTACATTATTAATGATTGCATTCTTCAATAATATTCATAATTTCATTAACAACTTCATCAATTGTTAACGGTGTTGTGTCAACCTTAACAGCATCTTTAGCTTGAACTAATGGAGAAATCTTGCGATGAGAATCTTTATAGTCTCTTTCAGCAATTTCTTTTTCAAGCACTTCTAACGGTGTATCAATACCCTTAGCAACATTTTCTTTATATCTTCTTAATGCTCTTTGTTCAACACTAGCAACTAAGAAGATTTTTACTTCAGCATTTGGTAATACTGTTGTACCAATATCACGACCGTCCATAACAATACCACCGTTATCAGCAATTTCTTGTTGGCGATGAGTTAAGTCTTGTCTAACACTTGGTTGTGCCGAAACTAACGATACATTATTAGTAATTTCTGGAGTACGAATAATTTGTGTAACTTCTTCTCCATTAACAAAAACTTTTTGTTCAGGTTCAGCCGGTACAAATTCCAATTTGAAATTTTGTAATAAGTTCTTTAAAGCTGCGTCATCATCTAATGAAATATTTGCCTTTAATGCAGCATACGTCACAGCACGATACATAGCTCCAGTATCACAATAAATATATCCTAATTTCTTAGCTACTAATTTAGCTACAGTACTCTTACCAGCAGAGGCAGGTCCATCAATTGCTATTTGTAGTTTTTTAACCACTTAATTCCAACTCCAATATTTGTTCTTTTTATTATTTAACACGTACTTGTTGTCCAGGGTTTAAGTTTGAGCCCATACCTGGATTTAATTGTAATAATTGATCAACAGTTAGACCATTATTAACAGCTACTCGATAAATTCCTTGTCCAGAAGAAATTGTTACGTATTTAGCTTCGCTATTGCTAGAGCTAGAAGAACTACTAGATTCACTAACAGTACTTTCTTGACTATCAGTAGTAGTTGTATCTTCAGTTGCATCTACGCTTTTAACAGATGATTTATCTTTGGTATTACTTTTCTTTTTCTTACTAGTAGCAGTTTTTTTCTTCACACTAGCCTTTTTACTTGTAACCACTGTATTAATTTGAGAGCTACTAGCAGGCTTAGATTCAGATTTCTGTGATACAAAATACAATGCAATTGTTCCAATAACTATCACTATAAAAATGATTAGAAGTGATGTTGTCAACATTGTATTATTTTTGGCATTTCTACGATTTGCTGTTCGTGAATAGTTACCCTGTTCATCACGATCTTCTTCAAATGTCTTTTCCCAAGGTTTTTCATCATTTTTATTATTCATTCATCCCGCCTCCTCACATATACCAACAATCATTTTACCATAACTTATCAATAAAAATGCTTTAAGTTCTAAAAATTTCATCAATTATTTTATAAAATTCTTCAATCTTTAGAGATTTTTGTTCATTTTTATCAAAAATTAACCCTAGTTCTTCTAATGGTAAATCATCATTTAGTTTTTGGCAACATAATTCATGATGGTCAATTTTTTTATCATCTTCAAAATAATCTAAAATATACTGCCTTCTACATTCTTTAGTATCAACATACTGTAGCATTTGCTGCAATGAATTAAACTTTTGTCGTTTCCTCTGCAAGAAAAAAGATTGTAATTCTTCCTTAGATGAATATAAGTTACTTATTTTATTAAGTAATTGAATGCTTTCATTGTCTGTTTTGGCAAATTGCTGTTTATTATTTATGTAATAATCTATCATTTGATTATCTGGAATATTATTAAGGGATAATTGTTGTTGAATTCCTTCGTCTCCTTTTTGATAGAGCAAAATAGCTATACTTTGTTTATCGTCTCGTCCTGCTCTACCAATTTCTTGAATATACGATTCTAATTCTCCTGGTAAGTGATAATGAATAACGTATCTAATATTTTCTTTATTTATCCCCATTCCAAAAGCACTAGTTGCACAAATTAAATCTAACTTATTATCCAAAAATTGATGTTGAATAATAAATCTATCATTCATATCTAAATCAGCATGATATGCTGCTACTTTTAATGAAGTTTTTACTTTTATCTTTTCAGTTATCTCATTGGCTTTCTTTTTACTAGAAAAATAGATCAAGCCTGGACCTTTTATCGTATTTAATAAGTCAAACAACTTCTCTAACTTATCTTGTTCATTATTAAATTTAAAAGCACTTAAAAAAATGTTCTCCCTATCTACAGACTTTCGAACAACTTTAGTTGCTGATTGATCCAACTCTAGTCCCGACATGATTGCATTAATTGTTTGTTGCGATGCTGTTGCTGTTAAAGCTAATGTCAGTGGATTACCTAATTTTTCACGTATCTTACCTAATTCTAAATAATCCGGCCTAAAGTCTGGCCCCCATTGTGAAATACAGTGAGCTTCGTCAACTACAAACAAACTGATCTTTTGTTGTTGTAATCTTGCTAGTACTTCATTATTTTGAAACATTTCTGGAGCCAAATAAATGTACTTATATGTATGCAAATTCTGTAAAGCGTAATTTTTTTCAGAATAAGTTAAATTAGAAGTTAAAGCTAAGACTCTACGTTCACCTTGAAATCGTAATTGTTCTACTTGATCTTGGATTAATGAAAGTAACGGTGAAACAATTATAACTGTTCCATCAAGAAGTTTCCCTGTTAACTGATAACACATTGATTTACCAGTTCCAGTAGGTAAAATGGCAACTGCATCTTTTTGATCAATTAAAGCTTTAATAACTTCTTCTTGTCCTTCTTTAAACGAAGAATATCCAAAATATTTCTTTAAATAAAATTTTAAATCATGTTCTATCATTATTTAATTTGCTCCGTTGCACTTGATATATACGAAATTTATAAAAAGGCATTTGGTGCCCTGACAATTCTAAATCCTGATATTTCCAATCATCAAGATTATCATCAGAATATATACTTTGTAAAATACGATGATCTTCAGAAGTAAGTACTTGATGATAATCAAAATTATTCGATAAGATTGAAGCAATGATTAAATGTTCTTGTATAGTACTTTCCTTAAGTCGTCTTATTTGCTTTATTTTTTCCACTGTAAAACCTTTTTGTAATAAAGTGTAAGTCTCCTCTACACTAGTCGGCAATCCCTGAGACCTTGATACAAGATTGATAATCTTTGAAAAATTACCACCTTTTTGATTAAGATAATCAGCAAATTTTAAAGATAGATCAGCGATGACAATTTGAATATCAGCAGTTGCTAGCCCTGTAAATTCACTTAATTGCTCAATAGTATATCCTGGTAATCCATGTCCAACAAAGGAATTCATGAAAATATCACTTTTATCTTTAGGTTGAGATTCCAAAAAATCTAATAGGTATTTTTTAAATTGTGGTATTAATACTTCCCCTTTTTCTTGATACAGCCACTTTTTAATGTAAAATTGAGCCTTTAAATTCTGAGATACTACATAATATCGGCGATTTTCAAAACTTAATTCTGATAAAACTTGTATCATAAGTCGTAAAATTTCTTTCCATAGTTTCAAATCATATTTATTAAACAATTGTGGCTTATCGATAAAATAGTGTTGTTGCTTAAATTCATCTAAAGCATGTTGTCCTTTAATGGTTAAAAGTAATTTGTTATCTTTTTTACTCAGATAATTTTCTTCTATTAACTGTGCAATTGCTCGATCGTAGTTTTTTTCATTTAATTCAGGAAAAACATTTAGATAAGATAAATAATTATATCTCAATCCCCAGTATATTGAAGAACTTGTTACTTTATTTTTAAGAATCTGGCGTAATACTGCCTGTCTTCTGGGTTGATCGATTGAAAAGAAATCCAATAATCGTAATTCCAACATCTAAAAATCACCCCTCGTATTAATATAATACGCTAAATTTTAAATTTTCCCAACTAAAATGAAAACTAGTAAATTTCATTTGCAATAATAAAAGTTAAGGCAGGCCTAAAAATATCTTTTAAAGTGTAAAAAAATGGTGTATACTACCATTGTAATGAAAAGAAAGGTGGGTTTTCACTGTGGTAAACAATGAAAATAATCATAAAAAGCATAAGATGATTCAATATGCTAACGGTA
Organism: Ligilactobacillus salivarius; assembly: GCF_035231985.1. Lineage (NCBI taxonomy): Bacteria > Bacillati > Bacillota > Bacilli > Lactobacillales > Lactobacillaceae > Ligilactobacillus > Ligilactobacillus salivarius. The sequence continues at coordinate 968,904 of NZ_CP117983.1, forward strand.
AATCACTTGAAGAAGTCAATGGTACCGTAGAAATTCCTAAAGGCAAGGGTTTCTGGAAAACTTTGTTTGCATACTCCGGACCTGGTGCCTTAGTCGCTGTAGGTTATATGGATCCAGGTAACTGGTCAACATCTATTACTGGTGGTCAAAATTTTCAATATCTATTAATGTCTGTTATCTTACTATCAAGTTTAATTGCCATGTTACTACAATATATGGCTGCTAAACTGGGTATCGTAAGCCAAATGGACTTGGCCCAAGCTATTCGTGCTAGAACCAGTAAAGCACTAGGTATTGTACTTTGGATTTTAACAGAGTTAGCTATTATGGCTACTGATATTGCTGAAGTTATTGGTGCGGCAATTGCTTTATATTTGTTATTTGATATTCCACTAATCATAGCCGTATTTATTACTGTTTTTGACGTATTACTCCTTTTATTACTTACTAAAGTTGGATTTAGAAAAATTGAAGCTATTGTTGTTTGTTTGATTTTTGTTATTCTTTTTGTTTTTGTTTATCAAGTTGCTTTATCAAATCCTGACTGGGGTGGCGTATTTAAAGGATTAGTCCCAACATCTGAAACTTTTGCCAAGCATCCAGTTGTACATGATATGTCCCCATTAAATGGTGCTTTAGGCATTATTGGAGCAACAGTTATGCCTCATAACTTATATCTTCATTCTGCAATTTCTCAAACACGTAAGTTTGATCGTAATAATGAAGATGATATTGCTAACGCTGTTCGTTTTACAGCTTGGGATTCCAACATTCAATTAGGTTTAGCTTTTGTTGTAAACTCCCTTCTTCTTATCATGGGGGTTGCTGTTTTCAAATCTGGTGCTGTTGAAGATCCTTCATTCTTTGGATTATATCAAGCATTATCTGATACAAGTGTTATGAGTAATGGCCTTTTAGCTGCTGCTGCTAGAACTGGTATTTTATCTACTTTATTCGCAGTTGCTTTATTAGCTTCAGGTCAAAACTCCACTATTACTGGTACTTTAACTGGACAAGTTATCATGGAAGGATTTATCCATTTGAGAATGCCACTTTGGGCTAGAAGATTAATTACTCGTTTATTATCTGTAGTACCTGTACTTATCTGTGTAGCTTTAACTAGTGGTAAGAGTACAATTGAAGAACATGAAGCATTAAATAATTTAATGAATAACTCACAAGTATTCTTAGCTTTCGCCCTTCCATTCTCAATGTTACCTCTTGTTATTATGACAGGTAGCAAAGTTGAAATGGGTGAAAGATTTAAGAACAGATTATGGATTAATATCCTTGGTTGGATTTCAGTTATTTCTCTAACTTACTTAAATATGATTGGTTTGCCACAAAACCTTGAACCTTTCTTCCCAGCTGACAAAGTTGGCTTAGCACACACAGTAGCTTATATATTAATTGTGCTTATTATTGCTTTACTAATTTGGACATTAGTTGAATTACATTTAGGTAATAAACGCTTTGCAGCTGAACAAGCTAAAAAACATAATAAATAGAATCAATTAAAAAGAACTTCCGATCTTAACTGACTCAAATGGAAGTTCTTTTTTTTATAGAAATAAGCAAATATGATTGTTTTTGTGTTTAATATATGGATATTTTATTTTTAATAAATTTATAGTTGCATTGTTTTGTATTTAGATGTTGTTGATCCTCCTTCTTTTAATTAAAAAAAACTCTCTTCAGAATAGACGACTAAGTTTTTTACATTAATGTGTCTATTCCAAAGAGAGTCTACAATTATCTATATCTATTACTTAATTTTATTCTAAGAAGTCCTTTAATTGCTTAGAACGAGATGGATGACGTAATTTTCTTAATGCTTTAGCTTCAATTTGACGGATACGTTCACGAGTAACACCAAACACCTTACCTACTTCTTCAAGTGTTCTTGTGCGTCCATCATCTAAACCAAAGCGTAGACGTAAAACATTCTCTTCTCTATCTGTCAATGTATCTAATACACTTTCAAGTTGTTCTTTTAGCAATTCATAAGCTGCATGTTCAGCTGGACTTGTTGCATCTTGATCTTCAATGAAATCTCCCAAATGAGAATCATCTTCTTCACCAATAGGAGTTTCTAATGATACTGGTTCTTGAGCAATTTTTAGGATTTCACGTACCTTTTCAGTTGGCATATCCATTTCAGCACCAATTTCTTCAGGCATTGGTTCACGACCCAAATCTTGCAACATTTGACGTTGAATTCTGATTAACTTATTGATTGTTTCAACCATGTGTACTGGTATACGGATTGTACGTGCTTGATCAGCAATAGCACGAGTAATTGCTTGTCTGATCCACCATGTTGCATATGTTGAAAATTTAAATCCTTTACGATAATCAAACTTTTCAACAGCTTTCATAAGCCCCATGTTACCTTCTTGAATTAAATCTAAGAAGGACATACCACGACCTACATAACGCTTAGCAATAGAAACTACCAAACGTAAGTTAGCTTCTGCCAAACGTTGCTTAGCTTCTTGATCTCCTTCTTCAATCTTCAAAGCTAATGCTACTTCTTCGTCAGCAGTCAACAAGTTTACTCGTCCAATTTCTTTTAAGTACATACGTACAGGGTCATTAATCTTAACGCCAGATGGTGCGGAAACATCTTTGTCATTTTCTGCCTTTTCTGCTTCTTTTGTAGCTGCCTTCAAACTGTGAGCACTTGGTTCACCATTTTCATCAACAACAGAAATCCCTCTATCTTCAATAGAACCAATCAATTGATCCATTTGATCTGCATCCAACTTAAATGGTGTAACTAACTTATCTGTAAGCACCTTATAATTAACTTGTTTTTGTGGCTTATATTCACGAATTAAATCACGTAAAGCTTTTGTGAATGCAGGGTTATTTTCTAAAATTTCTTTTGCCAAGATAAATTCCTCCTATATTGTTAATGACTTAGCATTTTGCTGTTCTTTTAATAAAGAAATCAAGTCCATTGTTAGTTTGGTTATTTTTGCAGTGTCATTTTGACGCTTTGCTTCTAACATTTCAGTTTGAACTTTTTTTATTTTATCCTCTAATGGTGTTTGGCTCATTATCAAACTCAAACAATCATTAATTTCTTGCTCGCTTACCTCATCAGCATAGTCACCCATCTCCAATGTAACTACAACTTGGCGTAATCCATCTTCATTGATAAAATCTAAGAAATCGGCAACTTCATACTCATCATGTGTGTCAAAATATGCCTCACTCAGATTATAGATGACTTGATAGTTTTCATGAATAAAATTGAAATCTGGTATACCATTAATTCTCAACCAAACATTTTTATCATGTAACATTCGATATAATAATAAGCGCTCTGCTTTCTCTGCCTTTGAAAAATGTTGTACTTCATTTTTCTGGATGACTGTCCTAGGTATCTGCTGAGCCTGATAACTTTGTTCTTCTTGCTTTTCAGCTCTTTGAGCAAATATTTTCTCACGAATTTGTTTAAGTTGTGAGTCTAGATTTTCTTTGGCGACATTGAATCTTTGTGCTAAACGATTCAGATATAAGTCTTGTTCCAAAGGATCTCTAACTTTTGCGATTTCCTGCAAAATATCACGAATGTATTCTAGTTGATCATTTTCATTATTTAGATTCTTATCTTGTTCGTAATAGCTTAGATAAAAATCTAATGGACTTTTACGATCATTTCGAGCTAATTCAACAAACTTCTCACTACCATACTTTTTTGTAAATTCATCAGGATCTAGTTTTTCAGGAATTTTGATAACTTCTAAGCTAAATTTTCCAGTTGGTTCAATGATTTCTAAGGCACGTTTAGTTGCATTTTGTCCTGCGTTATCGCCATCATAACAAATTACCAAATGCGAAGTTACCCGATCTAAAGCTTGGATTTGTTCATCAGTTAAACTCGTTCCCATAGATGCTATTCCATTTTTGATACCAGATCGATAAGCTGCTATTACATCCATAAAACCTTCAAATAAAATTGCTTCTTTTTCACGTCGAATAATACCTTTTGCTTTATCAAAATTGAATAAAACTTTACGTTTATTAAAAATAGCAGTTTCTGGAGAATTCAAATACTTAGGAGCATCATCTCTTTTCTCTAACAATCTTCCTGAATAAGCAATCGTTTGTCCAGATGTGTCTCGAATAGGAAACATTACCCTACCATTAAATCTTTCTACAAGCTCTGTACTTTGTCTTTCAATAAAAAGACCTGATTTTCGCAAAATCTGATAATCATACAATTTTTGCTCCTTAAAAAAGGCTTCTAAAATATCATTTTCAGGGGCAAATCCTATCTCAAATTCTTCGATTAAATCATCATTAATACCACGTTTATGCAGATATTCTAAAGCAGGTTCTCCCAACACTGTATTAACTAAAATATGGTGATATAGCTTGGTTGTTTCCTTATATAATTTCCTAATTTTACCATTTTCAGAAGTTTCATTTTGATTTTCAGAATTATCTATGGAAATTCCTAAATCATAATTTGCCAATTCAGCAACTCTTTGAACTGATTCAGGAAAAGATAATCCCTCTAATTCCATAATGAACTTAAATACATTCCCACCACGGTGACAAGAGAAACAATGAAAAATCTGTTTTTGCTCATTTACCGAGAATGATGGTGTCTTTTCTGAATGGAAAGGACAGATTCCAAACCAATTTTTACCGGATTTATGCAATTGTACATACTGACTAATAACATCTAAAATATTGACATTACTTCTTAGTTCGTCAATCGTTGCTTCTGGAATTAATCTCGCCAATCTAACTCACCTCACTTCAACAAAAAAGTGCGCACTACACCCACTGCGTATAGTCAAGATATATAATAAACTATTTTTATGTAAATGTAAAGCAAAATACTTTCATTAATAAAAAAGTTGAAAGGCACATAAAATCCTTCCAACTCTTATATATCATATTCATGAAAATCGTTGAGTGTATTATTTTACAATTAATTTATCTAATGATCCGAAATCTTCTGTTAACTCAGCAATCTTAACTAATTGCAATAATCTATTATTCTTAACTTTTTCATCATCTGCCATAATCATAGTAGCATCAAAGTAAGCTGTAATGCTGTCTTTCAATGAACTTAAAATAGCAAATTTTTCATTCATTTCTGCATCGCCATAACCTGCTTCAACCTTAGCAAACTCATCAGCAAGAACTTTTTCAGTATCATTTTCAAATAAAGTACTGTCAATTACAGCATCGCTACCAAATTCTGGAGCTTTCTTAGCCAAACGAGTAACACGAGTTAGAGCTTCAATAACTTCTTTAAAGTTATCATCTTCTGCATGTTTACTTAAAACTTGTGCAGCTTGTAATGCTTGAATAAATGGCATATCAGCTCTAGCTACTACTGTATCTAGAATATCACGACGTAACTTATTACCACTTAATACTTGTGCTAGACGATCATTTACAAATTCATCCATTTCTGCTGCATTATCGGCAGGATTTGTATTCTTGTATAGGTCATCGCGTTTAGCAAAGGCATCATTGATTGCTGCATGTAATACTGGTAAAGAAATCTCCCAACCCTTATCTAAAGCAATTCTGATAATACCTAAAGCTTGACGACGTAATGCATATGGGTCATTAGAACCACTTGGGATCATGTTAGCAGCAAAGAATGATTGAATGCTGTCTAATTTGTCAGCGATTGATAATACTGCACCTACATTACTTTGAGGTAGTTCACCTTCAGAGCTTGTTGGCATGTATTCTTCACGAATTGCAGTACTTACATTGTCATCTTCACCTTGTAAACGAGCATAAATTTCACCCATGATACCTTGAAGTTCAGAGAATTCACCAACCATACCTGTTACTAAGTCGAATTTGTAGATCATAGATGCTCTGTCTAAATCTTTTAATTCAGTTTCAGATAAACCAAGCTTGTCTCCAAGGAACTTAGCTAATAGATTTACACGTTCCATCTTTTCATAGATAGTACCAATCTTATCGTGGAACATAACTTTCTTTAATCTTTCAACATAGTCAGCAATTGTATGTTGTTGATCTTCTTCATAGAAGAACTTAGCATCTTCTAGACGAGCAGTTAACACTTTTTCATTGCCGGCTACAACATTTTCTAAGTAATCCTTGTTACCGTTTCTAACAGATACAAAGTTTGGCAATAAGTTACCTTCTTTATCTGTTACGTAGAAGAAACGTTGATGATCTTTCATGGAAGTAATTAAAACTTCATTTGGCACTTGCAAGTATTCTTCTTTGAATTTACCAGCAAAAACAGTTGGATATTCTACTAAGTTGTTAACTTCTTCTAATAAGTCTTCATCAACAACAATGTTCCAATTATTTTCAGTTGCTAAAGCATCAATTTGTTTACGAATTTCTGCTTTTCTAACCCCAGCATCAGCAATTACTTTTTGTGTTTCTAATGTTTCTAAGTACTTGTCAGCTGATGGAACGTCAACTGCTTCACCTAAGAAACGATGTCCTTGAGTTGTACGACCTGTTTTAATATCTAAAATTTCAAATGGTACTACTTCATCATCTAATAAAGCTACTAACCACTTAATTGGACGAACATATTCAAAATCATTAGATCCCCAACGCATCATTGTAGGGAATTTTAAGTCCATCGCTACGTCTTTCATTCCTGCTAAAACTTCAGTAACTGGTTTGCCAGGAATAAATTTCTTAACGTATACGTATTCTGTACCTTTTAATTCTTTGAAGAAGATATCGTCGACTGTTACGCCTTGACCTCTAACGAAACCTTGAGCAGCTTTTGACCAATTACCTTCGTCATCTAAAGCAATTTTCTTTGAAGGTCCCTTAGCTTCTTCTTCAATATCAGCTTGTTTATCAGCTAAGCCTGTTACTTTTACTGTTAAGCGGCGTGGAGTTGAATATGGGATAACTTCATCAAAATCTATTCTTTGTTCTTTTAAGAATTTTGTTGTCTTTTGTACTAATTGGTTAACACTAGGAGTAACAACATGTGCTGGTATTTCTTCTAGTCCGATTTCTAGTAAAAATGTATGAGCCATTATTTTTCCTCCTTTAGTAACTCTTGTCTTAGTTTTTCATCTTTAATTAATGGGTAACCTAGTTTCTTTCTTTCAGCTACGAATACTTTGGCTACAGATTTAGCCATATTTCTAATTCTTGATAAGTAACCAGCTCTTTCTGTTACAGATACTGCACCACGAGCATCAAGTAAGTTGAAAGTATGACTACATTTCAAAATATAATCGTAAGCTGGATGAACTAGTCCATTTGCAAGTTGCTTCTTAGCTTCTGTTTCAAATGTATCAAATAAGTTTAGTAACATTTCTTGGTTACTTTCTTCAAATGAATACTTGGAATGTTCATATTCAGGTTCTTTGAAAATATCACCGTACTTAACACCGTCAGCCCATTCTAGATCATAAACAGAGTCTACGTCTTGAATATATGATGATAGACGTTCCAAACCATATGTTACTTCGGCAGCAACTGGTTTAACTTCTAAACCACCAACTTGTTGGAAGTAAGTAAATTGAGTAATTTCCATTCCATCTAGCCATACTTCCCAACCAACACCGGCACAACCCATAGATGGATTTTCCCAGTTATCTTCAACGAAACGAATATCATGTTCTTTAGGTTCAATACCTAAGGCACGTAAACTATCAAGGTAAAGTTCTTGAATGTTACTTGGAGATGGTTTCATCAAAACTTGGAATTGGTGATGTTGGTATAAACGGTTAGGGTTATCACCATAACGACCATCAGCAGGACGACGTGATGGTTCTACATAGGCAACATTCCATGGTTCTGGTCCAATAGCTCTCAAGAATGTATAAGGACTCATTGTTCCGGCACCTTTTTCAGTATCATATGATTGCATCAACATGCAGCCTTGTTTAGCCCAAAATTGTTGCAACGTTAAAATAATATCTTGCAATGCTAATTTCTTTGTCATTACAATACTCCTTTGAATAAATGATTCGAAAGCTAATCAAACTCGTTGCATAAGAAAAAGACCGTTCCTATGCAACGCCTCTGGTTACATAGGGACGATCTTTCGTCATCGCGGTTCCACCCTACTTCTAGTTAAACTAGCAACTTAATTCGTATAAACTCCGAAAACGCCAAACTATTCAGGATAGCATCTGCTTACACTATCCAGACTCGCTGTATCTATCCTTATGAATAGTCCCTTTTTCATCAATGTTTACTTTATTCAATGCTTAGAGTATAGCATATTTGAAATAAAATTCAATAACTTTTACTATGCATTATTTAAATTTTATTTTTGCTCGTTGTAATCTAACTTGTCTTTATTTTTCAAAATCATTTAAAAAGTTATTATTTCTAAAAAAAGATAGTTATACCAGTTTTTAACCGGCATAACTATCTATTTTTTATCTTGCTTTTGTAAATTATCTTGTGGATTCTTTCCTTTTTGGTTCATTCCTTGATTCTGATTATCGAGAATGTAACGTTCAATTAAGCTTACAACTTCATCATTTTGAGGTAAGTCTGAATGTTCTGCATCTTCCCCTGTAACAGTTATTTCAGTGAAATGCTTTACTTGTTTTTGATAAATATATTTACCAGCTGAAACACTACTTTCTGGTACTAGTCTATCAGAATCATAGGTTTCAGTCCCTGCCACCGAATAAACAGTAAGATTGGTTGGAATACTTTCTCTATTCGCAATAAAGTCTGCCAACATTTCTGTTTTATTAGAAATAGACGTTTCATCAAAATTATACGGTGTACCAATTGTCATTAGTCGTTTAATCTCAACTTGACTATACTCATTGAAATACTGTTCTAAGAAGTCAGTATATATTAATCCACCATTAGAATGACCAATTCCTTTAAAATTATTAAATTTATAACGAGTTTGCAATGCTGCGAATGCTTGATTAAACATGCGTGCTTGTTTCTTTATATTGCTATAACCATCTTTATTATTTTCAAATCCCACTACAATAATTGGTTCATTGTCATTAGCCTTAATTTTACCCTTATAGGTAATTTTTCCATTATTCCAAACTTTAACCTTCAACAAGCTATGTTTATTTCTAGTATGTTGATTGAGTTTTGTTACCAAAGTATCAAATCTATTCTCTGTGGCTGAACTTCCTGGAATCATAATTACCGGCGAAAGCTTAGAATTGTAGAAAGCATTTAATTCTTTGATATTACTCTTAGTCCAAAAATAAGAAGGAATTGCGAGTAGAATGATAAAAATTAAGGTCACAAATAAGATAATTCTTGTTCGTTTTTTAGTCATTTACTCGCCCTCCTTTTCTTCTTGCAAGTAAATATATTGCATTTTCAACCATATTTGTTCGTTCAGTTTAACAAAAGGAATATAGACTATAATGTCGATAAAAAAGACAATAACTCCAATTATTAGAGCTACAAAATTTCCTCCCGTACCGATAAAAGCTACTAAAGGTCCAGGTGTCCCCATTGGTACTGGATAAACAACTGGTGGCATAATATGTGCAATAATGGCTAGAGCTGCAATTACTATATTCAATATCGGAGTAAGAATAAACGGTATTAAATATAAAGGATTAAACATCACTGGGAGTCCTATCATGACAGAAGTCCCACTATTAAATAGTGTTGGTATTAGGCCAGACACACCAACGCGACGATAGCTTCCTGCTCCAGAAACAATTAAGATCGCTACAATCAGAGCTAAAATCGAGCCAATTCCACCAAAAGCCCCAAAACTGTGGTAGAGCGAATATTCTGAGAATGGATGTGGTACACCCCAAACAGAGTGATATTTCAATGCATAATTAAGATTTTCAACAGAGGTATTATCATCTACAAATGAACGATATTGATAAGGTCCACTAAATCCTAACCAGGCAAAAATTGTTGTGACAAAAGTTCCAAATAGCGTCATTGAAAAATTGCTATGTTTAAGGGAGATGCTTGTTACATAATCAGCGATTGCATCGTATACACCATATCTAAAGAATAGATACAATAATCCATTAATGACAATTGCTACTAGAAATGAAAGAATAATTGCTAAAAGTGAATTAAATGCTTTCTCTAACACATTTGGCGAATGACTTTTAGCCTTTTTTAAATCAATGCCTCCAAACTTTCGAAAAATTTGTCCTGTTATGTAACCAACCAATAGGCCTAAAAGGATTCCGTTTGCCCCTAACATCATCGCATCTACTGGTAAATTAATAATACCGTCCCCATTTTCAGAAACATTTACCATACATACGAATAAATAAGAGATCAAACCTGTAATACCTGCTACTTGCTGATCTTCCCGATAAAATTCAGCCGTATACTTGGCACAATAGTATGCCGCTAGCAAAGCTAAAATACCAATTGTAAAGGTCGCAAAGTTATTGAATAATAGCTTTACTAAACGGAAATCCGGAAACCATTTGGGCATCGCAAGGATACTGTTAATAAACCCTTTGTCTGATAAAAATGAAATTGAAACAACTCTGGCGATGCTTCCTAAAAGAGCAAACGGAAACAAGGATAGTAAGGTTCGTTGCACTGCTCTTACAATGACACGCCGCCGAAGCCAGACTAACTTGTTAACCCATTTATTTTGGATTGCCAAAATGTCATACATTAAACCACCTACATTCATCTCTTTATGTTAAGTCTAATTATAGTTATTCGTTGGGTAATTGCAATCTAAAAAATGACAACAATAAAATAACCGTCAAAAAGACGGCCGATAATACTTAAGATTGTACGGAAATTACTATAATATGTGTATAAGCTAATTTATAATTTTAATTTGCTTTATTTCACTTTCTGATATTGCTAGACCTGTTTCAAAACCAGGATCAGGCACTTCTACATCTAGCCACCATTGATTATCGTCTGAATCAGCAGGAGACTCAATCCCTGCTACATAACCTATCCATTTTCTATCATCAATGTCGACTATTTCAACGTCTCTTCCCCAAAATTTATTAAACATTAATCAAACTCCACTTCCCAATTTGGATCATTATAAGCACGAAAACACATTTTTACCTGTTCTTCATTATTCTTGGCAAGAGCGAGAGTAGGAATTTAATCTTCAGCAAAGTATTCAAAACCTGTCGTTTCGATATTCTTTACAAATTCTCCACCATGAACTCGGCACAAAACGAAAATCTTGCAGACACCATATACATATTCAGGAACATTATGCTTATTTCTGTCATGTATAGCGATTATTTTCTCTGCAGTTGCCTCTAATCCTGTTTCTTCACGAATTTCTTTTATCGTATTTTCCTTTATTGATAGATTAAATTCAACCCAACCACCAGGTAAAGACCAAGTACCATCGCTCTCATGTACAAGTAATATCTTGTTATCTTTAAAAATAGCCGCTCTTGTATCCACTTTAGGCGTTTGATAACCAGTTTCACCACAAAACAAATCAGTCACTTTTTCCAATGAAAGTCCAGTTTTGGCTGCCATCATTTCAGCAGTGATTTCTCTAATACGTTGATAACGTTCACGATCATAAACATCTTTACCATAAGTTAAACCAGCTTGTGCGATACTTTGTAATTCTGCAATCCAATTTACTAACTTATCATCCATATAATAAACCCCTTTCATAATTGTTTACTATTATTCAATAAAATATTACTTCCTACTATTATTTTACCATACAAGCAATTCTAAAAATTATTATGCAAATATTAAGGCCAAAATAAAAAGGATCCCAAGAAAAATTCTTTCTTAGAATCCTTAAAAATATACCCTGAATTAAATTTCTAATTTCTCATAAAAATCTTGGGATATAACGCCATATTCAACCATAACCAAGCAAGTGAGAAACTTACACCACCTAGGACATCGCCAAAGTGATGAGCTGCAAAGTATAGTCTAGAGAATAAGATTAATACCCACAATAAGACTAACAACCAACCAACAATTCTACGAACATTTTCCTTCTTGATTAAGGGAAGAACAACGAAGATGATTGCCCAAATCAATAAAGTACTTGCTAGAGAATGTCCACTTGGGAATGAATATCCATCATCAATTGGAAGATGATGAAGTGGACGTGGACGCTTGATCAAAGCTTTTAATACTAATCCTATGATGCCACCACTTGCCACAACATACATCAACCAAATGCCTATTTTAATTTGACGTCTTAAAATCAATACAATTCCCACTACAATTGTGATTGCAATAATTGGCTTAGTATCAAAATAAGATGCCACAAATGTCATGATATCGTTTAATAATCCACCACTATAATCCATTTTGGGTAAACCAAACATAGATTGGAAAGTAGCGGTAATATTATCTTCAAAATTAACAAATACCTTTACATTAAATATCACTAGTAATAATGTTAATAAGAAGACTGCTCCACTAATCCCAAAAGCATCGCCATACCAACGACGCACAGGAAAATCTGAGCTATTTTTTCTTGTATTCAAAATTATCTCTCCTCGAATTCTTTTTTCTTTCTATAATATGTATCTTTCATTCGTTCCCACTTTGCCTTATCGTCTTCCCCTATTTCACGAATAACTCTAGCTGGATTGCCACCAACAATTACATTGTCAGGTACATCTTTTGTAACTACCGCGCCAGCAGCAACAATTGAATTTTTACCGATTGTTACTCCTGGTAGAATTACAACATTTCCACCTATCCAGACATTATCTTTTACAGTAATTGGTAATCCAAATTCTAACGCTTCATTTCTGATTTCTGCATCAGTTGGATGACCAGCTGTGTAGAAACTCACTCTTGGTCCAACCATAACATTGTCACCAATTGTAATTTTATTAACATCAAGAAAAATACAATCCAGATTACAATAAAAGTTGCTGCCCACAGTGATATGTTTCCCATAATCAACATATACAGGTGGTGTTATCCAGTAATTATCATCTTTGTGTGCTACAATTTTTCCTACTAAACGCTTGATTTTCTCCCTTTCATTGCGATCAGTTTGATTAATTTGCCTTGTAATTTCACGTCCTTCGCGAGGATCACATACTTCAGCAACATCACGAGCTATGTAAAGTTCTCCAGCCAACATTTGTAAATAATCAAAGTTTTCCAAAAGCAGCACCTCTCAAAATAATTTAACATAAGCAAAAAGGCGAGCCAGATCGCTAGTCAACCTGACCCATTTTCAAAGTATTAACGATCATTATCTGCAATACTTTAAATTATTGCTCAGGCATAATTATACTATTAAAGTTGTGTATATTAAAGGTTTCAATTAATTCTTTAAAAGTTTATGCACACTTAAAGTATAATATCAAATTATTTTGTAATGGTCAAACTCATTAAGTAGTCAATAAATGAGTACGTTATAATAATTGTACAATAACAGTTTCTACTATAAAAAATGATGCAATGTTGATTTATAAACAAAACAATCTGATAATCTATTATAATAGAGAATTTTGCAATCAAAATAATAAGTTTTAAATTACAGACACAGAAAGATTCAGAAAGGATACAAAAATTATGAATGAACAAACTATGCAAAAGGTTCACTCACTATTTACTGGATGGGATCAAACAATAATTTGGTCATGTTTAGATGGGACTATGGGACAAATTATTGTTGATAATGATTCTAATCCTCAATCAGCATTAGCAATACTAGGCATCAATTCAGCATTTGCTTTTTTTGCTGGAAAACCTGATTTGAACCTTATTACTACTGCCGTTAACGCTTGTTCTGATTTAATTATGGTACCCCAAAATACAGAATGGGCTAACATGATTGAGAGATATTGTAGTGATCAAGTCAGAAAATTTACGCGTTATGCAACCCTCAAGGATACTAATTTTGATACACCCAAACTCCAATTAAACATTGAAAAACTATCACCAGAATTTCAAATTCACTCAATTGATGCTAGTTTATATGATCAATGTTTACAAAAAGAATGGTCAACTGACTTGGTAGGAAATTATAGTAACTATGATGAGTTTAAAAAATTGGGACTTGGTTATGTAATTGTTAATGACCAAAGTATCGTTGCAGGAGCTAGTTCTTTTTCATCATATCAAAATGGAATTGAAATTGAAGTTGCCACACATCCAGATTTTCAAAGACGAGGATTAGCAACAATTGTTTGTTCTCAATTAATAATAACTTGCCTTGACCAAGGCCTATATCCAAGCTGGGATGCTCATACTAAAATATCTTTGCGTTTAGCACAAAAACTAGGATACCAATTTGCTTATAAATACTTAGCCTATGAAATAGAAGAATAGTATCTCTTGTTAATAAAGATTATTTTTAAGTAGTCATACTATATAGTAGAGCTACTTTTTTGTTTATACTAAAATTACTGATAATAAAAAAATAGCCAGTAAGAAAACCTTACTGACTATACTCACATATATAAGCGGGTGACGAGAATCGAACTCGCGACAACAGCTTGGAAGGCTGTGGTTTTACCACTAAACTACACCCGCATCAACAAAAACCATTATAGCATACGTTTTTGTTGATTGAAAGATATATTTTAAAATAATTTGATTTTAGTCTAACTCATTGCTGACAAAAGCATTCTTTTCAACATCAACTAACCCTTTATCTGTAATTTTTAGCTTTGGAATTACTGCTAATGGCATGAAACTCAAAGTCATTACTGGGTTAACATTATCTGGTACACCTAATTCTTCATGAACAGCTTCATCAAGTGCATCTTGTTGCGCAATCATTTTCTCAGCTGGTAAATTGCACATCAATCCTGCAATCTTCAATTCCATACGTGAAATAACTTTTTCATCTTTAACTACGACTGCTCCACCTTCTTGCTTGATAAGTTCGTTAACAGCCATGAAGATGTCATCATCATTAGTTCCAGTAGCAATAATATTATGTGAATCATGTCCAATAGAAATTGCGATCGCTCCAGCTTTAATACCATATCCACTTAATAGGTTCACATTTACATTTCCAGTATTATGGTGACGTTCAACAACGACAATCTTTGTGACATCTTCATGATCATTATATACAAAGTTACCATCGCCATCACGTTTTACTGTCACATGCTCTTCAGTTGTCAAAACTTCACCTGGTACTACTCCGATTGCACGAACTTTGTCACTATTTAAATGTAGTTGAAGCTTTTCGCGTGTAAAATCCTTAACATGCATAGAAGATTCAACACTATCAATTGGATAGTAGTTAACTTCACCTAAATATTCATTTCCTTGGCTTAACTTTTCACCTAAAATATAAGTTTCTTCAACAGCAAAGTCTTCTAAACTTTCAAAAACGACCATATCTGCACGACGACCTGGTGCAATTGCTCCTCTATCATTCAAGCCACAGTATTCAGCTGGATTTAATGTAGCCATTTGAATAGCAGTAATTGGATTCAAGCCTTCATCAATACATATTCTAATATTATTATCTAAGTGTCCTTTATTAATTGCTGTTTTTGCCTGTACATCATCGCCAGATAACAAGCAACGACGTGAATTAGCAGTATTAACAATTGGCAATAGCTTACGTAAATCTTGTGTAACTGAACCTTCACGTAATAAAAGATACATTCCACGTGCTAAACGTTCTTCAGCTTCCTCTAAAGTCGAACATTCATGATCGTTAGCTGGACCAGCAGCAATATATGCATTTAAGTCTTTTCCTACTACTTGAGGAGCATGCCCGTCAATTCGAGCACCATACTTTTTAGCCATAAGAATTTCATCAATCATCTTATCGTCAGCGTTAATAACTCCTGGAAAATTCATTAGTTCTGCTAAGCCATCAACTTCACCTGTCTTTAATGCATCTTCCATATCATCAGCATATAAATCTGCACCTGAAGTTTCAAAATTAGTTGCTGGAACACATGGTGGCATCATGTAGCGAATATCCATCTTTGCGTTCTTTGCAGCATTTACCATATAATCTAGACCTTTTAATCCAGCAACATTTACGATTTCATGAGGATCAGCCAAGATGGTTGTCGTTCCTCTTGGAATAAAAACTCGACTAAATTCTTCTGGAGAAACATAGGATGACTCGATATGAATATGAGCTTCAATGAAACCTGGTGCAACATACTTGCCAGTGTAATTACGTTCTTCTACACCTTGATAACTTCCACCAATTCCAGCGATGTAACCGTCAGAAATAGCAATATCTCCTATTAAAATTTTAGCTTGAAAAACATCTACAATCTTTGCGTTCTTTAAAACTAAATCAGCTTTTTTACGCCCTGCAGCGACATCTATCAATTTAATAAGTTTTTGCTTTTCCAAAATTTATAACACCCATTTCTATAATTCGTATTTTAACTGTATATCCTCTTAAAATATTATTATTTGAGATTATACTACACAAAAACCGAACTAACAAGGGCGATTTTCGTTTTTAAAAACTATGCTTTTCTTGATACATTTCCGCAAATTCTTGGAGCTGATACATATCTACTAAATCGTATGGATAATCTTCTTGTTCGCCATACTTCTTTATCATTTCATAGTCGTACTTTGTCTTACCTTCATGTTCAGGATCATAGATTAACATCGCCTGATCCGTATGATCTAACATAAAGTTTTGATAATTTTTAAGTTGCATCGGACTCTTATATTTTTCCTTACTAACTTCTCCTACAAAATCTGCCAGTGAACAACGTATTGAAAAACTTTCCTGATTAGCTTCATTCCAATTTCCAGCAAATTCACTGTAAGGCATCATGATAGCTAACTTAAGCTCCGGATATTCTTTTTTCATTTCTGCTACTACTTCGCAAGTCCACTGTTCAATTCCCATTTGTGCTCCAGTGATAACCCATTCTAAACCCTCATCAATTTTTTCAAGGATCTTCTTTTGTAATGCATATTTGATCACTTCTACCTTTTTATCTTTTGAATTGAAAACTCCCAACTCATAACTCCGATAACCTGTTACCCATAAATTCATATTTTCACCTCACAATTAATTATTTTACCAGTTCAAATATACTCTACAATATGGTTATTTACATTAATTGACTGGTAGTTAGTTTTAAATAATTTTGGATTTTAGCAAATAAATGTGTTGACAAATGTTTTTGCATGCATTAACCTAAGTTATAAATTAAAGATCTCTAATAATTCTAATGGAACCCAGTAGTTAGATACTCCCCGGCTAAGAGAGTTAACGGTAGCTGCAAGTTAAACCATAGTATTCTAATGAATTACAACCATCAAAATTAGAATTGCGTTTGCTTACGATACAGCAATTGAGGTGCAAGTTATTGCATAAATACTGGGTGGTACCACGAGAATTTCGTCCCACGGCTGATTAGTCAGTCGTGGGGCTTTTTGTTTAAAAGGAGTGATGATGTATGGATTATTATTATCAATATTTTTTCAGTGACGATTAATATTTTATTATAAGAAATGGAGAAATTATTATGAAGAAATTAATTAAGAAAAGTGAACCTATTTTAGGCTTAGGGGAAAGTATTATTGTTTTAGCTATTATTCTAGGAATTTTAGGTTTCCTAATTATTGGACAACATCAAGAACCACAAGCACCATTATTAATCGCTTTTGTTGTTTTAATGGTTTACGGTCGCTTACGTGGATTCACTTGGGACACGATCATTGACGGTATGCGTACTGGTTTACGTGCTGGGGTTGATCCACTTGTAATTTTCTTAACAATTGGTGTTTTAATTGCTACTTGGATTTTCTCAGGAACCATTCCTACTGTTATGTTTTGGGGATTTAAAATTATTTCTATTCAATTTTTCCTCCCTACTGTCTTCTTAGTTTGTACCTTGGTCGGAATTGCTTGTGGTAGTTCATTTACCAGTGTTTCTACTATGGGAATTGCCTTTATCGGTATTGGTACAACTTTACATTTTAGTCCTGGCCTAACAGCTGGTGCAATTGTTTCTGGAGCATTCTGTGGTTCTAACATTTCACCATTGTCTGGAACAACCAACTTAGCTGCTAGCACCGGAGAAATTGACATCTACACTCATATCAAGTCACTTCTTTGGACTGATTTACCAGCTTGGTTTATCTCATTAATATTCTTCACACTTATGGGATTACATCCAAAACCAGCTAGTTTACACACTATCAATGTTATGCTTGATCAATTACAAAATAACTTCTGGATTTCACCATGGACCATGTTACCTGTTATCTTGTTGATCATCCTAGCTATCTTTAAAGTTCCTGCAATTCCTTCATTAGGACTAGGTGCTTTATCTGCGGTTATTCTAGGCTGGATTCATAATCCAAATATCTCCATTAATTCTATTACTGAATTGATCATGAATGGATTCGTTGCTCATACACCTAACAAAAATATCAACCTTCTTCTTTCAAAAGGTGGAATTAGTAGTATGCTTACTTCACTTGCATTAATTATTTTTGCCCTAGCTTTGGGTGGACTTTTAATCAAATTCAACATTATCGGTGTGATCATCACTAAGATTGAAGAATCTGTCAAAGGTATCGTTGGTTTAACTATTTCTGCTGCTTTAACTTGTATCGGTGTTAACCTTTTAGTTGGTGAACATTACCTTGCAATTATTTTACCAGGTGAATCCTTCAAAGAAGCTTTTGATCACCACAATTTACCTAGAACAGCTCTTACTCGTGTCCTCAATGATGCCGGTGCTGCAATTAATGCTGTCGTTCCTTGGAGTGTTAGTGGTGTATTTATCGCCGGCACCCTACGCGTTAATCCACTAGACTTTATTCCATTTGCAATCTTCCCATTCTTAGTTACGGTTCTTTGCATCTTAGCGGGATTTGTAAATGTTATAAAGAAAAAAGCTTAATAAATATTATTCATGAGATAGGTCTTATAATGGGCCTATCTTTTTTACATTTATAGTAATAAATATCCCTCTATGTTAAACGTTTGTTACAACTAAGTTACACATAATTATTTTGCTAATACATGGCGGGCTTGGTATAATTAGTTGGATAGGAGCGTGATGAATTAATGGTTTTCCATTATCCGAATGGTCGTGCTTACGACTATCATAAAAATGAAAATCATCCTAGTTTAGTTAATAAGGTAAATCATCGCAGCATCAATCACAATCGTTCTAAGACAATTTATGGAAATCGTGGAATGTCACTTGAAGAAGAAATCAATGAAAGTAATCAATATTATTTGAGTCAAGGGATTGCTGTCATTCATAAGAAACCGATACCAATCCAAATAGTTAGTGTTGATTATCCTAAGAGAAGCGCCGCTGTTATTAAAGAAGCCTACTTTAAGCAAGCTTCGACAACAGACTACAACGGTGTTTATAAGGGTAAATATCTCGACTTTGAAGCTAAAGAAACAACTAATATTTCCTCTTTTCCTTTACGCAACTTTCATGCACATCAGGTTGAACACATGAGAGCCTGCCAGAAGCAAGGAGGAATTTGTTTTACTATTGTTAAGTTTACTAAGACTGACGAGTTATTTATTTTACCTGCTGATTTACTTTTTAAGTACTGGGATGAACAAGATAAGTCACGTAAATCAATTCCTAAAGCAGAAATTGAACAGCTTGGATATAAATTGAATTACTCAATTTCTCCAAGAATTCCCTTCTTGAAGGGGGTAGACTTATTAATTGCTAATTCATAATTCATTAAACTTTATTAAAGGAGATAAAAATGGATAGTAATGAAAATTCTAGACTTTCTCGTGTGGCAAAACGTCGCGAAGAAGAAAGTCGAAATAACCCTCGCAAGCCTAATAAAAATAGTGGCTTAGTCAAAAAGATTATTTTAGGCGCTTTAACAGCACTTTTGGCACTTTTTGTTATTGGAGCTACGGTATTTTTCGTTTATGCTAAAAATGCCCCTGAGCTTTCAGAAAACAAACTTACAAGTGCCGGTAATTCCGTTATCTACGACGCTAATGGTGATAAGATAACTTCACTTGGAAATGAGAATCGTACTTACATAAAGACGGAAGACATTCCTCAACAATTGAAGGATGCTGTTGTTTCCATTGAAGATAGACGTTTCTATAAGCATCACGGTGTTGATCCTGTTCGTATCGTGTCTGCTGCCCTTTCAAACGTCACTGGTTCTTCCGCCGGTCTACAAGGTGGTAGTACTTTAGATCAACAGTTAATCAAGCTTTCTTTCTTCTCAACTAAGAAGTCAGATCAAACGCTCAAGCGTAAGTCACAAGAAGCTTGGTTAGCGATGCAATTGGACAAAGAATATTCCAAGGAACAAATTTTGACTTTCTACATTAACAAAGTTTTCATGGGATATGGCACTTATGGTATGGAAACTGCAGCCAAGTATTATTATGGTAAATCATTAAAGAATCTTGATTTAGCACAAACTGCAATGATTGCAGGTATTCCTAACGCTCCTTCTACTTACAATCCATATTCGAGTCCTAAATTAGCTACTCAACGTCGTAATGATGTTTTAGATGCAATGGTAGCTAATAAAAAGATCTCACAAGCTCAAGCTAATGAAGCTAAGCAAGAGGATGTAACAGATGGTCTTGTCCAAACACATGAACAAGAAAGCACAACTTCACAAAAAGCAAAAATTTCTGACTCCTATCTAAAAGAAGTAATTGCTGAAGCTAAGGAAAAAGGCTATGATCCTTATTCTGGAAACTTAAAGATTTACACCAATTTAGATATGGATGCACAAAAGAAACTTTATAACATCGTTAATACTGACTACTATGTAGACTTCCCTAACGATACTATGCAAGTTGCGACAACAGTTGTTGATCCTAATAATGGTAAAGTTATTGCTCAGATTGGTGGACGTAAGACTGGCGATGTAACTTATGGTTTAAACCGTGCTGTTCAAACTGACCGCTCTAGTGGTTCGACAGCTAAGCCTGTTATGGATTACGCACCAGCAATTGAATATCTAGATTGGGCTACTTACCACGCTTTGAAGGATACCAAGTTCTACTATCCTGGAACATCAACTCAATTATATGACTTTGATAATCGCTACAAAGGTACAATTACCATGCGTCAAGCTTTGATTGAATCTCGAAACGTTCCTGCGATTAGAGCTCTACAAGCAGTTGGTATGACTAAAGCTAAGTCATTCTTGAGTAATCTTGGTTATGATACTAAAGGCTTGTCCTTACAAAATGGTATTGGACTTCCAGCATCAACATTACAAAATGCGGCTGCTTATGCTGCTTTTGCTAACGGTGGTACTTACTATGAACCAACTTATATTGATAAGATTGAAACTGCAGACGGTCAAGTAAATGACTACTCTAGCTCTGGTAAACGTGTAATGCAATCCTCAACTGCTTACATGATTACTGATATGTTGAAACAAGTTATCACTTCTTCTAATGGTTCTGGTACTGCAGCTAATATTTCTGGTTTATACCAAGCTGGTAAAACTGGTACAACTGCTTATCCATCTGATGTCAGTGGTCAATTCCCATCTGATGCAGCAATGGATTCTTGGTTTGATGGATATACTAAACATTATTCCATTTCTGTCTGGGTTGGATATGATCACCAGTATGAACCTGGTAATTATGTTCCGAATAACTCCAAGCTGGCACAACAGATTTATAAAGTGTTGATGACTTACCTATCCCAAGGAGTTTCAAATACCGACTGGACTAAACCAAGTAATGTTTACTCTAGAACAATTAATGGCCAACGTGAACTTTACCTAGCTGGTTCAGCTGCTCCTACAATCACTGGTAAAGGAAGTTCTTCAGGAATCAATGAATCTTCATCTAGTTCCTCAAGTTCTTCTAGTGATAAAGAATCTTCTGGCAGCACTTCTTCTAGCGATGAAAAGTCTTCTGGTAGTGATTCTAACAGTAATGCTAGCGAAAGCAGTACTTCTACTGCAAGCAGTACATCAGCTAACAGTAGTGCAACAACTACTACAGGTGGTAACAACAATACACAAAACAACAACACTCCAGCAACACCAGCTGGAAATAATGGCGGTAACCAAGCCGGACATTAGTTAATAATAAAAACAGGATTTGAAATCTGATTTTCCAGTTTCAAATCCTGTTTTTTTATGCTCTAGGATGAGCACGATTATAAATATCCGTCAATTGCTTATTTGAAAGATGCGTATAAATCTGTGTTGTTGAAATATCTGCATGCCCTAATAACTCTTGAACAATTCTTAAATCTGCCCCATTTTCTAAAATATGGGTCGCAAATGAATGACGCAAGGTATGTGGTGTTATATTTTTTTGAATTCCAGCTTTTCTTACTTCTGCCTTCAAATTTTTCCATACACCCTGACGCGTTAAGTTATTCCCATGAAAGTTCAAAAACAAGTAATTACTACGCTTTTGCTTCAATAATTTAGGACGTGCTTCTTCTAAATAACGATTTATCCATTTAATTGCTTCATCGCCTACCGGAACGATACGTTCTTTATGTCCTTTCCCTAATGTTTGCAAAGTTCCTATTGTTAAGTGTAGATCTTCGAGCTTCAAATTAATAATTTCACTGATACGCAAACCAGTAGCATACATCAATTCTAACATCGCCCTGTCTCTTAAACCTAATACCTGTCCAGTATTAGGCGAATGCAATAGTTTTTCAACTTCTTCTTTGGTTAATACTTGGGGCAAATGTTGTTTCTTCTTTGGTGTATCAATTAACAACATTGGGTCTTTTTCAATAATTTTTTCTTGCGCTAAATACTGAAAAAACTTTCTTAAACTGCTAACACTACGTAAAATACTGGAATTAGCTTTATTGTTATTCTTCTCAGCTTGCATATAGTTGACGATAACCTCTTTATTCACTTGCTTAAAAGATGGAATTTCATTTTCCCTTAAATACTCTAAAAACAATTTGAGATCAATTCCATAACTATTAATCGTATTCTCTGATAAGCCACGCTCAACTTTTAAATAATGCAAATAGTCCATTAAAATATTATTAATCGCTACTCACCTCTAATTTTCATTTAAAATCAAAAATCCGTCTGCTTGTTTAACTAGACCTGCTTTCATTAAATGACCAACTGCACGTTTAAATTGACCTTTACTAATACCGAAGTAGGCCTTGATTTCGTCTGGCGATGATTTGTCTGTAAATGGTAATTGCTTAGCCGATGTGTGTTGTAAGGCCATCAATATCATTTGTGAATCATCGCTAATTGCTTCATATGCTCGTGGACGTATAGATAGATTTAATGTACCATCATCTTTTACTCCAATTACACGTGCCTTAACAACTTCGCCTAAACGTGGTTCAACTTCTCGTTCAGATGGATGAATAAAGCCTAAGTAGTAGTCATCTGTTATTACAAAAGTTCCTACTAATTTCAAACGATAGACTGTAGCTGTTACATTCTTGTTTTGCATATTTTTCTTGGCCATTCCACTAATGGTTTGGAACATTTCAGGAGTAGCTAGCTTGCCCCACATCCTATCTTTAGCATCAATTGCTAGTCCAATCATCAATTTATCACCTTTTTGTGGCCATAATTGTGGTAACTCTGGTAAATCATCAATTGATACTACGATATCTTTATTAAGTAAACCTATATCAACAAATACACCTAAGTCCTTACGGCTGCTAACGACTGTTCCCCAAGCATACCTATCAACTTGAACTTTAGGAACCTTTTTAGTCAACTGTAATTGATGATTATCATTGATATAAGCAAAACCTTTCAATGATGAATTAATTTTAGGTGCTTTTAAAAGCTCATCACGTGCCATTCTAAAAGTTAAACCTTCTACTTGTGCAAAGATATATTTATCATTAAAATCTGTTACCTTCGCAATAATTTCTCTACCTAAGATATTTTTTAACATTTTTTCCTCCATAATTAGCTAAAACTCAAATTCAGCAGTGTAACTAAATAATATGTAATTCCGGCTGCAATAACTGGCCCAGCTGCTACACCCTTTAAAAATACTACTCCAATGATTGTTCCAATTACTAAAGCTACTGTTACCTGTGGAGTTGATGATAACAAGTTAACTCCATGTTTGGATAAAATTGCTACTAAAATTCCACAAACAACTGCAATCCAACCAGCTGGAGTTTTCATCGCATTAATCAAGTCTTTAAATTGAATCTGTCCAGTAGCGATAGGAATTAAAATTGCAACTGAAATGATTGTTACACCCCAGTTAATTCCTTTCGCTTGAATAACTGGATATAATTTTTGCGATAGAAATGGGAAAAGCTTGATTACCATTACTACTGCTCCTGCAATTAATAGCGAGGAATTCTTTCCCAGATACGCAATCAATAAAATTAGCCCTAGAAATATCCAACTTTCCAAAATATAATCACTCCGAATCTATTAGTACAACCTAGTTTACCATAAATATAAGTTTAATTATAGTTAAGGTCTATTTCCAAGTAAAAAAGTCGCTAGACAAATGCCTAACGACTCTACATTTATTTTCTAGATTGATTTTGTTTTTGTTTCAGCAAGAAATTCGTTTGCTTTGTTATCCAACCATACATGAATCTTTGCGTAAACTAGTACGAAGACTGTCCCAACAATTACACCTTTAATAAGATTAAATGGCAATACTCCATATAACACTAATTGACTTAAAGGTAAAGTTAATTTCATACCTAACACTGCCATGTATAATGGTGTAATCACTAACCAGTTACCTATAGATAACCAGAATGTCAATGAGATAGTTGATACAACAATCGCAATAATGTATCTCTTCAAGTCATGCTTTTCATGTAAGATATAATACATTGGCAAGCAAATTGTTAATGTAGCCAATAAATTAGTTCCAACTCCAATCAAACTTGCGATTGATGGACCGGTAATCAAAAAGTATAGAACTGATCTTAACACTGCGATTTCAATACCACCACTAACACCTAATACGAAGAATCCTAATAAAATTGGAATATCCGCAAAGTCTACTTTCATATATGGCACAATTGGAATAACTGCAAATGAAATAAACATTAGTAAATATGAAATAGCGGCGAGACATGCAATTATTGCATATCTTTTGATTGAAACATTTCTCATAGTAAAACCTCCACTTGAGGTCCCTTCACAAGTACCAGAGTAATTACAAGTAAAAAGCTCTGTTGACTAAGGAATCAACAGAGCTTTGTTATTTTATTTACTTGATAATCGCTCATCTTCTTTTATCCAGACTATACTGTCGGTACTGGAATCAAACCAGTTCAACCACTACATACAATAGCAGCTCTCGGACTTTAACCGCCGGTCGGGAATTTCACCCTGCCTCTGAAGACACCTATACTTTATATTATTTTTTTCAACACCTATATAGTATCATAAATGTAAGCGGTAATCAATCTTTTTTTACTTATTATTTATAAGTTTCAAAAGTTCACGTACTTCATTATGTGAAAGTTCACGATATTCACCTGAAGTTAAACCATCAAGTGTCAATGTACCATAAGTTGTTCGTGAAAGTTTTTGGACTTTATGTCCTACTGCATCAAACATTTTCTTAACTTGATGATAACGTCCTTCATGAATTGTTAATGAAACTATTGAAGTATTCTTTTTAGCATCGCGTGATATAATTTTAGCTCTAGCACGGCTAGTAGGTTTACCGTCTATAACTACTCCATTACGTAACTTCTTAATGCTATCAGGTGTGATTAGTCCTTCAACTTTAGCAACATAAGTCTTATCTACTTTATAACGAGGGTGCATCATTTGATTAGCAAAATCACCATCATTAGTTAAGATTAGTAATCCAGAAGTATCATAATCTAATCTTCCTACTGGATACAAACGTTCAGGAACATCTTTTAGGTAGTCTGTTACAACTTCACGTCCCTTGTTATCTTTAGCTGCTGAAATAACTCCACGTGGTTTATAAAGTAAGTAATAAACTTTTTTTTCGTCTTTCTTTAAAAGCTTACCATCTACTGAAATTGAGTCGTCACTTTCAACCTTAGTTCCCAATTCAGTTACTACAACACCATTAACCATTACACGACCTTCTTGGATTAGCTTTTCACTTGCACGACGTGAAGCTACACCAGCATTAGCCATAACTTTTTGCAATCGTTCAGCCATTATTCTTCCTCCTCATCTTCCGTTGAACCTGTCGTTTGTTCAAATAAAGTCATTAAATCCATTTCTTCATCTTCTTGTTTTTCTTCATCAAGTTCTGGAAGTTGATCTAGGCTCTCTAAACCAAAGTAATCCAAAAACTTGTCAGTTGTAACGTAAAGAATTGGTCTTCCGGGAGCATCTAAACGACCATTTTCTTTAATTAACTCTAGTAGTTGTAAACGTTGAATCATTGAACTAGATTGCACACCCCGAATTTCATCAACACCAATACGAGTAATTGGTTGTTTGTAAGCAATAATTGCCAAAGTTTCCAAGGCTGCTCCAGTTAATTCTGTAATGTTATTACTATTTAGGTATTTCTTTACCAACTCAGCTAAAGCAGGTTTGGTCACCAGCTTATATCTTTCCTCCGCATGGATAAGTTGCAAACTTGAGGATCTATCTTGCTTATACTTATCTGCTAATTTATCCAACTGCTCATGTAAAGCTGGCTTTAAAATTCCTGTAATCTGAGAAAGTTCGGTTAATGTTATCCCTTCATTTCCACTAATAAATAGCAAACTCTCAATTTTTGCTTGATTAGATAGCATCTTCCTCCGCCTTTCCTTCATATGTCATTAGAATTGGTCCATTATTTTCTTCCTGACTCGCACTTACTCTACCAACTCTTACCAACTCCAATAATGCTAGAAAAGATGTAACAACTTTTTCAACTTCAACCTCACCGTCAAAATCAAATAAATCAGTAAAATTCATCGTTCCTTTATGCATTTTGAGTGTATGTTCAATATTTTCAATTTCTTCTTTAATTGTATAACGTTCAGGAATAATTTTCCGTTTAATCTTCTTGATTTTCTTTACTTGTTTACGAGCCATCAATTTTGCGAAGGCTTTTTGTAGTAAATCAATCGTTGTTCCTTCTGAAACTTCATAGGTTACATCTTCATTAACTGCCTGTTCTCTGGAAAACAATTCCATTCGTTGTTTTTCCATTACATGAAATTTAGCCGCAACTTCTTGATAAAGTTGGTGTGAAACCAATTGTTGGACTAAATCTTCACGTGGATCGACATAATCTTCTTCAACTTGTTGTTCTTGCTCAACAGGCAATAACATTTTGCTTTTGATATTTAATAAAGTTGCAGCAATAACTAAATACTCCCCAGCAATATCTAACCTTAAATCTTGCATTTGATGAAGGTAATCTATATACTGAGAAGTTATTTCTGCAACCTGAATATCATAAATATCCATTTCATTTTGCTTGATTAAATGTAAAAGTAAATCTAAAGGACCTTCAAACTGATCCAATTTAAACGTTAAATGCTCAGCTGTTCGTGAGTTTTGCTTATTTTCCTGAGCCATTTTTCATTTCCCACTTTGTAATTAAATTAGTTGTTTCAATGTTTCCCATGATTTTCTTTTCTGAATATAAATTTTGGAGATCATCAAGAATCTTAAAACTTACGCCTTCATTTCTCACTGCTGGAGAAACCGTAATATGACGTACAATCACAATATCATCATTTTCTTCAATCCCAACAATCCCAACAAAATCATTGCTGTCGTCTTTCCATAGATAAAGATTGCGATTATCTTCGGCATCATACCATTTTAATTCTGATTGTAATCTGGATATATCTTTCAATTCAGCGATAAAGGACAACAATCCCATCGCGATTTTTTGATAATCCTTTTTATATTTATATAACATCGAAAACGAGTCCTCCTTTATCTTGAACTCTACACATGTTACTACTCTATCATATTTTTAAACAACATACAATCACAAGCAGATAGACATAATTTTTATTTTTGGGCATTTAAAAAGCACCCTGTTGTGAGTGCTTGTTGATTTGGAGATTTTATCTACTATTTTCATAAAGTTCTATATCTAGGGTTAAGAACTATAGATTACTTTTTATCCTTTATAGATGCTAATGGAGACTCTCGCTTCGATCACATCATTTCTTTGATTTCATTTTTCCGTTATAATCACACTTTACTTTTTTAATCTTTCACATTAATCCTACAAACACTTCACCTCAAAACAAAAAAGCATGCACATCAATGCATACTTTTCGCAATATTCATATACCAATCTTACAAAATGTATTGGCTCAAATCTTTGTCTTCAACAATTGATCCAATCTTGTCATTTACATAAGCTTCTGTAATCTTGATGTCGCCCATTTGCATATCTGGACCTTCAAATAGTAGGTCTTCAAGTAATTTTTCTAAAATAGTATGCAAACGACGTGCACCAATATTTTCTGTATCGTGGTTCAATTGATATGCTACTTCAGCGATACGATGGATAGCTTCGATTGTAAATGTTACATCAATATTGTCTGTACCAATCATCGCGATGTATTGTTTTACCAAAGCGTTGTTTGGTTCTGTCAAAATTTTAACAAAGTCATCAACTGATAGATCTTCTAATTCAACACGAATTGGAAAACGACCTTGTAATTCGGCAATTAAATCACTTGGTTTACTTTCATGGAAAGCACCAGAGCCAATGAATAAAATGTGGTCTGTCTTAACCAAGCCATACTTAGTTGAAATTTGAGAACCTTCAACAATTGGTAAGATATCACGTTGTACACCTTCACGTGAAACTTGACCTGCATTTTGTTGAGATTTAGAAGCAATTTTATCAATTTCGTCAATAAAGATGATTCCTGTATTTTCAGCACGTTTAATTGCTGCATCAGCCAAATCTGCAGAGTTAACTAATTTTTCAGATTCTTCTTTAATCAAGATTTCTCTAGCTTCTGCCACTGTCATTGTACGTTCAACTTTCTTAGTTGGCATCATTGAACTCAATGAAGATAAATCAATCCCCATTTGTCCTAACATACCACTTTGATTATTGAATTGTGTTGAAGGATCATCCACTTGAATTGTAACTTCATTATTTTCTAGCAAGCCACGTTTTAATTGTTCAGCAACACTTAAACGTTCATTTCTAACATCTTCAGTTACTTCTTCCATATCATTTCCATTCATGTTAGGGAAAGAACCGGATTGTAGATCTCTCAAAGCATTGAAAAGATATTGATTAGGATTTTCTTGTTTCTTCTTAGCGGGTACGATCAACTTAACTAAACGCTTGTTAGCTTGTTGTGCAGCTTGAGCACGAACTTGCTTGAAAGCATCATTTTGTTCCATACGATATGCAACTTCAACTAAATCACGTGCCATAGATTCAACGTCACGTCCAACATAACCAACTTCTGTAAATTTCGTTGCTTCAACTTTTACAAATGGTGCATTAACAATTTTAGCTAAACGACGTGCGATTTCTGTTTTACCAACCCCAGTAGGTCCAATCATCAAAAGATTTTTAGGAGATATATCTTCCTGCATATCTTTTGGTAGTTGCATACGACGATATCTATTACGTAAAGCTACCGCAATTGCTCTTTTAGCACTGTCTTGACAAATAACATATTTATCAAGTTCAGCAACAATCTGTCTAGGTGTCTTATCTATTTCATTCATCTTGTAAATTCCTCATTTCTAAGCTAATTCTTCAACTATAATATTATGGTTAGTAAAGATATCTATATCTGCGGCGATATTTAAAGCAGCTTTGGCAATTTCACCTGCTGACATATCTTTGGAATATTCTGATAGAGCTACAGCTGCAGCTTGAGCATAATTACCACCAGAACCAATTGCCAATACACCATTATCAGGTGCAATAACTTCACCAGAACCGGATACAATTAATAAATTATCTTTATCAATTACGATTAACATCGCCTCTAATTTTTGTAGAGTACGATCGCCTCGCCATTCTTGCGCTAATTCTACGGCAGCTCTTTCCAAATTACCACTATATTCATTTAGCTTATTTTCAAATTTTTCTTCTAAGTTAATTGCATCTGCTACACCACCAGCAAATCCAACTGCTACTTTGTCATTGTAGATGCGACGTACCTTTCTAGCACTGCCTTTCATGATTACTTTTTCACCTAAAGTAACTTGTCCATCGCCGGCAATCGCTGTCTTTCCATTATGTTTTACTGCACATATTGTTGTCATTAATTTCAGCTCCTAATAATTAAATTCTATGCTCTTGGGAAAAATTTTCGATAATCTCTTTGTAAATGTTCCGGTGTTACATGAGTATAGATCTGAGTAGTAGATAAACTACTATGCCCTAGTAACTCTTGTACCGCACGTAAATCCGCACCATTACTCATCAAATGTGTCGCAAATGTGTGTCGCAACTCATGAGGATGAATACTGGTATGTAGACTGCTACGCTTAACTATCTGTTTTAAGATATATGCTACCCCAGCTGGAGTTAAAGGATTTCCATAATGATTTACAAAGACTAAATCATGATCCCGATGATATTTTTCCATTAAAGGTGTACGAGTTTGTTCAAAATAACGTTGTAATGCTTCTTGACAGTAACTTCCAAATGGTACTAGTCTGTCTTTATCACCTTTCCCATGTAGAAGCATCTTTTTATTAGTCAAATCTACACTTTCCATTTTTAAACCTGTACATTCACTGACACGCATTCCAGTTCCATACAAAGACTCCAACAACGCTCTATCTCTGATCAACATCTGTGTATCTCCTTCAGTTGCTTCAAATAATGCGGTCATTTCCTTTTCATAGAAAAAACGTGGTAGTGATCGTGGATGTCGCTTTAATTGTACATAAGCGAAGGGATTTTCATCTGTTAATTCATTCTTAATTAAAAAATTGTAGAATGCACGTAAGCTGGAAATCATTCTCGAAATCGATGTCATTTCATATCTATCATATAGATAGCTCATATATGCATGAACATCATTACTACCAATTTCTTTGAAAGATTTAGCGCCTCCAGTTTCGTCAATAAAATCAACAAAATGTTGTAAATCTTCACTATAAGCTTTCAAAGTTTCATCTGAATATTGTTTTTCAATTAACAAATATTTCTTGAATTCTTCAATCCAAGTGAGTTCCATTCACTATCACCCCTCATTGTCTATAATTATTACAAAGAAGGTCAATAATAGTCAAGAATTTACCTTAAGATAAACTATAAAATATTTTTAAGGTTACTAAATTTTGACTAAATCTGACCTTTTCTATCAAATTCATACTAAAAAGTACTTTGGAATTTGCCTAATAGACAATATTTCAAAGTACTTTGTGACTAATCTTTATACATATAATCTCTTGTCATTGGTAAAGTACGGGCACTTGGACCTTTAGAAATCAAGTATTGGATTACATCAATATTCCCTGATTCAAATGAAGCTGCACAAGCTTGAAGATATAAGTCCCACATACGAATAAATCTGTCATCATGCATTTTTCTTACTTCTGGCAATACTTTATGGAAATTATCTGTCCACATTTCCAAAGTTTTTTGATAATGACGACGTAGCATTTCTATATCAGCCACTTGCATACCTGATTCAATAATATGTGTTAGATTTTCATTTAAACCTGGCACATAACCACCTGGGAAAATGTATTTATTAATCCAACCATTGTATGCTCCACCTTGTTGACGAGTAATACCATGAATCAATGCTACCCCATTACTCTTCAAATATCTTGAAATTGTATTGAAGTATTCACCTAGATTTTCTTCACCAACATGTTCAAACATACCAACACTTGTAATGTAGTCAAATGGTAGATGATCAAGTTCACGGTAGTCTTCAAGAAGTACCTCAGCTTGATCTTCCAATCCTTCATCTTTAATACGTTGTTTAACTGCATTATACTGTTCTTCACTTAAAGTAATACCAACAACATTCATATTATATTCCCTTGCGGCAGTTAACATTAATGTTCCCCAACCACAACCAATATCTAATAAACTAGAACCTGGTTTTGGATCTAATTTCTTTAAGATATGATGAACTTTATTCATTTGGGCTTCTTCTAAAGAATCATCTGGCTTTTCAAAATAAGCACATGAATATGTCATAGTTTTATCAAGCCATAATTTATAGAAGTCATTTCCCAAATCATAATGACTTTGAACGTCATTCTTACTACTTTCTTCAGAATGTGATTGTTTTGGTAAGAAACGTTTAAACTTATTATTATTCAAGAAACTGTTTGCTGATTCATATGCTGAATTAATAAGCACTTGTAAAGAACCACTTACTTCTATTTTCTTATCCATATATGCTTCACCTAATGTGATTGAAGCATTTCTCAGTAAATCTTTTACTGGTATCTTTTCATTAACTTTAATTTTTACCTGTGGGGCACCATTACCATATTTTTCAGTTTTCCCATTAGGATAGGTTACCTCTACTGGAATTGTAAAAGAATGTTTCATTAGTTGCTTAAAAATCATGTTATCAAGCATGGTTATATAGGCCACCTTTCTTAAAGTTATTGTTTCCATTCTACCACCTTTTAATCAAAAAAATCTATCAACAAATCTCAAAATATGTTTTTATATCTTATATTGCGATAATTTAAAGTTAAAGATTAAAGAAAATTTACTATGTAATCGTTTCTTTATACTTGTCAATTGTGTTGATTGTTCGTTATAATTGCATAGTTGATAATTATTTGTAAAATTATAATAAAGAATGAAATATTTTTGCAATCAAATCTCTAAGAAAGGAGGATTACCTTGGAATACTTTGTAGTTGTCAATGAATATGCCAAAAATGGTAATGCTAAACAAATCTGGCAAACTATTCATTCAGAATTAGTGACACAAGGAGTCAAATTTACTTACAAAAAAGTTAATGAAAATGCTGTTGAAGTTGTTAAAAATTTTACTTTGGATTTAGCTGAAAGAGAAAAGAGTAAAACTGTCGTCTTAGTTGTAGGTGGAAATGGAACTTTAGTCGATGTTTTAAATGGTATCAAGCAAGCACAACGTTTCGATCTACCAATTGGTCTAGTTCCTGCTGGGATTGAAAATGGATTTGCCAAAGCAATTGGACTTTCACTTAATCCTGTCGTCGCTTTAAAGCAAGTTATCAATACAACAGATAAGATATACTATACAATTGGTACTTACCAAGAAACTTTACGAAACACTCAAGGTTACTTCTTAAATAATTTTGGTATAGGCATGGATGCTTTTATTACAAGTATTTACAATCGTAAGAAGAAACGTAAATTCTTCCGCCGAGGTTTTCTTCCATTCCTTACTAGCAGTATAAGTGCTTATTATAATCAAGAACCTTTTTCGACTACGGTTAGAGTTAGTGACTCCTATAGATTTTTCAAACATGTCTATATCATGAATGTTGCTAACCATCCCTATTTTGAAGGAGATGTTTCACTCTCTCCTCAAGCTAACATTAAAGATAAGAAACTCGACTTGATCGTTACTGAAAATATGAATTTCATACGTTTCTTTATGTTGATTGTAAGTTTATATTTTCATAAACAACTTAATTTGAAGTCATTCCATCGCTTCAAAGATGATCAAATTCATTTAACTATTAAATCATTGGAATTTCTACAGATTGATGGTGAAGAACATGGCAGCCAGTATTTTGATATTTTCTTCAAAACTACTAGCTATCCCTTCTGGTTCAATCTATCTAGTGTTCCTTTCAAAGAAAGACGTAAAAAATAATCCCACTTTTTGAAATAATTCTTTCAAAAAGTGGGATTTTTAGTTATTAGTTAGAAAGATGATTTAGAAACTCTATTGAAAAAAATCGTTATTATCTAAAAATTCAATTGTTAAATTACGTTTCCCGAGTACTGCTAACATAGAATACTTTATCCAAAAATACCTTCAGTTACTTTTGGAAATTCAATTTCTATATCATTTAGTAATGCATAGATAAACACCTCTTTAAGTTCATCAAGTGTTGCCCCAAGAAACGGTGGAATACTACCTTTATGCTTATCAAAATACATCATTGCAAGCTCATCTACTGTTTTACTTTTCAAATCTTTATAATTATATTTCATATCAGCAACCACCTATATTAGAAAGACTAATTACTATATTAAATTCAAACTTACAAAAATACTTACTTTATTATATCTTACATATTAGCAAATAAGACTAAGCATCTCAAATTTCACCATATCATGTTTTCATATTTCTCATATCTTAACAAACAAAAAACGTCTTAAATCCTTACCTATCAAGGATTTAAGACGTTTTAAACTATATATTATTCAGCAACAGGGTAAACAGAAACTTGTTTCTTGTCGCGTCCTTTACGTTCGAACTTAACAACACCTGCAACTTTTGCAAATAATGTGTTGTCGCCACCCATACCAACGTTAACACCTGGGTAAATACGTGTACCACGTTGACGGTATAAGATAGAACCACCTGTAACAACTTGTCCGTCAGCACTCTTAGCACCTAAACGCTTAGATTGTGAATCACGGCCGTTAGCTGTGGAACCACCACCCTTTTTATGAGCGAAGAATTGTAAATTCATTAACATAATGATTGCACCTCCTAATAATTAGTTATTCTCGATTTTTATAAAATCACCGTACATTTTTTCAACATCTTCAAGTCCTAGTTTTAAACTAGCTAATAATAACTTTACACTTTCATTTGAAAGAAAGTTCTCACTAACATGTACTTCTAACAGTCCGCCATTTTCATCATCAGAAACGATATTCAAATTGGCGTTAGCAAGTTTCTCAAGACTATTAACTGTATTTATAGCTAACACTGAAACAGCTGAACAAACGATATCTTGTCCATATTTGCCGGAATCAGCATGACCTCGCATTTCAAAGCCAGAAATTAACTTATCACGATATAAAAATCTTGCTCTAATCATTCTAATACCAACCTTTTAGACAAATTAAGCATTGATAGCGTCAATAACAACCTTTGTATATGGTTGACGATGACCTTGCTTTGTGTGTTGATGCTTCTTAGGCTTGTACTTGAAAGTAACAACTTTCTTAGCACGACCTTGTTTTTCAACTGTAGCTTCAACTGTAGCACCTTCAACAAAAGGAGTACCGATAACTGTCTTATCGCCACCAACAAAAACAACTTTATCAAAAGTTACCTTGTCGCCTTCTTTTGCATCAAGCTTTTCTACGTAAATTGTTTGACCAGCTTCAACTTTAAGTTGCTTGCCACCTGTTTTAATAATTGCGTACATCTATGTGCACCTCCTCTTAAAATACTTAGACTCGCCGTAATGTAGTGACCTCCAAAGAGATACTTAAACTTAAAACGTGCGGTTGCAGATGTGATATGCACAAATACAACACTAAAATATTAACAAATCAATTACTAA
The DNA here is from genome assembly GCF_035231985.1 of Ligilactobacillus salivarius. Classification (NCBI taxonomy): domain Bacteria; kingdom Bacillati; phylum Bacillota; class Bacilli; order Lactobacillales; family Lactobacillaceae; genus Ligilactobacillus; species Ligilactobacillus salivarius. The sequence goes on from NZ_CP117983.1 coordinate 1,004,105, forward strand.
TAGTCAATAGAAAAAATCTAATTTAAATATTTGAATTTGGATTTATTCTTTTCCCAATAATCTAATAGGTTCTTAAGTCCTAGTAATATCAATACAAATGTTAAGTAAGCAGCATTAATGACGATAACTTCTCCTGTAATTAACAACATTAATTGCCATACAGATGGTGTAACAAATAACGTGATCAATGTAATTACTGCTGATAATGTGATTGTTACTGTTGCAAATTGGATTCCTTCATATACTCGATTCATATTAATCTCACCTTTACTTTTTTTCGAACGCACATTCTTTACGTAACTTATAATACATACGTTCGATTGTTCTGTCCAGTATTTTTATCAAAAATATGTTCGAAAAAAATATATAAAGCTCTAAAATCCCTTATTTTACCAGCTTCCAAACACGCTTAATTAATTTTTCAATAGTCTTTATTTGTTTAGATTGTAATAACTTACTATATTTTTGTTTGAGTTTTGGATTACGATACTGATAACTTCTAGGACTTGTTACTTCTTTTATCTTATCTAACGCATCCATCGCATGTTGCGAACCAGTATTTTCATCGCCACCTAGCAACATATTCATAACTTCCTGCTTATCTTTATAGTTTCTTCGTTTTTGACGACTACTACGCAAATCTCCCAACAATTCAAGCCCTTCATCTTTGTTATAGTCGCCTAACTCTACAGTATGTAAAATATCTTGTAGTACAACACCATCTTCCTGTGATATTTCTTTTCTAATTTCTTCAACTATCAAAGGACTAGCTATTAGGAAAGATGCCACTTTTTCTACTTCTTGATAAAAAGTCTTATTATCAGCATGTGCGATTCTCTTAGCATAGTCTTCCCATTTATCTGTCTGAATTGTTATTTTAATTTTATCGCTATCTACTATTTCTAAGTTCTTTTCACCATTTTTGATTAATTTATCATAAGCTGGTTGTGCCATTTTTTTACTATTCCATTTACTAGCACTTTGAAGACTTCCGACAAACGTCTTCGTCTTTTGTCGATAATATTCCATTGGCTTTCCATCTCTATTTCTTACAATGACATAATTTGGCATAAGTTTCCTCCGCTACAAACGTATGTTCTATACTTAAGATTATAGCATTAAATAAATTTATTTCAACGTTAAAAAGACATATCATTTCTGACATGCCTTATTGCTTATTCAAATTTTACTTAGTCTTCAATTGTAAAAACTGTTTGAGTTTCTGTATCAACATACTTCGCACTAACTGCCTCTGCATATAACTTTGTTCCAAATTTATCTTGAAACATATCTAATTCAACTAACTTATTCATCGCTTCTCGAAGTTTACTCTCATCAAGATTTGTAGATACGTTATTTAATTTTAATGTATGATGTTTTCCGTCTGCTGCTTTGAATCCAAGATTTAATGCTCTAACTTTCATTTAAATTCCTCCTTAATTAATCCTTAACCATGCTAGTTTCGACAATTTCAATATCTTGAGTTTCTTCTCCAGATAATTCACCAATAATTTTTCCAAATGCAGATAACTTTTCAGCACCGACATTATTCACTAAATTATGGTAGGAACGACGACGCGTATCTCCATCCTCCTTGGTACCATAAATGTATAATACAGATTTTTTAACTTCTTTTGCCATTTTAACGGCCTCCTTTAAATTATTGTTAAGCTCATCTTGAAGCTTACATAGATATATACGTAATTTTGGGGCCATTTGTAACATGCATTTTTATTTTTCATTATTTAATTCTAAATATTTTTCTTGGATGCTTTTTCTCCAACGATTAATTGTCATTCGTGATTTCCCCATTAACTTCGCAATTTCTGTAGTCTTAGTTATTCCTACACTATAATAGCTCAACAACATTTTTTCATTATCAGTACATCTTTTATATAACTGATATAGAGCATCGCTAATCTCAATGTTATCCCCAGTTTCGATAATTTCTTCTATTTGGGGTAATTCATCATCCTCATTGGCTAACTGACTAAAACACACTTCTACTTGCTTACGCTTCTTTTGCCTTAGTTTATCCAATAAGCGCCACTTTAGTTTTTGAAACATATAACTTCCGCATTCCTCTTTAGCATTTTCTTTACGATAATATTCGGTATATATCTCAGCTAGTAAAATTCTCGCTTCTTCAAACATATCTTCAAAATCAGGATGCCCCACCTTGTAATTTAACTGTGCTAGCACTCCATAAATAAGTCCGTTATTCTTCAATGCGTATTCAAACCCTCGTTTCACTATTTCACCTCTAAAAATAATTTGTACTGGCGCCTTGTACTCATTAAGAATAAATAGGTCTTAAAATTCATGCACCCCATCAAAAATATTCATTTCAGGATGTGTTGCAAAATATTTTACTCTTGATTTTTTACCATGTATTCGTTATCAGTCTTATAACTTAATACTTATCAATACCTAATTAATTTGACGTCATTTTTCTGAAATTCCGTAAGCTAAAATTAATTTTGCAAATAAATAAAAAAATATTGATTTATAAACTGTTTTTTGATAGATTATTTACTTATAAAATATAAAATTCGCCAAAGGAGGGAAATTATGATCTATACAAATAATTTATTCGATACTAATCATGAAATTGATATTGATAAATTATTGAAGATCGGAAAGTATAGATCTACCTATACAATTAACAATAGTTCCACTTACTTCATATTCAATCTAAAAAATACTCCTTCAAAGTATAAGTCCATTATTTTTGATAAAAATCAAGGTGTAGTATTATCAAAATTTTCTATAACAACTCTACTTAATAAGACGAATGGTATATGTTTCACCAAGTTAATTACTGAGATAATCAAGAAGCATCATAAATTTCAGGCATACACATCTGCTATTTCTGATTCTCACTGTTTCATTCGTTCTTCTCAGCATCCTGCCACTTGGATCAATCTTTGCCTGGTCGAATCTATTTGGGATACTAGTCACCATGATATTGCCTTTAAATTCAAAGGATTATCAGGGTATGTTACCTTTTTAAATCAGAAAACAAGTTTTAGAACTAGTTTAAAAGTTACTGCTCATTTCCTGTATACTCTTGAAACTCTGCTAAATTTCAATGCACAAAAAACTATTTCTACAATTTCTGATTATATTGATATTGGTACATTAAAAGATATTCCTCGTGATATTTATACAAAAGAAATGCTTCATCAACTTCTTAAAGAAACTTTTACTTTTCTTTATTCTGATGAAGATTCAAAAAATATGGATAAGGTCCTTGAAGAGTGTCACAAGTATCTTGTGAATAAGTTCTGCTATTTTAATAGAACCTAAAAAAGACAGTCATTCTCGACTGTCTTTTCATTCTCTTTAAATGCTATAATTGATTTGCAATCTTTCAGGAGGTGGATTTACTATGAATGACTTAATGTCCCAACTTAAATCATATATTCCTTTTAACGAACAAGAAAAACAAGATAAGCAGCTTATTATTGACCAACTTGCTAATGCCAAAGATATTTTTACTCGTAAAAACAAATTAGCTCATTTTACTGTATCAGCTTGGATTATCAGCCCTGATAAAAATAAAGTTCTAATGGCTTATCACAATATCTATCAATCTTGGTCTTGGCTTGGAGGACATGCTGATGGCAACTCCAATTTAAAGCAAGTAATTCTCAAAGAAATTCAAGAAGAAAGTGACCTAACTGATGTTAAATTTTTATCAGACGATATTTTCTCGCTTGAAGTTCTAACTGTTGATGGACACGAAAAACGTGGAGAATATGTTTCTTCGCACTTACATTTAAACATTACTTACCTATTCGAAGCTGATACTACTATGCCATTACGTATTAAACCTGATGAAAATAGTCAAATTGCTTGGCTTGATTTATCTAGCTTAGATTCTAAGGTCAGTGAAATTTGGTTCAATCAACGTATCTATCATAAATTAATTGAAAAGGTTAATCTACTTTACTAATTATATTCCAACCGGCGTTTTTCTTCTTTTACATATTGTCTCAATCCTGATTCAAACGTATATTTAGGAAGGAAGCCGGTTTTTTCAAGTTTTGTGATATCCGCAAGTGAATTTTTGGTATCAAATTTCAAACCCTTGTTATGTATAATTTTTAGCTTTTTGCCTGTAATTTTCTCAAAAGCTGCTATTAAGTCTATTAAACTTACCGATTTTCCAGAAGCAACATTGAAGATTTCTCCACTTATTTTGGGGTTTTTCAGTAACATCAACGTAGCATCAACTGCATCTGTTACATACATATAATCACGTGTTTGCTTTCCATCGCCATTTAGCTTAAATTCCTTGTCATTAAGCAAACAATCTAAGATAATTGCACATACACCTGCAGATTTCCCATGTGCTTTTTGTCTAGGCCCGTATACATTAAAGAAACGCACAGCAACTGTTGGAATACCATAGACTTTTTCGTAAAACATAGCGTATCTTTCACTTGCAAATTTATCTATTGCATAAGGATTTTCAAGACTTACCGGCATATCTTCACGCCTAGGTGTATCAGCAATGTTCCCATACACAGCTGATGAGGAAGTAAATAGTACCTTTTCTACCTTTAACTTGTTCTTTCGAATAATTTCATAAATATATAAAATTGCTTCTTGGTTAATAAAATGTGTGCTAAGAGGCTCAGCTATTGTACCTGAAATACTAATAACTGCAGCTAATAATACAATATAATCAAATTTTTCTTTGATTAATAACTGTTCCATGAACTCATAATCAGTAACATCAGCCTGATAAAAAGTAATATTATCTTTTAAATTATTAGCATCTTCTTTGTATTCAGCTGGTAGATGCCTACCTACAACAACAACTTCATCTCCTTGTGAAATGATTTTTTCAATTAGATTTGAACCGATAAACCCAGCTCCCCCTGTAACTAAGTATTTCTTTTTCATTTTCTTCAATCCTTTTTCGTATAAAGTATAAGATTGGATCTTATTAAAATTTTTCTTTCAACACCTTATCAAAGGCCACTCTATCTGCACCCTTAAAATTAACTTTTCCGCATATTTGATAATTATTCTTCTTCAAAATATGTTTCATTCGTTCATTTTCAAGAGCTGTATCTAATCTAACTCCATAAATTTGACAAGCATATGTCAATCTCTCCACTAATTCCAAAGCAATACTTGCTAGGCCTTGATTACGATATTCTTCTGCTATTGCAAAACTGTGAACTGTTGCGTAAGGTTCTTCCGTATGCCAATCTCCTAATATTTCTTTATAATATGGCATACCTGTAAAATCTATTCGTAAATAGCCGGCAATGATACCATCTACACGTAACACAAATCCCTTATTAGCTAGAATATCTTCTAATATACTTTCACGATTAGGATAGTCATCTGTCCATTCAGTAAATCCCTGATCATTTTGAAATTTCTTACCACTATCAATAATTTCCAAACATCTGTCAACATCATTTACATGGGCTAATTCAATTTCATTCATAGTTAAAACCTCCCCATATTAGCTTCTAACTACATCTTATCACAATTTATAAATATATAAAGAGTAAGTATGAAAGCGAATTCCTACTTACTCTAAATCCTGTTTATATTAATTATTCAAGAAGCCTGTCACTCACTTCTATTTGTTTTATATTCAGGTTCTTTTTCAATCGTGGTTCTTTCAAAGCTTACTTTTTGCTTAAAACCTAAAATCCAGCCACAAAATGTTAATTTCGTTAAGATTAATTTCATTGAAAATCCCCCTTCTTTTCCAAATTCCTCCTCTCACTGATATATACGAAAAAAATAGTATTGTTGTAACACTCAAATCTTAGCTAAAAGTATATCTATTTCTTGATTTAATTTGTCTCGATCAATGTTCTCTTCTTTGTCATTAACAAAATAGTTGTTTTCACGATGATATGCATAACATTCAGCATAATATTTACTGAAATTATCACCAAACAATGTTCGGGGACGGACAAATTTTTCAACATGTGTTCCTTTCCACTGCTTAGCTTTCAAAACTATCATGCTTTTACATTGTTCTACATCATTTCCAGCTGCTAGTCTTTCTTTAATCAATTTTATTCCCCATTTATCTTTATCAAACACCTGCCCGGTAACTTCTTTGAAACATTCCAGGATCTCCTTTATCTTTTGTTGATTATTTAATGATGTATTCTTAGGTACTTTATTGTCTTTGAAGTGGTCAACTTGTCCAGTTCTGAACTGGTCAGATTTTCCATTTCCATTATCTTCCCTAGGACACTCTACCTGTCCAATTTGTCCAGTTCGACATTCAGGTGTTTTATTGTCTAAATATTCTTGTAGCTTCTCCTCGTCTAGTGAATACCACTTTGTATGATTAAATTTTGAAATATTGTATTTCGCAACTCTAACAATCTTTAATTCAGCTAATTTCTTTAGTTCTCTCCTAATGGTTCGCTCTGAAATAAATGTAAGCTGCTTGGACCAATCTTGATAAGTATTATAAATCCATTTTCTTCCATCAATCTCATGTGTTGACTTCTCTTGCCAATAGCGAATTTGTTGAATCAAAATTGCTTGATAAATTCCTAAAGCTGCTGCGACTTCTGTATTAAATGCCCGATTGGGTTCAAAGTTTTTCATATTAAATTCCTGCCATTTCGTTTTGGTCTATTTGGACGTCCTATAATATATACGTTGGCAAGAACTAAAATGTAACAAAAATATTTGCTAAATTACTACTATTCTTAATGTTGACCGTTTTAATATTATAAGATAGTATTAAATATGAGATATTTCGACCAGCAATCTGATGTCGCTAAAAGCTGTACTAAAAAAGAAGGTATACATAAATGAAAAAAATAAGCATTTTTGTCCTTTCTGTGCTTACATTAATGACGCTAGGAGCTTGTTCAATAACGTCATCAAGTAAATCCTCTAATGAAAGTTTATTTTCTTATAAAGCAAGTTCTCGAAAAGCAGAAAGCATTAAAAAAGCTAAAAAAGAAGCTAAAAAAGAAGCACATGATAAGGCTGAAGCTGCTAAAAAGAAAAAACATAAAAAGAAGAAAAAGAAAAAGGAAAGTTCTAGCAGTTCTGAGCAAAGCAGTTCTGTAAGTTCAAGTGTATCTGAATCAACTGACTCAAGTTCAGTTTCATCAAGCGATGATACACAAGATACATCATCAAATCAACAAAATACAAGTCAAGGTAATACTACAACATATCAAGCACCAGTATCTAGTTACTACTATAGCGGTGGGTATACTGCTCCTCAAGGTGGAGGTAGTAGCAGTGGATCTGGTAACGGCAATTCTGGTGGTAACCAATCTCCTGCTCCATCAGACTCTGTAGATGAAGGAAATAGTAATGGTGATTCCGGCGATTCTAGTAATGCTGGTGACAATGTTCCTGAACAACCTGATGCTGCAGAAGAATAAAAATAAGCAAGTAATTAATTTATTTAAATACAAATCGATTACTTGCTTTTTATTGTGCAAATTTTTATCTTATCCCACTACATCTATAATCACCACCTTACCATTAGCGTGGCCAGTTGCTACATAATCACAAGCCGCTTGTAAATCACCAAAGTCAAATTCTTTATCAAGTCTGACTTTCAATTTCTTATCTGCAACTAATTTACCCAATTTCTCTAGTTGTTTTCCATCAGGATGCATGAATAGAAACTCATAATCTGCTTTATCTTTTTGGCTAGCTTTCCTTATCTTGTAACTACCTAGCTTAAATAACTTTTGCCAAATTATATTCAGGCCGTAACCTTTAGCAAATTTTTCATCTGGTAATCCTGAAACAGATACTACTTTCCCGCCTGGCTTAACTACTTTAAACGAGCGTAATAATGTTTCTTGTCCAATAGTATCAAAAACATAATCAACCGGTGGGCAAACTTCAGTAAAGTCACTCTTATGATAATCTATAACTTGATCAGCTCCTAGAGAATACAGCCAAGCATGATTACGTTGACTCGCAGTAGTAATAACTGTTAGGCCCTGCATCTTAGCCAGTTGAATCAACAAGCTTCCTACTCCTCCAGCCCCTGCATGAATTAATATCGATTGTCCACTCTTAGCTTTCATTTTCTCGAATAGTGCTTGGTAAGCAGTTAAACCAACTAATGGCAATCCTGCTGCTTCTTGGAGTGTCAATGCTGATGGAACTACAGCAAGATTATTTTCTTCATCAACTAAATACTCACAAAAAGTTCCAATTTGTTTCTTGCTGATGCGACCAAATACTAATTGTCCAATTTCTACTGATTTAACATCTGCCTCAATATCTTCAACAATTCCCACATAATCATTACCCAAAATAAGTGGCATTGAAAAATGTAATAATGGACGTAATTTCCCAGATTGGATTTTCAGATCAACTGGATTAACACTTGCTTTGAGAACTTTGACTAAAACTTGTTTAGCTGAAGTAATCTTAAGTTTAGGTAGTTGACCTAAAGTTAACTTTTCTTGTCCATAATGTTCAATGTATGCTGCTTTCATTATCTACCTACACTTTCTCTTTATTTAATCAAATTAAACAATTAAACTATTCTACCCACAAGTTATTTCCCTATTGAGAAAGAAAATCGAGACGAAAGCACAAAAAAATAGCCTAAAACTCATGCTTCTCACAACATGATTTTAAGCCATCTTAAAAATTATTGTATTTTACATTTAAACCTAATAAAAGATAATTAACGACTTTAAACTAACTGAAATTGGTCTTAGTTTTCAAAATATATTTCATAATGCAATTTACATCGCGGATTAAACCCATGATGACAATTAGGACATGCACCACTTGTATATTCGTCAAAGTCCAATAAACGTCGACATACGCCACACATCACAGGATAATCGCCTTTATTGCTTGCTACAAATTTATGATCTTCCAGGCTATCATGGCATTGATAACAAGCATAATATTCATCGCATTGACTACATTTTAAAGCCGCAATGTCTGCATCTTTGTGGTAATGTTTACATCGCCCTGCAGCATCTAGATTAATGCCCTTAATCAAGGGTGTCATCATCGCCACCAGCCTTCTGTTTCAATCTTTCGCTCTCTAGCACTCCATCAATTACATCTTGAATACTAATCTGGCTCATCTCTAACTCTGCAGCATTTTGCACTCTCTGATATACTTCTTCCAATGTATTTTGGATATTGGCACCTACCACACAATTAGGATTAGTCTTAGGATCAACATGTAACAAACTAGCTGTTGATGTAATTGCACGATAGACATCTAAGACTGAAATTTCACTTGCTGGCTTTGCTAAACTTGCTCTAGCTACTCCCGGCTGATTATTTAATAGCCCTGCTTTTTTTAATTTTGACATTAAATTTCTCACAACACTAGCATTAGCTTCAATACTTGCCGCAATTCTAGCACTGCTTAAATCATCATTTTTGTATATATCAACATATGTTAAAATATGAATTGCATCGCTTAGTTTATATGAATGTTTCATCGCTATACCTCTCAAATCTAACTTTCTTCATTTTAACAAAGGTATAGTTAATACTCAACAAATTAGCGACCAATAACTTCTTTAATTGCTTCTGGCAAAGCTTTTAATTCATGACCCAATACATCTACCAAATCAGAAGTTTCTTCTGTAAGTTCTCCTTGCTTGATTAGATCTTGAATCATTAAAATGAATCCAATTGTATTTTCGTCTAGACCAGCTTTTTCTAAACCTGCCTTATAGTCTTCACTAGCAACATTTGTTACTGCGATTTCCTTACCATAGACTTTGCCGACTGCCTTAGCTAAATCTGCATAGTTTCTACTTGCACCAGCAAATTCATAGACATCTTTTGTTTCATCGCTAACAAGTACTTTTACTGCACCTTCTGCATATTCACGTTCTAATGCCCAACCTACTTTACCATCACCAGCAGCATAAACAATATCTTCCCCATTTAAGAAACCGGCTTCGTTTTCTAAATACCAGTTGTTACGCAAGAATGAATGTTTAATGCCACTTTCTACGATTAATTTTTCAGTTGCGGTGTGATCACTAGCTAATGCAGACTTAGCTTGATCAGCATGTGGGAAACTTGTATATGCCACAAATTTTACTTTTGCTTCTTTCAAAGCATCTACTACATTTGTATGCTGTTCTAGACGGGAAATTTTACCACCCGGTTGAGACGAAATAAATAATACCTTATCTAGTCCTTCAAAAGCTGAAACTAAACTATTCTTATCATCATAATCACCTTGACGAATTTCAATATCATCAGGAAGTAATTGCTTAGCTTTTTCTAAGTTACGTGCAATTGCGACAACATTGTCTGCTCCTACCAAACCTACTAATTCCTTAACTGCTACTTGACCAAAATGACCAGTTGCTGCTGTAATACCATATTTCATAATTATCTTCTCCTAACTTATCTTTTAAACTTGTTGTTTTATAATCAATAACTATAATATACAAGCCTGTTGTTTTAATGTCAACAACTAAATACAAAAAAATAAGAAGTGAATTACAATAACTATCGTAATCACTTCTTAATAAAGCTTTTTTAAACACTTATTTGTTGAAACATTATAAAACCTGCCATAATAATGATAACTACTGGCAATGCTAATAATCTGTACTCTCTTGGTAATAGCTCTGGTAAATTATCCAATTTATTTTTTACACGCCAGTTCTTTTCTATTAAAATAATACTTTCACCCATAATTAATATCAGCAGTTCCCAGAGAAATAGCTGATATTTGTTTCCAAAACTATCAGGAATATTATCCCTCACAAAATGCGTACCGATTACTTGAGGCGATATTCTTAAATAGTAGAATACTTCTAATAATACAATTAAATATGATAAACGTATTAAAAGTTTAAATTTTTTCATAATTCCTTCACCAATATATAATCCGTTTGTATATCATCACCTAAAATAAAGTCATGTGATCCAACTTTTTTGAAACCAGATTTTTGATAGAAAACTTGTGCCTTAAAGTTATTTTCCCAAACACCTAGCCAAACTTGCGGTTTCTTTAATTCTTCTGCTACTGCTAACGCTTGTTGCATCATAGCTAGACCAATTCTTTTTCCTTGATATTTTTGCAATACGTATATCCTTTGAATTTCTAGTGCTTCTGGATAATCTGGTTCTGTTTGAGCTGCACCAACATTCAATTTTAAATATCCTGCAAGTTCATCCTCAAAATAACAGAAATAATAAAATGATTCTGGATTTTCCACTTCAGCTTTTAACTTATCAAAAGCATATTCTTCACTAAGAAACTTCGCCAAATCTTCAGCAGTATTTTGACTACCAAATGTTTCAGTAAAAGTTTGCTTAGCTATCGCTTGTAATGCTTCAATGTCTTCTACGCTATTGCTTATTTCTTTGATACTCATAGTAGTCTTCCTTCCTCCCTTAAGCTTGAAATCTTAATCCTTTAGGGAAAAAGTTCTTTATAGTTCCATTAACTAATTTGCCAAATGCAAAATTCTTTTCTTCACAACGTAATAGATACCAGCCATTTTTTCTAGTGTTACCACTCAAAAATATAGTGTTACCTGATACGTATTCTGCCCATTTACCTTTAGACAATTCAATTACATTTTCTTCAGCAGCTTCCTGTACTGCTAAAGCCAAGGCATAGCTAGGTTCAAAGCGATTCTTCTTGAAAGTCCCCAACATCAAACCTGGTCGAACATATTTCAACTTATTTATATCCAACCAATTTTTATTGTAATAGTAAAGATAGTCGCCATTAATACGTAAATCTTGATCAGCAAAGTTCAATTCCTGACTTGAAAAATCGGCTACAAATTTGTGCCATAAGTCCAACTCATCAGTTGAAATAGTTTTACTTTTCTTTTTCTTCTTAGACTTCTTTTTAGCTACACTTGCAGCTTCCCCGTTAAATTTTAACTTAGCTAAAAATTGACCTTCACCTTCAAAATGATGTGGCATCAAACGAATTGTTTTAGCCAAGTCTTTATTGCCATCTGCAAATTCTGGACGTCCACTGTCCATACCATCATACTTAGTAATTGGTTCCAAAGTTAAGTCATAATTTTCTAATAACCAAGCTACAATTTGTTCATCTTCTTCTGGAGCAAACGTACAAGTCGAATAAACCAACTCGCCACCTGTTTTGAGCATTTTCATCGCTTCTTCTAAGATTAATTTCTGGCGATGAGCACATTCATCTGGATAATCTTTATGCCAATACTTAACCGCACTATGGTCTTTACGAAACATACCCTCTCCAGAACAAGGAGCATCAACAACAATTTTATCGAAATACCCCTTAAATACTTTCGCGAGATTATCAGGAGATTCATTAGTGATAATTACATTCTTAGCACCTATGCGTTCCATATTTTCTGCTAAAATTTTGGCTCGCTTGGTATTAATTTCATTACTTACTAATAAGCCTTGATTATTGAGTTGTTCAGCAAGTTGCGTTGATTTTCCACCGGGAGCTGCACATAAATCTAACACTTTTTCTCCCGGTTGTGCATTAGCTACCGCTGCTACATACATCGCACTTAAATCTTGACTATACACATAGCCTGCTTGATGTTCAAGTGAACGTCCACTTACTTTACCAATAAATCCATCTTGAGCGAAAGGAACACTAGCAGTTAAATCATAATCTACATCTTTATAATGACGTTTTAAAGGATTTAAACGAAAACCTATCACACTTTTTTCATCCAAACTAGCCAAAAAATCTTCAGCTTCATCTCCTAATAAATTTTGATATTTCTCAATAAAATCTTTAGGTAAATCCATTCTCTAATCTATTCCTTTACTTGTTTTTTTATCCTATCATAAATTGTTAAGTAACAAACGATACTTCCCGTTATTAACATTAAGGTGTTAAAAATAATAGTTCCAGTATAACTATATAGCGTAAAATATATTAAGCCTAAAATTGTCCCTGCACTCATTCCTACAAGTGCTAAAATTGTAAAGACTTGCCATTCTTGGAAAGTGGCACGATTAACCGTTGCACGTTTGATAACATATCTTCTCTTGTAAGATACACCCCATAAAATTGCTTCTGCCAAGAAAGCTACAAAAATAAACAATAGCGCAACTAATTTACGAACTAAGGAAGTTAACCATACACCCTTAGGAATACCCAATGAGTTAGTAAACATTGTCTTAACTTCTTTGGCACCTAAGACATGTTTAATAACTTTTGCATCTAAAGGCTTTTCAGAATCTATCACAATTCGATAATCCTTACTTGTTAAAGTCTTTAAAGTTGAAATTGCACCTGAAATAAAAATCTGATCATCTAAACTTGAAGAGCTTCGTTTTTCTCCCATAACTCCTAATACTGGCAAATAACCTGAGTTTACTTTTAAATAATCTTGATCTTTAGGTTTGTATAGTTTTTTAGCAATATTCTTTCCTACTAAAGCTACTGTAACTTCTGAATTAAAGTCATTATCAGCAAAAAAGCTGCCAGAAACCATTGGTGTAGTACTGTAATCACCTTTTCCAAAGAAATAAGTTAGATTACTATTCTTCTTATCTTGATAATGAACTTGAACATCATCAATTTTGCTAGAGTTAGAAATCTTATTATTAATATCTTCCAAAGAAGTTGTTCCTTTCATCACTACTTCATAGGCGTTTTGTGAAAGGTTATGATTGTTCAATTGATTAACAATATCGCGTTCTTGAATCTTAAAGAACACCCAAACACTACAAAAAGCTAATAAGCAGACATATAAAATGATCAACAACTTATTTCTAAATATTCTCATAATTCTGCTTACCTCTTACCGACAAACTTTTGATAATATTGATTAAATTTATTTGCCATTTCTAAAGTTGTTTCTTGGCTGACTTTATGACCCGCATTCTCTGTTGTGGTTAAAGTAACATTTTCTGTATAACTTTTACCTATATTTTCGCGATAAAAGTCCACCGTATCTTGGTAAGGTACCATTTTATCTGCTGTACCATGCCAAAAATGAAGCGGACGACTAGCTAATTTTTCTAAATTCAAAGATAAATCAAATGGTTCTAAAGCTGAAATTTGCTTATCAACTTCAGTATCAGGCATTCCTTTAACTTGTGTAGCCGCATCAACAACTAATTTCTTCGCAAATTTAACTGGTTTAGGACTACCCATTAGGCAAACTCCTGCATTTACCCATGGATATGTTGTCATTAAAGCGTTAGTCGTTATCCCGCCCATTGATAAACCACTAACTCCTACAAAACCATCTTTAATTCCAACATTTTCACGATAGTAATCAACCAAAGTTGGAAATTCCTTAACTGAATTTAAGACAATTTTCCAAAATTCAAGAACATGCCCTTTTACATCGCCCTCTTGACGATCTCCATGATATAAAGCATCCGGTAAAATTACTCTAAATCCTTTTTTAGCAATTTCATAACCTTGAGTTAAAACTCTTTCTTTACATCCAGTCCAACCATGATAGAAAAAGACAAGTGGTAATTCTTCACCTAATTTCTCACTATCGCAAATTTCTAGGATTGGTAAATCATTAATTTCTTTTGTAATAATAGAAATCATGAACTCCGCCTCTTTTCTTACTATATAATGAATTAATTATACAACGAACTCTTTACTTCTCTCTAGTATTTCTAACAGCTTTATGTTAAATTTAAAACGTTACTGTTTTTATTACAGGTAAAAATTAAGATTAAGGACGTGAATAATTTGGAAAGAAAGTTAATTGCGATTGACTTAGACGGAACAACTTTAAATAACGAATCTAAAATTTCATCATATACTAAAGAAATTTTACAAAAAGCTGCCCAAGCTGGCCATATCGTTTCAATCGTGACTGGTCGTCCTAATCGTATTTCTGAAAACTTTTACGATGAATTGAATATTCCTACTCCGATGATTAATTTCAACGGTGCTTTAGGACATATTCCACATAAAAATTGGGATAAAGAATACATTGAAACTTTTTCTAAAGATATCGCACTTGATTTAGTAGCTGAAAAAGAAAAACTTGGAATCAAGATTGTCGCTGCTGAAAGTAAAAATTATGCTTTAGCTGATCAACCTAATAATATTATTCCAGATTTCTTTCCAGCAACTTTGAAAGCAAATGAAGTCTTAAATGCCATTAACTTGCAAAAAGATCCTTCTGCGATGACTATGTTAGTTGATGAACACAGATTACCTAATATTGTCGAAACTTTAAAAGCTAACTTTGGCGATAAGATTACAGTTGGCGTTTGGGGTGGCAAAAATCCAATTCTTGAACTTTCCCCTAAAGGTGTCAATAAAGCTAAAGGTGTTGATTTCTTAGCTAAGACATACAATATTGATAAAAAGAATATTATTGCTTTTGGCGATGAACATAATGACGCTTCTATGATTGACTATGCTGGTTGGGGTGTCGTTATGCAAAATGGAACTGATAAACTAAAATCACTCGCTAACGATATCACTGAATATGATAATGAACATGATGGCCTAGCAAGATATCTTGAAAATCACTTAAAATTAGCATAATGCAAAAAACGATTTCTATATTACTAGAAATCGTTTTTTCTTATCTATTTTCCCATTCTTCACGTAAAATACCATATTTTACGGAATCATAGTAAGTATTTTGCCAATACCTAACTTTTCTTATTCGTCCCTCACATTTTAGACCTAATCTATCAGCTAACTTCATCATACGCTGATTTCCAGACCAGGTTGTGAGTCCAATATGTGGTAGTGGAATTCGTTGAAATAATTCATCAATCCAAAGTTCCAGGGCCTGGTGTCCAATCCCTTGACCCCACTTCCGCTCATCATAAATCGCTAAACCAACTTCTAACCAACGTTTTAAATACCCATCATCATAATAAGCAGAAACTGAACCAACCATTTTACCATCAACATAGATTACCTTTCGCATATCACTTTCAAGATAATCAAGTTCCCCACCAGCTATCCAATCTTTTCTAGTTGGATAGTGATTATCGAAATAAGGCCCATTCCAATTTCGCCATTCTGCTTTAGGATCAGAAAAAGCCAGCTTCCAAAACTCAAGCGAATGGTTCATATCTAACTTTTTTAGTTCAACTACCACATGCTCACTTCCCAGTTAATTAAAGAATTTCATTGCGAATCATATCTTCGTAACTTTCACGTTTTACAACTAAACGAGCTTTACCATCTTCAACAAAAACAATTGCTGGACGTGGATTACGGTTATAGTTACTTGCCATAACATAGCCATAAGCACCAGTTGATAACATCGCAATCACATCGCCAGGTTCTGTCTTAGGAAAATCATAATCCTTAATCAAAATATCTCCAGATTCACAGAACTTACCTACAATTGAAGCGTTTTGTGCAATTGGTGCATTAGGATCCTTAGCTAAAACAGCATCATATTTGGCACCATATAAGGCTGGGCGAATATTGTCACCCATACCACCATCAACTGCGACAAAACTTCCAACACCTTCAACATCTTTACGTGAACCAACTGTGTATAAACTTACACCAGCTTCCCCTACAACTGAACGACCTGGTTCAATCCAGATAGCAGGCATTGGATAGTTTAATTCCTTACTCTTTTCTTTGACTGCTTCTACAATGATCTTAACAAAGTCTTTTACATCTAATGGTTCGTCTTGATCAGTATATCTAATTCCAAAACCACCACCAAGATTAAGTACTTCAGCTGTAAAATCATATTTTTCCTTCCAAGCACTTAAGAAGTCCATCAATTTCTTAGCTGTTTCTACAAAACCAGCAGTTGCAAAGATTTGTGAACCAATATGACTGTGGACACCTAGTACTTTAAAACGAGGGTTAGCCAATGTTTTTTCTAATGCTTCACTTGCTTGTCCACTTTGTAAATCAAAACCAAATTTAGATTTAGCTTGACCTGTTGAGATGTATTCATGAGTTTCAGCATGGATACCTGGTGCTAAACGCAATAGGATATTAGCTGTCTTATTCTTTTCTGTAAGTACTTCATTTAATAAATCAATTTCATAAAAATTATCAACAATTATATAGCCAACGTTGCTATCAACTGCCATTTCTAATTCAGCACGGGATTTATTATTGCCATGAAATTCCAACTCTTGTGGATCCATTCCACCTTTTAAAGCTGCATAAAGTTCTCCGCCAGAAACAACATCGCTTCCAATACCACTCTTAGCCACCAAGTCATACATGGCTAAACTTGAAAAAGCTTTACTAGCATAAGAAATGTGATATTTAACATTTTCTTCTTCAAAACCTGCTTTAAACTTTGCAATTTGTTCTTTGATTTTAGCAACATCATAAACAATTGTAGGTGTGCCAAATTTTTTAGCTAGTTCTAAAGAGTCAAGTCCCCCAATTGTGTAATGTCCTTCACTATTTACTGGAATTTCTCTTTTCATAATTATAGTTAATTCCCCTTTCAACTAATTGCACAAGATGTATTTTTATTAATTCTAACATATTGATAATCTTTTTCCCACTTAATTTTAATGACAATAAAAAAAGACTAACTTTCAATAGTTAATCTCTTTTATAATTATTAATTATTTTTCTTCACTCTTTAATACACCAGCAACACTGTAACGATTCTTCTTCATTTCACTTAAAACAACATGTACGTGTTCTGCTGGAGCACCTGTATTCTTAGTAACTGCATCTGTAACATCTTTTACTAAGTTCTTTAATTGTTCTTCTGAACGACCTTCAATTAATTCAATATGTACTAATGGCATAATAGTCCCTCTTTTCTTAATTAACTAACTTAATTAAATCAAAAAAGCTATTACTTTTCAAATTATTTTTATCCATTCTTGCGATATGTTAGAATTAATACAGTAATAATATTTATACAAGGGGCGAAAATTGTGAAAATTCAAAAAAAATTATCTGCTTGTACTAGTATTTTAGTTGGGAAAAAAGCAATGGCCGACAATTCAACTATCATCGCTCGTAATGAAGATGCTAAAACTGCTTGGCCTAAACATCTTACTGTTCATGAGCATAAAGAATTCGAAGAAGAGCAAGTTTTTGTATCAAACGATAACAAGTTTACAATGCCACTTCCTAAGGTTAGATTTAGATACTCTGCTACTCCTGAATGGACTGATAAGTTTGGTTTATTCGAAGAAGATGGAATTAATGAATATGGTGTAGCAATGAGTGCTACTGAAAGTGCCTACTCCAATCCACGTGTACTTGGTGCTGATCCACTCGTTGAAAATGGTATTAGTGAAGAAGCAATGGTGACCGTTGTTCTTCCATATATTAAGTCTGCACGTGAAGGTGTTGCACGTCTAGGAAGCATTATTGAAAAATATGGTACTAGTGAAACAAACGGTGTCCTCTTCTCTGATGAAGATGAAGTTTGGTACTTTGAAAGTGGTAGTGGTCATCATTGGGTTGCACAACGTATTCCAGATGATTGCTATGCAGTAGTAGCTAATCAATTAGCTATCCAAAAAGTCGATCTTGACGATCCTGATAATTTCATGTATTCCAAGGGTATTGTACAATTTGTATACCAAAATCATTTTGAAGTTGATTTTGATAATTTTAACTTCCGTAATGTCTTTGGTACACATGAATATAGCGATGAAATTTATAGCACTCCTCGTGTATGGTACGGTCAAAAATACCTTTCTGGTGATAATGATCAAGATCCAATGAGTGAAGAATTACCTTTCATCCGTAAAGCTAATCGTTTACTCCATTTAGATGATATTGCCTATGTATTAGGTTCTCACTACCAAAATACACCATATGATCCATTAAACAATGATAATGCTGATGGTCATAAGTTCCGTCCTATTAGTTTGGCTGCCACTCAAGAATCACATATTCTACAAATCAGAAGTGGTATGCCTGTTGATGTACGTGGTATTCAATGGTTAGCAATGGGTGTAACTGCTCAAAGTTCTTATATTCCATTCTATCCTGCAACTACTGATGTCCACCCTGCATACAAAGTTGGTAGTGAAACTTATGATGACAAATCTGCTTATTGGGTATATAAATTAGCTGGCGTCCTAGTTGATGCACATTACAAAGAATTTGGCAAAATGCTAAAAGATACTCAAAAAGAAGTTGCAATCTTACTTAACAATAAAGTTCATGAAATTGACGCTAAAGCTCTTACGCTTTCTGGTCAAGAACTAAGAGATTATCTGACAACAGAAAGTATTGCTTGCCAACAAATTGGTCTTGATAAATATAATGAGTTGATAGCTAAACTAATTACAGCTTCAACCGCCCTATCTCCATTATCATTTAAAGTTGATGTCAATCTTTAATGAGGTCATACTATGGAATATAATTTTGAAAACAAATTTGTTGAAACTGATGAAACAATTATCTTTTTCAACAATTATATTAATGTTGATAGTCCTAAAGAGAAATTTGTAATTATTAGTTACTTATCAGCTGATAACTTAGCTTATTTGCAGCAAGCAACTTTACCCGCAAAAACATTTGTATCTCAAAATTTATTTTTACTATTACAAAAATTAACTAAATTTGAACTAATAGCTAATTTAAATTTAGATCTAAAGGTTCTTCCTTATGGATTCGCTGTGCCCGTTGCTGATTTGAAAATTACTGCACTCAATAACGATGATGGTTTATGGGGATCAATAGCTCTCTATTTGGAACATGATCATCAAAAATTAGGCTATGTTGCTAAATTTGATATTCATGGAATCCACAAAAAACGTATTAAAGCTTGGAAAAAGTTCTTTTCTCAACAAAAATTAGACTACTTGATTTTAGGTTATCAAGATCGCGATGATAGTGATAATTATCTCTCTAAAACTGGCCAGTTAAAAAATATTGAGAAAACTTTAGAACAAGCAGATAGTACTCAAATTTATTTGGAAATGACTCCTTTTGATCCTGAACAATTGGTAAAAATTGACGATTTAGCACATCGTCTAGATTATCAAATTAAGTGGCTACCTGGCTATGCTGAGTTAATTTCTTATTTCAAACAACTTGACTTTAAGGAAAGTTCTTCTTCTACAATGGATAAAATTTTAATCCAACGTGAATTTCAACCGTATACTTCTGCAGATCTAGTCATTAGTTCTCCATTATTAACAAAAGATGGTAAGATTGATTTCACGAAAAATTTTGCTTATCCAACTGAAGCTGAGCTAAAAGAAATTTTGAAATATATCGCAGCTAAACAAGTATATTTTGTTTAATGCTTTAAACTAGACTGAGAATTTTCTCGGTCTTTTTTATTATTTTATGCTATGATTAATCGTGGTGATTAAATGGAAAAAGCAGTTTCATTAAACTTTATTTCAGTTCCAAGTGATCAATTACAACTAGCAAATGTAGGACGCTCAGATACATTGAGTGGACATAAGTATGGACCAGCAGTTAGACCATATTACCTTATCCACTATATCTTAGCTGGTTCTGGAACATTTAAAACTGATCAATCAATCTACAAATTACATGCTGGACAAGGTTTTCTAATTGAACCAGGACAAGAAACGACCTATATTGCCGATAAAAATACACCTTGGTCTTATGTGTGGATTGGCTTTTCTGGTAATTTTGCTGATCAACTTATGCAGCAAATTCCACTAAATCAACGTGAACCAATCTTCAGTTTAAATGATCCCAAACGTTTAATTGAGTTAGTTAATTTATTGTTATTAAAGTCAGTTAATTCAACAACAAAGAAATTACTCAATCTTAGTTATTTGCTGGAATTTTTGAGTATTATTTCCAATGCTACAATTATATCTCGTGAGTCAACCTCTTCTATTTCTGATGTTTATGTTGAGAAAGCTATTTCTTTAGTCAATAAAAACTTTCCTAACATCTCAGCTGCTTCATTGGCACAAATGATCGGACTAGATAGAAGTTATCTGGGTAAGAGATTTAAGAAAGTAACAGGAATGACCCTTCAAACCTATTTGAAAAATTATAAAATTACACAAGCACGACATTTAATTGAATCAACAAATCTTTCTTTGCTTGAAATTTCTCAAAGATGTGGCTACCAGCGAGTTGACTCCCTGGCAAGAACTTTTAAAGCTACCTATGGTTTAACACCTAGTGACTTTAGACTACAACAAAAAGAGCTTCTAACATTATGATTTTCATTAATGCTAGAAACTCTTTTTTACTATCTTAACAGTGGCTCAGAAACATGATTATTAAACCACTGAATCATAGGTCCCATAAAGAAAGCTGTAATTAAGATTCCTATTCCTACAGTAGCCCCAAAAATTAAACCTATTGTTACGCAAAAACCATCTGTTATAATTCTATGATATTTAAAAGGTAGTGATCTATATTTATCTGCAAATATTAAAGCAATTGCGTCATATGCTGATACACCTAATGCTGCTGTAAAATATAGCGAAGCTGCTAAACACATTAATCCTAACCCTGACAGTAATAGTATAATTCGAATTAAATATGTTGGAGCTTTTACAAAACCATTCAAAAAAGCTAATGCATAGTCAGCTATTATTCCTGTTAACAGTAGATTAGCCAGTGTGGTGTAGCCAAGATAATTTCTTTTTAAGAAGATTACAACAAGCAATAAAATAGAAGTTACTATTAAGTAATAAAGTTCCATAACTACTGCCAAAAATATTGGCAATTCCCGTAACAAAGCAACTAAATGGATCCAAGCCTAAAGATGAATCTTGTAAAATTCCCACAGAACAACCACATAAAGTTATTCCAGATATTGCCATTATGCGTTTTTTTGTCAGTCTAGTCACTTAATTCCCCACACCTTTCTAAAATAAATAGTTTACTATAAAAATCAGTTGTTTCTTGATTTTGACCAGCAGAGGCATCTGTTGTAACCAAACCTATATTAGCTAACTCGTCACCAGTAAAATTACCTAAGTATGAACCTAATTCTTCTTGGACATTATATAGAGTATCTGCTTCTAATCCTGGCAAGTATAATCGTCTGTATTCACAATTTACATCATTTAAAATCTTATAGTATCCCACTATTGCTTGTGATTTATCTTCAGATACAACCATCCAAGATACAATATTTCCTTCAAAAGGACTCTTTAAGCGATAAAAAGTGCCATATTGGAATATACTACGATATTTTTTCATAAGTTCGATTTGTTTCTTAATACTTGCTAACTCTGTTGAACTTAATTTATCTAAATCAAGTTCATATCCAAAAGCTCCAAAGAAGGCAACATCTCCCCTTATCTTCAATGGTGTATTTCGTCCGAGTTGTTCATTAGGTGAAGCTGAAACATGTGCTCCCATCATACTTTGCGGATATCCAAAACTCGTTCCATACTGAATTTTCAAACGCTCAATTGCATCGCTATCATCACTCGTCCAAGCTTGTGGAGCATAATATAACATTCCAGCATCAAATCTCCCACCACCACTTGCACAAGATTCAAATAGAATTTTGGGATAGCGTTCAATTAAACGTTCATATAAATTATAGACACCTAAAATGTAGCGATGTATGATTTCTCCTTGTTGTTCTGGAGGATAAGCTATTGAATAACATTCAGTAATATTACGATTCATATCCCATTTAATATAATCTATTTCATCTTCATCTAAAATCTTAACTAACTGCTCATAAATATTATCAACTACTTCTTTCCTTGAAAAATCTAAAACGTATTGTTTTCTACCATGTGAAGCGTGTCGTTTAGGTGTTTCAATAATGTAGTCTGGGTGTTTTCGATAGAGATCACTATCTTTATTGACCATTTCCGGCTCAAGCCATAAACCAAACATCATTCCCAAGTCATGAATTTTCCTTGATAAACCTGAAATTCCATTTTTTAATCGATTTCGATTAACGTACCAATCACCTAAACCTGCTGTTTCTTTTGTTCTCTCTCCAAACCAACCATCATCTAATACAAATAATTCAATTCCCAATTCTTTTGCTTTCTTTGCGATTGATAATAGCTTTTCTTCAGTAAAATCAAAATAAGTAGCTTCCCAATTATTAATCAAAATTGGACGTTCTTTATCTCTCCAATATCCTCGAGCTAACCTCGTCGTATACAATTTTTGGAAAGTCTGGCTAAGTTGGTTTAATCCTTCGCTAGTATAAGCTAAAATTGCTTCTGGTGTTTGGAATGTTTCATTTGGCTTTAAACACCAACTGAACTGGAATGGATCTATTCCAATTTGTAAACGAGTTACTGAATATTCATCTACTTCTGCTTGGGCTAAAAAGTTACCACTATATACAAAACTAACCCCTAAAGCTTCACCTTGTTCTTCTGTCGTAAATGGTCTTTTTAGGATAACAAAAGGATTCTGCATATGACTTGAAGCACCTCTAGCACTATTTATTGCTTGAATTCCTGGACGTAAAGGTGTCTTATGTAAGTGTCTTTCTCGACCCCAAGCACCTGAAAATTGTAACCATTCATAATTAGCATCGGGCAAATCTAAATTTAAACTTAGTGCTGTTTTTAATTGATATTTCTGATCGCTATCATTACTAAACTTCACACTTCTAGCAATTGCAGCACTATTTTCAAAAATAGTATATTGTAAGCACAATGTAACTTTAATTAATTCATCATACAAATTTATTTCAAGTGTAGTTGCTTCACTTTCATTTTCTACATAAGTTGCTGGCAACCCCGTTAATTTTCTCTTTCCAGCATAAATTTTATGAGAAACATATTTAAAATCAGTAATTCGACTGCCATTAGGTTGTTTTATATCAAGTGCTGGACGTCGTTGATCTGTCGTACCATAAGCTGGATATTCTTGTTTTACGTTTCCTAATGAAAATGAATAGTCATCATCAAAAACATAGGAAGTAACTGGGCGATATGTATTCTCTACTAAATAGTCATGATTTTCTCTGTTAGGAATACGCTTTCCAAAATACAATTGTCCTAACTGTTCATTAGCTAAAATTTTAATTAGATAACTAATTTTGTTATTATACAAGTGAAACTCTCTGCTTTTTTCATTATATGTAATTGGCATACTAATTTCCTCCTGACTTATATCTTCTAACCACTTTAAATATAACGAATCTTACATCTAAATGTTCCGCTATTTGCGACTTAGAAACTGCAAAAAGCGTACTCATTTCATTGCTCAAAATTCATTTTCACAATAAAAAATACCTCATAACTGTCAGTTTTACCTAACAATTATGAGGTACTAAATTATAATTTCATGAATAAAATTGGATAAAGATTTTTTGCTCATATATTTCAAATCCTTCATAAACCTTAACCCATATGCTCATAAAAAATTTGCTTGTAAATTTTATTCATTAGCAACTAAATTCTTCTATATTTTTTCTTTGTTTACTCATTACTTCTTTCCGTTAACATTCTGTATCTTGCAAGTGATACTGGTATGTCTAACTTAAGATCATACGAAACAATTGGTGTATTTACTAACTTACCTTTTTTATCTATTTCTCTATATTCTTGTTTCAGAGAATCAACTGTTACTTTACCTGTTCCTAAGTAAACAAACGCATCATCATCTTCAGCATCTGATCTCTTTACGAAAAGTAAATATGTTAATTTGGGGTTCCCTTCACTAACTCCAGCAAACATCTTTAATGTTTCACCTTGTCCTAATTTCCTTCCATTTTTTGTATAACAATGAATTTTGCTATTAGATATAAATCTATCTTCATACTTAATAGAATCATCTATATCATTACTCTTCACATAAGTTACAAAGATTGGACAATACCCATTTTCAATGAAATATCCCCCTATACTTTGAGCTGGTATTTTTCTCTGCCAATTCAATAATCTATTGACGTCTGATCTAGTGTATCTTTTTTCTATCGTAAAGATATTTTCCTTATCATATTTACGAGCATTTAATAACCCAGCCTTGATAACATCTACAAAGAGATTTTTAAAGCCATGATTATTTTCCAATGATTTAGAGATTTCTTTATTGAAACGATATTCTTTATTATTACTGATTTCAATTAATGCTTGCCCACCTAATTTAGCGAATTCTGTTTTATTTTTCTCTTTATCGTTCTTCTCATCATAACTTTTAGGTTTGTAATACTCTAGAGTTAGAATTCTTTCCACACTATCCAATACATCATCATTGCAATAACTTCCATTATCAACTACTAGTTTTTCCAACTCTGATCTAGAACTCACACCATTGTCTAAAAGTTTTTGCAATAACAATAATTCGTGTATTCTTTTTCCACTTAAAAATTCTGATGTAATAAAAGTAAGGGTCTTATCTAAATAATCATTTTCCCATGAATAAGCAGCGTCCTTATCAACCTTAAGAAGAAAATCATTATAATTACCTTTTTTATTCAAAATAGACAAAATAGCTTGTGAAGCAACCATGTTATTCTTTATAAAATCAGTTATCAATGGTATTTTATTCAAACGTCTCTTTAATTCTTGATAATCTTTTTTTATTTCTAAAGTAAAGAGATTTTTCTTTCCTCTCAACTGTTTCAAAATTCGTTTTTTCGCGACTAATTCAAAATTAATTGTCGATAAACCTTCTATTTGTCCAGTTTCAACGTGTTCTCTAATGCCTTCACGTGTCCTAGATTGGTCACCTGTCAGCGCTACTGGTATCAAATAATTATTCTTGTAGTTACCAATGAAATCTATAACCGTTAAATATTCTTTTCCTTGAGCTTTTCTTAAACCTCGACCTAATTGTTGAACAAATACTATTACAGATTCTGTTTTTCTCATCATAATTACCTGATTTATAAAAGGAATATCTATCCCTTCATTAAAAATATCTACTGTAACTAGATATGTTAATTCTCCATTTTTTAGTTTTTCAATAGCTTGTTCACGTTGTTCTTGACTATCTTCACCACTTAACATTTGTGATGGATATCCATTTTTGGTTAATAACTTAGCAATTTCATCTGCTTCTTCTTTTCTGCTAACAAAAACTAAGCCATGGAGTACATCGCCATCATAGCCATAATACTTGCTTTGTTCCATGACATATTTTACTCGTTCTTCACTAACCAGATATTTCAAATTAGTATTATCATCAATAACTTCGCCATTGTATGTATAATCAGATACACCTATATAGTGGAAAGGTACTAACATTTCTTCTTCCAATGCTTCTTGTAATCTAATCTCATAAGGAACATTATAGTCAAATAATTCATAAATATTCTTATCATCACTTCGTTCAGGTGTGGCTGTCATTCCTAACAAGAAATCTGGAGTAAAATAGTCTAGTAATTTCCCATATATTTTACTTCCAACATGGTGAGCTTCATCAATTAAAATATAATCAAATTCATCTCTTTTAAACTGATTCAAATTTTCAGCTTTACTCAAAGTTTGGACAGTTGCAAATAAATATTTTGCATCAGTATTTTTAGTATTTCCAGATAATATTCCATAGTTTGTTTTCTTATCTCCACCTAATACTTTATGGAAACTATCTAAGGACTTCTTTAGTATTTGTTCTCTATGAGCTACAAATAAAAAACGCTTAGGATTATAATTTTTCACATCTAAAGCAGCTAAATATGTTTTACCAGTCCCTGTTGCAGAGATAATTAAACCCTTTGTTTCTCTCAAAAGCCTTAATTTTTGTAGATTTTTCAATGCCTCTTTTTGCATCTTATTTGGTTTAATTATAGAGTAATTACTGTTATCTTCATCTACCGATTGAGAAACAACTTTTATCGCAGGTTTATTTTGAATCTTGTATTTTTTCTCATACTCATCAATCCACTCAGGAGATAATTTGCTAGCTCCTTTCCATTGTTCCTCTATTTCTGAAGCTATGTCTTCTGTGAGTTTTCCGTTATTATGAGAAGTAAAAAGTAAATTCCATTCCTTATTTACTTTTAAAGCACCAGCAGTAAAATTAGAACTTCCCACTAGCGCAGACTGATAACCTTCATGTTGAAATAGATAGCCTTTCGCATGAAATTTACCATGATTCTGTTCATAGACTCTTATTTCAACATTTGGTAGCTTTAATAATTCTCTAAACATCTGAGGTTTATTAAAGTATAGATATGTAGATGTCAATATTCTTCCTTGAACATTCAGATCTTTCAAAACTGTCTTTAAAGAATTAAGAATACCACTCTCAATAAAAGCCACCGCAAATGTAAAAGATTTACAATGTTGAACTTCATCCAAGATACGATTATACATTGTTTCATCTTTGGTATTAGCAATTAATTTGGCAGCATATTCATCATTTTGTTCAAATGTATTTTTGTCCAAAAAAGAATTCAAAATTGCATTCTTTATTTTTTGGTTAGTCGACTGCATCGAATTTTACCCCATTTAAATTTGTTTTACTTATTACTTTAGCAGCAGGAATATCTGCTGGAGCCCAAGTTAATTTTGAAACTTCTGCCGGATCAATCCATTTTACCTCACTATGGGCAATTAAATCGAAATTCTTTGACAAAAATTTAGCATAATAAACTGTCAAATGTACTGTTCCAAATTCATATTCATAGCTTGCTGTTTCGGTAACTTTTTCTCCTACAATAATCTCATCATTAAACTCTTCTTTTAACTCACGCTTAAGACTTTCTTGCGGTAGCTCACCTTGTTCAATTTTGCCACCAGGAAATTCCCATAAGTCTCCTAATATACGATCACTATTTCTCTTAGTAACTAATAATTTACCATCTTCTATTAGCGCAGCTCCAACAACATAAATATTCTTCATAAACTTTCTCCTAATCCAATTATTAATCTATTCTAAGAATACCAGCTTTATTTTAAAAAGTTAATACTAGGATCGATATTTGCTGCCTACCATTAGTTACCATATACATACATTACAAAAATAAAAAAATTCGACTCTCAATCTTGCATTCACAAAATTAAGGGTCGAACTTATATTTTCATTTAGAAACTATTTTCTAGTTTCTTCTGCTACTTATTCAAATTCTTTAAAACTATGTACTTCTTTGGGACTTATATAATCTTGAGGTACTTGCCAGAAAAATCCTTGTTGCAACTTGATATTGTGGCACAACATCTCTTTAGCTGCGATATTATCCTCAATACCTTCAATTACCAACTCAACATTATTGGTCTTAGCAAAATTTATCCAAGACATAATGAAGAGATTTTTCGTCTTTGAGTCTGTGCTATCGTCATTAAAAATCAACAAGGATAACTTAACCCTATCAATATCTTTAATATTTTCTTGAACAACTTTAAAACTATATTGTCCAGAACTAATATCATCTAAAGCTACACGATAGCCTAAATCTTTTACATGCTTAACTGTATCAATTAAACCCTTTTTCAAGTTTAATTCTTGCGATACACGCTCTGTAATTTCAATTGTAATTTGTTGGTTGTACTCAACCATTTTATCCAAAAAATCCCAGGTTGATTGATACAAAAATTGATGTGGGTCAATATTTATATCTACTCTAACTTTTTTGTCTGTTAAAACTTTCTTTATTTCAGAAGCAAACCATTCCCAAAACATTTGATTACAACTTTCATTATTTACAATCTTTTCAAATATTGCAGCAGGGAAACTCTTTTTGTCCTTCGACCGCAACAATACCTCGTAATCAGATATTTCAAATGTATCTTCACTAACTATTCTGACTATAGGTTGAAATGCTAAAGTTAGATTATCCGGCGCTATCTTTAAAGTAGAATTCATTCCATCTCCCCCCTCTAGTCAAATCTAATCCCACTATCTAAATTATATACTTATATTATCATTATGTAAATAATTTCAATATACAATTCAACTTATATAACTAAACATCGTATTGAAGTACATGCTGAGCAGAGTCAATAAATTGGCTGACACTCTTTATCTTATCTTCATTGTATTCAACAACTCCAATAGATATTTGAATATCATACTTTCCTAATTCCTTATCTTCACGCAGTAAAGTAGTTACTCTTTGCTTAATTCTATCCATCGCTACCATCGCTCCATCATAATCCGCGAATAATAGAACTCCCCATTGAGGTACACCACCTACACCATCAATACTGTAAACAATGTCATTATTTCTAAAACTCTCAGATAAAATATCTGATAATCTTTTGATCAAATGATGTTGTTGTTCTTCAGTTAAAATATTCATAATTTGATGGAAGTAACGAATTGAAATTATTCCCGTTGAAACAGGAATATCAAAACGTTTATGAGTTTCAATAAATACTTCTGCGTCTTGACGATAAGATCTCATGGTACGCAAGTCTGTTTCACTATTATATCCCAGATTACGTGCATTACTTTCTCTAAGACTTAGATTTTCTTCTTGTAGTTTTTGAAGATTTCGTGTCATAAAGCTTACTAATAATGACCAAATCAATGGTAAGAAAATCCAAACAATTAACCATAAATCTAGTTCTTTTCCTAAGACCACATCTGCATATAAAACATAACTTCCCTGAATAAAGACAAACAGTAAATTAAAGATTAATCCAGCTAATAGGCCGAGAAAATAAGTAATCAATACTAAGAAACAAGTAATTGCTAAGAAAATACAATTCAAAATCATCAAATTAGATGAAATTCCAACGAAAATAGCTGTCATGATTGAACAAACTAACAACAAGATAATATAAATATCAGTATTTAAACTATAATTCTCATTTCTTCTCATTATTTTTATCCTTTCTTAACAGATTATTTTTCCATAGAACCATAAAGATTGCTGCAGCTAGCAAAGCAACAAAGATTAAAGCAATTACTAAGTAAATGATCAACTTGGTATTCTTGTGAATTGTTTGTTTCAAAGATACCTTCTTATCTAAATCAGCTTTCTTCTTGAAACGATAATTATAAATATTATTATCATTATCAACTACAATTGCATCGCCACCATGTTCAACAATTGTCTTTTGGTAATTAATTTGAGTTGAAGCTAGATAAACGTCTTTAGATGTGATACCTGTTACAACTAACATACCTCTCTTATCATTGTAAGGCGAGCGCAATAATTGAGCTGTACCCATTGTCTTACCATAATCATATTCGATACTCAATTTTTCATTAGAGATAAAGCTTGTATATTTTTTATTATATTGGAAATAAAGTTTGTCATTTAAGTTCTTAATCATAGAATTTTGACTAGGTGTTCCCAATACGATTACATTACTGTTCTTTAATGTTTCATCATCAGGTTGTTGACTATAGAATTCAATTTTTCCAGTATTACTCTTAGCATAGATACCAATCAAATTGAAAATATTAGATAATGCTTCAAAATCATTTGTTGTCATCTTTCTAGGCTTAACAACTGCTAAGTTACTATAAGTATTGTTTCTGATGAATAAACTTGGATAATTTGAAAATAGGATGTCGTTCTTTTCAATAGACTTAACAAAAATCTTTGAGTTAGTATTGATTGCTGCCCAAGGTGTTTCACTATTATCTGACTTAGTAATTTGACTTGGTTCTAAATCAAAAGCTACTCTGACAGAAAAACCACTACCTATTTTCATATTATTAGGAATATTGAAGGTTAGCTCATCATTATCAGCATTATCTTTAGTTAACTTATAGCTGCCAATGTTGCAGTTATTGATATATACAGTTGCTAAAGAGTTGTTAAAATTCAAGTTCTTTGAATACTTCAAACTCAATTTTACCTTACTACCATAGGAGTTGCTTTGACTAGCTGGTAAAGCAACAAAGAATGTTTCTTCGTGATGTCCACTTCCAGTTAAAGTTGCTCCTTGATTAGTCAATTGGTAACTGCCATCGTAATGTAAGCTTGACATATAAGTTGCTGTCTTAGAGCTCACATACTTAACTGGCTTTTTAGTTTCTGTCATCAATTCTGTATTAGCTATAAAACGAGTTGCTTTTTGCAACATTTCATCATCTAAAGCTGTTATTATCAATGTGTATTTATTCTTACTATACACTAATCTTAAACAACCACGATTTTTCAATTTATCTACCGAGAATTTACTCTTATAATTCTTAGGTAAATTATCATATTTAGCGATAATAACGCGATAATCCGCGTCCTTAACTCTACCATCATTGTATGGCAAGATTCTAACCTTGTCTGTATCTGTTGCGATTGTTCTAGTTACCCCTGTTAAAGCATAAGTTGCAGCTGACAATTCAGCATCACTAGGTTGTTGAGGAACTGCAATAACAGATTGTCCAAATGAAATAGTATCTGCCCCTGAAAAATGATTATAGAAAGACTTCAAATAATAATCTGGTTGCTTTAAATTATATTGGAAGTTAACATTTGACTCTTCATAAATTGTTAACCAATTAGCAGGTGTCTGTACACTAACCGTTGATTTGTCAGACTTATTTAAAATTTGTCCGTAAATTTTAAGATTATTTGCCCCTTTAATTAAGTTTAGAGGAATATCAATTTGCTTAGTTTGAACACCATCTTTTATTTCAGGTCTAAATGAGTAAAATTTAACCCCATTAATTGATACTGTAATGTCAGATGTTTGATCATCAGCAATTTGTGAAACTTGGTAACTCAAGTTTAAAGTTGCTTTCTTAACATCCCAGTAATCAATTTTTGTAAAATATGTATTATCTGATACAGATTTTCCTGAAAGAGTTTGTGTTGAATTTTGAAATGGTTGCGTATAACTCTTCATGTCATCTGCCTTAACTTGTGTACACCACGAAATTATCAAAACTAACATTGATAAAATCGTAATGAATAATTTTTTCTTCATTCTATTCATACCTCTGTGTTTTATACCATTTAGCTTTTTTATGAAAAATTTGTTCTTGAACATACATGATCATGCCATAAAAGGCTACTATTAACCACATTTGACTATAGACTAGATACATCAAAACAATGATCAATAAATTTTGGAGCGTCATCTCACCCTTTTCTGTTGTAATAGTTATAAAAGTTCCTAATACAAATAAGATAACCGCAAAGAACCATAACCAATTACTAAAACCATTAATTGATGTATGAACTAATCCGGATACTGATAAAATAAAAACCGTATCTGAAATAACTAAAGATGTCATTAATAGAAAATAAATTGATAAAAAGTATATCAAATCAAAGCGAATAGCCTTACTCTTAGGATTAAATAGTAATTTCAAATTTTTTAAAATCACATAAATATTACCTTTAACCCATCTCGTTCTTTGTCTAAACCAAACCACAAAAGTTTGTGGCTCTTGTTCCCAGGTAACAGCTGCCGGTTGAAAATTAATGTGATAACCCATTAAATAAGTTCTAAAACTTATTTCTGTATCTTCAGCTAGGGCTTTTACGTCCCAACCACCAATTTTCTCCAGTAAACTACGACGAATAACAAAATTAGTTCCTGGTATTGTACATAAATTAAATAGTTTTTTTCTACCTGCTTGTGCCATCCATTGAAATGACAAAGTCTCAATATTAATAAATCGTGTTAATAAGCTAGCATTCTTATTACGTGTTCTGAATTTTCCAATTACTGCTCCAGCTTTATCATCAGCTAATAATTCAGATACTAAAATACGTAATGCCTGTTTTTCAGGAGTATTATCAGCATCATAAACTGCGATAATAGATCCTTTGGCCTCTTTTAAGCCAATATTTAAAGCATTAGACTTTCCTTTTCCCCCAGTTATATTATCAGTATTGATAATTTTAAGATTTCGGTTGGGATACTTACTTTGCACCTGTGCTAAAAGCTCGGCTGAATTGTCAGATGAATTATCATTAATTACAATAATTTCATATTTATCTTGAGGATAATCCAATGCTAGCAATGATTTTACCGTTCTAACAATTACAATACCTTCATTATGTGCAGGAACCATAATTGTTACAAATGGTGCATCTGCTGGTAATTTATCATGAACTTTCATTGTTAAATAATTCATATAACCAGCAAAAATCAAGACAACATTAACCGCTAAAATTGTCCAAATTGAAAAAATACTGATAAATAATAATATATCAAGTAATGACAACTACTTTCCTACTTTCTTTTAAATTTATCCCAATAAACTTTGCGACCTTTATAAATAAGTAAGACAAAGCCTATCAAAGTTACTAAAATGAAGACTGTTAAGAATTTACCTTGATAAGATAAGATCAAATTCAAACCAGTTTCTTGGTATTCTTTGTGTTT
Organism: Ligilactobacillus salivarius; assembly: GCF_035231985.1. NCBI lineage: Bacteria > Bacillati > Bacillota > Bacilli > Lactobacillales > Lactobacillaceae > Ligilactobacillus > Ligilactobacillus salivarius. The sequence continues at coordinate 1,037,120 of NZ_CP117983.1, forward strand.
ATGTTTCTTTTGAACTGGAGCAGTATCACTAATATTTTGTTCATTACCATTAACAAAATACGTTCCAGCATGGTATTCCAACTTCATTTTTGCAAAATTCATTTCTCTTGAATTATCTTCTGCAGCTGGATTTTCCCAATTTAATTCTGATCTCGAGACACTCTTCTCAACCTTACGTAATTCCGACAATGTTCGTGGCATTTTTATATTCAAGGCTGTCGGTAAAGTGTAATTTAAATTATTTGCTTTAGTCAAAGATACCGTCGTTTTAGCCTTATCCAAATCTTTTAAAGACATTACATAATATGCCTTATCAAATTCTTGACTATAATCCGTTTGCTTAACTTTTGGATATGTTTTAGGATCTGGCAGTAGCAAAACATTAGAAGCTGATTTTAATCCGACTTTTCCTAAAACTGCATCCTGATTCCAATGATTAGGCGTAGATAAACCAGTTGGATAAACACCACTTCTTACCATTAATTGCAGACGTTCACTCATTGTTGCCTTTAAATTCTGCGCATTAATTTCTTTGCCAGTATAGGAATATAAATATGGTACTCGCATAAAAATAATTCCATTTTTCAATTCAATCATTCTTAAAGAATACATATATTTCTTATAAGCAAATTGATTGGTATTACCTTCGACATTAGTTGCACTGACTGCAAAAGGAATATTATTACGATATAAATCATCAACTAACTTATCAAGATATTCTAGATTACTTGTTGGTGTAACATTATTAATTACTAATAATGGCCTACTATCTGTCTTCGTATTAAACAAATCAGCAATTAATTTCTCTTCACAATTAACTGCTAAACCACTAGTATTCCAAAATGGTAGGAAGGCATTACTATCTACTTTGACCCCATATGGTAAAGTTTTTTGATTCCCTACATTTTGCGTATTCAAAACACCATATTTGTCACTACCAGCAACGTCTACCAAATATTCCATTCGATTAGTATATGGCATCTGTTCTGTTATTCCATCATCTGACAGTGTTAACTGCTGCCTAATAATCATACCTTTTTTTGCATGTAAGCCTTCTAATTCATCATCTTGTAAATTAGGCCCAATATGCAATTTAGTACCTGAGAATTTAGCTCTATCATGTGTAAAGCTATCATTACTTAAATCAGCTTCCTGCCAATTAATCAGAGTTACTACTCCCCGATATTTGTTGTCGCTCAATTCTCCACTTCGGTAATTTTCTAACATAAATGTTTTTATCTTTAATCCGTCTGCCGTTAACATTCTTTGCACAGAATCGATTTTTTTAGAACCGTTATAATAGACATTTTCACTATCATACACTAACAAAACTGGTCGGTTATCATCCGCCTGTACTGGAATATGTATACTCAAGATGCTGAGGATTGACAAACAAATTAATAATAAATATCTTTTCAATATTCACCCTCCCTCGAAGGATGCCAAAAATTATGATGTAAGACATCTGAAATTATCTGCAAGAAAATTAAGTTTAATGATAAAGGTACCATCAATAAATGCTTGGCTAAATCAGCATCACCGTCACCAACAACCGCTGTAATAAAGGTCCCTATTACCATTGTTGTATATCCAATTACCATAAAAACTTTAATTGCAGATTCCATTTCATTACTTTTTACGCTAATAACAAAAATTACTATATATAAAGCAACTAAAACTACACATAATGTCATATAGAAAGCAAACTTTTTAGGAAAGAAAGCTTTCATCATCGCTCCATATAAAGTAAAGTATTGTACTTGTTGATGCGGCTTTGCACCAGATTTTTTAGTAAAATCACCGACCGCTTTAATTTGTACCAGGTAGCCATCGCGTGCAGCTACGTCTAACATTTCATTAAATTGTTGTTCATGTGTTAGATAATATTTCAAAATCCAAGCAAAATTATATTTTGGAATAAAGTCCTTGGTTATGTTTTTGGATTTAATAGATGTTGCGGCATAAGTCTGAGTATAAATATCTCCTTTCAACAATCCATATTGACGAGATATTCCACCTTTTTCTAGAGAATTACCAGGATCTTGTTCTTTTAACATTACCCCTCGAGTCATTGATTGGTAACTATTAATATTACTGAATTGATCTGTAATCATTACATAAGTCGCAATCCCTGATCCCAGCAAGATTAAACAAGAAATCGGAATTAGTAATCTAGAAAGCTTGTTTCTATATACAAAATAAATTCCGATCGTAACCATAACTAAACTCAATGCTAATGGTGCATTTTGCTGTTTAACAGTTACCAATGCTAATGATGCTAAAAAATACACTGCTAGCATATACCAACTACGAGCAAAATGTTTTTTCATCAGTAATAATAAGGAAGCTGTAATATACATCATTGCTATTATCATAACTGGTTCAGCGAAAAAAGAGTTAAAATATAATGTCAGCGATGAATCAGCAAACATAAAAACTACAATTAACGCTATTACATAATCTACATTTTTTTGCTTGTTTGAGTTTGTCACAGCTAGAGTTAGTAAGTAAATTGCCCCTAAATAAAAGACGTAATAAACTAATCCCATAAACCTAATATCAAACACTGTTTTGCTGTAGAATAACTTATTTAATAATACTGCTGTTTTTACAAAAATACCTTGCGAAGAAAACAACATCGCAATATGTTCATTGTAGTATTTAAATAAACCATAATGTTGCGTTAAATAAGTTGTATACTGGTAATTCTTCGTATCTAATGGGTAGATTCCATTGATATAAATTACCCTGGCAAAATCCCCGTTATCTGCATATCCATTAATTGGAGATACAAATAACAAATACCCCACTATCACTGCTGCTAAAACACAGGCTAATAGGGGCGGAGAAATATTTTTCCTAAATTTTTCTATCATTGCTCACATTCCTATTGATTTAATGCTACTAAAGCATTTAATTCATTAAATGAATATACCTGTTTAGTCTTACTATCTCCAAAACTTCCGTAAATTTCAGATTTCTTATCTGTAACTTGCATCGATAGTAAAACTTTTTTTGCAGCATCATACAATTGGTCATCATGAACTGTATTCCCTATCATCATCGCAATTGCATAATTAGCTGCTGAAGTAGACTTATCTTCTGCCTTTCCTGTAACAGAATAAGCATTGTATAAAGTTTGTGTGTCTACTTTTTGTTTTACCCAATTCAAACTATCTTTAGGTAACTTATCTACCTCAGCTAAATGTAAAAATGTTATTAAAAGCTGAGGAGTTACCAACTTATCTTTAGCATATTTTTTATCCTTTAAGTTATAACTTTGATAATATAATGGCACTTCATGACTAATTTTACCCTCTTCCACTACTCGTAAAGCTTTGTGATAACTCCTTGAATCTAATTTCTTCAAAACAGATAAATCTTGGTAGCACAAAGTAACCAACTGATTATGTGTCTTACTATCAAGACTATACATATCAGTCAATAAGCCTGCTTGTTTCACTCTTATACTTAATTTCTTGTATAGATCTTTAACTTCAGACTGATACTTTTTTGTGTGATTAACTTTATCATAAGTCATTAGTGCGGATATAATACGCAAATCATCCACTGTTGCATTAACTTGATATTTATCTGGATGTTTGGCATCAAAACGATATAAGAATACTCCTTGACGATAAAAAGTTTTCTTCGTTAACGCATAAAATGCTCTAAACTTTTTATTTTGCTTTGTTTCAGCTAAATATTGCAGATAATATCCAGATGATTCACTTAAATATTGATGACCTGTTGCTAAAGTATCATCATTGCCTGTTTTTGCTAAATAATTAGTATATATTCCATATTTTCCTGTTAGCTTATTATCTATGAAATGAACCAGTGCATCACTAGAAGTAACTGTATCTGCCTTAACTAAATTTGGAAAATTAGTAGCTAAGAGGCATATCAGTATCAGTAGACTTCTTTTCCAAATCTTTAGCACAGGTTACACTCCCCTTTTTATGTCGTTTACTGTAATAGAGTGCTTTATCGGCCTCTCTTAAAACAGTTCTGATATCTTTCTTATCACATCCTAGGGCAATTCCTCCAGAAAATGTGACTGTAATTTTATCACCGGTTGCTGTTACATAATCTTTAGTTCGTAATTCTTCAGCTAGTTTATCTGTCATCTCTAGACAATCTTCAACTGTTACTCCATGTACAGAAATACAAAATTCTTCTCCACCAAAACGATATACTGAAGCTAACTCGCCGAAATGAGCCTTAACTTCAGCAAATAAACGTTTAGTAAAATAAACTAATACATCATTACCCTCAAGATGACCATAAGTATCATTAATCTTTTTGAAATCATCAATATCCAAGATGCATATTATTTGATGTTTACTACTTTTTTGTGATAATTCATTCATATGACTATGAAATGAATCATAATTTAACAAGTTTGTTAATCCATCATGAGATACATCATATCTTGCCATTCTCAATTCTTCATATTGCTTAGTTAAGAAGTTAACGTAAACATTTGCCACAGCAAACATTAACAACGTCCCTAAAGTTACATCTATTATTGACGCAAATGTAAAATATGTTGCACTCATCGCATGATATTTACCAGGTAACACAAAATAAACCAATGGTGGAATTTGGTTAACAATTAGGAATTCTAATGTACATCGGTAGATCAATGGTAGTGCTTCAATTCTAATGAAGATTTCACATACAATGATTAGTAGTGCACCTTCCCAAGCAAAATTGAACATCGCTGCCGCAGGAATATCGTTGATAGTATATAGAAAGAAATTATCAAATAATGGCGCAAGTGCTAACATTACATATCCTAAATACTTTTCACGCATGTAATTTGATAAATAGAAGCTCAAAATTGCCATTGAATATTGATAATACAAGCCATCAATTGTGGAGTGACAAAATTCTATAATAAAGAATTGATATAAGCCAAAGATTAGTAATACAGCAACATAACTTTGAACCTTACTTAAACGTTCCTCAATATAACTTTTATAAAAAGTCCATTGACTGTATAATAGGCTAACTATCATCAAAGGCATAACTAATGACAAAATAATCATCTTATACAAGGGCGTTCACCACCTAAATACTAAAATAAATTATCTTTCACTCTAAAATTATTATTCATACTATTAGATAATATAAATATTTTCTTTAATTGTCAATCATCATTTTTTAGCGATATAATAACCATTTTAATAAGCATTACTAATTATTTCCTAGTATTTTTACCAATTTTTCTAAACATTATATAATAATATCATTATAAATTATTTATGTTATTAAAGTAAGTAATCGAAATAAATTTACGTATATCCGTAAATTTTCTGATATTTTATAATGTTAATTATGATAAAAATACTATTTTTATATCATCTAAAATTTATATTTTTCTATAAAAAAAGCGTCTGCGTACTCACGCAAACGCTAATCTACTGTCCTATGATAGATTCACAAATAAGTTGAATCAAAAATAAGAAACTTAAAACATACATGACTTTAGAAACATCTTTATAATTTCCTACTACTAATTTACAGATCGGATACACGATGAATCCAAAAGCTAGACCTGTTGATATCGAACTAGTTAAAGGAATTAAAACTAAAATTAAGAATGTTGGAAACCATTCACTAAAATCTGCAAATTTTACAAATCTTAATTGTTGCATCATAATGGCTCCTGTAATAATTATTACTGGTGCAATCGCTGATTCAGGTATAAATGATAATAATGGAATCAAGAAAATTGCTGCTAAAAACAATAACCCTGAAGTAATTGCCATTGCCCCTCTACGACCACCACTTTGAATACCAGAAGCACTTTCAGCTGCTGCTACTGTTGGACTAGTTCCTAAAAATCCTGAAAGAAAAGCTGCAATTGAACTTGCTTGAAATGCCTTTTTGAACTGTGATTTAACTGGCAGTAACCCTTCTAAAATCCCCATCGATTCAAAAACTAAGATCATTGTCATAGAAAAGATTGCTATTAAAAATTTTAACGTAAATAGCTGACTAAAATCACCTTGAGCAACAATTTCACTGTACTTACTAATCTCGGTCAATCTAATATTAGGTACGTTCGAGCCCTTCACTCCGATGATATTCCCTAAAATACTAATCACAATTATTCCTATTATAAAATCACCTGGAACTCTACGTAAAAATAAGATCAAAGTTAACATTATTCCTAATAAGGATAGAATAACTTCAGGTGCTAATAAGTTACCCATAGCTAGTAAAGATCGACTGCCACCTGACTTAACAATGCCAGCTTTTTCTAATCCTAAAACTACTAGGAACATTCCAATTCCAGCTGTTATCCCTATCTTTAAATTTTGTGGTATCTTTTGTGCTAAATACTCACTAATTGGAGTAAACGCTATTACCATGTATAAAAAGCTACTAATTATTGAGATCGCAACAGCTTGTTCCCAAGTTAAATCCATCCCTACAACTAAAGTATAGGTAAAAAATGCATTAACCCCCATTCCTGGAGTAATGATAATTGGCGCATCAGCCCAAATACCCATTATTAATGAACCTATAAATGAAGAAAAAATTGTTGCAAAGACACTTAAATTAGCTGGAATTCCTGCATCAGTTAAAATTATCGGATTAACAATAATAATATAAGAGATTGCAAAGAATCCTGTAATCCCTGCTAAAATTTCCTTTTGAATTGGTGTTTTCTTGGGTTGCCAAGATCTTTTTATTTTATTTTCCATACTTTCGCCCTTTCTCTTAAAGTGCAACTATTTTAATGTAGCGGAAATAGGTTTCATAGTCAAGGGATAGCCCATAAAAAAGAGCCACCTCACCTAAGCGAGATAGCTCTCTTGTCATTAATTCTAGTGATATAAGTCGAAACGACCTTTAGCAAATAATTCTTTTGCCCCACCAATATCAGCTAATGATTTGTTCATAATCATCTTCTTGACGAATGAAGCTGGGAAACCTTTGTATTCTTTCTTACCTACAAGACCAAAGGCATGTGTGTTACCAACAGAAGCAACTGTACCTAAGGAGTTGTAACTAAATGGTTCTGGAACGTCACCCTTCAAACGTTGAGCAATTGCATGTCCAACATAAGCACCCATACGTGTAGCAATTTGAGCTGTTGTTGGGTATGGACGATCTGTTGCCTTATCCATAAGAGCAGATACGTCACCAATGATGTATAAATCATCATGATCTGGATCAAGTAAGTTATCATTAACAATTACACGACCACGACGTTCCTTGAAACCAGATTCACCCATAACGGGACTACCACTAACACCAGTTGTCCAAATAATTGTCTTACCTGGAACTGCTTGAAGTTCTTCGTTATCTTGTGTTGCGTACATTACACGACCATCTTGGATTTCTTTAATCATGCAACCCGTCATGATCTTAACACCTAAACTCTTAACTAATGATACACCGTAGTTTGCAAGATTTTCACTAAACATTGGTAATAACTTAGTTGCAGCTTCAACAATTGTGATAGAAATTTCAGATTCGTCTACACCTGCAAGCTTAGCATATTTTGGACGTTCATCAACTAAAGCACCTGCTAATTCGATACCTGTGAAACCAGCACCACAAACAACAATGTTCAAGTATTCCTTGTCTTGTGTTTCACGATACTTCTTCATAGTTTCAACGATGTGTTCATGAATAGCAACAGCTTGGTCAATATCTGTCATTTGTAAAGCATTATCTAAAGCACCTTTAATGCCAAATGTTTCAGATACAAAACCTAAAGCTAATACACAGTAGTCATAGCGTAATTGACCTGAATTCTTCAATTCAACAGTCTTCTTATCAGCATCTACTTTAACTACTTCATCTTGAATAAATTTAACCTTGTTATTCAAAACATCTTTAATTGGATATGTAATCTTGCTCTTGTCTACAGAACCTGCAGCAACTTCGTGCAATTCTGTAGCTTCATAATGATAATCATTCATATCAACTAAAGTAATATGAGCGTTGTCCCCTACTTCTTTTTGAAGATTTCTAACTGCTTTTAAGCCTGCATAGCCAGCACCTAAAACTAAAACTTCTTTCATGGTTTAAAACCTCCTACAAAAATAATAATCCAATAGAATAGGTTAGAACTTGTATAAATGAACCAAAAGCTAAAATCTTAACTGCACACTTAAATGTTTTGGATTTAACTTGTTCTTTCATCAACATCCTATCTTGTTTATATACAAATGGTATTGCCAACAAAGCTAACAAACTCGTCCACGGTGCTAGCTTGAGATAAAAAGATAGAATAATTGCAGCAAATGCTAAAACATTCTTCAAGCTAAATGCAAATAAAGCATTTTTCACACCAATAAAATGAACAATTGTATGTCGATTATTTCTTTCATCCTCGTCATAATCACAAATATTATTAGCTAACATTAGATTAGAGATCCATAAAATATTTGGTAAAGAAATCAAAAATACCTTAGCTAGATTCTCCCAATGCCATGAAAATATTTGGTATGAATTAAGATAAACACAGATTAAGCTTATTACAAAACCCATTGTAATACCGGAGAAAAATTCTCCTAAAGGTAAACTAGATAAAGGACGTGGACCTGAGGAATAGAAAATTCCTACAGCAAAACAAAACATTCCCATCCAAAGCAATGGCAAGCCAGTTACATATACTAGATATAGTCCCATAATTGCAGCAATTACTGTCATAATTGCTAAAATTACAAATACCAATTTAGGAGAGATATTTTCTCTTCCAATGATATTTGTCTTACGCTTATATTCTAGTTTATCAACTGCATGGTGATAATCATTATAATTATCTAATGCGTCAACTGCCATATTAAACAAAAGCATCGCAACAAAAAATATCACCGATAGACCTAAGTGTACTGAGTTATAGTAGTAATAACTAAAACAAATTCCTATCAAAAATGGTAAAATACTTGCCGTTTTAGCTTTGATCTCAACAAGCTCTAGGAAGACTTTTAAAGACAAAACTCTGCCTCCTAGTAAAATAAAATATATTACCCTCTACATAATATATTACCATATTCTTATGTAATTAGTTACAATAATCTCTCAAAAAATTCATGTTTAGCAAAATAATTTTGCTTATTTGTCTCAATTTTTTATTTACTCATTACAAAATCATATTCTTCAAAATAATTTTTAATTCATCGTGGTTGCACAGGCTATTTTAGGGTAAAATAGAAACATAGACTATCATTAAGGTGGTGAAAAAATGGCATTCAATTTATGGTTACAGTACCCTGAATTGGCAAAAGATATCGAAAAAGTTAAATATAATCTTCAAGATAAAATCTCTGTCGACTATCCTGATTTACAAGCTGCTCTATCAAAAATGGCAAGCAATGGCGGTAAATTTTTACGTCCAGCCTTTTTCTTACTATTTACCAAATTAACAGCAGACTTACAAAATCGTGTAGACGATAAAAAACTCATTGATATAGCTACTTCACTTGAAGTTTTACATATGTCCACACTTATTCATGATGATATTATTGATGATTCTCCTAAACGGCGTGGTGAAGTTAGTGTCCAAAGCCAATTTGGTAAGGATATTGCAGTCTATGCTGGTGATTATTTATTTACAGTCTTCTTTGATTTAATCACTGATAATGTTTTAGACACACCATTTTTTAAGATCAATTCAAGAACTATGAAGAAAATTTTATTAGGCGAATTAAATCAGATGAAACATCGCTACAATACCCAACAAACTTTCTTGAATTATTTGCGTAATGTAAATGGTAAGACCGCCTATCTTTTCCGCTTAGCAAGTGCTGAAGGAGCATATTTTGGTGGAGCTTCTTCACAAACCGTTAGCTTAGCTACTAGAATCGGACAAAATATCGGAATTAGTTTCCAGATTTTAGATGATATTCTTGATTATTCTGACGCATCAAGACTTAATAAACCAACTCTCGAAGATTTGGCAACTGGGGTTTATTCTTTACCATTATTGCTAGTTCTTAATGAAGATTCAGATGAATTACATACTTTATTAGCTAAAAAGCAAGACCTAACTTTACCTGAAATTCAACGTATCCAAGCTTTAGTCGTTGAATTAGGTGGTGTAGAAAAAGCTAAAGATTTAGCTGCTAAATTTACTAATAAAGCACTTATTGATATCGATAAATTACCTGATTCTACAGCTAAAAAGAAACTTGCTAAACTTACTAAAGTCTTATTAAAACGTACAAATTAAAAAGTCATCACTCTAATTTTTTAGAATGATGACTTTTATTTTATCGTCCTTCATCAATTGCTTTAAGCTTTTGATAACGTTCGTTTGTTTTTCTCAAATAATCAGGACTACCCTGCATTTCAATAGTTCCATCTTCAATAAAGATAACTTGATCCATTGCTTCAACACCTTGTAAGTGATGAGTTATCCAAATTAAAGTTTTATCTTTCAATTCACGATTAAAAATTGAAATTACTTCTTGTTCAGTTAATGGATCTAAGCCCACAGTTGGTTCATCTAAAATGATAATTGGAGCATCTTTTAACAAAATTCTTGCCAATGCCATTCGATGTCTTTCACCACCAGAAAAACGCATTCCGGCTTCGTCCACCATTGTTTCCAGTCCTTGTGGTAAAGCTTTAACCATATCTTTCAATCCTACACGTTCCAGCACTTGCCATACTTGCTCGATAGTAGCCTCTTCATTTCCGATTCTAAGATTATTTAAAATAGTAGTATTAAATAAATATGGAGTCTGATGTATTACTCCAATATAATTGGAAATTTGATCGCCAACTTTACTTACGTCAATACCATTTATAGTAATCGTACCTTCAGTAGCAACTCTATCCCCTCTAATCAAGTTAGCTAACGTACTTTTACCTGAACCACTTCGACCTAAAATTGCTAACTTATCGCCAGAAGATATATCTAAGTTAATACCCTTAAGGATTTCACGACTACCATTTTCATATCTAAAATGCACATTATCTAATTTAATATCATAAGGTGCAATTAATTTAATTTCTGATTTTTCTTCTTCAAATGAATTATCTTGTAGTCTATTTAATCTAACTAAAGAATCCTTATATACATTAGTTTCTTGTGAAGCAGCTGGAATTACTGCAAATGCATCAACTACAGGGAAAAGACACAAAACAAAAGCAGCAATCCAGTTAGCTAGACCTGTATATACTCCATTACTGCCACCTAGGTATGTACCGCCCCATAAAATAAGACTCACAACTACCAACATAAACACTAACTGTAAGAGATAATCTCTAATTTGATCAAAATGATGTAGTTTTTCTTGAACATCCATCAATTTTTCCTCATTTTGTTCATGTAGCTTAACATAATCACGACCACGTTGAGCAAAAATCCAATCTGTAATCCCAACAATATTATCAGTTAAGTCTAGGTATAATTCATTCTTTATTTTCTTTTCATATTCTTGTCTAGCACCATTTACGATAACTGACCAGATTGGGAATGCTACTAACATAATACCTATCATTAATAGCATCAAAAGCCCCATCCAAATTGAAAAAATACCAACTCCAATAACAACAAATACATAAAGTCCCCATGCAACAAAGGTTGGGAAAATGGTTCTTAAATATAAATTTTGGATGTGATTAATATCTTCTGATAATAATCCTAAAACATCGCCGAGTTGATACTTACTCTTAAAGAATACCGCATCTTTTTCCAAAGCCTTATACAACTTAACACGTAAATCAGAAGTCATTTTAAAAACCCAGTTATGACTTGTTAATCTTTCAAGATAATGGAATACCGGTCTACCTACACCAAATGCACGTGTCAAAACAATTGGAACATAAACTAGCAAAATATTTTCTGGACGTGTAGCCGAGCGACTAATTAGATATCCAGAATTAAACATCAAGGCTCCTGCACAAAAGAATGTTAGAATTCCTAAGAAAATTGCTAGTACCAAAGTTTTCTTGTATTTTTTCAAGAAAGGCTTAACCCAAGTATCTTTTTTCAATTCTTGTAATAATGGAATTTTCTTAAACATTCTTTTCACCACCTTTTGCTCGATTTAATAATTCATAGAAATATGCTTGATGAGCTAACAATTCATCATATTGTCCTTCTTCAGCAATTTTTCCGTCCTTTAAGACGACGATTTTATCCATATCTTTCATCCAATGTAGACGATGTGTAGCAAAAATTACCAATCTATCCTTCATTAAAGGTAACATTCTTTCCTTTAATTCCAATTCAGTCTCAATATCTAAGTGAGCTGTTGGTTCATCAAAAATTAATACTTTTCTTTGCTTATCTAAAAATGCTCTAGCTAAAGCAATTCGTTGAGCTTGTCCACCACTTAAAGTTCTTTGACCATTACCAATTAATGTATCAAGTTTATCTGGAAGTTCTTCTAATAAATCTTCCAATCCTACTGCTTTAATTGCTTCAATAATTTCTTCATCGCTAGCATCAGGTGTATAGAAAGCAATATTGTAACGCAAAGTATTATCAAAGATATATGGACTTTGTGGAATATAGATAATTTGATTTCGCCATGCATCTTCATTTAAATCAGTAGTTTCTTTGCCTTGAATTTCAAATTTTCCATTTTTTAAAGGTAAAAAGCCGCTTAACAAATTAATTAGAGTTGTCTTACCAGCCCCACTCATTCCAATAATTCCAACTTTTTGATAGCCTGTAAACTCTGTATTAAACTTAACTGGCTCTGCATTATCATCATAAGCAAACTCAATATTATCTAGTTTCAAACTATCTGTAGGTTGCCATTGATGAAGCTCTAACTTACTTTCTTTAACTTCAGCACTATTGATAATTTCTTGAATTGAGTGGAAGGAATTTTTCCCATTTAAAGTTGCATGATAATCATTAGCGAATGCTCTAATTGGTAAGAAGTATTCCGGCGATAAAATCAATACTGTTAAAGCTGGAAATAATGTAATTTCACCATTGATCAAACGTAATCCCAAAAATACAGCTACTACCGCGATTGATAAAGTTGTAAAAAAGTCTAACGCAAATGTTGAAAGAATTGCAACGCGTAATACACTCATTGTAGTCTTTCTAAAGCGTTCACTTGTCTTATAAATACTGTTGGCGTATCGTTTACTTAAACCAAAGTATTTTAATGTATCAATTCCTCGTAAAGAATCAATAAAGTGATTGGATAAACGTTGAAAAGAAACAAATTGTTTATCTGCCTTAGCCTTAGCTGCATATCCTAAAATAATCATAAACAATACAATTAAAGGATAGATGAAGAATAAGATTACTCCTGATACCCAATCCAGATAAAAGGCCATCGCTAAAACTACAATTGGCACAATCATCATACTAATCATTTTGCTAAGTGTTAGTTGAATATAATCTTCAACTTCAGAAATACCATCTAAAGTCAAAGTGACCATGTGTCCAGTTCCTTGTTTCTGTACCAATTCTGGACCTAAAATGAAGACTTTTTCTAATAAAGTTTTACGTAATTTCTTTGCTTCTACACGTGCATAATCGTCTAACCAGCGATTGCTCCACCATTGTAGCCCTTCTCTTCCAGCAAAAGAAATTATAAAACCAATAATATAAATAAATTGTTCCTTAAGTGGTTTTCCACTCCATAAATGTGTAATCACTAACCCTAGACTGACAGCTTGACCAACTATAAGAAAAGCTTGTAGGATATAAAGTCCTACAAGCCCTCTCATAGTTTTTTTAATGTCTGTCAGGGTTAATAAACCCTTATCAAACATTATTCACCCTCCGTTATAGTAGGCATTTTAATTCTTCTTCTGAAGATGTAGTATGCCCAAATTGTGTATGCCAATACAAAAGGTAAAAGACAGAATGTTGCAATTGTCATGATCTTCAAAGTATAAGGTGTTGAAGATGCTGTTGAAATTACTAAATTGTATTTAGCGCTGATAGAGGAAATCATCAAACGTGGGAATAAACCTGAGAATAGTAATGCTACTAAAGCTACTAAAGTCAATCCACTATAAATGAAAGAATTAATTTCCTTACCTTTAAATACTGATACATGTGCTAAAACAGTTAAAAGTACAATTACAACTAAAATAGCTAATGTGCTAATTGGATGTACTTTCAAGAAGTCTGTTTGGAAAATTAACAATAGTGCAAATACAACCAAACCTACATATAGTACCCAATATAAGAATTGAGCATAGTTCTTAGCTCTATCTCTGATAGCACCTTCGGTCTTCAATGCAATGTAGTTCAAACCATGTAAGTAAACTAATAAAGTTAAAGCTACACCACCGACAACTGAAAAGACATTGATGTAATCAAAGAAACCTGCATGCATATTACCATTAGCATCAATTGGCATGCCTTGAACCATACTGATGAATAAAATACCAAAGAAGAATGGTACGATGAAACTACCGATTGCTAAAGTCCAATCCCATGTTCTCTTCTTAGCACCTTCAGCATGATGTCTAAATTCAAATGATACTCCACGAATAATTAAACCTAATAGGATAATTAATAAAATTAAGTAGTATCCTGAGAATAAGGATGCATACCAGTAAGGGAAAGAAGCAAACATTGCCCCACCAGCAGTGATGAGCCAAACTTCATTTCCGTCCCAAACTGGACCGATTGTTCTAATTAATTGAGTTCTTTCAGCATCATTTTGTGCCAAAGTCTTAGTTGCCATCCCTACACCATAATCAAATCCATCAAGGAAGAAGAAACCTGCAAATAGTACCCCAATTAAAATGAACCATAAAAATTGTAAAGCAGTCATCTAAAACGCCTCCTTGTCAAAAGGATCTAAACCATGTTTTGCAAATTCAGGTTCACTAGCTTCGTCAGGACCTTTACGAAGTTCCTTAACTACAAAGCCAACCATTACAATAGCTAGAACTGTGAAGATTGCAAAGTATAAGATGTTTGAAATCAATAATGATGTTGCAGAAACACTTGGTGATACACTTTGTGCGATTGTAAATAATCCATATACAGTCCATGGGTAACGACCTAATTCTGTAATTAACCAACCACATGTATTTGCCAAGAATGGTGTAAATGTCATTAAAGCTACAACCCACAACATCCAATTTGTATTAAATAAGCTTGCCTTCTTCTTACGTGTGAAGAACAATCCTAAAGCAGATACAAGGAATGTTAAAGCACCAAAACCTGCCATTACACGGAAACTCCAGAATAATGTGTTAACTGGAACGTAGTAATTATTCTTAGTTCCGTATTTTGCTTGTAATTCTTTGTTGATTGTGTCCATACCTTTAACTGAACCAGTTGTCTTACCATAGGAAAGAACACTCAACATACCTGGAATTTCAATTGTATAATTTGTCTTATGATTCTTGGTATCAGCAATTCCGACAACTGTCCAACCTGCTGATTTACCAGTATCTTTGTACAATGCTTCCATTGCGCTAAATTTCATTGGTTGTGTGTGAAGTAAGTCTTTCATTTGAAGGTCACCTACACCCATTACAGATAAGGAACCTAGTAAACTTACGATCATACCTAAACGCATTGAACGTTTGAAAATATCCTTACTTACTTCAGATAGAGACTTTCTCTTCAAAAGTCTAAATGCAGCCATACCAGCTACAACTACACCACCCATCATGATAGCACCAGAAATAACGTGTCCCCATTCATACCAAACTTGTGGGTTTCTTAATAGAGCAGAAAAACTTGTCATTTCAGCACGTCCATTACGGATTGTGTAACCTACTGGATGTTGCATAAATGAGTTAGCAGTCAAAATCCAAAGAGCAGATGTCATTGTACCAATTACAACCATCCAAACAAAGAATAAGTGCAAACCTGGTTTCACTCTATCCCAAGTAAACATCCATAAACCAATAAATGTAGATTCAATGAAGAAAGATAGTAAAGCTTCCATAGCAAGTGGAGCACCAAAGATATCCCCCATGAATCTAGAGTAATCTGACCAGTTCATACCAAATTGGAACTCTTGAATAAGCCCGGTTACAACACCAACAGCGAAGCTCAACAAGAAAATATTCCCCCAGAACTTTGTCATTTTCTTATAAGCTTCGTTCTTTGTACGAACATAGCATGTTTCCATCAACGCAACCATAAAAACCATTCCGATTGAAAATGGAACGAAGAAGAAATGGAATATGGTCGTCATGGCAAATTGGAAACGAGCCAAACTTAAAATACTCATAACGATAAACCTCCATTCAAATTTTAAAAAAATCAGTATACCACTAACCTTAAATAATTCTTTACAATGTTATTTTAGCCTTTTTATTAATTGTTTTCAATATTTTATACCATCTTTGTTTGAAAATGTTTTCAATATAATTTTAATTAATTTAGATGGTTTACTTAAATACACAAAAAAATACTAGTAATCATTTAATTACTAGTACTTTTAATAAAATATTTAGTATCATATTTAAAATTACATACATTATTTATATCTAATGATGATTATCACTTGATACTACAAAATATGAATATCATTTTCTTCGCATTTTTTAAGCATTTCATCTGGCCAAATACTTGCTTGCACTTCACCAACATGTGCTTTACCTAGAAGTAACATACATAGACGAGATTGTCCAATTCCCCCACCAATTGTGTATGGTAACTCTTTGTTCAAAATCATCTTATGGTATTGTAATTTCAAACGATCTTCATCGCCTGTTTTCTTTAATTGCTCTACCATAGAATCTTCATCAACACGGATCCCCATACTTGATAACTCTAAAGCACATTGCAATGGTTCATACCAGAATAAAATGTCACCATTTAATTTCCAATCATCATAGTCAGGAGCTCTACCATCGTGACGCTTACCACTCTTTAGAACATCACCAATTTGCATTACAAAAACGCAACCTAGTTCTTTACAGATGGCATTTTCACGATCTTTAGCATCTTCTAACTCTGGATATTTATCTTCCAATTCTTGTGAAGTTATAAAATGAATCTTATCAGGCAAATGGTAAACAGCATTAGGGAATTTGTACCATACTTCGTGTTCCATATGCTTGACAACTTTAAAAATTAATTCAACTGTTTCTTTTAATGTCTTTTCATTGCGTTCATCTTTGGAAATAACTTTTTCCCAATCCCATTGATCAACATAACTAGAATGGAAATTATCCAAATCTTCATCCTTGCGAATAGCGTTCATATTGGTATATAAACCTTCATGTAAGCCGAAGCCATATTTCTTCAAGGCCATACGCTTCCATTTAGCCAAAGAATGGACAACTTCGATGGTTTCGCCAGGCATATCTTTCATAGTAAAAGATACTGGTTTTTCATATCCATTCAAATTATCATTAATCCCTGAACTCTTTTCGACATACATTGGAGCTGAAACACGATTTAAGCCCATTTCCTTGCCAAATTCATCTTGGAATGTTTCGCGAATATAACGAATTGCTTCTTGGGTTTCGCGGATTGATAATTTAGGATCATAATCCTTTGGAATAATTAAATCCAATCTAATCACTTCTTTTCTATTAATTAATACGTCATTAATACTACACTAAGCATCAGTAAATTACAATACTTTATCTAAAATAAATTTCTACTTACTATTAGCTATTTATCAACCTTTACCCAACTTTATTATTTTTTCTCCCCTTTCAAAAAAATAATTAAAAAAAGCTAAGATTACAAAAAATTAATATCTTAGTAATATTTTTACTATTTTAATGTAAACGATTTTTAGTTATACTATATAAGTATAGACAGAAAATCTATTTAATTTGGAGTGAACTTAGTATATGAAATTAAACAAGACTTTATTATCCTTAACTGCCGCTACTGGTATTATCGCAACTGGTGCAGCTGCTAATGGTGCTAAAGCTGACAAAATCACTGTAAAATCCGGTGATACTGTTTCTCAACTTGCTTTAGACCACGCTACTACCGTTGATAACGTACAACAATTAAATAATCTTGAAAATGTTGATTTGATCTTTGTTGGTCAAACTCTTGAAATGGGTGATGGTAGTTATACTACAACTACATATCAAACTGCCTCCCAATACCAACAAAATTACGCTCAAAATACAGATGCACAAGCTAACTATACTCAAACTAATTATAGTGCTACTCAAAATAATGTACCTGCTGCAACAGATCAAGTTCAAGATACTACAACTACTGTTGACCAAACAGCTACTCCTGCAGATACAACTACTCAAGATGCTCAAACTAATGTTGCTAGCGATACTACAACTTCTGAAGCACAAGTTGATGCTACAAATACTGATCAAGCAGCTACTACAACAAATGATACAGTTTCCACAAATACTACTGATCAAACAGCAGCTCCTGTAGAAACAGAAACTACACCAACTCAAACACAAACAGAAGTTCAAGCACCTGCTACTACAACATATGTAGAAAATACACCTGCTGAAACTCCTACTACAACTTGGACAGATACTACTAGTTCTGTAAATAATACTGTAGCTAATACTAACTCTAACTATTCTTCAGCAAGTACTACACCTGCTGCTACTACAACAGCTACTCAAAATACTACTACTAGCTCTACTTCTAACGATGAAGATGCTGCTAGAGAATGGATTGCTAATAAGGAATCTGGTGGTAGTTACACAGCTAAGAATGGTATCTACTATGGCAAGTATCAATTAACTGCAACTTACTTAAATGGTGACTATTCTGCTGAAAACCAAGAAAGAGTTGCTAATGAATATGTAGCTTCTCGTTACGGTTCATGGACTGCTGCTAAAGCTCATTGGGAAGCAAATAACTGGTATTAATATAATTACTATATATAGGAAGTTTTTATCTTCCTATTTTTTTATTGTATTCTTTGCAATTTTAACTTAAAATTGTCTATTAGATATACAAATTATAAAGGTGATTAAAAATGTTTTTTACTAATTTTTTTAGTAAGACTCCTACTATTACAACTGATAAATTAGCTGAATTATTAGCTAAAAAGACTCCGATAACGGTTTTAGATGTGCGAACTCCACCCGAATTCCACACTGCACATCTACCTAATGCTAGAAATTATCCTTTAGTTCAAATTGATAGCTATTCTAATAGTAAGAAAAATAGAATATATCTTATCAGTCAATCTGGTAAACGTAGTGAAGAAGCTGCTAAGATTTTGCGAAACAAAGGATATAAAGCCATTAATGTTAAAGGTGGCTTAGATAGTTGGACTGGTAAACTAGAACATGATAAATAATTTTGGCAAGGATTCGTCCTTGCTTTTTTATTACATAAATTTCTATCTGAAGTTCCCCTAGTTAAAATTTGTCGTCTAATTATGGGAGCTTTTATTTTAAAACTTACGAAAATAATCTATTTTAATAATAATTGCAATATATTATCTTCTTTTTTAGTTAAAAGTAAAATGTTATTTTATTATTAAGGGTTAAAAACAAGGAAAAGCCCTTCTATTTTTTATTTCAAAATAACAGTAATTTTACAAAAAATGGTATTTTGTCCAAATTCTAGCGTTTTTCAAGAAAAATTAGCAAAAATTCCTACTTTTTATCATTAAATATTTTCTAATAAACAAAATGCTTGACAAAAAAAGCCGATTTTTGTCATATAATTTCCACTCTTGAATTGCTATTATAGCAATGTTCTTATAAAAAAATGACGATTTTATGTTTCTGAATACTACAAACTGTAATAATTATTACATTAAATCTGATTTTAGTAACCTTTCTGGAATTTCACTGTTATATTCTTTCCGTATACTTTTAACCGTTGATTCGCATAACAGGCGAATTAAGTAGATACACAAATAATAGATTTAATTTACAGGAGTGAATATTTTTTATATGAAATTCAACAAAGCTTTATTGTCAGTTACAGCCGCAGCAGGTTTACTCGCAGTTGGAACTATTGCAGCAAATGCGGACCAAGTTACCGTACAACCTGGTGACACAGTTTCTAAGATTGCTCAAGAGCACAATACAACAGTTGATAGTATCCAACAATTAAATAACTTAGCAAACGTAAACTTAATTTATGCTGGTCAAACACTTGAAGTAGGTGAAAATGGTCAAGCAACAGCTTCTGCTAATACAACTACAACAAGTACTACAACAAATAACTACCAATCACCAGCTCAAACTTATAACAATAATTACCAAGCAGCTACAACACCTAGCTATAGCTACAATAACAATAATTACCAAGCAGCTACAACACCTAGCTATAGCTACAATAACAATAATAACTATAGCTATAACGCTAATACTAATACTCAAGCTGCTAACTCTGGTTACAACTATCAAGCTTCTGGTAGCTCAAGTGAAGAAGCTGCTAAAACATGGATTGCTAATAAGGAATCTGGTGGTAGTTATACAGCTACTAATGGTCAATACATTGGTAAGTATCAATTATCTGCATCATATTTAAATGGTGACTACTCTGCTGCTAACCAAGAAAGAGTTGCTAACCAATATGTAACATCACGTTATGGTTCATGGGTTGCTGCTCAACAATTCTGGCAATCACATGGTTGGTACTAAAATAAGACCATAATATAACGAAAGCAAGTAATTCTGGCTCTAGTCAGATTTACTTGCTTTTTTCTTTATCCTTTTTTTCGTACCTTTTCATTAAATTTTATTACATCTTTTAAGTAACCACGTTCATCATTAATTTTCTTCATCAATTCATGATCATGTGTATGTACTTTTCCTGTTACAAGTTGTAACTTATAAATGTCTAAATAAGGTAAATTAGCTAATTCAGCCCGCTTATATTCTAAATCTCTATCATAATAGACTTTCCTAAAGTTCGTTTCTTGAATTCCATGTTCATCAATTTCTAAAATCAAATATTCGGCACGCATATCTTTTTGAAATTTATCCCATGCAAAAAACGGCTGCCCTACAGACCCGGGATTTAAAACGAATTGCTCATCGCTACTATATCTCATTAGTGGGTGATGAACATGGGCATAAATAGCTAAATCAAGATTTTGATTTCCATCAAATAATTCATTGAAATTACGCTGTTTCTCAGTAGGATATAAAGCCTGTCCATAATTTAAATCAGGTAAATTGTGTGTCAATCCTACCTTAATATCTCTAACCCTTGTTTCTTCCCTTATAGGCCATTTTTTTATAGTAGACGTTACTTCATTAGCGTCTAATCTTTCAGACAATGTTTGTGCCAATTTAGAGATATAAACTAAACTTGTTCTATCAGTATCAACTACTCCTCTTAGAGCATTTAAAAACAAATCATCCCAATTTCCACGAATACATATTTCAGGATTTATCTGTTTAAATAGATCCCATAAGTCCTGAGCACCTGGTCCAGGAGAAAATAAATCTCCTAAAAACCAGTACTTATCAACCTTTTGTTTGATTGAATCTTGATAAACTGCCTCTAATGCAGTCGTATTCCCGTGCACATCTGAAAAGACGGCAATTCTTTCACCCATTTAATCACCTACTCTGCTAAAATTCTTTTTTGTAATGCTTCTGCAATTTGCATAAGACTTTCCTCATTATTAACCTGAGAAATTTGGTAACCTATGAAATATGGACTAGCTACATAACGTGGCATTATTTTACACTCAATTTTTTGATCTATATTATAGAAAAATAAATTATAGGAGTCATAGTGTCCATGATAAAAGTCATCGCTCAAAATAAATTTAACAGTTGATTGGATATAATCAGCAAAAGTTGCAACATTGCCATCTTGTGACATTTGAACATTAAACTCAACAAATCCCTTTAAAGGATAGCGAGAAATGTTAAGTTGAACGTTATTTCTAGAAACGACATCTACTCCCTGGAAGTTTTTCGATGAAATATTAGCATACCCATACTTTTTATCTAATCCTACAATTTGAAAATGCGGATGCCTTAAACTACCACCAGATCGTGGTCCAAAATTCTTATATAGCAAAACACTCTTATACTTATTTTGATTAATCATCTTTTGCCAACATTCTAAAACATATTTAATAATTTTACGATTTTCAAGTTGACTGTAATTACTTTGATCTCCAAGATGGTCTTTAGATTCAATAATAATTGTCTGCATTGTATCTTGGAGTGTACGAAACTTATTTACAAGCCAGATACAATCTCCATCCTTATCTAATATGTTAGTCAAATTCTCTCTATCACAGAAAGGACAGTAACCTTCAGGATGTTTAATATTTTCTGGCTTTTTACGTGCAACTTGCAAATGAAAAATTAATGGTTCTTCATTACTCAATTAGTTCACGTCCTTAATAATAATCACTTTAACTATTTTAGCACAATCCCCTATTTTCATGCTAAGTTTTCCTTATGCTACTATTATAAGTCTATCTTTATTAAGAACCAAAAATGAAGATTGGAAATTTATTTTGTAAGAATTTCTGCTTAATCTCCTTGTAAAATACCTTGATCATACAATATCTTAATTTGATCATTATCTTTTATTATTTTTCCAGTTGCTAGTGAGAGATACATATTTAGATTTTCAATTTGTTTACTATTTAAATATACTGACAAATGATCTCTACTCTCTGTTGGATCCCAATAAAAGTCAATTCTTAGATATTTTTTACCATATTTACTTTTTAATACTATATCCAAATAAGGATCATCTAAAGGTTCAAAAGTATTTGCATATTCATCCGTTATCATTAATTCATCTATTCCATTTAACAGTACTGTTAGATCATCATGATACCAATCACTTAAGGGACTTCCACCTTGATAAATTTCTTCTGAATTATAAGTTCTTACACTATAAGATACTCCTATCCATTCATCATCTAATTTCCATAATCGTAAATATACATGAAACGATTTTGTTTTAAAATATATGTAAGGTAATTTTTTGTTCATCAACTTAATTCACTTCCCTACTATTTATAGCTATTATATCTTGATTTTATAAGAGTTATCATAATTTTATAACTAATTTATGCTATACTGACTTGAAAGTCGAACATCATTTACTTTAATATTTATCTAAAATTTATTGGAGGAAGATAAAAATGACAAATAAACCTACTAATTGCTTATTAGGTGGTGCTTTAGGCGATTCATTAGGATACCCAGTGGAATTTTCTAGCTATCGAGAAATTCAACAAAATAATCCCAGTGGCATCACTTTTATTAATTTTTCTGAACCAGTTTTAATTTCAGATGACACACAAATGTCTCTATTTACAGCTTCTGCCTTATTAATATCGGATAATTATCTGACTAATCTTTGGGATTGTTATCAAGATTGGTTAGAAACTCAGTGGAAAACTGACAAACAAAGTATGACCCATAAGCCTGTTAGTAAATTGGTAGATTTTCAGGAACTATTTAATTCTCGTGAACCAGGCAGGACTTGCTTAATGACACTAGCACAACAAAAACCAGGAAATTTACAACATCCAATTAATAATAGCAAAGGATGTGGTGGTATTATGCGTGTAGCTCCAATTGGATTTATTGATGAAGATGAAAATATAATTGCTCAACTTGGAGCTGAAAGCTCTGCTTTGACTCATGGTCATCCACTAAGTAGTCTTTCTTCTGCTTATTTAGCAGTACTTATTCATCGTTTACTTACATCTAATATTTCTCCCCAACTTGTATTAGATACTCTTAATTTTATAAAGTCAAAATTCAGTACTATGGATTATTTATCCGATTTTACAGAAATAATTAAATTAGCAACAAATTTAAGTCAAACACCAGATAGCGATTTTATAAATTTTCAACGCTTAGGAAAGGGATGGGTTGCTGAAGAAACACTAGCTATTGCCCTCTATTGTTCTTTGAAATATCAAAAAGATCCATGCCGTGCTATCGAAATTTCTGTTAACCATGATGGAGATTCTGATTCAACCGGTTCAATAACCGGACAAATTGTGGGTGTTCAACAAAGTAACTCACTCTGGCTTCCAGCTTCTTATCTAAATAAATTAGAATTACGAGATGTAATTATATCTCTTGGTAAAAAATTAAGTCAAAAATTCAATGCATGATAACATATAAAATATATTTTTTATCCTATTATTATATATATTCTTCTCCCCATAATCTTAATTTTTTATAAAATTATACTAAAAATATTACTTATTATTGTTACTTTCTTTACATAAAATCAACTTTATTGTTATGATAATTATAATAATAAAATCATAGTTTGAACTACTATCAAACGAAAGGATGTTTAGATGACAAGAAATATACGTAGATATCGCTGGGGACGTTGGCTAGTATTTTTAGTTGCTCTAGAAATTATTACTTTAAGTATTAACTTCTTTTATGCTCCAATCGATATTGCAGCCGGAGGAACGACTGGAATTGCCATCTTAGTAGAAGCTGTTTGGCATGTAGAACGACCTTTAACAGTTTTAATCTGTAATTTAGCTATGATTGGCTTAGCTTGGATTTTTTTAGAAAGAAAAGTGGTTAAAAATATTACTTTAGGTAGTTTATTGTTACCTGTATTTATGCAATTAACTCCTAGTTTTCAAGTTACTGATAATGAATTATTAGCTGTTATTATCGGTGGTGGCTTGATGGGCTTTGGAGTTTCACTTCTTTATCGAATTAATGCTTCAAGTGGAGGGACAACTATTCCACCAATGATTTTGAAGAAATACTTTTATCTGGATTCTGCCCTAACATTAATGTTTATCGACCTACTTGTTATTTTTATGAATATATTTGTCGCTGGACTCAATGCTTTCTTTTTAGCAGCCTTTTCTCAAGTTATAACTGCTTTAGTTATGCGCTATACCGAGGTAGGCTTTGACTTAAAATACCAAGTTCAAATTTTAAGTAACGATTTGCTTGATGAAATTAAAGAAACCCTTCTAAAAGATAATAGTAGTCTGACTCTTTATGATGTAGTTGGTGGTTATAGTCAAACACAAAAGCAACAAATTTTATTAATCGTAGATCGCCAAGATTACGGTCATTTAATTGCTAAAATTCATGAAATTGATCCAGAAGCCTTTATTGTTACATCTAATGTAACTAAAGTTCATGGTGGTAAATGGGGATTATAGCTTTCTCATACCTTTGTATGTAAAAAAGAGATTCAAAGAAAATTTATCTTTGAATCTCTTTTAACTATTAATTAAATTATTCTAAACCTTCTGCTAAAGCTTCAGGATAGTTTTCACGAACAATTTCAGCACAACTTGCACATAGTGTTGGTAAGTCAGCATCACTACCGATATCTGTCTTGATCATACGACAACGAGGACAAACTTCACCTTTAGCATGTTCAACTACAACAGCATATTCATCATTGAACTTCAAAGCATTTTCTGGTGCTTCAGATAATGGATGAACATCTAATGCAGAAACAATCAATGCTTGGCGAACATTAGCATTTAATGCATCTAAATCAGCTTGTACACCATTAGATACATATAAGTCTACATGTGCTTCGAAGGACTTACCGATTAATTTTTCATTTCTTGCTTCTTCAAGAGCTTTAAATACACCTGAACGTAAATTCATGAATCTATTCCATAAATCAACGAGTTTTTCTTCATTATTGAAATGTTTAACTTCAGGCATTTCGGATAATTGTGCGTATTCTTCGTCTTCCTTCAAATACTTCCAAATTTCTTCTGTTGTATGAGGTAAAATTGGAGTCATTAACTTAGTTAGACGTACTACTACATCATACAATACTGTTTGCATTGAACGACGTTTCTTGCTATCAGAAGCTTCAATATAAACAACATCCTTAGCAACGTCCATATAGAATGCGGAAAGATCTGTTGTAATGAAGTTAATTAACTTCTTGTAAATTTCCATAAATTCATAGTTTGCATATGCATCTAGAATTTCTTTAGTAAATTTGTTTACAAGAACTGTCATGTATTTATCAATGGATTCCATTTCATCGAAAGCAACAGCATCTTTAGCAGGATCAAAATCTGTTGTATTTGCAAGTAAGAAACGAACTGTGTTTCTAAATTTACGGTAACTTTCAGCGATTTGTTGGAAACTTTCCATAGATACACGAACGTCAGCAGATGTATCAACACTCAATACCCATAGACGGATAATTTCAGCACCCATCTTATCGATAACTTCACTAGGAACAATTGTATTACCCAATGATTTACTCATCTTACGTCCTTTACCATCAAGTGTAAACCCTTGAGAAAGAATTTGCTTGTATGGTGCATGGCCAGAGTAAGCAACAGATGTAATCAAACTAGAGTTGAACCAACCACGGTATTGGTCAGAACCTTCCAAGTATAGATCAGCTGGGTATGTCAAGTAATCACGTTCAGCACATACACCTTGATGTGAGGAACCAGAATCGAACCAAACATCCATGATATCTGTTTCTTTAGTAAATTTACCATTTGGAGAATGTTCACTTGTAAAGCCTTCAGGTAATAAGTCCTTAGCTTCACGTTGGAACCAAATATTTGAGCCGTATTCTTCAACTAATTTTGCAACATGTTCAATTGTTTCCTTGGTCATGATAGCTTCACCGTCTTCACCGTAGAAGATTGGCAATGGAACACCCCAAACTCTTTGACGGGAAATTACCCAGTCACCACGATCACGAATCATGTTGTAAAGACGTTTTTGACCCCAATCTGGGAAGAATTGAACTTCATTAATTGCACCTAAAATTTGGTCACGAATCTTATCAACAGATGCAAACCATTGTGGTGTAGCGCGGAAGATAATAGGTTTCTTTGTACGCCAGTCAAATGGGTAGCTATGTTCGTAATCCATTTGCTTCAAAAGTACGCCAGCTTCTTCCAATTTCTTCAAAGAAACTTCATTTGCGTCTTCATAGAATAAACCTGCAAAATCTTCGCCAGTATCTTCTGTCATATATCCCTTATCATCAACAGGAACATATACATCTAAACCGTACTTAACACCAATGTTAAAGTCATCTTCACCAAAGCCAGGAGCTGTATGAACAAGACCTGTACCAGCATCAGTTGTAACGAAGTCGCCTAACATAGTTACAAGTTTTCTTTCTGGATAGAATGGGTGTTGACATAAAACATTTTCTAATTCTGCACCCTTAACAGTCTTCACAATCTTAACATCATTCCAACCAAATAATTCAGCATCAACATTTACTAAATCAGCAGCTAAAACATACTTACGTTCATCATCGTCATGTTGTACAACTGCGTAGTCGAATGTAGCATCAATTGTAATACCTTCAGAAGCAGGAATAGTCCATGGTGTTGTAGTCCAAACAACCATATATGTATTTTCATCTAATACACCTTTACCATCAACAACTTGTTCACCGTAGAATGCAGATGGTGATGTTACATCATGATATTCAACTTCAGCTTCAGCAAGAGCTGATTCAGATGACCATGACCAAAATACTGGCTTTTTACCTTTATAAATTAAGCCCTTTTCTGCCATCTTACCAAAGACACGAATTTGTTGTGCTTCATATTCTGGTTTCAATGTTAAATATGGGTTATCCCATTCACCAGCAACACCTAAACGCTTAAAGTCTTTTCTTTGCTTATCAACTTGTTCTAAAGCATATTGACGACACATTTCTCTGAATTCAGCTACAGATAATGCTTTACGATCAACACCAGCTTTTTTCAATTGTTGTTCAATTGGTAAACCGTGTGTATCCCAACCTGGTACATAAGGTGCGCGGAATCCCATCATTGATTTAGAACGAACGATGAAATCCTTAGAAATCTTGTTCATTGCGTGACCCATATGAATATTACCGTTAGCATATGGAGGTCCATCATGTAACACAAAACTTGGTTTTCCTTCGTTTAATTTTTGTCTTTGTTCATAAACTTTATTTTCTTCCCATTCATTTTGTCTTTCAACTTCGCGAACAGGTAAATTACCACGCATTGGGAATTTTGTCTTACCCAAATTTAAAGTATCTTTGACTTTCATAAGATTCATCCTTTCTCTCTCAGTTAAAAATTGGAAACAAAAAAATCCCATCCAGCAAGGGACGAGATTTCCGTGGTACCACCCAAATTTTAACTATCATTAATTAGTAGTTTCTTTAGTCATCATTAACGCGATGAAACGACTTACCTTACTATTATTTCAGGAAAGTATTTGAAAGATGATAAAAATCATATCAGGGATATATCGAACTTTCACCGACCATCGACTCGCTGCCTATATAATATGATTTTCGCGTTCTTTCAGAAATAAATTAATCTTCAGGAGCAAAGTGCTTTCCTTGAGGTTGATCATCATCAGGGAAAATAACAACAGTTTCATTTGTTTGTTGAGAAACTGATTCTTCTTGAGGTTGTTCTGGGACATCTTGAGTAACAACATCAGCTGGTGCATCAATTTGGCCTGGAACAATTACCTCTGCTCCATCACTACTTGCGTCTGATTGTACTTCATTTTGACCAAAATTGTCAAGTGAATCATCATGACGAATTGCATCTTGAATTTCTTCAAAACTGCTTACATCGCCTTGCTTGAGAATTTCATCCCAGTCACTACCCTTAATTACTTCAAGTTGTGATTCCATCATTACTTGAAGTCTTTGACGGAAGATACGAGCTTGTTTTCTCAAATCATCAGTTTCAATTGCAATCTTCTTAGCTTTTCTCGAAGCTTCATCAATGATGTGTTTTGCCTTAGCATTAGCTTGGTCAATAATATCTTGACCTTGCTTTTGTGCTTCATGATTAATGATTTCAGCTTCCTTTTGTGAGTTTGCCTTAACTTTATCAGCAGCTTCTTGAGCCACAATAATTGATTGATTCAATGAATCTTTCAAGTCATTGAAATACTTCAATTTTTCTTTGTTTTGTTGCAAACTATCTGCTAATCTGTCATTTTCTTTTAAAGTATTTTCATAGTCTTTAATAATTTGATCTAAGAAATCATTAACTTCATCTTGATCATAGCCACGTAATTTTACATGAAATTCTTTATTATGAATATCTAAAGGGGTCAAAGCCATCCCCAACACCTCCAAAAACGTATCAGTTATTCTTCTCCAATACAGAAACTCTAATTCTTAATTTATCCTTACGAGTTACACCTAATAGGTCATCGATTCTAAGTCTACCATAACCACGAATCGATAATATATCTCCATACTTAACTTCATAGTCTGGTCTAGCAACAGTCATCCAATTTAACTGTACTTTTTCAGCTTTAATTAAATTCTTGCTACTTTCCCTTGATATGTTGAACGTAACACTAACTAAACTATCTATTCTTAGAGAAGAAGATGTTACCATTTTTTCTTGCCAATTCAACTCTGGAACTACAATTTCATCGAGTGGTGCATCTTCAAGTCTAACTTTAATCTTACCCACTCTATCAATTTGCAATCTGAAGTAGTCACTTACTTCTTTTTCACAAAGGAATTGCCAAGTATCATTTTGTTCTATTATATCACCAATTACTTCTCTATCTAACCCACTATTAGCCAAAGTTCCTAAAATTTGTCCATGAGTTAACGATGTAAATTTCACAGGATATTTAATCATAATTAATTCTAAATTAAAATCATCATCCTGTACCTCGTAATAACTTGGGTAAAATATTGCTCGTTTTCTTTCAGCATTTTCATAACCACCACTAAAAGAAACTTTTACATCTTGATTTTTGTGTATCAACGACTGAGTAATATATTGTTCCCTTGGATTCAGGAAATGCGTTAATATTGGTCGATATTCGTTTTCTACCTGCATAATGTAATCAGACAATTGTGAAATTAATGGTTCTTCATCTTTTCTAAAATGCTGCAAAATGTTACTATCCATGATTAATAAAGTCCTAACAGTCTAAGTATAAAGTCTACACCCCATTCAACAGGTTGTAGAACAATTAACGCTACTACTGGTGCAAAACTCAAACCAGCAATTGGGGGAATGAAGTTAAACAAACTTAAATATGGTTCAACTATCTTTCCTAACCATTGACCTAACTTAGTTTGATATGCACCTGGAAACCATGACATTAATACATAAATTAAGATTAATGTCGAATACAGATTAAAAATTCTATCAACTAAAAATATCAATTAATTACTCCTAACCTATACCTAATATCATCTACCTGTAAGATTAGACAAATCTCCTTCGATCTTAAAATTTTTAGGGGTGCACAAGAATATTTTTTCACCTATTCTTTGCATGTCACCATTAACAGCAAAAATTAAGCCCGAAAGAAAATCTATTACACGATGAATTTGATTTTCATCCATTTTTCTAAAATTAACAATCACAGCTCTACCATTTAAAATCATCTTACCGATATTCTTAACGTCTGAAAAAACACTTGGATCAAAGACCATGATCTTTTGTTCTCTTTGAACTGTTGTACTATTGTTTTTAGAACTCATCAAAGACATCACCTGTCTATTATTATCTTTTTCTGGTTCAGAAGCTCTATTAACATCAGTATTAGTACTGACTGCTTGTTTGCTATCAGTAACTTCCTCGTAATACTCTTCTTCTGGAACTCCATTGAACCAATTACTTAGCTTTTCACTTAATGACATCTTAACACTCCTTCAAAGGAAATCTTAACGACGACGGCGACGTAAGAATGGTGGTGTATTTAAAGAATCATCGTTGCTATCATCTGCATCTGAATCAGCTTGGAACACATCGAAATCTTTCTTTTCAACGTTTTGGAAATCATTTCCACGTTCATTTTGTGTAGCTTGACGAGGATTATTCATTTCACGACTTAAATCCCAATCACCTAATGGATCTCCTTGACTTCTAGTTGTTGTTTCATTCACACCAGTTGTTGAATGATTAATACCTGCATTGTTAAGTGGATTACTCATTCTTGTACGCTTTGGTGCTTCTTTTTTCTTTTTATCAATACCAGTTGCAATAACTGTTACGATAACTGAATCTTCAAGTTCTTCATTGATAGAAGTACCGAAAATAATGTTAATATCACTTGTAGCAGCTTGAGCCACAATATCTGAAGCATCTTGTGCTTCAAATAAACTTAGGTCTGGACCACCTGTGATGTTAAGTAAAACTTGTTCTGCACCGTCAATTGATACTTCCAATAAAGGTGAAGAAATAGCTTTCTTTGTAGCTTCTGCTGTTCTATTTTCTCCGTTAGCAGTACCAATACCCATTAAAGCAGAACCTTGATTTTGCATAACAGTCTTAACATCAGCAAAGTCCAAGTTAACGTAACCAGGTGATGTAATTAAATCAGAAATACCTTGTACACCTTGACGTAATACGTTATCTGCTTCTTGGAATGCTTGTAACATTGGTGTCTTCTTATCTACGATTTCTAATAAGCGGTTGTTAGCGATGATAACTAAAGTATCAACGTGTTCTTTCATTTGTGCTACACCTTCAGCAGCAAATCTTGCACGCTTTGGTCCTTCAAAACTGAATGGGCGTGTAACAACACCAACTGTTAAAGCACCTTGTTCTTTAGCAATCTTTGCAATAATAGGAGCAGCACCTGTACCTGTACCGCCACCCATACCAGCAGTAACAAAAATCATATCTGCACCGGAAAGAGCTTCGGCAATTGCTTCTTCACTTTCTTGAGCAGCTTTACTACCGATTTCAGGATTGGAACCTGCACCTAATCCACGTGTTAATTTAGGTCCTAATTGAATTTTTGTTTCAGCGTTTGAATGTTGTAAAGCTTGAACATCAGTATTAGCTACAATAAACTCAACACCTTTAACATCATCAGCAATCATACGGTTAACAGCGTTACCACCTGCACCACCAACACCGATTACTTTTATATTTGCGCCTGTATTTTGACTTGAATCTAATGAATATTCCATTGCCATTCTTTTACCCTCCAATTAATTAGTCAAAGAAAGATTCCATAAAATTCTTAGCTTTCGACAATATACCATTTTTCTTTTTATTTTGCTTATGCTTAGGTTGTGTTTCTTGTAAGTCTTGAGGTTCAACATCTGCAGTTTCTACATAATCATCCACATAATCATTAGATACAGCTGTTGTATCAAAATTATTACTAATCATGCTATCAGCATATGGAATAGTATCTGCTGTTATATCAATTGTATTTCCTTCCAAACTACCTTTAACTAAGCGTTCAATATCACTCATTTTAGTTACATAGTTTACTAATCCTATCACTTGAGAGAATGATGGGAAACGTAAATTCATTTCTTGTGGAATATAAATTTTAACGCTTACTCCAAAAATTTCTTCTGCTAATTCTCTAATTCCTGGTAAAGCAGCCATTCCACCAGTTAAAATTATTCCACCCGGTAATTGAAAAGCATTAACATCTTTTAAAGAACGATTTATCTTTTCAAACACCTGTCTCATACGAGCTTCTATAATTTCAGCCAAATATTCTTCTGATACTTGTTCAGGTTCTTGTTTCCCTACAACTTGTACAGGAAATACATCTTCAGAAGATGCTTGATTAGCCATTGCAAAACCATAAGTACGCTTCAAGCTTTCGGCATTCTCAATGGAAGTGTTAAGAACTACCGAAATATCTCTAGTGACATAGTCGCCACCTTCTTGATCTACATATGTATACTTTAATTTATGGTCGTGAATTACAGCTGCAGTTGTTTGTCCACCACCCATATCAATTAAAATAGATCCAAAATCTTGTTCTGCATCAGACATTGCTAATCTGGCAGTAGCCAAAGGAGCTACAACAGTTGCTTTAACTTTTAAGCCCGCTTTTTGTATGCACTTCTTGATATTATGTAAAATAGTCTTAGGACCCGTATACATAACAGCGTGCATCTCCATACGAACCCCCATCATACCACGGGGATCTTTAATTCCATCGAAACCATCTACAATAAATTCATCTGGAATGATATCAATAACATCACGTTCAGGAGGAAGATTTTGTACCAAAGCAGCTTGTGTTACTTTATACACATCATTCTTCGTAATTTCTTGTGAGTTACCATTTTCATCACTGACGGAAACCATACCGTGACATTTTTCAATCTGTAGCAAATTAGCAGGTATTCCAACTGTTACTTCAGAAATATCCAAGTTAGCTTTTTTTTCAGCTTGATTAACAGCATCTCTTATTGTTGCAACAACTTGATCAATATCTACAATTACACCACGATTTAAGCCAGCAGATTTTGTATTACCGTAACCAATGATATTTGCTTGTCCTTTCACATGTTCTGCGATGATGACTTTTATTGAAGTCGTTCCGATGTCCAATCCCACATATATTTCAGAATTATCCATCATTTTGACCTCCTCTTACACTCAAATTTTAAGCTATAATTTTTGTCTATTTTTATTCATATTTAGTCAATATATAAATTTTACCACATTAAGCAATAGATGTGTACTTTACTTTGTTAAACATTTGAAACAACTTTATTACTTATTATCATAAGGATAAGCATATGCACCCACTTCTAGATCAATCACACCTTTTTTATCTAGAGCTTTAGCCATGCTTGGATAATAACTCATTTTTGTTGCTAAAGTATCTATACTTCCTATTACTTTATTTCCATCATTCATCACTAATCTCACTCGTTTAGGGTTTACCTTTGTTGGACTAGAATGTATTTCAGAAATTCCAAATCTTACTTTTTTAGGCATCTCCCCTACCTGTTGTGCTGCTTCATGTAATAAAGTTTTCTTTTTGAAATCAAGAAATAATGGGTAATTTCCATTGGTTGCCTTTTGACCTACATTCAATTCACGTCCATTTGAAGTTAACTTGTAATAAGTATTCTTTCTTTGAATATATCCGACAATATCATATTCAGTAACTTTAAATTTAACGACGTTTTTTTCCAAAGAGATATTAACATCTTTAACAGTTGCTACATCATTTTTTATACGTTGACTAATCAAAAATTTAGTAGGCACAACCGCGAATAAAGATTCGTTCTTTTTCACTTGACTAGCCTCTATAATAGCAGTTTTTGTTTGGCTATCTGTGCCTTCTATCTCTATATTACTCACTCTATTAACTGGAAGGATTGCGTATAAAGATATTACTGCACTAATTCCAAAAATTGATGCTAGAGTTATTACTCGCTTTTGGAGTCTTTTCTTTCTAAGACCGTTAAATTTAACTAAATTGCTACTTATCAAGATTTTTTTAGATTTCTTTTGTTTTTTCTCTATATTTTCTTCTCGCAACAATTGCTGTCTTTCCCAAGGCGTAAGTTCTTCATTATCTCTCATGGCTTTATTTTTAGAATCTTTCCGTTTACCAAACACGCAATCACCTCCTTTACTTTAATATCTTGAATAATTATTTATGCATTATATCTTCTAGTACTTTGATTACTTGGTTAGCTGCATCTGGAATTCCAGCTTTCTTGGCATTTTTACCCATTTGTAATCTTTTATCGGAATCATTCATAATTTCATCGATATTTTTAACTAATGTATCCGCAGTTAAATCTTTCTCTTTAATCATCAATGCTGCATCTTTATTAACTAAACTCATCGCATTCTTTGTTTGATGGTCATTTGTTACATATGGACTTGGGATTAGAACAGTCGGAATTCCTAAGGCTGTAATTTCTGCTAAACTTGTTGCACCAGCACGACCAACAATACTTGCAACTTCAGGTAAAATTGCTGGCATATCAGCAATATAAGGCTCTATTCTAACATTATCTGGTAAGTTTTTAGCTTCATCTTTGGCCATTATTTTATCATAGTGAACTTTACCAGTAACAAATAAAACTTGATATTCTTTTTTAGCAAACTGTGGAATAGCCTTTAGAGCAGCAGCATTAATTCCTTCTGCTCCTCGAGAACCACCAAAAATCATAACTGTTGGTAAATCTTTTCTCAGCTTGTATTCTTTCTCTAATCTACCTGTATCTTTCATACCAGCAACTTGTTGGGCTCTAGGATTACCAGTAAAAACAACTTTAGATGCTGGAAAATCTTTTCTAGCATCTTCAAAGCATATTCCTACCTTATCTACAAAGCAACTTAAAAATTTATTCGTTACGCCAGCAACGCTATTTTGCTCATGAACAAAAGTTGGAATTTTCATCCTAGCTGCAGCATATACAACCGCACCACAAACATAGCCACCTGTTCCTACAACAACATCTGGTTTGAAATCACGGATAATTTTCTTGCAGTCATGCACACTTTTTAAAAAGAGATATACTGTTTTAAAATTTTCCAAAGATAAAGAGCGTTTGAAACCTTGAATTTTAATCGTCTTTAATGGAACTCCTGCCGAAGGAACAATACGACTTTCTAAACCCTTATGAGTTCCAACATATAAAATTTCTGAATCTGGTTCTTTTTGCTTAATAGCTTCTATCAATGCTAGTGCTGGATAGATATGACCTCCTGTTCCACCACCAGAAATTAATAATCGCATTTATTTTTCCTCCAACTCTTTTGTCAATTTTTCTACAGCTTCAATAAATTTATCCCCACGTACTTCAAATGTTGGCCATTGATCCCAACTAGCACAAGCTGGAGATAGTAAGATAACATCGCCTTCATTACTTACTTTATAAGCTTCAGGGACTGCAGAAACTGCATCTTTAGTTTTAATAATCTTTTCAACACCAGCTTCTTTACCAGCCTTTGCCATCAGATCAGCTGTTTCACCAAATACAATCATTGCATGAACTTTATTCTTCAATGAAGGTTCTAATTTTTCAAATGTAAATCCTCTATCTAATCCACCAGCTAATAATACTACTGGATTATTGAAACCAGCTAATGCTTTTTCAGTCGCTTCCATATTAGTAGCCTTAGAATCATTATAGAATTTTCTACCATTTAGAGTTGTTACATATTGAGTACGATGACGTACACCTGAGAATGTTGTTAAAATTTCTTTAATATCTTCATTTGACTTGCCAAATATCTTCGCAACAGCAATTGCAGCTAATGCATTCTCTACATTATGAGTACCAGGAACTTTAATATCAGCAACTGGCATTATTTTATCTTCTTTATAGAATAGATATCCATCTGCTACATAAGCACCTTTCTTAGATTTACCTAGACGAGAAAATGGAACAATTTTTGCTTTAGAACGTTGACTTAATTCTTGCCATTCTTCGTTATCCCAATTTACCACAAAGTAATCATCTTCTGTTTGATTCATAACGATACGCATCTTAGCATTAACATAATTTTCTCTTGTACCGTGGTAATCAATATGCGCTTCATATATATTTGTTAATACAGCAACTTTAGGATGATATTCTGTAATTCCTAATAATTGAAAACTAGATAATTCTGTAACTATTGTATCTTTGTTTGTTGCTTCTTGTGCCACTTGACTAGCTGGAACACCTATATTACCAGCAACATAAGCCTTACCTTCAGTTTGACCCTGATTTAGCATCAAAGAAATCATTGTTGTAGTTGTTGTCTTACCATTTGTACCTGTTACTCCTACAAATCTTGCATCACTAATTTCAAAAGCTAGTTCAGGTTCAGTAATTATCTTTATTCCCTTATCTTTAGCACCACTAACTAAAACATTTGTGTATGGTATACCAGGATTTTTAACCATTAAATCAATATTCTCTAATAATTCTAAAGGATGACTACCAGTAATAACTTCAATTCCTTCATTTTTTAGTTCATTTACTTGAGTTAAATCAGATGGGGTATTTTTATCATTTACAGTAACTTCTGCACCTAACTTTTTCAGTAACTTAGCTGCATTCACACCACTCTTACCTAATCCTAATACTAATACTTTTTTTCCACGATATTTCTCTATCATTTTCATAATACAAGACTTCCTTAATGCTTAATTTTTATAGAATAAACGCTAATGCGATTGCTGAACAAACAATTCCTATACACCAAAAAGTAATATCAATTCTCCATTCACTCCAGCCACACATTTCAAAGTGATGATGAATTGGACTCATTTTAAAAATTCTTTTGCCAGTTAACTTGAATGAGGCAACTTGTAAAATTACACTTGCTGTTTCCATAACAAAGACGAAACCTATAACTAATAAAGCTAATTCATGATGTGTCATTAAAGAAACGGCAGCCAACGCACCACCTAGCGCTAATGAACCCATATCACCCATGAAAATTTTAGCTGGTTTATGATTAAAGATAATAAAGCCAAGTAATGCACCAATTACTGTAGCACAAAATAGTAATACATCAAATTGGCCTTGATAATAAGCTATAATTCCATAGGTTGCAAAAGCTATTATTGCCTGTCCTGAAACTAGTCCGTCAATTCCATCAGTTAAGTTCACTGCATTAGAAAAACCTACTAACCAGAAAATAGCAAATAGTGTATACAACACTAATCCTAAATGTAATTCATGTCCAAATAACGCTAAAGATAATGGAAGTTTTTCATGCACAAAAACAAATACGAAAAGAAGTGCACCTACTACTTGGCCAAGAAATTTTTGCCAAGCTTTCAAACCTTCATTCTGTTTCTTCCATAATTTAATAGAATCATCCCAGAAACCTAAAAAGCCATATAAAACTAAGATAAAGGTGATTATTAATAATTTAGCATGTAAATTTTTAGTTAATAGTCCAAAAACCAAAACAACTGCAAGAATTGCTAGATTAAAAACAAATCCACCCATTGTTGGTGTACCAGATTTTTTCTGATGCCATTTTGGACCTTCTTCACGAATCATTTGTCCTTCTTTTCTTTTTCTAAAGTAGCTGATGAACATTGGTACAAAAATCACTGTCAAAATAAATGCACATACAGCCGGTGCTATAATCAATAACATTGAATTCATTTTCTCTCTCCTATTTTAATTTTACTTCAACTATATCAGATTTCTTAAGTGCTCCTCCAGCCGCTATACTTTGGTAGTATGCATAACCAGATCCAGTATAATTAACTGTAATTCCAGTTAAATCAGCCAGTTTAGCAATATCATTTCTTGACCATCCATTTATGTCTGGCATAGTTTTCGTTCCATTTGTCAATAATAATACTTTTTCTCCAGAAATAACAGTCTGATCTCCCTCAACTGATTGTTTCTCTACTTTATCACCACTACCAATTACAACAGGTACCAAGCCTTGTTTTGAAATTTTATCTTTAGCATCATCAACTGAGTTTCCAACAACATTTTCGACTTTAACTGTACCAGAATTAGTATTGTTTACTTGACTTGAATCTAAAACTTTTTTCATAATTGGGTTGAAAATAGTTGATAGATTCTTAGTAGCATCATTATTTCCAAATGATTTTGGTTGTTTTACAGTCAAATACATAATATATCTTGGATTATCGGCAGGCGCCATTCCTACAACTGAGAAGATATAATTAGAACTACCACTCAAATAACCTGTTCCGTTTGAATTAGCGATTTGGGCAGTTCCTGTTTTAGCTGCTATCTTATAGCCATCAATTGCATAATCTTGTCCAAGACCTTTTTCGTCATAGACAACAGCTTCCATCATATCTAAAACTTTCTTACTTGTTTTTGCAGTAATTGGTTTACCGACTACTTGTGTTTTTGATTTATAAACTGTTTTTCCTGTATTAGGATCAACTATTTTATCTACCAAGCGTGGCTTAACCATCTTACCCTTATTAGCAATTGCAGAAAAAGCCTGCATCATTTGAATAACAGTAACATCTATCCCTTGACCATAAGCCGTATTAGCTTGATCAAATGCATATGTATAATTGATATTACCACTAGATTCTGCACCTAAACCTGCACCTACTGGGCGAAGTAAACCAAATTTTCTAATATAACTCATCCAGGTTTTCTTACCCATTTTTTGTTCAAGTTGAGCCATTACAGCATTAGATGAACGCATAAAGCCTTCTTTAACTGTAATATTGCCCCATCCAGAACGATTCCAGTCGTACACTGTAGATCCATCAATCACATATGATCCAGATCTATAAGTTGCATTTGAATCATAATTTCCACTATTAATTGCAGATGCAACTGTCAAAACTTTCATAGTCGATCCTGGTTCGTATGCATCCTCTAACAGTGTATTTCTCCAAACATTTGTTAAACCTTCTTTTGTTTGAGCATCAAATGTCGGACGTTGGCTAGCTGCTACTATCTTACCAGTATGTGAATCCATAACAACCGCATTAATTGATGCAGCCTTAAATTTCTTTTGCTTTTGTGTAAATAAATTTTCTAAGGCAGTTTGAATCTTAGGATCCAATGTTGTATAGATGTCATCGCCATTTTGAACGCTTCGTTTCTTTTTAGAAGATCCCGGCAACTGAACACCGTAACTATCTGTAGCAGTATTATTTATTCCATCGCGACCAGATAATTGTTTATTAAATACTTTTTCTAGTCCCATAATACCTACTAGCTTTTTATCCTCCGATTCAGCTAACCCTATCAAATGTGAAGCAAAAACACCATTAGGATATAACCTAGACTGTGAT
Source organism: Ligilactobacillus salivarius (assembly GCF_035231985.1). Lineage (NCBI taxonomy): Bacteria > Bacillati > Bacillota > Bacilli > Lactobacillales > Lactobacillaceae > Ligilactobacillus > Ligilactobacillus salivarius. Next base: position 1,076,399 of record NZ_CP117983.1, read on the forward strand.
GGTGTAAATTTTATACCTGTTAAATGATAAGAATCTATCTTTTTCTTAGTTTCAAGAGAGATATTCTTACCAACATTTCCCAATTCAACTTGATAAGTATTCTTATCTTTAGGATTCAAAATTTGTAATACTCTTTTATAACTAATATTTAAATTATCACTTAAAACTTTAGCAGCTTTCTTCTTTTGGGAATCCGGTAAATATTCTTTTTTTCCATAAGCAACTGCACTTTTAGAGAGAACTATATATATTGAGTAAGTAGTCGTATCCTCAGCAATTGGTTGATTAGCTGCATCATATATTGTTCCACGTTTCGCTTTTATCTCAGTTTTACTTGCGTATAGCTGTTGTGTACTCTTATTTAGATCCACACCATATATTTTATGTCCTACAGCTACACGAAAAAAACGTCCGATAAAAACAATAAAAACGATAAGAACAATAAAAAATATTCCCCTCCCAAAATACTTTCGATTGTACATCATCCTTTGTTGTCTTTCTTTTATAGGACGTTTATTATTTGTGTTCATTTAGTAACATTCCTTGTATTCTTTGTATTCATCTTTAAACCACTATCTTTAGCTATTTTGCTTAGACGAGATTTACTTGATAACTCACTAATTTCCTGTTTCATATTAGTATTAGAACCTTGGATTTTTGTAATTTTGCTTGTTGTATCTTGTAAATTCAACTGTGCATTTGTTAATTTAACATTTGCTGAAATTACCATGGTAGTCATAACTCCTATCCATACCATTGATCCAGCAAACAATTTCATCATCTTACTTCTGTAAGGAGATGATTGAACTATGTATTTTTTCTCAGGCTCGTTATTATGTACTATTCTTGGTTGTTGGTTAAGTTTACGAGCTGTTTGTTCCATAACGACCACTTCCTACTACACTACAATTTTTCAATTATTCTTAATTTAGCCGAGTGAGCACGATTATTGTGTGTAATCTCATCTTCACTTGGTACTATCGGCTTTCTTGTAATCAGTTTGTACTCAACTTTTTGGCTATCCGGAATTACTGGTAATCCGGGAGGTAATTCTGGTAGACTTGTCTTCTGCTTAAACATTACCTTAACTAATCGATCCTCCAATGATTGGAAGGTAATTACACTAATACGACCACCAGGATTTAATAAATCTAAAGCTTGCTCCAAAGATTCTTCCAATGCACCTAATTCATCATTAACTGCAATCCTAATTGCCTGGAATGTTTTTTTAGCTGGATGTCCACCTTTTCTACGGGCCTTAGCCGGAATAGCTTCTTTAATAAGATCAACCAGTTGACCAGTTGTCTCAATTGGTGTTTGCTGTCTAACTTTCTCAATTCTACGAGCAATTGACTTAGCAAATTTTTCTTCACCGTAACGGAAGAAAATTCTCACTAATTGTTCATAACTCCAGTCATTTACCACATCTCTAGCTGTTAATGATTGACTTTGATCCATTCTCATATCTAGAGGAGCATCATAGTTATAACTAAAACCACGATCTGCATTGTCGAACTGCGGCGATGAGACACCCAAGTCATAGAGAATTCCATCTACTCCCAAAATATTTCTTTTATTTAACTCTTCAGAAATATTTCTAAAATTACTTTTGATAAAGTTAATCTGTCCCAGTTCATTTTCTTCTTTAAACTTATCCTTATTAAAATTAATAGCTGTTATATCTTGGTCAAATGAATATAATTTCCCATTTTCTGATAACTTACTTAGTATCAAACCACTATGACCGCCACCACCCAAGGTACAATCAACGTAAGTTCCATCTGGCTTAATATTCAGACCATCTACAGCTTCATTTAATAATACTGTAATATGCTTAAATTCAGCCATATATCCTCCTCTAAAGATCAAAATCAATCATATTTTCTGCTATATCATCAAAGTTTTCTTCTGCCTCATCAGCAAAAGCATCCCATCTATCTTCGCTCCAGATTTCAAAACGATTAGATACCCCTACAACAACACACTTTTTTTGTAAGGCGGCATGTGTACGTAGAGATTTAGGAATATTTATTCTACCCTGCTTATCAATTTCACATTCAGTTGCAGCTGAATAAAAAAAACGAACGAAAGCACGGGCGTCTTTCTTTGTAAGTGGTAATTTTTGTAATTTAGTTTCTAGAATGTTCCATTCTTCTTGAGTATATCCAAATAAGCACCCGTCCATTCCACGTGTTACAACAAAGGAATTCCCTAATTGTTCGCGAAATTTGGCGGGTACGATCAATCTTCCTTTGGCGTCAATCGTATGTCTATACTCTCCCATGAACATTCTACTTCACCACCTTACATAACACCATATTTATAGTACCACAATTCCCCACTTCTAACCATATAATTTCCCCTAAAAACCACTTAATAATTATTAATTTTTGATTTTAAAAAAATTTCAAATATATTTCAGTTATAGATTTACTTAAGTTCATTCTTATAATTTTATTTGCCAATAAAAAAAGCAACTGGAATCTCTTCCAATCGCTCTATATCACTACAATAAAATAGCCTTAAAAATTGTCATTATTAATACAATAAAGTATGTAAACAGTGTTACTAAATCTAAAATTCTAATAAATCTGGTCCAAAATACACCATAAATAATATCACCACTTCTATATGCACTAGCAAATATCATTATCAAGCCCACAACAGACATTACAAACACCAAATATGGAAATAATGATATTCCTATCAATTCAATAGAAGTAAAATGAATTGCAATTATTAAGAATATACATAAAACATCTAATTTCTTTAAACGTCGAGGCCAAATATTTTTGAATCTATTTTTAAACATAGTCAATACTATCCATAGAAAAACCACTATACACAGCTGAACTATCCAACTTCGTAACACAATCTCCACATCCTTAATTTTCTAAGAAGGCTTCATGTAAGGTATTAACTGCTAGTTTGAAGTTATCTTCAGTCACTAAAATCCAAACAGTGGTATCACTATCAGCTGTTTGTAAGATTTCAACCCCAGTTTTTGAAAGTGCTGTAACCATTTTAGCAATAACACCTGGGGTTCCTACCATACCGCCACCAATAATAGATACTTTAACACAATTTTCAACAAAGTTCACTGGTATATTATATTCTTCAAAGATTTTTTTAGCTTTTAATCCATCTTCACGACTTGTATTGAAAACAACTTGCTTAGGTGAAATATTGATAAAATCAATACTTACATCATTTTCAGCTAACACTTTGAAGATCTTTTCAGCTTCTGTATTGTTAACTGAAAGGTTGATTTGTGTTAAGCCTGTTTGATGTGCAATACCTGTAACTGTACGATAATGTTCAATGCTAAGGTTCTTATCAGTAACTAATGTTCCCAACTCATCCACATCATCCCAAGTTGAACGAATTCTCATTGGTAAATGTGCTTGATGCGCAACTTCAACAGCACGTGGATGAATTACCTTTGCACCTTCATGAGCCATATTAGCAACTTCGTCATAGCTAACTGTTTTCAAGAAATGCGCGTTCTTTACAATTCGAGGGTCAGCTGTCATCATACCAGAAACATCAGTGAAAATATCAACACGTTCTGCATCTAATGCAACTGCCAATAAAGCAGCTGATGTATCAGATCCACCACGACCTAAAGTTGTGACGTGCCCTTCTTCTGACATTCCTTGGAATCCAGAAACCACTACTACATCATGAGAAGCGAATGCATCTAACACAGCGTCTGTCTTCACTTCTAAAACTTTAGCATTTTGATAGTCATTATTTGTTCTAAAACCAGCATCTGGACCTGTCATAGCTACGGCGTTAAATCCATTTTCTTTTAACATTTGTGTAAAAACTGCTGTTGAAATAACTTCCCCCACAGAAACAATCATATCTAATTCACGAGGAGTAAGTTTGGTTCTTTCACCACCTACCAAGCTAAGTAATGAATCAGTTGCATAAGGGGCACCTTTTCTTCCGATTGCAGATACAACGATTGCCACCTTATATCCTTCATTTACTGCATGTTCAATATGTCGCATGGCAGACTTTCTTGATTCATCATCTTGGACAGAAGTTCCACCAAATTTTTGAACCATAATTTTCATTATAATTCCTCCTCAAACTTAAAAATATTTCTCCTAAATTTAATTATATTAAGAAAATTTTAATTCTATTTTCCTATTATTATAAATTCATCTTGTATAAATTTCAACAATGATTATCTAATTTTATAAAATCAGTGACAACTATTGATTTTTAGCATAATAATAGTTTATAGTTAAACATGATAATATGATAAAGGGTGAAAAATGTGGCTAAAAAAACAAAGAAAGAGCGTTCTACTTTCCAAAAAATAACTTTAGTTGTTGTATGGCTAATGCTTATCTTTACAATTGGTAGTGTTGTCCTATCAGCAATTGCAAGTTTTATGAATTAAAAAATGAGACTGAGAAATCTTTTATGACTTCTCTAGTCTCATTTTTATTTTAGATATTTATTAAAAAATTCATTTACTCTTTTTTGATACTCTTTAGGATGGTTATTATATGAATTTGCATGTCCTGTATTTTTAGTTACCCATAACTTTTTAGGGGCCGAAGTTGCTTTATAATTTTCATATACCATTTTCGTTGGTACAAAGGTATCACTATCTCCATGAATAAAGAAAATCGGTAACTTATTCTTTTCTAACTGCTTTGTTGAACTGCCCTTACCAAAGTCATATCCAACTCGAATTGTTCCCATAATTCGTGCTGCAGTTATCATCGGTTCTTTAGGCAGATTAAATTGTTGCTTTAATTGTTCGCTTAATTCCGATTCTATACTTGAATATCCACAATCTTCAACAATTGCTTTTACTTGTTTAGGTAGACGTTCTCCACTTACCATCATAACAGTAGCGCCACCCATACTTACACCAAATAGTCCAATCTGTGAATCAGACCCTTTCTTAGCAATAACTTGTTTAATCCATTTCACATAATCCAGTCTATCTGGCCAGCCGAATGTAATATATTTACCTTGACTCTGTCCACTTGCCCTATCATCTGGAGCTAAAACATTATAACCTAAATTATGAAATAGTCTAATATATCTAGCCATATGCATCGCTTCTCCTTTATATCCATGAGCGACGATAATGGTTTTATTAGTTTTATTCTCCGCTGGTAAATAAATAGCTCTAAGTTTTAAATTATCTGTAGCAGATTCTTCATACCAATTTTGATAATTTTGTTTCTTTAACCAATTTTGATCTGCTAGTAATTTCTTATCAACTTTTCCTTTTGGTCCTGACTTAACTGTTGGGTCTGGTTTAAAAGCATAACTAACTAAATAATAGCTTCCACCTGTTATCCCAAGTAAAATCAATATCACTAAACCTACTATTAAAGAATATATTAACTTTCTCTTCTTCATTTTAATAAATTTCCTTAATCAATTTTTTGATTCTCAATCTCTTTCAAAGGTACCATTTTGGTAGTACCAAACCATTTATTACTTATTTTTTGCAAGGTTCCATCTTTTGCCATTTGAGCTAATGCTACATTAATCTTCTTTTGTAAAGTTTTATCACCTTTACGCATACCTACAGCAAAATTTTCGGATTCAAATCCAACATCACTAATACGATAGCTATTAGGATCAGGTTCGTGTGCAACATAATAGTCTGCATAAACACTGTCAATTAATAATCCTTGAATTCTATTAGCATTTAAGTCTAAAAATGCATTATTGAATGTATCATATTGAACTGCTTCTTTTACGTAGTTCTTTAATAATTTAGGTTGTGACATATAAGATTCATAACCAGATGAACCTGATTGTAGCCCTAATGCCTTTCCTCTCATGCTCTTAGCACCATAAACATTTTCTTTCTTTTTAGATACAAGAACTTGTTGATTACGTAAATATGGAACACTGAAAGCTACAGTCTTTTTACGCTCTGGATTTACTGTATATCCGTTCCAAATTAGATCAATAGTTCCATTTCTTAGTTCTGTTTCCTTCATAGACCAATCTATTGTTTGAAAATCTACATCAATTCCATAACGCTTGAATACTTCTCTAGCCAAATCTACGTCAAATCCTACTAAAGAACCATCCTTTTCACGAAATCCCATTGGAACGAAACTATCATCTAAACCAATAACTACTTTCTTTTTCTTCTCAATCTTCTTCCAATTATCTTGATCATTAGCACGTTTTCTAACATTTGTACAACCTGCTAAAGTTGTTCCTACTATTAAGAATGCTAACAAGCAAGTAATAATTTTTACAATTTTCTTCAAAGAAATCACCACTCTCATTAATAGCCTAAGGGTTTCACTTTCAAAATATTATCTGCAATCTCTTCTGCAAAATCCATGTCGTGAGTTACAATAATTTGTGTCATTCCTTCTTTTTTCAAGTTCAAAATGATATCTTTAACTGTAGCTGTCAATCCTGGATCTAAAGCAGAAGTTGGTTCGTCATAACATAAAATTTGTGGTTTCATCGCTAGAGCTCGTGCAATTGCCACACGTTGTTTTTGACCGCCAGATAATTGGAATGGATATAATCCTTCCTTTCCTTCTAAAGCTAAACCATTTAATAAATTCTTAGCTTCAGTTTCAGCAATTTCTTTCTTCTTTTTTAAAACCATAGTAGGTGCTAAAGTTACGTTTTGTAAAACTGTAAGGTGTGGGAATAAATTATATTCTTGGAATACTACACCGATAACAGAATCATTATTTTCATTTGTATATGGATCAAATGCTTGACCATCAATTAAAATTTGACCGCCGTCAATCTTTTCTAGTCCACTAATACATCTTAAAAGTGTTGTTTTACCACCACCTGATTGACCAACGATACATAGAATTTCACCATCTTTAACTTCTAAATTCAAATTATTTAAAATAACTTTATCGCCAAAGCTTTTACTAATATTCTTTAACTCTAACATATGCTAACCTCCTTATTTCCAGTAACTGTAGTATTGTTCTAATTTTCTTAAAATAAAGGTTAAAACTGCTGTCATAACTAGGTAAACAACACCTACCATTACCAATGGAACTAGTGTAACATCTCTACTTGTTGCAACATTCCCAGCTCTTAATAAATCTCCAATACCGATTACGTAAACTAAACTAGAATCTTTAACTAAATTAATAACTTCATTTCCAATAGAAGGTAATACAATCTTTACAACTTGAGGTGTTACTATTTTTCTAATTGTTTGCCAGTAAGTTAAGCGTAAAACTTTAGCACTTTCATACTGACCTTTGTCAATTGATTGTAAACCACCACGGAAAATTTCAGCAAAATATGCAGTATAGTTTAGAATAAACGCAAATAATGCTGCATCAAATCGTCCTAATGTTAACCCTACTAAAGGCAAACCATAAAATACAAAAATCAATTGTAGTAATAAAGGCGTCCCTCTCATCAACCATACATAAAATCTTAAAATTGCTTTTAATAATCTAAATCGTGAAATTAATGCCAACCCTACGATCAACCCCAATGGTAAAGAACCAATTAGAGTCCAACAAAAGATTTGTAAAGTCATTTTTGCACCATCCAATAATGATGGTAACACTTCTAATACATAATTCATCCTTTATCCTCCTAATGTAAATCAATTAATTAATCATTAAACTAGCTAGTAAAACAAAAAGTAAGTTATTATCATAAACAAAAAGCCCTCCTAGATCTAGTCGATCTAAGAGGGCACTATGAAAGTACGGTTCCACCTCGATTTTGCTAAATTCTCACGAAAATAGCCTCATCAAGTTACACATACGTATAACTCACATCTTAACGCAATAACACGTATAGGCCTACTAAAATATTCAACCTATAAACTCACGGGTGTGGTTCAATTAAGTGGATCGGTATCCCTTTCAGCTGATAAAGATACTCTCTTTCGGCGTCCGTACTTCATCTACTCTTCCGTTCATCGTCTTTATTTATGATGATAATAAATTAACATTTTAATTAGAAATTGTCAAGAAATTATCACTTATTTTTTAAACCAACTAATGAATTTTTTCATAAAGCCGCCTTTTTCTGTTTCTCTAATTGTCATTAAAGGTACTGTTTCACCTTCTAAACGGCGGGCAATATTACGATATCCTTGTGAAGCTGGATTTTTTTCATTCAACACAATTGGTTCACCCTTGTTAGAGTATGAAATAACCTCATCATCATCAAAAACAATTCCAATTAATTTAATTGATAAATGATGTGTAATTTCATCAACATCCATCATATCTCCGTCATTCATCATATGGCGACGAATACGGCTAATAACTAACATTGGTGGCTCTGTAAGTTCTTTTTGTTCAAGTAATCCAACAACTCTATCAGCATCTCTAACTGAAGAAATCTCAGGTGTAGAAACAACAATCGCTTCATCTGCTCCAGCGACAGCATTCATGAAACCTTGTTCAATTCCAGCAGGACAATCTAATAAGATATAATCGAAATCCGGCTTTAATTCTTCTACAATTGCTTTAACTTCTTCTGGCTCTAAGGCAGACTTATCAGTATTTTGAGCAGCTGGCAATAAATAGAGCTTATCATCAAATCGCTTATCTTTAATTAAAGCTTGATGTAATTTTGCTGTTCCTTGAGCAACATCAACAATATTATAAATAATGCGGTTATCCAGTCCTAATATAACATCTAAATTTCTTAAACCTATATCTAAATCAACCAAACATACCCTTTTTCCTAGTAAAGCAAGTGCTGTTCCTAAATTAGCAGTTGTAGTAGTCTTTCCAACACCGCCCTTACCAGAGGTAATAACTATTGCTTTTCCCATTTTAAAAGCCTCCTACCTGATTAAATATCTTTGGACGTAGAGATTTTAACTTGTCAATACTTGTAAATTCCAAAACATGTAGATCATTTACAAACACTAATGAATCTGTCCCAACTGTAACTTTTTCTTCATCAACAATGTCAACTAAATCTCCTATTCTAAGTTGTTGAGCCCCAGAAATATCTCCTAAAATAATAGATCGAACATTACTATCAAAACCAGCATGAATAATTCCACTAACACTACCCATAACATAAATATTTCCAGTTGCTCTCAAGATTCCACCTTGATGCAGATTTCCCAAAAATAGGACATCCCCTGTTATATCTTTAACTTGTCCATTACGAATTACATCGCCATTAACATGCACATTCTTACTGTCCATTATTTGCAATGCTTCTTTAATATTAATAACATCAGAAACAATTCTATGTACTAAAAAATTAGGGTAGTTATCAACTATCTTTTCAATTTCATGTTTTTGGTCAATGGTTAATAATCTTGTACCTGTTTTGATGTTAAATGCAATTTTCTCATCATTCTTTTCTTTTTCATGTTTTAATCGCTCAAACAGTTCAGTTAACTCAATTAATATCTGTGAGAAAGCAGCATCTGCTTTTAACTCAATTTCATAACCATCTTTATAACCCTTTAATACAACACTCTTTTGCATTGATACACCCCTCATCTTTAATAATTTGTTTCGAAGAAGTGTTCTAATGGGAGGAATAAAACTACAAACCAAGCTAAGTTATAAATTAAAGTTGGTCCTAAAGTTCTACCAATTAAATCTGTTATTGTCGCATTCGTAAAATCAACTAGTGAATTAGCCCAAAAGAACAAAAATGTCACAATTGTTATATCTATTAAGTATATTAATAATACCACAATAAACGATCGTGTGAAAAACTGAAACATATATTTTGTTACATATACCATCAAAGGAAGTATCATTGTAAATACACCTAAAATACCCGTATAAAACATATCATAAAATAAACCAACGATTGCAGACCACATTACTAAATGCTCTACATTTCCATAACAGACGGCCATTACTATAAAAAGTAATACTAACCTGCTTTCCATGGCCATTGTGTTAGTAAACATATACTTTGCAAACACTTGTGTCAGACCACCATCTAAAAACATTGCTAAAAACAGTCCGATTGGAAAATAGTAATTCATTTTTTCTGTTCTCATCACTTTAACCTCTAATCATCAGTTCTTACTGCAATTGTCACAAAACTCAAGTCATCCAAATCAGCAGCTGGCTTTATATAAATCTTAGATGGTAAGCCATAATCATCATCAGAAACTTTCTCAACTGTCCCAACTAATAGTCCTTTAGGTGTAGATCCACCCATACCAGATGTTACCACTTTAGTACCTTTTTCAATTTTCTTCTTAGAAGTTACTTGTCCCATTACCAAATCACCGCTATTAGTGTCGTAATTAGTAATCAAACCATTGATAACATCACCAGATTTACTTGTCACTTGTACAGCGAATCTATTAGCTGAATCATTATTTGTAGAAATTAACTCTACCTTACTATTAGAATTATTCACTTCTGTAATTCGTCCAACAATTCCCTTTCTAGATAAAACAGAATCACCCTTTTTAATTCCAGCAAGTGAACCTTTATTAATAGTTACTTGATTTTGCCAAGTTGAAGGAGTTCTAGTTAAAACATATGCAGTAACTTGATCATAATTAGTTAAACTTTTAGATAATTTTAGTTGTGCTTTTAACTGTTGGTTTTCTTTTCTTAAAGTTTGATTTTCTGCATCTTTTGCAGCTAAACTATCTACTTGCTTTTTTAATTGTTGATTTTCTTGGTAAGTGTTCATTAAATTAAAAAATGAAGATGTCGCATTTTTAGCCCCATCTAAAGGATAACTAACTACTCTATCAACAATTCCAGCTGCATCATTTCCTATCTGTTGTACAAATGTAGGAGCCTTTCTATTATTTCTTACAGCAATAGAAAATGCAATTAATAAGAAACTTATAATTAATGCGATTAATACAATAACCAGTTTTTTGTTAAAAAAAGATTTTTGCATTGTATGATCCTCCTATAACTATTATTTTTCAAGTAAGATTTACTCAAAAAATAAGCCGTATCACTAAAAGGAAATCACTACTACCTTCTAATCGACACGACTTCAATAGTTAGTTTATTTGTCTTTCATGACTTCGATACTCTTCAATGATTCACCTGTTCCAATAGCAACACAATCTAAAGGTTCAGATGCCACAAATACTGGAACTTTAGTTGCTTCTGAAATAACTTCAGGTAAATGTTTCAATAAAGCTCCACCACCAGTAAGGACAATTCCGTGATCGATAACATCAGCAGCAATTTCTGGAGAAGTTTCTTCTAATGTTTCTTTGATTGCTACAATAATTTCTTGAACAACTTCTTGAATTGCTTTAGCTACGTCAACAGCTTCAATTTCAACTGTTTGAGGCAATCCTGATACTAAATCACGACCACGAATACTTTGACTTTCAATATCTTTAGCAGCTTCAACTGATGCAGATGCTACGTCCATTTTTAATTGTTCAGCTGTACGTTCACCAATTAAAAGATTGAAGTTTTTACGTACGTAAGAAATAATTGCTTCATCAATCTTATCACCAGCCATTCTAATAGAACGACTTGATACAATCCCACCTAAAGAAATTGTTGCTACATCAGTAGTACCACCACCGATATCAACAACCATATTACCAGTTGGGTCCATAACAGGTAATCCAGCACCTATTGCAGCAGCAAAAGGTTCTTCAATTGTATAAGCATCTCTAGCACCAGCTACTCGAGTTGCATCTATGACAGCTCTTTTTTCTACTTCTGTTACACCACTAGGAACACATACCATTACGTAAGGCTTGTTAGCTTTGTTTCCTAAAGCCTTTTGGATGTAATATTGCATCATTGATACTGTTGTATCGTAATCAGCAATAACACCATCTTTCATTGGTCTAATAGCTACAATACTTTCAGGAGTACGACCAATCATATCTCTGGCTTCTGAACCAACGGAAACGACCTCTCCTGTTTTTATGTTTTTAGCTACGACAGAAGGTTCACGTAAAACAATACCCTTACCTTCTTCATACACAATTGTATTTGCTGTTCCTAAATCAATTCCTATGTTTTTCGTTCCGATTCCGAACACCATTTTTCTTCCCTTCCATAATCCCTGAACAGGGTAATATAACGATAAGAGTATTATATCATATTTAACAATTATCGTTTAGTTTAAATTAAGTTCAACATATAGGATACACGATTTTTTTTACTCTTTAAAGTATATCCATAAACTTTATAAATTATTAATTTTTTTATAAAGTTAATCTGAAATAAGTTCTACATTAGCGGCTTGTGGTCCTCGTTTTCCTTCAATCGTTACAAAACCTACACGTTGACCTTCTTGTAAAGTTTTAAATCCTTCAGTTTGAATTGCTGAAAAATGAACAAAAACGTCATCTTTGCTATCATCTGGAGTTATAAAACCAAAGCCCTTTTCTCTATTAAATTTATGTACTGTTCCTAAAATCATATTGTTACCCACCTTAAAATTCGACTATTTTTTCTTCTGCTAAGCTTAAATACACTTCAGAACCTACAATTACATGATCAATTAGTTCAATTCCAATCATCTTTCCTGCATTAATTAATCTTTTAGTTAATTGAATATCATTTTCTGAGGGTTCGACATTCCCGCTTGGATGATTATGTGCTACTAAAATTCTGGCACAACTAAAATTTAATGCATATTTAAAAATTTCTCTTGGATGTACCGTAGCCGAATTTAATGTACCTTTAAAAATCACTTTTTCGCTCAATACTTGATTCTTAGTATCTAAGCATACACATACCAACAATTCCTGCTTACTATCACCAATTTTATCTATCATATAATTTCCAAACATACAACTTGAAAAGATTTGCCCCAAAACTAATCCTTCTTTTTCCTTATAGCGTTCTGAAAATTCTCTTAGTGCTCTAATTATAGCGACTTTTTCATCATCCTTACACAAATTTTTTAGTCCCTCATCACTAAAAAATTGTAGTTCATTTAATCTTTGGTGCTCATCAAAAAAATCCTTAATCACATTCTTAGCAGATATTTGTGAAACTTTAGTAGTTAATATAAATTGCAATAACTCTTTATTAGTTAGTGTCTCAGCTCCAAAGCGAATAATTTTGTCTGTTATATATTTTTCTGAATAATTATTAGTTAGTGTCATATAAAAATCTCTCCTCTCACTATTAAAGTACGTAAAGAAGAGTTTTTATATGTTTATCCTTCAAAGTTATTTCTAACTTCAGAAATAAAATATAGAGAGCCAGTTATCAATAACATATCATCTAGTGACATATTAGATATGACTTCACCTATTGCTTCTTGCCAATGTTCCACATACTTTACATTATCATGTAATTTAAAATCTGCCAACTTTGTTACTTTTCGTGGTCCTTCAAAGCGAGTTACAGTTACATGTACATTTGGCAATTTTAACAACTCATCTAACATTTCATTAGGTTGTTTATCAGCTAAAATAGCTAGAATAACATAAACTTCTCTATCCGCAAATTCTTTTTTCAAAAGTTGGGAAATTCTTTTCATCGCTGCCGTATTATGAGCACCGTCAATCACCACTAATGGTTCTTTATTTAAAAGTTCAAATCTTCCAAGCCATTGTGTTTTTTGAATTGCATTTTTTATATCTTTATTAGAATAATTAATTCCTTCAAGTTCAGCAAATTGAATAAATGTTTCAATAGCTAAAGTTGCATTTTCTATTTGATGAAATCCTTCCATAGAGATATGTATATTACTTATTTCTCCTCTACTGTCTGAAAAATCAAACTTTTCTCCCCAACCTTGTTCTAACTTTACTTTACTGGAAAAATCTTTATCCATTATTAATAATGGTGCTTCTTTTTCTTTAGCTACTTGTTTAACTACTTTTATTGCTTCATCTGGAAGTTTACCAATCAAGATTGGCTTTTTATACTTGATTATACCCGCTTTATGTGTTGCAATTTTAGCAATTGTATCGCCTAAAATATGAGCATGATCCATTGCAACAGTCGTAATAACTGACATAAGCGGAGTAATAACATTAGTAGAATCAAATAATCCACCAATTCCTACTTCAATTACAGCATAGTCAACATGTCCTTCAGCAAAATAAACAAACATCATCGCTGTTACAATTTCGAATTCTGTTGGTCCACCTTCACGATCACGCCAATCTGAATCCATTTCTTTCACTACTGGTCCAATTATATTAACCAAACGAACAATTTCTTCATCACTAATCATTTTCCCATTTACAGATATTCTCTCATTAAACTTCTCGATAAATGGTGATGTAAATGTTCCTACATTATATCCTTGTTCTGCTATTAAGTCTCTCAAATACGCTGTTGTCGATCCTTTACCGTTTGTACCTGTTACATGAATAGCTTTTACTTTTTCATGTGGATTTCCCAATCTCTTCATGAAATCCCTCATTCTATCTAAAGTTGGGATCTTTTTAAACTTAGTTCTTCCATGAATAAATGCCAAGGCATCATTATAATTATTTACGAACATTTCTCTGCCTCTCTCTAATAGTATTAACCATCATCCATTATAACAGATAAAAAAAGATATATTATCCATATATCGGACAATATATCTTTCAGTTTTAAATTTCAGCTTTTAACTCTTCAATTCGACTTTCAGTTGCAGCAAGTTGTTGCTTATAATTAGCTAATTTTTCTTTTTCCTTAGCAACAACGGCTTCTGGTGCATTGGCAACAAATTTTTCATTACCTAGTTTCTTTTCACCACGTGTAACTTCACTTTCTAATTTCTTAGCTTCTTTTTGTAAACGTGAAATTTCTTCATTTAAATCAATTAAATCAGCTAATGGTAAGTAAACTTCTGCTCCTGTGATAACAGATGTCATAGCTAACTTAGGTGCCTCAATATCTGCAGCTATTTCTAAACGTTTTGGATGACAGAAACGATTGATATAATCAACATTGTTTTCAAACACTTTTCTTGTATCATCATCTTTTGTCTTAATTAAAATATCAATTGCTGAAGACATTGGAGCATTAACTTCAGAACGACTGTTACGTACTGCTTTAATTAACTCAATCAAATTATCCATGTCTTTTTCTGCTACTTGATTATCAAATTCAGCATGTTCAACAGGATATTCAGCAACAACCAAGGATGCACCATCATGTGGCATAGATAACCAAATCTTTTCTGTAACAAATGGCATAATTGGATGCATTAAGCGTAGAATTTGATCTAATACATAACGTAGGATACGTTGTGTATTCTTCTTAAGTTTTTCATCTTCACCTGTAAGATTTTCCTTAGCCATTTCAATGTACCAGTCACAGAAATCATTCCAAATGAAGTTATATAGAGCGCGACCAGCTTCACCAAATTCAAAACTATCGAATAAACGAGTTACATCGCGAACTGTGTCATTAAGACGACTCAAAATCCACTTATCAGCTAATTGCCATTCAGATGCTTCTGGTAAACTTAATTCAACATCGCTATCTAAGTTCATGATAACAAAACGACTTGCATTCCAAATCTTATTGATAAAGTTCCAAGCAGCATCCATCTTTGTATATGAGAAACGCACATCTTGGCCAGGTGCAGAACCATTAGATAAGAACCATCTCAATGCATCTGCCCCATACTTATCAATTACATCCATTGGATCAATACCATTTCCAAGTGATTTACTCATCTTGCGTCCTTGTTCATCACGAATTAAACCATGAATTAGAACATTCTTAAATGGACGACGTTTTGTAAATTCAACACTTTGGAAAATCATTCTGGATACCCAGAAGAAAATAATATCATAACCTGTAACCAATGTATTAGTTGGGAAATAACGCTTGAAATCAGGACTTTCAGTATCTGGCCAACCCATTGTTGAGAATGGCCATAATGCACTAGAGAACCATGTATCCAATACATCTGAATCTTGTTCCCAATTTTCGATATCTTCAGGTGCTTCTTCACCTACATAAATTTCACCAGTTTCTTTATGGTACCATGCTGGGATTTGGTGTCCCCACCATAATTGACGAGAAATAACCCAATCATGAACATTTTCCATCCATTGTGTAAATGTATGTTCAAAGCGAGGTGGCACAAAGTCTACTCTATCATCAGTTTCTTGATTCTTTAAAGCTGCTTCTGCTAAAGGTTTCATCTTTACAAACCATTGTGTTGAAAGACGTGATTCAACTTGTACCCCTGTTCTTTCAGAATGTCCTACACTATGTACGATTGGTTCAATCTTCAACATGTAGCCTTGCTCTTCAAGATCAGCCACGATTGCCTTACGTGCTTCAAATCTGTCTAAACCTTCATATTTACCAGCATTAGCATTCATTGTAGCATCTTCATTCATTGTATTGATGCGTTCCAAATTATGTCTATTACCTACTTCAAAGTCATTAGGGTCATGAGCTGGTGTAATCTTAACCATACCTGTACCAAATTCAGGATCAACATATTGGTCAGCAATAATTGGAATATGTCTACCTTGTAATGGTAGAACTAAAGTCTTACCTACAATATCCTTATAACGTTCATCATCAGGATTTACGGCAACTGCTACGTCACCCATCATAGTTTCAGGACGAGTTGTAGCAATTTCAATATAGTTCTTGCCATTAAATGTCGTATCGTCAGCAAATGGATATTTAACATGGTAAAATGCACCTTTATCATCTTTATGAATAACTTCAATATCTGATAAAGCAGTACGAGCTTTAGGATCCCAGTTAATAATATATTCACCACGATAGATTAATCCTTTTTTGTACAAAGTAACGAAGACTTTTCTTACAGCTTTAGATAATCCATCATCTAAAGTAAATCTTTCTCTATCGTAATCTAAAGACAAACCTAACTTAGCCCATTGTTGATGAATGATGTCAGCATATTCGCCTTTCCATTCCCAAACTTTTTCTACGAATTTTTCACGTCCTAAGTCATACCGAGAAATTCCATCTTCAGCTAATCTGGCCTCTACCTTAGCTTGAGTTGCAATACCAGCATGGTCCATCCCTGGTAACCATAAAGTATCAAAGCCTTGCATTCTCTTTTGACGAATTATCATATCTTGCAATGTTGTATCCCATGCATGACCTAAATGTAATTTACCAGTTACATTTGGTGGTGGAATAACGATTGAATATGGTTTTGCTTCTTTATCTTCATTAGGTTTAAATAAACCTTTTTCGATCCATTCTTTATATCTGCCAGGTTCTACTTGACTTGGATCGTATTTAGTTGACATTTCTACTTCTTTTGTCATAATAATTATTCCTTTCTACATAATTTTAAGCAAAGAAAAAGGCATTGCCATCCTACTTAATAGGACGACAATGCCGTGGTACCACCTAAATTGAGTTTTTAACTCCACTTAAATCCTTGTTAACGAATCGAAATCCGGTTATCCCTACTTTATTCAAGATAACAGCTCACAAGCTACAATTAAAATAGCTATCGAAAATCTTTCACCAGACGATTTCTCTCTAATCCAAGCTTCTTTTAATCCTCTTGTTCATTGCTTATATGGATATATTCTATCTTTTGCTAGGTAATACGTCAAGATACTTTTTATAGTAATTCAGCAAAAACTTTCTTTTCTTGGTTTAAGAAAGTATCACCAATCTTAATTTCTGTAATCTCAATGCCATCAAGTGCTCGTTGAACTAAAGCATCTACGTCTAAACGTTCTTCATAGTAACGTGCCTTATCAATACGTGGCTTAGTTTTTGGAGCTGGTGGTGCAAAAATTGTACAGCAATCTTCAAATGGCATAATTGACAAATCAAAAGTATCAATATCTTGAGCTATTTTAATAATTTCATTTTTATCCATTGAAACTACTGGACGTAAAATTGGCATAGTAGTTACATCGTTAATGGCAGCCATACTTTCAAGTGTTTGAGATGCTACTTGTCCTAAAGCTTCACCATTAAAGATAGCTAATCCCTTTCTTCTTTGAGCAATTGCTTCTGTTAAGCGCAACATGAATCTTCTTTGAATTGTCATTAAATATCCTGATGGCACTTTTTCCTTAACTGTTTCTTGAATTTCAGTAAATGGAACTTGAATAAATCTTATCTTACCAACATATGGTGTCAATTTAGCAGTTAAGTCTTTAGCTTTATTCAAAGCTTGTTCACTTGTATATGGAGGACTGAAGAAATGAACCATTTCAATATCCACTCCACGCTTCATTGCTAAATATCCAGCTACTGGTGAATCAATTCCACCAGAAAGCATCAACATTGCTTTACCAGCAGTTCCAACAGGCAAACCACCAGCACCGTCAATCTTTTCATGTGAAAGATAAATACCATCCGCACGAACTTCACAACGTAAAGTCATATCAGGATTTTTCATCTTCACTTTAATACCTGGAACTTCACGTAAAATATGACTACCTAGAATATCATTCATCTCATTTGTATCGTATTGATAGTTATGGTCAGAACGACGAGTATTGATTTTAAATGTCATTCCTTCTTTGAATTTTTCTTTCACCATTTCTACCGCAGTAGCCTTGACTTTCTCTATATCACGTTCAACTTTAATAGATGGTGAGAAATTTTGGATCCCAAAAACTTGCTTTAAACGTTTCATAACAGCTTCGTAATCTTCTCCATGTAATTGGATATGCATACGATCACGATGTGCCTTGATTACCAAATTTTCAAAACTATGCAAACTTTCACGCACATTAAATCCTAAACGATCAATGAAGTTTTTTCTATTTTTACCTTTAGTAGATAGTTCGCCGTAACGAACCATTATTTCTGTATATTGCATTTTCTTATCCTTTCAATTAAGAATTAATTTTTTTGAATTTTTCATATAGAACATCAAAAATTTCAATAAATTTGTCAGCTTCTGCTAAAGTATTTTTTTCATCTAGACTTATACGTACAGCGGATGTAGCAATATTATCCGGAATCTTCATTGCAGTCAATGTCCCAGATGTTATTCCCTTTTTAGATGAGCAAGCACTAGTTGTTGAAATATAGATATCATAATTTTCAAAAGCATGAACAATAGTTTCTCCACGAACTCCACTGATTGCAAAACATAAAATATGTGGAGCAAATTCATCGTTTAATTTAGAAAATACTGTTACTTTAGATCTTTTAGAAATATGATTATAGATTTTTTCTTTAATAGCTTTTTGTTGTGCTACTTTCTTTTCTTCATTTTCTAAAGTCAATCTTAAAGCTTTAGCCATACTTGCAATTGCAGGAAGATTCTCTGTACCACTTCGTAAAGCTTTTTCTTGACCTCCACCAGACATCAATGGTGCAATCATACGACCACGTTTTTTATACATGAATCCAATGCCACGAGGTGCATGGAATTTATGTCCAGAGAATGTTAAGAAGTCTACTCTATCTTGCTCTAATAATTCTTGAATACCTTTACCTACACCTTGAACTGCATCAACATGGAAATGTATTTTAGGAAAATCTTCCAGTACTGCTGCAATTTCTTTCAATGGTTGAATAGCTCCTACTTCATTATTCACAGCCATAATTGAAACAAGAATTGTATCCTTTCTGATAGCTGCTTTCAAATCTTCTGCAGAAACTCTTCCATTTTCGTCAACCGGAAGATATGTTACATCATAACCTAATTTTTCTAATTGATGTAGTGAATTTAAAACAGCTGGGTGTTCAACACTGCTAGTTATAATATGTCGTCCATATGGTCTTTTTTCAATTGCAGTTCCCTTTACGACCCAATTATCTCCTTCTGTTCCACCACTTGTAAAATAAATTTCATCAATATTGCAATGAAGTAAGTCAGCAATTTGTTTTCTTGATTGTTCTAACAAATTAAAAGCTTGTTCTCCCATCGCATGAAGTGAAGATGGGTTACCCCAAATCTTTTCACTAACAGCATTATAAGTACTTAATACTTCTGGTAGCACTTGTGTTGTTGCACTATTATCAAAATAAATCATATCTACCCTTCTTACAAATCAAAAATCTCATTACTTAGTCTAACAAAAAGTTAGTAGAAATAAAACTATTATTACTCTAACAGCAAAAAATTAGCTAATCAGCAGTTGTTACTGTTAATTAGCTAACTATACTTTTATTTAGAAAACATTGGTGGATGATTCTTTGAGTACTCTTCCATAATCTTTTTGGATGCACCCTCTTGAACCTTATCTACCGCATGCGAGATCGTATCCAATGCTTTTACATATTCATATTCCTTCTCAAATAATTGTACTGCTTGGTTGTAAGCAGCTGCCACATCTGGATATCTGTTTCGATAACGATTTGAATATTGTAAAATTTCTTCCGTTAAAATTGAACTAGAAATCAATTCGTCAGTCTTTTCACCCAAAATATCTAAATCACTTTGAGTATTTATCAATGATTTTGTAATTTCATCCATATTAATTTGAACTCGATTTAAATCTTTATCTAATTTTTCGATTTCATCGCTAACTTTAAAGAAATAATCCAAATAATCATCTGATAATCCTGGAAGGTTAAGCTTTTCAATTTCACGCTTCATTTTGTGAATTTCCAAGTCAAAATTCTTAACTGCATTTTGTGCTTCGCGCTCTTCTTTCCATAAACTTGCCACGCTATCATTGATTTCTTTTTGTTTCTTTTCTATATCAGTTAGAGCTTGCATATCAATTTCTATTCTCTGAGCAATAGAAGAATATAGGATTGCTTTTGTCCCAGCATCTTTAATAAATTGATCATACCAACTACGAATTCCCTTTAACCTGTCCGCTAAGCCTTGTGCACTTTCAATCTCATCATGATTGAGTGTGTAGTTTTGTTTTAATCTATCTAGATCCAACAATAAATTCTTTTCTTGCTTTTCAGCATGTTCAATGAACTTACCAAAGGTTGAAATTTTCTTTTGTACAAAAATCTTAGCCTTATATTCTTCTTCTAAAGTTTCATAGATAGCATCAATTTTATTAGCAATATCTTCATCTAAGACTTTAGCATTATCAACACGTAATTCCTTCAAGTTTTTATTATTTAAACTACATTGTTCTGCTAGATCTTTTAACTGTCCTAAAATATCTTTATCAAATGCAAACCCCTCATCTTGCATCTGAGCTACACCTTGCCGTAACTCTGATAATTGATCAGGAAAAACATTTTTTAGATTCTTGTAGATTCCAGGAATAACTTCTAAATCACGTTCCATACTTGCGGTATCTTCTTTTAATTGATTTAAAGGCTTATCAGAAGTTACAAAATCTCCACTTTCAGTTAATTTAGCATACTTATCAAAGTCTTCTTCTAACTTAGAAAGATTTTCTTCTAATTTGTCAATGCTTGGTCCAAATGAAAAGTTCTTAGCCAATAATGTCTTACGAATATCACGATACTTATCTTTTAATTCTGTAACAGCTTTTTGATGTTCTTCGGATTTTTCTTTCATCTCATTGACAGCTTCTTCAAGTTGACGAGTTTCTTCTTTAACATGTTGTAACTTAGATCCAACTTCTAATAACTCTGAACGTTCTTGCATAAACTTGTAACGTTCATTCAAATCATTTAAATCTAAGATCATTTCCGAAATTTCTGGCATCTCACGGTTAGTAAGTTTCTTATGGCTTTTCTTGAGCTCCTCAAATTCACGTAGACTTTCACCCGTTAAATGTAATTTTTCAATTTTATTTAATTCGTTACCTAGAGTATTACTGCTTAATTCTTCAAGCTGAGTTTGATACTCATTTATTTGTTTTCTAAACGATCGTTGAAAATATATGACTCCAACATATATTCCAATGGCGACCGCCACAATAACCACAAAAAATAAAACCATAATAAATTCCCACCTAACATCTTATCGTCTATATCTATAAATTAGTCAATTAATATTGTAGGCTATTCGTTTTAATTGAAAATAACCCCATCTCAGTTTAAAATCTAATAATAATTATATCATTAATATAACTTTAGGTATATATTTTTTCAATTACAAAAAAGTAAAGAAAGGACTTTTTATATGACAAACTCACTTCTCTCACAACAATTGGATGCATTACTCACAAATGAAACTAATTTCATTGCAAATTTATCTAATGCTTCAGCACTTTTATATCAATCTTTATCTGATATTAACTGGGCTGGTTTCTATCTTTATGATGAAACAAACGATGAATTACATCTTGGACCCTTTCAAGGAAAAGTTGCATGTATGCATATAAAAAATGGCTCTGGCGTTTGTGGCACTGCACTTCAACAACAAAAAGTTTTACATGTAGATAACGTCCACGAATTTGCTGGCCATATTGCTTGCGACTCAGCAAGTAACTCTGAAATCGTGGTTCCTCTAATTAAGGATGATAAAATTATTGGTGTATTAGATATTGATTCTCCTTCCTTATCCCGCTTCTCTCCTGAAGATGAAGTTGAATTAGTCGAATTTTCCAAAACTTTATTAAAACACATATAAATTAGTTGACTTTTAATTTGTTTATGTTAAGATACACTTTGTGTAAAATAATGCAGCAGTGAGCGGTAAGAACGTCAACAGTTTATTGCTATATAATAGTTCGTCTAGTAACTCTTCGGCTGCAAGAGCGAAAGTCTAAAATAAACTGCACGAATACTAAGTTCACACGGATTATTTTACTCCAACTTAATTTTAATTTATTGGAGGAATTTTTAATGTCTCGTTATACAGGTCCTTCCTGGAAAGTATCTCGTCGTTTAGGTTTCTCTTTATCTGGTACAGGTAAAGAATTATCTCGTCGTCCATACGCTCCAGGTCAACATGGTCAAGATCGTCGTGGTAGTCTTTCTGAATATGGTTTGCAATTACGTGAAAAGCAAAAGTTACGTATGACTTATGGCTTAACAGAACGTCAATTCTCAAACTTATTCAAGAGAGCTGGTAAGATTCGTGAAGGTAAGCATGGTGATAACTTCATGATTCTTTTGGAACGTCGTTTAGATAACGTTGTTTACCGTTTAGGTTTAGCATCAACTCGTCGTCAAGCTCGTCAATTAGTAAACCATGGTCACATTACTGTTGATGGCAAGCGCGTTGACATTCCATCTTACGAAGTAGAACCAGGTCAAGTAATTTCTTTACGTGAACGTTCTAAGGACTTACAAATCGTTAAAGAAGCTCTTGAAGCTGTTGTTGGTCGTGTACCATTCGTTAACTTCGACGAAAACAAGATGGAAGGTACATTAGTACGTCTTCCAGACCGTGAAGAACTTGACGCAAATATTGACGAAGCACTTGTTGTTGAATTCTACAACCGTTAATATTTAGCTCAACAAAGAGATAACTCTTTTGATCCCACTATTGTTCATTTGAACATAGTGGGTTTTTATATATCCGTTTTAATAAATTTATAATTAGAATTATGATAATGTTTAACTACTCCCCTATTTTGAAAGGAGAATAATTATGACAAATGATAATTTACAAGAACACTTGAACAACGGACTCTACGGAACTCCTCAATTACACCCTGATGAACAACGTAAGTATTTAGGAACTTTTAGAGAAAGAGTCAGTTTAACTATTACATTTAAGGAATTTTCAAATAATCAAAATGCTTGTTTAACTGCAATTAAACAAGAAATTTCATCTAATACTGAAGAAGAACTTAGTATAAAGATTAATGGGCAATTGTCATCTGATATTATTGATAAAATCATTCAAATTTCGAAAGAAAATAATACTAAATTTGAATATCTAGCTGATGCTTCTTTTTCACATGATGATGACGCCAATGCTATTGTTATTTGTTCTTCTAAATCAGCTCTTCATATTGAAAATATTGATGTTGAAAGTAAATACCATGAACTTTTTGAAAGAAAATCTGAAGAAAAGAATGATCCTAAAGAAGATAAGAAAGGATTTCTATCTAAACTATTTGATCTATAAATTAATTTAGGAAGTGATATTTTGAAACCTTTAGCCTATCGCATGCGACCTAAAAATATTGATGACGTTGTAGGGCAACAGCATCTTGTCGGTCCTGGAAAAATTATTAGAAGAATGGTTGAAGCTAAATTACTTTCATCTATGATTTTGTATGGCCCACCCGGTACTGGTAAAACCAGCATTGCTAGTGCCATTGCTGGTTCAACTAAATATGCCTTTAGAAAAATGAATGCAGCAACTGATTCTAAAAAGAAACTAGAACAAGTGGTTGAAGAAGCCAAGTTTAGTGGTACAGTTATTCTATTACTTGACGAAATCCATCGCTTAACTAAACCTAAACAAGACTTTTTACTACCTCATTTAGAAGATGGACATATTATTCTAATTGGTGCTACTACTGAAAATCCTTATATTTCAATCAATCCTGCTATTAGAAGTAGAACTCAAATATTTGAAGTACATCCTCTAAATGAAGACGATATTATTCAAGCAATTAACCGAGCTATTACTGATAAAGATGATGGTTTAGGTGAATTGCCTCTACAAATTAATGATGATGCTATGCACCAACTAGCAATCGCAACACATGGAGACTTACGAAGTGCATTAAATGCTTTAGAATTAGCTGCTAAATCTACTCCAAAGAATTCTAAAGGGAATATTGTACTTACTTTAGAAATCATTGAAGAATGTATGCAAAGAAAAGCTTTGATTCAAGATAAAGATGGTGACGCACACTATGATGTTATCTCTGCTCTTCAAAAATCTATTCGTGGATCCGATGTTGATGCTGCTCTTCACTACTTAGCACGCTTAATCGAAGCTGAAGATCTCCCATCAATTAGTCGACGCTTAATAACAATTGCTTATGAAGATATTGGATTGGCTAATCTCCCTGCTGCTACTAGAACTGTTCTAGCAATTCAAGCTGCAGAAAAAATAGGGTTTCCTGAAGCTAGAATTCCTTTAGCTGATACTGTTATTGAATTATGCCTATCTCCAAAATCTAATTCTGGTATTTCAGCAATCGATGCTGCCCTCTCTGATATTCGAGCTGGAAATTATGGTGATATACCTGATTATTTAAAAGATGCACATTATTCAGGAGCTAAAGAATTGGGGCATGGTATTGATTATAAATATCCTCATGATTATCCTCACGATTGGGTTAAACAACAATACTTACCAGATAAACTTAAATCCAAGCAATACTATCATCCTAAACAAAATGGACGCTACGAAGAAAGTTTAGGAAAGCAGTACCATCGCCTTAAGAATGCCCAAAATAGTTAATTTGCTTTCTCAATATGATTATGCTATGATTGATTTAGGTTCTGAGATGTACGCGTTATCTCATTCGTATGGTTGACCGAACACTTATAATATTGGTCTTTCATATCTTTAATGGAAAGTATATTATTTCACGTAAGAACTTGAAGTTATTGCAAGAAGGACCACCTGCTTAAACGCGGGTTCAACTACAGAGATGATTAACGGCATCATCGGAGACAAAGAGTTGGGACACTGTCTCAGCTCTTTTTATTTATTGACTATTATTCAATGAAATGAGGCCAATTATGACTGATGTACTATTAATAATTTGTGAATCTTTACTAGCTGTTATTGTTTTGTATACTGGATTTTACTTACTTACCCATCGCAATCGTAAGTTCTTACTTTTTGATCCTACTTCTGAGCCCAGTTTAAAAATTATTATGACTATCTGGGGAAGTTTGCTTATTATTTTAGGGTTATTAACTATACTTGCTATCTTTATTATTAAAAGTATCGTTTTTATTTCAATTATCCTAGTTTTAGATGCGATTGTAGAAGCTTCTCTCTCATTTATTATGTTGATTTACTATAACACTACAAATAAATAGTAAACTACATAAAATAATTTTGAATAAAATTATATTTTTGTAACTGTTTACACTTTTATTTTCAAACTATATCAAGTATAATATATATGAAAGGTATTACAGAAAGGGTGATTCGTATGTTACAAAGATATAAAAATATTTTAGTTCCAATTGATGGTTCTTACGAAGCTGAATTAGCATTTAAAAAAGCTGTTGAAGTAGCTAAGCGTAATGGTAAGGAAACAAAACTTCAACTTGTACATGTTGTTGATACTCGTGCTTTCCAAAACATCTCAAGTTTCGATACAGCTATGGTTGAACAAGTAACTGAAACAGCACGTAAGACAATGGATGGTTACGTAAAAGAAGCTAAAGAAGCTGGATTAGAAAACATCAGCTACTCTGTTGAATACGGTGCTCCTAAAGTTATCATTGCTAAGGATCTTCCTAAGGAATTAGGAACTGATTTAATTATGATTGGAGCTACTGGTTTAAATGCTGTTGAACGCTTGTTGATTGGTTCTGTTACAGAATACGTAACTAGAACTGCTGATTGTGATGTTTTAGTTGTTCGTACAGACTTAGATAACAAGCCTGCCCTTTCAAAAGAACAACGTAAAGGATTCCAACGTAAAGACTAATATATATTAAACTAAAGGACGTGAGCGTAAAATCTCACGTCCTTTTAATTACGACCATAACACCCTACCAAATGATCATTTACCATTCCACTAGCTTCCATAAATGAATAGATAATCGTTGGTCCTACAAATTTGAATCCCATTTTCTTTAACGTTTTAGAAATTTGTTCAGATAATTTAGTTTTTGTAGGTATTTCTTCCGGATTCTTAAAATTATTAATAATTGGCTGATTATCAATTATTCCCCAGAAAAAACTATCCAATGATTCATTTCTTTCATGTAACGCATTAACTATTTTCGCATTATTAATAATTGCTTCTATTTTTCGTCTATTTCTTATTATTTTAGGATCAGTCAATAATTTTTCGACATCGTCAAGAGTATATTGTGAAATTTTTTCAACTTCAAAATTATCAAATGCTTCCCTTAAAAACTCTCTTTTATTCAGTACTATTTTCCAACTCAATCCTGCCTGTAATCCTTCTAAACATAAAAGTTCGAATAGTCCTCTTTCATCATGTAAAGGACGTCCCCATTCCTTATCATGATAATCTATCATTAACTGATCTGCTCCATAAATCCATGCACATTTCATTTTAAGCTCACCTTCTATCAAAAATCTCATTATATTATTATACGCTAACTTTTTAAATTTTTAGCACAAAAACGAAAATAAGTTCTGTTTTTACTATAAAAAAACAACCATAGCTTTGTTAGCCATGATTGCTTCTAAAATATTATATAAGATTATTCACCGATAATCTTCTTACCCACTTTTTCTGTTCCTAATTCTGTAAAGTCATAGTGAATCTTAGCATTATCGTCAAATTCATCAATAGCTAATTGGATCAATTGATCAATTAATTCGCTATAACTAATGCCTGAAACTTCCCATAATTGTGGATATAAGGAAATGTTTGTAAAGCCTGGTAAAGTATTTACTTCACCAAAGTATGGAACATCATTTTCATCAACTAAGAAGTCCATACGAGCTAAACCACGGTTATCCAATGCTCTAAATGCATCTAAGGACATTTGTTGGATTTCTTTAGTTAATTTTTCTGGTAACTTGATAGGCATTTCAAATACCACACCAGATGCATCAACGAATTTATTGTTGTAGTCATAAAAATCATCTGATTCAGGAATACGGATTGCACCTAACTTGGATGCTTTGATATCACGATTACCTAGTACTGAACATTCAACTTCACGTGGATTCTTAATTGCTTCTTCAACTAAAATCTTGTAATCATACTTGAAACCATCTTCTAAAGCAGCATTATATTCTTCTTCATTTCTTACTTTATGAATACCAACAGAAGAACCTTGACGAGCAGGTTTTACAAATAATGTTTCACCTAATTCTTCAGCTACTTTAGCGTATGGATAGTCAGCTTTATTTTCTGGAGTTACTAAAACATACTTTGTATTTCTGATTCCATTCAAAGTAAGTAATTTCTTAGTCAAATCCTTGTCAAATGAAACACCAGAAGAAGCAACACCACTACCAATCCAAGGCTTGTTTAATAAACGGAATAATCCTTGAACTGTACCGTCTTCACCCATGTTACCGTGAATAACAGGGTAAAATACATCAACATCTTTAACTTCGGCTAAATTTTGGATATTTGCCAATGGGTTGGAGAAATCAACATCTTTGATAACTTCTGCAACAACATCATCTTCATTTTCTCCGTCAAAGATACGCATAGAGTCTTTATTACCAAGCAAGAAACCTTTTTTAGTAAACATAAAGACAGATACATCATACTTATCTTTATCAAGAGCATCATAAATATTGTGTGCAGAACGTTTTGAAACGTCATGTTCAGATGAGTTTCCTCCAAATAACAATGCAATGTGTAATTTTTTATTTTCCATTAAAATGTCCATCCTAACACTTAATTATTTATTATACGGTTGTTCTTTTTAAATAATATCATGAACATCTTAATTTGTCAGTTATTATTTTTAGTTCATAAGATATTTTTAATAATTTCATTCTTAATTACTGATTTCTATCAAATCCTGTTTAAAGTCAGTTAAATTTTCATATCCTTTTTCCGTAACTAAGATATCATCTTCAATTCTTACTCCACCTAATCCTGGAATGTAGATACCAGGTTCAATAGTGACTATTTCACCGGCTTCTAAGACATCTGGATAACTATAACTAATATTAGGTAACTCATGTATATCTAAGCCTATTCCATGTCCCATACCATGAGTAAAGTATTCTCCGTACCCTTGTTCCTTAATATATCCTCTACCAATTTCATCTAATTCTTTTGAACTAATACCTGCTTTAATTGCCTCAATTGTTTTTTCTTTAGCTACTCTAACAATATCATATATTTTTCTTATTTCATCGCTTGCTTTACCAACTACAAAAGTTCTTGTTATATCGGAAGTGTAGTGATTGAAATAATATCCAAAATCACAAGTTACCAGTTCTCCTTCAGCAATTTTTTTATCAGAATAGGTAGCGTGAGGTAAAGCTGTTCGATCTCCACTAGCAAAAATAGTTTCAAACGATGCTTCTGCAGCTCCGTTTTTCCTTAGGTAATAGTCAAGTTCTAAAGCCATTTCTTTTTCTGTTACACCGGCATGTACTTTAGTTAAAATATGTTCGTAACCTTTTCTTGAGAGTTGACAAGCTTTTCTTATCGTCGAAATCTCATCTTCATCCTTAACTGCTCTCATTTTTTCAATTACTTTAGTTAAAGCTACTACATCACTACTTGCATTTTCATCTAAATAATCAAACGATTCATAATCTAAAGTACCTTCAAATGCCAAAGCTACACAATTTTCCTTAGCCACAACATTAAGCGCTTCACCCAAATAGTCACGTGTAATAATTGAATCTATATCAGGATTTTCTGCTTTTATTTGTTCTTCAAATCGACTATCAGTAATAATATATGCACTTTGTTCAGTAACTAAAACTACTCCATCATCACCTGTATAACCACTTAGATAATAAATATTAAATCTGTTAGTTATCAAATATGCATCAACACTCATTTGTGACATTAAATTTCTTAACCTATTTCTACGTTCTTGAAAAGTTGTCATACTTAAAACCTTCTTTAGACATTTATTTTTAATTGTAACAAAAATACGTTCAAATACCTAATGCTAGCCATAATAAAAACCGGTACTTGCTATAAATTCTCCCTAGTTTATAGCTCATACCGGTTCCAAAAACTGCAACTAATTATTTATCTCTAAAATGTATCTATACAATAACATTCCTTGATAGAAGTAAAAATAAATAGTTATTGTTTTCTATATTTAATTAATGATCACTAATACTTATATAGCAATCATCCTCTATACAGAGTTTCTATCCGATCAATCGACAAATTTCCCCAAATTTATCTATTATCTTCACTCATTTTTCTGATATAACTCAAACTTTCAAATTACATAACTATCTAATAACAGTTAATAATTATGAACGTTTTTTATTCAAGACACCTAAACCTAATGCTCCAGCAACGCCTGCAAGTCCTAAACCTACTACAGCTGCTTCGTTGTTGTCTTTTTCACCCATTTGTGGAAGTGTAGCTGCCTTAGCATCTGCCTTTGGAGCTTCAGCTTTCTTAGCAATTGCCTTAACTTCAACTTTCTTTTCAGGTGTTGTAGCAACTTTCTTAACGTCGTTTACAACAACTTTGTCTTCGTCTGCAGTCTTAGCTGGTTCATTGTTATCTTTAACGTCTTTACCAGGTTCGTTTGTTTCTGGCGTTTGTGTTTCTGCACCTTTACCAGGTTTGTCTGTTTCTGGTGTTTGTGTTTCTGCACCTTTACCAGGTTTGTCTGTTTCTGGTGTTTGTGTTTCTGCACCTTTACCAGGTTTGTCTGTTTCTGGTGTTTGTGTTTCTGCACCTTTACCAGGTTTGTCTGTTTCTGGTGTTTGTGTTTCTGCATCTTTACCAGGTTTGTCTGTTTCTGGTGTTTGTGTTTCTGCATCTTTACCAGGTTTGTCTGTTTCTGGTGTTTGTGTTTCTGCATCTTTACCAGGTTTGTCTGTTTCTGGTGTTTGTGTTTCTGCATCTTTACTTGGTGTCTTTGTTTCTAATGCAGCCAATACACCTTCCCAGTACTTAACTTCGCCATTTGCTACACTCAAACTTGCATTCTTATCTTGTAATGCTTTTTGAGCTTCATCAAGAGCTGCTTGTGCTTCGTTCAATTTATCAGAAGCTTGTTCAAATGCTACAACATATTCATCTTCCTTAGCTGCTAAAGCTTCTAAGTCTTGTAACTTAGCTTTATCAGTTAAGTATGTTTCTTTAGCTGTTTCATAAGCTGCTTTAGCTGCATCTTCTTTTTGTTGTGCTTCGTTAAATGCTGCTTCAGCTTTAGCTACTGCTTCTTGTGCACTAGCTAATTCTTTTTGATATTCAGCTAATGTAGCACTTGCTGCTTCGTAATCTTTGATTGCTTGTGTATTTGCCAAAGCATCCTTAAAGTCTGCATTCTTCTTTTCAGTATCTGCTAATGTATTCTTAGCATTTGTTAAAACTTCATTTGCAGAATCCAATGCTGCTTGGTTCTTTGCTTGAACTGCTTGGAACTTAGCTAATTTAGCTTGTTCGTTTGCCAAGTTTTCTTGAGCAGCTTTCAATGCATCTTGTGCTTGTCCTTGACGGATTGTAAGAGCTTTAATACCCTTCTTTAAGTTATCTAAGTGGTAACTTGTTGCAGTGTCTTTTTCGTCTACAAGAGCTTGTTTCCATTGTGCTAATTTTTCACTTACAGCATCTAGATTTGCTTGTGCTTCATCTACTGCTGCTTGTGCTGCTTTAACAACTTTTTCTTGTGCATGTACAGCATGATTTGCCTTGTCAACATTTGGTTGAACTTTGTCTACTGCTGTTTGTACTTCGTCTACTGCTGCTTGCGCTGCTGCAACATCTTCGTCATCAGCAAAATTGTTTTGTGCTTTTAAGTCATTGTACTTAGCTTGATCTGCAGCTAATTTATCCTTATCTGCAGCCAACTTGTCTTGTACACTTGCTAATTCAGCTTGGCTCTTTTCTAATGCAGCTTTACCTGCTTCAAGAGCTGCTTGTGCTTCAGCATTGCTCTTAGCTGCTGCTTTTTCTTTTGTTTGTGCTGCAGCTGTTGACATCTTAGCAATTGCTAATGCAGCATTTGCTTTTGTTAAAGTTTCTTCAGCTTTTGTTTGCTTAGCACGGCTTGCACCATAAACATCTAATGCAGAATCAATAGCCTTTTGAGCTTCTGCAACTGCATCTTGTGCTTGACCTAAGCGAACTTTCATAGCTGCAATACCTTTCTTCAAGTTATTTAAGTGTTCACTTGAAGAAGTATCCTTTTCGTCTACAAGGAATTGTTGCCATTGAGCAATCTTATCTTCCCATCCCTTAACAGTAGCTCTTGCTGCATCACCAGCTTTTTGAGCTTCTTCTAATGCTGCCTTATCTTTGTCTGCTTGTGCAGTAGCATCCTTCAATGCTGTTCGTGTAGCATCAACATTTGCTTGAGCAGATGCTTCTGCTTCTTTTGCTTTCTTCAAAGCGTCAACTGCTTGAGTTTCTGTTTCAGCAGCTTGGCGAGCTGTTTCTACTAAGTTATTTACAGTTGTTTGAGCTTCCTTTACAACTTGTTGTAAGTTTGCTTCATCTTCTGTATCTTTTTGGATTGCAGCTTGATCTGAAACGATGTCATCTGCTGCTTTTGCAGTATTTTGTGCTGCAGTTGCTTGATCAGCAGCTGGCTTTAAGTCATCAACAGTTTTTTGTTGTGCATCAACCTTTTCTTGGGCAGCGTTTTCATTTACGACTGCAGTATTTTCTGCTTCTCTAGCAACTTCTGTGTTATCTTGTGCTTTATCAACATCATCTCTTGCGTTATCTAAAGCTGCACTATCTTCTTTAACTTTGTCTGTTGCGGCTGGAATATCCTTCTTTGCTTGAAGTGAAGCATCTAAGTCTTTTTGAGCAGATGCTTCAACATCTTTTGCATCGTTACGAACAGTAGTTGCATCTTCTACATTCTTTGTAGCTTCTGTAACTTCACCTTGTGCCTTATCTTGAGTAGCTTTAGCATCCTTCAAAGATTCTGTTGCTGATTCTTTTGTAAGGCCTTGGTTTTCTGTTTGTGTTGCTGCATCAGCCTTGTTTGTTGTTTCTGTTGCTTCTGTTGTTGCATCATTTTGGCCTGGTGCTACTTCTGTTGTTTGTGCTTCAGTATTTGTTGTAACTGTATCAGCACTAGCAGCTTGGCCTCCAGCAAATGTCAAACCTGTTGCTAATAAGACAGATGCTAACCCCACATTTAATTTTACTAGACCGTATTTGAGAGTTCTCTCTGCACTACGCTCTGCTATCATTTTTTTATTATTCTTAGAAAACATATAATTTATCCCTCCTAATCGGAATGTTATATGGTACCTATATAACACCCTCATTCTACCCCCCCCCACGCTATTTTGTCAATATCATTTATACATAAATATTTCGTGATAGTTTTTTGAATTTTTTGTGAAGTTTAATTAAAAAATCGTACAATTATCTCTATACGATAAATGTACGATCTCTATTTAGGATAACTTACAATACGCAAGTCACCGTTTATATATTCAGCTATGTATATTTCACTTAAATCTTTATAACCTATTTTGTTCAATTTACCTATTAACCATTCTTCATCTTGGTTAATAAGTTCCAATACATCAACATTTAACTGTCCATCACTTATAAGCGGATAACGAACATGATCTTTATCACTAAATTCAATAACCGTTAGCTGCCCATTTTGTTCTAAGATTCCACTTTTTACTTTAGCAACTTCATAAATCCCTTTGTTTCTTAACTTGAACATTAAATCATTTGCTGATATCCCATGTTTTAAGCATTCTTCTACTCTGATTTTACCATTTTTAATTAAAGTTACTGGTTGTCCATCAATGATATTACGAATAAAACGATTATGGTCTTTAAAGAATTTTAGAGTTAACACAATTATAGTCCAAATAATCAGAACCATAACAAATTGCAAAATAGTAATATTTTCATTGTATATTACTCCTCCAATAATTCCACCAAGTGCATAATTTTGAACAGCATCTAAAGCAGTCGAAGGTGCTAAATTTCCTTTACCTGTTAGATTTATCTGTAAAATAAATACCAATAGTCCCAATACAAATTTAATAATAATTGGTAAATAATAATCCATCCAGTTCTTCACCTCTATCTATGTATCTTTACTTTTTGATTTATAAGATGTGTCCGAACAAGTACATAATTAGTTTGATCAGAACTTAAATTAACTTTATAAAATTTTTTATTAATTTTCACAATTATCCCATCTGATAATCCACGTGCGTTAATAGCAACTTGATCTTTTTTAACGTGATATTCTTCAGAAATAGATTTCAAAAAAGTTGTTGCTTCTGCAGCTTGAACACTTGTATCTCTACCATTTTGATATTCAGTAAAGTTTATTCCTGCCATAAAAAGTAATATCAGTGCCATGATAATACTTAAGTCACGATACTTAGTTTGAAATTTATCTTTTATATACAAAATTGTCGCTATAATTAGAACTAAAAAGATAATTACAACAATTCCATATTGGACAAATTGTGCTACATTATTTTGTTCCTGAAGATATGTTAATGTATAAAAGTCCATAAATTCACCCGTCTCAACATAAATTATGACAATTATAGCTATTACCAAATAGAAATTCAAGCACCTAAAAAAAGAGATGAGAAAAAAAATCTTCTCACCTCTTTTGGTTTAACTTTTCGAAATCATTGTAGCATACATAACTCAAAAAGTCTAAGTAATAAATAACATCAACTATTATTTAGATGTTTTATATCCATCGCTAGATTGAACATCTTTCCAGTATGCTTCATAAATACTCTTCAAGGTACTCATGTTAACACTACTTTTATCACTAGCAAGATTTGGGAAAGCTACAACCACTACTACTTGTGGATCATCATAAGGGGCATAACTAATAGCACTTAATGTAATTGTATCAGTATTCTTATAAACAGTTTCAGCAGTACCTGTTTTAGCTGCAATGGCTGGATTAATATCCTTCATTGCTGTACCAGTTGCATATTGACTAGTTCCGTGTACTACTTTATACATACCACTGTGAATAATATTCCAATAAGAATCTGGAACATCTATTACGCCCGTGATATTAGGCTTAACTTCATATTTTACAGCGCCCATCTTACCATCTTTGCCATTTGCTCTGATTGATTGTAATAAATGTGGTTGAATTTTATAACCTTTATTAGCCAAAATGGAAGCATATTGGGCTAATTGAATTGTTGTGTAAGAATCATAGTTCCCGTAAGAGAGGTCAAGGGCACTACCAATATATTTAGCTGTACTCTTACCTTCCAATCCAGAAACTTCACCAGGTAAATCAATTCCTGTTCTTACACCCAAGCCAAACTCATTAAAGTTATTTCTTAATTTCTTAAAAATTGAGGTTGGCATAGTTAAGGTTGCACCATAACTATACTTAAATCCTGCTTCCTTCATAGCAAGTTGCATCATGTACGAGTTAGAAGAAACCATCAAAGCATCAGAAGCAGTTAAAGCCACATTAGCTCCACCACTCTTGTTGAACCATGATCCCTTGACTGGTGTATCTTTAACTTTAATTGGCATATCAGTCAATACATTATTATCAGGTGTAATAACGCCTGACTTCAAAGCTCCAATAATCATAGCTGGCTTAACAACAGACCCCATAGTAATAGATTGATTAATTGCCCCAGCAGGATCAACAGTTGTCTTACCAGTGTTAGGGTCACGATAAACACCGGCCATACCATAAATGCCACCAGTATGTGGGTTAATCGCTACTGCATAACCACCATTTGAATAACCACCTAATCCAGCAACTGCGCTATCCATTATTTTTTGCATATCTTGTTGGAATTTAGCATTAATTGTTAGCTGAACATCATCACCGGCTTGTCCACCATATTGTTCAACTTCTTTAGTAATTTTACCATTTTGAGTAAATACTTTTGTAGTTTTCTTAGTACCCTTTAGGACATCCTGATATTGCTTTTCTAAATAACTTGAACCAACACTATCATTTCTTGAATATCCTTGAGCTAAGAAAGTATTAATAGAATCATCTGGTAAACCTTGCTTTTCAGTTGTTACAGTCCCAGCTAAATTCTTTATCGATGTTCCATCTGGATAACTACGTGTCCAATCTGTTCCAATCTTTATTCCAGGCATTGAAGAAAGATTTTCACCAACTTCAGCCATTTCAGTATCGCTAACACCACTAGTCTTAATATAAACGCTTGATAGAGCATAAGCACCACTCATCTTGTTATAAACAATTGCTGCCTCTTTTTCCTTATTAGTCATATCAGAAACTAAACCGTGTTTTCTAACATAAGTGATCATTAGGCGATTTAACTCACTACTATCTAAACTATCAGCATTTTTAATATGCTCTTTTACAGCGTCATAGTTCTTTACATTAGCTAGATAATATTCAGCCTTCATCCCACTCGTTAATGAATCTGTTTTGATAGATACAAATTTTACCAATTCATCAGCAATTGCTCTCATTTTTTGATTCGTAACGCCAAGGGGTTTGGTATAGGTAATCGCTCTTGAAGAATTATTACCAACAATTAACTTACCTGTTGAATCATACATCATCCCACGTTGAACATTAGTGGTTTCAGTATAAGTATCATTATTTGCTGCTTCACTTGAAAATTTCTGTCCATTAACAATTTGTAAATATGCTAACTGAGCAATCAATGCTGCAAATAATAAAAATACAATAACAAAGAGAAAATTTAATCTAAACGGAATTAATGAATTTTGATTACTATTCCGTCTATTTCTCCGTGAACTGCGTAAAAATTTCACTTTAATTTCTCCTATCTATTTTGGAAAAAATTGCGACTAACAAATATAATTCCAAAAGTTTAACCTTACTATGATAATTATATTTAAATCCATTCTCTATCCTACCATACTATCACAATTTTGGGCATAAATTCCGTTAAAATTTTCTAAAAGGTTAAGATATTACTTACTACCTTTTACCTACTCTTTACCTATGATATTCTATAGATATTATATTCTTTAACAGAAAGGATTCTTTTTTATCATGTGGATTAAAATGAAATCTTTTATAAATAATAAATATCCATTTTTACTTAGCTTTTTTGGCCCTATTGTCATAATGTTAGCCTATTTTATTGCTCGTCATATGTATCCATTTGGTTCGAGCACAATTCTAACTGTTGACCTAGGACAGCAATATGTAGACTTCTTTGCTTTTTTCAGAGAAACCTTACTTCATCATCCTGGGAGTTTCTTCTACTCTTTCTCAAAAGCTATTGGTGGTGAAATGATTGGAGAATGGGCTTATTACCTACTTAGTCCATTTAATTTATTATTCATCTTCTTCCCCGGTAAATCGATTGCCGCTGGAGTCTTAGTCGTTACTCTCTTGAAATATGGTTTTTGTGGCCTATCTTTTGCGTATCTTTTATCTAAAAGAAAATTGCAAAAAGGTTGGATGATACCTACATTCTCAATTAGTTATGCTTTAATGGCGTGGAATGTTGTTAATCAACTTAATTTATTATGGATGGATGCGGCTATTTTACTTCCTCTAATTATTGCTAGTTTCTATGATTTAATGGAAAAACGTAAGATGAAGGCCTATCCTCTTTTACTTGCATTGATGCTTATAGATAATTATTACATGGCATATATGGTGTGTATCTTCCTAGTTTTATTCTTTATTTGGTACCAGATAACATATACTACCAAATTCAAGGAATTTCTATCTAGAACTTGGTTATTTGCAAGTCGATCAATTCTAGCAGGGGGCATTGCTGCTGTTATTTTAATTCCTACTGCGATAACCCTTACTAGCAGTAAAGGCCAATACACAGAAAGCTCGATTCAAGCTAAATTAGAATATAATCCACTTAAAATGTTATCAAAATTAACGATTGGTTCATTTAATTTTGATCAAATGCCATCTGGGTTTCCTAATATTTTTATTGGTAGTCTTGCATTATTTGCCTTTATTTTGTACTTCTTTAATCGTCAAAATACAATCAAATCCAGAATAAGTGCATTTTTAATCAGTATTTTCTTTACAGTTTCAATGTGCTTTGAACCACTAGATTTATTTTGGCATGGAATGCAATTTCCGGTTTGGTATCCATATAGATTTACCTTTATTGTAAGTTTTTGGATGCTTTTCTTGGGAAGTCAAGGTATCACTAATTTCATTGTTAATGTTAAGCCATGGAAAATTTTCCTTTTATTCTTCATAGAAGTCGGTATTATTTCCTATGTATGGATTAATGTTAAAAAATTCAACTATGCTACTACTGAGACTTTAATTTTTTCTGCTACCTTTGCATTTTTAGTTTTACTACTTTTAAGTATTAATAGTACTAATGACAGAAGCATCATTAAGTTTCTGTTACTTTTCCTAGTAGCCGTATCTGAAATGTCTGCCAATATGATTTTTTCTCTGAATAATATTAGCTATTTATCCAAACGCGAATTTGCAGATCCAACAACTGCACTTACTGCTGATAGTTCTTGGCTACATCGCCATGATTCTAGCTTTTATAGAACTGCTCAAATTTATTCTAGAACTAAAAATGATGGTATAACACATAATCTTAATGCTGGTGCATATTTCAGTTCTGCTCTAGAAAAGAATATTCCAGATTTTTATGGTATGATTGGCCAACCAGATGGTGATAACTATGTTACTTATTCTAATGGCAGTCTGATAACTGATGGTTTACTTGATATGAAATATGCTATTGCTCCTAAAAATAATAACGAAGTTACTGAAGGTAGCAGTCACGGTTATCCTTTAATCCAAACTTCAGAGCGTAGTGATTTAAGCTCATATCAACTACTAAAAAATAATCCTCGTACTTCAATTTATAAAAATCCATATGCTACAAGTATTGGTTATAGTGCAGGATCTACTATTTCAAAGATGCAACGTTTGTTTGACAATCCCGTTATTTATCAATCTAATTGGCTTAACGCTGCATCTAGTTCAATGCCTGGAACGACTTATTTTACAGCTATGAACTTTAATAAAGTTATTTTTACTAATACCGCAGAAAAAACAACTTTAACTAACTCAGATTTTAAAAAAATTGATAAAAGTAAGGATGCAAGTATTACTTTTGAATTCATTCCGACAACCAATAATTCTTATTATCTTACATTGGGTACTTCACTTGATAATGACAATGTCGAGTTTCTAATTAATGATCGCGTACTTCATAATTATTCTACTTTTAGACATACAACTCTTGTGAATGTCGCAAATAACGATAAAGGTAAAAAAATCTCTATTACTGCTAAATTTAAAAAAGATAATCTTTGGTTGAATAATTTTGTTCTATATCAACTAGATAATAATTTAGTAAAGCAAAAGCTAACTCAAATTAAAAAATATTCTTGGAAGATACAAGATTATTCGTCAACTTCATTAAATGGAACCATTAATATTGTTAAGTCAAATCAATGGTTTGCAACTACTATTCCTTATAATGATGGATGGAAAGCTTATGTTGATGGAAAAGAGGTTCCTACTTATAAGATCCAACAAACATTTATTGGATTCCCTATTTCTAAAGGCAAGCATCAAGTAAAATTAACCTTTACTCCCCCATATCTTTATCAAGGACTTGTGGTATCAGTTATTTCATTGATGTTGCTATTTATTCCTGGAATGGTAAGAAGAAAAGTTCATAAATAATTAAAAAGACCAATATATCTATCTTCACAAATGAAGAATTGATATATTGGTCTTTTATTGTTTCTATACTAAAATTTAGTATTTCATTAAAGCTAAAGTATCGTAACCCTTAATCTTGTCACGACCATGTAGATCTTCCAATTCAATGATGAATGCACAACCTACAACCACGCCACCAAGTTGTTCAACTAAGTCAATTGTTGCGCCGATTGTACCACCAGTTGCTAATAAATCATCTGTAACTAAAACTTTTTGTCCTGGTTTAACTGCATCTTTGTGCATATAAAGTGAAGCTGTACCATATTCTAATGAGTAATCAGCCTTAACTGTTTCACGAGGTAGCTTACCCTTCTTACGTGCTGGAGCAAAGCCTACACCTAATTCATAAGCTACAGGGCAACCAACGATAAAGCCACGTGCTTCTGGTCCAACAATCATTTCAACGCCCTTATCTTTAGCGAATTGAACGATGCGGTCAGTAGCTTGGCGATAAGCTTCACCATCTGCCATTAATGGAGAAATATCTCTAAATACAATTCCTTCTTCTGGATAATTTTCAATACTTGCAATATAGTTTCTTAAATCTAAAGCCATTAAAATTTCTCCTTTTCAGCTCTAATTATTTTCATCAAGATACTTTAATATCCACTTCTGTAAATCTGTTGATTTGCTGTATATTAGCGATTTTTGTACTTTCATTTTTTGTAAATATGCTTGATATGAATTTGTATCTTCTAAACTATGCGGAGTTACATTTGTGTTTCCACTCATTAACCCATTTTCTATTTTAACAAATTTCGCTTCAAAAAACACATTAATCATAAAAACTAAAAGTTCACGTTTTAATTTTAAGTAGTCCGCTAATTTCTGTAAATCTCTTCTTATATTTACATTAGTGTGTGTTTGCGAGAACTTATATAGTCTACCAAACTGTTCTCTAGTTGGCAAGCCATTTAAGTAAGTATTTTCTCTAGTATAACCAACAAAAATAAAATGCTTAACAATTACTTTAGCAAGTAAAGACTTTAATTTTTCTATATTATCTGGACAATCTACTACAATCAACGTATCACAATTTAATTTCTTATCATCGCTAAAATTATATAAATAAGCTTCACTACTATCTGCTAGATATGGCATTACTTGATTGTATAGTTTTTTATCAAAGAAAACATACGTTGCTTTTTGTTGAAACATTAGTTTAGTTAATTTATTTTTTCGTTGAATCTCAACAACTGTGCCAGTATTACTATCATCCAACAAAATATCTTCTACCATAATTTGAAGATTAACTCTATTTTGCCAAACATTTTTTCCCAAAGTTCCTATCAAACGAACTGAATTTTTATTTCGCTCAATTTCAGAAATTTTTTTACTACCAATTCCGAAATCCAAAGCATCTACTTGAGAGTTATTGGATTGCAATTGAAGTTTAAGATGATTTTTTTGTTGTCCAATCGCCTTAACTGTATTCACTTTGTAATCTTTGAATTCAAAAACAGGACGAGGATTATCTGTACCAAATGGTGCTAAAGCTTCTAATTGTGCCTCTAAATCCAAATTAACATCATCTAAATTAACAGGAATGACTTTTACTACCGGTTTTGTAGCATGTTCAATTCCTTGTTTCTTTCCTTCTTCATCAACAACTTGTTGTAAATCTGACAACTTCTTCTTATCTAGAGACAAGCCACAAGCCATATGATGTCCTCCAAATTTCATGAGAATATCTCGATGACTATCTAAGGCATCAAACATTTGAAATGCTTCAATGGATCTTCCTGAGCCTTTAGCAATACCTGTTTTTTCATCAATGCTAAGAACTAAAGAAGGTTTGCCAGTCATATCGACTAACCTACTTGCCACGATACCCACTACACCTTCATGCCAGTTATTTCCAGCCACTACATTGACTAAATGATTTTCAGATTTATTAGCTAATTGTGCCACCGCTTCTTCAACAATTTTATTAACTTCTTCTTGCCTTTTTATGTTTAATTGGTTGGTAGTTTTTGCTAACTCTTCAGCTCTTTCCTCATCTAAAGTAGTTAGCAATTCTACCCCTAAACTTCCATTTTCCATTCTTCCTAATGCATTTAAACGTGGAGCAAGTGAAAAACCAATTGTCTCTTCCGTAATTGTAGGAACTTCTATCCCTGCTACTTTGTATAAACTTTGCAACCCAGGACGCATTGTTTGTTGTAACAATTGCAGACCATACTTAACTAAGATTCTATTTTCACCAGTTAGAGAAACCAAATCAGCTACTGTCCCTAAAGCAACTAAATCTAATACATCTTGTGGTAGTTCTTCTAGTAAAGCAGCCGCCACCTTAAAAGCCACACCTACTCCAGATAATTCACCAAAAGGATAATCGCCCTCAGGATGACGAGGATGAATAATCGCATATGCATCTGGCAAAGTTTCGGGTAACTCATGATGATCTGTTATGACTACATCTACTCCATGTTGATTTGCATAATCAATGGCTTCATGTCCAGCTACCCCATTATCCACGGTTACAATTAAACTAACACCTTCATCAATCAAACGCTTATAGGCTTCCACATTTGGACCATAGCCATCTTTAAATCTATCAGGTATATAATATTCAACTTCTGCTCCTAATTCTTCAAGAGTTTCGTACATAAGGGCAGTACTTGTGATTCCATCAACATCATAATCTCCATAAATGACTATTTTTTCACCATTCATGATTGCTTGTTGAATTCTATCTACACCTAGTTCCATATCATGCATAAAATTAGGATCGTACAATCCACGAGCATCTGGATCTAAAAAATTGTTAATAGCTTCAAGAGAATCGTATCCTCTTTCTATTAATATTTGTAAAACTATCTTAGGAAAACCTGTTTCTTCAATTAATTCATCAAGATGTTCATTTTCTGATAATTCAATTTCTTGCCATTCTTTTTTAGCATCAATCAAGAGTTTTTCCTCATTTCTTGTTAAAAATACCACCTGTTAAATAATCAGCCATATGTGGGAAGACTTCATATAAGTGATGAGCAACTTCCATGTAATATGGTAAATTCACTTCACGTCGACTAGTTCCAATCTTTGAAACAATTTTATAAGCTACTTCCTCTGGGTCTAAAACTATATTTCCTAGAGAATTTAGGTAATTATGTGTTTTATCTGCTTTATCAAAGAATTCTGTTCTGATAGGTCCAGGATTTACGGTCATTACTGAAATTCCCAATGGTTTCAATTCCAAACGTAAAGCATTAGAAAAGCCTAGCACTGCAAATTTAGTTGCAGAATAGACAGTTGATTTAGGTGTAGCTATTTTGCCAGCCATAGAAGCAATATTAATTATTGCACCTACTTGTCTTTCAGCCATTTTTGTAGCTACATATTTAGTAGCATACATTAATCCTAAAACATTTACTCTGAACATCGCTTCTACTCTATCCATATCAAAATCAAGGAAGTCTTCCATTAGTCCAAAGCCAGCATTATTAATTAAAACTGAGACAGGTCCCACTTCTTCCTCTACCTCATTAACAACTTTTTCTACTTCTTCTGGCTTGGAAATATCTAGTTGGTATGCATATGCTAATCTCTTAGACAAATTTTGACAATTTTCTACAACTACATCTAACTTTTCTTTACGACGTGCACAAGCTACAACT
This sequence comes from Ligilactobacillus salivarius, assembly GCF_035231985.1. Lineage (NCBI taxonomy): Bacteria > Bacillati > Bacillota > Bacilli > Lactobacillales > Lactobacillaceae > Ligilactobacillus > Ligilactobacillus salivarius. The sequence goes on from NZ_CP117983.1 coordinate 1,119,138, forward strand.
ATTGCACCCTTTTTAGCTACTTGATAAGCTATTTGTTCACCTAAACCACCTGATGCTCCAGTTATCAACACAACTTTATTAGTTAAGTCTTTTAAACTTTTATAATTTTTCATTGCTCATCGTCCTTTCTTTCAGGAAAAGGAATATTAAAGGTATCAAAATCTTTAACAACCTTAGTATTTGGAAATACTTTCTTAGCTTCTTTTTCTAAAACTTTCACCATCTTCCCTACATAACGAGCTGAAATATGAGTTAACAGTAATTGTTTTACGCCTACTTCTTTAGCTAAAGTAGCTGCTTGAACACAAGTTGAGTGATGATAATTACGTGCTAATTTCCCTTCACCCTTACCAAAAGTACTTTCATGAACTAACACGTCAGCATCTTTAGCAAGTAATTTCAAGTTAGGTGTTTGTCTAGTATCACCCAAAACCGTTACAATTCGACCTTTCTTAGCTTTACCTATAAAGTCTTTCCCATCTATAGTTCTACCATCTTCAAGTGTTACTACTTCTCCAGCTTTAAGACGACCATAGATTGGTCCAGATGGAACTCTAGCTTCTCTAAGTTTTTCAACTTGTAATTCACCTGGATAATCCTTTTCTTCAATTCTGTAGCCCCAACATTCAATACGATGATCTAATTTATAAGCGTAAACTTTAAATCGATCATTTTCTAAAAGTAAACCTTCTTCTTCAAGTTCTACAAAATTTAATTCATACGATAATTTTGTTTGACTAACCTTTAAACTAATATTAACAAAATCAGAAATTCCTTTAGGTCCATAAATTGTTAATGGTCCCATTTTTTCGCCGCCTTGAAATGAACGACTACTCAAAAAGCCAGGTAATCCAAAAATATGATCACCATGCATATGAGTTATAAATATTTTATCAATCTTACGTGGACGAATTGTTGTGTTTAAAATTTGGTGTTGTGTTCCTTCGCCTACATCAAACAACCAAATCTTTTTGATTTCATCCAATAATTTTAATGCAACTGCGGATACATTCCTACTCTTAGAAGGTGATCCAGCACCTGTTCCTAAAAATTCTAATTCCATTTATCTTTCATCCTTATCATTAACTAATTAGACAGTATCTTCTTAATTCTATCATTAATGAGTATCAATTTAAAGTTTCTCAAAATTTTTCAAAATATCTTATAATAGATAATATACTTTACTGCCAAACTAGAGGGGAATTAATATGCGTATAATAGACTTCATTACTGCTACCGATTTCTTAAATCCTAAATTAGTTATTACTCAAGAATTTGATCATAAAAATATTATCTCTGGGAAAGTTACCATAAAAGATACTAATACAATCCTTATTTCTCCTTCTCCAGAATTAGTTACCCTCTCTGAATTATTAAGCATTCTAAAAAAATATCCAAAAAAGGCTGAATTAAGGGTTAGAGATGTTGAGAAAGAAAATTATACTCTCCCACTTATGTCATTTAAAATTTCCCAATCTGAATTAGAATTAGCATATAAACCTCTATATCTGCTGCAAAAAAATAATAAAGAAACTCAGTAATATTTTTATATTGTAGAGGATAAATAATTCATGTTATACTTATTTTGTACAATTTATTAAAGGTTGGTGAATACTATGATGTTATTTGGACACATTCTATTCGGTACAATGGCCCTTATCGGTGCATTTCTTTTAGAAATTGGTTTCCGTAAAGATTTCCAGGAATTAAATCTAGTTCAACGTTTAGGAATTATTTTTACAATTGTTGGTATGTTTGCAACTGTTGCTATGGGTATTTACCTAGCAGGTAACGTATTATCAGCTGCATTTGTTGCAGTTATTGGAATCCTATTAGTAGGATTTCTTGTTGTACCAAGTAAGGCTAAAAACTAAAAATTTATTTTTTGACAATCCTTGCCTTCTATAAGGATTGTTTTTTTATTTCAATAAAAATACCCTATAACTGTCAGATTTTATCTAACAATTATAGAGTATGTAAGATTTTATTTAACTATTTTTTTAGCAACAAAACTACCATAATATTCCAAGCCATGTGGATTAGGATGAACGTTATCATTGTAGAACCAATCAGCGTGATTTTGGCTATAGCTAAACCAATCAATTATATGTAAATTCTTATACTTTTTGCTAGCTGATGCCAAATCTTGATTCACTTGATCTTGCCAACGTCTTGTTGGTACATGAACATTAATCCAATATACTTGGCGATCTTTACCAGCAGCATTCATAATATCTTGAATTTCATGTCCCATAAAAGCACCATTTGTGCCCTCACTTATCAACACTGTTTGTTCCAATTTTCCAGTTTGCGCTAATTGTTGTACTATCTTTGCTGCTTCAGCTGACTGCCTACCAACTTTAGCATCGATATACATGTTAGGGAAAATTTCTTGTAATGAACTAGCTCCATCAGCTAATACAGAATCTCCTACTGCTGTAATCTTCATATTTCTTGCTTTATCAGCTTGAGCAGCAGTTAACTGATACTTCTTCACTTCAGAACTAGAAGATGAGGAAACTTGTTCAGTTGATTGCTTTTTGCCACTCTTTAATTCAGAATTTCTCTTTTTAACTTTGGCATTGTTTTCTTTAATTTGTTTTGCCAAAGCATTATCCTGTGGTTTCTTAGTTGGCTGTTGCACTAAACCAGCACCAGCAATCAAAAATACAATTGCTCCCACAGCTACACCAATTTTGGAATTTAAATGTGATTTATCTCGTTTAAAGACTTGTTTAACTTTGATTAGAGTTTGACTGTAATCAAAGTTTTTCAAAGGTATCTCAATATATCTATAAGATAATTCACTTATAGCAAGTATTATTGCTATTTCTATTAATCCATACAACCAAGGATGTGCAGCAATATTCTTAACTTTTGACTCAAAGAAAACCATCACTGGATACTGATAAATATAAATCCCATAGCTACGCCTACCTATCCATGTAAAAACTGGATTAGTAAACCAGGTATTCATATTGGCTCCCGGATGTGCTACTGTTGCGACAAGTATTGCAGAGATTATTGAAAATAAGTACATCCCACCATGATATACAAAAGCTTTTTCACCATTCATTTTAAAGAATGATAATATTACTAATAAAGCACACACAATACCTGTTATGTTAAGAATTCGTCGACTCTCATCAGGAAGTTTTTGACTTAACTTACTACTTGGCCAAACAATTGCTAAAGCTGCACCTATTAGTATCGAAAATACACGTGTATCTGTTCCGTAGTAAACACGTGAAGGATCACTACCTACCTTAAATAAAAGCATCATTTCTAAAGCTGATAGTAAACTCAATCCTATTAACAGAAAGAATCTAACACTTTTCTTAGGTAAGTATTTACACATTAATATAATCAATAAAGGCCAAAACAAATAGAATTGTCCTTCAATAGATAACGACCATAAATGTGTAAAAGGAGACTGAATCGCAAATTTATCAAAATATGATTGACCTGTATGAATTTGATACCAATTATATATTGAGGTCAAATTTGTCAGAAAAACCATTCGAATATGAGCCAATAACTCTTTTTGAAACAAAGTTATATACGCTATCGTTCCAACTAACATTGTTATCAATCCTGGATACAACCTTTTCATACGCCTAATATAAAAAGCTTTGACATCAATTTTTCGATTTTGTTCCCATTCTTGTAACAACAAATCAGTTATTAAATATCCAGAAATAACGAAGAATATAGAAACTCCCATCAAGCCGCCTTGCATTGCGTAAGGAAACAAATGATAGAAAATAACTGCAATAACTGCCAGCGTTCGAATACCGTCAAATCCCGTAATGTATCGGCTTCTTTTTAATCTTCTCATTTTTCCATTACCCCTACTTAAGCATGATTATTATTCTACAAATTCAAAAGTAAAGTCTTCGATTCTTACCAAATCTCCACCTTTAGCACCACGTTCGCGTAGGGCATCATCTACACCCATTCCACGCAATTGACGAGCAAATCTCATTAAACTTTCATCATGGTTAAAGTTAGTCATCTTAAATAGACGTTCCAATTTTTCACCTGAAAGTACCCAAGTTGCGTCAGAATCACGTGTAATCTTGAATGCTGGTTCATCTTCTTTAAAGGTGTAAACCTTGCTTGCTTGTTCTTTTTCTGCCAATGTTTCAAACTTAGGAGTAGATTCTAGTACATCAGCTGTTCTATGTGTTAACTCTTTCAACCCTTGATGAGTTAAGGAAGATATTTCCATAACTTCTGGTACTTGTTTTAAAGTCTTATCCTTAGCTAACTTGACTTTGAATTCTGCCAAATTCTTGGCACTGTCTGGCATATCCATCTTACTTGCTACTACGATTTGTGGTCTATCAAGTAAAGTTGGATCATATACCTTCAATTCTTCATTAATTTTGACAAAATCATCATATGGATCTCTACCTTCTACACCCGACATATCAATCAAATGCAAAATAACACGAGTTCTTTCAACATGACGTAAGAACTGAATACCTAAACCTACACCTTGAGAAGCACCTTCAATTAATCCAGGTAAGTCAGCCATAACATAATCTCTACCATCATCTAGACGAACCATACCCAAATTAGGAACCAAAGTTGTAAAGTGATATTCAGCAATTTTTGGCTTAGCACTTGTTACAACTGAAAGTAAAGTAGATTTACCAACAGAAGGGAAACCTACTAAACCAACATCGGCTAACACTTTAAGTTCTAGTTTTAATTTTCTTTCTTCGCCAGGTTCACCATTTTCAGCAATTTCTGGAGCTGGATTTTTAGGACTAGCAAACTTAATATTACCACGACCACCACGGCCACCTTTAGCTACAACTAATTCATCGTCTGCTTCAACTAAATCACCTAACAATTCTCCAGTTTCAGCATCTGTAACTGTTGTACCTTGAGGAACACTAATATAGGTATCGTCTGCACCACGACCATACATTCCCTTGATCATGCCGTTTTGACCAGGTTTTGCTTTAAAAATACGGTGATATCTAAAATCCATTAATGTACGTAAACCTTGGTCTACTTTTAAAATAATACTTCCGCCTTTACCACCGTCACCACCAGCAGGTCCACCATTAGGAACATACTTTTCACGGCGGAAAGCAACCATACCGTCGCCACCTTTTCCGGCTTTTACTTCAATTTTTATTTGATCTACAAACATTTATTTAATCGCCTTTCCTTATATATCTAACTATATTGCATATTTATTATTCTATTTCATCAATAAGTTAATCAATCTTAAATATACCAATTATCTTCTCTTAGGTCAAAGCATTTTCTAACTTTGGTTTTTCAAGCTTAACTTAATTGTCTGAGCCACTTTTTTAGAAATACCTAAGCTTTCCAAATCCTCTACTGAAGCTGCAGAAATATTCTTCAGAGAACCATAATTTCTTAATAACTTAATTCTCGTTTTAGGACCTACTCCTTGAATTCTTTCTAAGCGTGAAGCTAATGAATTTTTTGATCGAACTTGGCGATGGAAAGTAATCGCAAATCTATGAACTTCATCCTGAATTCTTTGTAGTAGATAAAAGCCTTCACTTTTAGGATCTAAACCAATCTTTTCATCATTTTCCATCATTAAATCAGCAGTTTTATGGCGATCATTTTTTACCATTCCTGCTACAGGAATATCAATACCTAATTGATTATGTAACACATCAACAGCGGCATTAATTTGAATACTTGCACCGTCCATTAATATTAAATCAGGTAAATTAGCTTTTTCTTTCAAAAGTCTACTATATCTACGATAAATAACTTCTCTTGTACTAGCAGCTTCATCAGCATGGTCAACATTTTTTAACTTATATTTTCGATATTCTGTTTTTTCTGGTTTCCCATCAATGAAACAAACCATCGCGGATACTAAATCTTCTCCTTGTAAATGAGAATGATCAAATGCTTCAATTCTATGACCATTAGGCAATCCTAACGCATCTGTTATTTCATTCATAGCCCCAGTTGTCTTTCTTTCATCCAATTCAAGTAAACGGAATTTTTCTTCCAACACTAACTTAGCATTTTTCTGTGCCATTTCTAGTAAATCACGCTTTTGTCCTCGTTGTGGTGTTTTAACTGGAATACCTAAAATTTCACTTAATGTTTCTTTATCCATCCCTGAAGGAACTAAAATTTCTTTAGGTAAAATACGGTTTTTTTGATTATAAAACTGTAAAATAAAAGATTCTAGCTCAGCTTCAGGCGTGTCTATACATGGAAATAGTCGTTTTTCACGTTTCATCAAACGTGCTTGTCTAATAGAGAAAATTTGTAAAGATAACCAACCTTTATTCATGTAAAAAGCAAATAAATCACGCGGTGTATTATCATTGCTAATAATTTTTTGTTTTTCAACTGTCATTTCAACATAGTGAATTTGATCTCTTATTTCAGCTGCCCTTTCAAACTCTAGATTCTCGGATGCAGTTTCCATTTTTTGTTCAAGTTCTTTTTTTATTTTACTTACATTTCCATTTAAAAATGACTTTATCTTCTTGATTTGCTTTTCATATTCGGATTGTGGGACTTCTTTAAAGCAGGCACCCAAGCATTGTCCCATATGATAGTACAAACATGGCCGTTTTTGATATCCATTACAACGTCTTAAAGGATACACCTTTTGCAGTAACTGTAATGTTTCTGTTGCAGCATAGACATTGGGATAAGGGCCAAAATAATAGCCACCATCCTTTTTAACTTGACTGACAATTTTTAATTGTGGGTCTTTTTCATGAGTTATCTTAATATACGGATACCCAGTTCCCCTTTTTAGCTTAATGTTATAGTAAGGCTTATGTTTTTGAATTAAAGTAATTTCTAACAAAAATGCTTCCTTATCAGTTGAAGTGATAATTGTTTCAAAATCCCTTATTTCAGACACTAATTTAGCTGTTTTTCCTTCATGACTACTTTTAAAATATGAACGTACGCGATTTTTTAAATTTTTGGCTTTACCTACATAAATAATTCTACTATTAATATCTTTCATCATGTAACAGCCAGGCAAATCTGGTAATAGTTTTAATTTGTTTTCAATATGTTGTGTCGCCATAGTTACGTCCTTTCTCTAATATTCTAGTCTTAATTATACTATTTATATCTAGCAAAACCAATTGTCATACTCACATCTTGAATCGCATTTTGAAAGCGTTTATAATTAAAGTAAATATTTATTGAGGTGATTATATTATGGATATTGTACTTTTAGACGGTTACTCTCTAAACGCTGATTTAACTTGGAGCAAACTATCCAACTTAGGCAATTGCACTTTTTACGATCAAACACCTGTGGATGACACTGAAGAGATTATTAAACGTATTGATAATGCTGAAATTGTAATTACACATAAGACACCATTAAGAAATGAAGTTTTAAAACAAGTTCCTAACTTAAAATATATTGGTATTATGGGAACTGGCTATGATGTCGTAGATATTGAGAGCGCTCATCAACATGATATAATTGTAACCAATGTTCCTACATACGGTACTGATGCAGTTGCTCAATTCACATTTTCTCTTCTACTAGAAGTAACTGGTCAAGTTGGCTTACATAATCAACTAATTCATGAAGGAAAATGGTCAAAAGTTCCTGATTTTACATTTTGGGACAAACCTCTCTATGAATTAAAGGGTAAGACATTAGGATTAATTGGTTACGGTCGTATCGCACAAAAAGTAGCTGAATTAGGTCATGCTTTCTCAATGAATATCATCTTTTATAATCATCGTCCTAAAGAGGTTAATGTTCCCTGGATTAAACAAGTTCCTTTAGACGAACTTCTAAGACAATCGGATGTTATTAGTTTACACGTTATTCAAACACCTGACACAATTAATCTAATTAATAAAGAGACAATCTCTAAAATGAAAAAGAATGTCATTATTTTAAACACAGCTAGAGGAAAACTAATCAATGAAACTGATATAGCTGAGGCATTAAATAATGATCGCATCTATGCTTTAGCAACTGATGTAGTCTCCAAAGAACCAATTTCAGAAGATAATCCTCTTTTAACTGCAAAAAATTGCTACATCACTCCACATATCGCATGGGCTCCTTTGGAAACTAGGGAAAGATTACTTGAAATTACAGTTAATAACTTGAAAAGCTATTTGACAGGTACTCCTACCAACGTAATTTAAGCTCTAACTTGACAGTAGCTTAAAATTTTGATAACTTTCTAGGCAATAGATGTTAGCAATTTTTTGAGGAAGTGAATATTATGGGATTAAAGGTCAATCAACAACACAATTTAGAACAATTATTTGATAAATTTGCAACTATTGATCCTAAAAATCGAAAAGAAACTAAAACTGTTGAAAAAGAATCCAATAAAAAGAACCCAACAGAACAAAAATAATCGTTAAATATTTTAAAATCAGCAATTTTTGGATTGCTGATTTTTATTTATAATAAAAAATGAGAACAACCTATTATTCAAGTTGTTCTCATTTTACATACGAATATTATCACCCGTACGGGGATCGAACCCGTAACTCCGCCTTGAGAGGGCGACGTCTTAACCAATTTGACCAACGGGCAATTAACTTACTCGTATAATATTACTCCTGAAAATAATCAAAATCAAGTCTTTTTTAGCATGATTTTCCAACAAATTACCTTTGATATTCAAATTGCAACTCTGAAACAGGAGCTAATCCTTCTCTAGTATAGTAGGTAACCTTAATCTTACTTTCATTTACGGATACAATAGCGTAAGTTCCACCTAGTTTTTGATATTCTCCACGTGGAAACCACACACTCCCTGGATTCAAAAAAAGCGTACCATCAACATATTCAACTGCTAAGCGATGTGTATGACCATAAAAAACAAATTTAGCATTTTCTTGTTTAGCTAATAATGCTAGTCTGTCTAATCCATAATTAACTCCATACAGATGACCGTGAGTTACTAAAATATTACCCTCTTCAGTTGCAACAACTTCTTTTTCTGGGTAGTCATAGTAATCACAATTCCCCTCAACAATTGTATAATCTGATACCCATTTTGAATTAGGGTCTAACTCACTATCGCCACAATGAATGAAGTAATCAACCTCATTACTATACTTATCTCTTAAGTCTGCCAATATATTCTTTTTAGAATGGCTATCACTAACTACTAAAATTTTCATTATTCTTCCCACCATTCATCAAATTTTGTTAGCAAATCTTTAATAGCATTTGCACGATGACTAACAGCATTCTTTTCATCTGCAGTTGTTTCACCAAAAGTTTTATCCAAAGGTGGGTAGAAGAATAATGGATCATAACCAAAACCACCCTTACCTCTTTCTTCTTCAACAATGTAGCCTTCTACATTTCCTTCAGCAATCAATGGATCTTTTACTGGACTAGTAATTACTAACGAACAATGAAAATGAGCTGTCCTCTTTTCAAAAGGTACACCTTCTAAATTATGTAGTAATTTCTTTTTATTTGCTTCATCATCATGATCGCCAGCATATCTCGCAGAATAAATACCAGGTTCTCCATTTAGATAATCAACTACAATACCTGAATCGTCAGCTAAAACTGGAATTTTATACAAATTTGTTAATGTTTGTGCTTTAATTAATGCATTCTCTGTAAAAGTTTTGCCATTTTCATCAATTTCGGGTGTATTTTCCATATCTAGTAAAGTTTTTACTTCTATTCCCTTTTCACTAAATAATTTCTTGAACTCCCTTGCTTTTCCCACATTTTTTGTTGCTATCAATATATGTTTAACCATTTTACCACCATCTATCTCTAGTTCTTATCTATCTTTTATTATGCAAAACTCACACAAAAAATCAACTATCTTATTTAGACAGATACTTAATTTTCTAAAAAAGATTAAAAAGTTAAGTATAATTTAAGCTATTCAAATAAAAAGTGTGTATAATAAAATTATCAATTGTTAAAGGGGCTAGGAAGAAAGTGGATGTCAAATTTTATTCAACAGCTGTGGAGCATAATAATTTAGGGACCACTCTTGGTAGTTCTATCTTGAGGGATGCTCTTCTACCTGATCTAGTTGGAACAGATAACACTATTCTTTACTGGGCAGGCAAACGTTTAGCTCGAAATTTTCCACTAGCTAAAGATGAAGATTTACCTGTATTTTTCGAGAAAGCTAATTGGGGGTATTTAAAAAGGGTAAAATCTAAGATGAATCGTCAAGTTTTTGAACTTTCAGGTCCAATAGTCGAAATCAGAAAAAAGATTAATTCTAAATGTGAATTTCTTTTAGAAGCAGGGTTCATCGCAGAAACTATCCAAAATCAAAGCGGATTTACTTCAGAAGCTGTTATCGATACTGAAACATCTCGTGGAAATTCCGTTTTTATAACTGTTCAAGTTGACCAACGTGATCCTGTTGACTTAAATACTATTCCCGATAAGGATTTACTCAATCCATCTAGGGAAGAATTATAAAAAAGAACCTAAAGTCGTAGGCACTATTCAATGCCAAACTTTAGGTTCTCTTTTTTATTGATTAGGTAATATGATGTTTCTTTTAATAAAATTAATACACTATCAAGTATCTAAATTACAAATTTTTGCTAATTATTCTACTAACTCTTTTTTATAAACTTGAGTAATTCGCACAGGGGGCATACGGTTTTCTTAACATCTTTTTTTCTTCTTCAGTATTATAATCTTCATCAAGAAAATCAAATAAATCAAATTCTTCGCTATCTTTATGGGTCAAAACACCTTGAGTTTCTTCTCTACCATCTAAAATATCTTGAAAAGTATATTCGCCTTTGAACCTTTTGATGTTTAATATTACCAACTATTGGCAATAACTGCCATTCACTAAAAACAATTGGGGTTCCATCCCCATCAATTTTAGTTAAAGCATTACCTTGAACCATATTAACTTGAATGATAACCTTAACACTTTCGAGAACTTCCTTATTTGAACTTCCACCAAGCTACTTGATTCCACTTTGATAATCAAACGAGAACTGAGAAAACATATTCATAACAAGCATTTTCACATTATCTTCCATTAGTTCAATTCCATAGAGTGTAGATAAAGCTACTAAACTTCTATCATCAAATTCATCGGCAGACCTACTTTGACTTAATGCTACTTTTATTTTTCGTCGTAGAAATTCAACTAAAAAATGCAACTTCATTAGCAAATATTTCAATAAATATAGCTATTAATTTTTGCTTAACTCTTGGTAAATATAACATTTTATTAACTGTTGCTTGTGGTGCAAAACTTTGCCTAGCTTAGTAATTCTTTCTTTAGATTTAGTTAAATTTAAATCTTCCATTAATTCTTAGTCCTCTTTATTAAGATAACAAATAGCCTAATTCCAGCAAAACATCAGAATTAGGCTATTTAAAATATTAATATTTATTTAACGGTAGAACATTTCATTCAAAATTATATCATTTTTGGAAACTAAACATCTTTTTTCTTCGGACTCTTTCAAGTCACAACTTTTACATAAATATGTTTCACTTATCTTCTCTCTTTTTTCTTAACTCTCCTCCTACAATCATTCCAGCCATTCCTAATAATATAGCTCCAGACACCGTAAGATTATTTACTTTATTTCCAGTTTGTGGCAATTTTTCATCTATATCTTTTTGTGTTTTATTCTGCTTAAATGATTGTACACTTCCTTGAATTAATACTGTATTTTTCAAAATATTATCTGATTTACTAGTGTTTCTCATCAAATTATCAAATATAGATTTCACTTCAGATTTCTTACTTAGTTCTACTGGTTTTTCTGGCTCTTTACCCGGTTCACTTGGATCTACTGGTGTTTCCGGTTCTTTGCCTGGCTCACTTGGGGCCACTGGTGTTTCCGGCTCTTTGCCTGATTCACTTGGATCCACTGGAGTTTCCGGTTCTTTGCCCGGTTCGCTTGGATTCACTGGTGTTTCCGGTTCTTTGCCTGGCTCACTTGGATCTACTGGTGTTTCCGGTTCTTTGCCTGGCTCATTTGGGTTCACTGGGGTTTCTGGTTCTTTGCCCGGTTCACTTGGGTCCACTGGTGTTTCCGGTTCTTTGCCTGGCTCACTTGGATCCACTGGGGTTTCTGGCTCTTTGCCTGGCTCACTTGGATTCACTGGAGTTTCCGGCTCTTTACCCGGTTTGCTTGGATCCACTGGGGTTTCTGGTTCTTTGTCCGGTTCACTTGGATCTACTGGTGTTTCGGGCTCTTTACCTGGTTCACTTGGATCTACTGAGGTTTCCGGCTCTTTACCTGGTTCACTTGGATTCACTGGAGTTTCCGGTTCTTTGCCTGGTTCACTTGGATCCACTGGGGTTTCTGGCTCTTTGCCCGGTTCACTTGGGTCCACTGGAGTTTCCGGCTCTTTGCCTGGTTCACTTGGGGCCACTGGGGTTTCCGGTTCTTTGCCTGGCTCACTTGGGCCCACTGGAGTTTCCGGCTCTTTGCCTGGCTCACTTGGATCCACTGGGGTTTCTGGTTCTTTACCTGGTTCACTTGGATCTACTGGTGTTTTCGGCCCTTTTCCCAGTTTGCTTGGATCCACTGGGATTTCGGGCTCTTTACCTGGTTCACTTGGGGCCACTGGGGTTTCCGGCTCTTTGCCTGGTTCACTTGGATCTACTGGAGTTTCCGGCTCTTTTCCCGGTTCACTTGGATTCACTGGGGTTTCTGGCTCTTTGCCTGGCTCACTTGGATCTACTGAGGTTTCCGGCTCTTTGCCTGGTTCACTTGGGGCCACTGGGGTTTCCGGCTCTTTGCCTGGTTCACTTGAATCCACTGGGGTTTCTGGCTCTTTACCCGGTTCGCTTGGATTCACTGGGGTTTCTGGCTCTTTGCCTGGCTCACTTGGATCTACTGAGGTTTCCGGCTCTTTGCCTGGCTCACTTGGCTTCACTGAGGTTTCCGGTTCTTTTCCTGATTCACTTGGTTCCACTGGGATTTCTGGTTCTTTACCTGGTTCACTTGGATCTACTGGTGTTTTCGGCTCTTTTCCCAGTTTGCTTGGATCCACTGGGATTTCGGGCTCTTTGCCTGGTTCACTTGGGGCCACTGGGGTTTCCGGTTCTTTTCCTGGCTCACTTGGGGCTACTGGGGTTTCCGGCTCTTTGCCTGGTTCACTTGGGGCCACTGGGGTTTCCGGCTCTTTGCCTGGTTCACTTGGGGCCACTGGGGTTTCCGGTTCTTTTCCTGGCTCACTTGGATCCACTGGTGTTTCCGGCTCTTTGCCTGGCTCACTTGGGTTCACTGGAGTTTCCGGTTCTTTTCCCGGTTCACTTGGGCCCACTGGGGTTTCCGGTTCTTTTCCTGGCTCACTTGGGGCCACTGGGGTTTCCAGTTCTTTTCCTGGTTCACTTGGGTCCACTGGAGTTTCCGGTTCTTTGCCTGGCTCACTTGGATCCACTGGAGTTTCCGGCTCTTTACCCGGTTCGCTTGGATCCACTGGGGTTTCTGGTTCTTTGCCCGGTTCACTTGGATCCACTGGAGTTTCCGGCTCTTTACCCGGTTCGCTTGGATCCACTGGTGTTTCCGGTTCTTTTCCTGGTTCACTTGGATCTACTGGTGTTTCCGGTTCTTTTCCCGGTTCACTTGGATCCACTGGGGTTTCTGGTTCTTTGCCTGGCTCACTTGGGTTCACTGGTGTTTCCGGTTCTTTGCCCGGTTCACTTGGGCCCACTGGAGTTTCCGGTTCTTTGCCTGGCTCACTTGGATCCACTGGGGTTTCTGGTTCTTTTCCTGGCTCACTTGGATCCACTGGGGTTTCTGGTTCTTTTCCTGGCTCACTTGGATCCACTGGGGTTTCCGGTTCTTTGCCCGGTTCACTTGGGCCCACTGGAGTTTCCGGTTCTTTGCCTGGCTCACTTGGATCCACTGGTGCTTCCGGTTCTTTGCCTGGCTCACTTGGATCCACTGGTGTTTCCGGCTCTTTGCCTGGTTCACTTGAATCCACTGGGGTTTCTGGCTCTTTACCCGGTTCGCTTGGATTCACTGGGGTTTCTGGCTCTTTGCCTGGCTCACTTGGATCTACTGAGGTTTCCGGCTCTTTGCCTGGCTCACTTGGCTTCACTGAGGTTTCCGGTTCTTTTCCTGATTCACTTGGTTCCACTGGGATTTCTGGTTCTTTACCTGGTTCACTTGGATCTACTGGTGTTTTCGGCTCTTTTCCCAGTTTGCTTGGATCCACTGGGATTTCGGGCTCTTTGCCTGGTTCACTTGGGGCCACTGGGGTTTTCGGTTCTTTTCCTGGCTCACTTGGGGCTACTGGGGTTTCCGGCTCTTTGCCTGGTTCACTTGGGGCCACTGGGGTTTCCGGCTCTTTGCCTGGTTCACTTGGGGCCACTGGGGTTTCCGGTTCTTTTCCTGGCTCACTTGGATCCACTGGTGTTTCCGGCTCTTTGCCTGGCTCACTTGGGTTCACTGGAGTTTCCGGTTCTTTTCCCGGTTCACTTGGGCCCACTGGGGTTTCCGGTTCTTTTCCTGGCTCACTTGGATCTACTGGTGTTTCCGGTTCTTTTCCCGGTTCACTTGGATCCACTGGGGTTTCTGGTTCTTTGCCTGGCTCACTTGGGTTCACTGGTGTTTCCGGTTCTTTGCCCGGTTCACTTGGGCCCACTGGAGTTTCCGGTTCTTTGCCTGGCTCACTTGGATCCACTGGGGTTTCTGGTTCTTTTCCTGGCTCACTTGGATCCACTGGGGTTTCTGGTTCTTTTCCTGGCTCACTTGGATCCACTGGGGTTTCCGGTTCTTTGCCCGGTTCACTTGGGCCCACTGGAGTTTCCGGTTCTTTGCCTGGCTCACTTGGATCCACTGGTGCTTCCGGTTCTTTGCCTGGCTCACTTGGATCCACTGGTGTTTCCGGTTCTTTGCCTGGTTCACTTGGATCTACTGGTGTTTCGGGCTCTTTACCTGGTTCACTTGGATCCACTGGTATTTCCGGCTCTTTGCCTGGCTCACTTGGGCCCACTGGGGTTTCCGGTTCTTTGCCTGGCTCACTTGGATCCACTGGTGTTTCCGGCTCTTTGCCTGGCTCACTTGGGTTCACTGGAGTTTCCGGTTCTTTGCCCGGTTCACTTGGGCCCACTGGGGTTTCCGGTTCTTTGCCTGGCTCACTTGGGCCCACTGGGGTTTCCAGTTCTTTTCCTGGTTCACTTGGGTCCACTGGAGTTTCCGGTTCTTTGCCTGGCTCACTTGGATCCACTGGAGTTTCCGGCTCTTTACCCGGTTCGCTTGGATCCACTGGGGTTTCTGGTTCTTTGCCCGGTTCACTTGGATCCACTGGTGTTTCCGGCTCTTTACCCGGTTCGCTTGGATCCACTGGTGTTTCCGGTTCTTTTCCTGGTTCACTTGGATCTACTGGTGTTTCCGGTTCTTTTCCCGGTTCACTTGGGTCCACTGGAGTTTCCGGTTCTTTTCCTGGTTCACTTGGATCTACTGGTGTTTCGGGCTCTTTACCTGGTTTACTTGGATCTACTGGTGTTTCGGGCTCTTTACCTGGTTCACTTGGATCTACTGGTGTTTCTGGTTCTTTGCCTGATTCGCTTGGATCTACTGGTGTTTCTGGTTCTTTTCCCGGTTTGCTTGGATCCACTGGGGTTTTCGGTTCTTTTCCCGGCTCACTTGGACCCACTGGGGTTTCCGGTTCTTTGCCCGGCTCACTTGGACCCACTGGGGTTTCTGGCTCTTTGCCTGGCTCACTTGGATCTACTGAGATTTCTGGTTCTTTTCCCGGTTCGCTTGGATCCACTGGTGTTTCCGGCTCTTTGCCTGGTTCACTTGGATCCACTGGTGTTTCTGGTTCTTTGCCTGGCTCACTTGGATCTACTGGTGTTTCTGGTTCTTTCTCTTTACCCGGTTCGCTTGGATCCACTGGTGTTTCTGGTTCTTTGCCTGGCTCACTTGGGTCCACTGGAGTTTCCGGTTCTTTTCCTGGTTCACTTGGGTCCACTGGAGTTTCCGGTTCTTTTCCTGGTTCACTTAGATCTACTGGTGTTTCGGGCTCTTTACCTGGTTCACTTGGATCCACTGGTGTTTCCGGCTCTTTACCTGGTTCACTTGGATCCACTGGTGTTTCGGGCTCTTTGCCTGGTTCACTTGGGGCCACTGGGGTTTCCGGTTCTTTGCCTGGCTCACTTGGGCCCACTGGTGTTTCCGGCTCTTTGCCTAGCTCACTTGGATCCACTGGTGTTTCTTCCTTACCATTTAAAGCTAATTGAGTTTGCTTTAATTTAGATATTATTGAATCTATCTCAATTTTCGTTACATTTTTATCATCTAATACTGCTCTAGCTGTTTCTAATAAATCGTCATAAGCTTGTCGTTTATCTTCATCAGCCTTTACATAAATAACTGACTTTTTCACCGTAACTGATTCGGCTATCAAACTTTCCAACTCATTTTTAGACGTTTTCAAATTCAAATCCGCTTGCTCTTGAGCACTTTTTAAAACTTCTGCAAGGTCTCTTATATTAGTTACTTCATTAATTTGCTTATTGAAATTATCTTTTTGATCAACTGTTAGTTCTAACATCTGATCAATTCTATCTTTAATTTTATCTTTAGCAACATTTAAAGTCTTTGCTTGTTGAAATTCAACCGGAACATCAATAATAACAGACTTACTCCCATCTGGAAAATCAACTTTAACTTGAACAATAATACTTTCAACATTATCAGCTACAGATTGAGGATAATTTAAATATTCATATTTTAATTCTACTGGCTGGAAAGTAGGTATTTGTTTTTTGTAATATTCATATTGAGGGTCGAATTCTACACTAATTTTTTCATTAATAAGATACGTATTTAAATCTGAAAACGTAGGTACTACTACATTGCCTGTATTTTTTACCTTATAGAATGCATTTAAAGTAGGTTTACTGTTGCTATCCATATAATTAGTACCAATGGCCTTTTCTAATTGATCTCCAAAGCCATCATGATCAGCATCTTCACTGACATATGGTGTGTCCATTCTATAACCCACAGTAAACCAATTTTTTATCTCACTACTATATTTTTTACCAAAAAAGTTTCCACTTGAATGCGTTCCTGTACCATTAACTGCATAAGCCCACTGTGTATTTGGATAATAATACAAACTACCAACTGTATCTTTATGAATTGCATATGACTGCATCTTATGTCCCAAAATTGTTACTCGTGAATCTGCATCATTAGTATAAAACTCCTTAGATAAAATTTTACTGTTTTCAGCAGCTAACCTATGTTCTAATTTTCCAGATATCCATGACCAACTATCTTTAATACCAGGTGCATTAAAGACAGCTCCTCTAACAAAACGTGGATCGTACATTAATTTAGTAGCAGCAAAATATTCTGCAAGATAGCCCCCTAAAGAATGCCCAGTTAAATATATTTCCTTATAAGGCTGTAAATCTTCCAAAACTTGATCCAGATTTTTTACTTGACCAGGTTGAGCACCATTAAAGATGTCAATGTCATCATCTGCATCAGCATTATCATTTGTTCCTCTAAATGCAACAACAACTTGATTATCTTTAGTGGAAAAAAATGTTGCTGAAAAACCATCGGGATTATTTATCTGCCTGTCCATTCTCCAGTCATCAAGAATCTCTCTTACGTCTGCAACATTAAATGTTTTTTCCTGATTAAATTTATCAATAGTATCATTATTACCTGTAAATATCTGGTCTAATTCTTGAGGACTTCGATATGATAGTTCAGTAAAAAAGCGCAAATCTCTATCTGATACATCCCATTTTTCTGGATTTTTATCATATTGATCAATGATTCCGTCATGATCTGTATCAGTAATTTTATAGATAGCATCATTATTAGCACTCGTATTTGTTGGATAAGGTGTCTGTATCTGTTCTGTTTCAGTATTATTACTAATCACCTCATCAGATGTACTCTCATTAGTAGTTGTGTTTGTTGCTTTATTAATATCAGTATTTTCTGATTCAGTTTGTTTAATTTCTGTAGTATTATTTTGCGATGTCAATGTAGTTGTTGGTGTTGTTGGTGTTACTTCATTGGCTTGAATTGGTGGTGTCATCATCAAACTTCCACCTAGTAAAGATACACCGATAATATAAGAAGCCGCCCTCACTCCTGACTTCTTCCTAATACTATATTTAACTTTCTTTTCCATTTAACCTTTCCTTATTAGAGAATCTCTCTAGTCCTTTCTGTAATTATTCTGTAAAACTTAAATTTCTAACAACCTAATTATCCACTATAAGATTACACTAATTCCAATAATTTCACAAGTTAAATTAGTTAAAAAATAAATAATTTTATTTATATATAAATAAATTATTTTTTATAATGTACCTTTAATCATTTAGATGAATTCCATTTATTAATATTATTTCTGTTAATCATCTAAGTATATAATTAAATTATATCTAATATATATATTAAGATTATTTTTATAAAAATAACTTTCCTTGAATAAGTAGCACTAGGAAAATTCAAAATAAAAAATCGTTAAAGATTAGGTTACTCTAAATGCTAATCTTTAACGATCCTCAACTATAATTTTATTAAAAAGCCAAACTTTCTCATAATTCTCTTATAAATTATTAAATATATTCTTCCAATTTCTTTTGTAATTGTTCTTTTGTATGATAACCAACAATTGTATCTACAACTTGTCCATCTTTTTTTATGAGCATTGTTGGAATACTCATAATTCCAAACTTAGCTGCTGTTTCTTGATTTGCATCAACGTCTACTTTAGAGAAAAATACTTTATCTCCCATTTCTTCAGCTAATTGTTCAATAACAGGAGATTGCATACGACAAGGACCACACCATGTTGCCCAAAAGTCTGTAAATGTTACTCCATTATTTGTTTTTTCATCAAATGTTTGATCTGTTAATTCTGTAACCATTCAAATCACCTTCTACTTTCTTTTCGTAAGTAAATAATATCATATACAACATAAAAATCAAGTTTTTTGCCTTACTTGAAATATACCACAGTTGCTCCATTACCACCATTGTTAGGACTGGCAAACTCAAAATTCTTAACTGCTTTATTTTGCTTAAGATAATTTATAATACCTGTCCTCAACGCACCTGTACCTTTACCGTGAATAATAGTAACAGAGTTGTATCCTGCTAAAACAGCCGCATCAATGTACCTATCAACATTTACCATCGCATTTTCATAACGTTCACCACGAAGATCTAAAGTTGGTGAAACATGACTAGAACTAGATGATTTCAACACTGTTCCTGCTCTCTTAGGTTGAGTATCTTTAACCTTAATTTTTTCAAGATCACTTTCATCAATCTTCATCTTCAAAATACCCAATTGAACTTCCCAAGCATGGTTTCCTGCTTTACGTAACAGAACACCTCTTTGACCATAGGAATTAACCATAACATCGTCATTAGGGTGTAATTCTTGTTGTTTCTTAGCTTTACGTAACACTTTATTCTTTTTCAAATTAGTTTCTTGATGTAAAGCATTAACTCGACCTTGAACATCTATTAGATTTTTCTCTTCTATATTGGAAACAGCAGACATCTTCATTTTTCTAAGTTCAGAAATCAATTCATCAGATTTTTTCTTTGTTTCCTCAACAATTTGATTAGCCTTTTCCTTAGCTTGCTCTAACATATTTTCTTTTTGACGTTCAAATTGATGGAAATTAGCTTCTAAATCATGGTGCAATTCTTCAGCTTCACGCAAATATTTTCGATACGTAATCTCTTTTTCTTCTGCATCATGCCTTTTAGCAACTAAATCTGAAATCATCTCATTTAGATCTTGACTATCTTGTGAAGTAAGTTGTCTAGCAGCCATAACAATCATTTTATCTAATCCCAACCTTTGGGAAATATCAAAAGCATTACTACGACCTGGAATTCCAATTAATAAGCGATATGTTGGCTGTAATGTATTAACATCAAATTCCATACTTGCATTAATAGTATTAGGTCTTTCAAAACCATAAGCCTTAAGCTCTGGATAATGAGTTGTTGCAACTACATAACTTCCTTTAGCTCCCACGGCATCTAGAATACTGATAGCCAAAGCCGCTCCTTCTTGAGGATCTGTTCCTGCACCCAATTCATCAAATAATACTAATGATTTTTCATCTATATCCTTCAATATTTCTACAATATTAGTCATATGAGAAGAGAACGTACTCAAACTTTGCTCTATCGATTGTTCATCGCCAATATCAGCAAATATATTACCAAATATTCCAATTCTACTTTCTTCAAAAGCAGGTATATATAGACCAGATTGTCCCATCAACTGTACCAACCCTAATGTTTTTAAAGTGATTGTCTTACCACCTGTATTAGGTCCTGTTATTACAATTGCCTGATAATCCTTACCAATCATGATGTCATTTTTTACAGCTTTTTTCATATCTAGCAATGGATGCCAAACTTGTCTTAGATAAACATCATTTTCTTTTGATAAAATTGGTTCTGTTGCCTTAATACTATGTGCATACTTGGCCTTAGCATTAGTAAAGTCTAACATTCCCAAAATTTTAGCATTATTATTTAGTTCATGTGTATAAGGTGCTAACTCCTCAGACAATTCTTCCAAGATTCTATTTATTTCTTCACGTTCTGCAACCTGTTGCTGCCTTAAACGATTATTCAATTCAACAATCACTGCAGGTTCAACAAATAATGTTTGTCCTGAAGAACTTTGATCGTGTACAATACCGCCAAATTTACTACGATATTCTTGTTTAACTGGCAAAACATATCTTTCATTACGAATTGTAACCACTGCATTGCTCAAATATTTAGAATTGGTTCCTCTAGTATATGAATTTAAACGTTCACGTATAGTTTCCTCAGTTACTGAAATTTGTTGTCTAATACTCTTTAACAAAGTAGATGCATCGTCAGTTACATGTCCATCATTTTCAATTGAAACTAATAATTTTTTACTAATTTCTGGTAGACTTTCCAGTTTAGCTACATCATCAAATAATACTTCTAACTTGATTTTGTTATCTGCTAAATCTTTAAAAAAACGATTAACTTCATTTGTAGCTCTCAAAACTCGTCCAATAGCCGCTAATTCTTTACTATTGAGAGTCCCACCTATATCTAATCTTTTCAAAAAACTCTTAATGGAAATAAGATTTGGAACAGGTATACCACCCTTAATTCGTAGAATGTCAGCCCCATCTTTAGTCTGTGACAGTGAATTAGCAATTTCATCATAATCAGATGATGGTTCCAACTTATCAATCAATCTCTTTCCCATTGAAGTTGTAGTAAAAGCATATAAATTTTGCTTAACTTTATCATATTCTAAAGTTTTTAATACCTTTTTATTCATAATACACCTCTTTTAACTACATACTTACTATTCGATTCATAACATTAGGAGTATTGTCTAAAATATAGACTGCTACTCTTGATTCTTCTACAGTTTGCTTGACTTTCTGGCTAGGCCAATTAGATAGTAATATTAATCCGAAAAAGATTACAACATACATCATAATAGTGGTTAAAATTCCACCCAATAATGCATTAAATTGTGAAATTACAGGTAATTTTGTAAAGCCCCTAGAAACATTCGCTAAAATTCTAACAATAATTCCACCTATAATTCCAATAATCCAAAATGAAAGAATTTTATAAAAGGTCGTCGCCAATAATCCAGATCCATCATTAATATTACTAAATAAATCCGCAATTATATTGCCAAGTGGCGATGCTAAAAATAAAGATAAGATAAATACAATGATGTAACCTAGCAAACTGACAAGTGATCCCAAAAGACCCCTTCTTATACCATATCTAAATGCACATATCAACAAAATTATAATTATTAATGATATTATCATCTTTGCACCGTATTATTTTTCCGTATATTTGTCTAATTCTTCTTGTAGCTCTAATTGCTCAGAAAATGCATTAATTGCTAATAAAGTCATTGCTTTTTCATCACTTATATCTGGGATTTGTTCTTTAATTTTCTCCAATTTTTCATTAGCAAGTTGAACAACTGCATTCATTCTTTCCTGACTACCCTCACCGATGATAATATATTCTTTACCACCAATTTCTATTTTAAATCTTTTTTTTCCCAAAATTACACTCAGCTCTCTAAATTAATTTTAAATAAAAACAAAGCCGACGTACACATATCAGCTTGTTAGCTATCCGTTTGTGTAACCGACTTTGCACCAGCATTATCTCATATTTTCATCGTTCAAGAAAGTATCTAGGACACCTTCTACCATTTCCCATTCTTCATCACTTTCAATATCAAACAATTCATAATCCTGGCTATCATCATTTTCATCTGGATTGAATGCGAATGCCAACACATCTACTTGTTCTTCAGGTTCAGAACCTGCTGGAATCAATAAAATATATGATTTGTCATAGTCATCTGAATGGAAATTGAACAATTCTTGGTATAAAGTTTCATTTCCTTGTTCGTCAACTAATGTAATTAAGTTTTCATCTTGATTCTGTTTTGCCATTGTCATACTCCTTAGTTAAGTTCTTTTAATAATTTTCCTTTAGCGTCTAGATAATTTTGTAGAATTAAACTAGCAGCCAATTTATCAATAACTTTTTTACGCTTTTTTCTTGAAGCATCAGCTTGTTCAACCAACATTCTTTCTGCTTCAACGGTTGTTAGACGTTCATCAATAAAATCTATTGGTAAATTGAATTTTTCTTTTAGCAGTTCACCATATGCTTTAGCAGCTTCTACTCTTGGACCAGAAGTATTATTCATATTTTTAGGCAATCCTAATACAAATCCTACAACTTCATTTTCTTTAACCAATTCAGCTATTCTATCTAGCCCAAATTCTTGCTCATCTTCATTAATTTGAACAATTTCTACACCTTGTGCAGTCCAACCTAGCATATCACTAACAGCTACACCAACAGTTCTAGATCCTACATCTAACCCCATTAATCTGCCCACTATTTTTCCCCCTTATCTAAGTAAGCTCGTACTAACTCTTCGATAATTTCATCGCGTTCATGTTTTCTGATTAAATTACGAGCATCATTCAAACGAGGAATATATGCAGGGTCTCCTGACAATAAATAACCAACTATTTGATTAATAGGATTATAGCCCTTTTCTTCCAAAGAATTATAAACCGTTTCTAAAGTCTGATGAACATCCTTTTTTTCATTTTGTCCAAAGTCAAAATACATTGTTTTATCTAATGCACTCATCGAGAACACCTCCATACACTACATTACTCTAATATCTATTGTACTAAAATGGATCACAACAAACAATTAAAAAAACTGTATTAGAAAAAATATTACTTAAAATTAATACAATAATAAAAAATGATATTGCTAAGAACTGTCATTCCTATCAATATCACTCTTTAATCTTATTTATTCAACCAATCTTCAGCAGCTTTCAATGCTTCTTGAATGCCTTCTGGTTTCTTACCACCAGCTTGTGCCAAGTCAGGACGGCCACCACCGCCACCGCCTACTTTAGGTGCGATTGCTTTAATTAAATCTCCGGCTTTATAACCTTCCTTAACTGCATCGCTACTAATAGCTGTAATTAAGTTAACCTTACCATCTGCTGTTGCAGTAGCAAGTACAAGTACATCTGAAAGTTGCTTTTCTTTCCATTGATCTGCAAGTTGTCTTAATTGACTCATGCCTGAAACGTTAACCTGACCAGCAATCAAAGTCTTGCCGTTGATTTCTTTAACATTCTTAAAGATATCTCCTGCTTGTTGACTTGCAAACTTATCTTCCAAAGCTTGTTTTTGTTGTTCAAGTAATTTGACTTGTTCTTGTAATTGTTCAATCTTACGTGGAACTTCTTTAATTTGTACTATCTTCAATTCATCAGCACTTTGACGTAATAATTGATTTCTTTCTTCTAAGAATTCAAATGCTTCTTCTGAAGTAACAGCTTCAATACGTCTTACTCCAGCACCAACACCCGATTCAGAAACAATCTTGAATAAACCAATTTCATTAGTATTAGCAACATGAGTACCACCACAGAATTCCATGGAGTAATCGCCAACTTTAACAACACGAACTGTGTCACCATACTTATCGCCAAACAAGGCAATAGCACCCATTTTTTCAGCTGATTCCTTGTCTGTAACAACTGTTTCAACTTGAATATTTTCCCAAATCTTAGCATTCACGATATCTTCAATCTTCTTCAAATCTTCTGCTGTTACAGATCCTAGATTTGTGAAGTCAAAACGTAAATATGTTGGTTCAACTAATGATCCTGCTTGATGAGTATGTGAACCTAAAACATCTCTCAATGCTTGGTCTAATAAGTGAGTTGCAGTATGATTCTTCTTCACTTTATTATGGAAAGCAACATCTACTTCTAGAGAATATGTATTTTCTCTAGTCATTTCCTTAAGTGCGTGAATTGTATGCATATTTTGTCCATTTGGAGCATGTTGTACATCTTCAACTTCAGCAACAACTTCGCCAGCTTGGTTCTTGATAACACCCTTGTCAGCTACTTGTCCACCCATTTCAGCATAGAATGGTGTTTTATCAAAGATAACTTGTGCTCTAGAATCAGCTGGAACTGTATCAACTAATTCATTGTCAATGATGATATCTTTTAATACACCATTAGCTTTCAATTCATGGTAACCTACATATTCACTTGGAGTTGTAATATCAGTTAATAAGCCATTTTGAACACCCATAGACTTAGCATCTGAACGAGCTGCTCTTGCACGTGCCTTTTGTTGTTCCATTTCTTCATTGAAACCTTCTTCATCAACATCAAGGCCTTCATCATTAGCATATTCTTTTGTCAATTCTAATGGGAATCCATATGTGTCATATAACTTAAATACAGGTTTTCCTGGTAATTCTTTACCACCATTTTCTTTAGTTTCAGCAATTAAGCTATCTAATAATTGCATACCATCTTTCAAAGTATCGTTGAATCTATCTTCTTCCATCTTAATAACTTTTTCGATAAATTCAGCTTGTTCTAATACTTCTGGATATGCAGATTCCATAATTTTTCCAACAACTGGAACCAACTTATAAAGGAATGCTTCATCAATTCCAAGCTTTTGACCATGCATAACTGCACGTCTGATAAGACGACGAATAACATATCCTCGACCTTCATTTGAAGGCAAAGCACCGTCACCAATAGCAAATGTAACTGCACGTGCATGATCTGCAATAACTTTAAAGGAAACATCTGCTTCTGCATTTTCACCATACTTCTTACCTGCACTTAATTCAGCAGTTTTTTCAATAATTGGTAAGAATAAGTCTGTTTCAAAGTTTGTTCGTGCATGTTGGAATACGGATACCACACGTTCTAATCCCATACCCGTATCAATGTTTTTATGTGGCAATGGTTCATATGTTCCATCTGGTTTATGATTAAATTCAGAAAATACAATATTCCAGATTTCCAAATAACGTTCATTTTCTCCACCAGGATAACTTTCAGGATCATCTTCTGGCAAATTATTCATTTCTTGACCACGATCAAAGAATATTTCTGAGTCCGGACCAGATGGACCTTCACCAATATCCCAGAAGTTATCTTCAGCTTCATAAATGTGGCTAGGATCTACCCCTACTTCTTCCCAATACTTCTTAGCATCTTTATCTTCAGGATAAACTGTGATGTACAATTTTTCCTTATCCATATCGAACCATTCAGGACTTGTTAGTAATTCCCATGCCCATGTAATAGCTTCTTTCTTGAAGTAATCACCAACAGAAAAGTTTCCTAACATTTCAAATAAAGTATGGTGACGAGCTGTATGACCTACATTTTCAATATCATTAGTTCTAATAGACTTTTGTGAACTAGTGATACGATGGTTCTTTGGAACAACTGAACCGTCAAAATATTTTTTCATTGTAGCAACACCGGAGTTAATCCACAATAAAGTTGGATCATCGTGTGGAATAAGTGGTGCACTCTTCATTACATCGTGTCCCTTACTCTTGAAAAAGTCTAAATACATTTGACGTATTTGAGCACTTGATAATTCTTTCATTTTTAAATTCCTTTCTGTTTTAAAGCCCAAAAACAATAAAACATCGTTGCTAGTAAGGACGCAATTACTACGCGGTACCACCTTACTTGCAACGATGTCATCGTTAACCACTTCATTAATAATATTCTTTTGTTATAAACATTTAGGTAGCACTGTCTAAGCCAACCTATAAGTCCTTCCAGCACCGAACTCTCTCTGTAATAGAGGTACTTAGCAGTATGTCCTAATTCAAGTCAAAGTATATGCGATAAACCGCTAGATGTCAATAGAAAAGTATTTTTTCATACTATATAAACATATACTTTTTACTTCATTTTTCTTGCTTGACGACGTGCAATTCGACGCTTTTGTTGTTCATCACGTTTTATTGCTCGCTTAATTTTCTTTTTATAACCAGGTTTACGTTTTTTCTTTTCTTTCTTCACAAATCCACGTAATTTAGGATCCATTGATTCTTTACGTGTTTGGCGCTTTTCACGACGATTACGATCATATGAATCAACTATTTCACCATTTTTAACTGCTTTTGGTACAAAATGAACTCCCATACTTTCAAGTTCATCAATTAATTTTTCTTCACTTGGTTCATAAAGTGTGATTGCTGTACCTTTCATTCCATTACGTCCAGTTCTACCTACACGATGAACAAAGAATTCTAAATCTTCAGGGATGTCGTCATTGATAACATGTGAAACACCTTCAATATCAATTCCACGAGCCGCTAAATCTGTAGCTACCACAAATTGATAATCAAGATTTTGAATTTCACGCATAATTCGCTTACGTTGACGAGGTTGAATACCACCATGAACTTTAGCTACTTTCAACCCTTGAGAACGAAGATAATTTGTTAACTCATCAGCTCGTTCTTTAGTATTTGCAAATACTAATGCTAAATAAGGTTCACCCATTGTTAGCAAGTCATAAATAAGCTTATTTCTGTCTCTACCTTTAGTTGAAACTAACCAATTATCAATTGTTGGACTAATTACATGTTTGTTAGCAACAACTTCAATAACTGGATTGTACATATATTTTCTTAAAAACGGACGTAATTTTTCTGGAATAGTAGCTGAAAAGACTAGCATTTGTAAGTCTTTAGGTAACGTCGATGCTATTGCATCTGTTTCTTTTAAAAATCCTAAATCCAATGTCATATCTGCTTCATCCACTACTAAATAGTGAGCATTATGGATATCAAGTGCATTTTCTCTCACTAAATCCAATATACGTCCTGGTGTTCCAATTACTAATTGTGGTTGATGAGATTTCAGCTTTTCAATTTGTCTTTGCTTATCTGTTCCACCAACATAGTTTTGAATCCAAATATTTTCAGGAGAAAACTTTGCTAGTTGCTTTGCTGCTTCATAAATTTGGTATGCTAATTCCCTACTTGGTGTTGTGATCACTGCCTGAACTTCATCTTTTTGTGCATTAAGATTTTGAAAGATAGGTAATAAGAACGTATGAGTTTTACCACTACCAGTTTGTGATTGTCCTACCACGCTCTTGCCCTTTAAAATAGTCGGAATTAAACGAGCTTGAACTTCAGTAGGTTCTTTAAAATTAATTTCGTCTAATGCTTGATAAATATACTCTTTAAAATTAAATTCTCTAAAATTTGCCATTAAATTTCTTCACCTCGATTGATTACCAGTCTGTCATGTCATGTTCTTCAGCAAATTTCTTTGCTAATCCGTCTAATTTTTCAATATAAGCTGGAATTTCGTTAGCATCATCTATTCTTGCACCACTTGCTAATGGATGACCGCCACCTTGATATTCTTTAGCTAATTCGTTGATCACAGGACCCTTTGAGCGTACTCGTAAACGATATGTACCATCTTTTTGTTGTACAAATACTGTCCAACAAATTGTAGTATTAATTTTACCTAGAAGTGGTACTACCGCAGATGTTCCTGCATCGCCCAAATCAAATTCTTCAATCTTATCATGATTTAATATGATGTAAGCCGCATTATTCTTAGTAATTTTCATATTTTCATATACATACGCAGATAAACGAGCTACGGGTAAAGTTATACTATCTAAACGACGATTTATCTTGCTAGTATCAATACCAATTCTCATTAGAGAAGCTACTACTTCCATTGTATGTGCAGTTGTTGCGTCATACATAAACCTTCCAGTATCACTGGAAATACCAGCATATAGTTTTTCAGCAACTTCAGCAGTCAATTCTAATTTTCCTTCTGAAGCTAGAATTAAATCATGGATAATTTCTGAGCAACTTGAAGCATTGGTATTAACTAAGCTTAAGTCACCATATTGGTCATCATTAGGATGATGGTCAATCTTAATCAAAAAATCACCTTTATTATATCTATCATCATCCACTCTTGGTGTATTAGCTGTATCAGTAACAATTACTAAAGCATTCTTGTAAGTTTCATCTGGTAAATCTTCATTTTCAACTGTAATCCAATTTAATCCAGGAATGTTTTTTCCTACTTGATATACCTTCTTTGCGGGAAAGCTTTGCATAATAGCTGTTGCCAATCCACCTTGTGATCCATAAGCATCTGGATCTGGATGTTGGTGGCGATGAATAATAATCGTATCATACTCTTCTATTTTTTGGATTATTTCTTTTTCTACT
The DNA here is from genome assembly GCF_035231985.1 of Ligilactobacillus salivarius. NCBI lineage: Bacteria > Bacillati > Bacillota > Bacilli > Lactobacillales > Lactobacillaceae > Ligilactobacillus > Ligilactobacillus salivarius. Next base: position 1,147,731 of record NZ_CP117983.1, read on the forward strand.
GTCATTTTAAGACTCCTCGTATTTCACTATTCTACCTTACTAAGTATACCGATTATTTACTATAATTACAAAATTATTCAATTTAAAAATCCTTGCATCAACAGCATCAGTACTGTCAAATACAAGGATACTAACTTTCAATATTAATCCTCAGCAGCTTGAATTGCATCTAAAATTATGCCTAATTGCTCTTTTTCTGCTTCTGCTTCTTTATGTTTTTTCTCATATTCCTCGAGTAAGTGTCGGCCTCGTGCCGAATTATTTATCTTTTCACAAACATCTTTTAACTCGCTTGCCTTTTTCTCAGCTTCTTCATACTCATGTTGTATGTCGAGTTTATTGCCCATGATAAAGTCCTCCTAAAATCTAATTGACCTAAATAAAATATCATGTTTCAATCAAAAAGTGAACCTTTTTATTTTACTTTTTGGTTACAAAATTTTAAATACATCATCCATTTTAATATGTTCAATATATAACTTGCACCAGATATTCTATTAATCACCTCGATTATATTAGCTATCTTCCCTATAATATTATTATAACAATTTTTTGAAATCGAATACATTAAATTAAAACAAAAGAACTAAAGATATTCTCATATCATCTTTAGTTCTTTCTCTATATTTATTTTACTTCTTTTTCTAATTTTTGAACATCTCTTGCAATCATTAATTCTTCATTGGTTGGAATTCTTAGTACTTTAATAGTGGAATCTTCGCCTGAAATTACTCCTGCTGAACCATGCTTACTATTTTCTTCTTCATTAATTGTAATTCCCAAATATGCTAAACGTTCCATGACTAACTTTCTAATTGGTGTTGAGTTTTCCCCGATACCAGCAGTAAATACAATCGTATCAACGCCACCCATTTCAGCTATATATGAACCGATATATTTAACAACATTTTTTACAAAAATATCAACTGCTAGCTGAGCTCTCTCATTATCATCTGCTGCCGCTAAAACATCACGCATATCTGATGAAACTCCTGAAATACCAATTAAACCAGCTTTATGATTTAAAATATCTATCATTTCAGAACTATTAATTTGTAGTTTTTCCATCATGAAAGAAACTAATGATGCATCAATATCACCTGCACGTGTAGCCATTGTAATTCCTGCTAATGGCGTGAATCCCATTGAAGTATCAAAAGACTTTCCATTCATTGTTGCACAAATTGATGCACCTGCTCCCAAATGGCAAGTTATGATTTTTAAATCTTCAAATGGTTTGTTTAATAATTTAGCAGCTTCATGAGCTACATAGCGATGACTTGTACCATGTGCCCCATACTTTCTTACATGATATTTTTCATACCATTCATATGGGATAGAATACATGTAATTTGTTTTAGGCATTGTTTGATGATATGCAGTATCAAATACAGCTACAGATACTGCATTTGGCAATAATTCCTTAAATACTCTAATACCAACTAATTCTGCAGGATTATGCAAAGGCGCATATTCAGCCAATTCATCAATTTTATTCATAACATCTTCATCAACAATTACAGATTTATCAAAGTATTCACCACCAGCAACTACACGATGTCCAACCCCTGTAATTTCATTAAAATCATTAATTAATTTTAATTCTTTGAATAAGCTCAACAAAACATGTACAGCTTGATTATGATCTTTCAATTCTCTTTGCTCATCATATTTTTTACCATCATATTTAATAGTAACACGAGAATTATCAATTCCAATACGGTCAAAAAGCCCTTTAGCTAGGACTTTCTCATCAGGCATTGCAAATAATTTAAATTTTAAACTTGAGCTTCCAGAATTTATTGAAAGAATTTTTTCCATACCAACACGACCTTATCTTATTATTTAACCGTTTACATTATATACTATAACAGATAAATATATTTATTTCATTTTAAATTTTTTATACAAATTAATAAAATTTAATTAAAAGTCTATATTTTGTACAACGCTTTATCAAATAAAAAAAGCAGAAGACTTCGTAAATCTTCTGCTTCTAACGATCTTACATATCCTCTACTACTAAGTAAGTACAATCTAACGGTCCATGAATCCCTACAACTAATTCCATTTCAATATCACCAGAATTAGAAGGTCCTGAAATAAAGTTAATCGCTGAGGTTTCTAATTCTTTACTACCTAGTCGTTTTTCATAGTTTTCTACAGCTACTCTAGTAGATGGAACTAAACCACTTTTAGGAACTAATGCTAAATAGTGCGTTGGTAAGAAGTTAAACCCTCTTCCTTGTTCTGGACTAACAGTAACAGTAATAGTTCCTGTATTAGCGATTAAATAATCAGCAAACCCTATTGCAATATCAGCATCATTTGCCAAATTTTCGTTTTCCATCCTACTCAAATCATTTGTCCAATAATCAATCTTTTTAGCTCCAGAATTATTTAACCATTCTTTTAAATGGAAATTCTCCCATTTTTCATCGCCAAAACTAGGTAACATTAATTTCTTAGCTTCAATCTTTTCAATATATTCTTTTAAAAATTTAGCTAATTCATCTTTCTTCTTAATAATTACTTTAGCATTAACAGATTCTGAGTTTTCTTTAGCTATTTCTAGTAACTCATCATTACTCTTGTTTATTAATACTTTATCAGGTAAATCATTTAAAGGCTTAAATTCTTTTACTTGATGGCGAGGACGTCCAGCTTTTTTAGAAATCCTATTTAAAAAGGCTTCTCTATTTTCTTTGCTATTTGCTTTATCTAATAATTTACTCATCACCCTTTTCCCCCTTTTGTCTAATACTTACTACTGACTCAACTGGTTGATGATTCTTATACCAATTTCTGAAGCTATCTTTACTCTTAGGGGGAACTGGAATATCACGGATATCAGACCATCCTTTAACCAATTTAGGTGCAATTTTCGGTAACTTCTTAATCTTGCCATTTTCATAAATTGTTCCATCAACATCTTGATCATTTTTTGCTTTTCCAAACATGCCTAAGCCAGCATGCTCCATTTTTAATGCTGATTGGAATAAGAATGGAGAACCTGTTCCCATACCAATTACTTTCATAATTAAATTAGTCATACTATGATCCATATGCTTTTTGTCCATCTCTACAATTCGATGTTTCCTAATCAAATTATGTAGCGGAATTTTAACTGGACAAGTTTCTGTACATGCAGCACACAAAGAACAAGCATATGGCAAATCTTCAAATTCTTCATAACCACCTAAAATAGGCGATAAAACTTTACCTAATGGTCCAGGATAGATAGATCCATATCCTTTACCGCCAATATGACGATATACTGGACAAACATTCATGCAAGCACCACAACGAATACATTGCAAAATTGGTTCAAATTCAGTCCCTAATGCATCTGAACGTCCATTATCTAAAACAACTACCCAAAAATCTTCAGGTCCATCAACTTCACCTTCGACTTTTTTACCAGAGAAAGTACAATATGTTGTTAATTTTTGTCCTACAGCTGAACGAGCAAGCATGTTATCTAAAACTTCAGCTTCTTTCATAGATGGAACAATTCTTTCCATCCCCATTACTACAACTTGAGTTTTAGGTAAAGCCATTGTTAAATCAGCATTTCCTTCGTTTGTATCTAAATTAATGATACCTTTATCAGCTACGGCAAAATTACATCCAGTTATTCCAAAATCAGCTTTCATAAAGTAGTCGCGCAAGTATCCTCTAACAAAACGAGCTTCATGTTGAGGGTCATTGTCTCCAGTATAGCCCAATTTCTTAAACTCTTCTTGAACTTGATCACGGTTTTTATGTAAAGTTGGAAAAACAATATGTGTAGGTTCATCCCAGTTATCTTCTTGCAAAATAAATTCTGCTAGGTCACTTTCTAAAAGATTAACCCCATCTATATCTAATAAAGTCTTGTCTAAGTCAATTTCAGTAGTAACCATCGACTTGGATTTAACCACATTTTTTGCTTTTTTCTCAATTACTAATTCTTTAATAAAATTACGTGCTTCTTCCTCGGTTTGAGCAAAAAATACATGTCCACCTTGTTTTTCAACATTTTGCGAAAATTCTTCTAAATAATCAGGAAGATATTTTAAAACATGCTGTCTAATTTGTTCAGCCAAATCACGCCATTCATTCCAGTTTCCCATTTCACGTCTTGCTTTTGTTCGTTTAATAAATTGAGCGTCTTGGGCCTTAGCGACGGCAGCTTGCATAAAATGATCGCTTTTTGCATCTTCAATTCTTTCTAAATATGGCTTATCGCTAGTTGAAATTCCCATTTAAAACACCCCTTCTCCATTAGCTGGTACAACAACATGATCTGTATCCTTAATATATTTAATTCTATTTATATCAACATTATGGTTTAATACTTCAGCAATATGCATCGCTTTTATCTTATATCCTAAACGATTCATTCTACCTACAATATTCATCAAGCAAGATTCTTCTGTTCCAATTAGGATCTCAGCATCTGTATCAACAATATTCTTAACTTTTTCATCAACCATTTCTACTGAAAGTTCTGGTCTTTTAGCTGAGAAAGTACCACCAAATCCACAACATAACTGTACATTCTTTAAAGGAACTCTTTCAATATCTTTTACATGATCCAATAATACAAATGGAGCTGTTCTTTCGCCTATCAAACGCGTCATATGGCATGAACGATGGACAGTTACTTTAGCATCTAATTCCGCACCACAATCTACGACTTTTAAAACTCGGTAAATAAATTGTGTAAATTCATAAATTTTGCTATCTATTTCTGCGGCTTTAGGACCATACTCAGGATCATCTTTAAAAATATCCTTATATTCTTTAATCATAAAAACACAAGAACCCGAAGGACCAACAATGTAATCAGCATCAATACTTAGTAACGCATCAATTTCATTTTTAAACGTTTTCATACTATCTTTAGAATAGCCACTATTATATGTTGGTTGCCCACAACAAATTTGTTTTTCAGGTAATACAGTTTCACAACCCAAACGTTCTAAAACTTCTACCATCGCCATCCCTACTTTAGGAAAAAGTAAATCAACTAGACAAGTAGAAAAAATACAAACTTTTATTTTTTTCATAACACCTGACTTCTAGATTGAAGTCAGCCACCTCCTTTTAGAACGATTCTAACTTAAATTCGCTTTCATTATAACTCTTTATTTCACAAGTGTCATTAGAAAAAAAGTACATAATTTATAGTTTTTTTCAAAAAAATTACTCTCAATAAATAAATTTCAATAGTTGCTTTTTACAAATAACTTCTATAATCGCTGTCAAATCAGCTATATTTAAATTAAAGCACAAAAAAATAGATATAGATAAAATTTATTTAAATTAATAAATTATATATCTATATCTAAAATTTAATGTTTTATAAAGTTCAATCTTTAACAATCTATATTACTTAAGATTCTTTTGTAAATTAGAATGATGCATTCCATAAACTATGTATACTACTACACCAATAATAAACCAATATAATGAATACTCTTTAGCTTCGATATCCAATCCTAAGAACACAATTAAAGCACCAATAAATGCTAATGCTGGTAAAACTGGATATAGTGGCATCTTAAATCCTGGAACTGGTAAATCTTTACCTTCACGAGGTCTTAATGCATAAATACCCAAAGAAACAAACATGAACGCAATCAATGTTCCGGCAGAAATTAATTGTGATAACACTTGGAATGGGAAGAAAGCACCTAATATTACAACAATAACTGTTAGAACAAAAAGTGCATGATTAGGCAAGTTGTTTTCATTTAAAACACCTAACCATTTAGAAAGCAAGCCATCACGTCCGAATGAATAAAGTAAACGAGAACCCGCCATCATCATTCCAATCAAAGCTGTAAACATTCCGAAAACTGCAATTGCTTGTACTACTGAAGCAATAACACCATGACCAGCTTTACGTAACGCCCAACCAACAGGCTCAGCATTTCCAGCATAACTAGAGTATTTAAACATTCCTACTAATACTAAAGCAACAGCCACAAATAAAACAACTGCAATTAACAATGAACCTAAAATCCCTCTCGGCATGGTCTTAGATGGATTCTTAGCTTCAGCAGCATTTGCAGCTATTGAATCAAATCCGATATAAGATAGGAAAATAGATGAAACACCTGCATATATTCCTTGCCAACCACCAAAATGAGTACCATCAGCATTTAAACGATGTTCTGGAATGAATGGAACATAATTACTTGCTTTAACTGCAGTAGCACCAACTATAATAAATAGAATAATAGCAAATACTTTCAAAATAACTAAAGCATTTTCTACTCTAGCAGCTTCTGATACACCTCTAGATAATAGAAATGCAACTAAAAGAATTACAACTAATGACATTAAGTCAACAATACCACCATTGGTTCCAAAAGGATTAGATAAAGAAGCTGGTAAGTTGAAACCTATTGGTGCCAACAAACCTCTAATATTAGCACTAAATCCAGAACCAACGAATGCTACAGCAATAAAATATTCAGCTAATAATGCCCAACCAGCAATCCAACCGAAAAATTCACCAAAAACGACACTTATCCATGAAAATGCTGAACCAGCAAAAGGCATGGCAGAGGACATTTCTGCATAAGCGAATGCTACCAAGCCAGCAACAACCGCAGCAACCAAGAATGAAATAGCAACAGCAGGGCCTGCATAATTAGCTGCTACAACACCAGGTAGAGTAAAGATTGAAGTCGAAACAATCGTACCGACCCCTAATGCTAAGAAATCCTTTACGGTTAACACTTGAATTAAATGTGCATCTTTCTTTTGATAAACACTAGGGTCTTCTTTAGCAAACAATCTTTTAAAAAAATTCGCCATATCTTTTTCCTCCTACTTTTAATAATGTTAGAATTATAACAAAAGTATGAGAAAAGGTCAATCTAAATAATAATTTTTTCATATTCTATTTTGATAAATACATTTTAAGTAGTTAGTCATATTAAAAAAAACGCCATCTTATCAAGAAAGCGTTTCATTAATAAAGTATTAAAATCTACAGGTAATTTTAAAATTCAAAATCATTTTTAAATAACATATAATATAAAAATATAATTGGAGCCCCTACTAATAATATCGTATATTTTACAAATCCATATACCAATACTATCAAGTAGTGAGTACTGCTTTCACGAAAAGCATTATCTCTATCCTCAGCAGTCTCCAACCAATCTTTTTCTTCTCTACGATTACTACGACGACGATATTTAATTTCATCTTCATTTTCTTCACTATCGTCTATCTCATCTACATATTTCATTTTTTTCAATTTGTCATTTCTATATTTTAAAAATATATATGGGAAGAATAAGAAAAAGTTACTTACCAAAAAATACTCTGTTAAATATTTCCATGAATCAGTATTCATTATAACTGCTATTGCCATTAAGACAATAAAGGGAGCTAGTACTCGCAATAACGCTACCCCATATAACTTTAAAGTTTTCATACTTTCATCAATTCCCCTTCAAAATTTGATTAAAAAGCCAATAGGTTATTTCTCAACTTTTAGGTAACATAATATATATAATAGAATATTTCAAATAATGTCAAGGAAAGCATAAAAAAATATTAGTTTTTTCGCCAAAAACTAATATTCTTTACCATTATTTAAAAATTATCGAGCAATGATAACGTCACATTGAGCAGCTCGTGTTACATAATCTGTAACTGCTCCTACTAATACACGCTCAACTGGATTCAATCCTGTAGGTCCCATAACTATCAAATCTGTTTGATGATCAGCTGGGAATTCTCTAGCAATAACCGTTCTTGGTGAGCCAAAGCGTGCATGAACCTCAACATCTTCTAAGCCTTGTTCTTTAGTCTTTTCTAATAGTTCATTCAAGTACTTATCAACATCCTCAAATGTTTGATAAACAACATCGCCATTAGCATCGACCATTCCACCAAAACTTACAGAAAATTGCTTTAAATCAATAACATTTAAGATATCTAAATGTGCGTTATTTCTTTTGGCGATTTCAGTTGCAGTTTGTAATGCCTTTTCTGCTGCTTCAGAACCATCCACTGGGGTCAAAATTCTTTTGTAGTGTTGAACTTGATTCATAATCGCTCACTCCCTTGCATCTATATATAGATTTCTCTATATATACATTATATCATTAAATGCAAGCGTTGTCGTCACATAATTACACTATCCACAATTAATTCAAAAATCTTTCAAACTAGCATGATTTAGATAGTTTCGCGAACAATTTCTAATTCTTACTAACTTATCTATTAAATCATGATCTTCAACTGCATATGTATTAATTTTTTCTAACATCTCATTATATTCTTTAATCCCTACTTCATTCCTAGCTTCCGCTTTTCCAACCCTAATTAGAGTATTTAAAATTAACTCTCCCCTATTTTCATCCCCTGACATTACAAATTCAATTCCTCTTTGTGCCTCATATAGATAAGTTCTTGCTCGATTATAACAATAATTAGTTTTATCTTTCATTTCAGTTCCTCCTCTCTTTTATGTACACGCTTACAATCTAAACTTTACTTCAAAAACAACCTTATTTCAAGATCAAATCTTTCTTTAACTAAAAAACCTTAACCTGTTAGAAAAGTAATTTTTCAACAAGTTAAGGTTTAAAATACTTTATATTATTTTTCTTCTGTACTTTCTACATCTTCGCTTTTTTCTTCAGTACTGTTATCTTCTTCAGTTGTTGTTTCCTTATTTTCATCAACAACGGCTTTTTCTTCTGTCTTAACAGTTGTAGCAGGTGAAAGAACTCTACCAATTGCATTGATATCAAAAACTAAATAAACACCGTCACAATCTAAAGTAACTGTTTTATCTTCAGTATTGATGGAGTCAATCACACCATGTAAGCGACCAATTGTAACAACTTCGTCGCCCTTCTTTAAATTATTCATCATTTCTTGATGTTGTTGTTGTTGCTTACGTTGTGGACGAATCATAAAGAAATACATCATCACAAACAACAATACAAACATAAAAATTGTATAAGTTGAACCCATTTATATTCACTCCTAAAAATTGTCTATATCTACTGTATCAAAAATATTAACAGTTTACTAGCAAATTTAGAAATTTCTCTTACTTTCATTATATCCATATTCTTCAAAGAAATGTTCTCTAAATTCTAATAAATTGTCATTCATAATAGCTTCTCTAACTTGCTTCATTAAATTAATTAAGAAATACAAGTTATGGTAGCTTGTTAAGCGTAATCCAAATGTTTCATCTGCTTTTAATAAATGACGGACATAAGCTCTAGTGAAGTTACGACATGTGTAGCAGTTGCAATTATCATCTATCGGAGTAAAGTCACGTGCATACTTAGCATTTTTCACAACTAGACGTCCATGTGATGTCATACATGTACCGTTACGAGCAATTCTGGTTGGTAATACGCAGTCAAACATATCAACTCCACGAATTACCCCGTCAATTAAGGCATCAGGTGAACCAACACCCATTAAATAACGTGGTTTATTTTCTGGCAATAATGGTGTTGTAAATTCTAGAACATTATTCATTTCTGCTTTTGATTCACCAACTGATAATCCACCAATTGAATAGCCTGGAAAATCTAATGATACTAAATCTCTTGCACTTTGTTGACGTAAATCTTTATGTCCCCCACCTTGAACAATTCCAAACAATCCTTGGCGGTCAGGATACTTATGAGCCTTCAAACCACGTTCAGCCCAACGACTTGTACGCTCAACAGATTTCTTTATATAATCGTAGCTTTCAAAGAAAGGTGGACATTCATCAAAACTCATGATGATATCTGCACCTAAAGCATTTTCGATATTAATAGCTTTCTCTGGTGATAGGAAGAGTTTTTGTCCATTTAAATGATTGCGGAAATATACCCCTTCTTCTTTAATGTTTCTCAAATCAGCTAAAGAAAATACTTGGAAACCACCTGAATCAGTTAAAATACCTTTGTCCCAATTCATAAATTTATGTAAGCCACCAGCTTCTTCAACTAAATCTTCACCTGGTCTCAACCATAAATGATATGTGTTAGATAAAATAATGTTAGCACCCATTGCATCTAATTCTTCTGGTGCAATTGATTTTACTGAAGCTTGTGTCCCTACAGGCATAAACATTGGCGTTGGAAAAGTTCCATGAGGAGTCATAATTTCTCCTAATCTAGCCCCTGTATGCTTTTCTTTTTTTATCAAACGATATTTAATTGCTGGTTCTGCTGCCATATAATCCCCCTAATACTATTTAATAAACATTGCATCGCCAAAACTAAAGAAACGATATTTTTCTTCAACAGCATGCTTATAAGCATTCAAAATGTTTTCTCTTCCAGTAAATGAAGCAACTAACATTACTAAAGTGGACTTAGGTAAATGGAAGTTAGTAATGAAAGCTTGTACTACTTTCCATTCATAACCTGGCTTGATAAAGATATCTGTCCAACCACTGTCCGCTTTAATTTCACCATCATATTTAGTACCAATAGTTTCAAGAGTTCTAATGCTTGTTGTACCCGTTGCAACAATACGTCCACCATTTTTTCTAACTTCGTTTAAAGTTGCAGCTGCTTCTTCAGTTAAACGATAGAATTCACTATGCATCTTGTGATCTTCAATATTTTTTTCACTAACTGGACGGAATGTTCCTAGTCCTACGTGTAAAGTCAAGTAAACTAGTTTTACACCTTTTTCTTCAATTTTGTGTAGCAATTCTTTAGTAAAGTGTAATCCAGCAGTTGGAGCAGCTGCAGATCCTACTTCACGTGAATAAACTGTTTGATACATTTCTGGATTTTCTAATTTTTCCTTGATATAAGGTGGTAATGGCATTTCTCCTAATTTATCTAGAATTTCCATGAAGATTCCATCATATTCAAATTTAATTAAACGACCACCATGTTCCAATTCTTTAGTAACTGTTGCTTTTAAAGCTCCATCACCAAAGGAAATCTTTGTACCAACTTTAGCACGACGCGCAGGTTTAACTAAAGTTTCCCATTCATCACCATGTGTATTATTTAGTAATAAAACTTCCACATGACCACCAGTTTCCGGTTTTACACCATATATTCTTGCTGGCATAACACGAGAATCGTTCATAACCAATGCGTCACCAGGATTTAATTGATCAATTACATTATAAAAATAATCATCTTGATATTCACCAGTCTTACTATCTAGAATCAACATTCTTGATTGATCTCTTTCTTCAAGCGGTGTTTGTGCAATCAAACTTTCTGGTAAATCATAATCAAAATCTTCTGTTGTTAAATGTTTCTCTGACATCTCTCTTAACCTTCTTTATTATATTTTATTCCCAAATGTTCATAAGCAGCTAATGTTACAATTCTACCTCTTGGAGTTCGTTTAATAAATCCTATTTGCATTAAATATGGTTCAATCATATCAGCAATAGTATCACTTTCTTCACCGATATTAGCAGCAATAGTATTTAGACCCACTGGACCTCCATCATACAATTCAATCATTGCTTTTAGTAGTTTTCTATCAGTTCTATCTAAGCCTACTTTATCAACCCGCAACAAATCTAACGCAAATTGTACAATTTCCGTATCAATCTTGTCTTTATGCTTAACTTCAGCAAAGTCTCGGACTCGCTTTAAAAGACGATTAGCAACACGTGGAGTTCCACGAGAACGACGTGCTATTTCATGAGCACCCTCATCATCAATTCCTGTACTTAAAATTTGGGCAGACCTTTTAATGATTTGTGATAAGTCAACTTCATTATAATACTCCATATGACCGACAATTCCAAATCTAGCTCTTAATGGCGCAGATAAAAGTCCAGCCCTAGTGGTAGCTCCTACTAAAGTAAAGGGTGGTAGAGGAAAATGTACAGGATGTGCAGTTGGACCTTGACCAACAATAATATCAATAAAATAATCTTCCATTGCTGAATACAAGATTTCCTCTACATTTTTTGGCAAACGATGAATTTCATCAATAAATAAAACATCGCCTGGTTCTAATTCATTCAGTAAAGCTACTAAATCTCCAGGTTTTTCAATCGCTGGACCAGTAGTAGTTTTTATTTTAACGCCCATTTCATTAGCAATTACTGTTGCTAAAGTTGTTTTCCCTAAACCAGGAGGGCCGTATAGTAAAACATGATCTAATGATTCTTCTCTTTGCTTTGCAGCTTGGATATAAACACTAATTTCATCTTTCAATAATTTTTGACCAATATATTGATCGAAAGTTTGAGGACGTAAGGATTGTTCATTTAAATCTTCACCTTCAAAACTATCACCAGAAACTATTCTCTCTTCATCATACATTGAAAAAACTCCTCCTTTCCTCTAAATTATTAGAATTATTAACTCATTAATAAACGTAAACCTTGTCGTAGATAATCATCTGTTGACTTACCGTCATATTTTTCAAGTTTCTTACTAATTCTTTTAACTTCTGTTTTAGTATATCCTAAAGCACGTAATGCTTCCAAACTTTCTTTCAAATATGGTGAAGAAGCATTTAAATCTAAATCTAGGTTATCTTGTCCGGTTAACATATCGCTATCAACATCTGATAACTTACCTTTCAAATCCAAAATAATTTGTTTAGCAGTCTTTTTACCGATACCTGGAAACTTCGTCAAATATCCATCATCATCGCTGTTAATTGCATTAATCAAACCACGATTATCATCATTAGCCAGAATTGCCAATGCACTCTTAGGTCCGATTCCAGATACATCTAAAAGTTTTAAAAATAATTGTTTCTCTGAACTATTTTTAAACCCATATAAGCTTATATCATTATCTCTAACTGCTTGATAAACAAAAACTTTTTGTTCTGCATGCTCATCTTCTTCATATTTGAAAGGATTAGCAACATAAACTTGATATCCTACTCCATTTACATCAACTACAATATAGTACGGTGTTACTTCGGTTATTACACCTCTTAAATATTCATACATCTGTAATTCCTCACTACTAATCTTCTTCTAAAATTCCGGTATGATGAGGGTCTTGAATTCGTTTAAACATGTGCTCCAGATCTTTATTGGAAAGTTTCACCAATACTGGACGACCATGTGGACAGTTAAAAGGATTTTCACAAGTCTTTAACTGTTCTAAAATCGATTTAGCTTGCTTATCATCTAGATGATGATTTGCTTTAATCGATCTTTTACAACTCATCATAATTGCGGTTTTTTCTCTAAATTTAGCAATACTTAATTTCCTATCTTTTAAGAAATAGTCTATCATTTCACGAATAATTGACTCTTCTTGCCCTTCTTTAAACCAAGTAGGATGTTGTCTAATAATATAAGTATTTTGTCCAAAATCTTCTAAATATATACCTAGTTCTTTCAATTTATCCACATTTTCATTAATAATCAATGAATCGGTTGTTGGATACGTTAAAACAATTGGTACTAACAAATTTTGTTGAGTTGGAGATACTTTTCCTATCTCTTCACGATAATACTCATATTTTACACGCTCTTGTGCAGCATGTTGATCTACAATATATAATCCCTCTTCGCCTTCAGCAAATAAGAAAGTTCCATGCATCTGGCCAATGTAGCGTAAAGTTGGAAATCTCGGTGCATCTTTTCTTTCGTCATCCACTGATCCACTTTCTTCTGCTATAGATGTAACTTCCGTTTTTTTATTCCGAGATTGATATTTTTCATCCCACTCTTTTACTCTATCAGATTTTAAATCTTGTTTATCTTTAATAATTATCGGACTAAGCTCTACTTTAGTTTCTTCCTTTATTTTTTCATTAGTTTGAGTTTGACTCTCATCTTTAGTCAGTTTTTCTCCAACTAATGCTGCTGTCACTTCTGGTGTTATTCCTGTTCGATGCTGTTTAGTTTGATATTGTTTAGAGGCTTCATTTAGTCCTACTTTTAATTGCTCAAAGTCTAATTTTTCCTTAGTTTTACTTTTAATATTTTGCAACCCATCAGGAATTAGATTTTCTTGACCAATTCTTTCAAAAATAGTCTTCTTAATAAATGTAACTAATTCATCTTCCTTACTAATTTTTATTTCTTGCTTTGTAGGATGAACATTAACATCTACTAGAGTAGGATCTAATTCTATTGACAAGACCGTTATCGGATAACGACCCGTCATTAATTTTGAACCATACCCTTCAATTACTGCTTTAGTAAGTTGAAAGTTCTTAACATAACGTCCATTTACCAACAAACTGATATAATTTCTTGACGCTCTTGTTAATTTAGGTAAAGAAGTATATCCACTTATTTTAAAATCTAGATTAGCCTCCTCAAACTTTACCATTTGACGAGCATTTTGAACTCCATAAATTGCACCTATTGTTTGCTGCAAGTTTCCATTCCCTGCAGATTGCAATAATTGACGTCCATTATTTGTTAACGAAAGTGCTACGTCAGTATGACTCAAAGCTAATCTATTTACAATATCACTAATATACGACAATTCTGTTTGAACAGATTTTAAATACTTTAATCTTGCAGGTGTATTATAAAATAAATCTGAAACCGTAATAGTAGTACCTTCACGACTTGCGCTTAGTGTTTTTTCAAGTACTTCTCCACCCTTGATATGAATTTTAGTTCCTGCTTGACTAGATACAGCTGTTTCCATCACTACATCTGAAACAGAGGCAATACTTGGTAAAGCTTCTCCTCTAAAACCTAATGTATGAACTTTAAACAAGTCTTTTCTATCGATAATCTTACTTGTTGCATGACGTTTAAAGGCTGTTTCAACATCTTCAGCCTCAATTCCATTTCCATCATCAATAATCTGAATTGATTTTAATCCGGCATCTTCAATAATTATATCAATCTGCTTTGCCCCAGCATCAATAGAATTTTCAACTAGCTCTTTTACAACAGATGCCGGCCTTTCAACTACTTCTCCGGCTGCAATTTGATTAGCCAAAATTTCTGAAAGTTCGTGAATTTTAGCCATAACCTATCACTAACCTTTCTTATTGAGTTCTTTTTGCCATTTGAAAACAATATTCATTACATCCATTGGTGTCATTCCCATTAAATTAGCATTCTTAATCTCTTTAAGTATTTTACTTTGATTAGAATCTAAACTTACTGCTTCGGGTTGGAACAACGACAACTGTTCTTCTTGAATCTCCGAAGTTTCATTTGCATTTTTTTCTTCAATATGCTTTTCTTCAGTGTAACTTTCTGTTGATTCTACAGTAAAATCATTCTCACTCTCTAACTTATTTAAAATGCTGTCAGCACGCTTTAAAAGTTTATCTGGCATACCAGCTAGCTTAGCAACATGAATCCCATATGATTTATCAGCTGGACCTTCCTGCATTTTATGCAAGAAAATCAACTCACCATTTTTTTCTATTGCACCTACATGAACATTTTGTAATTTATCCAAACTTTCATCCAGGATTGTTAATTCATGGTAGTGAGTAGAGAATAAGGTTTTAGCATGGATATTATTGTGTACATACTCAATTATTGCTTGAGCTAAAGCCATGCCATCATAAGTAGCAGTTCCTCGACCAATTTCATCAAACAATAGCAAACTATTTCTAGTTGCATTCATTAAAGCAACATTTGTTTCTTTCATTTCTACCATAAATGTTGATTCACCAGAAATTAAATCATCTGCCGCTCCAATACGTGTAAAAATTTGGTCAAATATTGGCATCTTAGCAGATTTAGCAGGTACAAAACATCCAATCTGTGCGATAACTACAGTTAAAGCTAATTGTCGCATATACGTACTTTTACCAGACATATTAGGCCCTGTTATCAAAAGTACATCTAGATCATCATCCATTTTAATGTCATTTGGAATATAACTCTGCTTACCCATAACTTTCTCAACCACTGGATGCCAACCATCCTTAATATCTAAACTATGATTGTCAGTAGTTAATTCTGGTTTTACAAAATGTCCCTGCTCACTTACAGTAGCAAAACTTTGCAAAACATCTAATGCAGCTACAGCACCTGCTAATTCCTGGATACGCTGAATCTCATCTTTTATTTGATCACGAATACCAGTAAAAATCTTGTATTCTAGCTCTTTAGCTTTACTTTCTGCTCCTAAAATTAGTGATTCTTTTTCTTTCAATTCAGGAGTGATAAATCTTTCAGCATTAGTTAATGTTTGCTTACGTTGATATCTATCTTCAGGCAATTTACTCAAATTTCCCTTAGAAACTTCAATGTAGTATCCAAAAACTCTGTTGAATCCTATCTTTAAATTATTTATTCCAGTTGCTTGACGTTCTTTAGCTTCTAGTTCTGCTAACCATGCTTTGCCATTTTTCATAGCATCTACGTATTCATCTAACTCTTGGCTATATCCAGGCTTTATCAAATTACCATCAGTCACAGAAATTGGTGGTTCGTCTTCAATTGCTTGTTCAATCAAATCTGCAATATCTTCAATTGGATCCAATTTGTCAAAAATTTCATCAAATGTACTATCATTATTTAATTCTTGAATAATATATCTAATTTGTGGAATATGTTCCAATGATGTTCTAAGTTGGATTAAATCCCGACCGTTAACACTACCAAATGCAACTTTTCCCGCTAATCTTTCTAAGTCATAGACATTAACTAATTCTTCCTGAAGTCCACTTCTTTCAAAATAGTGGGTTAATAAATTCTCAACCATTGATTGTCTAGCTTCTATTTCTTTTAAATTAATCAAAGGTCTGTCAATCCATTGCTTTAATAGACGACCGCCCATTGCAGTTTTAGTTGAATCCAGCAACCACAATAACGTTCCTGATTTTTTCTGAGTACGAAGATTTCTTAATAATTCTAAATTTCTTTTTGCATGATAATCCATCTTTAAATATTGTGATGGCTCATAATGTACTGCTCGCTGTAAATGTGATAAAGCACGTTTTTGAGTAATTTTCAGATAGGTAATTAAATGTTTAATTACTTCAACTTCGACACTATTCTCAACATCTTGACTAGCAAAACTTACTTCTGAACTATCTTCTGTATCATTTTGTTCAGAAATTAAAATCTTAAGATTCTTAATTTGATTTAAAACTTCATCGTTTACACTTGAGTCAACCACAATTTCTTTCGTTCTAAGACTGATTAACTCATTTAATATTGTGTCAATTGTATTTAACACAGATACTTTAAGTTCACCAGTTGATAAATCAACATATGCAAAACCATATTGATTATTTTCAAAATGTAAAGCTGTTAAATAATTATTTTCCTTAGCTTCACCTGCGGACTCATCAATTATTGTCCCCGGTGTTACCAGCTGAATGACCTCACGCTTTACCATCCCTTTAGCTTGCTTAGGATCTTCAACTTGTTCACAAATGGCAACTTTATAACCTTTATCTACTAAAATATCTATATAATTTTGTGCAGCATGATGAGGTACACCACACATTGGAATTGGATCAACTGCTTTTTTATTACGTTGTGTCAATGTCAATTCTAAAATTTGAGATCCTTTAATTGCATCATCATAAAACATTTCATAAAAGTCACCCAAACGATAGAACAAAAAGGCATCCGGATATTGCTTTTTTATCTGCATATATTGTTCCATCATTGGTGTTTGCTTTGTTTTCTGAGGCATTCTTTCTAAAGTCCTTTCTAAAAATATATTTATTTATACGTCCAAAATTTACGTGCAAGTATAATTTTAACATGTTTTTTTATTAATTGCTTTCAATTAATTAACGAAAACTTACTTCACGATACTTAAAAAGCCGAGAAGATAAAATTCTCCTCAGCTTCATTAATTACTTAGCATATTCAACAGCTCTTGTTTCTCTAATAACTGTCACTTTAATATGACCTGGATATTCTAACTCATCTTCAATCTTCATTCGAATATCTCTAGCCAAAACAGTTGCTTCTAAATCGCTAACCTCATTTGGTTGAACAATAACTCTAACTTCTCGACCAGCTTGAATAGCGTAACTCTTTTGAACACCCTTAAATTCGTTTGAAATATTTTCCAATTTTTCAAGACGATGGATATAATTTTCTAATGATTCACTACGAGCACCTGGTCTAGCAGCTGAAATTGCATCAGCCGCAGCAACTAAAACAGCTATTACGGATTTAGGCTCTGTGTCTCCATGATGCGAAGCAATTGTATTGACAACTGTCTCACTTTCATTATATTTCTTAGTGAGTTCTACACCAAGTTCGACATGTGAACCCTCAATCTCATGATCAACAGCTTTACCAATATCGTGTAATAATCCTGCACGTTTCGCCAATATGACATCTTCGCCTAACTCAGCAGCTAGTATTCCTGAAATTTTTGCAACTTCAATTGAATGATTCAAAACATTTTGACCATAACTTGTACGATAATTTAATCTACCAATAGTCTTAATCAAGTCTGGGTGCATTGAATGAATTCCTAGGTCAAAAATAACTTCTTCACCTATTTCACGAATTTTTGCATCCATATCCTTAGTAGCCTTATCAACCATTTCTTCAATTCTTGCTGGATGAATTCGACCATCCTGAATTAATCTTTCTAAGGCCATTTTAGCAATTTCTCTTCTAACTGGATCGAAACCACTTAAAACGACTGCTTCTGGCGTATCATCGATTATTAAGTCAATTCCAGTCAATGTTTCTAAAGTACGAATATTTCGACCTTCACGTCCAATTATTCTACCCTTCATTTCATCATTTGGAAGATTTACTACAGATACAGTTGTTTCAGATACCATATCTGCAGCACTACGTTGAATAGCTTGAGCGATTAAACTCTTAGCTTTTCGGTCAACTGTAGCTTTAGTTTCTTCTTCACTTTCCTTAATCATTACCGCACGCTCATGAATTAATTCTTCCTTAGTTTCATTCAAGATTAATTCCTTAGCTTCGGGTCTTGTCAATGCTGCAATTTCTTCAAGTTTATCTTGTTGCTCTTTTACTAACAAAGATGCTTGTTCTTTTTGCTTAGTTACAACTTTTTGATCAGAATCTAATTGTGCTTCTTTTTTCTCTAAAACGTCCTCACGTTTATCTAAAGCAGTATCTTTTCTATCGAGAATTTCTTCTCTTTGTAACAAGCGATTTTCCTGACGTTGAATTTCAGATCTGCGTTCCTTTAGTTCACTTTCTATTTCAGAACGATAACGATGATTTTCTTCTTTAGCTTCAATAATCGCTTCCTTCTTACTTGCAGCAGCTTCTTTTTTTGCTGTTTCAATGATACCAGTTGCTGTTTGGGTTGCTACATCTAAAGCTTGTTCATAACTACGCTTACGATAAGCTACCCCCAACGCAAAACCAATAACTAAAGTCGCAATGGCGATGGCGAGGATTGTAATTGCTATAATCACACTTGCACCTCCACACCATTATTTATATTTAAAATGTCTATACTAATTGATGTCATTGATTAATACACACAATAATATTTTAATGTTTGTTACATGCTTATGTCAATAATTACTTCTTTTCCCTCGAAAATAAACGACTTAAAAGCAAAACTTTCAAGCCGTTTAAATAACTAATTATTCGTCACTATCATTTACATCTAAAGATACTTCTTCAGAATCATCTATATCTGCAGCCTTGTCATCCATAGCAGATTGAGTAGTATTCTTATCTTGAGATTCAGGTACATTTCCATTTTCATCCGGTATACCGTATGCTTCTCTGACTTTGATATTAATTTCATTCATCTCGTCTTCATGTTCACTAAGATATTCCTTAGCATTTTCACGTCCTTGACCTATTCTTGTATCTCCATAAGAGAACCAAGAACCACTCTTGTGAATGATATCCTTTTCAACAGCCATATCCAGTAATTCACCAGTTTTAGAAATACCTTCACCATACATAATATCAACTTCAGCTACTTTGAATGGTGGAGCAACCTTATTTTTCACAAATTTAATCTTAGTTCTATTACCAATAATTTCAGATTTTGCCTTAATTGCTTCGGAACGACGCACTTCCATTCTAACAGTTGAATAGAACTTCAAAGCACGACCACCAGGAGTTGTTTCGGGATTTCCAAACATAACCCCTACTTTTTCACGAATTTGGTTAATAAATATAGCTACCGTCTTCGTCTTATTGATTGTACCTGAAAGTTTTCTCAAAGCCTGTGACATCAAACGAGCTTGCAACCCAACATGAGAATCACCCATTTCACCTTCAATTTCAGCTTTAGGTACTAAAGCGGCTACTGAGTCAACAACAATTATATCAATTGCACCAGATGAAACCAAAGCATCAGCAATTTCTAAGCCTTGTTCACCAGTGTCTGGTTGTGAAAGTAGTAATTCATCAATGTTTACTCCCAATGCAGTAGCATATGCAGGATCCAAAGCATTTTCAGCATCGATATATGCTGCTGTACCACCACGTTTTTGAACTTCAGCAACTGCATGTAATGCAACTGTTGTCTTACCAGAACTTTCTGGACCATAAATTTCAATAATACGTCCTCGTGGATAACCACCTACACCTAATCCTGCATCAATAGCAATTGAGCCACTAGAAATAGTAGAGATCTTTGTATCTACCTTTCCTCCCATTTTCATAATGGAACCCTTACCGAACTTTTTCTCAATCTTTTTTAAAGCTGCATCTAAAGCTTTTAATCTTTCTTCAGGTTGATCGCCTTGAACTTTATTTTTGTCATTAGCCACTTACAATTCCTCCTCGTTTCATCTTAATATAAAGAAGAACTTTTACTCTATTAATCATACTGATTTATACGGTAAATATCAAGAGAATCGAACTAAAGTTCACAAAAATTCTTCTTCAAAAATAAACTACGCAAAAATCTTTGTAATTCAAAAAAATGTGAGAAGAACAATTCTTCCCACATAATCAAAAAACTATTTTCCAAATGAATCGCTGAAAATATCTTTACTATGATAAAAATAATCAATACCGGAATAAACTGTAAAGAATAAGCAAATATATAATAAAATTTCACCTATTGGAATACTTACAGCTGCAAAGAATACATCGTTTAAGAACAAGAATAAAATTGAAAACATTTGTGTAAAAGTCTTAATTTTTCCTGGCATTGCAGCCGCTATTACTTCTCCATCATTTTCAACTACAATTAATCTTAAACCTGTTACTGCAAGTTCACGACATACGATGATTGCCGCAATCCAAGCTTGTACCTTTCCCATTTGCACCAAAATAATAAATGCCGTCATAACTAACATTTTGTCAGCCAAAGGATCAGCAAATTTACCAAAGTTAGATACCAAATGTCTGCGACGAGCAATCTGTCCATCAGCAAAATCAGTAATTGAGGCTACTGCAAATATAATTGCACCCCATAATGATGTTACAGGAATTGTTGTTCCTGCAATTATCACATCACCCCAGTTTAACGGTAATAATAATACTAACATGAAAACTGGAATCAATAAGATTCTAATGATTGTCAATTTGTTAGGTAAGTTCAAATTAATCACTCCTTAATATAAGGGAGTGAATATCCACTCCCTAAGTTAACGTTATTCATTAGCAACGTTAACTGTAATTTGACGAACAGTTAATGTGCTGTTTTCTTTTAAGAAATCAAACTTTTTACCATTGATTGTAATATTAGTTACATTTGAATTACCTAAACTAATATTAAAACTTGTAGTACCTTCTGGCAATGTTACTGTATGAGAAGCACCGTTTTGTAATGTACCTTGCCAATTTGCTGTACCGTTAACTGAGATGCTGCTCCATGCAGAACCACCTTTAGAAGTAAACTTAATCTTATTCTTCTTAGCAGGGCTTGTTAATGAGTAAGTAAATCTTGAACCACTAACAGCTGTATTAGTAATCTTTTGTCCCTTACTGCTCTTAGAAGATTCACTGCTAGAACTACTTTCTTTCTTGCTTGAACTACTGCTTACTTCTTCAGAAGAAGACTCTTTCTTAGAAGATTTCTTTGATGAGGATACATCTGATGAAATAGACACATTTGTACTTGAAGCAGCTTGGTTAGCTTCCTTTTTATTTCCAGCAACTACAAAGTATATGGAACCTATAATGATAACCACAACCCCAACAATAATGATTGTTGGTAAATAATGCATAAACTTATCAAAGCTTTGACTAACTTGACTTGGAGTACTTGATTGTTGTTGTCTTCTAACTGCTTCTGTTCTTGTTTTAGCCTCTGTTGGCTCTTCTTCAGTTTCTTCGACTTTCTTCTTACCGGCTTGTTCATCAAGTTCTGATAATAATTTATCTGCTTTTATACCAACTGTATCAGCATATTGTCTGATAAAAGCACGAACGTAGAAATCTCCCGGAAGTGCATCAAAGTTATTTTCTTCAATCGCTATCAAATATCTTTTTTGGATTTTGGTAATTTGTTGAAGATCATCTAAAGTATAATGCTTTTCATTTCTAGCATTTTGTAAAGTTTTTCCAATATCAGTCATTGATACTCTCTCCATAATCTAAAATCTATTGTTATTCGTATAATAGTATAGCATACTACAATAAAAATATTAATGCTATTTTTATTGTAACCAACCACCCGTCACATATATTGTCTGCCCTGTTAGATACTCTGCTCTATCTGCTAATAGACAAGTTACCCAATAACTTATTTGATCAGGTTGTGCCAGTTTTCCCATTGGAATATCCTCTGCCACTTGTTCTTTCACATCAGAAGAAAACATATTGTTCATTCTAGTATCGACTGCACCTGGAGCTACAACATTTACTGTAATTCCTAATGAAGCTACTTCTTTGCTATAGGCTTTTACAAATGCACTCAAAGCACCTTTAATCGTACTATATCCAACTTCCATGGCACTACCATATCCACCATAAACAGAACCTATAAATACTATTCTCCCTAAACTAGAACGTGCTAATTTTTCCTCTAGCTTTTGTAATAGGAATAAAGGATATCTAAGTTGCATTGTTAACATTTCATCAAATTCTTCCATTTTTAACTGGTTAAACAATCCGTACTTAGTTGTTCCTTCAGCAAAAATAACAGCATCTAAACTAAAAACTGAATTAGTTAACTTATCTATTTCAGAAATTTTCGACATGTCACTTTGAATGATTAAAAATTCTTGCTTACTATATTCACTATCTAGCTTATCATATAATCTTTTAACTTTCTCATAAGAATTATTATAATGAAGATATAATGACCAACCTTGGGCAGCTAAATCATTAGCTATTTTTGATCCTATATCTCCTGAAGCACCTAATATCAAAGCCCATCGCATTATTTTCACCTACTCTCTGGTAATAATTCATAAATGCTAATAGCATCTTGATTGAGAAATTCTTCAGCAGTTTCTACAACATCTTCTAAAGTTATCTTTTCTAAAATTTCCACCATATCAAAAATTGTTGCATCATCATACAATCTACCTTCATAGCGATTAGCAATACTCTCTAGTGAATTCATTGAACGAATAATACTGCCTAGAAATTCTTTTTTAGATAATTCAAATTCTTCTGCCCTGTCTTCTAATAAATCAGGTGCTTGGACTATTAAGTCTTCAATTTTCTTTTTGAATTCTTCAGGGTTACTTGTACTTCCGCTTATCATCGCAAAATTAAATCCACGTTCAAATTGAAAATCATATCCAAAACTATCATCAATAATATTTTCGTTGTACCATTGTAAATATTCTTTGGAACTTTCACCAAACAAGATATCTAGTAATAGTTGGACTTTCAACTTATAACCTATTGCTTCATATCCGCGCAATTGTTTACCTAATCCCTTTATACCAATTGCAACTTTAGGTAATTGTAAATCCATTTTTCTGGTTCTTGAAGAAATTATTATCTTATCTTCATCTCCTTTAGAAAATGGAGCTCGTACAATCTTTTCTGTCTTAGAGAAAGTTTTTTTAGCTTGATTTTTCTTAATTAGTGAAATCATCGCCGTTTCATCAAAATTTCCCACTAAAAACAAGGTCATATTACTAGGTTGATAGAATGTATTATAACAATCATATAAATCTTGCGCTGTTATTTTACTAATCGACTCAATTGTACCTGCGATATCTTGGCTAATTGGAGTATTAGGATATAAATTCTCTATTAATCCAAAATATAACTGCCAGCCTGAATCATCATCATACATCTTTATTTCTTGCCCAATAATACCCTGCTCTTTTTTCACAGACTCTTCAGAAAAATAAGGCTCTTGAACAAAATCTAGCAGAATTTCTACACATTTTTCTACATTCTGTGTAGCTGAAAATAAATAACTTGTTCTTGTAAAACTTGTAAAAGCATTGGAATCTGCTCCATACTTTCCAAATAATTCAAAAGCATCATAATCTTTCTTTTCAAACAATTTATGCTCTAAAAAATGTGCAATTCCTGCTGGATAAACTTTCATATCCTTTTTTCCATAAGGAACAAATTCATTATCAGCTGAGCCATAATTAGTAGACATGATACCATACACTTTATGAAAACTTTTCTTTGGTAGAAGCTTAACTTTTAATCCGTTATCCAATTCTTCACTATAAATGGTTTCTCCAAATTGTGTGTATTCCTTCTTTTCTAACACTATATCACCTCACTAATTAGTTCCTAACATATAAGTAGCCTGTAGTTCGACCATTTTTGCAACTTTCATCACATCGTCTTTGGTTACACTTTGCAAATTATCCAACCATTCTTCAACAGTAACATTGATTCCAGTTAAAGCTGCAGATTGCGCCCTTAATAAAGCTGAAGTTTGACTATCTAAACGAGAAATATAACTACTAATCAAATTATTCTTATTTTGTTCTAACAACTCGTCTTCAAAATCACCTTTTCTTAGTCGTTCTAGTTGCTCTAAAATTAATTCTTGAACCTTATCCTTGTTAGTATATGAAATTCCAGTTTGAACTACTAATAATTGTCTAAATGGATCAAAGTTACTATTAGCATAATATGCCATACTCATTTTTTCTCTCACAACGGTGAATAATAAACTTAATGCTGAACCACCAAATAAACTATTAAAAACAAGTGCTGCATAATGCAAATCTCCACGATATACAACTGGCAACCTAAATGCCATATCAAACTTACTTTGAGATAAAGGTTCTTCATCAATTTGTGTTACAACCTCTTGTTTTATCTCTTGAGTATAACTCATGCTTGCTCGTGAAATATTTCGCACCTTAAATGGTAACACAGAGAACTTATTTACAACCTCATCAGTATTAACATCTCCAGAAATCATAACTTCTACTCTATCAGTATTTAGCATTTTTTGATAAGCATCCATCACATCAGAGATTGTTAACTTTTCAACATCTTCACTTTCACCAAATGATGGTACTTGTTGAATCTCATTGTCAAAGTAAAGCTTTCTTAATTTTGCTGCAGCATAAGCTTGCTTATCTTCTTTAATAGATTTCAAATATGTAATAGTGTTGTTTTTCTGCCTGGTAAAAGTTTCTTCATCAAAATTTTTATTTTCTCCCACTCTCAATGGATTGAAAATAATTTCTTTTAAAAATTCAATTACTTCTGAAAGTAGATCTTCATTTCCTGCTAAATACTTACTTTCGATATAATCAATGCTGAAATTAATAAGCTGATAATTTCCACGTCTATCAACGGAACTACCAAAACTAGCACCGTACATTTGAGATAATTTACGTGCAATATCAATTTGTGTAGGATAGTTTTGGCTACACATTTCTAAATAGTTAGCCAATAATGCTCTTTCAGCTAATTCTTTTTTTGATTCTATATTTTTAACAAATGATATAAAAATTCTCGTTGTCTTAAATTGTTTAGAAGGAATGATATTTAAATTCACGCCTTTGACTAATTCTATACGCAAAAAAACGCCTCCTTAATTCATAATCTACTATAATGTATGATACACTTAAAAACAATTAAAAAATGGCATTTTGAAATCATCAACTAACTAAATGTATTAATTAGCCTTATAATTCCAAATAATGCCATTTTATAATACTCACTAATTATCTTGACTATATACCTTGCGTGGTTTACTACCTTCTTGAGGGCCAACAATTCCACGTTTTTCCATTTCATCGACAATTCTAGCTGAGCGATTATATCCAATCCTAAATCGTCTTTGAAGCATTGACACACTACATTTCTGTTCTTGTCTGACAAATTCAACTGCTTCACTAAATAGCTCATCTTCAGCCTCTCCGTCAGCTTCATGTTGTAATTCCTCATCAGATACTTCCATCGACTCATCATACTCAGCTGGAAGTTGTTCACGAACAAAGTTGACCACATTCTCAACATCAGAATCTGAAATAAACGCACCTTGTACACGTACAGGCTTATTCATTCCCATTGGTAAGAATAACATATCCCCACGTCCAAGTAATTTCTCAGCTCCAGACTGATCAATAATTGTACGTGAATCAGTTCCACTCGATACAGCAAATGCCATTCTTGATGGTACGTTTGCCTTAATCAAACCAGTAATAACATCTACTGATGGTCTTTGTGTAGCTAAGATCATATGGATACCAGCCGCACGAGCCATTTGAGCTAATCTAATAATTGCATCTTCAACTTCATTAGAAGCTACCATCATTAAATCTGATAATTCATCAACAATTGCCACAATGTATGGCATTAAAGGTTCTTTAGAATTATTATCATGATTTTGTCGTTGAATCATCGCATTATATCCAGAAATATTACGTTGCCCTGTATTAGCAAATAATTCGTAGCGTCTTTCCATTTCCGAAACTAACTTATGCAAAGCTCGCGATGCTTTTTTCGGATCAGTTACAACCGGTGTTAATAAATGTGGAATTCCATTATAAACACCGAGCTCTACTTTTTTAGGATCAACTAACATTAATTTCACTTCATCTGGAGGACAATTCATCAATAAACTTGTAATGATGCCATTAATTGCAACTGACTTACCACTACCTGTCGAACCAGCAATTAATAGATGTGGCATCTTAGCCAAATCAGCAGTGATTAAACTACCTGAAACATCGCGACCAATCGGTACTTCCAAAGGTTTACTAGAATCTTTCTTTTGTGAAGAAATAATATCTTTAAACGATATTGTTGCCACTTTTTTATTAGGTACTTCTATACCAATTAATGATTTACCAGGAATTGGTGCTTCAATACGAATGTCTTTAGCTGCTAATGCCAAGGCCAAATCATCAGCTAAATTAACAATCTTGCTAACTTTAACTCCAATTGCTGGATGCAGCTCATATTTTGTAACCGATGGACCTAAAATTGTATTTTTTAGTTCTACATCTACACCAAAACTCTTAAATGTCTCTTTTAATATCTTCTTATTTCGTTGAATCTCTGCTTTTTCTTCACTTTGGTCAGTAGGTGGCACATCCTGTAACAAATTAACTGATGGTAATTGATAATTTTCTAAAGTTGGATGATTCTTTACTACAATTTCTTGCTCATCCTCACTTTTTTCTTCAACTGGTTGATTCCAGTCAGTCAAATCATCTTTACTATCATTATCTACTTCAAGTTTTTCCATATCTGCTACTGGTGTAGGCAAATCTCTTTCTTCATCATCGCTATGAGTAATTTCGTTTTCTTTAGCTTTTTCAATTGCCTTTTCCTGACGCGCTTTTTTAATTTGCTTAACTCTGTCATTCCCTTTACTAATTGAATGTGAAAAAGCAACTACTACTTTTTTTGTTTCAGAAATCACCCAATATAGACTCTTGCCTAAATACTCGAAAACTTGTCGATATGCAATATCAAACAATAAACATAAGCCAGCTATAAAAATTAAAACTGCAACAATATAAGAGCCTATCTGCGCTACCAAAAACGAAGTTGCGCTATATAATAAAGCTCCTGTAATTCCACCACCAACAGCACTACCAACACTACCAGAAATAATATCTGAGCTTAAATACTGCCAAGTTATATCAACAAAATTGGCATGTAAATCAAGTTTTTGAAATAGTAGTACTTCTAAAAAAAGTAGTACTCCTAAATAAGCTAATAATACACCGCCTATTTTCTTTCTAGGAATTATCGGCTGTTCTCCCATTGATAACAAATATATTCCATATCCTATGAGTAACACTACCGCTACTTTATAACTATCACCAACAAATATCCTAAAGACATTTGCCAGTAAAACACCAAGGTATCCCAGATTTAATAACCCTAAAATTCCAAATAGAATAAAGCAACCACCGACAACTCGCTCAGAAGTTTGTTTTTGTATTTTCTTTTTTGTCTTTCTTTTTGTTTTCTTTCTTCTAGCCACAACGATAGTCCTTTCTAAAATACCAAGCTATCTTACTTATTTTAATTTATCATTTTCATAAGTATGAGTAGTTTCTAAATTAGGGAATCCTTGTTGTCTAAGTGCTTCATAAACTACAATTGCTGCTGTATTAGATAAATTTAAAGCTCTAATATGTTCATCATTTTGAGGAATTCTAATACATTTTTCTGGATTTTGTCGCATAAACATTTCTGGTAAACCAGTTGTTTCTTTACCAAATAAGAAATAATGTTCTTTTTCAGTATTTGTATAATCGGCTTCTGTATATGCCTTAGAAGCAAATTTAGACACGATATATAATTCACCATTTTCAGGAATTATTTCTAAAAATGCTGGTAAATTAGGATGATAAGTAATTTTCACTTTATCCCAATAATCCAATCCAGCTCTTTTCATATATTTATCATCTGTTGAAAATCCTAGTGGTTCAATTAAATGTAATTCTGTATTTGTACCTGCACAAGTTCTAGCAATATTTCCTGTATTAGCAGGCATTAGTGGTTCAAATAAAACAATATGATTAGCCATATGTAAATCCTTTCATAACAATTTTTATCCATAAAAAAAGCGTAGCCATTCGGTGTGGGCACGGCGAACAGCTACGTTAATGAAGTACAATTATATAGCAACTAACGACAGTTCCGTTAATTACTAACAACCGATTTCTTGTAGACTATAGTAACACCATCTTATACTTTTTTCAATACTTTTCAGAAAATTAATTTTAATTTATCTTATACAAATTATTTATCTACTTAAATTTTAAAACTATGCTATTAATAAGGTAACATCTACAGTTATTTCATTTAATGGATTTTGCCTAGCATATTCTAATTGCTCGTTACTTGCACCCCAACTAAGTGGCGTCATTAACAATAAATTTTTAAAATTTTCTGACGTTAAATTAAGCTTGTATCTTATACGCTTGCTTTCAAAGTTGGGAAAATGCTTTGAAAATAAATTTAACACCTTATCGTTACTATAACTTGATTTTCTTGAACCTGTATCACCATATAAAAGATGTCGTAGTTCAATTAAATAATTTGCATTAGGAATTACTTTGTATAACTTACCTTCATTTTTCAGAACTCTTAAAAATTCTCCGTAAGATGAAGGTGAAAAAATATCAATAATAGCATCGATACTATTATCCATAAATGGAAGATTTGCTAAATCTGCAATACAAAAAAATGGATGTAACTCATTTTGTGTTGCTAAATTTATCGCATCCTTAGAAATATCAAACCCTATTAGGGTATCATTATACTTCTCTCTTGATCTTGCTAAATTAATTAATGGTGTGCCCTCTCCACAACCTACATCAATTATCTTTAATTTTTTTGTTGGTAATTCTTTCATTATCTGCTCAATAATTGGTGAAAATAGACCGGCTTGTAACAAAGTTCGTCTTGCATTCCACAATTCTTTATTATCATAGTCACTCTTCACTCCATGAGTTAATAAATGTAATGTTCCTTTTTTATTAAGATTGATAACATGTCCATTAATACATACAATACTGTTATCTTGTAAACTGGTTATTTTATTTTGACAAAAAGGACACCGGAAAATTTCCATATTATTTTGAATAAATAATTTTGCTCTATCTATTTTCTTCACTATTCTTTTCTCTCAACTTCAATATATTTACCATTAACCAGTTTAACTAAATCTTCTTGTTTTAATCTAACAGAACGTCCAACTTTACCAGCTGATACTGAAATTACTTCAAAAGGCTTAATTCTTTCATCAAAATAGATTGGAAAACCTTTAAAAGCATGAATACCAATTGGCGTATTTGCTCCATGAATATAACCAGTTATATTAATTAAGTTTTTATTATCAGCTAGGTGTACTTGTTTTTTACCTAATTGTTGAGCAACTAACTTCAAATCCATTTCATGTACAATTGGTAAACAAACTACAAAAAAGTCTTTAGGATCTCCTTTACCCTGCAACACAATTGTCTTTAAAATAGATTCAGGTTCTACTCCTAATTCAGCAGCTTCCTTCAATGCATCTTTTCCTTGCTCTATCCAATTGAAAGATGTTTCTTCATATTCTATATTGTGTTGGTCTAATACTCGTTCTTCATTAGTCTTTTTTTCTTTAGTTTTTTTCTTCTTTTTTGCCATTTAAACCTCTTCTTTCTAAAATTTAATTATCTTAAACAATAGCACAATCAATATAATTTTAACTTATATCTATATCAATTTAAAGTTTTCAGCTAAACACGAACATTATTACGAATATTAGGCTATTAGTTTGACATATATTTTAAAATACGTTATTATATCTTATGTTTTGTGGTTATTTCTTAATTAATACCGTAAATTATTTAATAGAGCGAGGTTTTATTATGCCAGTTTTTGATTATGAAGATATCCAATTAGTTCCAAATAAATGTATTGTTAAGAGTAGATCTGAAGTAAATACAAAAGTTAAATTTGGACCTATGACTTTTAAAATACCTGTAGTCCCTGCTAATATGCAGACTATTATTGATGAAAATCTTGCTGTTTGGTTAGCTAAGAACGGTTATTTCTATATTATGCACCGTTTTTATGAAAATGAACGTGTTAATTTTGTTAAAAATATGCACGACAAGGGTCTTTTTGCTTCAATTTCTGTTGGAGTAAAACCTGCTGAATATGATTTAATCGATGAATTATCTCAAAAGAATTTAGTTCCTGAATATATTACTATTGATATTGCTCATGGACATTCAGATACCGTCATTAATATGATTAAGCATATTAAGCATAAATTACCTGGTGTTTTCGTTATCGCTGGAAATGTTGGTACTCCTGAAGCTGTTCGTGAATTAGAAAATGCTGGAGCTGATGCTACTAAAGTTGGAATTGGACCAGGTAAAGCTTGCATCACTAAATTAAAAACTGGCTTTGGAACTGGTGGATGGCAATTAGCTGCTATTCGTGCATGTGCTAAGGCTGCTAGCAAACCAATCGTTGCTGACGGTGGTATTAGAAATAATGGTGATATTGCCAAATCAATTCGCTTTGGTGCTTCAATGTGTATGATTGGCTCCCTTTTTGCCGGACATGATGAAACTCCTGGTGATATTATTGAAAAAGATGGCAAGAAGTTCAAAACTTATTTTGGATCTGCTTCTCAATATCAAAAAGGCGAATATAAAAATGTCGAAGGTAAAAAATTACTTCTACCATATAAAGGAAAAATAGCCGATACACTTCGTGAAATGCAAGAGGATTTACAATCTGCTATTTCTTATGCTGGTGGTAAAGAATTATTAGCTCTTAGAAAAGTTGACTATGTAATTGTTAAAAATTCTATCTACAACGGTGATATGTTGTAATTACTTTAAAAGATTGTTTTTATAACAATCTTTTTTATTTTGTAACAATATCCTAAAAAACCCTAGTTTTGGCCATTATTTCCGAACTTAATTGATATAAATTATATTTATCTTATAGAATTCTTAACAAAAACATGATTTTTTATTAAAGTTGTGGTAAATTAATATATGGCATATAGAATATAGGAGTTGATTATAAGATTATGAAAAAGAATAAAGTTTTTCGACTTTCTTTAGGTTGGCAAATCATTTTAGGCTTAGTCATCGGTGTCATTCTCGGTGTCGTTTTTGCTGATAATAAGAAGTTTATTGCTTTTGCCAACGGTTTAGGTTCAACTTTCATCAATATGATTTCAATGATTGTTCTTCCTATTGTTGTCTCTAGTTTAATTGTTGGGATCTCTAATATGGGAGATATTAAAAAATTAGGTAAAATTGGCTTAAAGACATTAATCTATTTTGAAGTTTTATCTACAATTGCATTTATTGTTGGGATGGTTATTTCTAATTTTTCTCATCTTGGATATATGCTTGATCTAAGTCAATTATCTCATGTTGATATTTCTACTTACGTAAAGACTGCTAAATCTGCTGCTCATAATGGTTTAGGTTCAATACTTATGTCTATTGTTCCTTCTAACTTTTTTGACGCATTAGCTACAGGACAAATGCTACCTGTTATTTTCTTCTCATCCCTATTTGGTTTAGGAATTGCTGCAATTGGTGAAAAAGGTAAAATATTAATCACTTTCTTACAAGCCGTTGCTGAAGTTATGTTCAAAATAACTGGTTGGATTATGCATTTTGCTCCATTTGGTGTTGCTGGTTTAATTGGTGCCACTGTTGCCCAACTAGGTTTAGCTTCATTAAAACCATTGGCACTCTTTATCGTAATGGCATATATTACTATGATATTCTTTATTTTAGTGGTATTAGGTATCACTTCTCGTATTTTTGGTTTCAGAATCATGGATCAATTAATAGTTGTTAAAGATGAACTAATTTTAGCTTTCACAACTGCTAGTTCAGAAGTTACCTTGCCTCGTTTGATGCAAAAGACACAAAAACTTGGTGTTGACCAAGCTATTAGTTCATTTGTTATTCCAACTGGTTATACATTTAACCTTGATGGTTCAGCAATTTATCAATCACTTGCTGCTATCTTTTTAGCTCAAGCATATCATGTTCACTTATCAATTAGTCAACAAATTACTTTGCTTTTAGTTTTAATGATTACTTCTAAAGGTATGGCTGGTGTTCCAGGTGCTTCATTCGTTGTTTTATTAGCAACTGTATCTTCAATTGGTGTTCCAGTCTCTGGCTTAGCCTTGATCGCCGGTATTGACCGTCTTGTTGATATGGGACGTACTGCAGTTAACGTTGCAGGTAATGTTACTGCTACTTTAGTTATTGGTAAATCCGAAAACGAATTTGACCAAGCTAAACATGATGCTTACGTAGCAAGTTTTAGAAATAAATAGTTATTTAAAATTAATATTTTCTATAATCAAAAATGGCAATCCCAAAATCATGGATTGCCATTTTTTACTATAATTGAATTTGCTTAAATTCTAACTTTTCTGCTGCTTCGAGTGAAATTGTAGCAGGAACTATATTAGGAAGAACTTCCTTTAACTTAATTAATTCATCTGTACTATCATTATCAGTATAAACACGTGAGATTTGTTTTTCCTCAACCCACTCTGCAATTTTTTCTAACTGATCATTTGTGAATTGAATATTACTTAAATTAATAGTTCCTTCCATTCCACCACAAGCTGCTAAAAATTGATCTGCAGTTTCAACATCGAAACTACCATCTTCATTTAATGCTAAGAACTCTATACTATCTGCTCCTAATGCTTGTGCTTCAAAAATATCTGCTTCTAAAGCTTTAATTTCAACATCTGAATATTGATAAGAAGTTTCAGTTGGAATGTTAATTACAACATTAACTGATACATCATGTTCATGAGCATACTTGATAGCTTCTGCCATAAATCCTTTACTAACAGTTGCTTCATGATTTTTTAAAGTAACACGATGAGTACCTTGTTTTATAACATTGACTAATTCTGATAGCGAATTAACTCGTGTATCCTTGAAAATCAAAACAAATTCCTCCCTATTTTACAAAGTGAACACAAACACCCTCTGGAACTGGAATGTCTGTTTGCAATAGTTCTAGTTTACCAGAAGTTGCATTTCTTGCAAATAAAGATGCAATTGTCGAATTTTGATGAGCAACAACTATAAATCTCTCACTATTATCAAGCGCAAAATCACGTGGAAAATCTCCATTTGTTGAAATAGTTTGAATAAGTTTCAAAATACCGTCTTCTTTAACTTCAAATACTGCGATAGAATTATGTCCTCTATTAGAAACATATACAAATTTATCATCAGAAGAAATACGTATAGCCGCTACCCCATTATGTTTTGTCCAGTCCACAGGTATAGTTGATACTATCTGGATAAGATTAAAAATACCATTATTATATTCCAATACAGCTACTTCACTTGATAATTCTCCTGCTAGATATGCCAATTTACCATTATTGGAAAATACAATGTGTCTGGGTCCAAAACCTTCAGGAGTTTGAAAAGCTGCGATTTCAGAAATCTTACCTTCTTCTGACACATCATATGTGTGAACCTTATCGTCACCTAAATCAATAGTTACCAATTTATTATCAGGTGTTAAATCTGCATAATGAGCATGTGATTTATCTTGTTCTGGACGCGGACCTTTTCCTTTATAAGTAACGGAATCTTTTAATGTTAAAGTATTATCATTTTCTAGGCGATATACTTCAACTAAACCTTTATGATAATTTGCAGTATACACCAACTTACGCTGACCATCATAGCTTACATAACAAGGAGATGCACCATCAGCTAATTTTTGATCAACTAAAACAGGTTTAGGAGTTGTAAGATTATAACTTGCAATTCCTCCTTGTCCCTGATCATTTCCTGTAATTGTCAGTAAAATTCCATTATTAGTCGTTGTAAGATATGTAGGACTTACGATATCATCAATAAATAATTCTAAATCTCTAATTTCTTTTTTCTCAGTATCTAACTCGGCTTGATAAATACCCTTACTGTTATTTCTGGTATAAGTTCCAAAATATATTTTTTCAAGCATGAAAAAGCCTCCTTGTAATAGTTTACATTGTTAAGTATAACATATCACATAAACCTAATTATGTTCCATTGCTCTTATTTCATAATCTAACATCTTCTGTGTTATAATTGCTTTATTCTTTAAAATGGAGTTGAGTAAATTTTGTTTAAAGCAAATGTTGTAAGTATTGGTGAAAATGCAATCAGTGATACAGAACCTATTATCATTTTATTTGGTGAAAATTCTGTAACTGACAACCTAGAAAAAGTATCCGTTGTTCAGAGATTTGAAAATGTCCAATCTGCAGATATAACCATCAATAATGAAATTAAAATTGATAATCAAGTTTATGCTGTAAAATTTAAGGGAGATTTAGTTGATAGTAACTTTTCTATGTTAGGACATGTTACTCTATACTTCACTGAAGTACCTGATGAACCTCAAAATAATGCTATCTATTTATCTCCTGAAAAAATGCCATCCATCCACGTTGGTTCTACAATTGAATATTAAACTAACAGGATGCTAGAAAAGCAACTTTTCAAGTGAAACTATAAAAAACATCAATAGTAAAAAGCGCTAGAAATCAACGTTTTCAATAACGTGGTTTCTAGCGCTTTAAGTTTCGAGACTTTTTATCTCTTATTCATTTACACCCATTTCAGTTTCTACAACGTCTGCAATTTCCATTACATAGTCATGCACTAATTCTTGAGTTTTAGCTTCAGCCATTACTCTAAGTAAGTCTTCTGTTCCACTTGGTCTTACTAAGACACGACCATCGCCAGCCATTTTTTCTTCAACTTTAGCGATAGCTTCTTTAATCTTTTCATTATCTAAAGCTGCTTTTTTATCAGTAACTTTAATATTTACTAATTCTTGTGGATATGTCTTAACTTCAGCTGCTAATTCTGATAACTTCTTACCAGTTTGCTTGATTACATTTAATAATTGAAGTGCCGTCAACATTCCATCGCCAGTTGTATTGAAGTCTAAGAATACAACGTGTCCTGATTGTTCTCCACCAACATTATATCCATCTTTTCTCATTGCTTCTACAACGTATCTATCGCCAACTTTAGTTTGAACAGAATTAAGATTATTTTCTTTCATTGCTTTGTACAAACCAATATTACTCATAACAGTTGTTACAATTGTGTCTTTCTTCAAGCGTCCACGTTCACTCAAGTACTTACCACAAATAAACATAATCTTATCGCCATCAACGATTTCACCATTTTCGTCAACAGCAATACATCTATCGCCATCACCATCAAAAGCTACACCAACTTGTGCACCTTTTTCCACAACAAATTTTGCTAATGCTTCTGGATGAGTAGAACCTACTCCCTTATTGATATTAAGGCCATCTGGATTAGTTGCCATTGTATCAAAATCAGCACCGAGGTCTGCGAACAAGCGTGAAACTAATGCACTCGTAGATCCATTAGCTCCATCAATAGCAATATGCATTCCTTCTAAATCGTCAGGAATTGTTTGTTCTAGAAATTGAGTATACTTTAATGCTCCTTCATGATAATCACTTAAAGTACCTAAACCTTCTGCAGAAGGACGAGGTAAAGTATCTTCATCACTTTCTAATAATGCTTCAATTTCTTCTTCTTTTTCATCAGATAATTTATAACCATCGCTACCAAAGAATTTTATTCCATTATCTTGAACAGGATTGTGCGATGCAGAAATCATAATCCCAGCATCAGCATCTTGTAATCTTACTAAATAAGCTACCCCAGGTGTTGTCATAACTCCTAAAGAAAATACTTCAATTCCTACTGATAAAAGGCCAGCAATAAGAGCTTGTTCAAGCATTTGTCCAGAAATACGTGTATCTCTTGCAACTAACACACGTGCTGGTTTATTAGAAGCATGTTGAGTTAAAACATATCCTCCACAACGACCTAGCTTAAATGCTAATTCTGGGCTCAATGTTTCGTTTGCAATTCCTCTAACACCATCAGTTCCAAAATACTTCATATTAAAAAATCCTCACATTCAAATTAATTATTACTTTCAGATGATTTCTCACTATTCGAGCTACTTACACTTATATTTGAGCTAGTTTTACTGCTATCATCTTCAGTTTTATCATTATTCAAACTATTATCTATTTTATTAGTCTGCGATACATCTGCAGAACTTTCATTATTATCTCCACTTGCAGTAATAGTTACCGAAATTGTAGCTGGAGAAATACTTGCAATTCCACTAATTGTTGATTGTAATTGAATTGTTCTTGTTACAGAACTAGTTACACCTTCTACTGACACAGGCACCGTTAATGTTGAAACCTTACTCAAAGCTTGTTTTGTTCCATGTAACACAACTGTTTTTGTATCTGTTGATATCGAGTAACTTCGATTTTTGTCTCCATCGCTTTGAACTAAATTCAAGCTCACTTTTTTACTTGAACTAGCTTCAAAAACCGGAATCGTTACACGAACTGTTTCAGGATCAAAAACTACATCTAAGCTTTTACCCTTTTTATCCAAAGCTTGTAGTAGAACAGATCGTACTACATCATTCTTAGTTCCACTTGGGATATTAACATTTGCTACAACAATTTCGATATTTTTTACATCATTTTTAGCACCTGTAACTCGAACCGTTTGATTATTCATAGTTACACTACCAGTTGCATATCCACTTGCTACATTACTTGAATTATAGCGTGCTTGAACTGGGAAAGTTTTTGTAGCTTTCTTACTAATTTTAACCTTAACAGTTTGTGGATCTATCTTAGCTGACACTTCTTTGCTCAGCCCAGATTGAGATAAAGTTATTGTATGTTTACCATACCCTTTACCAGTTAAATCGGCATACACCTCAAAATTACGTGTATTGTTAATAGCTGTGACAATTGCGCTTGGCCCAATTATTCTAACCTTTACCTTATCTGGTAATCCTGCCACAAATTCAGTATCTTTTGCTCCCTTAACTTTTAATGGCATCTCAATAACAATTGACTTCTCATTTGTACTTGTTGTTAATGTATGTCCTGTAGACTGTCCTGATGTTAACTGATCTGCATTAACATAGAAAAAAAGAAAAAGAGCAAAAATTAGAGCAACAATTCGGTAGAAAAATTTTGTATTAAAGTACTTTGATAATTTCAATGTTTTCTACCTCCTTTAAAACTCTTAGCAAATCCATCTACAAATTTAGTTAAGATATTATCATTCTTAACTTCTTGCTTAGGAATAAGTTCATTTCTTAAAAGCTTAAGGTAGTCATTTTGAGTTAAATCCCTTAATAATTCACTATTTTTAGTAATTGTAACTCCACCAGTTTCTTCAGATACAACAATTGTCAAAGCATCTGTTACTTCACTAATTCCCACAGCTGCTCGATGACGTGTTCCTAAAGCTTTAGGAATAAGATTACTTTCAGATAATGGTAAGTATGCTGCGGCTACTGCAATCTTGTTATCTTTGATAATAACAGCTCCATCATGAAGAGGCGTATTAGGAATAAAAATATTTATTAGTAATGCACCTGTTATATCTGCATCCAATTTTATCCCTGTTTCAATATAATCTTCTAAACCTGTATTCATTTGGATTGTTATCAACGCCCCAATTCTTCGTTTAGACATATATTGAATAGCCTGATCGAGAGCTTTTACCATCTTCTCTTCTTCAGCACCTTGCTTACGGTTATGGACAAATGTTCCACGTCCTAAATGTTCTAGACCTCGCCGAATTTCAGGCTGAAAAATAATGATAATTGCAATAATTCCCCAATTAATAACTTGGTCCATTATCCAAGATACAGTTGATAATCCAATATACCAGCTTAGTAACTTGATAATTACGATTACTACAATTCCTTTAAAGAGTTGAACTGCCTTTGTTCCTCGAAGAAGCATCATCAACTTATAAATAGCATACCAAACAACTGCAACATCTAATAAGTTTATCAAATGTTGTGAAGTTATCAAGTTGCTCCAATCAAAAGGCATAAATATCCCTCCTTGGTCTTTCAATATTATATCACGTTAACCAATTGAAAAATCTATTTTATTAAAAATAATCCTATACTTTTCGAATTACAATTAACAACATTTGGAATATAATGTTACTTAGAAGACTTTAACTTTAAAATCTTTATAAAGTAAATAATTTGTTCACATTATAGACAAATATATTTGTTAGAATGTTAGTTAAAGAGAATTGGAAAAGTGGTGAATTTTTATGCCTACTAAATTAAAATGGTTCATTCGAACAATCTTTGTTTTATTTATGATTTATATTTATATAGCTGATTATAGCCGCGGAACTTTTTTTAGTTTCTTACTTTTAAATACATTTTTAGGATATATCCCTGTTGAATTAGCGATGCATATTAACGAAAAACAAAATCCTGTTATTTTTTGGCTTTTATTTTTCTTCTGGTTATTATTCTATCCCAATGCACCTTATGTCTTAACAGACTTGTTCCATTTAGCACGTTTTAATCCGTACGACCCTACAACAGGTCTTATGACTTTAAGATTAAAAATGTGGCTAGAATTTACTAATTTAATTTCAAGTGCTCTAGGTTGTACATTGATGGGATTATGGAGTTTTGATCACTTTATTAATGTTATTGCTATTCGTTGGAATAAACGTTCAATTCCTTTCAGAATATCATTGGCCTTTATTTTGACAATTCTTTCCTCAATTGGAATTTATGTTGGTAGATTTTTAAGACTTCATTCAGCTTACCTCTTCACTAGTCCTAAATGGGTGGTTGATTTATTAATAGGTATGTGGAATGCTAGAATGTTAACCTTCGTTATCTTTATGACAATAATTCAATTAATTGTCTGGGCTTCTGTGGCTATTGGACGTCACTCAATTTATTTATATGCAAAACAAAATAATTTAGAAATATAAGAGGCTGAAAAAAGTCTCAATACTTAAAAGCCGCTAGAAATCACATTACTAAAATCGTTGATTCCTAGCGGTTTTTAATATAACTATTTTCTAAAATTCATCTGAAAATATAGTTTTTTCCAGCCTCTCTTATTTTTAATCTTCACCAATTATCCTAACTTCTGTTTCTAATTCAACATCAAATTTTTCCTTCACAACTGCTTGGACATGATGAATAACATCTAAATAATCTTTACCAGTACCATTACCAATATTCACAATAAATCCAGCATGCTTTTTAGATACTTGAACACCGCCTACTGTATATCCTTGCAATCCTGAGTCATGTACTAATTTACCTGTAAAATGCCCTGCTGGACGTTTAAATACACTACCACAAGATGGATACTCTAGAGGTTGTTTTGAAGCTCTTAAAAAGCTAAGTTCTTCCATTCTTTCCCTAATTTTCTTTATATCACCATGTTCTAGTTTAAAGGTTGCAGCAACTACAATATCATCTTCACTTTGTAAACGACTATGGCGATAACCAAAGTCTAACTCATCTACAGTATAAGTTTTGTATTCACCATTACGAGTTAATAACTTAACAGATTCAACAATGTTTTTTATTTCCCCACCGTAAGCTCCAGCGTTCATAAATATTGCTCCACCAATACTACCAGGAATTCCTGACGCAAACTCCATTCCGGTTAGACTGTGCTTAGCTGCTACACGGGTTGTTCCTATCAAAGAAGCTCCTGCTTGTGCTGTGACTTTTGTTCCATCAACGGTTATCTGATTTAGATGTTGCAAAATTACGACTAGACCTCTAATTCCACCATCTTTAACAATTAAATTGCTTGCATTTCCTAAAATTGTCAAAGGTACATTATTTTTTTTAGCAATTTTAATTAATTTTTCAGTTTCTTCAATACTGTCAGGAAAAGCTAATACGTCAGCTTTTCCTCCTGTTTTTGTATTTGTATATTTCTTTAATTCTTCATCAAATTTAACATTTAAATCCAAAAACAATTCTCTTAAATCATTTGTTGTCATTTTATTCCCTCGTTATTAAATAGTTTCATTTTTAATTCTAACATACTATAGCTAGATTATAATTGTAAATCTAGTTATTAATATATTATTCGCTTTTTAAGTCTAAAATTGTTAGACTAGATATATCTATAAAACAGAAGGTGATTTTTTGAATTTCGTAGCAATTGACTTTGAAACAGCCAATCCTAAAAGATATAGTGCCTGTTCTTTAGCACTAACTGTTGTTAAAAATGATCAAATTGCCGATCAATTTTATTCTTTAATCAAGCCTGATACTGATTTTTCTTGGAGAAATATTCAAGTCCATGGAATTACAGAAAAACAAGTACAAAATGCACCTAGTTTTCCTGAACTCTGGCCACATATTCAAAATTTCTTTACACCTAACAATCTAATTGTTGCTCATAATGCAAGTTTTGATTCCAGTGTTTTATTAAGAACACTAGAACATTATGATATCACCCTGCCACATTATCAACTATTAGATACACTTAGAACTAGTAAGAAATTTTTCAAAGATTTTGAGAATCACAAGCTTGATACAATTTGTAATAACTTAAACATCGATTTAAAGCATCATCATAATGCTTTATTTGATAGTACTGCTTGTGCTGAAATTTTACTTTACCAAGCTAATCTTTTTGGTGAAGATCAGTTACAACCATTCATTAAAATAAAATAAATCAAAAGCACTGTAAAGATCTGACTTCTGTACGTAATCAGATCCTACAGTGCTTTTATTAGCATCAAATATTATAACTCCGCTAGCAATTCTTGATAACGTTCCCCTTTAGCTTCAATTACTATCTTTCTCTGATCATCATTTTGTTCATCTTTAATGATATGAATAATCAAATATTCACTAGGTAATTCATCATCAATAAATTGTGACCACTCAACAACACTTACACCGTCACCGTTAAAATATTCATCTAAGCCAATATCATCAGCACTGGCATCTTCTAAACGATAAACATCCATATGATATAGTGGTAATCTACCTTCATGATATTCTCTAACAATTGTAAATGTTGGACTTTTTACATTTTTCTTAATTCCTAATCCTAAAGCAAGTCCTTTAGTGAAAGTTGTTTTACCAGCACCTAAATCTCCATCTAGCAAAATAATATCTTGAGGCTTTAAAAATTGAGCTATCTTTTTTGCCAACTTTTCTGTATCTTCTGCTTTTTTACTTACTATTTCCATGTTTTACATCAAAGCTTGAGCTGCTGTAATAATTGCAACCTTGTAGACATCTTCTTCAACAGAACCTCTTGATAAATCTGATACAGGTTTATTTAACCCTTGAAGAACAGGTCCAATTGCTTCGAATCCTCCTAATCTTTGTGCAATTTTATATCCAATATTTCCAGATTGTAATTCTGGGAATACAAAGACATTAGCGTGTCCTGCAACTTCTGATTCTGGTGCCTTTTGTTTAGCAACAACTGGTACAAAAGCTGCGTCAAATTGTAGTTCTCCATCAATCTTCTCATTAGGTGCTAATTCTTTAGCTAATTTTACTGCTTCTTGAACTTTTGTTACTTCATCTGATTTAGCTGAACCCATTGTAGAGAAACTTAGCATTGCAACTTGTGGATCAATATCAAAAATTTTAGCAGTATTTGTACTTTCCACAGCAATTTCAGCTAATTCTTGTGCACCTGGATTAATATTGATAGCGCAATCTGCAAATAAATATCTTTCATCGCCTTTAACCATTATAAAAGCACCACTTGTTCTACTTACGCCTGGCTTTGTTTTAATTATTTGTAATGCTGGGCGTACTGTATCCCCTGTTGAATGAATAGCACCTGAAACTAAGCCATCAGCTTTATCCATGTAAACTAACATTGTTCCAAAATAATTTACATCACGTAACATTGTTTCTGCTTGTTCTTTAGTATTTTTGCCTTTTCTGCGTTCAACAAAAGCTTCTACCATTTCAGCAAATTTATCTTCAGGGTAAGTATTTGGATCAATTAATTCAATATCTCCTAAATCTACTCCTTCATTTTCCGCATTTTGCTTAATTTCATCAACTTTTCCTAATAAAATAGGGACTACTAAACCGTCATTCTTCAATCGAATAGCTGCACGAAAAATACGTGGTTCTTGTCCTTCTGGGAATACTATTGTTTTGTTTGCTCCTGCAACTTTTTGCTTTAAGTTAT
This sequence comes from Ligilactobacillus salivarius, assembly GCF_035231985.1. NCBI lineage: Bacteria > Bacillati > Bacillota > Bacilli > Lactobacillales > Lactobacillaceae > Ligilactobacillus > Ligilactobacillus salivarius. The sequence continues at coordinate 1,190,504 of NZ_CP117983.1, forward strand.
CAAATAAATCCATTTAAAACACCTCTAAAATTAAATTAAGGTTAATTTACTTTTCTGTCAATTCTACTTTCTCTGGTAATTGCCAATCTATCGGCGTTTCACCTAATGCTTCTAGAGCAGCGTTAGTTTTTGAAAACGGACGAGATCCAAAAAACCCCCTGTTAGCAGAAAGAGGACTAGGATGTGGAGATTCAATAATGATATTCTTCTTTCTATCAATCAAAGCTGCCTTTTTTCTAGCAGCAGCTCCCCACAATATAAAAACAACTGGCATTGGTCTTTCTGAGAGCTTTTTAATCGCTTCATCCGTCAATTTTTCCCAACCTTTTCCTTGATGAGAAAATGCCTGTCCATTTCTAACTGTTAAAACTGAATTTAACATTAAAACACCCTGTTTAGCCCATTTTTCAAGATAACCATGATTAACAGGTTTTATTCCTAAATCGGAGTATAACTCCTTGTAGATATTCCGTAATGAAGGTGGAATAGCCACGCCTGGTAACACAGAAAAACTTAACCCATGAGCTTGATTAGGGCCATGATAAGGATCTTGTCCTAAAATGACAACTTTTACCTTTGAAAATGGCGTCCATTCAAAGGCTTCGTATATATGGTACATATCTGGGTGAATATACTGCGTCTTATATTCATTTTTTAAAAAATTATGCAATTCTGTATAATAAGGTTTCTCAAATTCTGGACCTAATACTTCTTGCCAATCATTGTGTATAAACGTTTTCAACATGAACACCTCGTTTTCTATTCTATCATAAATTTATTTAAAGATTAATTACTATCACTAAATTCTTAGTCTCTAAAATTTACTTTTCTTCACTATATCATGGTAAACTAGTAGTATAAAGTTTTTTAGGGAGGCTTCCTTTATGATACAAATAATCGCTTCAGATATGGACGGTACACTTTTAAATGACAAAATGGTAATTTCTAAACGAAATGCCGATGCTATTAAAGAAGCACAAAAAAATGGGGTTCACTTCATTGTTTCCTCTGGTCGTGGATATAATGAAATCAAGCCTTTAATTGAGGCTGCTGATTTCAATAGTCCTATGATTACACTTAACGGTGCTGAAGTTTTAGATGAAAATGGAAAAGTTTTAAGTTCTTCTCCTCTACCTAAAATTACTGCTAAAAAAATCATTCGCTTATTACGAAAAAAAGGACTCTACGCTGAAGTAATCACTTCAAAGGGCATCTACTCTGATAACAAAGCTAAAAGAATTGAAAACTTTGCTGAACTTTTAACTCGAGTTAGTCCTGATACTCCATATAAGTTAGCTGTTATCATGGCTTCTAATCGTCTAGAACTTATGAATATCAATTATACTGACGACTATATGGAACTTATAGATGAAAAGCACACCAAAGTTTTCAAAATTGTTGCCTTTAGTTCTGAAGGTAAGAAAGTTTTAGATCCTATTCGTGATGAAATCAGTGAAAATTCTGAACTTGTTGTAACCTCTTCTTCTGAATCTAACATTGAAATTAATCATGTTAATGCTCAGAAAGGAATTGCTTTACAAGCATATGCTGACTATTTAAATATACCTATGGATAACGTCATGGCAATTGGCGACAATAACAATGATGTTTCTATGTTAAAAGTCGCTGGAATGAGTTATGCAATGGAAAATGGCTCTAACGAAGTTAAAATGTTAGCTAAAAGAATAGCTGACACTAATACTTCTGACGGTGTTGGTAAGGCTATTGAAGAAGTTCTTAGAGAAAATCAAGAACACTAATTAATCTATAATTAGCGTATGATTGGGGGTGATTCAAATTCGTAAGTTATACACACGCCGAGATATGTTCGAAGTTGGGACTCAGCTTACTTTTAGAGACTCAGACAAAAAAATTATCTACTTTCTTTCGGGCCATCTTGGCGGACACCAAGGCCGAATAGATCTTTTTGATATTCAGGGAAAGTTATTAGCTGAAGCTCGTCAAAAATCGCTAGGTTTTTTTCCAAAATTTATATTTTTGGAAGATGGCCATTATGCTGGTTCTCTTAGAAGGTATTATGGTATTAATCATGATATGTTATTCGTAAAAAAATTAAATTGGTTTATTTTTGGTAATCTCTTTACTTTTAACTATAAGGTTTTTAAAGGTAGAGACTGCATTATGAAAATTCATGAAGTAACTCTTCCAGACGGCGGTAATTATTTAGAATTTGAAATCTCCCATAAAGAATATGAACCATTATGCTTATGCATCGCTTCAATTTTAGACTATTGGGCTAAAATGCGTAATCCTTCACATTCTAATCAAACTGAACTAAATAATAATCTTAACGTTAATTATTCATAAAAAAACTCGTTGAACAAATGCTCAACGAGTTTTTTTCTATCCATAATTTTTCAAAGTTCTTCTTATTTCTCTTTCTTGATCACGACGTTTTATTGTCTCACGCTTGTCATAGACATGTTTACCTTGTGCGATACCTATCAATACTTTGGCAAATCCATTTTTGATATATACTTTCAAAGGTACTATCGTAATTCCTTTTTTTTGAGTTTCTTCACTTAAATGTTTAATCTCTTTTTTGTGTAATAATAACTTTCTATTTCTTAAAGGATCATGATTAAAAATATTTCCTTGATCGTATAAAGAAATATGAACATTCATTAGCCAAACTTCACCATTTTTAACTTGCGCAAAACCGTCTTTTAAATTAATTCGGCTAGCACGTACAGATTTTATTTCTGTCCCAGTTAAAGCAATTCCAGCCTCATAAGTCTCTAAAATATTATAATCATGGCGTGCTTTACGATTTTGTGCTAAAGCATTATCTTTAGGCTTACTTTTTGCCACTTATCTCACACCCTTATCAATAAACTTATCTTGAACGTCGACCTTTCTTATTAGAGTGATTAAATCTATTTTTATTACCATTTTTGTAGAAAGGCTTTTGTCCACCTTTAAAGTTTTTCTTATCTTTACCATGGTACTTCTTATTGCCATGTGAACGTTTTTTATCCTTATCTTTAAAACGACGTTTATTATTATCACGTGGTTTAAATTCAGGTAATTCAACACCCTCTAATAAATCAGACTTAGGAATATCTTTGACACCCTCTAATTTAAAGTCTATCTCTTTTTGTTCGACATTAACATTAATTAGTTTAACTTCAATTGGTTGTCCAATCTTAAATGTTCGTTTAGAATGACGACCAACTAACGCCATTTGCTTTTCAAGGAATACGTAATAGTCATCTTTCATCTCACTAATATGAATTAAACCTTCTACAGTATTCTCAAGCGCAATAAACATTCCAAATTTTGTAACTGAGCTAACTACAGCTGGGAATGTTTCTCCAACTCTATCAGCCATAAATTCAGCCTTCTTCATTGCATCAGTATCACGTTCAGCGTCAATTGCTTGTCTTTCCATTTGTGAACTGTGAAGTGTAATTTCGTCTAATTTGTTACGATACTTTTCTTGAACTTGTTCAGATGTACCATTTTCTTTATAGTATCTAATCAAACGATGTACCATCAAGTCAGGATAACGTCTAATTGGGGAAGTAAAGTGAGTATAATCTTTAGCTGCTAAACCAAAATGTCCCAATGGGTCAGGTGAGTATTTAGCTTGTTGCATAGAACGAAGCAACATTGTTGATACCATTGCTTCTTCTGGTTTACCTGCTACCTTCTTCAAGATATTTTGTAACATCTTAGGTTTAACATCATTACTTCTACCAGTAACTTCTATTCCTAAACTATTAAGAGCTTCAAAGAATGTTGTTATTTTTTCTGGAGTTGGTGTTTCATGAATACGGTATACAAATGGTACATGTAATTTATTATAGTGAGCCGCAACAGTTTCATTAGCTGCTAACATGAATGACTCGACCATTCTTTCACTAGTTCCACGTTCACGTAATTCAATATCAATTGGATGTCCTAATTCATCTACAATGATTTTTGCTTCAGGGGCATCAAAATCAATTGCACCACGACGTTTTCTCATTTTAACTAAAATCCTATGTAATTCAGCCATGTCTTTAAACATAGGTACTAAATCTGCATAACGTTCTTTAGTTTTTTCATCATCAGATTCTAAAATTTTATTGATTGCCTTATATGTCATTCTTTCAGTTGATTTAATGACACTTGGGAAAATTTTATGATTTACAACTTCTCCATCAGCATTAATTTCCATTTCACATGTCATTGCTAAACGTTCTACATGTGGATTTAAAGAACATATACCATTAGATAATTTAGGAGGTAACATTGGAATAACTCTGTCTGTTAAATAAACAGAAGTACCTCGTTCAAAAGCCTCTTTATCTAGAGGTGTTTTAGGTTTTACATAATGTGAAACATCAGCAATATGTACACCTAAATGATAATTCCCATTAGGAAGTTTCCAAACATTTACAGCATCATCCAAGTCCTTAGATTCTATACTATCAATAGTAACAAGATCTTGATCAGTTAAGTCTACACGACCAACCTTTTCTTCTTCTGTAACATAGTCTGGAATCTTAGAAATTTGTTCTAACACTTCTTCTGGAAATTCAGTTGGAATATTGTGTTGGTATACAATTTCTAAAATATCCATTCCTGGATCGTTAACATTACCAATAACTTTAACAGCTACTGCCTTGATTATATTTGGTAACGTCTGTGTAGGATAGGAAGTAATATCAGCTAAAATAACTTCCCCAGGTACTGGATGTAGTCCCTTTTCTTCAATAAAGCACTTGATATTAGATAATTTTTTATCTTTTAAATGTACTGTTCCAATATATCCATCTGGCATGATTTCATCTGGATCAACACGAAATTCCCCAACAACTTGTGTTAGAGCATGATCAATAATTTCGATAACCTTACCTTCAGGACGCTTGCTAATTTCAGGATCTCCTTCACTGATCATTTCGACTACAACGCGGTCGCCGTTCAATGCAGCTAAAGTTTGTGTAGGACTAATAAAGAAATCATCCAATTCTTCATCATCTACTGATACAAAGCCAAATCCTCTATCATTAGCGTGAAAGACTCCCTCAAAAGTCTTAGGACTTTCTTTTACTATTAAACTAAATGTATCATCTTCAGATAATTTTATTTGCTTATTATGTTCTAAATCTGCTAAAGCTTGTACTACAAATTTGAATTGACCTGCTCCTTCCATGTCAAGAACTTTAACTAAATCTTGAACTTGGAATTTTTTTTGTGGTTCAGCTTCAAAAATTTGTAATAGCTTTTCTTGTAATTTTTCTTTATCCATTTAATTCCTCGTCATTTATTAAATAATTTGTATAGAAAAACCCCCTGTAAATTAACAGGAGGTTTATAGTAATTAGTGAGATGACAAATAAACCAATGCCAAACCTATTACAAAAAATAAAATTCCTAAAATTGTTGTTACTTTTTGCATAAACGCTTCAAATCCACGTGGTTTTTGCTTACTAAATAACTCACTTGAACCGCCTGAAAGAGCAGTTGAAGCATTATCATTTTTAGCAGGCTGCATCATCACAGCGATAATTATTAATATTGAGATAATAACTAATAATGTTAATAACACATTATACAAAAGGAAAACCTCCTTTTCCTTATACAGTAATACATATACTCTAATTTAACATATCTTTACTAGTTTTTCCAGTTGGAAATGTCATTAGCAATATGTCCAATTTTTCTTGCCACTTCTGCACGATGAGCATCTCCAGTCTCAATTACAAGAGTATCACCACTTCTAATTAACGTATCACCATGTGGGATTGTTTGTTTTTCTCCACGTTGAATTGCCACTAATAAGCATTCTTTAGGCCATGTTATATCTCTAACTTGTTTGTCTTGTAAATATGAACCTGCAAATACAGGAATTTCTAATTGATCTGTAAACTCATCTGGATGTGGTGTATAACGTTTAAGAAATTTTTCTAACAATGCTTCGTAAATTGGGCGTCCACGTAATAAATCAACAACTGTATATGCTGTTAGTGATACGACTGCTAATGGCATTAAATGATGCAAAGAACCTACCATTTCGGTAATTAAGAGAATCGCCGTAAATGGTGCTTTCCCTATACAAGCAAAATAACCTGCCATGGCATAAATAATACAGTCAACAATATATTTATCTGGCAATAAACCAAAATGAGCTGCAACAACTCCATATAAAGCTCCTAAAGTAGCTCCAATTGTCAAAATAGGCAAGAAAATTCCACCAGGCAATCCACTACCGTAAGATAAAGTAGAAAATAGTAATCTTAATAAGAAAATACCTAAAAGTAGCCATACCGTCGGAATATTACCACCTATTTCAAGAATTAAACTATTACCTCCACCTAAAGTGTCTGGTAAAAAGTACCCTAAAGGAAATAATAATATTATGGGAATTATTGCTAACCAATTACTAGGGATAAATTCAAATAGTTTATAAAATCTATCGACATTTAAAGTTAAGTATTGATAAACATACCCTAAGAGTCCTAAAAAAATTCCCAATAATACTAGATGGATATAATAATGAATGGGAAAAGCTAATTTATAAGACATATGTAATACTGGTGTTAAACCAAAAAAATTTAAAGAAACAAAATTAGCTGCAATTGCCGCTGCTAAAGAAGTTGTCCAAACTAATGGAGAAAAATTATGATAAACCTCTTCAAGAATAAATAATGTTGATGCAATTGGTGCATTAAAAGCTGCAGATAATCCTGCTGAAGCTCCTCCAGCAATTAAAATTCTTCTACCAGAACCGCGATGATTTGTTCTTTCAGCTATCCCCTGTCCTACTGCTGCTCCTAATTGAATTGATGGACCTTCACGCCCTAAAAATAGACCTATTCCGATACTTAAAATTCCACCAACCCATTTACGCCAAAGAACAGACCACCAGTTCATTTCCAATTCTCCAGCAAGTTGTCCTTCGACTTGGGGAATACCTGATCCCTTAATATTTGGTTCATCCTTAATGAATTTTGAATTAGCTATTAAAGATACCAACATTATAATTGCTAAAATTATAAAATAGATTGAATTATTATGGGCTTGCATAAACAAAAACTTGATAAGTACTAAAAATTTTTCAATTAATAGTCGAAATAAACTAACTACAATTCCTACTGTCGCTCCAACTAATAATCCTTTAACTATAAATATAAATCTACTCGTATCAAATTTCATTTTAATTCCCTTCAAAATAAAAATTTAATAATGTTATAAATTTAATTATATACTATTTCAAATACAATCTAAATGCTTAATATTTCAACATCACCATAAAAAATACAGAATCAATCTATAAATTATAAATTGATCCTGTATTTTCTATATATTCTATTAAATCTATTAACATCTATTAATAATTTTTTACGTTATTTCCGACTCTTAATCTAACTAAATACACTATTACTAATATTGCTAAATTAAAAATTATCGCAATTAAAAATAAATTTCTATATCCAAAACCTTCAATAACCAATCCACCAAATAAAGGGGCGATTGCTCTTCCAGCACTACCAAATGAATTAACTAAACCAAGATATTTACCTTTAACTTCATTTGGTGTCAGTTGATTAATAATAACTGGAACTTGCGGAAAAGCTAAAGCCTCTCCAAATGTCAGTAGGACCATTGCTACGACAAATAAATAATATTGTTTAGCAAAAAATAAAACTACAAAAGATAACGCAAAAGTAAATATACCAAAGTAAATTGGAAGATAATTATTCTTTATTAGATGTCTTAATCTAACAATAAAAATTTGAATTACCAATATTAATCCTGCATTGATAGTCCATAAAACACTATAGTAACGAAATGGTATTCCTAAACTTGTAATATATACTGAAACATTACTTCCCCATTGTTGATACATTGTCCAAGTAACCAACAACATCGCAAATAAACTATAGATTAAATACATGTTTATTTTTGGTAAAACAACCTTAACTTTACTATGTTTATGGGTATTACCATGTATGTTTTCGTCCTTCAATGCACGAAATCCTATCATTACAACTAACAAAAAGCCAAAACTAATTAGCATAGCAGCTATAAATGGCAACTTTATATTCCAATCATATAGGAAACCTACAGTTGAAGACCCAATAACAATTCCAAGATTTTGGATAAAATAAATCATATTAAACACATAATTACCGTCATATTTCTTCAATATCGCACCTAACGCACTTATTAGAGTTCCATTCCATCCTGCACTTAATCCTAAAAAGAATAGACAGATAGAAAACGGTAAAGCTTGGTGGAAAAATACTAAAACAACTAGGGATAAGGTTGTAACTCCTCCGCCTAATAACAATAAATAATATGGATTCAATTTATCAAATCCTAATCCACCAAATATATTTCCAATTACACTAGCCAAAGAATTAAAAAATAACACTAAGCCCACTAGTGCGAGTGAAATATGCAGATTGTCGTGCAAATAAACACTTGTTAATGGCCAAATAAAACTCATTTCAAAGCTAGTACAAAAAGAGCCTAGCAATACAGCGAATAAAGATATTTCTTTTTTCAAAAAATCTCCACCCCTCTACAAGAAAATACAGTCAAACCTCCTTGTTTAACTGTATCCTTAAATAATCTAAATTTTACTTAACTTATTTTTATTTGGAAAACGTAAAGTAAAGGTTGTCCCCTTTTCTTCCTTACTTTCAACAGTAACACTTCCTTGATGTAATTGCATTAATTGATGAACAATAGATAATCCTAATCCAGATTCGCCATACTTGGTATTTTTTCTTGAAGGATCAGCTTTATAATATCGTTCCCAAATATTTCTTAATTGTTCTTCGTTCATACCAATTCCATTATCAGAGATGCGAATAATTGTTTCTTCATTTCCTTTTTCAGCAGAGATGTTAATTACACCATTTTCTGTAAATTGTATCGCATTTTGTGTAATATTAAAAATAATTTGAACTAACCTATCATAATCTGCATAAACCATTAATTTATCAGGTGTATACAATTCAAATTTATCTCCTACTTGTTCAGCTTTATTTCTTAATTGCTTAATAATATTATTTAAAACTTGAACAACATCAAACTCAGTTTTGGAAAGTTCAATTTGTCCTGATCTAATTTTTTCATAGTCTAAATTTTCATTTACTAATCTTATCAAACGTTTAGTTTCATTACGCATTAATTCAATACTTTTCTCTTTGCTTTCTTCAGGAATAGCATCATATGCCAAGCCTTCAAGTAACCCATTAATAGTAGTTAACGGTGTCCTCATTTCATGTGCTGCATCAGCAAAAAATTGGCGTCTACGTTCTTCTTGACGCTTTATTTCTTCATTTGATTCACGCAATGATTGTACCATTGAATTGAAGTCCAATGTTAATTTGTCCAATTCACTATCACCATTAGTATCTAAATGCACATCAAAATTTCCCGCAGCAACTAGGTCTGTAGCATTTCTCAATCGAGCTATTTTTTTAGTTAAGAAATGGGCAATTATGATACTTAAAATAACTCCTACTAAAATTGCAAAGGCAACGGTCAAAACTACATTTCGTCTTATAATTTGTAGGTTCTGTGTGATATTAGATAAGTCTTCACCTACTTTAATAACAGCTACTAAATTTCCCTGATAATCAAAACAAGGAGCGTAAATATCCGTTATTTTAACATCCGACCCATCTACTTCACTCTTACTTTTTCTTGGTCTAAAGTCCTGTTTTCTCTTAACAACATTACCTGCTGTCAACTTTTTCCAATCAGCCTTACTAATACTTCTATTCTCACGAATGACTGAATTATCAGGATATAACACGTCTGTTCTACTTGTATAAATAGTAAAATGTGTGTTTTGTGCTGATAATAATTTTTCTGTAGCTTTTAATTGTGAGACATTCAATACAATTATTGTCTTTCCGGCTTTATCCGTCGTCAATTTAAGAGCTTCTTTTCTTAAGGTATAAGCATAGCCTTGCATTTGTTGCCAGGCATTTTCATACGTCATTTCCTTAGTTAAATGAAAAAAGACCATCGCTAACGTTCCAGACAAAATAATTATAATAGACAAAAAAGCCAGCATTTGTTGATATATAAATTTCATTATTCTGCCTCTGTATCATCAAACTTATATCCAACACCCCACACAGTTTGTATAACTTGTGGACCAACTTTTTCAATTTTTTGTCTTAGCTTTTTAATATGTGCATCAACTGTTCTTTCATCACCATAGTATTCATAATCCCATACCAATTGCAATAATTGTTCTCTAGAGAATACTTGACGTGGTTTTTTTGCTAATACTCTTAACAAGTCAAATTCTTTTGGTGTTAGACCATCAATCCTATTGTCATTCAAGTAAGCTTCTCTAGTACTAGAATTTAGTTTAAAATGATCTGTTTTAACATCAAAGTCATCATCTTCCTTGTTCTGTTTGCTGCTTCCTAATGCAGAAATTTGAGCACGACGATGAAGGGCTTTAATTCTTGCAATTAATGTTATTGGTGAAAATGGCTTGGAAACATACTCATCTGCTCCCATTTCTAAGCCTAAAATCTGATCACTTTCAGAATCTCTAGCAGTCAAAATTATGATTGGAACAGTACTTGAAATTTTTCTTATTTCAGCATTAACTTGCATTCCATCCATTCCAGGTAAATTCAAGTCAAGTGTGATCATATCCCACTCATCAGATTTTTCTTTAAATTTTTCTACTGCAGAAATACCATCATAAGCATATTCTACGTCCCATTTTTCTTTTTCAAAAAACATGGACATCATTTCACATACTGATTTGTTATCTTCAATCATTAGTAGTTTCATGTTTATTACCTCACTTACATTATAAGTAATATGCTACACTATCATTATTAAACTTTAAATAGGTAAGCTCATATTTTCAAAATTTACAGTATCTAAATTTGTCAAAGTCAAGCCCAATAGCCTAACATCTATATCTATGTCTTGTACTTCTTCAAATAATTGTTTTCCATAAAAAACTATATTTTCTACATCATTAGGAATATAATCTTGAAGGGTAGTTCTCTTTGTTACCGTTTCAAAATCATTATTTCTAACTTTAATAACTAAAGTTTTTCCCCTAATTTGTCTACTTGTCGTTATATCTACAAGTTTTGTAGCTATCAATCTTAATTGACTATCAACCTCTTCAACTGTTTTTAAAGGTTGATCAAATGTCCGCTCCTTGCCAACAGATTTTCGTTCTCTTTTCCATTCAACTGGCCTCATATCTATACCACGTACACGCTGATATAATATATGTCCAATTTTACCAAATTTATTAATTAAGTCTATTTCTTTCTTATTATATAAATCAATACCATAGTATATCCCTTCCTCATACATTTTAGGTAATGTTTTTTTACCTACGCCTCTAAATTTCTTAATTGGCATATTAAATAAAAAATCTTGTACATCATCTGGTGTCACAACTGTCATTCCAAACGGTTTAGAGTAATCAGATGCTAATTTAGCTAGAAATTTATTATACGAAACTCCTGTAGAACAAGTTAATTTAGTTTTTAAATAAATTTCTCTTTGAATTCTACAGGCAACTTCTACTGCTGATTTTATACCTAACTTATTTTCTGTAATGTCAAGATATGCTTCATCTAGTGCTACATTTTCAATTTTATCAGTGTACTCATGAAATATTGTATGAATTTGACTGGATACTCGGCGATATTTAGCAAAATCAGGAGCTTTAAAAATTGCATGAGGACACTTATCTAATGCTTTTTGAGCACTCATTGCAGAATGAATTCCATACTTTCTAGCAACATAATTAGCGGTTGCTACAACTCCCTTTCCAGCAGTATGTTTAGGATTTCTAGCAATCACTAATGGCTTATTTAAGTACTCTGGATTATCTCTCATTTCAATAGAAGCATAAAATGCATCCATATCAATATGCAAAATTTTTCTCTCCATGTTAATATCACCGCCTTTAAAACGTACGTTCTATAAAATATAAAACAAAAAGAGATAATTACTTATCTCTTTAAATCATTTATATTATATAAGTTAATATTCAATTTAGCAAACAAAAAAGAATGTGATTAATAATCACATTCTTTCTTAAGTCATAACAATTACTTGTTAATGATGTCTTGACGAGCTTGTTCACTCAAGTTGTAGAATGAGTTAATACCCTTGTACTTAGCAACCAAGTCTGTTAATTGATCTTCAATACGCATTAATTGGTTGTACTTAGCAAGACGGTCTGTACGGCTCATAGAACCAGTCTTAATTTGACCTGCATTTGTAGCAACAACTAAGTCAGCAATTGTTGTATCTTCAGTTTCACCAGAACGGTGTGAAACAATAGCTGTGTAGCCAGCTTCTTTAGCCATTTCGATAGCTTCCATTGTTTCTGTTAATGTACCAATTTGGTTAACCTTGATTAAGATAGAGTTTGCAGCACCCATCTTGATACCTTTACGTAGGTATTCTGTGTTTGTAACGAAGAAGTCGTCACCAACTAATTGAACTTTCTTACCAAGTTCAGAAGTAATTGTTACCCAGTCATCCCAGTTGTTTTCATCGATAGGATCTTCGATAGAAATAATTGGGTACTTAGCAACTAAGCCTTCAAGATATTTGATGAATTCTTCAGTTGTGAATTCTTCACCTGTTGACCAGCGTAACTTGTACTTCTTGGAATCATTGTCCCAAAGTTCAGAAGAAGCAACGTCAACAGCAATAGCAATATCCTTACCTGGCTTGTAACCTGCAGCTTCAATAGCTTTGATAAGGTATTCTAATGGTTCTTCGTTGTTTGCAAAGTCAGGAGCAAAACCACCTTCGTCACCAACGGATGTTACTTTACCATCAGCAGCTAATAATTTTTGTAAGTGATGGAATGTTTCTGAACCCATACGGATTGCTTCCTTAACTGTTGGAGCACCAACAGGCATAATCATAAATTCTTGGAAGTCAACCTTGTTATCAGAGTGAGCACCACCATTGATAACATTCATCATAGGTGTTGGCAATACGTGAGCATTGAAACCACCAATGTAGTTGTACAATGGAACTTGTAATTCGTCAGCAGCTGCACGAGCAACAGCAATAGAAACTGCTAAGATTGCGTTAGCACCTAACTTACCTTTATTTGGTGTACCATCTAAAGCAATCATTGCTTTATCGATAGCAACTTGATCAGTAACTTCGTAACCAACGATTTCCTTAGCAATGATATCATTAACGTTAGCAACAGCTTTTGTTACACCTTTACCCATGTAACGATCTTTGTCACCATCGCGTAATTCAACAGCTTCATGTTCACCTGTAGATGCACCAGAAGGAACGATTCCACGACCGAAACCACCATCTTGTGTATATACTTCAGCTTCAACTGTTGGGTTACCACGTGAATCTAAAACTTCGCGTGCATAAATTTCTGTAATTGCAGACATTAAATTACACTCCTTTGAGTTTATAAAAATTAACTGAGAATTCCTTCTCTAATAGATATTTTAAGGGTTTTTACTAAATTATTCAATTACTTATGAATAATTTATCCTAAAAACTAGTTTTTGTAGTTTACTAATTGTAAGTATGAATCAGGAACTAATGAAGCTCCACCAACTAATCCACCATCAATGTCTTCTTTTGCCATTAATTCTTTAACGTTAGCTGGTTTTACAGAACCACCGTATTGTACACGTACTTTGTCAGCTACTGTTTCATCATATAAATCAGCAACTGTCTTACGAACTACTGCACAAATTTCTTCTGCTTGATCTGCAGTAGCTGTCTTACCTGTACCGATAGCCCAGATTGGTTCATAAGCGATAACTAAGCTTGCAACTTGTTCTGCGGAAAGATCCTTCAAAGCTGCTGTAACTTGGTTTGCTACCCATTCTTCAGCTTTTCCAGCTTCACGAGTTTCCAAAGATTCACCACAGCAAATGATTGGTGTTAAACCATTACGGAAGATAGCGTGAGCTTTCTTGTTAATATCTTCATCAGTTTCGTGGAAGTAATCACGACGTTCGGAATGACCGATAACAACGTAGTCTACTCCCATTTCCTTTAGTACTTTTGGTGATGTTTCACCTGTAAAAGCACCTTCATCTTCAAAGTAGCAGTTTTCAGCTGCAACTTTTAAATCAGAACCTTTTGCATTTTCAAGTAATGCTGGTAAGTCAACAGCAGGAGCTGCAATAACAGCTTCAACTTCAGATGCTGCTGGTAAATTATCCTTAACAGCTTTTACAAATTCTGCAGTTTGTTCTGGATTCATATTCATTTTCCAGTTACCTGCGATAATTGGTGTACGCACAATAAATCATCCTTTCAGAAATTAAACCTCAACCTAGTTTCTATAACTTAACTTAAATTACTTATCAGAAACTGCAGCGATACCAGGTAATGTCTTACCTTCTAGATATTCAAGGGAAGCACCACCACCAGTAGAAATGTGTGTTAACTTATCAGCAACACCTAATTGTTGTACAGCAGCTGTAGAATCGCCACCACCAACAATTGTTGTAGCATCGCTTAAAGTACCTAAGAACTTACCTACTTCAAGTGTACCTTTTGCAAAGTTGCTCATTTCAAATACACCCATAGGTCCGTTCCATACAACTGTCTTAGCATCTTTCAAAGTATCTTCAAATAATTCAACAGATTTTGGTCCAATATCTAGAGCCATGTAACCATCTGGAATATCACCTTCAACAACTTCACTAGGTGCATCGTTGTTAAATTCTTTTGCACATACGTTGTCTACAGGTAATACTAGCTTATCGCCAGCTTTTTCCATAATTTCCTTAGCTAATTCGATCTTATCTTTTTCAACTAAAGAGTTACCGATTTTGATACCCTTAGCAGCGTAGAATGTATATGTCATACCACCACCAACGATAACTTTATCAGCTTTTCCTAATAAGTGGTTAATAACACCAATCTTATCAGAAACTTTAGCACCACCTAAGATAGCAACAAATGGGTGCTTTGGACTGTCAACAGCGTTACCTAAGAACTTGATTTCTTTTTCAAGTAAGTAACCTGCAGCAGCTTGCTTGCCTTCAGCTTTCATAGCTTCAGAAATACCAACGTTAGAAGCATGTGAACGGTGAGCTGTACCAAATGCATCATTTACAAATACATCACCTAATGATGCCCAGTACTTACCTAATTCTGGATCATTTCCAGATTCTTTCTTACCATCTAAGTCTTCAAAACGAGTATTTTCAACTAAAAGAACGTCACCATCATTCATATTGTTGATAGCATCTTCAAGTTGTGCTCCACGTGTAGCAGGAACAAATGTAACAGGCTTGTTTAATAATTCTGCAAGACGTTCTGCAACTGGACGTAAAGATAATTCTTTCTTATCTTCTTCTTTCTTAATACGTCCTAAGTGTGAGAATAAAATAGCCTTTCCATCGTGTTCAATAATGTAGTTAATTGTTGGTAAAGCAGCAACAATACGGTTGTCGTTACCAATTACTCCATTTTTAATAGGAACATTAAAGTCAACACGCATAAGAACTTTTTTACCTTTTACGTCTAAATCTGAAACAATAAGTTTAGCCATGATTTTAGTAAACCTCCAAAGTAGAATTAAAATAAAAGGCGGAAGGAGTAACCTCCTCCCGCCTCAGTAACTTGCATTGCAAATTAATTTTAGTAAAAACTAAAATTAGATCATGCTAGCAAATTTTTCTAATGTACGGATCATTTGAGATGTGAAACCGTATTCGTTGTCGTACCATGCAACAACTTTAACAACTTGGCCGTCACCCTTACCAACAACTTGTGTTTGAGTTGGGTCAAATACAGAACCAAATGTTGTACCGATAATGTCAGAAGAAACAATGCCATCTGCGTTGTAACCGAATGATGGGTTGTTTTCTGTAACTTTCTTAACTGCTTCGTTAACTTCTTCAGCTGTAACTTCTTTGTCAAGAGTTGCAACTAATTCTGTTAAGGAACCTGTAATTACAGGAACACGTTGTGCATGTCCATCTAACTTACCGTTCAATTCTGGAACAACTAAACCGATAGCTTTTGCAGCACCAGTTGAGTGAGGAATTGTGTTTTGAGCAGCAGCACGAGCGTTACGAACGTTACCCTTGCGATCTGGACCATCTTGTAATTTTTGTGTAGCTGTGTAAGCATGGATTGTTGTCATTGTACCAGCTTTGATACCAAATGCATCGTTAACAGCCTTTGCAAGTGGTGCCAAGCAGTTTGTTGTACATGAAGCAGCAGAAACAATCTTGTCATCAGCTGTGATTGCATCGTCGTTTACACCGTAAACGATTGTTGTCATGTCACCTGCAGGAGCAGAAACTAATACACGTTTTGCACCAGCTTCAAGGTGAGCAGATGCCTTTTCTTTAGATGTGTAGAAACCTGTTGATTCAAGAACTAAGTCTACGCCATCGTTCTTAACCCAAGGAATGTTCTTAGCATCAGCTTCAGCATAAACAGGAATTTCCTTACCATTTACGATAAGTGCGTTGTCTGTAGCAGAAACTTCACCGTCAAATTGACCATGAGCTGTATCATATTTCAATAAGTGTGCTAACATTGCTGGAGATGTTAAGTCGTTGATAGCAACAACTTCCAAGTCCTTAGATGTTTCAGCAATACGACGGAATGCTAAACGACCGATACGGCCAAAACCATTAATACCTACTTTAGTTGTCATAACTAAAATTTCCTCCTTTAGGAAATGAAAATTTTATTTTATTTTAAAAGGTAATAGAATTACTACCCTTTTAAAATCATCTTAGCAGCTCCTTCGTCAGTAATCAAGTATGTTTTCTCAGGAGCGTTCTTCATGTATGCTGCTATTGCTCGTGCCTTAGAACTACCACCAGCAACAGCGATTATACAATCCATATTCGCGAGATCTTCAAGTTGCAATCCAATTCTAGGAATCTTGTAAACAACTTTCCCCTTATCGTCAAAGAAATAACCAAAAGTCTCAGACACAGCCTTACGCTCTTTTAGCATTGCTACCACATTTTTAGGCATCGAACGTCTCTCTGCCATACTAATTGCTTCACCTATACTATGAACAGCAGCATTACTCTGTCTAATTAAATTCACAACTTCTTGTACTACGGGTTCATTAAGAAGCGGACGATAAGTATCTTCGCTAACCTGTTCAGGCACATATAATGTCCTGTGATTACCACCAGTTTTTTCAGCCATCAAGCCACATACATTATTCGCCTGAATATCTAACCTTTCGCCTATACCACCACGGGCAGGCACGAAAGTCAAATCTCTATCTACTGCAATTTCGGAAGTCAAACAGGTAGCAACTTTGGCCATCGTAGTACCACCCATTGCAGCAATGACATTTTTACCCTTAGGCAATTCCTTACCTAGGATATCATTTACTAACTTGCCCATGTCCTCAATAATCAAAGGCTGTCTATCACTATCTCCCGAAACAATTAAACAGTTTCTTATACCTAGGTATCGAGATAATTCTTTCTCCATTTGTTGTAACCCTAATAAAGAGTCCATCAACTTGGAAAGGCCTTGTATTGTTCTTTTACCTTTAGCAGTCAAAATCATACCAGACTTTGTTGAAGCAATTAATTCTTGCTTCCTCAAATAATCTGTTTCAGTCCGCAAAACTCGTTCACTCATGCCCAAGGTTTGTGCTAATACTCTTCTGCCAACTGGTTCAGACCAATCAATATTTCTTAAGATAATGAATCTTTTCCTCAGAACATCAATTAAATCTGGAACGATTGACTCAATCAACTCTACTTCCTCGCGCATTTTATGTCCTCTTTCTTGCGGGACTCTTGACGTCCAACAGTGTCATCGAGCGACCCAGTTAAGTTAAAAAGAAAAAGTACAACAACAATTAATTAACCATTAAACTGTTCTTATACCTCAACTACATTTGTAGTATATCAATATTCTTTAAATTTTGCAAGCCTTTAAACTCTCTAATTTGAGCGTTTCTTTATAAATTCTTTAAATCTTAATTAAATTAACTTTTCTATAAATAATATCAAAATATTCAGAATTTTTATTTCTAAATTTCATTTTGTAATGATAAAATCCGAACATTATTTATAATAAAATAAAAAGCCAGCTCAACCCTGAACCAGCTTAAAAATTAATTATATGCCGTCTCGGAGTCGAACCGAGATTACAAGAACCGGAATCTTGTGTGATATCCATTACACTAACAGCACAAATTAAATAACGTTATTGATTTTACTTCATATAAACTTTAAAAGCAATAAAATTATTTTCATTTAATTAAGGCTTTAAATTTGACCATCATTGACCTTTGTACTAAACTAGCAATATAAGAGCTTGAATGCTAAAATTATTCAAGAATATAAATTTTATTTAGGAGGTTTCTCTTATGAATTTAGTGCCTACAGTTATTGAACAATCTTCACAAGGTGAACGCGCTTATGATATTTATTCACGTTTATTAAAAGATAGAATTATTATGGTATCTGGTGAAGTCAATGATGACATGGCTAATGCTATCATCGCCCAACTTCTATTTTTAGATGCTCAAGATTCTGAAAAAGATATTTATATGTACATTAATTCTCCTGGTGGTTCTGTTTCTGCTGGTTTAGCAATCTACGATACAATGAATTTCGTTAATGCTGATGTTCAAACTATCGTTATGGGTATGGCTGCATCTATGGCTTCTGTCCTTGCAACAGCTGGTACCAAAGGTAAACGTTTTGCTCTACCTAATTCTGAAATTATGATTCATCAACCATTAGGTGGTGCTCAAGGACAATCAACTGAAATTCAAATTGCTGCTGAACACATTCTTAAGACTCGCAAGTTAATTAATCAAATCTTAGCTGACGGTTCTGGTCAAGATATTGAAACTATCAATAAAGATACTGAACGTGACAATTTCATGACTGCTCAACAAGCTGTAGATTATGGTTTGATTGATGGTATTATGAAGAATAAGAAGAAAATTAAATAATTAATACATTATAAAAAAAGTTCCTAGACCATGAAATCTAGGAACTTTTTTTATAGTACCGCAATACTTTCACCAGCGCGTATTTTTTCGGCAATTTCATTTAATTTTCTCAACCTATGATTTATACCAGATTTAGAAATTGGTCCTCCAGGTATAAGTTCACCCAAATTCTTTAAGCTTTCTTCTGGATGCCCCAATCTCGCTATTGCTACTTCTTGTAATTTCTGTGGTAATTTATCAATTCCCACCTTAGCATCAATCAACTTAATATTATCAATTTGCTTTTTAGAAGCATCTGCGATTTTATTAAGATTAGCAGTTTCACAATTCACAATACGATTAACTGAATTTCTCATATCCCTAACAATTCTAATATCTTCAAATTTCAGCATGGCATTAGTTGCACCTATCAAAGATAAAAAGTCTGCTATTTTCTCAGCTTCTTTTAGATAAGTAATATAACCACTTCTTCTCTCTGTTTTCCTTGCATTTAATCCATATCTATTCATCATTTCACATATTGTATCATTATGATCTTCATATAGTGAGTAAATTTCTAAATGATATCTACTTGTTTCAGGATTATTAACAGAACCAGTTGCTAAAAATGCCCCACGTAAATATGATCTTACCTTGGCATCGTCATCCAAAAATTCTAAAGGAACAGTTTCTTTAATCTGAAAATTATCTAATATATCTAAATCCTTTAAAATTTCATTTGTTCCAGTTTTTAAACGTACAATATAAAAATTATTCTTCTTCAATTTCATCTTTCGACGAACGATCAATTCACTCTCTATATCGTAAAACTGCTTTAATAATCGGTAGATACGCCTAGCAATAGCTGGATTTTCTGTTTGAACACTTAAAACAAATTGCTTATTAACAATACTCAATGAGCCATTCATCCTTATTAGTGCCATCAATTCAGCCTTAGCATTACCAAAATGAACCTCAAGCATTGTAAGTTCTTTTTTTACATCACTAGCGTATGACATTCCTCCACCTCTATTCTATACTCTAATTAAATTCATCGTCGTTCCATGACTTGGGTCTTCCAGTAAGTCTCATCAGTTCATCTACAACCTGATCTCCATTATGGAAAATTCCTCTATCACGCATTAATAAGAAGTTATCTGAAATAACTCTTGTTCCTTGTTCACGTAAACCTGAAAAATCATGTTTTACTTGATATAAGTATTCGTCGTATTTTTGTCTGTCTAAATAATCGCTAGGCACATTTTCAGTATTTACCAACACTGTGTCAATAAAGTTTTTACCCAAATGACTATTCAAAACTTTAACATGATCTGCATCTGAAAAATGTTCAGTTTCACCCTTTTGAGTCATGATGTTACAAATATATATAACCTCAGCCTTAGTTTCACAAACTGCACGACCCACATTTTCAATCATTAAATTAGGCAAGATACTAGTAAATAGACTTCCTGGCCCTAATACAATCTGATCAGCATTCATAATGGCATCAATTACTTCTGGCATCGCCTCTGGTTTACCTTCACCATTTGTTGTAACCCATACTTTTTTTATGGTTTTTCCAGCCGCTGAAATTTCTGCTTCACCAGAGATTTCACTACCATCAGTAAATTCTGCATTCAATACTAACGGAGTATTAGCAGCCGGATAGACGTGTCCATCTACTTTCATTAATTCAGATAACTCTTGCACTGCATTAAAAATTCCTCTATTTTCCATTTCAGATAGTGCAGCTATTATAAGATTTCCAATTGCATGCCCTGAAAAGAACTGGTCTTTAGAATTAAATCTGTACTGAAATATATCTTTATATACATCTGGCAGATCAGATAAAGCAACTAATACATTTCTAATATCTCCAGGCGGAACTACGTTAATATAATCTCTGATAATTCCGGAAGATCCTCCATCATCAGCAACTGTAACAACAGCAGTAATATCAGCATCTCTCTTACGTAAACCATTTAAAATAACAGGAAGGCCAGTACCTCCACCTATGACAACAATTTTAGGTGTATTTCTTGTTTGTTGTTTCATGAGCGATTCACCGTCTCCTTTCGTTTATTCATATCACGATGTGACATATGAACAGGATACTCTTTAGATAATTCATTACCTATTCTTTCAGATAATGCCACTGAGCGATGTTGCCCCCCTGTACATCCAATTGCAATTGTTACATTAGATTTCCCTTCTGCAATATAACCTGGAATTACGTATTTTAGAAGAGATACAAATTTTTGATAAAATTCTTCTGTTTTCTCAGATTTCATCACATATTCGTATACAGCGTCATCCTTACCAGTTTTATTTCGCAATTCCGGTACATAGTAAGGATTAGGTAAGAAACGTACATCCATAACAATATCTGCATCTATAGGTAGTCCATATTTAAAACCAAATGACATAACTTCGATATGAAAAGTTTTGGTATCTCTAGCTTCAAAATTCTTAAATATCTCTTCTCTTAG
Organism: Ligilactobacillus salivarius; assembly: GCF_035231985.1. Classification (NCBI taxonomy): domain Bacteria; kingdom Bacillati; phylum Bacillota; class Bacilli; order Lactobacillales; family Lactobacillaceae; genus Ligilactobacillus; species Ligilactobacillus salivarius. The sequence goes on from NZ_CP117983.1 coordinate 1,211,906, forward strand.
TTGACGTGGAGATAACTTAGAAGTATTAATAATGATTTGAGCATTTGACTTAATTGGTGCCAATAGTTCTCTTTCTAAATGAATTCCGTCTAAAATTCTTCCCTCCATAGCTAACGGATGAGATCTTCTAGTTTCTTTATATCTAGCAACTAGTTCTTCATCTGAAGCATCTAAAAATAATATTTTAGAAGAATTGAATTCATTTTCATCTAATTCTCTCACCATCTCTACAATTTCATCATAGAAAGCACGAGATCTTAAATCTACTACTAATGCTATTTTCGTTATTTTCCCAGATTCCTTAACCAATTCATAAAATTTAGGCAATAATTTAGGAGGCATATTATCCACACAAAAATAACCTAAATCTTCAAAACTCTGTACAGCTACTGTTTTCCCAGCACCACTCATTCCGGTAACTATTACTAATTGCAATGCACTCATGAACATCGCCTCAACTTTCTTATCCTTTTTAATCATTTTACCATTATATCATATCCGGGCGTGTCTTTAAAAAAATAAAAATATTCCTACATGTATTTTAATTATAATTCTTTCCTTTTCACAAGAAATGACCCGCAATCTAAAGTCATCTTGCCTTTAGATATACGGGTCAAATCCGACACTCTAAATGTCTTTTAATGCTGTTTCAATTGGGTTATCCCCACTACACATCATAATAACTTTGCCAATCGTATTGTTATGTTTGATTACCTCTGCCAATACTTTAGCAACATCTGGAATTGGATTAGTATTACTTATTATTTCATTAAAAGATACTCTTCCAGTACCTGTTTCTTCAGTTAGTGATGCTGGCTGAACAACTGTATAGTCCAATTTGGTATCATTAACTAAATAATTATCTGCAAAGAATTTTGCAATATTATAATCAGTCAACGCTGCCAATGATTCATATTGTGACCATTTTTCAGGCTGTAAAGCATACAAAGAACTCAACATTATATATCTTTTAACACCAACGTTCTCAGCTGCTTGCATCGTTTTGACAGCTCCCATTGCATCCGTTTGTAGCAAATCTTTACCTCTAGATCCAGCTACAAAGTAAATAACATCCATACCTTTAAAAACTTCAGACCAAGCACTAACATCACTATGCAAATCCAACTTAACTGGAACAACATTATCTAACTTAATAATTTTCTCAGGATGACGTGAACTTACAAATACTTGATTACCATCATTAATTAAATTCTTAATTAGTTCTGATGCCACTCTACCAGAGCCACCAACTACAAATATCTTAGCCACGAAACATCCTCCTAACAAAAAAATTAAATAACTTTTCTTTCAAATGGATCAGTTGAAATGCCATCAGCCAAAATCTTCTTACACCATTCTTGAGCAGAAAATAGAGAATGGTCTCTATAATTACCACAACTCTTAATATCTGTTCCTTGAACGTCTTCCCAACTAGCATTAATAATATCGTTTAAAGATGCCTTTAAAGCTGTTGCAACTTCAGTAGTATCATGTTCACCCCACATAATTAAATGGAAACCTGTACGACATCCAAAAGGTGAGCAATCAATAACTCCATCCATATGGTCACGCAAATATCCTGCCAACATATGTTCAATTGTATGCAATCCAGCTGTTGGAATTGCATTTTCATTTGGTTGAACAAATCTTAAGTCAAAATTTGAAATCTTATCTCCTTTTGCACCTGTTTCAACAGTAATTAAACGTACATATGGAGCCTTAACAGCTGTATGATCTAATGTAAAACTTTCTACCTTAGCCATCTTAACACTTCCTATATAAAAATATTAATTTCAATTTCTACTCTATCATTTTTATTTAAAATTGCAAATTATAACTATGCATAATGATCAGGTACTAGCACTTCTTTTAAATACTTACCAGTATAGCTATCATTAACTTTTATGACTTCTTCTGGTGTTCCGGTAGCTACTATTTGACCGCCACCATCTCCACCTTCAGGGCCTAGATCAATTAAATAATCTGCAGTCTTTATAACATCTAAATTATGTTCAATTACAAGAACAGTATTTCCCTTATCAACTAATCTTTGCAGAACTTCTAATAGTCTCTTAATATCTTCTGAATGTAGCCCTGTTGTAGGTTCATCCAAAATATAAAAAGTTTTTCCATTAGACTTTTTATGAAGTTCTGAAGCTAATTTCATTCTTTGTGCTTCACCACCAGATAAAGTTGTTGCTGGTTGTCCTAATTTCACATAACCTAAACCAACATCTACAATCGTTTGTAGTTTCCGTTTAATTTTAGGAATTGGTTCAAAAAATGTTAAAGCTTCAGATACAGTCATATTTAAAATATCAGCAATATTTTTATCTTTATACTCTACCTCTAAAGTTTCAGAATTATAGCGTGTACCATGACAAACTTCACAAGGAACATAAACATCTGGTAAAAAGTTCATTTCAATCTTTATAATTCCATCGCCTTTACATGCCTCGCATCTTCCACCCTTAATATTAAAGCTAAATCTTCCTTTGCCATATCCTCTCAATTTAGCCTGATTAGTTTGAGCAAATAGTCCTCTAATATCATCGAATACACCGGTATATGTAGCCGGATTACTTCTAGGAGTACGTCCAATTGGTGTTTGATCTATATCAATAATTTTTTCGATATTTTCGACACCTTCAATTTTTTGATATTTACCTGGTTTTTCAGAATTATGATTAAGTTTTTGAGCCAAGGCACGCTTTAAAATCATGTTTACCAATGTTGATTTCCCAGAACCAGATACACCGGTAACAGCTATAAATTCACCTAGTGGGAAACTAACATCTATATTTTTCAAATTATTCTCCGAAGCACCCTTAACTACTATCTTCTTTCCATTTCCTTTTCGTCGTTCATTTGGGATTGCAATATACTTCTTACCTGACAAATATTGTCCAGTTAAAGAATTACGCTTTTTTTCAACCTGTTTTGGAGTTCCAGCAGCTATAACTTGTCCACCATTCTCGCCAGCGCCTGGACCAATATCAATTAAATAATCTGCTGCTCTCATAGTATCTTCATCGTGTTCTACAACAATTAGTGTATTACCTAAATCACGCATTTTTTTCAGTGAAGCAATCAATCTATCATTATCTCTTTGATGGAGACCAATTGATGGTTCATCTAAAACATACATTACGCCCGATAAATTTGATCCAATTTGTGTAGCTAAACGAATTCTTTGGGCTTCTCCACCTGATAGTGTACGTGCCGAACGACTAAGTGTTAAGTAATCTAAACCTACATTCTTTAAAAATGTTAACCTATCATCAATTTCTTTTAGAATTGGTCTGGCAATCTCTTGATTTTGTTCACTAAATGTTAGATTTTCAAAGAAATTCAAGCTTTCATTAATAGGAAAATCTGACACTTCACCAATATGTTTACCTGCTATTTTTACAGATAATGCTTGTTCATTTAAACGATATCCATGACATGTTTGACAAGTTAAACTAGTCATGTATTGACGCATAACATCTCTTGTAAAATCACTATTTGTTTCTCTATAACGTCTTTCAACATTTGGAATAACACCTTCAAATGTTGTATCAATATCCTTCAAACCACCGAAGTCACTTTTAAATTTAAAATGAAATTCTCTATCTCCAGCTCCATACAATATAATTTTTTTATCTTTGTCTGGTAAATCTTTAAATGGAGTATCCATATCAATACCAAATGCCTCACATGCTTGTTGCAACATCGTTGGGTAGTACTTAGAACTGATAGGATTCCATGGTGCAAGTGCACCTTCATTTAAAGTTTTTGTATCGTCTGGTATTACCAAATCTTTATCTACTTCTAATTTCACACCTATACCATCACAATCAGGACATGCTCCAAATGGTGCGTTAAAAGAAAATATACGTGGTTCTAATTCTCCAATGGTAAAACCACAATATGGACATGAGAAATTCTCAGAAAATTGCAACATCTTATCACCAATTACATCAACTGCAACATTGCCGTTAGTTAATCTTAAAGCGGCTTCTAGTGAATCAAACAATCTTGATCGAATACCATCTTTCAATACAATTCGATCTACTACAACACTTATATCATGCTTTTTATTTTTATCTAACTCTATTTCTTCTTCAACATCATGGATTTCACCATCAACAATAATGCGTACAAATCCATCTTTTTTTACTTTTTCAATAATTTTCTTATGCTGCCCTTTTTTTCCTCTTACAATTGGAGCTAGAATTTGTAATTTAGTTCTTTCTGGCAATTCTAATATCTTATCTACCATTTGTTCTGGAGATTGACTTGTTATTTCATGACCATCATTAGGACAAATAGGCGTTCCGACTCTTGCCCATAATAATCGTAAAAAATCATTGATTTCAGTAACTGTTCCTACTGTCGATCTTGGGTTTTTGGAAGTTGTCTTTTGATCAATTGAAATTGCTGGAGATAATCCATCAATCGAATCAACATCCGGTTTATCCATTTGTCCCAAGAATTGACGTGCATATGCTGAGAGACTCTCTACATATCTTCGTTGTCCTTCAGCATATAAAGTATCAAATGCTAATGAACTTTTACCTGAACCAGATAAACCAGTAACTACTACCAACTTATCTTTAGGTATATCGACATCTATATTTTTTAAATTATGTGCCCTTGCTCCGCGAATTTTTATTTTATTTTGAGCCAAATTATATACCCTTCTTCCTTAACTAATCTGTGCTTTCAATTCCATTACAGTATCTCTTAATGTTGCAGCTTCTTCAAAATCTAACTTCTTAGCAGCCTCACGCATTTGTTCTTCTAGATTAGAAATCATTTCTAATTGTTCCTTCTTACTCATATCAGCAAAATCTACTGTATCACTAATATTTGTATCTGATTTATTAACTTTTGAACTTATAGAAATAGCTGCTCTAATTGGTTTAATAATTGTTTTAGGAATAATATTATGATCTTTATTATATTGTTCTTGGATACTACGACGTCTCTTAGTTTCCTTGATGGCTGCCTCCATAGAAGGTGTTACATCGTCAGCATACATAATTACATGACCACTTGCATTACGAGCAGCACGTCCAATCGTCTGAATTAAAGAGCGTTCATTTCGTAAAAAGCCTTCTTTATCAGCATCTAAAATTGCTACCAATGAAACTTCAGGTACATCTATTCCTTCTCTCAAAAGATTAATACCTACTAAAACATCGAATTTTCCCATTCTTAAGTCTCGAACAATCTCAGTTCTTTCTAATGTTTTTATATCAGAGTGTAAGTATTTAACTTTTATTCCCATTTCTTTGAAATAATCAGTTAAATCTTCAGCCATTTTTTTAGTTAACGTTGTAACAAATACTCTTTCATTAAGTTCAACCCGTTTATTGATTTCTCCAACTAAGTCATCCATTTGTCCCATAATAGGACGAACTTCAATTTCTGGATCCAATAATCCAGTTGGTCGAATAATCTGTTGTACAACATGTGATGTTTTTTCTTGTTCATAAGGCCCTGGTGTCGCTGACATGTAAATTATTTGATTTACATGTTTTTCAAATTCTTCTCTAGTTAATGGACGATTATCTAAAGCACTAGGTAACCTAAATCCATAATCCACCAGCATTTGCTTTCTAGCTCTATCCCCATTATACATACCTCTAACTTGGGGCATCGTTACATGTGATTCATCTACTACAATCAAGAAATCATCTGGAAAGAAATCTAATAAAGTATAAGGTGCTTCTCCTGGCTTTCTACCATCCATATGTCTTGAATAATTTTCAATTCCGGAACAATATCCCATTTCCTTTAGCATTTCAATATCATATGTGGTTCTTTGCTGTAATCGCTGAGCTTCTAAAAGTTTTCCTTCACTTTTTAATTCAGCCGTTCTTTCTTCTAATTCTTGTTGAATTCCCTCAATCGCTGTTCCTAATCTTTCTTCATTTGTCATAAAGTGAGTAGCAGGGAAAATAGCGATGTGTTCTCTATCAGCGATAGTTTCTCCAGTCAATGGGTCAATTTCTCTAATTCTATCAATTTCATCGCCAAAAAATTCTACTCGTAATGCTGACTCATCTCTTGAAGCTGGAAAGATTTCAACAACATCTCCACGAACTCTGAAACGTCCACGTTGAAAGTCGATGTCATTTCGTTCAAATTGAATATCAATTAAATCATTTAATAATTTATTACGCTCAATTTCTTGTCCAACTCTTAATGAAATTGTGTGTTCTCTATATTCATGGGGATCACCTAACCCAAAGATTGATGAAACAGAAGCCACAACAATTACATCATTTCTTTCTAATAATGAACTTGTAGCAGAATGACGAAGTTTATCTATTTCATCATTAATACTTGAATCTTTTTCAATATAAGTATCGCTAGAAGGAACATAAGCTTCTGGTTGATAATAGTCATAATAACTAACAAAATATTCCACTGCATTATTAGGAAAGAATTCTTTAAATTCCCCATATAATTGTCCTGCCAACGTCTTATTATGTGCTAAAACTAAAGTTGGTTTATTAACATTCTTTATTACATTAGAAATTGTAAAAGTTTTACCAGTACCTGTCGCTCCCATTAAAATTTGAGCTTTTTCACCTTTTTTAATTCCTTCTGTTAATTCTTGTATTGCTTCCGGCTGGTCTCCAGTTGGGCTATACTTAGAAACTAATTCAAAATTTCTATCTGCTTGACGCTCAATCACATCGAACCCTCCCAATCATAAAAATTGCATATATATTGTACCACACCGAACAAGAATTCTACTACTACTTAGTTTAGAATTAATAAAAACGTCTTACTACTAATTTTTATCAGTAATAAGACGTTTCTCTAAACTAATTTCTATTTATTATTCATTTACAAAATTATTAATTTCTTCTTCAAAGACTGCACGTTTCTTTGTTACTGCTTCTAAGGTATCGCCTAAAGTACCAATGTAGAATTTGATCTTTGGTTCTGTACCAGAAGGACGAATAGCAATCCATGTACCGTCTTCCAATAAGAATTTCAATACATTAGACTTAGGTAGAGTCATTGCTTCGACTTTTCCGTCAGCATAACTCTTTTCAGATTTATCAAAATCTTCCATTGCAACAACTTTATAATCACCAAATTGTTTTGGTGCTTCAGCTCTAAATTTAGCCATTAAGTCTTTAATCTTATTAGCACCTTCAACCCCATCAAAAGTTAATGATGTTGTCTTTTCAACAAAGTAACCATGCTTTTCAAATAATTCTTGAAGACCATCGTATAGATTCTTACCTTGTTTCTTATAGAAAGCAGCCACTTCTGCTAACATTACAAGTGATTGTACAGCATCTTTATCACGAACAAATGGACGAACCAAGTATCCATAACTCTCTTCAAATCCAAACATAAATGTATGTTCATTCGTATCTTCAAAATGCTTAATTTGTTCAGCAATAAATTTGAATCCAGTTAAAACATTGATCATGTCTACGTTAAAACTTTCAGCAATCTTTGTAGCAAATTCACTTGATACAATTGATTTAACTGCTGCTGCATTAGCTGGTAAAGTACCTGCATTCTTTCTAGCAGTTAAAATGTAGTTTAACATAATTGCTGCAATTTGGTTACCTGTTAATAATTGATATTCACCATCTGGTTGACGCACAGCTGCTCCCAAACGGTCAGCATCAGGGTCAACAGCAACTAATAAATCTGCACCTTCTTCTTTACCTAATTTAATAGCTAAATCAAAGGCTGCTGTATCTTCTGGATTTGGCTTCTTAACTGTTGAGAAATCAGGATCTGGCTTAGCTTGTTCTGGAACCATTGTAAAGTTTTCAAAACCTGCTTGACGCAAAGCCTTTTCACCTAACATAGCTCCTGTACCATGAAGTGGTGTAAAGATAAGTTTCATTGTCTTACCTTCTTCAGCAACTAGTTCTTGGTTAATAGTAACTTGTTTTACTTCATCTAAGTATGCTTTATCAACTTCGTCACCAATTACCTTAAGAACACCATCTTCTATTAGTTCTTCTTGATCTGCAACTTTAATTGCAAATAGATCATCTACTTTACGAATATATTTAGTAATCAAATCTGATTCTTTAGGAGGCATTTGTGCCCCATCTTCACCATAAATCTTATATCCGTTGTATTGCTTTGGATTATGACTTGCAGTAATCATAATCCCTGCATAAGTATGTAAGTGACGTACTGTGAATGATAATTCAGGTGTTGGACGTAAACTTTCAAAAACAAATGTTGGAATACCATGTTGTCCTAATACTCTAGCAGATTCAAAAGCAAAATCTTGTGAATGGTGACGTGAATCGTAACTAATAGCTACACCACGTTTTCTTGTTTCTTCATCAAGAGTTTCCATGAAAAGAGCTAAACCTTCAGTAGCTTGACGAACAGTATAAATGTTCATACGATTAATTCCTGCACCTAAAACCCCACGCATACCAGCTGTACCAAATTCTAATGGTGCATAGAATGCATCTTCAAGTTCATCTTGATTTCCTTCCATACGTACTAAATCTGCACGTAAATCTTCAACTAATTCTTTATTTTCTTTCCAGTCTTGGTAAGTATCTTGCCAACTCATGAAAATCACCCTTCCATTAACATATATCTATATTATACTATAGAATAGCAAATTTTTTTAAACTAATTATTATTCTGTATACCATTTCAACAACGGATCATTATATCTTCTGTAAAAGATTGCTGCGATGGCACTAATAAATAGAATTAAAGATAACCATTGTGATACTCTTAAACTCCCCAACATTAAGCTATCAGTTCTCATTCCTTCAATAAAGAAACGACCAAATGAATACCAAATTATGTAAGACAGAACAACTTCTCCGCTTTTTAATAATTTCTTCTGTCTTCTCAAAATAATTAAAACAACGAATCCACTAATATCCCATAGAGACTCATAAAGAAACGTAGGTTGATAATATGTTCCATCTATATACATCTGGTTAATTATAAACTTAGGTAGATGTAACGATTTTAAAAAACCTAATGTCGTTGCAACACCATGAGCTTCTTGATTCATGAAATTTCCCCAACGTCCTATGCCTTGTGCCAATATAACTGTCGGGGCAATCACATCAAGTAAAGTCCAAGTTGGAATATTGCGACGACGACAAAAGATCAAGATAACTATAACTGCACCTATTAGTGCACCATAAATAGCAATTCCACCGTCCCAAATACGATAAGTCTCACTTAAATGATGAGAATAATATGACCATTCAAAAACTACATAGTAAATTCGGGCACAGATAATTGCTACTGGCAGAGAATACAACAATAAATCATAGATATCATCATCTAAGATATTTTGTTTCCTTCCCTCTAAAACAGATAAATATACTGCCAGAATAACTGCACTAGCAATAATTATTCCATACCATCTAATTTGAAATGGACCTAATTGTAAGGCAACCGGATTAATTACTCCTAAAAAATTCATTAATCTTTACACCTCTAATTTTCTGAATTCTCTTTAATTAAATTGTTAAGATTTCTCTCAAATGCTTTAGTTGCATCATATCCCATTGTTTTTGCACGGAAATTCATCGCTGCGGCTTCAATAATAATAGCTAAATTTCGTCCAATTTTTACTGGAATAGTAATTTTAGGAACTGATACATCAAAAATTTGTTGACTTTGTTCTCCTGAACCTAAACGATCAAATTGTTTATCTTTACTCCAATTTTCAAGATGAACAATCAATGATATATCTGTGTCTTGTCTAACAGCACCAGCACCGAATAAATTCATGACATCAATGATTCCAATTCCTCTAATTTCTAATAAATGACGCAAAATTTGTGGTGCTTCACCAACAACAGTTTGTTCGTCTTGTTGCCACACTTCGACTCTATCATCAGCTATTAAACGGTGCCCACGTTTTATTAATTCAAGTGCAGTTTCTGATTTACCTACACCTGAATCTCCAGTAATTAGGACACCTAAGCCATAGATATCTACTAGTACTCCATGCATTGCTCTTCGCTCAGCTAACTTTCCTTCAAGATAATCCGTCATTTTTGATGATAATCTTGTTGTTGGTAAGCTAGATAATAAAATCGGAATATTATTGGCTTTCGCTGATTTTTCTAGTTCTGCTGGTACCTTTAGATCCCTAGCAATTACTAAACAAGGTGTCTTTGGAGCACATAATTTTTCCGCAACATCCTGCAAATCTTTTTTAGTCAATTGATGAGCGTATGAGACTTCTGTCATTCCAAATAACTGGATACGTTCTTCTGGATAATATTCAAAATATCCTGTAAGTTCTAAACCAGGACGATAGATATCACTTGTAGTAATCTGCTTTTCTTCTAAATATTCTTCTCCAGAATAAACGGTTAAGTTAATAGCTTCTACCAAGTTAGCTACTGAAACACTATTCATTATCTTCCCTCCATTCAGAAGTAAATAACTTCTATCTATATTCTATCATTTTTATAAACCGGTTTCACTACTTTATCTATTCATAAAATAATTTGTCACAATTAAGTTTACAATACTCATGATAATCGCAACAATTAGTGCTGAACCAAAACTTGTAAAATAAAATGCACCTTTCATTACAACTGAGGTCAATTCTAGTAATAAAGCATTGATTACAAAATAAAATAGCCCCATTGTCCACAAAGTTATCGGTAAAGATAAAATTATTAAAAATGGTTTTACAAACGTATTTAACAATCCTAAAACAAAAGCAGCCATGAATGCTACCCAAACATTGGCCACATGTAGCCCTGAGCTATATAAACCAGCAATCGCTATAAAAAATATGCCATTTATCAAAACTCTCTTCCAAAAACCTAAATACATTGTTTAATCCTTTCTATCATCTTTGATGTCCTTTTCAGTAACATTTGTTAATGTTTTTCTACCTTTTTCTTCTTTAACATCATCTGTTTTCTCAAAATATGAGAATGGATCAAAAGTTGAGTCAAGATCATCTCTATTAACTTTTTTTACTGGAATTGCTAACATCATAATAATATAAATTCCGGGTACGACCATAGACAGTGGTCTAAAAATACTAGTAATAATCGTCAAAGCTACAAAAGTTATTCTGACATACTTAGCATCTATTCCTAAATATTCACCAATACCACCACAAACTCCACCAACTATACGATTTCTATTTGATCTGTATAATTTTTTCATATATTGCTATCCCTACCTTGCCTTAAATCTCGGTAAAATCACATAAAATGTTGTTCCCTTATTAATTTGACTTTTAACTTTTATCCTTCCAGATAAAGCATCAACTGATTCCTTTACAACAGCTAAACCTAATCCTGTTCCACCAACTGTTTTACTATGTGATTTATCTACACGATAAAATCTCTCAAAGATCCTTTCTTTATCTTCATCCGATATACCAATACCTGTATCACTGATAACAAAGACCCACTCATTTTTTTTATCATTTTGGACCTTAATTTTTATTTCCCCATTTTCTAAATTATATCGAATTGCATTTTGAATTAAATTAGTGATAATATGCTTTAATTTCAATTTATCACAATATAAACTTAATTCTTCATCTATTTCTATCCTAATATTCAATCTTTTTTTCTCAATTTCATGACTAAATAATTGTAATGTATCTTTAACCAACTTAAAGATATTCACCAACTCAATATTCAAACTTCCATGCTCGTTTAATCTAGAAATAGTTATCATATCATCAACTAAGTTCGAGAGTTTGGTACTTTCATCATGAATAATTTCAATAAATTGTTTACTAACTTCTTTATCATCTAGAGCACCATCTAATAGTGTCTCACTAAATCCTGTTATTGCAGTAATAGGCGTTTTTATTTCATGACTAAGATTTCCCACAAAATCTAATTGCTTTTTTTCCATTTCTTTTTGAGCTGTTAAATCTCGTAACATTAGCATTATTAAGTAGCGCTTAGAATCTATTGGAATATAAATAGCACTTGTCTCAACAATTTTTTGAACTGTATCAATTTTTAATACAATCTGCTTTTTCTTATCTTCCTTGGTTAACTTAACTTGCTCAATTAATTTTCTCACATCAAGATTGTAAATATAATTTTGATAATCTTGATTTTTCCATTCATTGTCAAAATCAAAAAAATCTTTTCCTAATTCATTAGACATTGTTAATCTATCTTTATAATCAATAACTAATATCCCAATATCGATATATTCTAATAAACTCAAATATTCTCTTTTTCTTTTATCATATTTTTTAGAAAGCTTATTTTGTTTATCTTGAACATAACCTATAGATTGAGATAACTCATAATAAGGATTCTTCTTATCTATCACATTATCAGTTAATTTGATATCTTCTATAATTTTCTTATTTAATCTCTCTATCTCTTTTCTTTGTTTTCTACTATTCCACAAATCAATTCCTGTATCTAATACTACAAGTACTACAACAGCAATTATAATTTGTATCCACGATTCTCTTTCCAAAAACTCTGATAGAACCGATTTTTTAAAATCAACCATTATCAATACTGCACCTAGCATTGATATTAGAACTAAAACAATATTTAATAAAACAAGTCTAATTTTACTCATTATTCGTCCTCAAAGCGATAGCCGAAGCCTCTAACGGTTTTTAAAAAAATAGGTTTCTTAGGATTCTTCTCTATTTTTTCCCGTAAATGACTGACATGCATATCTACCATTCTTGTTTGACCGATATAGTCAAATCCCCAAACATTGTTCAACAATTCTTCGCGTCCTAAAACCCTACCTTTTTTTCTTAAAAAATATACAAGCAATTCGAATTCTTTAGGCGTTAACTTAATTAAATTATTATTTTTATCTCTCAATTCATAACTATCAAGATTTACCATATAGTCTCCAAAGTAATACTTATTTTTGGAATCCTTCTCTGAATTATCAGAATAATGTTCCACTCTTCTTTTGACTGCTTTTAACCTAGCAACAATTTCACGTGGTGAAAAGGGTTTAGTCAAATAGTCATCAGCACCTAATTCCAGTCCAATGATCTTATCATACTCATCATCCTTAGCAGTAAGAATAAGAATATATGTTGTTATCTTTTCTTGTCTTATTCTCTTAGTAACTTCAATTCCATCAATTCCTGGCAACATTAGATCTAAGATTATAAAGTCGTATTTGCCAGTTAATCCTTCATCTAATGCATCATTTCCATTATTAACGGTTTTAACTTCATAGCCTGCCTTTTCTAAATTATATTTCAACAATGTTGTTATTGCTTGTTCATCATCTACAACCAATACTTTTGCCATATTTTCACCTTCTAACTAGTGGAATAAAATTAAGCCGATTTCATGAGGAGAATCCATGAAAATGGCACTTTCCGCAATTCGTAAATCTCCCTCATAAGTTCTCACTTTAACATGGCAATATGCAGAGTTTAGTTGTAATGCTTGATAAAATTCTTCCTCAGAATTTACTACTCTATTATTGCATGTCAAAATAACATCTCCCGGCTGCAACTTCATTTTTGCTGCAGGTGTCTCTGGCTGAACTGAAATGATTCTAATACCTTCATCTGTTTCCACATACCAAGAATTGGCATCTTTCTCTTTCTTTCTAAGTTTAATTTCAAAAAATATCGATACTACTGTCAAAATTATCAAACTGATCAAAAATAGTTTTGACATAAATTTAGTTAATACTATTAAAACAAAAGTTAAACCTAAAAGTAATTCAATATTCTTTAATTTATCTTGTATTACTCGTTCCTTAGCTCTTTTTATGACTTTAACGCTAGTACTTATAAAAATTGGAAATAGAATTAACGAAAATTTTTGATTACCAATATTAAAAACTGGCCAAAAATTCAAAGTGCTAGAGAGAGTACCACTAGGGATTAATGCCAACAGTGGAAACACAACCGTTTCTCTTCCTAAATATGTAGCAATGTTTCTACCACGTTTTCCACTTTTTATCCTTGGACTTAATGGATGCTTCTTCATATTTCTCGTTAGATAATAATCGGCTAATATTGAAATAAATATTAACAATAACCAACTAGGCCCTGATATTTCTGGAAATACATCTCCAAAAAATGTAATGAATCTTGGGACAACTAACTCTAATATACCTGCTGCAGTCATAACCAATAACATGCTTGTTGTTGAAAATCCGTTTATTAAAAACGCCAGTACTACTAAAATTTGATATATGTATACACTATTTGTAGGCAAGGTTAGTCCTAATATCATGGAAATTAAACTTCCTATCACAAAAAATAACAGACCATATTTTATGAAATTTCGCCCCTCATAAAAATCCTTATTTATCGCAACTCTAAATTGTTTTCTTTCTTTATTAATTCTCTGATTATAACTAATAATTACGTACAATATTCCTAACCATAAAACAGGTGTCAATAAGTAACTACCTATAAGTTTTAAAATTAACAAGTTAACGTCCCTCCTCAAAACATAGTTTAATTTAAGTATATCAAATTTTGTAATTCATTGACAAAAATATCACATAATAAAAAAGCACCTATAATCAGTCATTACTAATTACTGATTTATTGGTGCTTCAACCCTCTATAGTTTTATTATATAACAATTATTGTGGATTAGCTTGTTGCAGCTTCCATTGTAAATAAGCATTAATAAATGGATCTAAATCTCCATCCATGACTGCTTGAATATTTCCAGTTTCATAATCAGTGCGATGATCTTTGACCATTGAGTATGGATGAAAGACATATGATCTAATCTGGGAACCCCAACCAATATCTAATTGTTCCCCTTGAATAGCAGCACGTTGCTTTTCTTTTTCTTCCATCTCCAATTGATATAACTTAGCACGTAACATATTTTCTGCAGTTGCTCTATTTTGAAATTGAGAACGTTGTGCCTGACTTGAAACAACTATTCCCGTTGGTATATGAATAAGTCTAACAGCTGAAGAAGTTTTATTAATATGCTGTCCACCTGCTCCACTAGCACGAAAGACTTCCATTTTTATATCTTCAGGTCTTAACTCAACTTCAACAGAATCATCAAGTTCTGGCATAACATTAACAGATGCAAATGAGGTATGACGTCTTCCGGCAGAATCAAATGGTGAAATACGTACTAGTCTATGAACTCCTCGTTCGCTTCGTAGATAACCATAAGCATTTTTTCCTTCTATCATAAGCGTTACACTTTTTATGCCGGCATCATCGCCTGGTTGATAATCTACAGTTTCAACTTTAAAATCGTGTTGACTAGCCCAGCGTGTATACATTCTTAGTAACATTGATCCCCAATCTTGAGATTCTGTACCACCTGCTCCAGGATGAATTTCTAAAATAGCATTATTCTTATCATACTTTTCACTTAACAACATATTTAATTGATATGATTGTAACAATTTTTCAGCATGTTGATAATTTTCTTCTAAATCTGCTTGTAATTCCTCATCATCTGGAATTTCTTGTAATAACTCTAACGATACTCCTAAATCTGAAATAGATTCCGCTAGTTCATGAAATGTCTCAAATTTTGCCTTTAAATCATTATTTTCAGCAATAACCTCTTGTGCTTTTTCTTGATCGTCCCAAAATCCTGGCTCTGCCATCCTTGCTTCATTTTCTGCAATCTTTTCTTCTAAAGCATCTAAGTCAAAGAGACCTCCTAAATTCACTAACTTTATTACTCATTTCAGCAATATTTTTCTTATATTCACTTAATTCTAAGTTCAAAATCATCGCTCCTATCAATAATTTAGTCTGTATACTATAAAGGCTAGAAAGAAGAACTTCTTTCCAGTCTTTACTGTTTATTATCGCTTTATGTCTTGTCTAATTTCAGCTTTCAAGAACAAACGAGTAACATCATATTCGATTGCACCTACCATTTGTTCAAACATTCTGAAACCATCTTGTTGATACTCTACCAATGGATTTAATTGTCCATATCCACGCAAACCAATAGATTGTCTTAATTGATCCATTTCATCAATATGATCTGTCCACAATGAGTCAACAACTCTTAGAATTACAACTTTTTCAAATTCTAACATTTGGCTTTCATCATACAATTGCTTTTCTTTTTCAGCATAGATATCTTCTGCACGTTTCATTAAATAGTCAACAATTTCATCCGGTGTTTTATTCACCAAATCACCTAAACTAATAGTATCTTCATTAACCATTGCAGAAACAGCAAAATCTAAAATACCTTGCAAATTCCATTCACTCTTATCACCTTGAGTATGCATCAAAACTGTATGCTTTACAGTTCTTTCAATCATAGGCATAATTATTGGTTTCAAACTCTTTTCTTCCATGATTACTTGTTGTCTTTGAGCATAAATAACTTCACGTTGAGCTCTCATAACATCATCATATTGAAGAACTTGCTTACGAGTATCATAGTTATTGCCTTCAACACGTTTTTGTGCTGATTCTACTTGACGACTTATCATCTTGGATTGAATAACTGCATCGTCATCACTAACTTTCATTCTTTCCAAGAAGTTCTTAATGCGTTCCGATCCAAAACGCAACATTAAATCGTCTTCTAATGATAGATAGAACTGAGTAACACCCGGATCTCCTTGACGACCTGAACGTCCACGTAACTGATTATCAATTCTTCGTGATTCATGACGTTCAGTACCGATAACAGCTAATCCACCTAATTCACGAACACCAGGTCCAAGTTTGATATCAGTACCACGACCAGCCATGTTAGTAGCAATTGTTACCGCACCACGTTGACCAGCATTCATTACAATTTCAGCTTCACGAGCATGATTTTTAGCATTTAAAACAGAATGTGGTATGCCTTCATCGTCTAACATCTTAGACAATAATTCAGAAGTTTCAACTGCAACTGTACCTACTAAAACAGGTTGTCCTTTTTCATGACGTGCTTTTACATCTCTTACTACTGCATTAAATTTACTCTTTAGTGTAGGATATAACAAATCAGGCTTGTCTACACGAGCAATTGGTTTGTTTGTAGGAATAGATACAACTTCCATATTATAAATTTCACGGAATTCTTCACGTTCTGTCTTAGCTGTACCTGTCATTCCAGAAAGTTTATTATACATTCTGAAGAAGTTCTGATAAGTAATATTAGCCATTGTCTTTGTTTCTTCTTCAATTTCAACATGTTCTTTTGCTTCAATAGCTTGGTGTAATCCGTCAGAATAACGACGTCCATCCATAATACGTCCAGTAAATTGATCAACAATTAGAACTTCACCATCACGTACAACGTAATCTTTATCTCTTAACATGATGTAATTAGCACGTAGAGCATTATCCAAATGATGGTTTAGTGCCATATTATCTGGGTCATATAAGTTCTTTAATCCAAAATATTTTTCACCTTTACGGATACCATCTTCTGTCAATGAAACTGTCTTTGATTCCAAATCAATCTTGAAATCTTCATCTTCTGTCAAAGTCTTAGCAAAACGATCAGTTCTAGTATAAAGAGTTGTCGTTCCCGTTGCTTGACCAGAAATAATCAATGGTGTTCTAGCTTCATCAATTAAAATAGAGTCAACTTCGTCTACGATAACAAAATTCAATGGACGTTGAACCATATCTTCCTTGTAAACAACCATGTTATCACGCAAATAATCAAAACCAAGTTCACTATTAGTTGAATAAGTAATATCACAATTATAAGCATTACGCTTTTCTTCTGGTGATTTATCAGCTAAGTTCAACCCAACAGTTAACCCTAACCATGTGTATAACTCTCCCATTTCTGTGGCATCACGTTCAGATAAATATTCGTTAACAGTAACAACGTGAACACCTTTACCAGAAATAGCATTCAAATATACTGGCATTGTAGCAGTCAAAGTTTTACCTTCACCTGTTTTCATTTCTGCAATATTACCTTCGTGCAAAACGATACCACCAATTATTTGAACATGGTATGGATACAAGCCTAGTACCCTTTTTGCACCTTCTCGGCAGACAGCAAAAGCTTCAGGTAATAAATCATCTAAGCTTTCTCCATCTTGATATCTTTTTTTAAATTCTTCTGTTTTTGCTTTTAATTCATCATCTGATAAAGTACCGAATTCATCAGCATATGATTCTACCTTATCAGCAATTTTTCCTAGGCGTTTAAGTTCTCGTTTATCACTTTCCACCCAACGTTTAAGAAGATTTGCCATATGTCAATTCCTTCCAATCCTCAATAAAATTAAACTATTTCCAAATTTGTAAACTAACTTTAATTTTACCATTAATCACTTTGAAATTAAATAATCACACTTAATAAATTCCTTAATTTCAAATTACTTATTTAATCGTAAAAAATGTTGTCTTCCCATTCCTATCATAATTAACCCAATTGTGGCAGTAAATGCTGCTACTAATAATAAACACAATAAAGTCGTATTCCAATTATTAAAAGTATCTTTAAGAATTCCAAAAATAACCGGGCCAGAACTTGCCAGTAAGTAACCTATAGATTGGACAAAACCACTAACTTGCCCAACTTCTTCCTTACTACTTGAAAAAACAGTAATTAGATATAAAGATAATGCAAAACTTGTTCCTGTTGTTATTCCATTTATTAAACAAGCTAGCAATAACAACCATAAATTATCTTTGACAACAATTAGCATTCCCACACCTAAAATATATCCCACTAATAATAATAGCATTGTCAATCGTGCACTCTTTAATCTACTTGCTAATTTAGGAACTACATATGAAAATGGGAATCCTATCATTTGAAATGCTGCAAACATCCATCCCGCTGTTACAGGAGAGATTCCATGATTTACTAAAACACTTGGTAACCATGCTACCAACGTGTAAAAAACTAAGGACTGCAATCCCATAAAAATTGCTAACAACCAGATAGCATGCCTTTGCCATACCTTTTCTTTTTCAAGAATTTCTACTTTATTATCTAATTCAATTTCTTTTTTAGGTAACAAAATTGCTCCAACTCCAGCAATTAATGCAGGCAATGAAAATACTTGAATTGCATTTTCCCAACCTACTAGATTTGACAGTGGAACTATCACACCTCCTGCTAAAGCAGAAATTAAATTGCTAGTAGCTATATATAATCCATTTAAAAATGCTGATTTTTCTTCAGCATAATCTACAACCAAAGCCGGTAAAGTTACATTTAAAATAGTTATTGCTACACCTACAAATAATGTACCTACAAAAATCAAACTTTCGGTATATATTCTGAAAAAATTGGCTAGCATTAACAAAAATAAACCAATTATTATTGTTCTTCTAGTTCCAATTTTTTTAATTAACAAAGAAATTAATATCGATATAAAACCAAAACATAATAATGGTATCGTAGTAAGTATCCCTAATTGAACTGTAGATAGCTTGAATGTTTCTCCTATTTTATCTATTAAAGGTGTAAGAATTATAATTGCTAATCTTAAGTTGCATGCAATTAACACTATTTCCCAAGCAAAATTATTTCTTACTTTCGACATTTATATTCATCCTCACAAAATAATTATCGTATCATTAAGAAAAATTATAGCATTGCTCATCAAAATAAAATACCCCATAGACTAATCTATGGAGTATTTAGAGCAATTAATTATTAATTAAGCTTAGTCTTCACTAGCTTCAATTAAACCATAACGGCCATCGCGACGACGATATACAATATTTATACCACCATTTTCTGCATCTTCATAAATGAAGAAGTCATGACCTAACATGTCCATTTGTAATACAGCTTCTTCGCTATCCATTGGTTTCAAAGATAGACGCTTAGTACGAACGATTTCAAACTTCTTATCTTCTACTTCTTCTTTTTCATCTGCAACAGGTGCAAATTCAAAATTCTTAAAGCCTTTTTCACGAGACTTACGATTTACTTTAGTCTTGTATTTTCTAATTTGGCGTTCAAGTTTATCTGTAACAAGATCAATACTTGCATACATATCAGGTGAGGTTTCTTCTGCTCTCAAAACAAGATATGGCAATGGAATTGTTACTTCTACCTTTGCAGTCTTGTCTGAGTACACCTTTAAGTTTACGTGAGCCGTTGAATCAGCAGTATTATCAAAGAACTTCTCTAATTTTGCTAATCTCTTTTCAACGTATTCACGGATTGCTCCTGTAACTTCAATATTTTCACCACGAACATTGATTTTTAACATGGTAAACCTCTCCTTTCACAACTAAGTCTTATTAGACTTATATAGAGAGTAAATAAAAAAACTTTTATCACTCTTTCTACCTATATTATAATAGAAAGCGTTTAAATTATCAAATAAATTTATCAAGTTTTATGTAATTTCTTTATAAATTTTATTTAAGTTTACAATAATTTTTTAACTCATCTTGCTAAAGTTACTGAACATACTCTACTAGCTCCATTTTTTAGTAGTAATTCTTGAGCATAATATAGAGTTCTTCCTGTTGTATAAACATCGTCTACTATGACATAATTTCCTTGTAGTTTATCACCTATGTAGTCAAATGGTTGTTGTGTTTTCAAACGCTCACTTCTACTTTTTTCTGACTGCTTTTTATCCCTTCTTATTTCCTTCATCTTCAGAACTCTTGAATAAGGTAGATCTCCTATTAATCCTTCTACTTGATTGAAACCTCTATGTTGCATTGTATATTCATCCACTGGAATAGGAATATATATCCAATCTTTAGAGGGATAGTTATTCGTTATAAAATTTTTAAACTCTATGTTAAAAATTTTTCTCCAATAATAGTCTCCCATAAACTTATATCTTTCGAAATATTTTTTGATAATTAAATTATCATATGTATATATAGACTTATTATTCAATAAGATTTTGTTATTATTTTTCCACTTAATGCAGTCATTACATAATAATAAATTTTTTTGTTCTCTCCCACATCCTTCACAAGCATTATCTATCTTACATTTTCCCAATTCTTCTCTACATCTTTTACAAACATTGTCTCGCTTATATTTTTCTAACGATAAAATCCATTTAATATTTAATTTAAAATCAATTGTGTTGTTGCATAATAAGCAATTCATGAGATACCTTCTCTCAATTTTTTAGCTTTTTTATTTAAAAATTCTATTTGCTTTTGTGCATCTTTTACCTTTCTTGTATATCTATCACAGATAAATATTACATCACCATCTGGTCTACTAACACTGCGCCCAACCCTCCCAGCAATTTGAACTAAAGCAGATGTTGAAAACACACTATTGTCAGCACCTAACACTAGTAAATCGATTTCCGGAAAAGTAACTCCTCTTTCTAAAATTGTTGTTGTTATTAAATACGTATACTCTTTGTTTCTCATTTTTTGTACTTTTTCAATTCGATATTCATCAGCTGCATGAACTGTATCACCTTTTATTTTACTAGCTAAGACTGCTTTAATTACTTCTCTTACTTTATTTAACATAGCAACATGAGGTACAAATACTAAGAACTGCTTTCCATTTTGCTCCCATTTTTTTAGATACTTTTTAATTTTTGTATCCAATTTCCCTTGTAAAATAAATCCCCACCAATTATTTGTAAATTCTACTTTTATAGTAGGTAAAGCATTTTGATGAAATCTCATTGGTAAATAACTTATAGATATATTCCCTCTTTTTATCTTTTTTGCCAACTCATTACTAGGCGTAGCAGTTAGATAAATAAGAGTCCCTGTTTTCTTAATAGCCTGTTTAGTTGCAAATAATAATTCTTTATTATTAACATATGGAAAAGCATCGACTTCATCAATTATCAGTACATCAAAAGCTTCTTTAAATTTTAATAATTGATGTGTTGTACATACTACCAGTTGAGTATATCTATATGTTTCTTCACTTCTTCCATGCAAAAGAATTTTATCAATCTTTTTGAAAGCTTTATCTAAACGTGGGTATAATTCATTACATACATCCACTCTAGGAGAAGCAATCGCTATACGAAAATTTTTTCTTAGAGCTTCAGCTATTGGTTTAAATAGCATTTCAGTTTTTCCAGCTCCCGTAACCGCCCATAATAAATGCTCCGTATTTTTTCCAATTATATTAATTAGTTCATTAGAGCATACCTCTTGAAATTTAGACAATTTCCCGTCCCACGTTAAAATTTCATCAACATTATTAAAATGATTATCCTCAATAACATGAACTAAATTATTCAATGTACTGACTCTTCCTAAAACAATACATTTCGGGCAATAGTAATTATCATAGGGTAGTTTAGCTCTTTCCTTAGTTGTTACTTTCCCACAACGATTACATTTTATTTTATTTTTAAAAACCTTAATTGCTTGATAAATTTCAATATTATCAGATGACATTATTTTTTCTTCCGATTTATCGACTACTACTAAACGACCAGCCATTTCATTAAAATCCATCCATACTTGCCCTCCCAATATTTTCTACTTTCTATATACGCAAAAATGACAGAAAATACTAAATATTTTCTGTCATTTTTTATTTTTCTATTTTATTTTCAGACAAGAGAACTATTTTTTTTATAAAATTCAATAATGGACGTCGTGATTCACCAACTAATCCAATAACCTCAACAAAAATTTCTAGTCCCAATAGTGTAGCCACTGTCAATAAAATAGAGCCCCAAAAACTAGAAATAGGATATAGCAATGAAATAGATGAAAAAATCAATGCTATTCCATAAATAACTAATACGGTTTGTCTATGACTCAATCCCATTTGCATTAGTCTATGATGCAAATGATGCTTATCAGCTTGTGAAATTGGTTTTTTATTTAAAATTCTTCGTAAAATTGCATAGACAGTATCAGTTATTGGTACCCCTAAAATAATAACTGGAATTATTATTGTAATAAATGTCGCATTCTTCAAACCATATAATGCAAAAACCGAGATCATGAAACCTATAAATAAAGATCCCGTATCACCTAAATATATCTTAGCAGGATGAAAATTATATGGCAAAAATCCTATCAATGCTGCTACTAACGTAAACATCATTATTGATATAAAAGTATTAGTTACATTTAAAAAGAAATACCCTGTAACTGCACTGGTAGATAAAGCAATAATTGCTACTCCAGTTGCTAATCCATCTAATCCATCAATTAAATTAACTGCATTAGTAATTGCTAAAATCCATATTAG
The DNA here is from genome assembly GCF_035231985.1 of Ligilactobacillus salivarius. Taxonomy (NCBI): domain Bacteria; kingdom Bacillati; phylum Bacillota; class Bacilli; order Lactobacillales; family Lactobacillaceae; genus Ligilactobacillus; species Ligilactobacillus salivarius. Next base: position 1,234,963 of record NZ_CP117983.1, read on the forward strand.
TGTTATTGGTAAACTTAACCACCCTAAAGTTACTGTACCTAAAAATGGTAATGTAATAGTTGTCATTTTAATTTTAGCAATAAAAAATACTACTAAAGCTGCTAAAGTTATTCCATATATTTTCTGTCTAGGTTTTAATTCATAAATATCATCTATTATTCCAGTAGCTAAAATTATACATTCTGCTAACAATAATGCCCACAATTGTTCGATTGGGTATTGCTTTCTCAATAAAAGAAAATTAGTCACATTAAATGCTAAAAAAATAGCTAATCCACCCATTGTCGGCATAGGAACCTTATTTACACGACGAGCATTTGGATTGTCAACAGCTCCTACTTTAAATGCTAACAATCTTATAAACGGAGTCAAAATAGCTGATAGAATCATTGTTGCAAATAGAGATGCTATAATTCTATACATATTATCCTCTTTCTTAAGTTCTAACTATATGTAGAACTATGTTTTAACAATTTATTATATACCGCTATCTTATCATAACTTATCAAATTAGTCATTAATACCTAAAATAAAATAGGATTGACAATTTAACATCGCCAATCCTTATTTTAATTATTTTTTCAAATGATAATTATAAGTTGAAACAATGATGTTTTCTCGAGAATTCAAAGCTGTTCTTAAACGTAATGCTGTTTGGTTATGCAAGATATTTTGCCAAGGTTTCTTAGGTACAAATTGAGGTACCAAGACCGTAACTGAATAATTTCTTTCCGCAGCTTTCTTAGCAATAACATCACAGAATCTAATAACAGGTGTCTGAACCGAACGATAAGATGAATGTAAATCAACAAATCTCACATCGCCAAATGATTCCTTAAATTCCTTAGCAGTTTCGTGTTCTTTTTTAGGGTTAGTATCAAACGAAACATGCATTGCAATTACATAGTCACCAATTGAACGAGCATAGTTAATAGCACCAGTAGTTACATGAGTTACAGAACTAACTAATACAATAACAGTTGAACCGTCATAATCATGCAATTGAGCATCATTGCTTAATCTTAATTGAGCGGCAATCTTCACATAGTGATCGTGTATCTTATAGAATCCAAAAATCAATGCTGGCATGATAATCAAATATGGCCATACATTTGCAAAATGTAACCAGAACAAGAAAATAACTAGAGCCAATGAAATTAGAGCACCTACCAAATTAAACATTGAGTTTAAAATCCAATGTTTACCTCGTTCTCTAAACCAATGAATGATCATTCCAGACTGAGATAAAGTAAATGGCACAAACACACCTACTGCATATAAAGGTATCAATAGATTAGTTTGTCCATGGAAAATTAAAATCAAAGTAATCGCGCCAATTGCCAATGCAATAATACCATTAGAGTATCCTAAGCGATCACCCTTGTCCATAAACATATGTGGCATAAATTTATCCTTGGCAAGATTATATGCAAGGATTGGGAATGCTGAAAAACCTGTATTAGCAGCAACAGCTAAAATCATCGCAGTTGCCAATTGTAATAGATAAAATAGCACTCCATGCCCAAATACGGCAATACCTATTTGTGATAAAACTGTTTGCTTGGAATTAGGTAAAATACCTAAGTAGTAACTTAAGAATGTAATTCCAGCAAAGAAGATACCCAAAATCAATGCCATAATTCCTAATGTATTAGCAGCATTTTTACGTTTAGGTTTCTTAAAGTTTGGAACTGCATTACTAATAGCTTCAACCCCTGTTAATGAGGAAGAACCTGCAGAAAAAGCTTTTAAGAATAAAAGCACTGACATTCCAGGAACTGCTTGACCGACATGCGCAGCTGCAGCATAGTGGATATTACCTGTGAAGATATTAAACAATCCCCAACCCACCAAAGCTACAATCATAATTACAAAGAAATATACTGGAACCGTCAAAAATGAAGCTGATTCACGCAATCCTCTTAAATTCAAAGTCATAATGAACAGGACAATTAAAATAGATATACCTACACTATGAGCCCTCAAAGAAGGTATCGCAGAAGTGATTGCTTCTGTACCAGATGTTACAGATACAGCTACCGTAAGCATATAGTCAACTAATAAAGAACCTCCAGCTACTAATCCTGCACCTGTTCCCCAGTTCTGCGTAGCAACAACATAAGCACCACCACCAGAAGGATACGCATGGATAATTTGTCGATATGACATAGTTATTGCAAAAAGTAAAATCAATACTATTCCTGCTGCTGGAACTGCATACCATGTAGCTGCTGCAGATAAAACAAATAAAGCTGTTGTGATTTGTTCTGTACCATAAGCAACTGAGGATAAAGCATCTGATGAAAGTAATGCTAGAGCTTTAAATTTTGTTAACGCTTGGCCGCCTTCTTCTGTTGTCTTAAGCGGCTCCCCAATAAGTAATCTTTTTAAGTAACGCCACATAATAATTGCTCCCTTAATTTAATTATCTATTTTTCTCTTTTCTTAACTAAATGTTAAGAATATTTTGATACAAATTATATAAAATCATATTTCATTCAAAGTTTCAACAGCTATTTAATCAAAATGTTTAAAAAAGTAAATTTGTTAGAATTTTGTCACATAGGTCTCGTTAAAAATTAACCATTAATTATTAAAAATACTTTTGATTTTATTTCTAATTTTAATAAAACCATTTCGAACTAAGTTAACAATTTTGGTTGTATAACTTAATAACGTATTAATCGTTATTACAATTAATATTAATAAAACAATACATTCTTTTGATGGCAATGTGATGCCAAATAGCCATGGTAAAAACACACAACTTCCTATCAATCCTAAGATACATCCCACATAAACGGTTACTCTAAGGACATTGAATGGCTTACAAGTCTTATACAAAACTATCAATCCTACTATAGATAATAAAATAGTAGAAGCTGTTGAATAATCTGTATATTTTATTTCAAACATCGAAGCTAGAAGTACCATCATTTCCACAACTATCACATCAGTTATTCCTGCTGGAAAGGCCCTTAGTAATATATTAGATAAAAATCGCCCTTCTATCTTTTCTTTATTAGGTTGTAACGCTAGGAAAAAGGCTGGTATTCCAATTGTAAACATCCCTATCAATGAAACTTGTGCAGGCTTTAAAGGATAAGTAAATGATAAAATAACTGCTAACATTGATAAGAAAAAGGAAAATATATTCTTTACCAAAAACAAACTAGCAGAACGTTGAATGTTATTTACTACACGTCTTCCTTCTAAAACCACATCAGGCATACATGAAAAATTCGATTCCAACAGCACTACTTGCGATGAATAAACTGCAGCATCACTACCAGACGCCATAGCTATACTACAATCTGCATCTTTCAGTGCTAGCACGTCATTTACTCCATCGCCTGTCATAGCAACAGTTCTTCCTTGTTCTTTCAAAATTCGTATAATTTCTCTTTTTTGCGTTGGTGTCACCCTACCAAAAATATTATAGTTTTTAACTGCTTCAGCTAGGTCCTCTTTTGTCTCTAACTTTGTAGCATCAATGTACAAATCTGCATTTTCAATCTGTGCTTTTTTAGATATTTCTGAAACAGTTTGCGGATTATCTCCAGAAATAACCTTTACTTCTACTCCCTGCTCCTTAAAATAATTAAATGTTGCAGGTGCCTCTTTTCTTATGGGATTTGTTATTAATACATATCCTATAGGAATTACTTTACCTGTAATTTTCTTATCCATAAAACCATCTAAAGCTTTTCCAAACACTAGTACTCTGTATCCTTTTTTAGTATCTTCATTAATATTATCTTGATATAATGGAAAATCTTCACGCAATACAAATTCAGGAGCACCTAATATGTATGCATCATTTTCAAAAACAGCCCCACTATACTTATTTTTTGATGTAAATGGAATGATTTCACTTGCTATTACTTTACTCGTCTGTTTACAATAATTTCTTATAGCTTTCATAGTATTATTACTTTCATCTATTGCATAAACAAACTTTGCTAATAACTCTTCAAAGGCATCTCTGTTCTCTACATCGATTGCTTTTATTTTTTCTACTTTCATTTCATTTTCAGTAATTGTTCCTGTTTTATCTACACATAAAACATCTACCCTTGCTAGAGTTTCAATACTTTTCATATCATGAAGCAATACTTTTTTCTTAGCTAGCCTCATGGAACTAACAGCTAGTGCTACACTTGTTAACAAATACAGCCCCTCTGGTATCATACCTAAAACAGCTGCTACCATAGATGTTATATTGTCATGTAAACTTTCATGATTTATGAAAATCCCTTGTATAAATAAGACAATTCCAATCGGAACTAACGCTACACCTACAAATTTTACTAATATATCAAGATCTTGGATCATTTCAGAACGTTCAACATTTTTCATTTTCTTAGCTTCTAATGTTAACTTAGAAATATATGAGTCTTTGCCAACCGCTGTTAGTCTTGCTCTACACTTTCCAGCAATAATAAAGCTACCTGACATTAATTTATCTCCTGGCTTTTTAGGAATTTCATCAGACTCACCTGTCAATAAAGATTCGTTTACTAAAACTTCTCCACTTACAATTTCACTATCAGCTAAAATTTGATTCCCCATTTTAAAGATTACAATATCATCTAATACTAAATCTTCTGCATTTACTTGTGTAACCTCTCCATTTCTTACTACCATAGCCTGCGGAACATTTAGCATCGTTAACTTATCAACAACTTTTTTTGCCCTTAATTCTTGAATTATCCCAATAAAAATATTTGCAATAATAATCGGTAAAAAGGTTAAGTTTCTAAATGAATTTACTAAACATAAAAGTAAAGTTAATATTAAAAATATCAAATTAAAATATGTAAATATATTTTCTGCAACTATTTCTTTGGCAGTACGTACAGGTGGTTTCACTGCCTCATTACTCCAACCATTTTTCTTATATTTTTCCACTTGTTTATCCGTAAGCCCATAGTCTGCATTAGGAGTTATCCTATTTATGTCAATTTTTTCGTTACTTGATTTTTTCATTACTATCCCCCAATCCCTAACTATCACTAATGTTAGTATAACATGTAGGATATAATAAAATCATTGAACAATCTTTAACTTTTATATAATACATTTAAAATATTATATAATTTTAAAAAAATAAACACTGAAATTTCATGACTGAAATCTCAGTGTTTATTACTTATTTTAATTTAGTAATCTAAACCTAGATTACATCATACCACCCATACCTGGTGTTGCAGGCATTTGGTCGTTACTTTCTGGTTCTGGCTTATCAGCAACTACTGCTTCTGTTGTTAATAATAAAGCAGATACACTAGCTGCATTTTGAAGTGCTGAACGAGTTACCTTTGTAGGATCCACAATACCAGCTTCAACCATGTCAACCCATTCATTTGTAGCAGCATTGAAACCTACACCTGGTTTTTGTTCCTTTAATTTTTCAACAATTACAGAACCTTCTAAACCTGCATTTTCTGCGATTTGACGAACAGGTTCTTCCAAAGCACGTTTTACAATGTTAATACCTGTTTGTACGTCGCCTTCTTCTTCCAAAGCAGCAACTTTACCAATAACATTTACCAATGCTGTACCACCACCAGGAACAAATCCTTCTTCAACAGCAGCACGTGTAGCATTCAAAGCATCTTCAATACGGTACTTACGTTCTTTCAATTCTGTTTCAGTTGCAGCACCAACTTTAATAACTGCAACACCACCAGATAATTTAGCCAAACGTTCTTGTAATTTTTCACGATCAAAATCAGAAGTTGTTTCACTAATTTGCTTCTTAATTTGTTCTACACGTTCAGCAATCTTGTCCTTATCACCAGCACCTTCAACAATTGTTGTATTTTCCTTAGTTACTGTTACTTTTCCAGCAGAACCTAATTGTTCAACTGTTGTATCTTTCAATTGTAAGCCTAAGTCATCTGTGATAACAGTAGCACCTGTCAATGTAGCAATATCTTGTAACATTGCCTTACGACGATCGCCAAATCCTGGAGCTTTAACTGCAACAACGTTAAATGTTCCACGAATCTTGTTCAAAACAAGTGTAGGTAATGCTTCACCGTCTACATCATCAGCAATAATCAATAATGGACGACCTTGTTGTACAATTGATTGCAATAATGGTAATACTTCTTGAATGTTTGAAATCTTCTTATCTGTTAATAAAATGTATGGATTATCTAAATCAGCTTCCATCTTATCATTATCAGTTACCATATATTGTGATAGATATCCTCTATCAAATTGCATACCTTCAACAACATCTAAAGAAGTATCGATACCTTTAGATTCTTCAATTGTAATAACACCATCATTACCAACTTTTTCCATAGCATCGGCAATTAATTTACCAACTTCTTCGTTAGCAGATGAAATAGAAGCAACTTGTGCAATATCACTCTTGGATTCTACTGTATGGGACATTTCATGTAATGCATCAACTGCAGCCTTAGTTGCTAATTCAATACCACGACGAATTCCAACTGGGTTTGCACCAGCAGTTACATTCTTCATACCTTCATTTACAATAGCTTGTGTTAAAACAGTAGCAGTTGTTGTACCATCACCTGCAATATCATTTGTCTTAGAAGCAACTTCAGACACCAATTTTGCTCCCATATTTTCGAAATGATCTTCTAAATCAATAGCCTTAGCAATTGTTACACCATCATTTGTAATTGTGGGGGAACCATAAGATTGTTCCAAAACAACATTACGGCCTTTAGGACCAATAGTTGATTTTACTGTATTTGCTAATTTATCTACACCCTTCAACATCTTTGAACGAGCATCTTCTGAAAACTTAATTTCCTTTGCCATAAATCTCTTCACCTCAAATTAATTAAAAATTAATCTATAACCGCAATAATGTCATTTTCACGGATTACTAAATATTCTTCGCCTTCATATTTAACTTCAGAACCAGCATACTTATCAAAAACAACTGATTGACCAACTTTTACTTCAGGTTCAACCCTTTGTCCATTGTCTAAGATACGTCCGTTACCAACAGCAATTACTTCACCTGTTGTAGGCTTTTCTTTTGCATTACTTGCGATAACAATTCCACCAATGGATTGTTCTTCTTCCTTTTGAACTTTTAAAACAACGCGATCTCCTAATGGTTTAAGCACGTCTAATCCCTCCAATATCAATCATCTGTATCATTTAGCACTCTCAACTCTTGAGTGCTAACTACAATTAATACTATAACCACTTTAAATATAAATTGCAAGTATTTTTTATCACTCGACACATTAGAGTGCTAATTTTTTTATTTGACCTGTTAATGGTACAATTAAACTTAAAAATGAAAGGTGATAATTAATTTGGAACAAAGAAATTCTATTCCCTTATTGCTAACCTATATTGGTTATCAAATTTTGTTAGCAATATTCAATATTTTTTATAATCAAAGTCATAATTTTTATTTGGTTGAAACTATTATTGGAATACTCTGCATGTTGTTTATTGTTTATCTCAATCATAGATTCTCTTTTAAAAATAAATTAGAATATAAAACTATTAAACTTAAATCTATTTTACTCTGGAGTATCCTTGGTATGGTCGGTGCCCTCATAATTCAAATTGGATTATCTCGTATCGAATCAGGACTTTTTCATTTTTCATCATATTCAGCTAATACTAACCTATTGTTAGAAATTGTTCACCATTACCCATACTACATTTTAGTACCTGGAATTGTTGCACCTGTAATGGAAGAGTTAATTTTTAGAAAAGTTTTATTTGGAAATTTTTCAAGATTCATCCCTTTTCTACCTGCTGCCTTAATTTCCAGTCTTCTATTTAGTTTAGCTCATATGGATGGTCATTTCCTTATCTATGCTAGTATTGGCCTTTTGTTTTGCTATATTTACTATCGGACTGGAACGATTATTACTTCTACTTTTAGTCATATATTTCTAAACTTGTTTATTATACTTCTATCATCGCTTTAGAAGTTATTAATATCAAAAAATTGCTGAAGATTAATGTGATTAGATAACATCATAATCTTCAGCAATTTTTATTTTGAGACTCATTTCGGTCTTCTATGTAACACTACTCTTCTGTGCTTCCAAAATGATTCAAGAAATAAATCAAAGTTTCCATTTCATTCGTCAAATCTACATTTTGCACACGTATATTTTCTGGTACAGTAATTCTAAGTGGTGTAAAATTCAATATTCCCCTTACACCAACTTCCACTAACTCATCTGTAACTTTTTGTGCTACAGGAGCTGGAACAGTTAAAATTACAATTTCAATTTGCTGTAACTTTAATTGTTCTTTCATATCAGACATTGGATATACTGGAATTCCACTTTGAATTGTTCCCGTAATATCTTCATTTACATCAAATGCTGCACTAATTCTTACATGATTACTTTGATGGAAATTAAAGTTCAATAAAGCATGTCCTAAATTACCAACCCCAACCAAAGCAACATTAGTTAACGTATCTTGATTTAATTGCTTAGTAAAAAAATCAAGTAAACTTTGTACATCATATCCGTAACCACGTTTACCTAAAGCACCAAAATACGAAAAATCACGTCGAATAGTAGCAGAATCTACTTTTACGGCTTCAGCTAATTCTGTTGAAGAAACTCTATTCTTTCCAGAATTAGATAATAGTCTTAGATAACGATAATATATCGGTAGACGTTTTGCAGTAGCCTGCGGAATCTTTACTTCTGCCATTAGACTTTCCTCTTTTCGTGAAATATTTAACATAAGTTTAACACATAGCTCCACAATTATACAATATATTGGCTTAATTATCATCTTTAACGTTTTTATTTGTGAAATTTCTATGTTACACTATAAATCGTCTTAGTGTTATAATACAGTAAATTAATAGAAAAGGTGATTTTATGCTACTTTTACAAGCACAGCAAGTTGCCCGACATTTTGGAGCAGATATCCTTTTTGAGAATGTCAATCTTGATATAAAAGATAATTCCAAGATCGCACTTGTTGGTCGCAACGGAGCAGGAAAATCTACACTAATAAAAATGTTAATCGGTGAATCACTTCCAGATGAAGGAAAAATCGTTACTAAACGAGATTTAACTATTGGATATTTAGCACAACATACAGGATTAGAATCTACTAAAAATGTATTAGATGAAATGTTAAGTGTCTTTGAACCCTTGCAAAAGATGGAAGCTAAGATTCATCAACTTGAAGAAAAGATTGCTTCTCCGTCAATTCCACATGAATCTAAGGAATATCAACAATTATTAAATCAATATGATCAATTACAACATGACTTCCAAGAAAATAATGGTTATGGTTATGAAAATGAAGTAAAAGCTGTTTTACATGGTTTCCAATTCTTTGAAGAAGACTATGGAAAAATGGTTTCTGACTTATCAGGTGGACAAAAAACTCGTTTAGCTTTAGCTAAATTACTTTTAGAAAAACGTGATTTATTAATCCTTGACGAACCTACTAACCACCTCGACATTGAAACTTTGACTTGGTTAGAAAATTATATCCAAGGTTATACCGGTGCCCTTTTAATTGTTTCACATGACCGCTACTTCTTAGATAAAGTTGTCAATGAAGTTTATGAATTAAGTCATCAACATTCTAGTCATTATGTTGGAAATTATTCTCATTATATTGAAGAAAAAGCTTCTCGCTTGCGTACTCAATGGAAAGAATATGAAAAGCAACAAGTGAAAATTCAAAAATTAGAGGATTTTGTTAATAAAAACTTAGTTCGAGCTTCCACAACTAAAAGAGCTCAAAGTAAAAGAAAACAATTAGAGAAAATGGATAGATTAGAGCGTCCTGAAGGTGAAGAAAAAGGCCCTCATTTTAAATTTCATGCTAGCAAGGAAAGTGGAAATGTAGTTTTAAAGGTTACAGATGCTGCTATTGGCTATGATTCAAAAGTTATTTCAAATCCTATCACTTTCGAATTACGCAAACATCATGCAATGGCTGTTGTCGGACCTAATGGAATTGGCAAATCCACCTTACTAAAGAGTATTTTAGGAAATATTCCTTTCATCCATGGATCTGCTACTTTTGGTACTAATGTTCAAACTGGGTACTACGATCAGGAACAACAAAACCTACATGATAAAAAAACTGTCTTAAATGAAATCTGGGATGATCATCCTAATATGTTAGAAAAAGACGTTCGCTCATTATTAGGTAGTTTCTTATTTGTCGGTGATGATGTTAAAAAAGTAGTACATAATCTTTCTGGTGGGGAAAAGGCCAGATTAACATTAACAAAACTTGCTCTACAAGAAGATAATTTCTTAATGCTCGACGAACCCACTAATCATTTAGATATAGATAGTAAAGAAGTATTAGAGAGTGCTTTAATTGATTTTGAAGGAACCATCTTATTTGTTTCCCATGACCGTTACTTCATCAATCAAGTCGCTGATACCGTTCTTGAAATCACTCCAGAGGGAAGTAACTTATACCTTGGTAACTATGATTATTATTTAGAGAAAAAAGCTGAATTAGAAGCAATTGAAGCAGCTAAAGAGGCAGAACAATCTCAAGATGATCAACAAGTTTCAAAAACTTCTCAAAAGCAACTTAACTATAAGAAAAGTAAAGAATTACAAAAACAACAGCGTAAATTACAACGTTTAGTTGATGATGCTGAATCTGAAATGGAACGTCTTGAAGAATTAAAAACTAATATAGAGCAAGAAATGACACTACCTGATAATTTCAATGATCCACAAAAAATGGATGAGTTACACACAAAGCTATCTAAGGCAACAAATGATTTAAATGAAGCCGAAAGTAAATGGACTGAACTAAGTTTAGAATTAGAAGGATTACAATAAAAAAGATGTAAGACTTAATACCAGAGTTATGCTCACTCTAGTCATACTAAGTCTCACATCTTTTTATTTTTCTACCATCCATTCAAATTCTAGACTTGGTTCAGCATTCAATGTCATGTCAGCTCGAACACCATGCTTGAAAGCCACATATCCAGCAGCACCTATCATCGCTGCATTATCACCACATAATTTCAAAGGTGCTTTCAACAATTCTACATCTTTAAATGCTGTTAATTCCTTATCTAATCTTGTTCTTAATCCTTGATTAGCAGCTACGCCTCCAGCAAGAATTAATTGTTTTACCTTAAAATGTCCCAATGCTTTGACAGTTTTGCTACTTAATACATCAACTACACTTTGTTCAAAACTTGTAGCTAAATCTGCCTTATCAAGTTTTTCTCCAATTTGACTAGCATGATGTACAGTGTTAATAAACGCACTCTTCAAACCACTGAAACTAAAATCAAAGTTATCTTCTTTCTCCATCGCTCTTGGAAAATTAAAAGTATCTTTCCCCGTTTTAGCTAATTCATCGATTTCCTTACCAGACGGATACTTCATTCCCATTACTCTACCTACTTTATCAAAAGCTTCTCCAGCTGCATCGTCACGAGTTTCACCAATTATTTGGAATTTATTTTCCTCAGGCATATATACTAATTCAGTATGTCCTCCCGATACTAATAAAGCTAAAGCTGGAAATTTTATCTCTCCTATAAATCTTGCGGCATAGATATGTCCAGCCATATGATTTACTGGAATTAATGGTAAATTATGTGCAAATGCAATGGCTTTAGCAGCAGCTACACCTACTAATAAAGCACCCACTAACCCTGGACCATAAGTCACTGCTATCGCATCCAAGTCCTCGTAATCTATATTAGCTTCATCAAGAGCATCTTGTATGCAATATGTTATCTGTTCAATGTGATGTCTTGAAGCAACTTCTGGAACAACCCCACCAAATCTTTGATGACTAGCCACTTGAGTTGCAACTATGTTTGACAAGATTTCATTTCCATTTTTTACTACTGCTACACTTGTCTCATCACAACTAGATTCAAAAGCTAAAATTATATTATCTTTTTTATCCATTATTCTCCACCTTAAATTTTAAATTATAAATAGACGTACATTTCTATTGCATCTTCCAAAGTTTCAGTATAATAATTTTTTAAGAATTTTCCTTCTTTAAAACCCATTTTAGCGTACAATGATTTCGCAATAATGTTATTATTGTTCACTTCTAAAGAAATTACTTTATAGCCTTCATCTTTGCAAAAATCCATTACTTTTTTCATCATAAACTTTGCTAGTCCTTGTCCTTGATATGGAGTAACAACTGCAAAATTAGTAATATGTGCTTCACATTTTAATGGATAAAAGTCTACACCTATAAATGCAATAACTTCATTTTTAGCTACTGCAGATATATAAATCGAACGTCTATTGTTCAACATTTCTTGCAAAAACGCTGTATGATTCCATGGTGTTTTTCCATCATAAACGTCTTCTTCAATTTGTAGAAAACTATTAATATCTGTAACTATAGCTTGCCTTAAAGTAATTCTATTTTGATATAAACATTCCTCAAAAGAATAAACTTTCTTATATTGTTTAAACATTGTTTTATAATTGGTCATTAAATTTTTTAACGTACTTAATTTTTTCATCACTATTCTTATCTAGCCACTGCTTTTCAGCTTGTGTTAATCTCAAATAATCTGGAATAAAATCGTTAATATTTTCTACTACGCTTTCTTTCTGTCCTAAAACACCTAACACCATTGCTGACGGATAATTATCTTTTCCTTCAGCAAAAATATAGTCTTCTCCAGTAAAGAATTCACCAATTTCTTTTTCTAACTTAATTGCATCTTCACCCACAAAGACAATTTCATTGCCTTTTAATTTTTCTTGAAGTTTTTCTAAAGAAATATGCCCGTCAGGCATTACATTAACCAATTCTCCATTTTCCCAACGATATACCCCGGCAAAAACATTTTGTCTTCTAGCGTCAAATAAAGGGACAATAATCCTATTAGTATTTTTATAGTTTGCCGCCAATACTTTTAAACTAGAAACCCCCACCAATTCTTTATTTAAAGTAAACGCAAAAGTCTTTGCCGTAGTAACTCCTATTCTTAAACCCGTATATGAACCTGGACCTTTAGCAACAACAAATCTATCTATTTCTTGAATCGTTGTTGCAGCTTTTTTTAATAAATCTTCTACAATTGGCATAAGTGTAGTACTATGATTTTTTAAAACATTAGTAGTAGTTTCTGCTAACAATCTTTTATCTTCTAATATTGCCACACTTAGAGGTCTATTAGACGTATCTATTGCCAATATTTTCATAATTATATTCACCTCGTTTGAGTTTTACTCGTATAATTTTATCACACTAACTTATTGATTAAAAATCTGTTATCTTAATTCTTTCTCGACATTCATTTTTTAGGTAGTTATAATTAGCTTACATATATTTATTCTTATGAGGTGGTTTAATTTGAAAAACATATTAATACTACATACTGGTGGAACAATTGCAATGTCTGAAGATCAAAATGGTGCTGTATCTCCCGATTCTTCTAATCCTCTTAATCAATTTGCTAATCCTTTTGCTGGAAAATTAAACTTAATTACTGAAGATATTTTCAATTATCCTTCTCCACATATTGGACCTAAACAAATGCTTCTACTGGAAAAAAGAATTTTACGTGCTGCTGATGAAAATATTGATGGTGTTGTTATCACTCACGGTACAGATACTCTTGAAGAAACTGCTTATTTTTTGGATTTAACCATTCCTAGTAAATTTCCTATCGTTATTACTGGTGCAATGCGATCCGCAAATGAAATTGGATCTGATGGTCTACATAATTTTCAAACAGCTATTCAAACTGCTGCTAGTGATGAAGCTCATGGTAAAGGTGTTTTAGTAGTAATGAATGATGAAATTCATACTGCTAGATATGTTACAAAAACTCATACAACCAATGTTGCAACTTTTAGAACTCCAACTTTTGGACCAATTGGTTTAGTATCTAAACATAAAGTTTCATTTTTTGAAGAGTTACTTAGACATACTGCCTTACCTATCCAAAATGTTGTAAATCATGTATATTTATTAAAAGCATATGCTGGTATGGATAATGAACTTTTTAATTTTATTGCTAGCGATACAAGTAATACTAATGGTTTAGTTATAGAAGCTCTTGGTGCTGGAAACCTTCCACCACATGTACTTCCTAGTTTAAAGAAAATCATTGATAAAAATATTCCTGTCGTTTTAGTTTCTAGATGTTTTAATGGTATCGCTGAAGATGTTTATTCTTACGAAGGTGGCGGTGTTCAGTTAAAGGAGATGGGCGTCATATTCTGCCAAGGATTAAATGGTCAAAAAGCTCGAATAAAATTATTAGTTGGTATTAGTGCCGGCTTGAAAGGTAAAGATTTAGTTAATTTTGTTAGCGATGCAATCTCATAATAATAAAATAAGCACTGACAATAGAATTATTATTCTATCTATTGTCAGTGCCTTTTCTTTTATATCCACTCACATTCAGCTAAACATGATACTTTATCATTATTCTTAACTTCATGTAAAGTAGTAATTGTATCATTACTATTTATTATTTGGATATTGCTTGTTACTATATCACCATATGTAATTTCTTGTTTATACTGAATATTTATCTTCTTTAGCGTATGTTTGCTAAGAAAATCATAGTCTAACGTATCTAACATCCAGTCAAAGTAGTGTACATTATTAACGTGATGATTTGAATCTATATCCATAAAACGAACTTGATATTTTTTATGATTGTCTATTTCCTTTATCTTTTTAACATTTTTATATCGTTTCACCTTAGGAGTTTCAGTTGCCCCAAAAGGTATAATAAGTTCTGGTACAATCTGAGAAATTTTTCTATTTTTAAAATCCATTAATACAAAGATTGTATGCATCCTTACTAACGGATTATCATCCATATCATCTATTCCAAATTCGCGATAACAAAAATATTTATTATAAGAATCTGCTTCTGTCCAAATTTTAACTTCCTCATTTATCTTAGGAAGGCGTTCAATCTCCAAAACATGTTGAGTAATAACCCATCCATATCCTAGACCATTTACTTTATCTGTTCCTATACCTAATTGTTCACTCTGATTTTCCGATGCTAACATCATCAAATCAACTAACATTCCAATATTTATATTCTTAGTTACATCAGTTTCGTAGAAAACTACCCGATGTTTCTCATTGTATCTCTTGGCTACCATTTATATTACCTCTAATCCAAATGATGATATAAATTGTATACTTCCTGTTTTTTTAGTCCATTTTCTTTAGCTACTTCTTTAATTGCTTGATTAGGTTTTAAATTCCTATCTTCAATCAACTCTTTTACCTGTTCTTCAATACTTAAATCAGTGGTTACCTTATTCTCTTCTACTTGTTCATTATGATTACCATCTAGTATTATTACAAATTCTCCACGAATCTCAGAAGTATTTGCCCATTCCATTACTTCTTCTAAATTTCCCCTAATAAATTCTTCGAATTTTTTAGTCAATTCGCGGCATAATACAACTTTTCTATTTCCCAGCACCTCTAACATATTCTTTAAGGTCTTTTTCAATCGATGTGGAGCTTCATAGAAAATAATTGTGCTAGTATGTCCTTTTAAATTCGTTAATTCTTGTTTCTGTTCACTATTTTTTCGTGGCAAGAAACCATAGAAATAAAATGGCTGTGGAATTAATCCCGAAGCTATTAACGCTGTTATACCTGCATTAGCTCCTGGTAGTGGTACAACTGGTATATCTTCTTTAATACACGCCTCAACCAATTCATGCCCAGGATCACTTATAGATGGCATACCTGCATCGCTAACTTGTGCAATATTTATACCTGTCTTTAACTTTTCAACTAACTTAGGTATTCTTTCCTGAGTGTTATGTTCATGAAAACTAATTTGTTTAGTACTGATATTAAAATGATTTAATAGCTTTTGGGTATTTCTAGTATCTTCTGCTGCTATTAAATCTACTTCACCTAAAACTTCTATCGCTCTAGGTGTCATATCTCCTAAGTTTCCAATAGGAGTTGGAACCAAATATAAAATTCCATTTGAAGTTTGTCCTTTGAAACTACTAATTACTTGTAATACCATTAATGCCTATCACCATATATCACATCCTGGCAAAATACACATGGCTCATCATTAACTCTTCGTGAACCATACATATTATCCACATTGCAGACATGAAATCCTTCCTCATACAATTTTTCTAAATTCTTTCTAGATTTAGAGAGTTCTGTTCCTTCCTTGTTGCCTTTTTGTTTCTGCTCAATTTCATGCAAATGTTCTCTTAAATGTTGATTTTCAATTTCTAACTCTGCATTCTTTTCAATTACTTTACCCATCTCAGCTTTTATCCGTTCAATTTGAGATAATGTAAATTTTGTTTGTTTCTCCAATTCTTCAAAACTATCATATAGTTCTCGTTTATTCACAGTACCACTCCTATTTATTTAAAATAGCAATCAAACAAATTTAACGTTAAAGTTTCTAACATATTTTGCATAGATATATTACTTGCTAACTTTCTATTGCTTTCTACCACCAAATTTAAGCTATTAATCAATTTACTATTTGCTATCTGTGCAGTATTTTGTTGGATAAAATCTATATTTTCTTTAAAGACTATTTCTTCTGTCAATCCAAAACGTTCTAAAACTGTATCACGTACAGTTAATATTATAACTTGTAATACTAGATTTTGATCTTCTTTATTTTGAATAAGTCCGATAATTTTTGATTGAATCATTACAAATGATAATAAATCTTTTCTTAACAATTTTCGATACCAATTATTGACAGTTGCTAAAATCTTATCAAAATTTTCATTATCATTAATTTTTTTAGCCTCAACTACACTTTGAGCAAGATTGGCTAAAATATGACTATTTTTCTCAGAAATACCTTCTGAAATTAATTCTTGCTCCAATTGTCCAGAAGTAAGTTGTTGCATTTCAACTTCTTGACACCTTGAAATAATAGTTGGTAACAATTTTTGTGGTTCTGATGTTAATAAAAAAGCTGTTATATTTCCAGATGGTTCTTCCAAGAATTTCAATAAACTATTTGCAGCTCCAATTGACATTTTCTGAGCATCTTGGATAATAAATACTTTCCTATCACTTTCTACCCCACTCTTATTAAACTCCGACTTCAAATATCTTATTTGCTCAACTTTTATTGATAATCCGTCTGGCATAATAGTAACTACATCTGGGTGATTATTATTCTCAATTCTATTACATTCAGAACACTTTAAACAAGGTACTCCATTTTGTGAATTTAAACAGAATATCCCCTTAGCAATCCACTTTGCTAATTCTATTTTTCCAGTACCTTCAGCGCCTGATAGTAAATATGCATGTACCAGCTTGTTTTCTCTAATCAATTTTGCAAAATGTTTCGTTAAAAACGGTTGTCTTTCCGTTATAGACATTTTCATTTTAGTTGGATACCTCTAATTCTAACTATGGAAATTACATAAAATTATTTAAAATAGATAATGTATCATCTATAACCTTATCTAAATTTTGGCTTGCATCAATAACTTTAATTCTTTCTTTGTTGCTTTCAGCTAATGATAAATAAGCTTGTCTTACCTTATGATAAAAATCCATAGATTCTTTATCTAATCTATCTACTTGATTTTGACGATTATTGCTAATTCTCTTCAAACTTATCTCCGGTTCAACATCATAGTATAAAGTTAAATCTGGTTTGAGATTTTCAGTAGCAAACTCATTTAATTTAATAACTGGCTCTACACCTATATCCCTAGCTACTCCTTGATATACTACAGAACTATCAACAAAACGATCACATAGGACTAACTTTCCTTCATTCAAAGCTGGTAGTACTGTATCAACTAAATGTTGTCGTCTAGCTGCCGCATATAGTAATGCCTCTGTTCTTGCATCCATTTCCGTATATTCAACATTTAAAATGATCTTTCTGATAGCTTCTGATATTCTATTTCCACCGGGTTCTCTGGTCCAAATATAATTATCTATTTTCTTACCATTTAGATGCTCTATAACACCCTTTAATACACTTGTTTTACCTGAACCATCAATACCTTCAAATGTTATAAATTTTCCTTCCAATAAAAAAACCTCATTGCATATAATATTAATTCAATTCTACTTTAATTTTTTCTTTATGTCTAATTGCAAAAAATAAAAAGAGGAACTGCTATTTTAAATTACAATTCCTCTTTCTTTAATTAATGATCTATTACAGAGGATTGAATATGTCCCCTGACATTTCGCAACTTAGCTTCTTGATATAAAAATTGATATTTAGCTTTTGCAAGCTGAGTTTCAGCCACTAATTCCTCATCTACTTCATATACAGCTTGTTCTGTTTGTCTAGCGTGATCCCAATTTTTTTTAGCCTGATCTATTAAATAAAGTAGTTCTTCATCGTATTCTTTGCGTAATTTCTTTTTATTTCTACCGAACAGAATACCCACCACCTTAAATTTCTTGTCGTCCTTCAATAGCTTTAAATAATGTCATCTCATCTGCATATTCAATATCACTACCTACAGCTAATCCATGTGCTAATCTAGTAACCTTTATATTAGCTGGTTTTACTAAACGAGCAATGTACATAGCAGTTGCTTCTCCTTCAGGGGTTGCATTAGTAGCAATGATAACTTCCTTTATTGCTCCATTTTTCTGCAGTCTTCTTAAAAGAGAAGCAATATTTATATCTTCAGGACCTTTTCCTTCAATTGGAGATAATACACCATGGAGTACATGATACAAACCATGATACTCATTCATTCTTTCTAATGACATTACATCCTTTGGTTGTTCAACAACAACAACCTTACTATTATCTCGCGATTTATCAGCGCAAATCATGCAAGGATCACTTTCAGTAATATTGCCACAAATACTGCAATAACTTAAATCTCTTTTAGCAGAGATCAGAGATTGAGCAAATTCAGTCACATCATCCTCTTGCATATCAATTGTATAGAATGCTAATCTAGTTGCCGTTTTACTACCAATTCCTGGTAATTTCATATAACTATCAATTAATTTAGAAATAGGTTCTGGATATTGCATCTAATAACCCCTTCCTTCTAGAAAAATTATAGTCCTGGAATATTACGAGAATATTTGCCCATTGTTTCTTGTGTTTGTTTATCAATCTTGTTCATAGCATCATTAACTGCCATAAGTACTAAATCTTGTAACATATCTACGTCATCTGGATCAACAGCTTCTTCCTTGATAGATATATCTGTCATCTTGTGATCACCAGTAAATTTTACTACTACAGCATCATCAGCTGCATGACCTTCAAAAATAGTTGCATTTAGCTCATCTTGATCCTTTTTCATATTCTTTTGTAGTTTTTGCATTTGTTTCATCATACTTTGCATGTTCATACCACGCATCATTATTCATCATATCCTTTCAATTAATCATTTTTTATTTCAACAATGTCTGTACCAAATAGTTCCTCAGCTTTTTGTATAATAGTTGGCTGAGTTGAAGCAGATTGATCATTATTATCCTGAGATTGTTCATTTGTATCATCAGTAATAACTACTGTCCCATTTTTTCTTTGTTTAAGATAGTTACTTCTTATTTCAGGCCAATTTTCTACTGGAATCAATACTAAACTTGGAACCTTTCCAATTAGTCTATCTAATCCATTTTCCAGAGTATCTATCAACTCTTGGTCTTCAAGAGCCTTTTGGCATAAAAATGCATATTCAAAGCCAACAACAACACCATTTTCACTAGCTGCAACAGGCTCACTAACATGCATAATTGCTCTTTGAGTAACAGATAACATATTCATTAAATCTGGCCAAACTTGCTTCAATTCATTTAGTGATTGCCTTGTAGCATTGTTTAATACACTATAAACTTGTGACAAATTAATTTTAACATTTTTTTGTCCCTTTGTTGTATTTTTTCTAACTTGCTTTCTAGGTTCATTATTCTTTTCAATTTGAATTGTATTACTGGATAAACTATCCACTTTACGTTGTAAATTTTCTATTTTTTGCTTTAATAATTCAATTTGGCTCAAATCAACATTCGATACCCTATCAGCTTCACTGTTCGTACTTAATTGCGTTAGTTTGACAGTTAATACTTCCAAATAAATAGATTGGTGAGAACTGAATCTCATATTCTCTTGCTGTTTATTTAATTCATCTATGATTTGGTAAATTTGAGTAACATTTATTTGTTGAGATAATTTCTTAAATTTATCATCTAATAAACCTAATTCGCCATCAGAAACCATTTCTGGTGCTTGTTGGTATAATAGTAAATCCCTACAATAATTAATTAAGTCCTCAATTAAGCGATTGGCATCTTTACCTTGTTCTACAATCTGCTGAATTTCTTTTAAAGCATTAGTCGTATCTTTAGATAGTACAAATTTCAGATAATTAAATAGACTTTCTTGTGTAACACTCCCCGTTACTAATAATGCGTTATCTAAAGTAACATTATTATCACCAAAAGAGATTACTTGATCTAGTAAACTTAAAGCATCACGCATTCCACCTTCAGCAGCTTTAGCGATTACTTTTAAAGCTTTATCATCATAATCTACATTTTTTTGATCTAAAATATAAATCATTCTTTGTAAAATAGACTCAGCAGTTATTCTCTTAAAATCAAATCTCTGCGTTCTTGAGATGATAGTTGCCGGGATTTTATGCGGTTCCGTTGTAGCCAAGATAAAGACTACATTTGCTGGAGGTTCTTCAAGGGTCTTTAACAAAGCATTAAATGCACCAGTTGATAACATATGAACTTCATCAATAATGTATACTTTATAATCAGCTTCTGTGGGCGCATACTTTACTTTATCCCTAATATCTCTAATTTCCTCTACACCATTATTAGAAGCCGCGTCTATTTCAATAACGTCATTTAAACGCCCTTCCGTAATGGCCTTACATGTTTCACACTCGTTACAAGGCTCACCTTCTTTTGAAAAGCGACAATTTATAGCCTTGGCAAAAATCTTTGCTGCAGATGTCTTACCAGTTCCTCTAGGACCAGTAAATAAGTAAGCATGCGAGGTTTGGTGAGTTATAATTGCATTTTTCAGAGTTTTGGTCACCATTTCTTGACCAACTAGATCCATAAATCTTTGTGGACGCCAAACTCGATAAAGAGCCTGATAACTCAAAGAGACTCCTCCTTCCAAAATTCATCAAAAAAAATCTCTCGGTTGCTCCAAGAACAAAACCGAGAGTTAACATTTCATATTAACTTAAGGCACATGCGAACTCTGCTTAGTGCTGCTTCCTTCCGGACCTGACACGCTTCACAAAGACAACATTGCCTCAAGGCCTTGCGGCAAATACTATGATACACGAATTAGTCAAAAATATCTAGTCTTTCACTCGATTTTTTCTTTTTTTCTTCATTTTTTTCCTAATTGATTTAAAAAAATCTTTCAGAATAGAAGCACATTCATTTTCTAAAATTCCTTTTTCTACAAATGATTGATGATTAAATCTGCTATCTTCAAGTAAATTCATCAATGTTCCTACAGTTCCTGCTTTAGGATCAGATGCACCATAATATACTTCAGGAATTCTTGAATTAATAATCGCTCCACTGCACATTGGACAAGGTTCTAATGTTACAAAAAGTTGAGTATCGACTAACCTCCAACTATTAACTGTTTCATTTGCTTCCTCAATGGCTAACATTTCTGCATGTAGTGTAGCATTCTGACTATGTTCCCTTAAGTTATGCCCTCTCCCAATGATTTTTCCATCTTTTACAATTACACAGCCAATTGGCACCTCTCCAATCTTAGCTGCTAATTTTGCTTCAAATAAAGCTTCTTTCATAAATTTCACTTTTTGTTCATCAGTCAATGGCAAGAAAATCACCTCGCTATTTAATCATTTCACTTTGTAAAATAAAATATCCCTTCTTCTTATTTAGAGTTTGACAATTTTCAAATACTTCATTTAATTTCTTTATTGCAGAAGGTGCACCTTGTTTCTTTTGAATTACAGCTACAATACTGCCACCGAGATTTAGATGTTGCTTTGATCCTGCTAAAATCCCATGAACAACATCTTTTCCCGCTCTTATAGGTGGATTTGTAATTATCAAATCATAATCAGTTTCATTAATATCTTCATATTGACTAGATTTAAAAATTTTAACGTTATTTATATTGTTATTTGCTGCATTTTTCTTGGCTAATTCAAGGGCTAGTTCATTGACATCTACCATATCTACCTGACTATTTGGATATGCTTTTGCTATTGACAATCCAATAGGGCCATAGCCGCAACCCATATCTAGTATTTTTTTATTATCTAAATCTAAATTAGCATCAATAGTTTCTAATAGTACTCTTGTACCAAAATCAACCGTATTTTTTGAAAAAACTCCATTATCTGTTGTAAAATGTATGTTATTTCCCAGCAATTCGAAATTCCACTTTTTTTCTTTATGTTCTACGTCTGGGTTTGAAGAATAATAATAATTAGTCATTGTCTTTTTCTCCTGTAATTTATATCTATAATAATACGCATTTTTTTCTACCTTAGCAAATTATTGTTTTTACCAAAATTCCCATTAACACAACATGTCGGACACTATTATTAAAAACCCACAATATATGGTGTAGTTAGACTTGAATTTTTCTCTATATATTGTATACTAAATACACAAGAAGTTACGGAGGTAGTTTTTATGAAATTAGATTTATTCACTAAAAACAATTGTATTCAATGTAAAATGACAAAAAAATTTTTAAAACAACATAACGTTGAGTTTGAAGAACACAACATTTCTGAAAATCCTGAATATATTGACTATTTAAAGAACAAGGGATTCCAAGCTGTACCTGTGTTGGAAGAAAATGATTCCCCTATCGTAAATGGTTTCCGTCCAGACTTATTGAAGAAGTTGATTGCTCAATGAAAATAGTTTACTTCACGGTAACTGGACAAACAAAAAGATTTATCAAAAAATTAGGCAGCAACTATGAATATTTTGAAATAGATGCTGCCAATCCTTTTTTTGAAGTAAATGATCCCTTTGTATTAATTACACCTACTTATGATAAACAGATAACAGAACCCATAAATGACTTTTTAGAGTATCAAAATAATAGTCATTATCTTAAAGGAATTGTTGGAACTGGTAATCGTAACTTTGCTGAATTATTTATCTTTACAGCAAAAAATCTATCTTACGAATATCACGTTCCATTAATTTATGCATTTGAATTTAATGGAACTCCTACTGATGTTTCAAATTTTAAGAAAGCGGTGAAGGAACTTGAGTCTAAAGGACATTGATATTAGTAAAGTTACTTATTTTGATTTAAATAATGAAATAAATATTCCTGTAAATGGTCAAATCCAATTAGGAAAAGATAAAGAGGCTCTTGAAGCCTTTTTAAATGAAAATGTTAAGCCTAATACTAAACAATTTTCTTCAATTAAGGAACGAATTAATTATTTAATTCAAAATAACTACTATGAAGAAGAGTTTATTTCTAAATATTCATTTGAATTTATCGAAAAATTATATGATTACCTAAAAAAAGAAGATTTTCATTTTAAAACTTTTATGGCAGCATATAAATTTTATGCTCAGTACGCTTTAAAAACTGACGATAATGCCTACTATTTAGAAAACTTTATAGATAGAGTTGCTACTAACGCTCTTTATTTTGGTGATGGAGATGAAAAATTAGCTTTAGAATTAGCTGATGAATTAATCCATCAAAGATATCAACCTGCTACTCCAAGTTTCTTGAATGCCGGTCGTAAACGCCGTGGAGAACTGGTATCTTGTTTCTTAATCCAAATGACTGATGACATGAATTCAATCGGAAGAAATATTAATTCTGCCCTACAATTATCACGTATTGGTGGTGGTGTTGGTATTAATCTTTCCAATTTACGCGGTGCTGGTGCTCCTATTAAAGGAATTCATGGAGCTGCATCTGGTGTCGTTCCTGTTATGAAGTTACTTGAAGATAGCTTTACATATTCAAACCAACTTGGTCAACGTCAAGGTGCTGGTGCTGTTTATTTAAATGTCTTCCATCCTGATATAGAAGCATTTTTATCTGCTAAAAAAGAAAATGCTGATGAAAAAATTCGTGTAAAGACCCTTTCATTAGGATTAGTAGTTCCAGATAAATACTACGAATTAGTAGCTAAAAATGAAGACATGTATCTTTTTGATCCTTGGGGAGTTGAACGTGTTTACCACAAACCATTTTCTTATGTGGATATCACTAAAGAATATGATAATATGGTTGCTAATCCAAATATTCCTAAGAAAGTTATTAAAGCTCGTGATTTAGAAGAACAAATTTCTAAGTTACAACAAGAATCTGGATATCCTTATGTTATTAACATAGATACTGCTAATAGAGTAAATCCTATTTCTGGAAAAATTGTTATGAGTAATTTATGTTCCGAAATTTTACAAGTTCAACGTGCTTCAGTAATTAATAATCGTCAAGAATATGAAGTTCTAGGGACAGATATTAGCTGTAACTTAGGTTCTACTAATATTGTTAACCTTATGGCATCACCTAACTTCGGTAAATCTGTTGAAGTTATGACTAGAGCTTTAACTTTTGTTACTGATAAATCGGATATTGATGTTGTTCCATCAATCCAACACGGAAATCGATTAGCTCATACTATCGGTTTAGGTGCTATGGGGTTACATGCTTACCTTGCTAAAAATCAAATTGAATATGGATCACCTGAAGCTCTTGAATTTACTAGTGTATATTTCATGTTACTAAACTATTGGACTTTAGTAGCTTCAAACAAAATTGCAAAAGAAAGAAAAGTTACTTTTGATAATTTTGAAAATAGTAAATATGCTGACGGTAGTTACTTTGATACTTATTTAAATCAAGAATTTGCACCAAAAAATGCACGTATTAAAGAATTATTTGATGGTATCTTTATACCTACAAAATCTGACTGGACTAGTCTTAAAGAAAATGTTATGAAATACGGCTTATATCATCAAAACAGATTAGCTGTAGCACCTAATGGCTCTATTTCATATATCAATGACACAACAGCTAGTCTACACCCTATCATCAATAGAATTGAAGAACGTCAAGAAAGAAAAATTGGAAAGATTTACTATCCTGCACCTTACTTGTCAAATGAAACTTTACCTTATTACAAATCAGCATACGATACTGATATGCGTAAAGTTATCGATACTTATGCAGCAGCTCAACAACATGTTGATCAAGGTATGAGTTTAACATTATTTATGCGTTCAACAATTCCAGCAGGTTTATATGAGTGGAAGAATGGAAGAACTGATAAAATGACAACTAGAGATTTATCTATTCTTCGCAATTATGCACATTATAAAGGTGTTAAATCTATTTACTATGTACGTACTTTTACTGATGATGCATCTGAAGTTGGTGCAAATGAATGCGAAAGTTGTTCAATTTAGAAAGGAAGAATTAGATAATGACTAAATCATATACCGCTATTAATTGGAATGCTTTAGAAGATGAAATTGATAAAGCTACGTGGGAAAAACTTACTGAACAATTCTGGTTAGATACACGTATTCCTTTATCCAATGACTTATCTGATTGGCGTGAATTTAATGAAGATGACAAAGACGTCGTTGGTAAAGTATTCGGTGGTTTAACTTTATTAGATACACTTCAATCCCAAGATGGTATGTCTTCATTGAAGAAAGATGTTCGTACACAACACGAAGAAGCTGTTATGAATAACATTGAATTTATGGAATCAGTTCATGCTAAAAGTTATTCTTCAATTTTTTCTACATTAAACACTCCTAAGGAAATTGAAGAAATCTTTGATTGGACAAATTCTAATGAAATCTTGCAATATAAAGCTAATCGTATCAATGAAATTTATCAAAACGGTAGTCCTTTACAAAAGAAAGTTGCTTCTGTATTTTTAGAAACATTTTTATTTTATTCAGGATTCTATACTCCACTATATTGGTTAGGTCATAATAAATTAGCCAACGTAGCAGAAATTATTAAACTAATTCTTCGCGATGAATCAGTTCATGGTACTTACATTGGATATAAGTTTCAATTAGGCTTTAATGAACTATCTGATGATGAACAAGAAGAATTTACTTCTTGGATGTACGATTTGCTTTATGAGTTATACGAAAATGAAGAAAAATATACTCACTTACTTTATGACAAAGTTGGTTGGACTGATGATGTATTAGTTTTCCTTCGTTACAATGCTAATAAAGCATTAATGAACTTAGGTATGGATCCACTATTTGCTGATGGATATGCGCAAAATGTTAATCCAGTTGTTATGAATGGTATTTCAACTTCTACATCTAACCATGACTTTTTCTCCCAAGTTGGTAATGGATATCTCCTTGGTGACGTTGAAGCAATGGAAGATTCTGATTACCTATTTAACTTTGATGATAACTCTGATAAATAGATAAAAATATCCTCGTCAATCGATCTGAAAATTGACGAGGATATTTTTTATACTATATTAAATTAATAATTTTTATGACCAGAATCTTGAAAGTGAAATCTCTCTTCTAAATTGTTCTCTTCTCTTACTATTAACAACGCTTGTTACTTCTAGCATTGTAGAAACAATTGAACTTCTCTTTCTATAAGCAGTATACTTAGGCAACCAATAACTGACATATTTATCTTTGTAATCTCTTAAGCCTTGGAAACCATAAAATGAATATCCATACTCATAAATAAAATGTGCAGCTCTTTCTTCAATAAAACTATACTGAGAAGTCCCTACATTAGCTAATGGTGCCATTCCCATATCAAAACGTTCATAACCATTTTCTTTACCATACTCAAATAAGGTAATGAAAATTTTATCCATTATTCCAGAAGGGGCTTGCTTACTATGTCTCATTAAGTCTATTGATAAAGTCTTATCATCCATAGGCATCATTGAAGCAAATGCAACAATTTTATTATCAGCATCTTTAATAATACTTATATTAGCTTGATTTAGGTAATATTCATCAAAAAAACCCAATGAAAAGCCCTTCTCTAACTGACCATCTAACCAACTGTCAGAGACTTGTTTTAACTCTTGAATCAACTCTTTAGAAAACGGAGGTTCTATCATTTCAAAAGTATATCCTTCACGCTCGAATTTGTTGATTAATGCCCTCTCACCACGTTTTTTCTTACCTGACAGTGAAAAGTCCTTCAAAGTTACATATCCTTCTTCACCATTCTTTATAAAGTCAAAGCCTAAATCATGTAACAACATGGTTAATTTAGAATTTATTTCATAGAAAACTAATTCATAGCCATAGTAATCTGCTTGTGTCATTAGTTCCTTAATGGCATCTTTTAAATAATCCATATTTCCCACAGGTTCTCCCATAAAAATTAACTTGTCATTTTTCCTGCGATACATGAAATACATTATATCTTCACCATTAACTCTGTAATAATAAATATTTTTATCTCTTAAAAAGGCTAAATGACTAACTTCATTGCCAGAATAATTATCTATAATTTTTTTAATTCTCTTTTTATCGAAATTCATTTTTCTAAACGGATCAGTATCTGATGTAAAGCTAGTTATAATTATTAACATTATTATGCCAGCTAAAATCATTCCCATAAAACCTGACAACCATATTTGCTGTCCTTGAAAAATTAAAACTTCTGGTACTGGGATACTTTTATGTCCTATTGGTCTAAAATTCAAGAATCCAACTAACAAATACAACAAAAATGTTACTGTAAATATTCCACCATCTACAAACATTTTTCCAAATGAATAACGTAATTGTTCTCGATAAAGTTCTTTTCTTGAGAGGATCACACAAGCCATAATAAAGATTAAAAACCATGCTAAACCTGGAGTATAAACCCTCCATAAAGTATTAACAATTCCTATTCCTAAAACTATTATCGTTGGCCAAAATGATTTTTTAACTCTAGATTCAAAGCCTCTACCCATTGCAATTAGCAAGAAAGCAAATATCACGTCTGTCATTTGATGTAAGAATAAAAATGTTAACGGATATAACTTGACCAGAATAAAGTTAGAAAAAGCAAAACTTGGAACAGCTGCTTCTATTAACATTATTATGCCAGATGCATACATAAAAATTGTAATTAATATATGAGCCGTTTTTTGTAATAATGCACTTGGAATACCATCGAAGTACTCATTCACTTTATTACCTAAAGTATGCACAAATAAAACAGTACCTACAAAAAATGGCACAATATAGTAAAATATACGGAAAAATAGCAACCATACAATTACATCTGCATTACCTATGCCTAGGCTTTCCATTCCTAGGATAATAAAAACATCAAACGAACCTAATCCACCAGGAACCATTGATATAACCCCAAAAACGGACGCAATAATGTACAAAGCAAATATTTCAAGTATATTGAATTTTACCCCTAAAACTAATCCAATATATATGAAAAATAGACCTGCGCCTGCCCATTCCAAACAAGAACCCAGTATTAAAAATAGTTCTTTTTTTAACGTAAGATCACCAAAAAAAGCATTATTTTTGAATTTAGTAATACTAAATAACAATGGAAAATACAGACCCCCACCGACTAACCAAATCCAATATTTAGTTAATCCAGCACCTATATGTAAACCAAAGATTATAAATAACGATACCCAGCAATATATTGATAATCCTGCTAATAAAAATAAAGCAATCTTAGATATAGCATACAAAACCTGTTTTTTACTAGATTTTTTACCATAAAAACTAGCCCTTAATGTAGCTCCTAATATCCCCCCAAAACCTGCAATATTAGTAAAAGTATTTGTTATCCAGCCACTCTTTAAAATATATTTCCAATTAAACTTTTCTGATAAAAAAGAAGTTATCGAAATATCGTAAATTAGCATTGGAGTAACAGAAAACATTCCTAGAATTAGCATCATAATAATTGAAAAAATTGACTGACTCAGCAAGCCATCACTAACCTGATTCCAATCAACATCCCTAATAATTTTACTAATTTCCACTAAAACTAATATTAACACTGAAGCTACAAACATTAATTGTAAAATTGTGGATTTTTGTTTGATAAAATCCTTAACTTTTTTCATGTTACATCCTCCAATCCCTCTCTCTATTATCACTAATACGTAGTAATTAATCAAGATTGTAAAGGAAATTAAAAATTACTAAATCCTAAAGAAAATCATCACTATCTAACCAATACGGACGATTATACTCGTTAAATGGTACTACTAATTCATTATTTGCCATTAACAATGGTATCTCTCCTTGTTTCGCCCATGAAATTATTGTTTCCTCTGGATAACCTAATTTACTAGCACACGCAGAAACAGTTATAGCTTCTTTTTTATGAAATATTTCATTTAATTTGTTTATATGCTCAATTCTACGTTTCTCATTTACTTTTCTTTGATTATCCTCAGTGATTTTAACTATTGAAGTTCCATTCTCATCAAGTAGTGGAATATCTCCATCAATAGCCCATTTTTTTACAGTTTGATATGTATATCCCGTACCTCTAGCAGCTTGACTTATCGTATTGTATTTCTCATCATTAAATGCTTGACGTAACTTCATTATATTTTGATTTCTTCTTTCGTTACTTGCATGAGCCATATTATCTAAAGTACTCACCTATTCCACCTTCTTTCCTGGATAAGATAATTACTCATATATGAAAAAAGAGACCAGTCGTTAAACTGATCTCTAAAAGTAAAATTAAAATAAATTATTTCAATGTTACCTTTGCGCCAACTTCTTCAAGTTTAGCCTTCAATTCTTCTGCTTCGTCCTTAGCAACGCCTTCTTTAATTACGGAAGGAGCACCATCAACTAAGCCCTTAGCATCTTTCAAGCCAAGACCTGTGATATCCTTAACTGCCTTGATAACTTTAACTTTTGCAGAACCTGCATCTGTTAATTCAACATCAAATGAATCCTTTTCTGCAGCACCGTCTGCACCTGCAGCACCTGCAACTGCAACTGGAGCAGCAGCGGAAACACCAAATTCTTCTTCGATAGCTTTTACTAAGTCGTTTAATTCAAGAATGCTAGCTTCTTTTAAGTCAGCAATAATCTTTTCTGTATCTAATGCCATTTTATTTTCCTCCATACATAGATAAAATTCTTTTTTTGTTAATTGTAATTTATGCAACTAATAATTTAGAATTAAGCTGCATCTTCGTCTTTGCTGTCAGCAACAGCTTTAACTGCATAAGCAAAGTTGCGAACTGGAGCTTGCAATACAGATAATAGCATTGAAAGTAATCCGTCGCGGTTTGGTAATTTAGCAAGAGCGTTGATTTCTTCAAGAGAAGCAATCTTACCTTCGATCATACCACCTTTAATTTCTAAAGCTTCATGATCCTCTGCAAATTTAGCCATAATACGAGCAGGTGCAGTGATGTCTTCACCACCAAATGCAACAGCAGTAGGGCCAGAGAATGTATCATCTAAACCTTCATAACCTGCTTTGTCAGCTGCACGTTTCAAGAATGTATTCTTGATAACACGCATTTCTACACCAGCTTCACGAAGTTGCTTACGTAAATCAGTAACTTCTTCAACAGTTAAGCCACGATAGTCAACAACTACAGCAGAAGAAGCACTTTGGAATTTTTCAAAAACTTCTTCAACGATAGCAGCTTTCTTTGCGATAATTTCCTTACTCATTATTAATTCACCTCCTAGTCATTGTGTCAAAAGCTTTTTATAAATAAAAAGCTCTATGTCCACACCAAGACACAGAGAGAGATACGTTTACTCCTCGGCAGGCATAAATTTAAGGCGTTAGCCACCTGAGTCTTAGGTAGAATTATTAACTTGACCTTTAATAGGTTACCATAGCCTATTATAAGTGTCAAGAAAAAATAATAAAAAAGTGAGAAGAATTTATCTTCCCACCTCATTATTTAAATTAAAGTGCTGTTGTATCTAATGTAACACTTGGTCCAAATGTAGAAGCAACAGAAACATGCTTGATGTAAACACCTTTAACAGATGCAGGACGAGCCTTAGCAATTACATCATAAACAGCTTTGAAGTTACCTTCAAGTGCTTCTTCTGTAAATGATACTTTACCCAATGGAACATGTACGTTACCGTCACGGTCTGTACGGTATGTAACTTGTCCAGACTTAGCATCTGTAACAGCCTTTGTTACATCCATTGTAACTGTACCAGTCTTAGGGTTTGGCATCAAGCCTTTAGGTCCCAATACACGACCTAAACGACCAACTTGTGCCATCATATCTGGTGTTGCAATAGCAACATCAAAGTCCAACCAACCGTCTTGGATACGTGCAACTAAGTCGTCGTCACCAACAACGTCTGCGCCTGCATCCTTAGCTTCTTGTGCTTTTGCACCTTTAGCAAATACAACAACTGTTTGATCTTTACCAGTACCATTTGGTAAAACCATAGCACCACGTAATTGTTGATCAGCTTGTTTTGTATCAACGTTTAAGTTGAAAGCAACTTCGATAGTAGCATCAAAGTTTGCAAAATCAATCTTCTTTACTAAGCCAAATGCTTCAGAAGCATTGTATAACTTGCCTTCTTCAACTTGCTTAGCAGCTTCTAAATACTTTTTACTTTTTTTCTTAGCCATTAGTGAAATTTCCTCCTTGCAATATGTGGTCTATCGGATAAACCTCCCACTTGATACATCTATTTTCATAGAGTATCCGTCTGAGAAGCGTGGCCGTAGAAATTAGTCTTCTACAACAAAGCCCATGCTTCGTGCAGTACCTTCAATCATGCGCATTGCAGCTTCAACGTCTGCAGCGTTTAGATCTTGCATCTTTGTTTCTGCGATTTCCTTAACTTGATCTTTAGTTACAGTAGCAACTTTCTTCATGTTAGGTTCGCCAGATCCCTTTTCTACACCAGCAGCTTTTTTAAGTAATACAGCAGCAGGTGGTGTCTTTGTAACGAAGTCGAATGAACGATCTTCGTATACACTAATCACAACAGGAATGATCATACCAGCTTGATCTGCTGTACGAGCATTGAATTCCTTTGTGAATCCCATAATGTTGATACCTGCTTGACCTAATGCAGGACCAACTGGTGGAGCTGGAGTTGCTTTTCCAGCAGGAATTTGTAATTTAACAACGTTTACTACGTTCTTTGCCACGGTAAAAACCTCCTCTTTCCGTGTGTGGTACGGATGGCTATAAAAAATTTAGCCTCCCACTTGTATGATAAAAATCATACTCATGAATTATATCATTTGTATTTCATCCATGCAAGTATTTATTATACTAATTTATCTACTTGATCATAATTCAATTCAGCTGCTGTTTCGCGGCCAAACATATCAATATCAACTTTTAATTTCATCTTTTCAGTATCAATTTCTGTAATCTTACCAACTAAACCAGAAAATGCACCATCAATAATAGTAACTGCATCCCCTACTTCAGCATCAAAGTTAGAATGACGTGAACTAATTCCTAATTCATGTAGAATATGATTAATTTCTTCATCTAATAGTGGTGCTGGCTTACTTCCTGATCCATGTGAACCTACAAACCCAGTTACGCCAGGAGTATTTCTAACAACATACCATGATTGATCAGTCATTACCATTTCTACTAATACATATCCTGGGAATGTTTTTAATTTTTCTACTTTTTCTTTTCCTGTTTTAGTAGTTTCATGCTTTTCTTCTTCAGGAACAACTACTCTAAAAATGTAATCTTCCATCCCCATTGAAGTTGCTCTTGATTCTAAATTTTCTTTAACCTTGTTTTCGTATCCTGCATAAGTATGTAAAACATACCATTTCTTTTCAACTGATTCTACTGTATGTGCCATTTTTCCATTCCTTTCTAAATTTATTGAAAATAAAAAAGCCTCCACGAATCCCGGGGCTTTCTTTCGTAATTATAGCAAATGTTTTCTTTTATTGCTAGATATAATATCAAACAACTATACAAGTAATGATAAGGCTGATTGAATAACCCAGTCCACAACAGCAAAAAAGCCTATAAATAGCAATGAAGAAATAATAACAGTAGTTGTATCTCTTCTTGTTTCCTTTGCATTCAACCATGTTGTATCTTTCATAGTTTTAATAACATTCTTTAGAAATTTCAATTAAATCACTCCTCAGCAATTACTTTGTCTCTCTGTGTAACGTATGCTTACCACAATACTTACAAAACTTTTGTACTTCTAGTCTTTCTGTACGATTTGGATTTTCAGTAATTGTATAATTACGTGAACCACATTCAGAACAAGCAAGTGCTACTTTTTTCTTATTAGCCATAAATTACTCCTTTACACTGAATCAAATAAACTCTATCATGATATATCCTAAAATGTCAATCACACTATTTTTCTTTTCCCATTAATTTATCCCGATACTCAGCTAATTTTTCTAACTGATCATCATTCCAAGTTAAACGTCTTGCGGCTTTTTGATTTTGATATATCTTTGCCTGTTGTCTAACCTCTTTTTTAGATCTTTTTATTTCCTGATATAATTCCCACGCTGGGAGTCTCAATGCTCCTTGCGAAAAAATTGTCCATTGTTCAGCTTGATCACTTGTTGCTACTCTTACCTGAGTCAATGGTGTTTGTAATCTTCCAGCCAATGATTCAATATAAGTATCTGCTGTTTGATCTTCAGCTGTCCATACCACTTGTAAGTCATATTGCTCATATTGTTTTGTCATACCAGGTACATACATCGCATCAAATACTACAATAATTTCTGTATTAGCCTGTTTACGGTAATTAGATAATATTTTCAAAAGTAAATCTCTAGCATCCTCTAGCCTATCACTCTTCTTTAATTTATCTAATTGTGGCCAATTTCCTATCATATTATATGCATCAACAATCAAGATATTCTTTTTCATATTAATTTCCTCTTGAAGTAAATCCTTGATATATTAATAAACTAGCAGCTACACTTGCATTTAAACTTTGAACATGTCCTACCATTGGAATAGTTAACATTTCATCGCAAGTTTTCTTCAAAAGTGGAGAAATTCCTTTACCTTCATTTCCTATTACCAAAGCTGTTGCTCCCTTAGCACTCCACTTTCTAAAATCAGTACCTTTCATATCAGTCCCAAAGATCCATACTCCCTGTTCTTTTAATTCTTTAACAGTTTGTACTAAATTTGTAACTCTCACAACAGGTACATGTTCAATAGCACCTGTCGAAGTTTTTGCCACAACTGAAGTCAACTGCACTGCACGTCTTTTGGGAATGATAATTCCATGAACTCCTGCTGCATCTGCGGTCCTCATAATTGAACCTAAATTATGTGGATCTTCAATTCCATCTAAAATCAAGAAAAAAGGATCTTCATTTTTACTACGAGCTTTTTCAAACAAATCATCAATTGTAGCATAACTATATGATGCTATAGCAATCACTACACCTTGGTGATTTTGTCCATTTACTAAATTATCAAGTTTAGTTTTAGGAACTCTAGAAACTACTAACTTTCGGGCTTTAGCTAAAGTATATATTTCCTGAATAGCATCCGCCTTTAATCCTTCTTGAACAAAAACTTTATTAATATTGCTATCTTTCTTTTTTAAAGCCGCCATAGCTGGATGACGTCCAATAATAAAATCTTTTTGCTCTTCTTTCATTATTTCCCTTCTTTCTCTACTGTATTAATACACCAATCTGCTAATTCCTCTAATCTTTCGATTTGATCACTTAGATATAGATAACCAAATAATGCTTCGAAGCCTGTAGAAATTCTGTAAGTTACAACTGAAGTATTTTTTGCAGAAGTATGACTTTTGGCATTTCTACCACGCTTAAAGAATTCTAACTCTTCATCATTCAAAACATTTTGCTCTTGCATTTTTTCGATTAAAAAAGCTTGTGCCTTTGCAGATACATAATGAGTAGCCTTGTGATGTAGCTTTGTTGGTTTAGTTAAACCTTTAGCTAATAAATGTCTTCGAATATAAATTTCATAAATTGCATCGCCCATATATGCTAAGGCAATCCCATTCATTTGATTATAGTCTACATCTTCTTTAATCATTTCTCTTCCACCTTGTACCTTGTGCTGTATCTTCTAATATTATTCCTTGTTCTTTTAGTAGATCTCTTATTTCATCGCTACGTTTGAAGTTCTTATTTTTTCTTGCTTCATTTCTTTCTTGGATAAGTTGTTCAATCGTATCATCTAACAATTCTTTTTCTTCACTAAAACTTATACCAAAAATTTCTACGACTTTCTTATAAGTGTTAATTAAGTTATTAATAGTATCAGTATATACCTTTTCTTTTTCTGAATAGATATTTAGTTGTTTAGCCATTTCATAAATAACAGAAATCCCATTTTGTACATTAAAATCATCATCCATAACTTTAACAAAATCTTTTTCAAGATTAGCAAAATTAACTTCTACTTCTTTATCGTTTCCTTCTACACTATCTTTTAAACGATAACTTAAGTTTTCATAAGCTGTTTGCAATTTATTTAGATTAACTTTTGCTTCATTTAAATTAGCAGAACTATATCGGATTGGTCGACGATATTGAGTTGTTGACATAAAGAATCTAATAACTTGAGGGTTTACTTTCTTTAGTAAATCATGTACTGTTACAAAATTTCCTAAAGATTTACTCATTTTTTGATCTTCTTCACCAATTGTTACAAATCCATTATGTAACCAATATCTAGCAAATTTTTTGCCAGTCTTTGCTTCACTTTGTGCAATCTCATTTTCATGATGTGGGAATTCTAAATCTTGTCCTCCAGCATGAATATCTATTGTATCTCCTAAATATTTAGTAGACATTACTGAACATTCAATATGCCACCCTGGACGTCCTTGTCCCCAAGGAGAATTCCAAGATATTTCTCCTTGCTTTACTTTTTTCCAAAGAGCGAAATCTAATGGATCTTGCTTTTTATCTTGGTCGATATCATCGACTCGGCTACTAGCACCTTGTTCTAGATCATCTATTAATTGTCCAGATAGTTTACCATAATCTTTAAACTTTCTAGTCTTATAATATACATCTCCAGCAGATTCATATGCATATCCTTTTTGCACTAAAACTTCAATAAACTTGATAATATCATCCATATTATCCATTACTCGAGGATTCAATGTAGCTTTCTTTACATTCAAAGCACTTGTATCTTCATAAAACGCATTAATAAATTTCTCAGTTATTTCTTTAACTGAAAGATTCATTTTTTGACTTGCTTTAATGATTTTATCGTCAACGTCTGTAAAATTCGAAACATAGTTTACTTCAAAACCACGATATTCTAAATAACGTCTGATTGTATCAAAAGCAACCGCACTTCTAGCATTACCAATATGAATATAGTTATACACTGTTGGGCCACAGACGTACATTGTCACTTTTCCAGGATTTAATGGTTCAAATTTTTCTTTTTGATTAGTTAATGTATTATACAATTGCAACATCTAATTCATCACTCCTAATCTATTAAAACGTAATAATATATCACAATTAACGTTTTTCTTAACTCTTAACTTAATAATAAAACATAAAACAAAAGGTTGCGACAAAAATATGCCTCAACCTTGTCTCATTTTAATTATACTATATCTACACGATTAGTTCATTTCTTCTAAAGTTTGCTTTAGATGTTTCAATGCCTTTTCACGACCTAATAATTCGATTGATGGTGCCAATTCTGGGCCATGCATTTCGCGTGTTGTTGCGATACGGATAGGCATGTAGAGTTTACGTCCCTTAATTTTTGTATCCTTTTGAATAGAACGAATTGTATTTTGAATTTCAACAGCATCAAAGATTGGTAAATCTTTAACACGTTCAGCAAATTCTTTTAGTACAATTGCAGCTGATTCATCAGCTAATTCTTTTTTAGCATCTTCACTTAAAACAGGTGGTTCATTAAAGAATACATCTGCCATTTCTACAATTTGTCCTGTATAAGACATTTGTTGTTTGTAAAGACTAATTAGTTTTCTAGCCCATTCAATTGTATAAGCATCCGGATCAGCTTGTACTTTACCAGCCTTAATTAATTGACGTAATGAAGAATCCATAATTTCATCTTCTTTAGCAGCCTTTACATATTGGTTATTAATCCATTCTAATTTCTTACCATCAAATGCTGCTGGAGATTTGCTCAAACGTTTTGCATCAAACATCTTGATGAATTCTTGTTTATTAAAGATTTCTGATTCGCCAACAGGAGACCAACCTAATAAAGTAATAAAGTTAAACATTGCATCAGGTAAGTAACCTAGTTCACGATATTGTTCTATAAATTGAAGCACTGTTTCGTCACGTTTACTTAACTTCTTACCAGTTTCAGTATTAATAATTAAGGACATATGACCAAATTCAGGTGCTTTCCAACCAAATGCTTCATATACAACTAATTGCTTTGGTGTATTAGCAACATGATCATCCCCACGTAATACATGAGTAATTTCCATTAAATGATCGTCTACTACAACAGCAAAGTTGTATGTAGGCATACCATCACGTTTTTGAATAACGAAATCTCCACCAATTGTGTCAGATAAGAAGCTAATCTTTCCCTTTACAATGTCATCCCATTCGTATGTCTTGTTGTGTGGCACACGAATACGAACAACTGGTTTTAATCCCTTAGCACGTGCTTCATCTTGAGCCTTCTTGATTTCTTCTTTAGACATGCCTTCATATTCATAGACATAACGAGGAGCTTCTCCTCTAGCTTTTTGTTCTTCACGTTGAGCTTGTAATTCTTCCTCTGTCATGAATGATTCATAAGCTAAATCTTTATCTAATAATTCTTGAATTAATGGCTTGTAAATATCTTTTCTTTCAGATTGACGATATGGTCCGTACTTACCTGGCTTATCAGGACCTTCATCCCAATCAATACCAAGCCACTCCAAGTTATCCATTTGGCTCTTTTCACCATCTGCAATATTACGCTTTGTATCAGTATCTTCGATTCTTAATACAAAAGTTCCTTTATTATGTCTTGCAAATAAATAGTTAAATAAAGCTGTTCTTGCGTTCCCAATATGCAAATGTCCAGTTGGACTTGGAGCATAACGTACACGTATCTTGTTTTTTGCCACTTTAAAGCACTTCTTTCTTTAATAATTATCTATTAATAACATTATGATTATAGGAATAATATCATAACTCATACTCTTACCATTCTACAATGATTACTGTAAAAAATAAACTATTCCATGGTATTTATTCTTAGTTTTTCTCACGTAATTCTCTTTTAGAATGTGTTGGCTTTGCAAAAATCATTCTTCCAGCATCCGTCTGCAATGCACTAGTTACTTCTACCTCAATAGGTTTATTAAGGTAATAACGTCCATCTTCAACCACTATCATTGTTCCATCATCTAAGTATGCAACACCTTGTTGTCTTTCTGTACCATTTTTTATAACTGTAACGGTTAATTTTTCCCCTGGAATAACACGTGGTTTTAATGATTTAGCCAAAGCATTTACATTTAAAACTTGTACATTTTGAAATTCACTAACTTTATTTAGATTGTAATCATTTGTTACTATGACTGCATCTAAAACCTTTGCTAATTTTATAAGCTTACTGTCAACTTCTTTTATATCTTCAAAATCTCCCTCATACATTTTTACAGGAACAATTTTTTCTGAACGTAGTTTATTTAGAATGTCCAAACCTCTACGTCCTCTAACTCGTTTAATACTATCTCCTGAGTCAGCAATATATTGAAGTTCATATAATACAAAATTAGGAACTACTAATGTACCTTCAATGAAACCAGTTTTTGCTAGATCATAAATTCTCCCATCTATCAAAATGTTAGTATCTAACAACTTGTATTTGTGGAAATTTTCGCCAACTTTTCTTTCTAAAATCTGAGTTTTATCATCTTCCACTTTTCTTTGTCGTAAATTAAATAATCTCTTTAAATTTCCAAAGCCTTCTTTCCCAACAACATATCCCAGATACCCTAATAAAATCATTAATACAATCGGCAAAATGGTATTGATGAAGAATACATGTGATCGATTAAATATCGTTGAAATTAAAGCTGCTACAATTAATCCCACTGTGATTGACAAGCTCGTTGAAATAATTACTTCCGGCTTTTGTCTAATCAAATTTTTCTCTATTTTTATGATTACTCGCTCAATAGCATCTATTAAGAAAATCGCTAGTATTTCCATAATAATCAAACCAATAATAGCATTAACCAACCCATTAGTTAACCAGCGATTACTTCCAAGTCCTATCAAGCTCCATAGCTCTGGTAGAAATGTATATCCTGCACCTACACCTAAAATAGCTAATATTAATCCTATGATTCTTTTTCGCATTTAAGCACATCCTTTCTATCAATTTTTAACTAAAAATTAGTTTTAATGCTTGATTTAGTGTACTTACGCCTACTACTTCAATCTCTTTTGGAGGCATCCAACCATCTAAGTTGTTCTTTGGTAAAAATACTCGCTTAAATCCTAGCTTAGCAGCCTCAACAACACGCTGTTCAATACGATTAACTCGTCTTATTTCACCAGTTAATCCCACTTCCCCTATAAAACAGTCAGTTGGTCTTGTTTCTGCATCGCGATAACTAGAAACTAAACTAACAGCAATGGCTAAATCTATTGCTGGCTCATCTAACTTCACTCCACCAGCGGCCTTCAAATAAGCATCCTGATTTTGTAATAACAAACCCGCTCTTTTTTCAAGTACCGCCATCAGTAACGCAACTCGATTATGATCTAAACCAGTTGTTGTTCGCTTAGCATTTCCAAATGCAGTCGGTGTTACTAGTGCTTGTAATTCTACCAATATAGGCCTAGTCCCTTCAAGCGAAGCAACGACTGCTGATCCCGTAGCCCCTTTTAATCTTTCTTCTAGAAAAATCTCTGATGGATTAGCAACTTCGCTTAATCCTCCATTTTTCATTTCAAAGATTCCAATTTCATTAGTTGAACCAAATCTATTTTTAACAGCTCGTAAAATTCTAAATGTTCTATGTTGATCTCCCTCAAAATAAAGAACAGTATCTACCATGTGTTCTAAAATTTTAGGCCCTGCAATTGCTCCACCTTTAGTAACATGTCCTACAACAAAGACAGTTATTCCATTAGTTTTCGCAATTTGCATCAAATCTCCAGTTACTTCCCTAATTTGAGAAACACTTCCAACTGCGGCTGTCATTTCTGGCTCCTGCATTGTCTGCACCGAATCGATTACAACAAAATCAGGCTTTAAAAGTTCAATATTTTTTCTAATACTATCCATATCTGTTTCGGGATATAAATATAGTTCAGTTCCATGAACTCCTAAACGATCCGCACGTAATTTAATTTGAGTTGCACTTTCTTCCCCAGAAACATAAAGAACCTTTTTCCCGAGAGTAGATAATTGCCCAGAAACTTGTAGTAATAATGTAGACTTACCAATACCTGGATCTCCACCAATTAACACTAAAGATCCTGGAACGATTCCGCCACCTAAAACACGATTCAATTCTTCTAAATTAGTTTTAAATCTTGGAGTTTCTACAGTAGAAACATCATCAATTAATTTAGGTTTCACTGTTGTACCAGAGATACTAACTCTAGGCTGTGCTTTAGTTGAACTTTCCCTTTTCTCTATTTCCTCTACCAAGCTATTCCAAGAACCACAATTAGGGCAGCGTCCTAAATAGCGTGGAGAGATATATTCACAATTTTGACAAACATATCTTGTCTTAGTTTTCGCCAATACATTCACCTTCCAAACTATTTTCCAGAAGATCCAAATCCACCAGTTCTAGTTTCCTTTCCACCTTCATCATTGTCAGCTACTAA
The DNA here is from genome assembly GCF_035231985.1 of Ligilactobacillus salivarius. Lineage (NCBI taxonomy): Bacteria > Bacillati > Bacillota > Bacilli > Lactobacillales > Lactobacillaceae > Ligilactobacillus > Ligilactobacillus salivarius. Next base: position 1,275,689 of record NZ_CP117983.1, read on the forward strand.
ATATGGTAAGAATATACCTTGACCTATTCGATCACCCTTTTTTATTAATTGATCTTTTAGTCCAAAATTAACTAATTGTACAAAAATTTCACCCTCATTATTAGGATTATTATAATAATCAGCATCTATTATTCCCACACCATTAGGTAGAATTAAACTTCTTTTCAATGGACTACTAGAACGATTAGCTAACATTAAGAACTCATCATCTTTCATGTATGCCTTAATTCCAGTAGGAACTAGAAAAGGTTTTAAACATTTTTGTCCTTCTAATAATTCTGTTTCAGTTATATTTTTTTGTTTATACAATGCATATAAAATTTTCAAAAAATTAAATTTCCAAATACTAGGTAATAAAAAATCTTCTGCAGCAAAAAAATCATATCCTGCAGCATTCTTTGTCATTCTGACTGGAAGTTTTACTCCACGGTCTTTATATTTACTTACTACTTCAAATCCTCTTTTCATTCTTGTTAATCCTCTCTAACTAATATACTTTCTATTTTATCATACCATTAATTATTAAAAATTATACAAAACCCACTAAAAGCCTTTATATAACTACCTTTTACCCCTCAACTACTCTTGACAGTCTGTAATGCAGTCTATTAATTCAAACTGATATATCTAGCAAATTCATCGCCTATCTTGTCTTGTTTATCTTTCATAGCATGAGTATATATATTAAGTGTTGTTTGTACGTTGCTATGACCTAATCTAGCTTGTACTTGCTTAATATCCATACCAGAGGCAAAAAGTAATGTAGCGTGAGTATGCCTAAAACCATGAGTAGTTATAGGATAGATACCGGCTTTATTTGCAATTAACTTAATATCGTATGCTATTACAGAGTTAAATATAAAACTATTCTTATTACTGTTAAAAATTAACTGATGCTTATTCATTGAGTTAATGCCTAGCTTTAATAATTGTTTTCTTTGCTCAAGTTGCCAAGATTTTAATATTTGAATTGTTTCAACATCAAGGCTTATTTTTCTAACGCTTGCTTTAGTCTTAGGCACTTGAATTTCAAGACCTTTTTCAGTAGATGCAAGAGTTTTATTAATATCGAGAATATTATTCTTAAAATCTAAGTTATGCCACGTTAGAGCCAAGCATTCGCCTACTCTCATGCCAGAATAAGCAAGTAGACGGAATAGAGCGTATTTTTTTAAGTCAAAATCATTTTTAGCAGTATCAAGGAACTTTTTTAATTCATCACGACTATAAAAATTAGCATGTTTTTCTTGTACTTGCTGCATTAACTTAGGTTTAATCACATAAAGCATTGGATTGCTTTCAATCATGCCAAGTCTTAGAGCGTAATCAAGTATATTTTTAACAATGCTAATTGAATATACATAAGATTTAGGAGCAGTTTTAAAAGTTTTATTAGTAAAGTCTTGGCAATGCCTTAATGTTATTTTATCTACATACATATCTTTAAAATATGGACGTACGTATTTATTTACCCTTACTTTTATATTGTAAAACGTTGATGCCTTAACCCTTGTTTTATGCAATTCTAACCATTCATCTAGGACATCGCCAAATTTGCCACTTTTCACATCTTTAAAATATTGGTTAGTGCTTACCAAATACTCAATCTTTAATAACTCAGTCTTTGCAGCCTTTTCACTTGTAAACCCTTGACGCCTTATATAACGTTGTTTTCCTGTTAATTCATCTAATCCTGCATAGTAACGGAATTTATACAGTGTTTCATTATCCTTGTTTGTATATCTAATTATTTTAGTCATTATAATCAATCCTTTTTGTACTGATACCCTACTCATACAAAAACAGAATTGTAATCTTAGCTGCAGGCGATGAAACAGAGAAAACAGAGGGACTTAAAAGCCTAAATTATCAATTAAAACATTATCAAATGTAATATGATTTTTTTCCAAACATTTTTCTATATGTTCCTCAATCATTGAACGTATATCAAGGGTAAAACCATAATTATTATTGGTAGCTTTAGATATGTATTCTATTAATTCATCAGGTAAATATAAATTTAATAGGACATAATCATCATCAAACGGCGATTGTTCAATACCATCAAAAATATTATTAGTATTAGGTTTTTGAAAAAATTTAGCATAATTCTTGTCAGAACATAACCATAGTTCAAATTTATCTACCCTATCGTTCAATGTGTCTCTAAATTCTACAAATATATCTATATCTAGTAGAGGATTATTTTTATCACGTCCAGAAGTTTCAATAGCATTAGGAACAACATTGATTTTTACATCTAAAGGTATATACTCAAAAAAATCTTTCACATCAACTTTCAAATACTGACATAGTTTATCAATAGTTTCAGTTTGTACCATGCTACTTTGGTTATTAACAATTTTAGTCAATGTTGACCTTGATATACCAGTATCTACAAATACCCTACTTATTTTTAAATTTCTTTCGCCTAACAACTTATTTAGGTTATATCTAATCATTTATAGCACCGCCTTTTTACTTATATTGTAGTGTTAAGACGACATTTTGTAAATAATAACATTATTTTCGTTGATTAATGCAATCATTATGTATATAATATAGTTGTAATTTTGTAGTGTATAAACTACAAAATAAGTATCATAATATATTTTAAGGAGTGATAACGATGAATAATAATCTATCTGAGATTTTAGGGCGACAAAAGAAAAGTATTTCAGAAGTTTCAAGAAACACAGGACTTTCAAGAAGTACATTAACTAAACTTTATTATGAAAAAAGCAAGGCTATTAATTTTGATACTTTAAAAAAACTATGTATTGAATTAAATGTAACGCCTAATGATTTATTAATAAAAAGACAGTAAGGAGGCTTAAGCATGCTAGACCTAGTATTTTACACAGATAACACTCTAAAGGCTGAACCATACACGACGCCAGAAGTGATTGCAGCTAATACAGGAACAAAAAGAAAAAGTATTCTTGATTTAATTAACCGAAACAAAGAACATTTAGAACGTTTTGGGGTTTTGCGATTTGAAATGGCTAAACCCCCTAAAAATTCTAAAGGAGGTAGACCAAGAAAAATCTATCACTTGAACGAGCAACAAGCGACCTTATTAATTACATTCTTGGATAATACGCCACAAGTTGAATTATTTAAGGTTGCCTTAGTCAAACAATTCTATGAGATGAGAGACGAGCTAACCAAGAGAAACATTAACAGAGCGATAGAAAAGCCAGTTAAAAAACTCTAATGGATTGCATTAAGAAGTGGAAATATACCAGTAAACACGCTTATAGCAACATCAACAGACTATTAATCAAGGGTGCTACTGGATTAAGTATTAACGCACTTAAGAAAGAGCGAGGCGATGCAAAAGTAGCCCTAGACTTGCTAACATCGCAGGAACAAGAGAAATATAAGCAACTGGAACAAAAAGTAATTGCCTATATTGAGGCTAATTTTGATTATCAACTAATAAAAGCCCTACTAACAGGCAAAGAAATTAAATTCATATATCAAGGAGCGATGCAAGATGACAAACTCACAATTAGTTAAAGAGATATTTAAGTCTTATACTAGCTTAGCTATTACCATTCGTAACCTAGAACAATATAATTCACTACCTAAGGAGCTAAGCGAGCTTTTAAACAAGGATATAGACGATTTAGACGTGAATATTAGCTTATTAGCAGCAAACATTACAACAAAAGATTAAAGGAGTACTAAACATGAGAGATATTGAATTAACAGATACATTAGACTTTTTCAGAACGGATATTATGACATTACAGAGATTATTATTTAACACGGTAGAGAATATCAGTATTAACGATAAAGAAAAAGCATTTTCTAAAGACGTTGAAACAATGTTGTACTTAATTGATAAGTTAGGCGAAGAAGTAATTGCCGTAGCTGCAAAAGAAAAAAATAATGGCAATGTTTTAATAGATGACTTATCTACACTTACAGAAAAAATCATAATATTAGAGTCATTTTTAACTGATACCCTAAAGCAAATTGATAGTGAAAATAAAGATGATGCACTCACTGGAGACATCGCCAAAACATATTACTTAATTGACCAATTAGATAAAGAAGTATCTAACTTAGATATTGAAATAAGCGAAAGACTTTAAAACATCAAAATAATAAACTGATACCCCACTCATTCAAGAACAGAATTACATTCAGTTTTTGCAGTACTAAAAAGTCATAGTCATATTTGTCAGATATAAAAAATATACTCATAAAGGAGCGATAAAGATGCAAGCAATACAAGAGCCACAACAAGCAGCGATGCCACTCATTAAGGTATATCTTACAGACGTTCAATTTGAGGAGCTAAAGCAGGTATTAAGTGCCAACATTAGTGAAGATTTAATTAGAGCAATCGTAAAAGAAGAAATAGAAAATGACAATTTGAAAGCCCCCTACTTAAAGCAAAAGGACTTTGCTCAATGGATAGGCGAAAGCGTAGCAACAGTAAACGAGCTAAGGGCTAAAGGCTTGCCAGTATCCTATGCTTTAGGGTCGGTCAGATATGGAAAGCAAAGTTATATAGATTTTATGAAATCAAGAGAAAACTTAGGATAGAGAGGAACTAAAACCATGAAAGAAATAGAACAATTAGAAAACACAATTAATAATATCAACATCTTAAATGACTTGTTGAATGAAAAATTATGCTTACTCGACCAAAAAACAATGAATATGCCACAAAAAGACGAAGTAACGAAATTATTTAACGCCGTTATTTTGTTAAGTGAAAAGATTGATGATGAAATTCAAACAGTAAAAGGAGGCGATGACTGATGACAATTAACGGAATACCTACATCAGATAAACATATAATTGTTATTTACAATTTATTATTAAATGCTACCCTAGAAAAGCCAATTAGAACATCTTACCTAAAGGCAGCTACAGGACTAAATGAAAGAACTATCAGAGATAGAATTAATAGGCTTGTTTTTGATTATGGAATACCTGCAGGAACTACACGAACACAAAACGCAGGCTATTTTATCGCCAAAACAGAAGAAGAGTTAAAAGCTATCTATTTGCCAATATTGGCACAAGGTAAAGAAGAACTTAGACGAGTAAACAAGCTAAAAGAAAACTTTACCAACTGGAACAAGGAGGAATAAAAGCAATGCCAATATATACACTTAATTTAATACAATATATCACATTGATATTTTTGTCTGTTGTTACTGGATATACATTACATGGAATAGTTAGAGCAATTAAGGACGGTACTTTTTTTGATTGAGAGCAAAAGAAAAAGAGCTTATGCAGCTAGAGACTGAATAAGCTCAAGAATAAAATACCTTAAATAACTACAAACAAATATTAATTCATTTGTGCTTTTTGATTATAACATACATGAATAAACCTAAACAGAGTGTAATTAAATACACTCTTTTTTTAAGAGAGGAGCTGCAGCGATGCAAGAAAAAGAAATACTAGAACTAAGTAAAGATATTAATAACTACATTATGGACTTTGACTATTGCTATAACAATGTAGAAACATTAAAAGACTTAGGCAAAGAAATAGATGACTTAAGAGAACAAATAAACAGATTAGAAAAGACTGATACAAATGATTTTCATCTTGAGAGACTGAAAGAAATCCACGATATGAATGCAATCTCATACGATGAACTACTTGCCCTACATAAACAGAACCTTATTATTTTATGGCAGGAAACAAGCAAGATACTTAAGACAATGAATAAAGTAAGCGATGAGGATTTAAGAAATAACTATCCAGACCTTGATATACAAATATTTAGAAAATTACAAGCAAACATCAAGGGTAAAAATAAATTATTCAAGCCCCCTTTTAAAGTACGGCTCAAATACAAAATCAATCAATTATTTAACTGGAGGCGATGCAAGAAGTAACGTTCATTTTAACCTTAATAAATTAGCTTGTAAGGCGTTTTAACTAAAATCAATATAATTACATTCAAACATATTAAAAATAATTAAGGAGGCTATTTAAATGGCTAGAAAAAGAATGCTATCAAGAGAAGTAATAGAAACAGACAATTTTTATAATCTAAGCAAAGATGCACAAGCGTTATATTTACATCTTAATTTAAATGCTGATGATGACGGCTTTGTAAATAATGCCCTTATGACTTGTAGAATGCTAGGGATTAACATTTCAGTGATTAATGAATTGGTTACATTAGGTTACTTAATCAAGGTTAATAATGGCGTGTATTTGATTAGACATTGGCTACTGAATAATAATAAGATACCTAATGATAGATACAAAGAAAGCATTTATAAGGAATTTTTAGACAATAACATTATTTATGACGAAGAAAGCGAAAATAAAATATATGAATTAAGAGAGCCAGAAGAACAGGAGCAAAACAAACATTAATTCATTTGGAAACATCTTGTATACGGAATGTTTACAGGTTGTAAAAATAATGTATACGGAATGTTTACAAAATCATGCTAGATAGAATTTTTTAGTGTTTTTTGTGAACATCTTGGAAACATCTTGTATACATCTTGTAAACATTATGGAAACATCTTGTATACGCAGAATAGAATAGATTAGAGTAGATAAGATTAGAGAAGAGTAGAATAGACCCCTCCCCTGCAGCTTACTACTAATACTAATAACTACTACCCTATATATACTAGTAGCACGTTCAATTTATATAGTATATATATTATATAATAGTGTAACTTTAATAGGTAGGTGCTTAAAATGTTGATATATCAGTGTTTTTATAGCTACCCTATTAAAGTTACGTTGTATCATTTTGTACTTTGCATTGTATCATTTTGATACTTTGCATCGCTCAAGAGGCTAAAAGCCTATATTGGAAAATCTAACATAGGTCATTTTGTTACTTTACAAAAGGTAACCTAAGCGACAAGAGCGACAATTAAAAAAAGAGCTGCAGCACATTCAAACTATTAAAAAATTACTAAGGGCGATGATTTATGGAAACACTAGACTTTTTATTTGATAATAAAGAAGTAGACGAGAAACAGACAATTAAGAACGTCAAAAAATTCTTTGATACTAAATATAATAGCCTATTGGCACTAACTAACATATCCACGCTTAAGGCAGTAGATTATGGCAGTACTAAAGTTAATACATCGCCTAATAACAGTGTAGAAACTATACGAGTAAGACAATTACAGGCTAAAGAATACCTTAAGGCAATTCATGAATGTATCAATAGCCTTGAACCTTTAAAAGCTCAAGTCTTAACGTACAGACTAATAGAACATAGAAAAGTAACGGAAATAATGGAAATAACCAGTTATGAAAAGACAAGGATATATGACTCAATCAATGAGGCTTGTTGTGAGTTTGCTAGTATTCTTAAATTGGTTACTGATATTGATTTAATATCTTACAAGGAGTAATAAAAAAAGCTAACCGTTAAAAGTTAGCTCAATCATAACAATGTTTTAAACATCCACGCTCAAGGGTAAACAGGTCGCAACTGTTTGCCCTTTATTCATATACAATAATACATGTAATAGATTTAAAAGTAAACTTATACCAGTGTACGTAAAAGTACAGTTGTTACTTGGTAGTATGTTTTTTTATTGTCTGAATTGACTAAATAGAGTTATCAGACACGCCCTTATTTAATCCATTAATACAATTACATAGCTTACTAGATTTACAGACGCTTAGAATTAACATGGCAAGAGCCAATAAGCACGTTTTAAGACATTTAACCCCTATCCAGTATAATTACACTCAAGATATATTTAAGGTTGTTATTTGCATGTTTTTTTATCAAATACAAGCAATCAAGAGCATTATTTAAGTTAGACAACCTTACTTATGCAATGAAAAATAAAATCGTTGTAATTTGATTGAGTCAATTCAAGTAATCCAGTTAAGACATCGCCAAGACTGGAGTATATATTGGAATTATGAACGATTTAGAAATTGTAAACCTTGATTTTTAGTATTATCCATTGATACATCAAGCATTTATGGAATTAATCAAGTTTACAAAAGTTTACAATACAGGGCTTTTACTTGCTATATATTAAGAGTACATGCCACAACTACATGCAGGCGATGCCCCTAAGGGTTTATCACAAAAAAGTGAAAAACCTAAAAGACTGCTAGGGCAGATTTGGCAGGCTTAAAAAAGGCTATTAATCTTTTTTGAATAAGAGCTTAAAACCAAGCTCAAGGATAAGACATTTTTGGAATACCCTTAAAATTAAGCTCAATAAGAAAATAGGAAAGCTCAAAATAAAGCCGTACTCTAAAGTACCCCCTATTCAGACAACAAAAAAGCCCCTTGCCACTAAGGCAAAGAGCTAAGAGACTGATATATAAAAGTACTAAACATTAGACATTATAACATACTAAAAATAAAAGGAGCTGCAGCGATGCAACACCTAATATATATACTCATTGATACCATTATAACACAAGTCTATTCTTGTATGAGTAGGGTATCTTTTTTAAGTCTATTTGCAGTCTAATAATAGTCTGTTGACAGTCTGTAATGCAGTCTGTTTTATCCTTAATCATTTAAAAATATCTATAATCAATATCCAAAGAATGTTGATTTAATAGGCTTTTCTTAACTATTCTTAAAATTAAATATTAGCTAAGGTCATTTATTAAAAATTATCGTATTTAACAATAAATTTCATTTTAATTAATAAATTTATTCCATCTTAAATTTTTTCGTGTGCTATACTTTCATTGGGAGGGGTTTCTTATGAACTATATATGGAATAATGACACTTTATCACTTCATGATGGTGATACTCTAGTCGCAGAAATTGGTTTTTCAACTATTGATGATGGCAACACATACGTTGTTGAACGAACATGGGTTAGCGATGCTTACAGAGGTCAAGGAATTGCAGGTAAAATTACCACTACATTTATTACAAGAGTCCAAGAAGAAGGTAAAAAATTATTACCACTTTGCACATACACTAATAAATTTATGCAAAAACATCCTGAGTATGCAGATTTATTAGCTAAAAAATAATTTTCTAATTTTTTCTAACATTATTATTTATCTTTTAGCTAAACTGTCTTACAATTAAATTAACTTATCTTAAGGAGGGTGATCACTGTGTCTGAAGCAATTAGCAGTGAACAATTATCAAAATTTCATCAATTAATTGAAGATGATCCAAAATCCAGAGTTTTAGAACGTGCAGTTTCTAAAAATGGAATTTTAGCTACAAGTGCTGATTTCCACTCTGAAGTTAATATGGATCCTGTCTTTTCAATTGATCTTGATACAGGAGATGTAGCAAACCAAAAACAATCTGGCCGTTGCTGGATGTTTGCTGCTCTTAATACTATGCGCCATGATTTAAAGAATCGTTTTGGTGTAGCTAAGGACTTTGAACTATCTCAAAGTTATACATTTTTCTGGGATAAGCTAGAAAAATCCAATTATTTCTATGAAAATGTTATTAAAACAGCTTCTCTTCCAACTTCTGATCGTAAAGTATCTTGGTTAATGACAACACCTCAACAAGATGGTGGTCAATGGGATATGATTACTGCAATTATCAGAAAATATGGTGTAGTTCCTAAGAGTGTAATGCCTGAAAGTTATAATTCTTCAAAATCAAATGAATTAAATTCTACTCTTAATCTAAAATTGCGTAAGGATGCTGTTGATTTACGTGAATTAGTTAATAGTAACGCTAGTTTTGAAGAAGTCGCTTCTTTCAAGGAAAAGAAACTTGCTGAAATTTATCGTATCTTAGTTTATACATTGGGTGAACCACCTGTTAATTTTGACTTTGAATATCGTGATTCTGATAATAACTATCATATCGATCAAGATTTAACTCCTCAAACTTTCTTTGAAAAATACGTAAATTGGAATCTTGACGACTATGTATCAATTATTAACGCACCTACTGATGACAAGCCATATAATCATATGTACACTATCGAAATGCTTGGTAATGTCCTAGGCGAACGTGAAGTAAGACATTTAAACGTTGATATGAACACCTTCCGTCAAGTAGCAATTAAGCAACTTGAATCTGGTGAAAGTGTTTGGTTTGGTTGTGATGTTGGTCAAGAATCTGATCGTAAGAAAGGTATCATGGATACTGAATTGTATCACAAAGATGAACTATTCGATGTTGACTTTTCAATGTCTAAAGCTGAACGCTTAGATTATAGTGAAAGTTTAATGACTCACGCTATGGTATTAACTGGTGTAGATCTAGTTAATGGCACTCCAACTAAATGGAAAGTTGAAAACTCATGGGGAGATAAAGTTGGTACTAAAGGATTCTTCGTTATGAGTAATAACTGGATGGAAGAATATTGTTATCAAGTTGTTGTAAACAAGAAATTCTTACCTGAAGAATTACAAAAAGTTCTTACTGAAGAACCTAAAGTCTTAGCTCCATGGGATCCAATGGGTTCATTAGCTTAGTTTAACTTAAATAGTCATTTAAGAAATTATTTGACAACAACTAAGGTGATTGCTTTTTAATCACCTTATTACATATTTTTAATTCTATCTCTTATCATTAATATAGAGATAAATAAAAGTGATTTAGCAATAATATCACATACAAACATAAAGGCTGTAGATTAAATACAGCAACTGCTATTTCACTGCAAACAAGGTATAGTATAATTATGGAAAGAACAAAACTTATTAATCAAGCACAAACTGATATCAAAGAATTATTAGGGATACTCAATAATTATGAAAAAAAACAATCTGAATTGTTAGATATTATTGATGTTTTAGCACAAGTTTATCGTAAATTACCTGAAACTAAAAATCCTGAAGCATTACTTAATCGATTGGTTAATTACATTCGTAGTGTAGCTTTAGCTGGACGAATTCACTTTCCAACTAATGAAGAAAAATTAATTGCTGATATTGGCGTCTTGGGACAAAGAGCTGGTTTAAATGGTGTCTATATGGCTGACTACTCTGCTAAATCTCAATTCTATAGCATTTTCGAAGAAATTCCTCGTCATTAATTGAAGAATTTTAATTATCGTTAATACTAGGGCAACTTCATATTCTAATGAAGTTGTCTTTTTGTATTTCTAAGTATAAAAAGCTCTATGAAAACTACTAGTTCCTCATAGAGCTTTTTTCCTAACAACAAAAAATTAGTCAACTATATTCAATATTCACATTAATTTTTCATTTTAATATTTTCTTTGAGATTACTCGAAGTTTATTATCTAATTCATAAATAATTGGTTCAGCATTAGCAACTTCTACGCCATCAATTCCTTCATCGCTAATAATTTCAATATATTTAATCATTGCTCTTAACGTACTTCCATGAGCAATCACAATTTGATTATTTCCATGTAATAACTCAGGTGCTATCTCATCAACCCAATATGGTAGTATTCGATTGTAAGCATCCTTTAAACTTTCTGCACGTGGAATAATTGTAGAAGGATATTTCTTATATTTAGGTTCTTCTATCCTTTCATCCAACATAGGAGGAACGGTATCAAACGATCGTCTCCATAAAGCAACTTGGTGTTTTCCATATTTACGCTTTGTAAATTCTTTATTTAATCCCCTCAATGCTCCATAATGACGTTCGTTTAATCTCCAAGTCTTTTCAAGTGGTATCCATGACTGATTAATTTCATCTAATACAATCATTCCCGTTTTTATAGCTCTCTCTAACAAAGAAGTATGAGCTTTAGTAAAAGTAATATTTTCTTCTTTTAATTTTTTTCCTGCAACTTTAGCTTGTTCACAACCTTTAATTGTCAATGGAACATCTGACCAACCAGTATAAATATTTGCCTCATTAGCCGTACTTTCCCCATGTCTAAGCAATACAAGCTTAACCAAAATTCATCACTCTCTTATCTATCAGATATTTTGCGTTATTACCATCAATATTGGAACAACAATTAATGATGTTAACGTGGTTTCTGTAACCATTACAGCTGCATATTCCGAATCTGCTCCATATAAGTTAGCTACAACAGGAGCATTCGTCATAACTGGCATCGCTGCTTGTAAAATAAATACTTGCTTCATTAACAAAGGAATATTAGTAGGTGTAACTAGTATGTACATCATTAGAGGAGCTAAAATAAATCTCCCTAATAACAACAAAAGATTATCTTTTCCAATAGAGATTCTATTAAGTCCTGCTTTAGAAATTGAAATACCAATAAAAATCATAGACAATGGTATTGTCAAATTACCTAGATATAATAAATCTGAGTTAACAAATGTCGGTAATTTCACTTTTAACAATACAAAGATAACCCCAACTATAAATCCCAACAATGGAGGTGAAAATATTTTACCTAATGTTCTTTTTAAATCAAAAGCTGTTTTCTTATCACCATCTCTTTGGATTAAGTAAGTACCAATTGTCCAAAAAAATGTTGTATTAGCCATATAATAAATTAATACATAGGGGATACTTTTATTACCAAATAAGGCCATATTAATCGGTAAACCTACAAAAACTGTATTAGAGTTAAAAAACATTGAAGTAAATAAACCCGCATGTTTATCCTGGATTTTAAAAATATGAACAACGGCAAAAGCAATTCCCATCAAAATTAACATCGAAATTACCGGGAATCTCAAATCAGGTATCATTCGTAATAATTCTTTAGCTGAAAATTTACTAACAATTGTCCCCAACATATAACAAGGTAATGATACTTGGGTAACGATTTTAGCAATTAATTTGGTTGATTTATCATCAAACCATCCCTTTTGCTCTAAAAAATATCCCACAGCAATCATTACCAAGATTACTAATACACCGGAGATACTCTGGAAAAATACTGCCATCTAATCACTCTTTCTCTATCCTTAATTAATGAATAGTATAACATACAATTATCATCAATTATTCACCAAATTCTAAAAGAATAGATCCATAAGCTAAACCAGCACCAAAACCTGTTAATAGAACTTTACCTGTTATATTTTCATCTTCAAACTTTCTAGCCAAGGCTAATGGTATTCCAACAGAAGAAGTATTACCACATTCCTTAACATCAGTCGCCACCCTATTTAGAGGAACTTCAATCTCTTTTGATATAATTTCTATCAATCGTAAATTAGCCTGATGAGTTACAACATACGATAAATCTTTGGAGTTCACTTTATTTGTCTCTAAAAACTCCTTAATATGCTTAACTATATCTGTTGTTACAAAATTATAAACTTCTCTTCCATTCTGATAAAAAGCGTCCATACTTGGATAATTATCACTAGATATTTCCTTAAGAGGAGTAATTCTACCACTATGAATAACTTCCTCATTTCCTACCGTAACCAATTTCTCAGATAAATAAATGTTTTCTTTTTCATCATCAGTCGCCTCTACAATCATTCCAGCAGCACCATCGCCAAAGAAAACAGCTGATGTTCTATCCTTAAAATCCATCATTTTAGAATTTGTTTCAGCACTAATTACCATTGCTCGACGATATAAACCTGAAACTAAAAATTTATGGGCTGTACTTAAAGCATAGATAAACCCAGCACAAGCTGCAGAAATATCAAAGGCAAAAGCTGACTTTAAATTTAACTTCTTCTCTACAATAGCTGCTGTAGATGGTGTAATTGCATCTGGAGAGATAGTTGATACAATTAACAAATCTATGTCCTCTGGCTTAAGATTTGCTCTTTCTAGAAGTTTTTTTCCTACTTCAGTAGCTAAATCTGACGTATTTTCATTAAAAGCATAGTACCTTTGCTTAATACCTGTATGACTTTGAATCCACTCATCAGATGTTTCCATAATTTTGCTCAAGTCATCATTTGTCACAACATTATCAGGTAGGTAACCTGCTATAGATACCATTTTTATTCCCTTATTCATAAAGAACCTCACTTTATTTTTAGTCATCAAAATATATTATAAAATAAAAAAGCATAGTAGCCAATATAGACTCCTATGCTCACCTCTGTATGCGGGTAAATGGATTCGAACCATCACGGGCAATAATGCCCACCAGATCCTTAGTCTGACGCGTCTGCCAATTCCGCCATACCCGCGACAACAGAGATAATTATATCAAGTTTAACCCTATTTAGCAAGTGCTTATTCAATTAATTTTAATTTCCCGTGACAATGAGAACATACATATTTGCTAGTATTTATTTTTCTTTGTCGATAATACTTTTTTCCACAATTTTGGCAAACATAAATATCTTTATAGCTTGCCTTTAAAGTTGGAGCATATCTTAAACCTCCAACTTTTTTCAATAATATTTTAAAATCTTTATCCCTATGCTGATGCCCATAACCATTAATATGGAGATGATAATGGCATAGTTCGTGTTTAATGACACCTATCAAAGTATCCATATCACATTCTGTTAACATCCTAGGATTAATATCTATATTATGATTACTTAAAAAATACCGTCCCCCAGTTGTCCTCAACCTACTATTAAACTTTATTTCGTGCTTAAATTCTCTATTAAAATAAGAATTAGAAATTTTTCGAGTTAGTTCTAATAGTTCTCTATTATTCATTTGGATTTACCATTGTTAATTGAATTCTCTTTCTATTTAGATCAACATCTTCAACCCAAACAGTAACTATCTGTCCTACCGCAACTACATCTCGTGGATTAGAAACATATTTCTTACTTAGTTTTGATAAATGCACTAGTCCATCTTGTTTTACACCAATATCAACAAATGCTCCAAAATCAACAACATTTCTTACCGTACCCTCTAGTTGCATTCCTGCTTTTAAATCTTCTATTTTTAAAATATCTGATTTCAATAAAGGCATTGGCATACTTTCTCGACCATCGCGCCCTGGTTTCATCAAACTTTTTACAATATCTTTAACAGTTATTACTTCTAATTCATTATCTATTGCATATCTTTCAACATTAAATTTCGCTAACTTATCGTTTATAGTGTTAGTACCCATATCTTCTTTAGTAATACCTAGATCCTTTATCAATTTTTCTGCTAGCGTGTAACTTTCTGGATGTATATCTGTATTATCTAGAGACTCATTCCCATCAATAATCCTTAAAAAGCCTGCCGCCTGCTCATAAGCTTTAGGACCTAATCTAGGAACCTTTTTTAACTCTTTTCGATTTTGAAATTTTCCATTTTCTTCACGATAAAGAATAATATTTTGAGCTGTTGTTTTATTCAATCCAGAAATATAGGTTAGTAATTGGATACTAGCTGTATTCAAATTCACACCAACTTTATTAACTGCAGTTTCAACAGTCGCTTCAACTTCGCTATCTAGTTGCTTTTGTGGTAAATCATGCTGGTATTGTCCCACACCAATTGATTCAGGATTAATCTTTATTAATTCTGCTAAAGGATCTTGCAATCTTCGAGCTATACTTACAGCCGAACGTTCTTCTACGTTAAAATTCGGGAATTCATCTCTTGCTATTTCACTTGCTGAATATACAGAAGCTCCTGATTCATTTACAATTACGTAATATACTTCTTTATCTATCTTCTTTAAAACTTCTGCTACAAATTTTTCTGATTCTCGACTTGCTGTACCATTCCCAATTGCTATCATGTCAACATTATATCTATTTATCAATGTCTCTAATTTTTCAGCAGCTTCTTTTCTTAATTCAGGATTTGGTTTCTCGCCTTTATGCTTTTCATGTGGATAAATCACATCTTTAACTAAAAATTTCCCAGTCTCATCAATAATCGCTAATTTACAACCAGTTCTAAATGCTGGATCCATTCCTAAAATAATTTTATTTTTCAAAGGAGCTTGCATTAATAAATTGTACAAATTCTCACCAAAAACTTTAATAGCCTCATTTTCAGCTTTTTCAGTTAAAGTTGCTCGAAGCTCTCTTTCAATGGCAGGTTTGATAAATTTTTTATACGCTTCAGTATATGCCATTTCTACATAGTCATTACTTGTACTTTTCTTACTACCAATTATTCTAGAATGTAAATATCTTAGCGCATAATCGTCATCTGTACTTATTTTTACTCGTAAAATTCCTTCTTTTTCACCGCGGTTAATTGCTAGAATTCGATATGATGTTAATTTAGACACTACTTGTTCGAAATCATAGTAATCTTCATAGGTACCATTTTCATCTTTCTTACTATCTTTTTCCTTAGCAATTAATACTCCTTTTCTAGACATTTGCTTTCGCACCCAATCTCTTAATTGTGCTTCTTCACCAAATGCTTCTGCTAAAATATCAACAGCACCATTTAAGGCAACTTCTTCATCAGGTACTTCTTTATTAAGATACTTCTTAGCTTCTACCATTGGCGCATCGCTATTTACTCTCAATAACCACTTAGCTAATGGTTCTAATCCATTTGCAACTGCCTTTTGTGCTTTAGTTTTTCTTTTCTTCTTATAAGGTAAATAAATATCTTCGACCTCTTGAAGAGTACTTGCATTATTTATTTTATTTCTTATATCTTCTGTAAGTTTATTCTGTTCTGAAATTTTCTTAAGAACTTCACTCTTACGTGTTTCTATCTTTTCATTTCTTTGATAAGTTACTTGGATTTCTCTTAATTGGACTTCATCTAAACTTCCAGTTAGTTCTTTTCTATATCTAGCTATAAAAGGAATAGTATTTCCTTCTTCTAGCAATTCAATTACTTTTTCTATTTTTTTAGGATTATACTTTAATTCAGCATTAGTTAATTTTAAAACTTTTTTATCCATCGATACTTTCCTTTCTCATAATAAAAAAGTTAGGCTTGTCTTAGAACTTACCTAACTTTTAAAAAACATCTATTTCCAAAATGTATCGTATACATTAATTGGCATATGACGTTTATGTTCTGTTTTTAAGAACCAATTTTCAATTTTTTCTGCTACATTATCAGCTACTTCTTTACCTTCTAGATAATCATCAATATCGTTATAAGTAACACCTAAGGCAACTTCATCAGGTAAGGCTGGTCTATCTTCTTCCAAATCAGCAGTTGGAACTTTCTTGTATAAATGTTCAGGTGCATTCAATAATTCTAACATCGCTCTTCCCTGACGTTTATCTAAACGCCAAAGTGGAGTAATGTCTGCACCACCATCACCATACTTGGTATAGAAACCTGTAATTGCTTCAGCTGCATGATCTGTACCTACCACTGCTCCTGAAACAGCACCAGCAATTCCATATTGAGCAATCATTCTTTCACGTGCCTTAATATTACCCTTATTAAAGTCACTAATTTCAAGTCCATTTTCTTCGATACTTTGAACCATTGCATCAGCTGCTTGTTTTATATTTACTCTAACAGTCTTATCAGCTTGCATAAATTCAATTGCATCCATAGCATCTTGTTCATCAGCTTGATCTCCATAAGGTAATCGTACAGCAATAAATTGATAAGCATCGTCGCCTGTTTCTTCACGCAATTCAGAAATCGCCATTTGAGATAACTTTCCAGCTAGGGTAGAATCTTGTCCACCAGATATTCCCAACACTAATGCTTTTAGAAATGGATGTTTTTTCAAATAATCTTTTAGAAAATCTACTGAACGACGAATTTCTTCTTCCGCATTAATTTCTGGCTTTACTTTCAATTCATTGATAATTCTCTCTTGTAAAGGGCGCATAATTAAACCTTCTTCTCTTTTAAATTTTACCACTATTAATTTTTTCATGAATATCATGGATTATCTTCATCTTATTATCATAACAATCTTTAGATAAATCAACAGGATATTCTTGTGGATTCAATTCTCGACGATATTCTTCCCACAAACTATCCAATCTTTCATGGGCATATTGTTTAATTTCATTCAAGGATGGTAAGTCATATACTTGTTCACCATCAACAAAAATATCTTTTAATAAAGGTCTTGCAGTAAAATCTTTGACTTTCTTGTTAATATAAGTATATTGAGGATGGAACATGTATAATTCTTCTTCATTACGTGGATCTTCATACCATAAAGCAACGTAATCTCCTTCAGACTTTCCATCAGCCTTCTTATTAATTCTCCATACTTGCTTACGACCAGGTGTAGAAACCTTGCTAGCATTACTTGAAATCTTAATAGTATCTTCCATTTCACCATTTTCATCTTCAATGGCTACCATCTTATATACCGCACCTAAGGCTGGTTGGTCATAAGCTGTTATTAACTTAGTACCTACACCCCAAACACTAATCTTAGCACCTTGCATTTTCAAGTTCATGATTGTTTTTTCATCTAGGTCATTTGAAGCATATATTTTAGCATCTTTAAATCCTGCTTCATCTAATTGTTCGCGCACACGTTTAGATATATAAGCCATGTCACCAGAGTCTATTCTTACACCTAAGAAATTAATCTTATCGCCCATTTCTTTAGCGACTCTGATAGCATTTGGAACACCACTCTTCAATGTATCATATGTATCTACTAAGAATACACAATCTTTATGTGTAGTTGCATATGCTTTAAATGCTTCATAATCATTACGATATGCTTGTACGAGTGCATGAGCATGGGTACCACTAGCAGGAATACCAAAAATCTTTCCTGCACGTACATTACTTGTAGCATCAAAACCACCAATATAAGCTGCTCTTGTTCCCCAGATGGCTGCATCTAGTTCTTGAGCACGTCTAGTACCAAATTCCATTAAAGCATCATTTCCAACAACAGAACGAATTCTAGCAGCTTTAGTTGCTATCAAAGTTTGATAATTTACAATATTTAAAATAGCAGTCTCAACTAACTGACAATCTACCAAAGGACCCTCAACTTGAATTAATGGTTCTTTGTTAAAAACGACTTCTCCTTCAACAACAGAACGAATTGTAGCAGTAAATTTGAAATTTCTAAGATAATCAATAAAATCATCTTTGTAACCAACTTCATCCCGTAAGTATTCCAAATCTGTCTCAGTAAATTTCAACTTATTGATATAGGAAACAAGTCGTTCCAAACCAGCAAAAATAGCATAACCATTATCAAAAGGCAAATCTCTAAAGAAAACTTCAAAAATTGCTTTTTTCTGGTCAATACCCTTTCTCCAATATGTCTCAATCATATTTAATTGATACAAATCAGTATGTAAAGTATAACTATCATCTGGTAATGTTTTTTTCATAACTCTATGTCCTCCTCAGTTACTATGAACTGGGTTATATTTTCATACAAAATGTACGAATTACTAATTTAACTTTTATTTTATCACTTTTAGTAAATATCGTCTAAAAATATTGTATAATTAATTTAAATTCTATTTGAAAGAGGATTCTATGTTTAATAAATCAAAACTCGTAAATATCTTAGGAATTAATTTTCTGTCAATAACTAACAAGCAGTTTGTAGATCAATTAAAAACTGACTCTAATCTTCACTTGAATCGTTTTGTAGTTACTGCTAATCCTGAGATTGTACTTGCTGCTAGAAAAGATAAAGAATATGCTAGTATTATAAATTCTGCAGACTATGTTGTTGCTGATGGCATTGGAATTATTAAAGGGGCTAAAATTCTTAAAAAGCCTCTTCCTGAAAGAGTTACAGGTTATGATACTATGCTTTCACTACTTTCTTGGGCAAATCAAGAACATATGAAAATTTATTTTTTAGGTGCTAAACCTGAAGTTGCACAGACATTATCTTCAAAAATTAAGGAAACTTACCCAGGAATCCATATTGCTGGAATCAATGATGGTTATTTTAAAGATGATAGCTATATTGTCGAAACAATAAAGAATAGTAACCCAGATATTATTTTTGTAGCACTAGGATTTCCTAAGCAAGAATTTTTTATTAACAAGTATCGCCATATTTCTGATTCTATTTGGATGGGAGTCGGTGGTAGTTTCGATGTCCTAGCCGGATACTCAAAACGTGCACCAATTTTTTGGCAAAAACACCATTTAGAATGGTTTTATCGTCTTCTTCAAGAACCTCAACGAATAATTAGAATGATGGCTCTACCTAAATACATGTTACTCATATACAGAGAAAAATTCTTAAAAAAATAAGTTAGTATACAAAAATGGCTTAAAATCATGTTACTCACAACATTGATTCTAAGCCATTATTTTATTGCTACACTATTTTTCTAAATAAAATTCGTACCTATCACCTGCATATTGGGTACGTACATACTCAAAAGGACTTCCATCTTGTAAGAAAGAAACTTGTCTTAACCTTAAAATAGCATCACCTTTCTTTAATTGTAAAAAGTCCGCTATTCTTTCTGAAGCTAACATAGCAGATACCGTTTGTTGAGCATGACCAATAATTAACCCATTTTCTTCTAGAGTTCTATATAAAGATGAAGTAATCTGAGTTTTGTCATAATCCTTTACCAATTCTAATGGTACTGTGGCCACTTCAAAACAAATAGGCACATCATCAGCAAATCTAATTCTTTCCATCCTTAAGACTTTCTGATTATCATCTAAATTCAATTTTTCACTTTCACTTAGTGAGGGAATAGTAATTAAATAAGAGACGGTTTTACTAGTTGGTACTTTCCCTTGAGCTTCTGTAATTTCTGTAAAACTCGTAATTCCAGACATTTTTTCCTGAACTTTTTTTCTTGCTACAAAAGTTCCTGAGCCAATTTTTCTCTCAAGGATTCCTTCGTCCACTAAAGTTTGAATAGCTTGACGTAAAGTCATTCTACTAACAGAAAAATTTTCAGCTAGTTCTCTTTCTGATGGAATCTTTTCTCCTATTTTCCACTTACCAGCTTCTATATCTTTTTTTATTTGATTATGAATCTGTATATAAACAGGTGATACCATCTTATATCCCCCTCTCTATCCCTTATCTTTTGAAATTGTTGCATCTACTCCTTTAACAATAGAAGTCATAAAACCTGCTTCTTCCATTGCTAATAATCCAGCTACTGTTGTTCCACCAGGAGAGGAAACATCATCTACTAATTCCCATGGTGTTTTATCTGATTTCAACACTTTTAATGCACTTCCTAAAACGGCTTGTGCAGCTATTTGAGTTGCTTTTTGCTTATTTAATCCATATTTAACACCTGATCGTGCTAAACTATCAATAAAGAAGTACACGAAGGCTGGGGAACTTCCAGCTAAAGCTACAAATGTACTAAAGTCTTTTTCTTCAATATCTGCAACTTTACCTATCTTTTCGAATAATTCTTTTACAAGCTGGTAATCTTCATCACTTACATTATCATTCTTATGTAAAGCTGTCATTCCTTCACCTATCTCTACATTAACGTTAGGCATTGTTCTTACTATTTTTACATCTTTACTTCCTAGTATATCCTCTAACTCAGCTACAGATACACCTGTTACAACAGATACTAAGACTGGATCGTGAGTTAGAACTGAATCTTTTACTTCTTTTAAAACTTTTTCTACTACAATTGGTTTTACTGCTAAGAAAACAACATCTGATTTTTCAATAACTTCACTATTACTTTCACAAGCAGATACTCCAGTTTCTTGACTATATACTTCATAATTGGATTTATGTGCGCTATGAATAAAAATATTCTTTGCTTCTACACCCTTACTCATTAGACCTTCAATTATGGCTTTTGCCATATTTCCTACACCTATGAAACCAATCTTCATAATCTCAACCATCCTTTGCTTTACAGTAATAATAAATGTAATAAAAAAACGCAAATCATCAACATGATCTGCGCTAGAATTGGGGTAGCTGGATTCGAACCAGCGCATCACGGGATCAAAACCCGTTGCCTTACCGCTTGGCTATACCCCAATATGGTGGAAGGGAGTGGATTCGAACCACCGAACCCGAAGGAGCGGATTTACAGTCCGCCGCGTTTAGCCAGACTTCGCTACCCTTCCATATTTCTTGAATATGTACATCACATATCCGACTTAATTATCATACATGTTTTTTGATAAAAAAGCAAGAGAATATTCAAAAAAAATAATAATTTTTTTATTCCAGTAAAAAAGAGTCTAGCATATTTACTAGACTCTTCTAAACTAATTTTATAAAACACCTGACATTAACTTTTCAATCTTAGGTACAAAGAATAACAAAATAATACCAAATGCAATTGTAATAGCACCAACTACACCATAATACATAACTTCTGTACCATGACTATACAATTTAACTATTTGTGCATTGATAGCTTGTGCTGCAGCATCACCTAAGAACCACATACTCATCATTTGTGATTGGAATGCTTTAGGTGCCAATTTAGTAGTTACTGATAATCCAATTGGTGAGATATTCATTTCACCAATGATTACTAAAGCCCAACTAATAATCAACCAGAATGGGCTAACTAACTTATCAGTTCCAAATAACATTCCTGGTAACATCATCCACATAAATGATAACCCTGCGAAGAATAAACCTATTGAGAATTTCATTGGTGATGATGGTTGTTTGCTTCCTAATTTTACCCATAACCATGCAAAGAATGGTACGTAGATGATAATGAATAATGGATTCATACTTTGGAATAAACTAGGTGCAAAGTGGAATCCAAACAATGATAATCTTGTTTGTTCACCAGCAAATAAAGCTAAAACAACTGAACCTTGTTCTTCAATTGACCAGAATAAAACTGAGGCAATGAATAAAGGTATATATGCCAATACACGTGAACGTTCTACCTTAGTTATTTTTCTACTACTTAGCATTAACACAAAATAGTAAATTGGAATTAATACAGCAATAATAGAAATTAAATTGATAATATTAGTAATATTTAGTGCATTCAATAAATTCATAATTATTAATATTAATGCAATTGCAGCAATACCAATAACTGTTTTTGTAAGTAAACCTTTTAATTCATCAGATTCAATTGGATCTGTAGGATATAAACTATCTTTCGATAAGTATTTTCTACCATCTAACCAATATTGTAATAAACCAAAGAACATACCAATAGCTGCTAAAGAAAAACCTAAATGGAAGTTAACGTTAAATCCTAATTGCCCAACAACAATTGGTGAAACCAAGGCACCAACGTTAATACCAAAAACAAAAATATTAAACCCAGCATCTCTACGAGGGTCATTTGAAGAATACAAACTACCAACCATTTCTGATACATTAGGTTTTAATAAGCCAGTACCCAAAACAATCAAGATAATTGATAAGAGCAAAGCTCCCTTACCATATGGTGTTGATAATGCAATATGACCTAGCATTATTAATACACCACCGATAAATACTGTACGGCGACTTCCTAAAATTCTATCACTTATGAAACCACCAATAACACTAGATAAGTATACAAGCGATCCATATATAGCCATGATAGAAGCAGCTGTGGTCTTATCAATTCCTAGACCACCATCGGATACGGAATAGTACATATAGAATAGTAAAATGGCACGCATACCATAGTAACTAAACCGTTCCCACATTTCAGTAAAGAACAAAGTTGATAATCCACGAGGATGACCAAAGAAAGCTTTGTCCATTGATTCTGAATTCATAAATTAAATTCCTCCAAACTTAAGTGATGTAATTTTTTATACATCACTTTGTCTTTTTTATAATTAATTTTGAATAAAATTAAAAATAACGACATATATAATTATAAGTTACCTTAATAAAAAGGTCAATATCCTTAATATTTTAAAGATTTTTTTAATGAATATGAAAATATATTTTTGCATATTTATTATTTACTAATTAAAATATTATGGTATTAAAAAAAGGAGCATATCTGCTCCTTAAATCTATATAGCAATTTCCTACCCTCGCAAGAGGCGTTCCTCTAACTACTCTCGGCGTTACGAAGCTTAACTTCTGTGTTCGGAATGGGAACAGGTGTATCCTTCGTGCCATCATTACTACATAAGCGGAAGACGGGATTCGAACCCGCGACCCCCACCATGGCAAGATGGTGTTCTACCACTGAACTACTTCCGCATACTGCACGGCGACTTCCTACCCTCGCAAGAGGCGTTCCTCTAACTACTCTCGGCGTTACGAAGCTTAACTTCTGTGTTCGGAATGGGAACAGGTGTATCCTTCGTGCCATCATCACCGCACTATTTACTTGAGATTTTATTCTCTCAAAACTAGATATCATTTATCTCTTTCACCGAAAACTCACGTTTTCTCTACTTGGTTAAGTCCTCGATCGATTAGTAATGGTCCGCTTCATGCCTCACAGCACTTCCACTTCCATCCTATCTACCTGATCATCTTTCAGGGATCTTACTTACTTACGTAATGGGAAATCTTATCTCGAGGTGAGTTTCGCACTTAGATGCTTTCAGCGTTTATCTCATCCATACTTAGCTACCCAGCGATGCTCCTGGCGGAACAACTGGTACACCAGCGGTATGTCCATCCCGGTCCTCTCGTACTAAGGACAGATCCTCTCAAATTTCCTACGCCCGCGACGGATAGGGACCGAACTGTCTCACGACGTTCTGAACCCAGCTCGCGTACCGCTTTAATGGGCGAACAGCCCAACCCTTGGGACCGACTACAGCCCCAGGATGCGATGAGCCGACATCGAGGTGCCAAACCTCCCCGTCGATGTGAACTCTTGGGGGAGATAAGCCTGTTATCCCCAGGGTAGCTTTTATCCGTTGAGCGATGGCCCTTCCATACGGAACCACCGGATCACTAAGCCCGACTTTCGTCCCTGCTCGACTTGTAGGTCTCGCAGTCAAGCTCCTTTATGCCTTTACACTCTGCGAATGATTTCCAACCATTCTGAAGGAACCTTTGGGCGCCTCCGTTACCTTTTAGGAGGCGACCGCCCCAGTCAAACTGCCCACCTGACACTGTCTCCCGCCGTGATTGCCGGCGAGGGTTAGAGTGTTCATACAACGAGGGTAGTATCCCACCAATGCCTCCATCGAAACTAGCGTTCCGACTTCTACGGCTCCTACCTATCCTGTACAAGTTGTACAAACACCCAATATCAAGCTACAGTAAAGCTCCATGGGGTCTTTCCGTCCTGTCGCGGGTAACCCGCATCTTCACGGGTATTATAATTTCACCGAGTCTCTCGTTGAGACAGTGCCCAGATCGTTACGCCTTTCGTGCGGGTCGGAACTTACCCGACAAGGAATTTCGCTACCTTAGGACCGTTATAGTTACGGCCGCCGTTTACTGGGGCTTCAATTCTGAGCTTCGCTTACGCTAACCCATCCTCTTAACCTTCCAGCACCGGGCAGGCGTCAGCCCCTATACTTCATCTTACGATTTTGCAGAAACCTGTGTTTTTGATAAACAGTCGCCTGGGCCTATTCACTGCGGCTGAGCTTGCGCTCAGCACCCCTTCTCCCGAAGTTACGGGGTCATTTTGCCGAGTTCCTTAACGAGAGTTCTCTCGCTCACCTTAGGCTACTCGCCTCGACTACCTGTGTCGGTTTGCGGTACGGGTGATTAAACTCTAACTAGAAGCTTTTCTTGGCAGTGTGACGTCTCTCACTTCGCTACTAAATTTCGCTCCTCATCACAACTTATCCTTAAGTAGATAAGCATTTGACTCATCTACAGACTTGTTGCTTGAACGTACATATCCAACAGTACGCATCGATAGCCTCCTGCGTCCCTCCATTGTTCAAACAAGTTTAACCAGTACAGGAATCTCAACCTGTTATCCATCGCCTACGCCTCTCGGCCTCGGCTTAGGTCCCGACTAACCCTGGGAGGACGAGCCTTCCCCAGGAAACCTTAGTCATACGGTGGACCAGATTCTCACTGATCTTTCGCTACTCATACCGGCATTCTCACTTCTAAGCACTCCACCAGTCCTTACGGTCTAGCTTCGCCGTCCTTAGAACGCTCTCCTACCATGTACCTTACGGTACATCCACGATTTCGGTAATGTGTTTAGCCCCGTTACATTTTCGGCGCAGGATCACTCGACTAGTGAGCTATTACGCACTCTTTAAATGGTGGCTGCTTCTAAGCCAACATCCTAGTTGTCTATGCAATTCCACATCCTTTTCCACTTAACACATATTTTGGGACCTTAATCGGTGGTCTGGGCTGTTTCCCTTTCGACTACGGATCTTATCACTCGCAGTCTGACTCCCGGATATAAATCTGTGGCATTCGGAGTTTATCTGAATTCAGTAACCCAAGACGGGCCCCTAGTCCAAATAGTGCTCTACCTCCACGATTCTTAACTCCGAGGCTAGCCCTAAAGCTATTTCGGAGAGAACCAGCTATCTCCAAGTTCGTTTGGAATTTCACCTCTACCCACACCTCATCCCAGCATTTTTCAACATACACGGGTTCGGTCCTCCAGTGCGTTTTACCGCACCTTCAACCTGGACATGGGTAGGTCACCTGGTTTCGGGTCTACGTCAACGTACTATCTCGCCCTATTCAGACTCGCTTTCGCTACGGCTCCGGACTTTCCTCCTTAACCTCGCACGCTAACGTAACTCGCCGGTTCATTCTACAAAAGGCACGCCATCACTCATTAACGAGCTCTGACTACTTGTAGGCATATGGTTTCAGGAACTATTTCACTCCCCTCCCGGGGTGCTTTTCACCTTTCCCTCACGGTACTGGTTCACTATCGGTCACTAGGTAGTATTTAGCCTTGGGAGATGGTCCTCCCGGATTCCGACGGAGTTTCACGTGTTCCGCCGTACTCAGGATCCTGAACTGAGGAAACGAAGTTTCGCTTACGAGGCTATCACTCTCTTTGGCTAATCTTCCCAGATTATTCAACTACTTCATTTCTTGGTAACTCAAATGTTCAGTCCTACAACCCTAAGAAGCAAGCTTCTTAGTTTGGGCTCTTCCCGGTTCGCTCGCCGCTACTGAGGGAATCGAATTTCTTTCTCTTCCTGTGGGTACTTAGATGTTTCAGTTCCCCACGTCTACCTTCAACTAAGCTATGAATTCACTTAGTGATAACAGGCGGTAAAACCTGTTAGGTTTCCCCATTCGGAAATCTTCGGATCATAGTTTACTTACAACTCCCCGAAGCATATCGCAGTTAGTCACGTCCTTCATCGGCTCCTAGTGCCAAGGCATCCACCATACGCCCTTAATAACTTAACCTAATATTATCTAACGATAATAGGTTATGAGTTTAGCGATTAAGAACTATAATTCTTGTTTTAAACTCTTTAAAACGCGGTGTTCTCGGTTTATTTTTAAGAAATAAATCAATATCTAGTTTTCAAAGAACAAAATCTTGAGAGATATGACCTCTCAAAACTAAACAAAGTATTCGATAAATGTACAGGTTCCGTAATTATTCCTTAGAAAGGAGGTGATCCAGCCGCAGGTTCTCCTACGGCTACCTTGTTACGACTTCACCCCAATCATCTGTCCCACCTTAGACGGCTGGCTCCTTGCGGTTACCCCACCGGCTTTGGGTGTTACAAACTCTCATGGTGTGACGGGCGGTGTGTACAAGGCCCGGGAACGTATTCACCGCGACATGCTGATTCGCGATTACTAGCGATTCCGACTTCATGTAGGCGAGTTGCAGCCTACAATCCGAACTGAGAACGGCTTTAAGAGATTAGCTAAACCTCGCGGTCTTGCGACTCGTTGTACCGTCCATTGTAGCACGTGTGTAGCCCAGGTCATAAGGGGCATGATGACTTGACGTCGTCCCCACCTTCCTCCGGTTTGTCACCGGCAGTCTTGCCAGAGTGCCCAACTTAATGCTGGCAACTGACAACAAGGGTTGCGCTCGTTGCGGGACTTAACCCAACATCTCACGACACGAGCTGACGACAGCCATGCACCACCTGTCACTTTGTCCCCGAAGGGAAAGCCTAATCTCTTAGATGGTCAAAGGATGTCAAGACCTGGTAAGGTTCTTCGCGTTGCTTCGAATTAAACCACATGCTCCACCGCTTGTGCGGGCCCCCGTCAATTCCTTTGAGTTTCAACCTTGCGGTCGTACTCCCCAGGCGGAATGCTTATTGCGTTAGCTGCGGCACTGAAGGGCGGAAACCCTCCAACACCTAGCATTCATCGTTTACGGCGTGGACTACCAGGGTATCTAATCCTGTTTGCTACCCACGCTTTCGAACCTCAGCGTCAGTTACAGACCAGAGAGCCGCTTTCGCCACTGGTGTTCTTCCATATATCTACGCATTTCACCGCTACACATGGAGTTCCACTCTCCTCTTCTGCACTCAAGTCTTCCAGTTTCCAATGCACTACTCCGGTTAAGCCGAAGGCTTTCACATCAGACTTAAAAGACCGCCTGCGTTCCCTTTACGCCCAATAAATCCGGACAACGCTTGCCACCTACGTATTACCGCGGCTGCTGGCACGTAGTTAGCCGTGACTTGCTGGTTAGATACCGTCATCGAATGAACAGTTACTCTCATTCGTGTTCTTCTCTAACAACAGAGTTTTACGATCCGAAGACCTTCTTCACTCACGCGGCGTTGCTCCATCAGACTTGCGTCCATTGTGGAAGATTCCCTACTGCTGCCTCCCGTAGGAGTTTGGGCCGTGTCTCAGTCCCAATGTGGCCGATCAACCTCTCAGTTCGGCTACGTATCATCACCTTGGTAGGCCGTTACCCCACCAACTAGTTAATACGCCGCGGGTCCATCTAAAAGCGATAGCAGAACCATCTTTCATCTAAGGATCATGCGATCCTTAGAGATATACGGTATTAGCACCTGTTTCCAAGTGTTATCCCCTTCTTTTAGGCAGGTTACCCACGTGTTACTCACCCGTCCGCCACTCAACTTCTTACGGTGAATGCAAGCATTCGGTGTAAGAAAGTTTCGTTCGACTTGCATGTATTAGGCACGCCGCCAGCGTTCGTCCTGAGCCAGGATCAAACTCTCATTTTAAAGTTTGTGACTCATTATTTTTACTAGCGAATTGACTTCGCAAATGTTTTTGCTTCTTTATAGAAGCCCTGCACATTTGTTTCATCGAAACTTTGTTTAGTTTTCAAAGATCATATACTTGGTTAGAACAACTCATCTGCCCTAACAGCATAATCTACTATACCGACTTCAATACTATTCGTCAACCCCTTTATTTCAAGGTATTTCGGGTATCCAAAATCACAAAGTTCGTATTTTATAATTTAAAAACAGTTTCATTTTGATTCACTATCACCATTTTAATCTCAAAACCACAAACAAACTCTACTTTCCACTCAAATACTTCGGTTTAATCATCAGAAAATTTTTTTTGAATTTTTTTAGGATACTAAAAATAGCTATTAAAATTGAATATTTCATCAATTAATAGCTACTTTTACTGAAAAATTTTTCTTATTGTACTACTCTTAGTCTTTACTTCGCCAAAGAAATAATATTCTAAACCTGCATTTACTACCGAACCTAGCATTATTACCCAACCGGTATAATTTAACCATAATAACAGAACTATAAATGTACCTAGGGCTTCATAACTTAACAAAGTCCGCGTAAAGTATCTAACATAAATAGAAAAGCCTTGCGATAATCCCAGCCAACCTATTGTTGCTAAAATAGCTCCCGGTAATACTAAAATAAAATGTAATTTAGCGTTGGGGATTAGTATGTAGATCAGTATTATAATTACAAAAATACCAATTGCAGCTGTTGGCCATTTCCAACGCATAAATAAATCTATCCAATTAGTAGAAAGATTCAACAAAGGTGTAATATAATCCAAAGCTATCTGTCCAAAACTAAATACTAAAAATAGCGCAACTATTAACAATCCTAAAACTACTGTAATAAAAATAGAGAATATTCTTCCTAATACTGCACCTGTTCCAGTTCCCTTACCTACTCCATATGCCATATTTAAACCATTTTTTAAAGCATTTATTCCTCGACTAACCGCCCACAGTGCTAAAATACCACTAACAGAGGCAATTCCACCTGAACCTTTCTTTAGCATGGTCTCAATAATTGGTTTTAAAGTCGTAAAAACATTACTTGGAACTATTACTTGTAATCCACTTAAAACATCTGCTTCTTTTAAATTAATTATCGAAAGAATATTTCCTAACAAAATGATTGTAGGTAAGATCGCTAATAATGCATAGTAAGCAATTGTTATAGATGTACTATTTATATTCGCTTCACTCGCACGTTCAACAATTAAGAGAAATAAATCACGAAATTTATGTAATTTTTCTTTCAAATTCATCATTACTTTCAATATTTTTAACGTACACTATTCTTTGGTATTTTTAGTGTAGTTCCTGTTGAAACAGTTCTTTGAGTCAATCCATTAACCTGCATAATTTCTTCAATCGTTGTATTGTATTCTTCCGCAAGCATTGTCAAATTATCGCCTGCTTTAACTGTATAAGTAATATACTTAGATTTTTTAGAACTACTACTACTCATTGTATCTGTTTCAAAACTTGCTTCTTCATTATTTTTCTTTGGTTCAGATTCTTTTTTAGTAACTTTTACTCCATATTTTTCACGCGCAACTTTTTTGTTACTTTCATATTCTGCTTTCTGCATCGCTGCAGTTGGCATTGCTCGCTTAACAATTATTCCCTTTACAGGAGTTACCATCACTAACAAAATAGCGATAAGAATTACTGAGATAATGGAATAAGCTATCCATCTTCTTTTTTTCTTATGTATCTTTTTCAAAATTTTCACCTCTAAAAAATTAATTAGATTAATTAACATACCTAACCTATTATAAAATTAAAAAGCCTGAAAAGAAACAAAATCTTTTCAGACTCCTATAAAAATAATAAATAGTATTATTTAATCTTCTTAGAAAGTTCTTTGATATATTCTTTCAATTCATCTCTTACTTCAGGATGACGTAAACCGAATTGAATAGATGTCTTCAAATATCCAAACTTATAACCTACATCATAACGTTGACCCTTAAATTCATGTGCAAATACTCTTTGAATCTTGTTTAAACGGTCAATAGCATCAGTTAATTGGATTTCATTACCAGCACCTGGCTTTTGTGTTTCAAGCATATCGAAAATTTCAGGTGTTAATAAGTAACGACCAATGATTGCTAAATCACTTGGGGCCTTGTCAACATCTGGTTTTTCAACAAATTGCTTAACATCAAACAAACCTGGTTGAGTTTCTGCAGCTGGATCAATTACACCATACTTATTTACTTCTTCATGAGGTACTTTCATTACAGCTAATGTTGAAGCATGTGTTTTTTCATAACGATCAATTAATTGTCTAGTCAAAGGAACCTTATCTTCCATAAGGTCATCACCTAACATAACAACGAATGGTTCGTTACCTACAAAATCTTTTGCCATTAATACAGCATCACCCAAGCCACGTGGATGTGATTGGCGAATAAAGTACAAATTAATATCTGTTGTTTGCTGTACTAATCGAAGTAATTCTGTCTTTCCTTTTTCTGTTAGATTTTGTTCCAATTCTGGTACTGAATCAAAATGATCTTCAATTGGACGCTTACCCTTTCCGGTAACAACTAAAATATCTTCAATACCAGATTTTTTAGCTTCTTCAACAATATATTGAATTGTTGGTTTATCAATAATAGGAAACATTTCTTTAGCTAATGCCTTTGTAGCAGGTAAAAAACGTGTCCCCAAACCTGCAGCAGGAATAACAGCTTTTCTTACTTTCATATCTTTCGTAGACTCCTTAAATTTAAGTTAGTATATCAACAATAAATGTTTATATACTCTCCTTACTGATTATACCAATAATAGCGAGATTTACAAGATTAAAATAAGGGCTTTCATAAAAAAATAAGTACTTAATTGCTAAAAAACAATAAGTACTTACTTTTTTATACTAATCGTCCAATAGATATTTTTTATCTCTTTCAGGATCTTGAGAAGTCAAAATCTTAGGACCATCCTTAGTGATTGCAATAGTATGTTCATATTGGCAAGATAAACTACCATCTGCTGTACGTGCTGTCCAACCGTTAGGATCATCCATTTCTGCTTCCCAACCACCAATATTTACCATTGGTTCGATTGTAATTGTCATACCTTCTTTTAAGCGGACACCTTGTCCAGCTTCGCCATAATGAGGGACATTAGGACTTTCATGCATTGTGGGTCCAATACCATGTCCTATAAATTCACGTACATCGCCATATCCATTTTCATCTTCGACATAATGTTGGATAGCAGCACCAATGTCACCAATTCTATTTCCAACTTGTGCTTGTTCAATCCCTAAATACAAAGCATTCTTTGTAACTTCCATTAGTCTGTCAATTTCAGGAGTAGACTTACCTACAACATAACTCCAGCAAGAGTCACTCATAGCTCCGTGATAGTTAACAACTGTATCTACCTTAACCAAATCTCCATCCTTTAATATTAAGTTCTTTCGTGGAAAACCATGGCAAATTTCATCATTAACACTTACACATGTGGCATACTTATAACCTTCAAAACCAATTTGTTCTGCAATCGCATCGTGTTCTTTAAAATATTTTCTAGCAAATTTTTCAATTTCCCAACTAGAAATTCCGGGTTTGATAATATCTCTCAAGCCAATATGCATTCCAGCTAAAATTTGACCTGATTTTTGCATTTCTTTAATTTCACGTGGTGATTTTAAAGTAATCATTATATTCTTCCTCCAATAAATCATTTCCGACTAATCTATTATAGCACTTATCGCTTAATTTGTGATGATTGGAAATTTTAGCAACCTATTCTGAAATATCTGTTATAATATGGAAATGAAATAATTATTGTAATTTTACGAAAGAAGGGCTTTTAAATGGCTAGTGTAAAAGTTGTATTTGCAACAATTACAGGAAATAATGAAGATGTTGCTGATATTATCGCAGAAGCATTAGAAAACAAAGGAATTACAGTTGACGTTGAAGAAATTTCACAAGTTGATGCTTTTGACCTAGAAGAGTTCGATGGTGTTATTGTATGTCCTTACACATATGACGAAGGTGCATTACCTGATGAAGGAATGGACTTCTATGAAGATTTGGCAGATGTTGATCTATCAGGTAAAGTTTATGGTGTTGCAGGTTCAGGCGATACATTCTATGGTGAATACTTCTGTACAGCTGTTGACGATTTTGGAACACAATTAGCTAAAGCTGGTGCTACTAAGGGTGCTGAAAATGTAAAAATTAATCTTGCACCTGATTCAGATGAAGATATTGAAATCTTAGAAAACTTTGCCGGTGAATTTGCTGCTAAATTGGAGGAAAATTAATGATTTTCAAGCTTTTCAAAAAATATCAAAGCGTAATTGCCTACTTATTTTTTGGAGGATTAACAACATTAATTAACTTTGTTGTATTTTTCATTTTTGACTCTGGCTTGCATTGGAACTACCAAGTGGCTAATTTTATTGCTTGGTTCTTATCTGTTTTATTTGCATTTTTCACCAATAAAGTTTGGGTTTTTGGCTCAAAATATACAACTGTTAAAGCTTTTTTCATTGAAATGTGGTCTTTTTTCTTCTATAGAATTCTTTCCTATTTCATTGATGCGGGTATTATGTTTGTTGGTATTTCTTTACTGCATGCTAATAGTAGTTTGACTAAACTTATTGACCAAGTAGTAATCGTAGTTCTGAATTACTTTTTTAGTAAATTTTTCATTTTTAAAAAACGAGATTAATTAAATATTCTTTTAAAAACCTCCTAATCATTCACACTTTTTACTAATTACGGTAAAATATGTTGTGAGCATATTAGGAGGTTTTCTTTCGTGAATTTCTCATTTGAAAAAAAAGATTTCAAAAAACTATTTATTTGGTATTCAATTTCATTTGTGATAGTCGCTTTTTTTGTTTATGGCTCCTATTATTTTTCAGGCCATTCATTAATTTGGCAAATAGATGGTTCTCAACAACATTTACCTCTATTAATTAATTATCGCAAAGCTTTAATTGAATTTTTACACCATCCCTTTTCTGGTATAACGACTTGGTCTTGGAAATACGGATTAGGTGCTGATACTTTTCAAATTTATTCTTATTATACAGTTGGAGATATCTTTGCTTACCTAACCCTACTATTTCCTGCAAATAAAATAATTTTTGCTTATCAGTTAATGATTATTTTACGATTATATTTTGCTGGATTAGCTTTTACATATTTCGCTAATCATTTCGACTTGAAAAAGTCAGTTATTATTCCAGGAGCGATGGTTTATATTTTTAATGCGTATCTTTTATACGCCAACGTTGCACAACCTTTTTTCACAACTGCATTCATAATTTTTCCACTAATTATCTTAGGTTTAGAAAAAGTTTTGCAAGAAAAATCCGCTTGGATGCTGACATTTGCATTCACTTGGATGTTAATCAATAACTTTTATTTTGCCTTTATTTTAGGCATTGGAGCTATGATTTATTTAGTAATTCGAGTCTTTTTCACTTATCGTAAGACTTTAAATTACTTCTTAATATTTCGGAAGCTCGCAGGTTCTACTATTTTAAGTTTGTTACTGAGTTCTGTACTTTTAATCCCTGAATTACTTGCAGTACAAAACTCTACTCGAGCTGGTAGTACTTTCGCCAATGGATTAAAATTTTATCCACTTTACTATTACTTAGCCTTACCATCGCAGCTAATTAATGGTGGAAACCGTGATTTTTACTTTTGGAGTGCTTTAGGTTTTTCTAGCATCGCCTTTTTCGGAGTAATTTATGTCCTTGCTAAGTATCGAAAATATCCAGTTATGACTGCTATCTTCATCCTTAGTGGGATTATGCTTTTATTACCCGCTTTTGGTGCAGCATTCAATGGTTTAATGTCTCCTTCAAATCGTTGGACTCTAATGCTTTGCTTACCAGTTTCATTCTCTGTATGTATTTTACTAGAACATGTTAAGAAACTATCTCCAAAAATGTTAAAGTACATCACAATTACTACTGCTATTTATATCAGTATTGTAGGTATTAATTATTATTTCCAAAATAGTGAAAAATTATTTATTCCTATCATCTTCTTATTTGTATTTTTAGGTTTGATTTTTTGGTTACGTTTCATTGATTATAAACATGCTTATCGATGGGCAAATATTTTAGTATTGTTAAATGTTATTTTAAATGCTATTTATTTTGAAACACCTTATAATGGAGGTTTTGCTAATGAAATGTTACCAGCTGGTGCTTATGATAAATTGCAAAATCAACGTTATGCTGGTTTAGATTCAGATATTGATAATGATAATACTTTTAAAGTTTCTACTATTAGTAATAACTATTACTTAGGTGAAGACTTTAAAATGTATAACACTCTTAACGAAAAATTGCATGGACTTAGTTCATATTATTCCTTACAAAACAAATATATAGGTCAGTTTGCTTTAAATATGCAAAATGTCCAATATGAAACTAATGTGCCTCTGCAACAGTTTGATGACCGCTCAGTGATCTTAAACTTTTTAGGAGTTAAATATTTATTTACTCAGTTGAATCAAGAAAATGATACTAAAATTCCATATGGTTATCATCTCGATAAAACTACTCGTTTAATCTATGATATAAACCAAAATTCTAGTAAAAACCAACAAACACGTAGATATGCTACTAAAAATAATTTTCCCTTGCTTTATTGGCAAGATACTGCTATCACTCCTAAGAATTACGATAAACTCAGTGTCTCTCAAAAGGAACGCTTATTAAGTAAGGCAGTCTTTACATCTAGTAATAATGCCAAAGGATTGAAAAAAGCTAAAATTTCCAATACTGATGTAATTGACATTCCTTATGTATTGGTTTCTAGTCGTGGAAATGTTATTGATACTAATAACTTAGAAAAACTTGATGCTAATGAAACTTACAAACTTGTTTTACAATTAGATAAATTGAAGGAAAAGAATAATCTTCCTCAAAATGTAGAATTACATGTTGAAATAAATGATATCAAGTACACTCCATTTTCTTTCAAGAAACAAATTGCACTGGAAGAAAAAAATCAAACAGATGATCTAACTAATGGTCTTCTAGCTGCTAATGAAAAATTGACCTACTATAAATACTTTAGATATCATGTTTTGAAGGGATCACCTGATATGAGTTATACTTTAAATATCAGCTCTAATCTTGGAACTGAAACAATTGCTCAACCTCGTCAAAGCAAAACTTCATTCTTTAAAATCGTAAACAGTGGAACCATGAATATGGGATATTTCAAGAATTTACCGGAGACTTTAAAACTTACTCCTTCAAAAATGGGAACTTATAGTTTTAAATTAAAGGTTTATGCTGAACCATTAAATACTAGTTACGATAAAGAAGTAGCTAAAATTCAAAAACATGCACTTCAAAACTTAAAATTCAATAAGCACGGTCTTGAAGGAAAAATAACTACTAATCGTACTGGAATATTAACTTCTTCAATTCCTTATTCTACCGGTTGGACTGCCACAGTAGATGGAAAAAAAGCTCCTGTTATTAGAACTAACCAAGCTTTTGTAGGATTAAAACTCCCTCAAGGCACACATAAAGTTAAATTAGTCTATAATATTCCAGGTTTGAAACTAGGGATGATTACCTCAATCGTTGGATTAATTCTTTTAGCAATTAGTTTGATATATACTAAATTTAAGAAAAAATAATATTAAAAGGAAGCAAAGATTTTTTTGATCTTTGCTTCCTTTTTTAGTTGCTAACTCTTTAATTTAATTCAAACTCGTGTCCATATCCATTAGCTTGTGCTTTTTTTACAATCTTATCTGCAATATAAACATCTAAAACAGCTGTTCCAACTGTTTTAAAAATAGTTATTTCATCATCACTAGTTCTACCTTTTATTTTCCCTGCCACTAATTGTCCTAACTCACCAGTAATCATATCTTTACTAATTTCACCTTTATTTAATGGTTGAATAAAATCACCAGCTTCTTGCCAAACTCCATCAAGAGTATCAAAAACAATGGTTTTAGCTCTTTTTATTGTTTCACATGGTATTTCACACATTTCTGGCGTATATGCTCCAATCCCATTAATATGTGCTCCTGGTTTAACCCATTCATCATTGAAAGTTGCACGTTTTGAAGTAGTAACTGTTGTAATAATATCGGCATTTTCAACACATTCTTTAGCAGTTTGACATGGATAAATATTTTTATTGAATTTATCTGCCATTAATTCAGCAAACTTTTTAGCCCTGCTAAAATCTATATCAAAAATTCTAATTTCTTCTAAATCTCTAACTTCTATCATTGCTTCTAGTTGTGTTGCTGCTTGTCCACCAGTCCCTATCAAAGCTCCAACTTTAGCATCTTTTCTAGCTAATAACTCTGTGGCTGCACCTTGAACAGCACCCGTTCTTAACTGTGTCAAATAAGTACCTTCAATTACCGCACCTAATTCTCCAGTATCAGCATCTAAAGTTATTACTGTCGCTGGCACACTTGGTAAACCCTTAGAAATATTATCAGGATAAACAGAAACGATTTTTAATCCAGCAGCAGCTTGGTTTCCTCCAACATAAGCTGGCATATAAAGATTTTGTCCATTTTTTTCATCTATATCAATATTGGTTCTTAATGGCACCTTAGCTTTTCCTTCAGAATATATCTCTAAAGCTTCTTTATCTGCTTCAATCGCATCTCTCATTGTAAAACACTTTTTTATATCATCTTTTTTTAAAATTAACATTCATATTTCCTCCCTAAGCTTCTTCTTTTTGCTTTGATAACATAGTATAGGCACTATATAGCAAGACAATTACTACTAACCAATTTAAAAGATATGTATTTAGTTGCTTTACCAAGAATACAGCTACTAATACACCTAACACCCCAAAAGTTGCAGTGAATAGAGTTATTTTTCTACTATAGTCATCCAATTTAATAAATTGAACTGAACCAACCGGAACAGAGAATGTACATGCCCCCATCATAATAGGAAAAGCTGCAATTGGATTTAATCCTAGTAAATATACTGTCACCATTGTCAACGCATATGATCCAATCCCAATGTTATTCAACGCACCATATACAAAAAGTAAAAATCCTGCTAAAATCAGTTTCCAACCATATAATTCTGTTGCAGTCCCATTTGAAGGAATTAATTTTAACTGACCAGCAACGATCAAAAGTGAAGCGATAATTAAACCAATCCCTACAAAAACTTTAATGGTTTTTTCTGGCAATTTAACTACAAAACGTGGTCCTAAATATGCACCGATAACTTGGCAAATGATACAAACCAATAAAGTTTTGATACCAACTGATATTCCAGTAATATAGCTCAAAGCCATAACTGCTACAGGTATTACGCATTCTGTATTCAAAGTTCCTGGCAATTTTTTCATGCTTACCCATTTAGCTTTTTGATATAGAACAGTACCAATTGCAAAATCAGAAATTCCAAATGTTGATAAAAAGAATATAATAAATGATGACAATGCTAACCATTTAGAATCAGCTGGTTCTTCCTTAAATTCCTGCTTATGTTTCAATAAATCACGGATAAATACAGTTGCAAAGTATCCGTTTACAATTACAACCATTGTTAATAATATATACCTAACCATTTTCTTTCACTATCCTCTCAATAAATTTCCCTTACTCCTTCAAAATCCACACCATACTCTTTCTTTAGATCTTCCGGTAAATCTCTAAAAATCTTCAAAGTATACGCATCATGTTTTACATATTCTGAAGCTAAACTTATCATAGCTGTATTTTCTGTCCAAATTACATTTGTTGTATGATGATTAATAGTGCCGTACACTACTTGCTTGTTATC
The DNA here is from genome assembly GCF_035231985.1 of Ligilactobacillus salivarius. Classification (NCBI taxonomy): domain Bacteria; kingdom Bacillati; phylum Bacillota; class Bacilli; order Lactobacillales; family Lactobacillaceae; genus Ligilactobacillus; species Ligilactobacillus salivarius. The sequence continues at coordinate 1,314,187 of NZ_CP117983.1, forward strand.
TGCAACAACATTAATCCAACGAGAACCGAAATCTGATAACTTATCCTTTTCAAAACCATGGTAATACACATTTTTAAAATCAAAATTATCTTCACTATCTTTGAACAAAATAATAACTACTTTAGTAAGTCGTTTTTCTGCCAATTTTATTAAATTAACCAGCTCATCATCAATATCAGAAGTCCATATTTGAATATATATACTTTCTTTTGCGTTACTGATAACATATTTTATTTTTTCAATCATACTTGTGTAATCATTAATCTTCCAAAGGTGTCCAGCATCTCGTTTAGGTTCTTTAATTTCTTTAAAACCTTGCTTCAGATTTCTTAAGTCATTCTTAAAAATATGCTCAAGTCTTGCTAAAAATTCATCTGTAGGAATTGCACGGTACATCTTATTTTCTGTTTGATTTACTAAAACCATATTCTTTTGTATTAAATTTTCTAAGACATTGTAAACTTTTGAACGAGCCACACCAGATAATTTGCTAACTTCATACCCTGTCATCTGTTCATGATTAATTAAGGTGAGATAAACTTTTATTTCTGATTCATTGAACCCATATTTTCTCATGACTGTTGATATATCAAGCATTTGATCTTTACCTCCTTATAGTAGTACCTTACAGTAACTACTATAATGCAATTGTTGATTAATTTCAAGTGTATTTTTTCACAAAAGCATTTTAATAGTACAGATTGATATCCTTTTCACAAATTGTAAAAAAATAAAACTAGTCGTCAGAAAACAACTAGTCCTATTACTATTATTCAAACTCTATTGGCTTTTTATCTGTCACACCAAAATAATACGCAATTGCATCTAAAATTCGTTCCGATGCCTTTCCATCGCCATATGGATTCTTTGCTTGTGCCATTCTTTGATATTCAGCATCATTATCTAGCAACTCTTCCATTTCTTCCTTTACTTTTTCAGACTCTGTACCGACTAATTTTAAAGTACCTGCTTCTACACCCTCTGGACGTTCAGTTGTATCTCTCAATACTAATACCGGTTTACCTAATGAAGGTGCTTCTTCTTGAACACCACCAGAATCTGTCATAATAAAGTAACTTCTAGCTGCTAAATTATGAAAGTCAACAACATCAAGTGGTGAAATCAAGTGTATTCTTTCTGTATTTCCTAAAATTTCTTTTGCTGTTTCTTGAACTGCCGGACTTAAATGAACTGGATAAATAACTTCTACATCTTCTCTTGATTCAACTACTTCACGAATTACTTTAAACACACGTCTCATAGGTTCTCCCTGGTTTTCGCGACGATGCATTGTTAGTAAAATTAATTTATTATCAGGAGAAACCTTATCTAGAATATCATGGTGATACTCTTTATCTACTGTTTGTTTAAGTGCATCTATAGCTGTATTTCCTGTAATATAGATATTATCTTCTTTATGGTTTTCTTTAAGCAAATTAGCTTTACTTTGATTTGTAGGAGCAAAGTACAAGTCTGTCATCGCATCTGTCATTTGGCGATTCATTTCTTCAGGATATGGAGAATATTTTTCCCATGTTCTAAGTCCTGCTTCCACGTGTCCAATAGGTATTTGATTATAAAATGCTGCTACACTTGCAGCAAATGTAGTTGTTGTATCCCCATGAACTAATACAATATCCGGTTTAGCCTCTTTTAAGATTTTATCTAGATTGATTAGTACATTAGAAGTTATATCAGTCAAAGTTTGTCTGGCATGCATAATATTTAAATCATAGTCAGGCTTGATATGAAAAATATCTAAAACTTGGTCTAACATTTCGCGATGTTGTGCAGATACTGTTGTAATTGCTTCAAAACGCTGACTTTGTTTTTGTAATTCCAATACTAACGGTGCCATTTTTATTGCTTCTGGCCTTGTTCCAAAAACCGTCATTACTTTTATTTTTTTCATTAACATCCGTCCCTCTTCAAAATATGTTTTCATTAAAAGTATAACAAATCCAGTGCTTTTATTGTCAGTTTTTATGGTATTTATGATATATTAAATTTACAAATCTACTTTGAATGGAGGTCCATTATGACAATTCCAAATTTTAAAGAAAAACTACAAAAATATGCTGAATTAATTGTTAAAATTGGTGTAAATGTCCAACCAAACCAACCAGTTGTATTATACATTAACGTTGAACAACAAGAATTAGCTCACTTAATTGTTAAAGAAGCATATGCTGCTGGAGCAAGTGAAGTTATGGTTAAGTGGTCAGATACATTTACTTCTCGTCAATTTTTAGAATTTGCTAATCAAGAACGTCTTGAAAATATTCCTGACTATCTTGTAAAAGAAGCTGAATATATTGCTGATAATAAAGCTGCACGTATTTCTGTTATCTCTGAAGATCCTGATGCTTTTAACGGATTAGATCATAATCGTGTATCTATATTCCAAAAAGCTAATGGTAAAGCTTTAAATGTTGTACGAAAAGCCACTCAAAATAACGATTTAAGCTGGACTGTTGTTGGTGCAGCTGGTGTTAAATGGGCTGAAAAAGTTTTCCCTGATTTAAAGGGTGATGCAGCAGTTGACAAATTGTGGGAAGAAATTTTTAAAACTACACGTATCGATCAAGAAGATCCTATTGCTGCTTGGAAGAAACATGATGAAACTTTACGTACTAAAGCTGATTGGTTAAATAAAGAGCAATTTAAAGCTCTTCATTACATTTCCCCAATTACTGACATTACTGTTGGACTTCCAAAAAATCATATTTGGGAAGGTGCTGGTAGCTATAATGATGCTGGAATTGAATTTATGGCAAATATGCCAACTGAAGAAGTCTTCACAGCACCTGATGCTCGTCACATTGACGGTTATGTCGGTTCAACTAAACCTTTGAGCTATGCTGGTAATATTATTGAAAATATGCACTTTGAATTTAAAAATGGCAAAGTTACTAAAGTCACAGCTGATAAAGGACAAAATATCTTAGAAGAACTTATCAAAACTGACGATGGTGCTACTTCATTAGGAGAAGTTTCATTAGTTCCAGATCCATCGCCAATTTCACAATCCGGTATTACTTTCTTTAATACTTTATTTGATGAAAATGCAAGCAACCACATGGCTTTAGGTGCTGCTTATCCTTTCTCAATTCAAGGTGGTACTAAAATGTCAGACGAAGAATTAAAGGAACACGGCATCAATATTAGTCAAACTCATGTCGACTTCATGATGGGCTCAGCTGATATGGATATTGATGGTATCAAAGAAGATGGTACTATTATTCCTATTTTTAGAAACGGTGACTGGGCATAAAAATAATACTGCTAAAATGCGCTTGAGAGGAATTTTTCTCAAGCGCTATTTATATTGTTTAAACATATAACTTTGCTTTACATAATTTATCACCACTTACTAGCAATTTCTTATTTTCACACAGGACCAATTCTTTAATTTCTGCAATTTCTAATTTTAAAACCGATTATTTTGTATAAATTAAAAAATTGGTCCTATATCCAAATCTTGATAAATTGCTTTTTCTACTTTTTTATCTTGCATAAATATATATCTTAATATATTCTTTTATTCGTGCGTTCTTATTATTTTATAAAAAGGAGGAAATTTTATGGATAATTTACATAGTAAGAATTATATTTCTTGGCCTATCTTAACTTTAATGGCCTTTGTTACTGTTATCGGTTTTGATGATATTATGTATAATTTTCAAAACCAAGGAATGACTGTTATTACTTCCTGGGTTTTGATGCTATTTTTATATGTTATTCCTTATTCTTTAATCGTTGGACAACTTGGTGGTATTTTTAATAAAGAAGGTGGTGGTCTTAGTTCATGGATTCGTGGAACTAACGGAGAATTTCTCGGTTACTTCACTGCTTGGACTTATTGGGCTGCTTCCGTACCTTACGTAGTTGATTCTGCAAATTCTGTTGTAGTTGGTTTTGGCTGGGCATTTACTGGATCAAATAAATTTCAAGATACAATGTCTAATGCTGAATTTACATTTTGGACTTTTTTAATTTTCATCGTATTTATTTTTATTCAACGTCACTTGAAAAATTCAATGGAACTCCTTTCAACAATCGGTGGCGGTATGATGTTCATTATGACAATTTTGTTTGTTGTTTTAGCTTTTTTTGGTTTAGCTAAGAATGGCGGTCATATGGCAACTCAACCTATGACTTGGAAAACAATCATCCCTAAATTTGATCTAAAATACTGGTCAACTGTTGGTATGTTAATCTATGCAGTTAATGGTTGTGAACTCATTGCTCCTTATGTTACTAAGATGAAAAAACCTAAACGTGATTTCCCTAAGTCAATGATCGCTTTATCAATCATGACAGCTTTCTTAACTATTTTTGGTTCATTTGCATTAGGTATCTATTTTAATGCTTATCACTTACCAAATGATTTAAAGATGAACGGTTCTTACTATGCTTTTCAAGCTTTAGGACAACAACTTGGTGTAGGTAAATTATTCATGTACATCTACGCTTGGACTTCTGTTCTTTATATGTGTGCTTTACTAGCGGTTCTATTGGATGCTATGACACGTATGTTAATCTCAGACACTGGTGATAAATTCATGCCTAAATTCTTACGTAAAACTAATAGCGATGGCCTACCTATTAATGGCTATATCTTAACTAGCTCATTATCAGCTTTCATCATGCTATTAGGGGTATTCTTACCAGAAATGAATGATGTATTTAATTGGCTTTTGAATTTAAACGGTATTATTTCTCCTGGCGTTACCTGCTGGATTTTCTATGCCTTCATGCGTGTTCGTAAAAATTCAGCTAAATATCCATCAGAATATGTTTACATAAAAAATGACAAACTGGCTTATATTGTTGGTTTCTTGTTACTTGCTGTAACTGCTATTGCTACTATTTTGGGAATTACACCTCAAGATGTTAAGCAATTCAGTCATACATGGTGGTATGAATTAATTATTAATATTGTTGCAATCGTAGTTTTAATTGGTTTAGGTGCTATCTTACCTTCTATTCGCCGACGCGAAGAAAAATATGGCATCGCCTTTAATAGAGGTCAGTGGATTGCTATTTTAGGCATCGTCATTGTATCTATTATTTTTAATCTCTGTCTTGGTGGTACTCATCTAGCTTTGCGCGGATTATATATTGCAATTGAATCAATTATTGCCTTAATTGTAATTACTATGATAGGTCGTAAGAATCCAAATATTTAAAAGAAATGAGGATTAGAGTTCTTTCTCTGATCCTCATTTTTATACGCAAAAAAAAGATATTAACCAAAATCAGTTAATATCTTCTTCTCTCAATCACATCTTATTCTCTTATTTACTTATTCACTTTATTCCACACTTGATTAAACAATTCATAACTAAAATCTTGTGTACTTGGTACAACTTCATCAGCTTGGCTTAATTCATCCTTATCACCAACTGCAACTGCAACCATTCCTGCAGACTTGATAGCAGCTACTCCAGCCACTGCATCTTCTACGCCTACACAATCTTTAGGATCTAAATTAATTGCTTCAGCACCTGCAATAAAGATATCTGGAGCTGGCTTGCCTTTAGCTACCTTAGCTGGATCAGCAATTGCATCAAACTCATCAATGATTCCTAGCTTTTCTAAAATATGTGGAGCATTCTTAGAGGCAGAAGCTATTGCTAGTTTCATGCCATGTTCTTTCAACTCATCAAGTAATCTTTTTACTCCTGGTAAGATATCATTTTCAGTTAATTGACTATCAATTGCTGCTACGTAATAAGTATTTTTTTCATTTGCCATTTCAGCTACTTGATCACTTGTATACTTATCGCTCAAATTGCCAAATTCCAAAATTCTTTCTAAAGATTCAATTCTACTAATTCCCTTCAACTTACTTTCAAATTCAGCTGGTAGAGTTAAATCAAATTTTTCTTTTGCAAGTTGACTCCAAGCTTTAAAGTGAAATTTAGCTGTATCAGTAATTACACCATCTAAATCAAATACTACACCCTTCAAACTATTCACCTACTTTTCTGTTGTTAATGTCAAAGATTCACCATTTAACTTGATTGTTAAATCATCGCCTTTTAGCAATTTAATAGATGAACCTTCTTTATTTACAGTAACTTCAAGTAATCTGTCACGGAAGTTAATACGGAAGTTATAACCTTCCCAATCTTTTGGTACAAATGGTGAGAATTGAAGTTCATCATCAATTACTCTCATACCAGCAAATCCTTGAACAATAGCTAACCAAGAACCAGTCATTGATGTGATATGCAATCCATCATTAGTATCATTGTTGTAGTTATCTAAATCAAGACGTGCAGTTCTAGAATACATTTCTACAGCTTTATCTTCTTTGTGCAAATCAGCAGCAATAATTGCGTGTACAGAAGGAGATAAACTAGATTCATGTACTGTTAATGGTTCGTAGAATTCAAAGTTGCGTTTCTTAACATCTTCTGGGAATTTATCGATAAAGTACCAAATTCCTTGCATTACATCACCTTGCTTGATATATGGTGATCTTAAAATCTTATCCCATGACCAATTTTGGTTTAATGGTAATTGATCAGCAGGAATATCAGCTACTGGTGTTAAATCTTTATCTAAGAATGTATCATGTTGTACAAAGATTCCTAATTCCTTGTCTTCTGGTAGATACATATTATCTGCAATTTCATGCCACTTGTTACGTTCTTCTTCAGTAAGTCCTAATTCCGCTAATTTTTCATCAGAAACCTTATCTGCAATTTCATTAGTGTAATTCAAGCACCATTTAGCAAGCATGTTTGTATACCAGTTATTATTTACATTGTTTTCATATTCATTAGGACCTGTTACACCATGAATCATGTATAATCCCTTACGTTGTGAGTAATGCACCCTATCTGCCCAGAAACGTGCAATACCTGTCAAAACATCAAATCCATCATGTGTCACATATTCTTCATCGCCAGTATAACGTGTATAGTTGTAAATAGCATATGCAATTGTACCATTACGATGAATTTCTTCAAAAGTAATTTCCCATTCATTATGGCATTCAATACCATTAAACGTTACCATTGGATATAAAGCACCTTTTAGACCTTGTTCTTGTGCGTTATGGTATGCACCTGGTAATTGATTATGACGGTATTCAAGAAGATTATGAGTAACTTCTTTATCAGCCAATGCTAAGTAAAGTGGAACAGCAAATGCTTCTGTATCCCAGTAAGTTGCACCACCATATTTTTCACCAGTAAAGCCTTTTGGTCCAATATTTAGACGAGCATCATCACCATAGTATGTTGAGAATAGTTGGAATAAGTTGAAACGAATACCTTGTTGTGCTTCGTCACTGCCTTCGATCTTAACATCAGCCTTTTCCCATCTCTTATCCCATGCTTCTTCATGAGCAGTTAATAGTTCACTAAATGTCTTTTCTGCTTGTGAATCTAATAATTTACTTGTTGCTTCATCTAAATCTTTCTCATCTGCATAGTCACGAGATGTTGTAACAATTACACGTTTTTCAAATGCTACTTGTTCATTGGCTGCCAATTCTTTAGCAAAAGTATTAACAACTTGCTTGTCTTCTTCTTTACCTAAGCCTTTAGCTTCCATGTCAGTAACATGATGCATTGCCATCTCAGTAGTAAATTGAGGTGTACCAAAATTGTTTGGAATTGTTTGTGCAACTAATCTTCCATCTTTAGCAGATACTTGTTTACTCAAAACATTCCAGAATTGTTCATCATAATTTGCATCTTCATTGTATACATCTGCATCAATTACAGAATCAACTTCTAAAGTTACAGGTTCTGAGCCCAGATTTTCAAAAGTTAATTTATTAGCATATAGTTCTTTAAATGCAATACTTACAAAACGAGTAGATGTTACCTTTACCTTAGCTCCATCTTTATCAACTACATAGCTACGAGTTAAAATACCTTTCTTCATATCAAGACTAACTTCATAATCAGAATAACTATCTTTAGCTAAGTCAATGGATTCACCATTTACTTTAATATCAACAGATACAAAGTCCACAGCGTTTATAACTTTACCAAAATAATGTGGGTAACCATTTTTCCACCAACCAACAACTGTCTTATCAGGGAACCAAACTCCACCTAAATAGATACCTTTATGTGTATCGCCAGAATATTTTTCTTCAAACATCCCACGCATACCCATATATTCGTTACCAATACTTGTCATACTTTCTTGTAATCGTTTATCTTCAGGCTTTAGTTCATGAGAAATAACTTTCCATGGATCAACTTCAAATATTCTCTTCATAATTAGACTTCCTTTCAAACTATACTTACTTTATATTTTATTTCGTAATTTTTTTCCTGACCATCATACAACCTTATATCACCAAAATCTGGATGATGCAACGAATCAGAAACTGTTTGAGCTTCAGTTGCCACTGCATTGTAAATACCCTTGTCATGATTAGCTACATCTATAGGATCAGCTGTAAAAACAATCAGTCCATTTCTATTACTAAAAATATCTATATTAATATTATCTTCCATATTGGCAAGTCTAGCAACCACTTTATCGTCACTAGCATCAACTTTATAGATATCGTCTAAACCTGCAATTTCATCAGATCTTAGTTCTTCTATTACATTTGATAAATATTTTTCTTTTTGTAAATTATACTTCTCATTCGTATCAAAATTACCAGTTGGAATATTTTCCACATCTGTTTCTACATGTTGACCAGTAGGAATTATCAACTTGGAATTCTTCAACCCTTGTGGTAATCTCCAATAGACATGCACCGTTGGATCAAAAACTGTACTTCCAATTGCTTTAGCCTTATATCCCACACTCAAGCAATTATCATCATCCAAACTATAACTTATTTCCAAGTCTATATCTCCTGGATAACCATCTACTTCATGTTTTAATCTCGTAAATAAGATTAAAGTGTTTCCTGTAATTTTGGCATCCAAGATTTGGGTGCTTAAACCATGTGAGCCTCCATGCAATGCATTAGAACCTTCATTAGCTTCTACTGTATATTGCATATTATCAAGTTCAAAACTTGCACCTTTTATTCTTCCAGCAACTCTTCCTATTTGCTTACAAATTTGAAAGTTATTTTCTACATACTCATTAGGTGTGTCAAAATTAACAACCAAATTTTTCCGCTTAGAATTTACTACTATTGAGAATTCTTGAATTATTCCTGCCAAATTTAAAATTCCAACTCGTGTTTGTTGCTTATTTTTTAGAATATATTTTGAAATTTCTTTATTTCCAATATATCCAAAATGTTCTTCTTCTATCATAAATTATGCCTCATGTGTTTCTTTAATTAGTAATACTGAAAATGCACCTAATGCTAAAACAATTCCGGCTGCTAAGAACATATTTGCTTGATGTCCGCCTAGTAGAGGGAATAAACCAAAACTTAGTAAAGATGCAACGATTTGTGGTAAACAAATTGAACCATTAAATAAACCTAAGTATGTTCCCATGTGATTTCCTGATAATGCATTTGTAACAATTGTCAATGGATATGTATTAATACCTGCCCATGCAATACCTACAAGAATATAAGAAACAATCAAAACATATTGATTAGAAACAAAGAAAATTGATAAGAATCCTAATGCACCTAGTAATAAACTTGAGAAGTAACCTGCTTTGTGATATTTATTAGGAACTTTAGCTAATACATATGACCATACAACAGCTGCGATAGATTGAACCGCTGCCAAAACTCCATACCAGTTACCAGCTGCTTGATATCCTTGAGATGTTGCGTTTGTTGTATGCCATACATTTTCAGCAATTGCACCAGCTGAATATGTCCACAAGTATTGGAATGCAAACCAGCAGAAGAATTGAACTAAAGTAACTGTCCAGAATGCTTTAGGTGCTGTCTTCAATAATTGAATCCAACTAACTTTTTCTTCATTTGCTTCTGTAGAAATACCATGATATAAAGCATATGTTTCAGGATCATATTCTTTTACTTTAAAGATGGTAAACAAACTTGTAATGATAAGTAATGCAGCGCCTACATAAAATGCTACCACAACAGTTTGAGGAACAACCCCTTTAGCAGCTGTATTCTTTAATCCCATATATGCAAATAAGAAAGGAAGAACAGCTGCGATTACAGCCCCTGTGTTGGATAAGAAACTTTGAATACCATATGCATAACTCTTTTGATCATCATTTACCATATCACCAACCATCATTTTAAATGGTTGCATAGCCATGTTAGATGAAACGTCTAAGAACGCAACAGTTATAGCACCAAATAGCAAAGCTGCTAATGAACCATATCCAAAACCAAAACTACCAGAATTAGGCAATAAAATCATTACAATAACGGCAATTAATGTACCTAATAGTAAATATGGCAATCTACGACCACCTAATTTTGGTGCCCATGTACGGTCTGAATAATACCCTACAACCGGTTGCACTAATAAGCCAGCTAACGGTGGTAAAATGAAGAACCAACCAAGACTATTAGGATCCGCACCTAATGTTTGGAAAATTCGAGACATTTGCGAACTTTGTAACGTAAATGCTGTTTGAACTCCTAAGAATCCAAAGTTTATCATCCAAATTAAACTTCTACTAACGTCAGGCAAACCTTTTGTTGCTTGTGAACTTTGCGCCTTTTCGCTCATATAAGATCACACTCCTAGATAAATGTAATAAAATCATCAAAAATGAAATCGCATTCTTTCATTTCGACAATAAATATAATAGCAGATAACGTTTTCTTTTGCAACCGTTTGCAATAAAAAATTTTGAAAAAATCACAATTTTTTTCGTGACTTTTTAATGCTCTATAATTTTATGTGGAACAATTATGTGTTTAGTCCCCACATCTAATGTTTTTTGCCCATTATTTATTGCTAAGACAGCTGCTTCTGATCCTAAAAATCTTGGAAAAATTTCTACTGCAGTTATCATGGGTTTAGCAATTTGAGTATAGATAGAATTATTAAATGTTACAATTTCATACTTTTCTAAATCTATCCCAGATTCTATCAATATTTGTTGAACAGTTAATCCTGTTATATCATCGCATGCAACAATCCCATTTACTTGTGGATTTGCTTTGATAAAAGTTAGTAACTTTTCCTTATTTTCTTCCCGATTATCACTTGAAAAGTTTAATTTATATGAATTAAATAATTTTTCTTTAACCGCTAGCCTATATCCTACATATCTATCATCTTGTACCATTTCGTCCAGATTAGTATATACATAGCATATATTTTGATGTCCCTTATTGATTAGATAATTAGTCGCATCGCTACTAGCTTGAATATTATCGTTATCCACATATGATGTACTTTCAATATTGTCATATGGTTTACCCACAATCACATAAAACACATCTTTTTGTTTCTTAACATATTCTAGAATCACATCATTTTCTTTCGAATAAAGAAAAATAAAGTTCTTAACATTACCCCTATTTATTAAATTATCGATATTTTGGATTAATTCTTCTTCTTTTTGACCTGTCGCTAACGAAACTATATAATCATGTGCATTACAAATAGTCGAAATTCCTTGAAGTATTTGAATAAAAAATGGATTATTACCAACAGATTCTTCTCTTATTGGTAAAATAACCCCAATTGTTTTTGAAAACCTATTGGCCAAACTTTGTGCAGCGTAATTAGGAGAAAAATTCAACTCCTCCATTGCTTTTCTTACTTTTTCCTTCGTCTTATCACTAATTAAATTACTGTCATGCATCGCTCTTGAAGCTGTTGATGGAGAAACACCAGCTAATTTTGCGACATCTCTAATTGTAGTCATACAATCCCTCGTATTTCTCTTAAATTTATTCTCATATCTACTATACAATATTTAACATTATGTTTTCTACTATAAATTGTATTAAAGACATATATATAAAAGATAGGTAACATTTAACTGTCAACCTATCTTTTTTATATTATTCTTTTGTACTACGTTTTACATCTTTAGGATTCAAAATCATTCTTTGTTCCATTGCTGGTATTCTTCGTTTCTTCAATAGCAATGGTACCTTTTCAACCTTAACCTCACTAAATTCAAGTCCAAACCATTGAATTGGGTTAGTACTATGGTTTTGAATAAAGATTCTGGCAGAAATAAGTAAATGTTGCCATCCTCTTACTCTTGTATTTGGAGATAGTAGTTCTTGAATGATAATAAAGCGGAAATCCCCTATCTTTCTTCCAGGCATAGTTGTATACTTTTGAAGTTGTTCATCGATAATATCATTTTCGATTAAGTCTTCAACTACTTGTCTCAAATAAAGGTTTACGCGATGATCCATTTTAAATCCTAAATAAAGTTGTAGATTAACAATGTTTCTTGTTCCCATCATATCAACTGTATAATAATTTGTATATGGATCACTAGTAGTATTAACTGTTACAAACCAATATACTTTGGCTTTCTTAGGAGACTTATCTAAAATTGAATACAGTGTTTCTCTTTTAACTTTATAAGTTCTTTTATCTACTTTAGTCAACATTACTAAATTACTGATATAAAGTGGAATCCTATCATCATTTGATAGTTCCTGTAATACATCTTTATAATCACTTAACGATACCCATTCTTCTTCATCACTTAGATAATCACGTAATTTATTACCAAAATACCAAATTACCATAATTAATAGTATCAGAAGCGTGATTAATAGAGTTACGTAACCACCATGTGTAAACTTAGTTAAACTAGAGATTAAGAATATCAATTCAACTGACAAGAAAACAGCTAAGAAAATCCCATTAAACACTACATTTACTTTATCCTTAAGATATTGTGATAACAAAATAGTTGTCATAAGCATTGTAATTGTAATTGCTAAACCATAAGCTGCTTCCATTCTTTCAGAAGTTCTAAAGTATGCCAAAACTAACAGAGTACAAATACATAATGACCAATTTATCGTACGAATATAAATTTGACCTCTGGATAAAGAAGGATGTTCTACTTTCATTTTAGGTAGTAATTTCAATCCGACTGCTTCTTCAACTAATGTGAATGATCCAGTAATTAAAGCTTGAGAGGCTATGATTGCAGCAATCGTTGAAATTAGTACGCCAAATAAATAGACACTGGAAGGTAGCATCTCATAAAACGGATTAAAAATATCACCAGTAGTTTTAAAATTACCAAGATTTTTAATCAAATATGCTCCCTGTCCAAAATAATTTAATACTAATGCCCCACAAACAAATGGCCAAGTTAAATATATACTTCTCTTACCAACATGACCCATGTCAGAATATAAAGCTTCTGCTCCAGTTGTTGCCAGGAAGACACTTCCTAAAATAAATATTCCTACTTTATTAGCAGGAGAAAACAACAACATTAATCCATAATGAGGCGACAAAGCCCTCAATACCAATGGCTCATGAATTAAGTTAACAATTCCAAAAATTGCTAGAAATGAGAACCATAACAACATCAATGGTCCAAAAGCTTTACCAATAAAACTTGTACCAAATCGTTGAATCAAAAATAGTACTAATAGAATTACAAATGTTACTAAATTAACTTCTAACTGTGTATTTATCCACGGCTGAGAACCAATCGAAATACCCTTTAAACCTTCAATAGCACTTGTTACAGTAACAGCAGGTGTTAAAGTTCCATCTGCTAATAAAGCCGCACCACCTAGTAACGCCGGTAATATCAGCCACTTTTTCTTATTACGTACCAATGCATATAAGGCAAAAATTCCACCTTCACCGTGATTATCTGCCCTCAACGCTATTAAAACATACTTTATTGTTGTCATTAACATTAAAGTCCAAAAAACCAGTGATAGACATCCAATTATGTAATCTTCGGTTAGCCCATTTAATCCTCCAGCATCCATAATTAGAGCTTTCATTACATACAAAGGTGATGTCCCAATATCACCATAAACTATCCCTAGAGTTATTAAAGCTCCCCAAAAGATTTTTCTTTTTACTTTCATTTCAATCTCCAATCGTTTTTAAATACTTAAAAAGCCGGGAAAACCTACTGGCTCCCCCGACTATTTAAATTGCTATCTCGGTATATAACTTCGATAAAATGCACTCAATCGGATTTGAACCGATGACCTACCGCTTAGGAGGCGGTTGCTCTATCCAGCTGAGCTACGAGTGCATTGTTAATTATTGACAACACCATATAGTATAATAAATTAAACTTGGTTTAGTCAATAATCATTAAATTAAAAATATTTATATTACTAATATCCAGTTTCTAGATGTTTTAAAACCTTTTTAAAGTTATGTTTCTTTAACCAGCCCAAAGATATATTAGTTATTTTATTAGCTACAGCTTTCAAAAAATTAGATGTAACTTCTATTTGCTCAAATGTAACTTCTACTTTATCTTGAGCTAAACTCTTAAATTTATAGGTCTCTGTAACATGACTATCAGCTGTATCAGTAATATACTGAAACTTTGAGTAAGGGAGGACACTAGTAATTGTAATTTGAGCTTCATTATACATATCAATCTTAGTCAAATAAGAATACCCCTGTAATTCATTCAAAGAAAGTTCCTGACCAGTTGTTTGAAAAATATCATACAACGTTTTATCAGCAATTCTTTCAAATAAATATTTAGCTGAAACATGTAAAGTCGTTACTGCTTTCATCCGCTCACCTCTAACTCTTACTTCGTCCTATTCTACTTATCTTTTTTACGTCCATGACGCTTGCCCTTATTTTTCAAATTACGCTTACGCTTTTTCTTCTTCTTTTCTGTAGCCTTTTCTTCCTTACGAGTAGGCTTCTTATCTTTAATTTTCTTCTTTGTTGCTTTTTTATTAGGTCTTTCATCTTCTACTGCAATCAATGCTTTTTCAGATTCTGGAATTAATTTTCCAGCATATAATATACCTTTTTCTATCACAAAATCTGTTCCAGACATTAATTGTTTGAATAAACGTAAATCATGTTCATTACCCAAGTTAACAACAATACCATCTGCACCCATACGACCAGTTCTTCCTGCGCGATGAATGTAAGTATTAGTATCCTTAGGTAAATCATAATTAACAACTGCTGGTAAATCAGGTAAATCTAATCCTCTAGCAGCTACATCAGTTGTCAAAACAAATCTTATTTCTCTTTTACGTAACTGTCTTAATGATTTTTGTCTATCTACTTGTCTTTGTTCACTAGACAAAATAGCTACTGGTACCTTCATATGAAGTAACTTTTCTGCTACATCACGTAAAGTAGCTGTTTGTTTAAAGAAAACTAAAGCATAAAAATCATCAACATGTCCTAATCTTCTTAACATTTCAGTTCGTTTACGTGTTGGGGTTTCTATCATATAGTTTGTTACTTCACCACGTGTATTATCTTCTTTTCGAACATCTATTCTTTCTACATCAACACCAAACCAACGATGCAATTCAGAAAGAATAGGTGCTTCAGTAGCAGAGAAAAAGCTAATTTGTGCTTCAGATGGACAGTGACCAACGATTTCGCGTACATCATTTAAGCTATCTTCATCACCTAACATCTCATCTGCTTCATCAATAACAATAGATTCAATTTTATGAAGCTTCAGTTTCTTTAGATTTATTAAATTTAACAATCTACCTGGAGTTCCAATAACTACTTCTGGATGCTTCTTTAGTTTTTCAATTTGTCGTTTTACATTAGCACCACCTAACAAACCAATAACACTTAAGTCTATTAATTTAGCCCATGGTCTTATCGTATTTGTTAACTGTGCAGCCAATTCTTGAGAAGGAGCCATGATTAATAATTGACTTCCATCTTTGGGTAATATTTTTTCTAGCAATGGTAATGAATACGCTAAAGTCTTACCGGAACCAGTTGGAGCTAAACCTACTACATTCTTTCCTTCAGCTAATTTTGGATACACATATTTTTGAATTAACGTAGGTTCAGTAAATCCTTCTTGACGGAATTGTTCTTCAAATTTTGGATTCATTATTAAAATTAATCCTTTCTACTCTTCTTCATAATCATTTGGAAATTCTATTTTCGCATAGTAACGTAATTTATACATTACTTTATTAACTTCAACTGACATAGCTAACCATTCATCCGCAATATCTCTAGCTTCAAGACTATCTGGATTTTCTAATACATCAGCAAAATCTATAACTTCTGCTAACATTGGATTATTATCTGCTAACTCTGAAATAATTGTCTTTTCACCTTCGCCATTGACAATGTAAACTTCATTTAAATCTGCAGCATTATCCATAACAATTGTTTCTTTCTTACCATAGATTTCACCAGGTAAATATGAGTTTGCAGTTTTACCAAATTGCAAAGTTACTTCGAATTGTGGGTAATTAAAAATTGCAATACCTTTTCCATCAATTCCATTATTTAGCTTTGTAGCATAGTAATTTACACTATCTGGTACTCCAAACCATGCTAGTGCATCATACACCATATAAACTCCTAAATCTTGTAAAGCACCACCAGCAAAATCTGGTGAAAATACATTAGGATTCTTACCTTCCAAGAAGGCATCATATCTTGATGAATACTTCATGTAAGTCAAAGTTGCACCTTGAATTTCTTCCATTCCTTGTACAGCCTGTTGAACAGCTTTGAAGTTTTCTTCATGATAATGTCTAGCTGCTTCAAATAAAAATTGTTGTGGATGTCTTCTTAATACTTTTATTAATTGTGACATTTCTTGTGGATTAGATGTAATTGGTTTTTCTACAATTGCATGTTTTCCAGCCATTATTGCAGCTTTAGCTTGTTCAAAATGAAGACTATTTGGAGAAGCAATATATACTACATCAAAACTATCACTTTGGAAAAAATCGGATAATCGATCAAAATATACAATATCCTCAGAATACTTGCTTCCAAATTCTTTAGCTCTCTTCATCCTTCTTGAATAAACAGCTGATAATTGCCATCTTTTTGTTGCATGAGCAGCTTCAACAAATTGGTCAGCAATCCATCCTGTTCCAATAATTCCTAGTCTGAGCATAATAATTCCTCCATATATAATTTATTACATTTATCATACCAAAAATTACTGTTATATTACAACGTAAACGTTTTATTGTAAACGTTTTATTGTTTCTGGTTTGTAACAAAAATAATGAATTATTTCATTTTAGTTATTATTTATTTTTTCTATTCCACAACCAAAAAAATAGTATATAATAGTCGGTAATAAGAGGTATTTAGTGTGTTTTTAAGTTTGGAGGAGTTGATAGTGGTGATGGAACGTAGGCACTTCGTTAGGTCTAAGTGGTTCTTAAAAGATGGCATAAAAAATTTTTTTTACGCTAAGAAGAAACATAGAAAAAACAAAATTACTATTCCTGCATTTTATTTTGGAGTTTGGATGTTTACTGATGAAATTAGTAAACGAAGTCATCGCTTAGAAGTTGCGGATAATTTGGAAATCTTTATCGATGGCAAGCGTCTTCCCGGTAAGATCGTTAGTCTAGATAATCGCGAATTATTGTTCCTAGATAATTATGGATATCATCTCCGTATAGATGCTGTTAATCAGCTTCCAATTAGTGTTTATGATGAAGCAGATGATCGTGTCTATCCTTTAGAAAAATTAAATTAGCAATTATTTCACCAGTCTTAGTTTTAAAAGACTGTTTTTTTTATAAAAAAATGTACCAACCTTCATTGTTAGTTCTTAACTAACTTTTGAAAATTGGTACATTTTTATTTATATAACTTTATATTCCCACGAGTCCAAAGTTAACTCATGTTGGAATTTCTGTTGAATATTTTGTGGTAGACAAAGGTATTCACAGTTCTCTGGTGAAATAATCTGTTTATATTGAGTTAAATTCAACCAATTATACACAGAATTACCTTGATCATCATATCTAACTATTGCCAAAGCTGGACAATGTGAACCTCTTGCAATAACAAATCCCAAACGACCTTCTTGTAATAAAATATTTTTCTTTCTTCTATCAACAAGTTTTTTTACTTCTTGTATAATTCTACTACTCTTCTCTTGTCCCCACGGGAAGAATCGACGATTATCTGGATCAGTATCACCTTCAACACCTACTTCATCCCCATAATAAATACATGGAACACCAGGTAAATTAAATAGTATTCTGAAAGCTTGAATTACTTTATTATCGTCATTATGCAAAACTGTCTTAATTCTTTGGGTATCATGTGTTCCAATATTATTCAAAGTATTAAGCCAAAAATCTCTTGGATAATTTTCTTGTAACTGTAAATATTCATTACAATATTTCTTAATATCTTGTGAGCTTTTTGTAGACTCTAACAGATCCATCACAAAAATTCTTGTTGGATATCCCATAACACCCGTTAAATTATCTCCAACTGTATATTGTCGACGTTCATCATATGCTACCTTATTTGAAGCGTCTTCCCAAACTTCACCTATCATTACTTGCTTATGATGTGAGTCCAAGTTTTTTCTAATTCCTCTAAGGAAATTCATTGGTAACTCATCAGCAACATCTAAACGCCAACCATCAATGCCAAAATTATTCCACTTGGATAGTACACTTCTATTACTATCACCATAAATAAACTTCTGATATTCAGGATTATCTTTATCTATCACCGGTAAATCTTTAATACCCCACCAAGATTTATAATCATCAGGATAATGAATAAAGTCAAACCACGAATAATAAGGACTTTCTTTGCTTTGGGCAGCTCCAACATTTTTCCCATACGACCCACTGGCATTAAAGTAGATACTCTCTTTGCCCACATGGTTGAAAACTCCATCTAAAATCAAGTGTATATTTTTCTTATGCATCTCAGTGATTAATTCTTTCAGATCATCTTCGTTTCCTATCATTGGATCAATCTTTAAGAAATCCGCAGTATCATAATGATGATTGCTACGAGATAAAAAGATTGGGTTCAGATAAATTGTAGTCACACCTAATTCCTCTAGGTATGGTAACTTCTTCAAGATTCCTTTTAAATTACCACCATAAAAATCCCAACGTACAATCTCATTATTTTTATCACGAATATAATAAGGTTTATCAGCAGTAGTACCATAAATAAAGCTATTTGGCTTTCTTCCTTGAACTTCACCATTAGGCAATCCATTTGCAAATCTATCAGGGAAAATTTGATAAATTACACCTTGGCGATACCATTTAGGACTTGGAACTTCTTCGTCAAAACATGTTAACTGAAATCTCAACAAATCTGATTGACTACTTACTTGTTGAGCCATACCACCTTGACGTTTTTCCAAGTATGATCTACCATGGCTAGTTTCAATTTCAAAATGATAGAAATATAATCCAGCTGTTCCAATTTGGAGCTTTACTTGATATAACCCATCATGATTTAAATTTTCTAAAGCATAAGGTACATCTTCTTCTCCATCCTTGGTAAGAATTAAATTAACATAATGAATTTCTTCATTCTCATCTGGAAAAATTTGTATCCGCCATACAACTTCGTGACCTATTTTTACAGCTCCAAAAGGTTCTTTATATAAAGAATCCCAGGCATTATAAAGAATATGTGCCATGTTTTTCATCCTTTAATGGACTAATGTTCCAAATATCTTCAGCATAACGCTTAATAGTATCATCAGAAGAGAACATACCACCGTAAGCAATATTAACCAAACTCATTTGGTTCCAATGACGCTTATTACCGTAAGTTCTATCAACCATTTCTTGGATATTTACATAACTTTCGAAATCTCTTAATACAAAATACTCATCATTGTATTTTGTAAGTGAATCAAAAATTTCTTGACCTTCAGCTTGGCAATTTGGAATTGTTCCATCTACAAAAGCATTTAATACACGACGAATTTCTTCATGATTATTGTAGTAATCATATGAATGGTAATTACCATTATTGTAGTAATCGTATACTTCATCCTTAGTCAAACCAAAGATAAAGATATTATCTTCCCCAACATAATCTTTAATTTCAATATTAGCACCATCAAGTGTAGCTACAGTCAAAGCACCATTAAGCATTAACTTCATGTTACTTGTTCCAGAAGCTTCTTTAGATGCAAGAGAAATTTGTTCACTAATATTAGCAGCTGGGATAATCTTTTCTGCTAAAGATACACGATAATCTTCCAAGAATACTACCTTTAACTTATCGCCAATTTCAGGATCATTATTTACCATGTTTGCAACTTCATTAATGCACTTAATGATGGCTTTTGCATAGTAATAACTAGGTGCTGCTTTAGCACCAAAAATAAATACTCTTGGTTGGAAATCAGAGGCTACCTTGCCTTGCTTAATGTCTAGATACAACTTAACAATATGCATCAATTTCAATAATTGACGTTTGTATGCATGTAATCGTTTAATTTGAACATCAAAGATAGCATCTGTAGAAACTTTAATTCCTGTTTCTTTTTCGATAAACTTAGCTAATCTTTCTTTGTTCTTCAACTTAGCATTAGCAATCTGGTTTAAAACTTTATTATCATTTTGATACTTTAATAACTTTTGTAGCTTAGTTGGATCTTGACGCCATTCTGTACCAATTGCCTTGTCTAAAACTTTAGATAATTCTGGGTTAGCAATTTGTAACCAACGACGGTTTGTAATTCCGTTTGTCTTATTGTTAAATCTTTCAGGATACATTACATAGAAATCATGCAACACATCATCTTTAAGTAATTCTGTATGCAACTTAGCTACACCATTAGTACTATGAGAACCAATGATAGATAAGTTAGCCATTCTCACTTGATTATCTTTAATAATACGTGTACGTTCGATCATATCACGTGCATATTTACCTTGTTTTTCTTCAACAAAACGACGATCAATTTCTTGAATGATTTGTAGAATACGAGGTTGAACTTGTTGCATGATATGAACAGGCCATTTTTCAAGGGCTTCTGCCATGATTGTATGGTTTGTATAACTCATTACAGCAACAGTTTGTTTCCAAGCATCGTCCCAACTCATATGTTCTTCATCTACTAAGATACGCATTAATTCAGCCACACTCATAGCTGGATGAGTATCATTAATATGAATTCCAATATATTCGCCAATCTTATTCATTGATTTATTGTACTTCTTAAAGTGGCGAACAATACTTTGAATACCAGCTGATACGAAGAAATATTCTTGTTTCAATCGAAGAATTCGTCCAGATTCTTTAGAATCATCTGGATATAAAACAGATACTAAATCTTCAACTTCACGTCTTTGTTCAATAGTTCTGTACTTAGTTTCTTCTGAAGATGGAATTTCAGCATCCCATAATCTCATTGTATTAACAGTGCCATTTTTATAGCCCACGATGGCAGTATCATATGGTACAGCTTTAATTAATTGTGCACCTTCATAGACTGGTTCAAGATAGTTTCCCCTATCAACAAGATATACCTTTCCACCTAATCTAACTATCACAGATTTACTTTCACGGCGAATTTCCCAAGGATTACCACTATCAAGCCATTCATTAGGTAATTCAATTTGGTAACCATCAATAAATTTTTGCTTGAATAATCCATAACGATAACGGATACCATTACCATTTCCTGGAAGACCGTCAGAAGCTAAAGAATCCATAAAAGCAGAAGCTAAACGACCTAATCCCCCATTACCAAGAGCCATATCTTTTTCTACTTCCGCAATTTCATCTAAATCGATATCTAAATCTTTCAATGCTTCTCTAACTGTTTCTAACCAACCCATATTGAGTAAATTACTCATTAATAAGCGACCTGGTAAAAATTCAATAGAGAAATAGTAAATTTGCTTTTTACCATCTTCCATGTACTTCTTCCAAGTTTTACGCCAATACCGACTGTAGCTTGAACGTACAATTGAACTCAATGTTAAATAAAGTTCTTGAGGTGTTGCATCCTTTACATCTAAAGCATATTTTTCATCTAAACGATTTTTGAATTTTTCTTTAAAAACTTCTTTGTTAAAATCCATGTTAACCCTCTTTCCTAAGCTATCCTTATTAGACTAGTTCATTATACATATTTAGATATTCTTGACTCGCTGTTTCCCAACTAAAATCTTGTGACATAGCTTGCTTTACAACTTTTGTCCATGCTACTGGCTCTGCATACAAACGTAATGCTTCTTGGATTTCTTGCATCATATAGAAGCCAGAAAAATCGTGGAAACCAAATCCTGTTCCTTCACCAGTTACAGGATTAAATGGTTGAACACTGTCTTGCAAGCCACCAATTTGATGAACAATTGGCAATGTACCATAACGCATTGAAATCATTTGTGATAATCCACAAGGTTCAAATGCTGATGGCATTAAGAACATATCTGCCCCTGCATATATTCTTTGGGCCAATCCAACATCAAATGTAATAGCAGCTCCAACTTTGTCAGGATAAGTATCTGCAAAGTATCTAAAGTCATGTTCGAAATTAGCATCGCCAGTTCCTAAAACTATCACTTGAACATCAAATTGAACTAAGTTTTGCATTTCTGAAACAACTAGTTGGAATCCTTTTTGAGCTGTTAAACGACTAACCATTGCAATCACTGGAACATCTTTACGTTGAGGTAAACCAAATTCCTTTTGCAAAGCTAACTTATCTTTAACTTTACCCTTTAACTTTTTAGCAGAATAATTTGCGACAAGATTCTTATCTGTAGCAGGATTATTTCTTTCGTAGTCAATACCGTTTAGAATTCCTCTTAACTTCCAATTATGCATTCTCAAAATTTCATCTAACCCTTGTCCAAAGGCTTCAGTTTGAATTTCACTTGCATAAGTTGGACTAACTGTATTTACCTTATCAGCATACAGAATACCAGTCTTCATGAAATTAACAGCAGTATCAAAACGAACAGTTCCATCATCATAATATGAAGCATCTAAATTAAATAATTCTCCCAATACTTCACGCCCATACTCACCTTGGAATTGTAAGTTATGAATTGTCAAAACTGTTTTAATGTTTTGATATGCATTAATCCATCCATATTTTTCTTTTAATAAGAATGGAATAAATGCAGTGTGATAATCATTTACATGTAAGATATCTGGAATGAATCCAATTTTTTCTAACATTTCAATGATTGCTTGTTGGAAGAAAGCCCAACGTTCGCCCTCATCATAGTAACCATACAAGCCTGGTCTATCAAAATAATACAAGTTATCAATAAAGTAGTAAGTAACGTTATCCATTTCTAACTTTAGAACACCACAATATTGATCACGCCAACCAACTTTTACATAAAAGCTTGTTACAAATGATAGTTGACTCTTGTATTCTTCAGCCATTCCTGTAAAGAATGGAAGTACCACTCTTACATCATTATCAGTTGTTTTAGCAATTGTTTTAGGTAATGCCCCCATTACATCGCCTAAGCCACCTGTTTTAAAGAAAGGTGCACATTCACTACCGGCAAATAAAAGTTTCATTAGTCTTCAATATCCTCCTTAGGTGTATCTTGAATAACATCACTTGTTACTTTCATCTTCTTTTCAATAACTACAGGGTTTTCTGGAGTTCCGATAATCTTTACACCAGATTTAACTACAACATCTTTGTCTAAGATTGCATATTTAATTTCTACATCTTTTCCAATACGAGCATTAGACATGATTATTGAGTCTTCTACTTTAGAGTTTTCAGAGATAAATGTTCTACGTGATACTAAACTGTTTCTTACATATCCTTCAACAACGCATCCTGTTGCAAATTGACTATTCTTAACATCGGAAGTCTTAGTAAAGTGAGTAGCTACTTCATTCTTTGTTCTAGTAATAATGTGCTGGCTACTGTATAACAATGAATTCATATGATCAACGTTCAACATATCCATATTAGCATCATAGTAACTCTTTACATCAAAAATATTGCACAAGTATCCTGTGTATTCATACGTACCACAGTTTAAACGACTAATCAAACTTAAGAAGAAATCTTCTAAGTTAGCAGATGCTCCTATTCTTTGACCTTTACGAAGTTGGTTAATTAAGTTTTGAGTTTCAATGATGAAGATATTCATTGATAAGTTGTAAATATCAGAATTATGTGGATATTCACTAAAGTTATGGTTACCTTTTACACGATTTGTTTGATCATCAATTTCTAGAATTTGATCATCAGAAGCAATCTTATCTTTTGGCATACGTTTGAATACAACTGTCATGTCATTTTTTTGTGCCTTATGAATCTTCAAAACAGCCTTTAAATCAACACTATTTAACATCTTGTTACCAACAAAAACTGTATATGTTGAGCGTGATTTCTCTAAATAATCAATTACATCATCAAAATACTTTTGACCTTCTACTTTTTGACGAACTAAATCTTGAGAAAAGTTAATATAACGATAACTACCAATACTATCTAATCCCCATTCTCTACCTCCGCCTAAATGGTCAAAATAAGATTTTAATTTAGCTTGATTTACCACTAAGAAAATATTACGAATATTAGCATTTACAATACTTGATAAAGCAAAATCCATGATACGATATTTGCAGTCAAAGTAAAGAGTGGCTAATGCTCTTCTTTTGGTCAATGGTAGTAATTCCGTATATTCATGTTCATTTCCTAAGATTGCACACATTTTATTATTTTTCATGACTTGTCACCCCAACTACTTCTTTATTTCCGATAACTGCAATTTCATCTGTACCATCAATGACAACATCATCGCCGATAACAGCACCTTCACCAATAATTGCACGATGAATCGTTACATTTTTACCAATCTTTGCACCTGGCATGATTACAGAATCTGTCACAACAGAACCTGTTTGAATTCTTACATTAGCAGATAAAATACTATGATCAACTTTACCTGCAATATAAGAGCCATCAACAACCATTGCATCCTTAATTTCAGCTGTTTCAGCAATGATTTGTGGTGGTGCAATAGGATTTCTAGAATAGATGCGCCATGTTCTATCTTGTAAGTTCAATCCGTTATTTTCATCCAAGAACTCCATATTTGCATGCCATAATGAATCGATAGTACCAACATCTTTCCAGTATCCTTTGAAGTTATATGCAAATACACTTTCACCACTCTTCAAATAATATGGAATAACATTTTTACCGAAATCCACCATATCTTGATTACGAGTAAAGCTATTTACTAAAACTTCACGTAATCTCTTCCAGTTAAAGATATAAATACCCATAGAAGCATGATTACTCTTAGGCTCAGCCGGTTTTTCTTCAAAATCAATAATACGATTATTATCGTCAGTATTCATAATTCCAAAGCGTGGTGCTTCGTTCCAAGGAACATCAATAACAGCAACAGTTAATGAAGCGCCCGTTTCTTTATGTTGATCAAGCATTGCTTCATAATCCATCTTATAAATGTGATCACCAGATAGAATTAAAATATATTCTGGATCCATTTGATCAATATAACCAATATTTTGATAGATAGCATGGGCAGTCCCTTCAAACCACTTGCTACCTTCATTATTAGAATAAGGTTGTAATATTGTCACTCCCGCATTCAAGTCATCTAATCCCCAACTTGCACCATTTCCAATGTGTGCATTTAGATTTAAGGGTTGATACTGGGTAATAACACCGATATTTTTAACTCCTGAGTTAACGCAATTACTTAAAGTGAAATCAATAATGCGATAACGTCCACCAAATGGTACAGCAGGTTTAGCTTGATTATGTGTCAATTTTCCTAAACGCGTACCTTTACCTCCTGCAAGGATTACTCCTAACATTTCATTTTTCATATACTACGATGAAGTATAACAACTTCATCTTTCACCTCACTTTGTTCTTACCCTAGACATCAAACAACAAAAACAACCAAATTCTCTCTCTCTTTTTTGACTATTTCTTATGTGAGTGTTTTTTAGAACTTCGACGAGTTACTTTAACATTTTTAGGCTTCAAAATAATTGCACCTAAAGCTGGAACCGTTGTAGTAATAGACTGTTCATAATCCTTAAAGTTAACTTCTTCGCTAACACTATCAGCATTATGTTCAACCCATGTTCCACCAAATTCCTTCATTTCAGTATTTAAGATTTCAGTATATGTACCCTTGTATGGGACACCAATTCTGAAATTTCTTCTTTCAACTGGTGTAAAGTTTAAAATAACAATTAAGAAGTCTTTTTTACGTTTACCATGACGAATAAAACTCAAAACAGTATCATCACGATTATCCGCATCTATAACCTCTAATGTAGCATCTTGTTGACCTAACTCCCATAATGGTCTTTCTTCCTTATAGAAGTGGTTCAAAACTGAAGTAAAATGTTGCATTTTAGCATTCATTTCATCTTGTAAATCTATCCACTCTAATCCATGATCGAATTTCCATTCTAAGAATTGTCCCCATTCGCCACCCATGAATAGCAATTTCTTACCTGGGTGCATCATCATAAATGTATAGAGCGTTCTCAATTGTGCAAATTGACGATACCTATCTCCCCACATCTTATGCATTAAGCTCTTCTTACCGTGCACAACTTCATCATGTGATAAAGGTAATACAAAGTTTTCTGCTTGCCAGTACATAAATGAAAATGTAACTAAATTCAAATTATCTTTTCTAAAATATGGATCCATTTCGAAAAATTCTAGTACATCATTCATCCAACCCATATTCCACTTATAATCAAATCCTATTGCTCCAGATTCAATAGTTCCTGATATTTGTGTACCTGATGAGCTTTCTTCAGCAATAATCAAAGACTCAGGATGAGCAAACTTCACAACTTTATTAAATTTTTGTAAGAAAGCATATCCTTCTAAATTACGAGTATCTCCATATTTATTAGGTTTCCATGGACCTTCATCATAATCTAGGTAAATCATGTTTGATACGGCATCTACTCGCATACCGTCTAAATGAAATTCGTTAAGCCAATAAAAAGCACTTGATAAAAGGAATGATTGCACTTCTGGTTTACCTAAATCAAAATTTAAGGCACCCCAACCTATATTTTTAGCTCTATCTGGATCTTCATACTCATAAGTTGGAGTTCCATCATAATATGCTAAAGCATCATCATTAATACTAAAATGACCTGGAACCCAGTCAACTAAAACACCAATATTATTTTGATGACATTCATTAACAAAATCCTTAAACTCATCTGGTGTACCGTAACTTGAACACAAAGCAAAGTATCCCGTTAACTGATAACCCCATGATGCTGGAAGGGGATGCTCCATCAATGGCATAAATTCGATATGAGTGTAACCCATCTTCTTTACATATGGTATTAACTCTGCTGTTAAATCCTTAAACGTATACAAACTACCATCTTCATGTTCTTTCCATGATGGTGCATGTACTTCATAAATATTGATAGGATTATTAAAATGATTCATACGTTTTTGTCTGCCACGCCATAAGCCGTCATTCCACTTAAACGGTTCCAATTCTTTGACAACAGCTGCCGTTTCAGGACGTTTTTCATATACCTGTGCCATCGGATCAGTCTTCATGACTTCTCTACCGTTTGCCTGTTTGACCAAATATTTATAATATTGATTTTCTCGGGATTCTTTTACCTCGATACTCCAAATGCCAGATTTTTTATCTAACGTCATTGGGTGAGATTTATCCCAGTTGTTAAAGTCTCCACATACCCATACTTGTTTAGCATGAGGAGCCCAAACGCGAAAAACATAACCGCTTTCATCATCTGTACTAATTTTATGAACACCTAAAAAATTATAAAGTTCATAGTTCACACCTTGATTAAACATGTGTTTATGATTTTCTAGCGATTCTTGTCCGTGGCGTTCTTCTGTATTTACAGCCATAGACACCCCTCCTTATGTTGAATTGATAAATTTAAAATTATCTACTTTTATAATACAACGTATATTGATTTAAGGAAATAGCTTTCACAAATTTTATCAAAATCAACTGATTTTTTTAATCTTATTTTCATTTAAATGTATTTTTTATTAATTTTATTCCAATAAAAAAAGAGAGAAAAATTATTTTCCCTCTTTAAAATTTACTTAGTCAGTAACAGTTATTATAAAGCCACCTGGAGCGATTTCATTTTTTTCGATATTACTTGCTAAAATTTTCTTTCCAGCCATTTTTACATCTATATTATTCTTTCCAAAATTAAAAATTGATTGCACTTTACCCCCAGGTAATTCTCGTATTAACTCAACACCATAATTACCCTTGTCTACTAAACTCCATGTTATATTACTATAATTTAATACTTTTGAATACTTTTTTCTTATAGCAATTAAATCTTTCATAAAATTGAACATTCTTAAATCTTGCTGACTTTTATCCCAAATCATGCATCTTCTACAATCTGGGTCTGGTCCCCCAGTCATACCAATTTCAGTACCATAATAAATACATGGACTTCCTGTCAACATGAACATAAATGCTAAAGCTTGTCTTACTTTATTCTTATCACCCTTTGCTAGCGTCAAAATTCTGGCTGTGTCATGTGTATCTAATGAATTTAACATAACTTGATTATTTTGATCCCGATATTTCATTAAATTATTTATAAGTGCATCCATCATATTTGTAATATTAATCTTATTCAAAATAATTCCATCAATAATTGCATCAGTAAATGGATAATTCATCACGCCATCAAATTCAGCTTGGGCTAACCAAGATTGAGCTGAATGCCAGACCTCTCCTACAACATAAAAATCTGATTTCAACTTATGAGTTTCTCGATAGAACTTCTTCCAAAAGTGATGATCTATTTCATTAGCAACATCTAACCTCCAAGCATCAATGTCAAATTGTTCAATCCAATATTTAGCAATTTCTAACAAATAATCTTGTACTTCAGGATTAGCTGTATTTAATTTAGGCATATGTGGTGTCTTAGCAAAAACTTCATAGGTTAAATTTTCTGCTTGTTCCAGGCTAATTTCATCATAAGATACTGGAAATTTATTAATGTGGAACCATTCGGCAAAACGAGATTTTTCTCCATTCTTTATAACATCTTGCCATTGCATGGAAAAGTCCCCCACATGATTGAATACCGCATCTAACATTATCTTAATACCACGTTCGTGCGCTTTATCTACTAAATCTTTAAATTTTTCCTTACTGCCAAAAGCAGGATCAATATTAAAATAGTCTATCGTATCATATTTATGGTTAGAATGTGCAGCAAAAATCGGACAAAAATAGATTCCATTAATTCCTAAGTCTTCCAGATAATCTAAATGATCGATTACCCCTTGAAGATCACCACCAAAGAAATTAGTTCTACTAGGTTTTTCACTTCCCCATGGCAATGTTCCTTTAGGATCAATTGAATGATCTCCATTAGCAAAACGTTCAGGAAAAATCTGATACCAAACCGTTTTTTTCACCCAATCTGGCGTTTTTATGCGATCTATTTCATGGAAATAAGGCATCCTAAAACCAGAACTATTCTCTAAATGAGTCTTGGAATAACTCCAAATATGTCTGTCATCATATAAAAATTCTTCGCCATCTTTAAATTTTATTTTAAAGAAATATTGTAGTCTTTTTAGTAGCACACTCACATTTAATTGCCAATAATCATAAAGGCTTGTTGAAGCCTGTAGTGCCATTTTTTGAACTTGATATTCCCAAATCTGCTTCTTTTTATCATTTATGGTAACGTCATATGGATCTCCATAATATAAAATTACAGCTTCAACTTCATTTGTCCCTGTTCTTAATCTAATCTGAAAGTCATCTTTTTTTACTAAATACGCCATTTCACTATCTGGTCTGTGATAAAGTGCCGCTAAATTCATTTTTTTCAAATTCCCCCTGCGCTATTTTGATACTTCCAATCAAACTTTTCTTAGAATCTTTTTTGTCTTTTCAATTGGATATGGTGCTTCTTCCTTATAATAATAATTTACATCAGCTATTTTAGCTTTTACTACATGATTATCAACACCAACCGGGATTTCAACCTCATCGCCAACTTGAATACTCTCATCATCAGTTAAATAATTATATTCTTTATATCCGCCTTCAAAGAATACACCACAAATAATATATTCGCCTTTTCTGCGTAGTCTCCTATTATAAACACTTGATTTAAAAATCTCTGTTTCATCTTCTTGTGAAATTATATTTGTTATATCTTTAATAAAATCTCCCCAATCTGTTGGCAGAGAATATCTATCATAAGTTCCCACATAAGTCTTTCGATCATTTTGACTATTTTCAATTATTAATTGGTAATCCCGCTTTTCTTCTGACTCAATAACATCTTTAGGATTGCCTAAGATTCTATTGAATGAATTAGTAAAAGAATAATTTTCTAAAAGTTCCTTCACCTTATTAGGAATTACATACGTCTTAACGATTTTCATTCCTTTATTATCTTTTTGACTATATTCAATTTTATCTTCTTTAGCAGTTATAATTAGCTTTTCTATCTTGATCGTATTGTTTAAATTATGTCTAGTTTCTAAAATAACTTTTTTTATTTCATCCTTAGTATCTTTACCATCAAATAACCATAAATAGTCCAAATCTAACGTTTCTCGAATATAACTTGAAATCTTGCTAACTGATTCGTCTCCATTGACTATACCTACTAATTGGTTCTTTCTACCATTTTCATCAGTTACATCCAAAGTCCAAGGTCTAGCATCTAAACCTATAATGTTACCCTCTCTGTTATTGAAACAATTCCTTATACTTGCTAAAATCTTTTGAGTGATTTCTTCATCAAATTTAAATGTCCGATCAAAAAATTTTCGATCACCATTAATTTCTAATCTATAGCTATATCTCTTAACTCTAACTTTTCCATTTTTCTTTATTATAACTATTTGTTTTGTTTCTTCATTTTCTTGAGGTCTAAGTCGTAAGCCCCCACTATCATCTGTAACAATTTTAACTTTCTCTAAGGGAGCTTCAAATAGAACACTAAATCCACCTAACATTGTTACCGCTTCCTTTCAGATATAATTATACTAAAAAAAGCCATTAGGAAAAACCTAATAGCCTCTTAAATTAACTAATTAGTTATTCTTTAAACTACACCTTGTGCTTCCATTGCTTCTGCTACCTTTAAGAATCCAGCAATGTTTGCACCTGCTACATAGTCTCCATCTAAACCATATTTCTTAGCAGCTTCATCAATATTATG
Source organism: Ligilactobacillus salivarius (assembly GCF_035231985.1). Lineage (NCBI taxonomy): Bacteria > Bacillati > Bacillota > Bacilli > Lactobacillales > Lactobacillaceae > Ligilactobacillus > Ligilactobacillus salivarius. The sequence continues at coordinate 1,345,200 of NZ_CP117983.1, forward strand.
ATAAATATTAACCATGATATCTTTTAGCTTACCATCTACTTCTTCAAATGACCAACTTAGACGTTCTGAATTTTGACTCATTTCCAAGGCTGACACTGCAACACCACCTGCATTACTTGCTTTGCCTGGAACAAAAAGTACTCCGTTTTCTTGAAGATACTTTGTTGCGTCTAATGTAGTTGGCATATTTGCACCTTCACAAACAGCAAGTACACCATTAGCAACCAAATTCTTAGCGTCATCTAAATCCAACTCATTTTGAGTTGCACATGGTAAAGCAACATCAGCTTTAACTGACCATACCCCACGGCCTTCATGATATTGAGCACTTTCTCTTCGTGCTGCATATTCTGTTAGTCGTTGACGTTTAACTTCTTTGACATCTTTTAACAGTTCAACATCAATTCCTTCTGGATCATATACCCAACCATTAGAGTCAGAACATGTTACAACTTTAGCTCCTAATTGTTGTGCTTTCTCAATTGCATAGATAGCTACGTTACCAGCACCAGAAACTGTTACAACTTTATCTTTTAAGTCTTTACCATGATCTTTTAATAATTCTTCAACTAGATATAGTAATCCGTAACCAGTTGCTTCAGTACGAGCTAAAGAACCACCAAAGGTCAGGCCCTTTCCAGTTAGAACACCTTCATATGTAGACTTTAGACGCTTATATTGACCAAATAAGTAACCAACTTCGCGAGCACCTGTTCCGATATCACCAGCTGGTACGTCAACATCAGCTCCAACATATTTATAAAGTTCAGTCATGAAACTTTGACAGAATGCCATAACTTCTCTGTCAGACTTACCTTTAGGATCAAAGTCCGAACCACCTTTAGCACCGCCAATTGGTAGTGAAGTTAATGCGTTCTTAAATACTTGTTCAAATCCTAAGAACTTAATAATACCTAGGTAAACTGATGGATGTAAACGAAGCCCACCCTTATAAGGCCCAATTGCATTATTAAATTGAACACGATAACCATTATTAACTTGAACTTGCCCATTGTCATCTACCCAACTTACTCTGAATAGAATTTGACGGTCAGGAGTTGTCAATCTTTCCAATAAAGCTTCTTTACGGTACTTTTCTTCATCACTTTCGATTACTGGTCTTAATGATTCTAATACTTCTTTAACAGCTTGATGGAACTCAGGCTGACTAGGATTTTGTTCTACTACTCTTGAATAAACGTCATCAACATAACTCATTAGCAGCACCTCCAATTTTATCGTTGATCTAATTATATATAATATATCTATTTAAAATCAACTATTTTCTCATATTTTTAAAAATAAATTAGATTTACTTAATCTAAAATTAAACCTAAGGCCAGATTTATTTAATAAAAAACATCGACAAGCCTTACAAACTCGTCGATATTAATAATTATTGATTATCTCTTTGGTTCAAACACTAAGTGTTCATTTACAAAAGCATTGAATCCTAATTCACTTAATTCTCTACCATATCCTGAATTCTTAACTCCACCAAATGGTAATTCTGGAAGTGATGCCCAGCCTGAATTAATCCAAGACATTCCTGTTTCAATCTTAGCAGCTACTCGAGCAGCGTGTTCTGGTTCACCGAAAACTGTATTTCCTAAACCATAGCTTGAGTTATTTGCTAATGCAATTGCTTCTTCTTCAGAGTTTACTTTATAAACAGATGCAACTGGTCCAAACATTTCTTGATTAAAAATAGGATTATCAGGAGTAATATCAGTTAAGATAGTCGGCATAAAGAATTGACCTGGTAAATCAACCTTTTCATTTCCATAGTAAACTTTAGCACCATTTTCAACTGCTAGTTCAACCTGTTTCTCTAATTTTTCTTTAGCACTCTTAGAATTTAATGGAGCCAATGTTGTAGTTCTATCAGTAGGATCTCCCATGCGAATAGCTGAAAATGCATCTTTCAGTACTTCTAAAAATTCGTCATACTTATCAGCCATTACAATAAATCTCTTAGATGAAGTACATACTTGTCCTGCATTATACAAGCGAGCTTGTGGAGCTACTTCCTTAACTAAATCCCAATCGGCATCATCTAAAATGATAAATGCATCATTACCACCTAATTCCATCGTGGCTTTCTTTAAGTTTTTACCAGCTTCAGCAGCTACACTCATTCCACCACGTTCAGAACCAGTTAAGCAAACACCGCTAACACGCTTATCTGCAATTGCTTTTGCTACTTGATCATAGCTAATAAACATATTATTCAAACTGCCTTCTGGAGCTCCTGCTTCTAAAACTGCATCTGCAAAAGCTTGAGCTGAAGCAGGACAATTAGAGGCATCCTTTAAAATCATTGGATTACCGATAATAAAGTTTGGTGCAAATACACGTGCAATTTGGTAGAATGGGAAATTCCATGGTTCAACCGCTACCAAAACTCCAGTTGATTGCTTAATATAATATGCCTTTCCAGCATCTGTTTCTAAAGTACGAGGCTTTAAGAATTCATCTGCCTTATCTGCATAGTAATCACAAATATCTGCACAAAGATCTACTTCACCTTCTGCTTCGCCAATTAATTTTCCCATATCATGAGACATAATTGTTGCATATTCTGTTCTTCTTTCACGTAAAATATCAGCTACCCTATGTAAAATAGCTTTTCTATCTTCTAAGCTTTCAGAATCATTTCGCCAATCTAAATATAATTGGTGTGCTTTGGCTAAAACAGCTTCCAACTCTTCATCAGTTGCATTAGGAAATTCTTTTTCTACTTCATTTGTATATGGATTAATTGTTTTATATGCCATAAAAAGCACCTCTTTCTAAATTTGAGTACGCTTACATAATAATGCTATTATAAAAAATAAGCAAGTATTTTGCTTTGATTTTTCACAAAATATTCTAACAAATGCTTTTAAATTAAGCTTTATCTTGTGAAAAAAACTTATTATCACTTGCTTATTTACTAGTTTTCTTCGTATTCAATTATAATTCCTTTTCCATGTTATACCAAATTTCCCCAGCATGTTCAGAAGATGATTTCCCTTTGTTTGAATAACCATTTTTCTCATAAAATCCCACTTTACTTTCTAAGCAAGTCAAAGAAATACCATCTATTCCTAACTTTTTAGCAATTTTCTCCAAATTTATCAATAAGTCACTGCCAATATGATTCCCACGATACTCAGGTGCGACAGCAACAGACAAAACATTTAAATACTTACCACTATCATCTGGCTTAGCTTGTACTTCATACATCCAATCTTCTACATAACGAACGTTAGTCCTAATAGCACAAATAAATCCTCTAATTTCATCATCTTCAATTGCTACCAAAAACGTTTCGGAAAAATTCTTAATTCTTTCAATAAAAGTAGCTTTACTTCCAGCTTCTTCCGGAGTAAAACCGCTTTGTTCAATTCTAACTATCGCATCTATTTCTTCTGGACATACCTTTTTAAATTCCATAATCTCTTCCTTTCAGGTTATCCAATATGATTTTCTTTTAAAATTTTTTCAACTATTTCTTCCATTTCAGGGGTTTTCTTCCATTCTTCAAATTCAGTAAAGTTTTCAGGTGGCATTTCAAAATTCTCATTAACATAATTTTCATATTTAATTACGTTAGTAGAATGTGGAATATTTAATTGAATAATTCTAACTTCTTTTATCATTCCACGAATTGCGGCTAATTCTGCACGTCCATTTTGAACCATATTTGAAATTTCATAATATTTACTGCCATCATTACGTGTTATTTCTTCAATCAAAGTTAATGTTTCATTACTTTTTCTTGCCATTTTACTTTTCCTTTCCCAACTATTATGCAATATCTATTTTAACTCAAATAATATTTTTCAACCATAGCAAAAGGAGCTGGGATATAGTCGAATGACTTCATCCCAACTCCTTGGCATAAGAGAGAAAGAGAATTGATTAGAAGGTAAATTTATTAAATACCTTACTCCATAATAATACTTCTATCTGTAAGCGGTGTCAATAAGTTTTTGATATTTTTATCTAACCTTTTTAATTTAATCTATATTTGGTTTAAATTCCTTGATATTCATACTATAATAGAGGTAGCTAATTTGTTAGGAGTTTTTTCTATGATTAATAAGAAGCAATTTAAGAGTAGTATTTTTCTAGGCTTTATTATTACCCTCGTTTATGTGATTCACCTATATTTAAAAGGAAAGTTAGCCTTCGTATCAGTTTTACTTTCTCTTAATCTTTGGTACTTACCTTTGATTTTGCTTCTCTTATACTATTTTATTGTCAGTAGTTCAATCTATCTATTTTTTCGAGTATTAAATTACGTAGTAAATATGTTTAGATAATAAAATGTGGTAGTTTCTAATCAGCATAAACTGTTCAGAAACTACCACATTTACTATTGTCCAATAAAAAATTGTAAAAACATTTGTGCAAAAAGGAAATATATTAATAGTGAAGTCACGTCACTTAAAGTTGAAATAAGAGCACCTGAAGCAACAGAAGGATCAACATTAAATTTTTCCATTATCATTGGAATTAAACAACCCACTAAATTAGCTATAATAATTGCAAAGAACATAGCTATCCCAACTACAAATCCCAAAACAAAGTTTGCCTTCCATGCCCCAACCAAAATCCAAATAATAATACCAGTAACTCCACCAATCAAGATACCAGTCAAAATTTCATTTACCATAATTTTTAACCTAGACTCATCATCATCATTATTGGCAATACGTTTAATCGCCACAGCTAAACTCTGGGTACCCGCATTACCAGAAGCACCGGTAATAGTTGAAATAAATACTGCTAAAATTGTAGCTTGATTTAACAGGTATTCGAAATGTGAAACTAATAAAACTGTCAATAATCCCAACAACAACATTACTGTTAAACTTGGTAGACGTTTTTTAGCATTTTCAAAAGGATTTATCGTAACTTGCTCTGTATCAACACCAGCCAAACCTGAGTAATCTTCAGACGATTCTTCATCGATAACGTCAATAATATCATCGACGTTAATGATTCCTATTAACTTATCATCGTAGTCGGTTACTGGAATTGCTAAGAAATTATAATCTCTGATTGTTTGAGCAACTTCTTCTTGGTCTTCAGAAACTTCAACTGACATTACTGGAGTATTCATAATGTCGCTAATCATTGTATCATCATCATTAGTTAATAAATCACGTAGAGTTAAAACTCCGATTAACTTTTCTTCATCGTCAATTACGTAAACATAATAAATAGTTTCTGCTTCTAAAGCTTCACTCTTGATAACGTGCATCGCCGATCTAACAGTTTGGTTACCCACAATGTCAACATATTCTGTAGACATGATCGCTCCAGCAGTTTTATCTTCATAATGCAACATTTCTCTAATCTCAGTTGCCGATTCTTCTGGCAGTAACTTCATATATTTTACTAAGTTTTTCTTCTTAGCATATGCCAAAATATCAACCGCATTATCTGTATACATTGAATTAATAACTTGGGCTGCATAACGCGGAGTCATTTCTTCAAAGTAATTTGCTAATACCACTGGTTCTTCTTCACTAACATTAAAAATTTCCCCAACTTCTTCAGGAGTAAGATAGCGATACAATCTAGAACGTTGGATATAGTCCATTTCAGCAAAAATCTGTGCTTGCTCATAGACGTGTAAGTCTAAGTATTGCTCTCTAAAATCATGCGCCTTCTGTTGATTTAACAAATTTAAAATAGCGTTGATTTCTTCTTCGCTCTCAATTTGTTTCTCTACCATTGCTAATCATCCTCCTTTCACTTTAAATAATTCATCATATCTTGGGAAATATTACTCTTTACTTTTATATACTGAGAACTAAATTGATCCCAAAATACAACCTCACTACAATGCAAAGCTTGACGTTGTAGTGGCATAGAAATAGTCCCACCATATAAAGTATCACTAACCAAAGGATATCCTAAATAGGAGCAATGTACTCTTATTTGATGGGTTCTACCTGTATGCAACTTTATTTTACAAAGTGTATTATCTCTTATTCTCTCTTTTACAAAAATTTCAGTTTTACTTCGCTTAGCTTTTTCAGAGAATAGTACTTTTCGTTTAATTAAACTTGTACTATCTCTACCAATAGGTAAATCAATTATATAATGATTATTATGCAAAATTCCATTTAATATTGCTGTATATGTCTTGCTAATCTTATGCTCTTTTAACTGACTATCTAGTAAAGCATGAGCATAGCGATGTTTGGCAAAAATAACAATCCCTGACGTATCCCTATCTAGTCTAGTCACAATATGTGGGATAATTCCACGATATCCTCGAATTTGATAATAACCTACGACTCGATTAACTAAAGAATCATTAGGATGCAAAGGTGAAGGAATTGACGCTACAAAAGCCGGTTTGTCTACTAAAAGATAATTATCATCTTCATACAAAATTTTAATTGGTACAAATGATGGCGGAACGTTCCGTCTAAACTCTTCGTCTGGAACAACTAAAGTTATTTTATCGTTCTTTTTTATTTTATCTACCTTACGCCCGGATTTACCATTTATCAAAATCTTTCCGTCAGAATATCTGACCTTAGCTAATAATCTTCTAGATATTCCTTGTTTTTTGAAGAAAGTTTTCAACTTACAACTAACATCTTCTGAATAAATCCAATTAATCTGCATCTTCATCACCAATGAACGCAGTTTGAACACGATGCCAGAAATGTGTGTGGCGATATTTGGCGAAATGAATTTTCTTCTTCGAAATCTTAAATTTAATTTCTTTTATTTTCAATTTATGATAACTATCGGAATCCACAGTTAAAATAAAATCTGCAGCTCCTTCAGGTTCAATTGTTATCCAATCTTTAGGGGCAATAATCATTGGTGAACTTAATGTTCTAAAGACACGATTATTAATCGAACTTACTTCAGTTAATTGTAATACATCTAAAGTTGGATGCACTACCGCACCACCTAAAGATTTATTATAAGCAGTAGAACCAGTTGGAGTTGATACACACAAACCATCGCCACGAAAACGTTCAAAAAATTCGCCACCAATAAAAATATCAGTTACCATAGTACTACTAATACGACGAATAGTAGCCTCATTTAAAGCAATAAATACATCTCGTTTATTTGAATCCTTATAAGTAACAAACACATCTAGGAGAGGATAACTAACTGACTGTCCATTATCAGACTGTAGACTGATAACTAAGTCATCTATTTCATCGTCACGCCAATCTGTATAAAATCCCAAATGTCCAGTATGTACACCTACAAATCTTATCTTATCTAACATATCAATGTATTTATGAAATGCTGACAAAAGTGTACCATCGCCACCAATCGTAACTACCACTTCTGGATTTTCATCATCAATTATAAAATGCCTTTCCAAAAAGCGTCTAGTCAAGGCAGCTTTTACTTCTAAAGAACGACGAACATTATTTGAAAAGATTCCGACTCTCATGTTTAACTTTACACCTCAATTTAGTTGTCTATATCATCCAGCGAACTATCTGTATAACCTTTTTTTTGTGAAAAAATCTGTTGAGCTTCTTTAATATCACCATTAATACTAGACATTTCTGTATCTAATTGAAAAGCCGCCTCAGCTGCTCTACGCAGTCTAGCTTCTATCTCATCAGGAAATTTTCCTTGATACTTGTAATTAAGTGAATGCTCAATTGTTGCCCAAAAGTTCATCGCCAAAGTTCTGATTTGAATTTCAGCCTTGATAATCTTTTCACCATCAATTTGTTGTAGAGGATAATTAATTACGATGTGATAAGAACGATATCCACTAGACTTGTTATTTGTAATGTAATCTCGTTCTTCAATAATTGTCATATCTTTTCGCTTACGTAAATCTGATACAACTTGATAAATATCTTCAACGAACTGACACATTATTCTTACACCAGCGATGTCTTCCATCTCATCTAATCTATCTTCTGTTAACTGTCGTCTTACCATTTTTTCTTTAATACTATCTACTGATTTAATTCGTCCAGTTACAAATTCTATCGGTGCATGATTATCAGTTTGACGATACTGCTTTCTCATTTCTCTTAATTTTAATTTTAATTCATTTACGGTTTGTTCGTAGGGATTCAAAAATAATTGCCAATCCATCGTACTTACCTTCCAATTCTAAATACTTTCGTTTATTAGTTTAACATATTAGCGTTTGTTGTTGGAAATAGATACTTTTATTTTTCAAAAATTTTCAATTTTATTCGTTTTTACTCATTGCTGCTTTTAAAGCTAATGCTAAAGAACTTTCTTGTGGCTCATTATCTTGATTAATTTTCTTTAGCAATCTTCTTTCTTCATGCTTAGTCATCTTTTTATTTTTCTTACCAACTGTCATCTTTTCAGTAGTACCGTCATACTTACATCTGAAATATTTACCATTTTTTCCTTCAACAATTAACATTTTACGGTGACATTGTGGACAGCGATGGTTGGAAACTTTAGCATCTTTTCGACGACGATAATTGCATTCTGGATTAGAACATACATATATTTCTCCATCTCTTGTTTTTCGAACTTTTAGGAAACTATTACATTCTGGACAACGTTTCTTAGTTAATGAAAAGTCTTTATAATCTTCTTTACTATTCTTTACTTCACTTACTAAACGTTTAGTATCATTTTTTATATCTCCAATAAATTTTTGTGATTTCATTTTTCCATGAGCAATATCTTCCAATTGTTTTTCCCATTTAGCAGTCAATTTAGGACTAACAAGTTCTTTATTTACAAGATTTAACAATTGTTTTCCTTTAGGTGTTACTCTTAGTGCATGACCAGTTCTTTCCATCAGCTCCGATTTTACTAACTTCTCAATAATTTCAGCTCTAGTTGCTGGAGTACCCAAGCCAAATTTTTCCATTTGCGCTAATAATCCAGCTTCGGTTAATGGTGATGGTGGTGTTGTTAATTTTTCTTCAACTGTAAAGTTTGGACTTACTATAGTATCTTTTTTTAGATTTAAAGCAACTTCTTCAGATGCATCTTTATTCTTCCAACCATAATCTAGAACTTTCTTTCCTACGAAAATAAATTCATCTTTATCAAAAGTTACAACTACTCTTAATTCTTCAACTGTATAAGGTTGTGCAAAAATCCCTAAGAAACGCGAAACAATTAAGTTATATATTTTCTGTTCATCAGCAGAAAATTTACTGTAGTTCGGTACTTGTTCAGTCGGAATTAGAGCATGGTGATCTGTAACTTTACTATCATTGAAAACTTTTTTCAAGATAACCTTAGCTTTGTTTTTTATAGATTCTTCAGCCCTACTATCATATTTTCTAATCGCTTGTAACCTTTCCATTAAAGTAGACTTAATATCATTAGACAAGTATCTACTATCAGTTCTTGGATAAGATACCACTTTATGAATTTCGTATAAACTTTGAACCAAGCTCAATGTCTTCTTAGCTGAATAACCGTATCTCTTATTTGCTTCTCTTTGTAATTCCGTCAAATCGTACAGTAAAGGTGCTGCTTCTCTTTTTACCTTTGAATTAATATTCCTTATTTGACCCTTAAAATTATCCAGATGACGCTTTTTCTTTTCAGCTTCATCACGTTCTTTAATTGCATAAATGTTTTTTTGTTTCATGTATGCAGTTTGATTACCAAGGCGTAATGCTATCCGATAATACTTTTGAGGCATGAATTTTTCGATTTTTTCTTCTTGTCTTCTCACTAAAGCTAATGTAGGAGTTTGAACACGTCCAGCTGATAAATTGTCTTGATATTTAACAGTTAATGCACGTGTAACATTTAAACCGACTAACCAGTCTGCTGTGGCACGAGCTAATGCTGATTCATATAAGTTATCATATTTTTCTGCTGGTTTTAATTCTTTAAATCCCTGCTTAACAGCTTTATCTGTCTGTGAAGAAATCCAAAGACGCGTAACTTTTTTATTTGCATGTACATATTGTAATATCCAACGAGCTACTAATTCTCCTTCACGACCAGCATCAGTAGCTATTACAATTTCATTTATGTCTTTTCTTTTGACTAAGTTTTCTATTGTCTTTAATTGGCTTCTAGTTTTTGGCAATGGTTTTGTTCCAATAAATTTAGGTAATATTGGTAATGTCTCTAATTGCCACTTCTCCCACTTTTTGTTTAAATCTTCTGGCATTTTTAAACCTAGTAAATGTCCTAAAGCCCAAGTTATAACATAATTTTTACCTTCAAGATAGTTTTTCTTCTTTTCATTAGCATTTAAAATTCTTCCAATATCACGAGCGACACTTGGCTTTTCTGCTAAAATTAATTTCTTCATTAAAAATCTTCCATTCTTTTACATTCTTGATACAATAAAATTATACACTATATTGAAGAAAAGGAATTGTAAGATTGTTTAATAGTCAAACCGATAAAATTACGGCATTAAAAGCTCAAGCTCAAAATATCTGTCGTAAATATAATAATAAGATAAATTTCGAAAATAAGTATGATTACTCATTACTGTCATCCTTATTTAAAAATTTAGGAGATAATCCTTACATTGAATCTAATTTTTATTGTGAACTAGGTACTAATATTTCATTTGGAAATAACTCTTTTCTAAATCATGATGCAACTATTGTAGATTATGCACCAGTTAAGATTGGAAATAATGTCAATATTGCTCCAAAGGTTGGCATCTATACTACTATTTATCCTGATGATCTCAAATTGAGGAAACAACATTATCTTTCAGCTGCTCCCATTAACATTGAAGATGGCGTATGGATTGGAGGACATGCTGTAATTGGTGCTGGAGTAACAGTTGGTAAAAACTCTATTATCGGTGCTGGCAGCGTTGTTACAGGAGATATTCCAGCTAATTCAGTGGCTGTTGGAAATCCAGCCAGAGTTATTCGTAAAATCAACATTGATGATAAACCATAAAAAAATTCACGATATGTTTTTACATCTCGTGAATTTTTTCTTTTTATTTAGTTTCAACCGTCATTGGACGTTCATCTTTTTGAGTAATTTGTTCCTGATCTAATCCTTCTTTACCTTTGAAACAAACATTTAAGCCAACTGAACAAATACTTGCAACAACGATACCATTACCTAAGAACAATTGAATTGTGCGAGGCAAGTTTTGGAAAATTGTAGGATAAATAGATACTCCTAATCCCAACCCAATTGACACTGCTACAATCAAAATATTACGTTCATCTTTGAAATCAACGTCAATCAACATTCTAATTCCTTGGACACTAATCATCGCAAACATTACCAACATAGCTCCGCCTAAAACTGGAGTTGGGATAATAGTTGCTAATGCTCCAATTTTTGGAAGTAATCCTAAAACCATCAATAAAACTGCTGACCAATAAATTGGACGCTTAGTCTTAATTCCTGTTAATTGTAATAAACCTACATTTTGTGAGAAAGTTGTGTATGGGAAAGTATTAAAAATACCACCTAAAACTACTGCTAAACCTTCTGCACGATAACCATGCTTCAAATCATCTTCAGTAATATCTTTGTTTAATAAATTACCTAAAGCAAAGAATACACCTGTGGATTCAACCATTGATACTAAGGAAATGATTATCATTGTTACAGAAGATGACCATTCAAAGTGTGGAGCTCCAAAATAAAATGGTTGTGGCACGTGGAACCATGCAGCTTCGACAATTGGTTGTAAGGATACCATTCCCATTGTAGCTGCTAGTAATGTTCCTAAAATTAAACCAATTAATACAGCTATGGAACTCAAAAAACCTTTACCCCAAATCTGAATAATCAAGATAATCAAAATCGTTACAAAACCAGTAACTAAATTCTTCCAATTACCAAAATCAGCAGCAGTTGCATCGCCACCACCGATATTTTGTAGAGCAATTGGAATTAATGTTAAACCGATAACTGTAATCAATGTTCCAGTTACAACTGGTGGGAATAATTTCTTAATCTTAGAAAAATAACCTGAAATCAAAAACACAAAAATTCCGGCGACAATAATTGCACCATACATCGTTCCAATTGTAAATTGTTTACCTATCATCTTCAAAGGTTCTACCGCTTGAATCGCACATCCTAAAACAACTGGTAGTCCAATTCCAAAATACTTATTACGAGCTAATTGAATAAAAGTAGCTAAACCACACATAAAAATATCAATTGAGACCAAATATGTCATTTGCTCGCTATTAAATCTTAATGCTGTACCAATTAATAATGGTACGGCAACTGCTCCTGAATACATCGCCAATAAATGTTGTAAACCTAAAATCGCAGCTCTACCATGATTTACATTTTTTTCTTGCATGATTATTCTTCCCCTTCAAAATGTACTTGGTTATCATCAAATGAACTAATAACAGCTAGAGATTCTAATCTAACTCCTCTATCATGAATAATCTTTGCACCTTCTTGGAAAGATTTCTCAATGACAATTCCTACACCTTTAATTTCAGCACCAGCGGCATCGCAAATATTGAATATTCCTTGAACGGCTTGGCCATTAGCTAAGAAATCATCAATAATCAACACTTTATCATCTGATGTTAAAAATTTCTTATCAACAGAAATTGTATTAGTAACTTTCTTTGTATAAGAATAAACATCTGAAGTATATAGATTATCTACCAATGTTAAACTCTTATGTTTACGAGCAAAAACAACTGGTAACTTCATAACTAATCCAGTCATTACAGCAGGTGCAATTCCTGATGATTCAACTGTAATGATCTTTGTTATTTCCTCATCTTTGAATAATCTTGCAAATTCCTCTCCCATTTTGTACATCAATTCAGGATCAATCTGATGATTTAAAAATTGATTTACCTTCAACACATTTCCTGGTAAAACAACTCCATCTTTCTTGATTCTCTCTTCTAATAGCTTCATAACTCCTAATTCCTCCATAAAATAATAAAAGCTCTTTTACCATAAGTAAAAAAGCCCATACTAAAATATACTATGCTTAATTACTTATAGTCCAAGATTTAAGGTCCTGGGTAGAAACTGTCACCCATATTATGACGATATATAAGTATATATTTAAAGATAACATACAATAACAACTTTAACAACCATTATAATTCGGTTTTTAAATCTAATTATTATCATATTTATCTAAATTATATGTTTTTATCAATGAAATCAACTTTTGAGCATAATTAGGATCTGTCGCATATCCTCTTTGCTGTAAAGCTTGAGCAGCTTCCACATAATTATCTGCTGACAACACAGCTTGATAATGGCTACTATCCCAACTTGTTCCATCTACAAAAAGTGCTGTATGTTGCTCAATAGATTCTCTCCAACTTTGATAGATAGCAAATCGTGCCCTTACAACAATCCATTGTCCATTTACATACTCTTTAGTTGTCATTAAGCCTCCAGTATCACTCTTTACCCCAAATAAATTGTAATATTGTGTGGCTAATTCACTTTGACCCCAATTTGATTCTAATGCTGCTTGAGCAATAGTAATACTAGCAAAAATATGGTATTTTCGCTGTTCATCTTGCGCAATTGGAGCAATTTTCTCTACAAATTCTTCCTTTTTTACATCTTCAATTTTGGTCATTTGTGTATTGTTATTTACACTAGACCATTTTATAAATTGTACAAATAATAAACTTAACAAAATAACTACTAATAATAAGTCCGATAATCGAAGTTTGCCATTTACGTATAAGAACTTAAATTTTGCTTTTTTTCGTCTTTTTTTGACTGTTTTCTTGTTTTGTGTTCTTTTTCGCGCCAAACTCTGTAACTTCCCTTCTATTACTAGTTTATTTATTATTTGATACGATCAATCATCATCTTTCTTAAAGGCTTTGCAATCATTGGGGCTAATATTCCTGCTAAGATAGCTTCAGGAATTCCATTTGTTGCGATTACCCCTAATAAATAAGGTAATAATGCTTGAATGTCGATATGATATAAAGCCATCGAATGTCCACGGTAAAATAGATAGATTTGACCTAGGACCAGGATAGTATTAACTAATGATCCTGCAACAGCTGCAACTGTCATACTTAAATATTTTTTCCCAGTCCTAAGTGTTAAGAACTTGAATAACCAGCCAGCGACTGTCCCAATTAAAATTCTAGGTAATATTGAAATTAAAGGATTAACAAAAACAATTGCTGCTAAGGGACTAGTTGGCCAAACAAAAGCTCTAATAAAAGTAATGATACCCCATATTCCACCTATGATCGATCCATATTTAGTACCAAAAACTAAGGCCGTAACAATTACCGTTATGTGGATAATTGTTAAATTTAGTGGCCCCATTGGAATATAACCTAAAAATGGTATGAAATTTTGAATGATAATAATTGCACCAAACAAAGCAATTAATACCTGTTTAAAAATCTTATCCTTACTCTCCAAAATATAAAATCCCTTCTTAGATAATTCATTAGCTTAGATTATATCACATTATTAAAAATAAAAATTATAAAAATAAAACTAATCATATTATGAAAGTCTAATTGTCATAATATGATTAGTTTCTCTCTTATGCTTAAAAAACTATATATATTGGATAATTGTCATTAAGATTGGTACTACTACAATAAATAATACTGTACTCATGACGACAATATCAGTGGCATATTTTACATCACCATGTGCTTCATTTGCTAAGATTGGTAAGACTGCCAATGCTGGTGTCGCAGCTTGCACGATAAATGTTTCTCTCATTAAACTTACCATGTGAATTCCTGCTGCTGGAGCAACAAATTTTATAAGTAAAATTAATACAAGTGGGGAAAGAATAAATCTTCCTATTAAACCTAAAATTGTGTCTCTTTCAACTTTAAAATTCTTCAATCCCGCATCACAAAGTACAATACCAATATAAATTAAAGATAATGGTGTTACCAAACCACCAACATATGTCAATGTTTGAGCCACAAATGCTGGAACTTTGATACCAGTCAATAACCATAAAATTGCAACAATGAAACCTACCAATGGCATTGGTAATAATTTACGCCAATTAATCTTTTTAGCTGCATTTTTATTTTTAGCAACTGGATCATCATTGTAAATTAAATAAACACCAAAAGCCCAGGTTGAAACTGTATTAATAATATAGTAAATCAAAAAGTAAGATAGTCCTTTTGAACCAAACAAAGCATTGTTTAATGGCATACCAATAAAAATTGTATTGGCATTTACTACTGTGTTCATAAAGATGCCTCGACGACCTGGACGAATTTTAAAAATCTTAACTGTTAACCAAGCAATGATATAACCTATTACTACTCCTAAAGCTGGAAATAGTAATCCTTGGAATAAATTGCCTAAGCCATCTCTTGTCAAATGATCTTGAACTGAAATAAAAATTGAAGCTGGTAAAGCAATTTGTGTGATTAATTTGGAAATATTACTTGAAAATGAATCGTCAAACCATCCATTCTTTCGTAAAATATATCCTAATGCCATCATCAAAACGATAACAACTACGCTAGATACTGAAGTTAAGAATGCTGCCACTCTATCTCCTCCTAATCTATTCTCATTCTCTCTGTCTCTTTGTCTCTCTTAAAATAAATATTAATAGCGTGGTTCCCATTTCATATCAGCTACAGCTTTTTTAGCATCTGTTATATTTTCTTTAGATAATCCTTGATCAATGACTGATTGAGCTACAGTTTCAGCAACTGTTGTTGTAAATTCTTGTAACTTATCAATTGGTGGTAAAACTGGTGCACCTGGTTCATCAGGGTCAACAATTCCGCCTAAAGCATGACTTGCTTGGGAAATCATCTCTTCATTCAACACTTTAGAACTTGCTGCCATTGCACCAAAACATACACCTGGATAAATCAAAGCGTTGTTAGCTTGACCAATCTTGTAGGTTACCCCGTTGTATTCAGCATCATCTGATGGAATACCTGTTGCAACTAAAGCACGACCTTCAGTCCACTTAATCAAGTCATCTGCATGTGCTTCAATCAACTTAGTTGGGTTAGAAATTGGGAAAATGATTGGACGTTCTGTATATGCAGCCATTTCTTTGATTACACTTTCAGTAAACGCACCTGGCTGAGTTGAAGTACCAATCATAACTGTAGGATGAACTGCTTTTACAACAGCTTCTAAGTTTGTTAATTCATCAGCATTTTCAAATTCATCGCGTGAACGAACAAATGCTTTTTGACCTTCAGTTAATCCTTCTGTATCGTCAAATAATAATCCTTGTTTATCAACAAGATAGAAGTGTTTCTTAGCTTCTTCTTCACTCAAGCCTTGACGCTTCATTTCATCAAACATTAAACGAGCAATCCCAATTCCAGCTGTTCCAGCACCAAAAGTTAAGAATTTTTGATCTGTGAATTTTTGTTTTGAAATGTTTAAAGCACCTAAGACACCCGCCAAACAAACAATACCCGTACCTTGAATATCATCATTGAATGTTAAGATTTTATCTTTATACTTATTTAAAATAACGTCCGCATTAGAACGACCAAAGTCTTCAAAATGTAACATTGATTCTGGGAATAATTTTTGAACTGTAGCTACAAATTTATCAATTAATTCGTAGTACTTTTCGCCATAAACACGTTTATGTTTATTACCTAAATACAATGGATCATTTAATAATTCTTCATTATTGGTACCTGCATCAATAGAAACTGGTAAAACTTGTGCTGGGTTAATACCTGCTGCAGCTGTGTAAACCATCAATTTACCAATAGCAATATCAACACCATCAACACCCCAGTCACCAATACCTAAAATTCCTTCAGCATCAGTAACTACAATTAAGCGAATGTCACGACCATCAGCTGCATTTTTCAAAGTTGTTTCAATTGATTCAGGTTTATCGATTGAAATAAATGCTGCTTCTTGAGGACGCATAAATAAATGATTGTATCCTTCGATTGATTCAGCAACTACTGGATCATAAACAATTGGCATAAATTCTCTTAAATGTTGTCCCATTAGATAAAAGAATAATGTTCTATTAGTATTAAATAAGGACATTAAGTAAATTCTTTTTTCCAATCTTGATGTCTTTGAGCTATACTGTTCATAGACACGTTCAGCTTGTTCTTCGATTGTTTGAACGTGACTTGGCAATAATCCTACTAAGCCTAATTCTTCTCTTTCTTCTTTAGAGAAGCCTGTACCTTTATTTAAAAATGGATTTCTTAAAATTTCTTGTGGCGTTGCCATATAAATTCCTCCCATGTAAATATCTAATTTACCTGTCTACATGGTGCATTATAGTTTTGGGTTAAAATTATTGTCAAGTAAAGATACGACTATTAATATTTTTTATATGATAAAAAGAAAGGTTATTATACCGGTGATTAAATGGATACAAAAAGTTTAGAATATTATCACAAATTAGTTGAAGAAAAAAATTTTTCAAAAGTTGCTGAATTTTTCGAAGTTAGTCAACCTACAATTACATTAGCAATTAAACGTCTAGAAAATGAATATCAAACAAAATTTTTTCTGCGGGATCGATCACATAAAGAACTTATTTTGACTAAAGATGGTGAGCAGTTTGATAGGCATGTAGTCACAATTCTTAATGAATTAGAAATTGCACGTAAAGAAATTTCTCGAAATCAGGAACAAATGATCCGTTTAGGACTGCCCCCTATTATTAGTCAGTTCTATTTCCCACAAATTACTCCAGGTTTAGCAGATAACAAACTTTTAAGACGAATCGAACCCTATGAAGAAAAAGGATCTGCTATTTTATTAAAAATGTTAAAAGACGGTACCTTAGATATGTCTTTACTTAGCTCAACTACTCCACTAGCTAATAAAAACTTGAAAGCACATATTATTTCAAAAGCGAATTTTAAAATTATTGTTAGTCCTCAACATCGCTTAGCAAATAGAAAAAGTGTAACTTTTAATGAATTAGTAAACGAAAACTTTATTAACTTAAATTCAAGCTTTATTCATGCAGAAGTTTTTAAACACTTTGCCCACGAGGCACATTTTCGTCCAACTATTATCTTCCAAACAAGCGATGTTCCGTTACTAAAAAGTTTGGTATCTCAAAATACTGGAATAGCTTTATTAACGGACTTGGCTTTGAAAAACACTGACGATCTAGTTGCACTAGATATTGAAACTAATATTCCACTAAATTTCATTGTTTCAATTGCATACCGTCGTTCTCATATTTTAACTCCTAACCAAAGTAAACTAATTTCTTTATTAACAGATAAAAAATAGTCTAGAATCATCGATTTTGGAATCTTTGATTCTAGACTATTAATTATTTATTTACTTATGAGTAGTTATCTAGGATTATTTTCAGCAATAAGTTCTGTTGCTTGGCGTAATACACGCTTAAAAATAGCTAAGTCACGTGGAGCTACTTCATCTTCTAAACGTTCTTGCAAATTATCCCAAAATTCACTTTGTTGTGCTAAAGCATTAGTATAATCTTCTGTAACTGATAAATGTGTAACACGTCTATCTTCATCATCGATTTTTTTTGTCACTAAACCTAGACTTGTTAATTTTTTAATATGATAATTTGTATTAGGTGTAGATTGACCTAATAACTTAGAAATTGTTCCAATAGTAGGATTATCTAATTGGTTAATTGCTTCTAAATAGTACATATCGATTGCACCTAACTTGTCCAATTCAACAGCACCTTCATAATAATCATGTAATCTAATAAGTTGTGTTAAGTTAACCATTGCTCTTTGAATAGAATTGCTCATTGATCTTACCTCCAATTTACTAAGATTGCCTTATATCCTTTTTATGCAATAAACACAAATTCTATCGTATAATAAAATATACATATAAGTAAATAGCAAATACCATAAATTTATTTAAAATAACATTTTCAGACAAGTTTACAGTTGTACTTAATTTACCTGTTTGTATTATACTTTATTATTTTTATCTTGTAAAATACTTTGGCTAAATTTTTTTTACTGCAATGAAATTTAAAATTATTAACCATTCTTTTATAATTATAATAAAAACACTAACTATCGATATATTAATTCTATATCAATAATTAGTGTTTCAAATTACTATTTTATACTACGGCATAAAATCCCTAAAAAAGTTAATTATCTCTTCTTCTGGTGTTTGAAAGTTTTGTTCTACCCAATCTACCACAATTGTTAAAACTCCACCTGCAATCATTTTAGCTGTCATTTCTGGGACTTCAGAAGTACTCAATACATTTCTTATCCAATTAATATCAGTAAAATTCTCTGTATCTTCCTTAGATCCTCGTAATAATTGTTCACTAAGCATATTAATAATAACATTCAATAGTGTAACATCATTATTATTGATTAATACATTTCTAAATAATGGCTTATCATTGCCAATCATTGTAACAACTGAATTAATAGTCTCATGTGGATCAAGTTCAGCAATCATGAAAGTCAAAAAACTATATTTTAATAGATCAAATTTATCAGCAAAATAACGATAAAATGTACTTCGATGTACTCCTGCCTCACGACAAATTTGATCTACCGTTATCTTTTCCAATGGTTCTTTACGCAAAAGTACTAGTAAACTATTACCTAATGCTTCTTTTCTTTTAGATTTTTGCTTTTTCATTGACCTATTACCTCATAATTTTTATTGCTAACGTACTACTAACACCGAAATTGGAGAATACTTGACAATGTAAGCTGCTTGTGAGCCAAAATATTTTCTAATTCCTGTTTTAGACAATGCACCAATAATTAATAAATCAGGTTTCACTGCTGGTATTATCCGCTTAACTATTTCCTCGCCTGCATTTCCTTCAGAAAATACTAATTGAACATTTTTTACCCCTGCTTCCAAAGCTATCTTTCGATAACCCTCCATATGCTTTTCTAATTCAGCTCGTTCACCATGGATATAATCACGAGACATAGCTTGATAAATATTCATCTCATCTTTCTCCAAGATAGAAGTGATAATTAAAGTTGCATTTAATTCAATTGCTCGACGCATTGCCACACGAAATGCTAATTGAGCATCTTCTGAATCATCTACACCAACTAATATTTTTTTAATATTTTTAATATTTTCAGAATCCATTTTGCTCATCCTTTCAACTAGAATCTGTATTTATAAAGATACAATTTCATTATACTTTATTCCTTTTGATTTTTAAACGTTTTTTAGGATAACCAAACTTTTTTATTTGATATAAATAATTATTACCCTCTATTACAATTACAATATTTTTCAGAAACACAATTACAGGATAATTTTTCTGGTGCATCCTTAAATTTTATTTTAAGAACTTCCTCAAGTTTTTTTATGTCATTTTTAGATAACTTTACATTATTTAAAACTTCTACTAGAGTTTGACCAACATGCATTTGACAAATATTTTCAAAACTTGTTAATATCTGCTCATTAATTGTTTTTTGTTCTTTTATAACCGGATAATAAATGTATGCTCTACCTTCTCGTCTAGTCCCTACATATCCTTTTGATACTAATCTACCAATCAAAGTTTTAGTGGTTGCTGGCTTCCAATTTTTTTTATCAGATAAAACTTCAATGATTTGTCTACTAGTAGTTTCGCCTAAAGTCCAGATAACTCTCATAATCTCCCACTCAGCATTGCTGATTTCAACTTTTTCCAACATTTTCACCACCTAAAATACTATATGTTATAGTATACCACTACCTTATATATTTTAAGTAGTGGTTTATATATAATAAATAAAACTTTCTATATATTATTAATTACATGAATGTAACTTGGTACTAAAAGTATCAAATTCCCTATCAATAACTACAATGTTTCAACGTTATTGATAAAAAAAGTTTAGTCAATACAAATTTTACAATGTATTACTCATTAAAAGATTAAATAAAATTACACCGTACTTTTTTAATTTACTCAAATGATACGCATATACTAAATTTTATATTATTTAATAATAAACTCCCTTCAAAGTTTGTTACAGAAATCTATATATTCTATAACTACTCTAAAGGGAGTTTTGTATTTACCTAATTAATCCTTTTTTAATTAATTAGTTTTTCTTCTTTTTTCTATCTAAACCAAACAGACCTAAAATTCCCATTAACGTCATTCCAATAATAGATAACTTTTGACTATTATTGTTTTCACCCGTTTGTGGTAATTTATTTGTACTGTTATTAATTCCTTTCTTTCCAAGTGAATAATTATTTTTATCAATCTTATTAGCACTTGTTGGAACTGTAACTACACTCGTAACATTATCTTTAGAAACAACTAATTGACTACCTGCAATTATATTTGTTGATCCATCTGGATATGTCAACGTTGCTGTTCCGTCATCAGCTATAGTTACCACTGTACCTGGATTAAGTTTTTCCAAGTTATTTAATAGTTCTTCTTTTTCGCTATCTGTTAGCTGACTTGGATTCATTACTGGTACCTTGGTTTCTGGGACACTTGGAGTAGTCTTATCTGCGTCGGTTGATTGACGAACTAAGTCACTTCCTGGAATGGTGTCCTTGGAACCATCTGGATAAGTTATCGTTGTAGTACCATCATTGCCTACTGTAACCTGACTACCTGATGGAAGAGTATCTTTGTTGGCATTAGTTACATTAGTCTTGACTTGATCCTTTTCGTCATCAGTTAAATGACTTGGATCTGTTACTGGTACCTTAGTTTCTGGAACTTCTGGTGTGATCTTATCTGCGTCGTTTGATTGACGAACTAGGTCACTTCCTGGAATGGTGTCCTTGGAACCATCTGGATAAGTTATCGTTGTAGTACCATCATTGCCTACTGTAACCTGACTACCTGATGGAAGAGTATCTTTGTTGGCATTAGTTACATTAGTCTTGACTTGATCCTTTTCGTCATCAGTTAAATGACTTGGATCATTTACTGGTACCTTAGTTTCTGGAACTTCTGGTGTGATCTTATCTGCGTCGTTTGATTGACGAACTAGGTCACTTCCTGGAATGGTGTCCTTGGAACCATCTGGATAAGTTATCGTTGTAGTACCATCATTGCCTACTGTAACCTGACTACCTGATGGAAGAGTATCTTTGTTGGCATTAGTTACATTAGTCTTGACTTGATCCTTTTCGTCATCAGTTAAATGACTTGGATCTGTTACTGGTACCTTAGTTTCTGGAACTTCTGGTGTGATCTTATCTGCGTCGTTTGATTGACGAACTAGGTCACTTCCTGGAATGGTGTCCTTGGAACCATCTGGATAAGTTATCGTTGTAGTACCATCATTGCCTACTGTAACCTGACTACCTGATGGAAGAGTATCTTTGTTGGCATTAGTTACATTAGTCTTGACTTGATCCTTTTCGTCATCAGTTAAATGACTTGGATCATTTACTGGTACCTTAGTTTCTGGAACTTCTGGTGTGATCTTATCTGCGTCGTTTGATTGACGAACTAGGTCACTTCCTGGAATGGTGTCCTTGGAACCATCTGGATAAGTTATCGTTGTAGTACCATCATTGCCTACTGTAACCTGACTGCCTGATGGAAGATTATCCTTGTTGGCATTAGTTACATTAGTCTTAACTTGGTCCTTTTCATCTTCAGTTAAGTGACTTGGATCTGCTACTGGTTCCTTGGTTGATGGAATATTTGGTGTGATCTTCTCAGCGTCGCTCTTTACGTCGCTCTTTCCTTCTACCACTTTGTCTCCTGGAATTGTATCAGTTGTCTTATCTGGGTAGGTAATCGTTGCTGTACCATCATTACCAATAGTTACCTGAGTCCCTTCTGGGAACTTATCTTTATTGGCTTCTGTGACCTTGTCTGCGACTTCTTTCTTTTCGTCATCAGTCAGCTTCGTTGGATCATCAACCTTGGTCTTGTCTGGAACCGTTGGATTAGTCTTATCGGCATCTTTCTTAGCTTCGACTACCTGGTCACCAGGAATCGTATCCTGGGAGCCATCTGGATAGTTGATTGTGACTTTCCCATCATCGTCGACTGTGACTTCCGTCTTCTCTGGGAACTTATCTTTATTGGCTTCTGTGACCTTGTCTGCGACTTCTTTCTTTTCGTCATCAGTCAGCTTCGTTGGATTATCAACCTTGGTCTTGTCTGGAACCGTTGGATTAGTCTTATCGGCATCTTTCTTAGCTTCGACTACCTGGTCACCAGGAATCGTATCCTGGGAGCCATCTGGATAGTTGATTGTGACTTTCCCATCATCGTCGACTGTGACTTCCGTCTTCTCTGGGAACTTATCTTTATTGGCTTCTGTGACCTTGTCTGCGACTTCTTTCTTTTCATCATCAGTCAGCTTCGTTGGATTATCAACCTTGGTCTTGTCTGGAACCGTTGGATTAGTCTTATCGGCATCTTTCTTAGCTTCGACTACCTGGTCACCAGGAATCGTATCCTGGGAGCCATCTGGATAGTTGATTGTGACTTTCCCATCATCGTCGACTGTGACTTCCGTCTTCTCTGGGAACTTATCTTTATTGGCTTCTGTGACCTTGTCTGCGACTTCTTTCTTTTCGTCATCAGTCAGCTTCGTTGGATCATCAACCTTGGTCTTGTCTGGAACCGTTGGATTAGTCTTATCGGCATCTTTCTTAGCTTCGACTACCTGGTCACCAGGAATCGTATCCTGGGAGCCATCTGGATAGTTGATTGTGACTTTCCCATCATCGTCGACTGTGACTTCCGTCTTCTCTGGGAACTTATCTTTATTGGCTTCTGTGACCTTGTCTGCGACTTCTTTCTTTTCGTCATCAGTCAGCTTCGTTGGATCATCAACCTTGGTCTTGGCTGGAACCGTTGGATTAGTCTTATCGGCATCTTTCTTAGCTTCGACTACCTGGTCACCAGGAATCGTATCCTGGGAGCCATCTGGATAGTTGATTGTGACTTTCCCATCATCGTCGACTGTGACTTCCGTCTTCTCTGGGAACTTATCTTTATTGGCTTCTGTGACCTTGTCTGCGACTTCTTTCTTTTCGTCATCAGTCAGCTTCGTTGGATTATCAACCTTGGTCTTGGCTGGAACCGTTGGATTAGTCTTATCGGCATCTTTCTTAGCTTCGACTACCTGGTCACCAGGAATCGTATCCTGGGAGCCATCTGGATAGTTGATTGTGACTTTCCCATCATCGTCGACTGTGACTTCCGTCTTCTCTGGGAACTTATCTTTATTGGCTTCTGTGACCTTGTCTGCGACTTCTTTCTTTTCGTCATCAGTCAGCTTCGTTGGATTATCAACCTTGGTCTTGTCTGGAACCGTTGGATTAGTCTTATCGGCATCTTTCTTAGCTTCGACTACCTGGTCACCAGGAATCGTATCCTGGGAGCCATCTGGATAGTTGATTGTGACTTTCCCATCATCGTCGACTGTGACTTCCGTCTTCTCTGGGAACTTATCTTTATTGGCTTCTGTGACCTTGTCTGCGACTTCTTTCTTTTCGTCAGCAGTCAGCTTCGTTGGATCATCAACCTTGGTCTTGTCTGGAACCGTTGGATTAGTCTTATCGGCATCTTTCTTAGCTTCGACTACCTGGTCACCAGGAATCGTATCCTGGGAGCCATCTGGATAGTTGATTGTGACTTTCCCATCATCGTCGACTGTGACTTCCGTCTTCTCTGGGAACTTATCTTTATTGGCTTCTGTGACCTTGTCTGCGACTTCTTTCTTTTCGTCATCAGTCAGCTTCGTTGGATTATCAACCTTGGTCTTGTCTGGAACCGTTGGATTAGTCTTATCGGCATCTTTCTTAGCTTCGACTACCTGGTCACCAGGAATCGTATCCTGGGAGCCATCTGGATAGTTGATTGTGACTTTCCCATCATCGTCGACTGTGACTTCCGTCTTCTCTGGGAACTTATCTTTATTGGCTTCTGTGACCTTGTCTGCGACTTCTTTCTTTTCGTCAGCAGTCAGCTTCGTTGGATTATCAACCTTGGTCTTGGCTGGAACCGTTGGATTAGTCTTATCGGCATCTTTCTTAGCTTCGACTACCTGGTCACCAGGAATCGTATCCTGGGAGCCATCTGGATAGTTGATTGTGACTTTCCCATCATCGTCGACTGTGACTTCCGTCTTCTCTGGGAACTTATCTTTATTGGCTTCTGTGACCTTGTCTGCGACTTCTTTCTTTTCGTCAGCAGTCAGCTTCGTTGGATCATCAACCTTGGTCTTGTCTGGAACCGTTGGATTAGTCTTATCGGCATCTTTCTTAGCTTCGACTACCTGGTCACCAGGAATCGTATCCTGGGAGCCATCTGGATAGTTGATTGTGACTTTCCCATCATCGTCGACTGTGACTTCCGTCTTCTCTGGGAACTTATCTTTATTGGCTTCTGTGACCTTGTCTGCGACTTCTTTCTTTTCGTCATCAGTCAGCTTCGTTGGATCATCAACCTTGGTCTTGGCTGGAACCGTTGGATTAGTCTTATCGGCATCTTTCTTAGCTTCGACTACCTGGTCACCAGGAATCGTATCCTGGGAGCCATCTGGATAGTTGATTGTGACTTTCCCATCATCGTCGACTGTGACTTCCGTCTTCTCTGGGAACTTATCTTTATTGGCTTCTGTGACCTTGTCTGCGACTTCTTTCTTTTCGTCATTAGTCAGCTTCGTTGGATTATCAACCTTGGTCTTGGCTGGAACCGTTGGATTAGTCTTATCGGCATCTTTCTTAGCTTCGACTACCTGGTCACCAGGAATCGTATCCTGGGAGCCATCTGGATAGTTGATTGTGACTTTCCCATCATCGTCGACTGTGACTTCCGTCTTCTCTGGGAACTTATCTTTATTGGCTTCTGTGACCTTGTCTGCGACTTCTTTCTTTTCGTCATCAGTCAGCTTCGTTGGATTATCAACCTTGGTCTTGTCTGGAACCGTTGGATTAGTCTTATCGGCATCTTTCTTAGCTTCGACTACCTGGTCACCAGGAATCGTATCCTGGGAGCCATCTGGATAGTTGATTGTGACTTTCCCATCATCGTCGACTGTGACTTCCGTCTTCTCTGGGAACTTATCTTTATTGGCTTCTGTGACCTTGTCTGCGACTTCTTTCTTTTCATCATCAGTCAGCTTCGTTGGATTATCAACCTTGGTCTTGGCTGGAACCGTTGGATTAGTCTTATCGGCATCTTTCTTAGCTTCGACTACCTGGTCACCAGGAATCGTATCCTGGGAGCCATCTGGATAGTTGATTGTGACTTTCCCATCATCGTCGACTGTGACTTCCGTCTTCTCTGGGAACTTATCTTTATTGGCTTCTGTGACCTTGTCTGCGACTTCTTTCTTTTCGTCATTAGTCAGCTTCGTTGGATTATCAACCTTGGTCTTGGCTGGAACCGTTGGATTAGTCTTATCGGCATCTTTCTTAGCTTCGACTACCTGGTCACCAGGAATCGTATCCTGGGAGCCATCTGGATAGTTGATTGTGACTTTCCCATCATCGTCGACTGTGACTTCCGTCTTCTCTGGGAACTTATCTTTATTGGCTTCTGTGACCTTGTCTGCGACTTCTTTCTTTTCGTCAGCAGTCAGCTTCGTTGGATTATCAACCTTGGTCTTGGCTGGAACCGTTGGATCCAGCTCTGCTGAAGTCTTTTTAACTACATACACATATTCATCGTGATGATTAATAGTATATGTTCCATTTACAGTATTTGCTTGATTGGTCGCCAAATTATAGTCCGTTGGTAAATTGACATTATAATTATAATTTTCTCCCAATTTACCACTAATCTTATCTGTTGCTACTTCTTTCCCATCTCCCGGCACAAAAATAGAATTTTTATTCCCAGTTACATCGATATAATGAACTCTAACTTCAGACTTATCTTCACTACCATCCTTTGCATAATAGTAAACAATACCATCATTAGTTGATGTAATTTGATTTGTATATGTGTACGATTTTCCATGCGAAATAAACGAGAAGTGATCGTTAACATTTTTCATGTTCCCCAAGTAACGTGTCGTATTATTAATCGCTTCACCATCATAATACGCAGTAATTCGAATCAACCCTTGAGAGTCAATTACTGTTTGCTTTATAACTACATGTTTATCAAGTCTAAAATCATACGATTCACCCACTTTATATGGGGAGATATATCCTGTAGTCTCTGGCGATTTTTTCAATGTATATCCATCAATAGTTGGTGCCTCTCCGGTAATTGTGTATTTCTGATAAGCAACACCTTCAAAAGATTTTGGCACTGCAAGTTCGTCTCCCGTTGCTTGATCAACATAATGAATCGTAGTTGTCACTTTCGTTGGCATTGGAGTCATCATAAAGCCATTTCCCATTGAAGCTGGGTCTCCAGAAATTCCGGTATCGTGACCATATGCAAAACCAACCACCATGCCTTGTATATCATCGCCTTTTTCGATCCCATCAAGACCAATTGAAACACTAGTCCCATCATAATTAGTAAAAATTGGAGGATAAGTAGTTCCACCTGTCCCGTTACTATACTCAACCTTCTTTGATTCACCAGGTGCTACCACTTCTTCTTGTATATTTTGATACCTTCCAGTATGCAAAATTGTTACATATAAATTATTATCATTCAAATTATTTGAGCGGGCCAACAAATAGATAACATGGTAAGATTCATTATAGTTAGCAACACCGGCAAAGTAGTATCTCCCGCTCTCATCGTTGGTAGTGTGGGTTTGCAAGATTCCCTTTACTGTTGCTGTTGATTTGATCCAATAATGCTTCAGGTTATTGTATACCCAGTTATCCGTGGGCTTATTAGTTATCTCCGTTAACATGGGCTGGGAATCCAGCTTAATGTCTTGGTTTGACATCGGTAAGCTAGTCGAGGGTTTTTCATTGTTACTTGTGGTCACTAACGAAAAAGAATACCAAGGTAAGCTAGTCGAGGGTTCTTCATTGTTACTTGTGGTCGGATCAGTACTAGTTGGATTTACTACTGCCTTCATTGCTGTTGGTGCAACTAGTGCGTTAACCTTGGCGGTTGTCTTCGGTGTAGCTGTTGTTGCGTCGTTAGTCGGCGTTACTTCAGTATCTTTTTTGTCGACATTGGTAGTATTTTGCGTAGTTTCATTCGCATTTGTCTGCTTGTCTTTATCTTGCGTAGTATCTGGTGCTTCAGCCTTCCTTACTGGTAGTGCAGCCCGTACAAACTTCTTTCGTGTTGTTACGCCGTTAGCCGGCATTACTTCATTGCCGACTTTGGTAGTATTTTGCGTAGTTTCATTCGCATTTGTCTGCTTGCCTTTATCTTGCGTAGTATCTTGGGTATTTGTTGCCACTACTTTTTCTTCAGCATTAGTTGTGGTTGCTACCGTTTCTTCTTTATCAGCTGTAGTCCGCAATGTTACTTCAGAACTTTGATGGTCTGCTACATTGCTATCTGTTTGAACAGTAGCATCAGTAGGTGTAGTAGTTGGCACCGTATCGGCTGATACCGCATGGTTGCTATATAGCATAAAAGTTGTCCCCAACAATACTGATGCTACTCCTACAGATAACTTCCGTAGTCCCCAACGTTGCTTCCCATCGGCATGCTTTTGTTGGTAGAATTGATAATTATTTTTCGAAACCATATCCGTTCCTCCTAAGCTCATAAAATAAACTCAAATAAAAAATAAAACGTTTTATCACATATAGCTTAACACAATATTGACAATAATTCTAAATTTTCAATAAATTAATTACATTTTAATTTAAGATTGTTTGCAAATTCTTAAACGGTATCTTCTTTTTATACATGGTATAATTTATACTATAAAACTATTCCTTTATTTAGGAGGGGTATTTCTATGAAATCAAAAAATATTATTAAAATTGTAACAGGAACTATTATAGCCACCACTATTATTAGTCCCGTTGTTCCTGTTATACAGAATATTTCTGTACTTGCAGATACAACTAATTCAAATTCTAGTAACTCAAATACACACACTCTAAATTCTGCATACGTAGTCTACGGGTCTGGAGTCTCATCAGATATCTACTCAAGTTTAAATGATGTTTTACAAACAGATTCTTCATTTAAAACTATGACGGCAACAGCAGACGATTACCGTAAATATATTAATAATAATAGTAATACAACTAACGCTGCTATGATTAGTTCTGTTGCTATTGCTCCTGGTGATCCAGGGTCTGGAGTTAAAGTTAATATAAAGAATTATAATGGTGAAAATAATATCACTGAGGTTACTGCTCAGCAATATGCTATGGTTGCTCAAATGGCTGGTGTAACTGATGTAAGTATTGTCGTTACTGCTAACCGAGCTGTATCTGGTGAATCTGCTTTAACAGGTGTTTATAAAGCTTTAGCTACTGACGGGGTAAATATCAATTCTGAAAACACTTCTGCTGCAAATAATGTATTAGATGCTACGCAATCTGCTATTGATGCTAATAAAGATGATAAAAGTTATCCTGGAAAATTAATGGCAGCTGTAGGTGATGTTTCAAAACAAATTGCTCAGCAAAAACAAGATGATTCTAGTAACTTAGCGACTAAACAAGACATCCAAGATATGTTAAATAAAGCTCTAGAAAAACGTGGCATAGCTGATACAACTAATCAAACTCAGATTACACAAATTGTTAATGCTTTAGTAGTATTTCAAAATGCTCCTATTTCATCAAGTAAAACTTATGTAAATACTGTTGATGATACGATTAATAATGTAAAAAACTCAACTGGTAACTTAATGAATAAAGCAAAAAATTGGGCTAATAGTGAAAAATTTGGTCAAACAGCTGAAGAAGCTAAGGGCTGGTTCGCTAAATTCACTGATTGGATAAAAGGTATTTTTGGACAAAAATCTGATAATTCCACAGACACAGATACTAACACTAACGAATCAAGTAATACAACTTCATCCTCTGACACTTCTAGTGTTGTAGATGATAGCTCCAGTAACGAAAATACTGATACAAATAATTCTGAGAATTGGTGGACACAATTTACCAATTGGATAAAAGGATTATTTGGACAAAACAATAACTAATTTGGAGGTTTTCATGAACACAACAGTTCTTACCGAGCTTATTAATCAATACGGTTACTTGGCAATTGCACTGCTGATTGCTCTTGAAAATATTTTTCCCCCTATTCCATCAGAAGTAATTCTAACTTTTGCTGGTTTTTTGACTTTAAATAGCGAATTACACATTCTAGGGGTAATAGTTGCATCTACCATTGGCGCTGTTTTAGGTGCTTTAATACTATATTTAGCTGGGCATCTACTTTCAGCTGAACGTCTGGAAAAAATATTATCTGGAAAAGTTGGACAATTACTTCACTTTAACGATAAAGATATAGCCAAGTCTATTAGTTTCTTCAAAAAACACGGTAGTAAAGCAATCTTTTTTGGTAGACTAGTTCCGGTAATTAGAAGTTTAATTTCTATCCCAGCTGGAGTGACACATTTTGATTGGAAGAGATTTGTCGTTCTTTCATCTTTAGGAACAGCTATTTGGAATACTATTTTAATTTGCTCTGGACACTATCTTGGAGCATCTTGGGAAAAAATTCTTACAGTTTTTGATTCTTTTACTACAATAATTGTTATTCTCTTAGGCTTAACAATTATTGGCTATTACTTCATCAAATTAAGAAAGGCAAAATAATATAGGATTGAGATTTTGAAAAATTCATAATCTCAATCCTATTGTTTTATATAATCAAATTTTATTATTTATTCATTAATGCTTCTACATCACAACAAATCATATATTCTTCATCTGTTGGAATCCGCATTACTGTAATACTTGAATCTTTTCCAGAAACAATACCTTCTGTCCCACGCTTAGAATTTTCATCTTTATTAATTGTTACTCCTAAAAACGATAACTTATTCATTATAGCTTCCCTGGTTTCTGGTGAATTTTCACCAATACCAGCAGTAAAGACAATACCATCAATACCTTCCATTTCCATATAATATTGTCCAATATACTTAATAATATCATTATAGAATAATTTAATGGCTAATTCTGCTCTCTTGTTGTTTTTAGCTGCAGCTGCCTCAACATCGCGCATATCCAAAGATACACCAGACACACCTAAAAATCCTGACTCTTTATTCAACATATACAAAATTTCAGAAACAGATTTCACTTTTAACTTCTTCATCATATATGCTACTAATGAAACATCTACATCCCCAGAACGAGTAGCCATTTGAATCCCCGTTAATGGTGTAAATCCCATAGATGTATCAAAAGATTTTCCATTCTTTACGGCTGTAATAGAAGCTCCTGCACCTAAATGACATGTTACTAATTTTAAATCTTCGACAGGTTTTCCCATTAGTTTCGCTGCACGTAAAGACACATAACGATGACTTATACCATGTGCTCCATATCGCCTTACACCATAATTTTTATACCATTTATATGGTGTACTATACATAAAGTTTTCTTCTGGTAATGTTTGATGGAATGCTGTATCAAAAGCAACTACACTCAAAGCATTTGGAAGTAACTTTTTGAAGACTTTAATACCAACCAAGTTAGCAGGATTATGTATTGGAGCTAATTCAATAATATCTTCAATCTTCTTAATTACATTACCATCTACAGGAACAGATTTCTTGAAATATTCACCACCAGCAACTACACGATGACCCACCGCACTAATTTCGTTAAGATCAGTTACTATATCTAGTTTCTTTAATAATTGTAGCAATAAATCAACCGCAACAGTATGATCTTTTATTGCTTGAACCTCACGATGTTTTTTCTTATCTCCATATTTAATTGTAATAATCGAATCATCTAACCCTATTCGTTCAATAAGGCCACTAGCCAAAACATTTTTAGATGGGGATTCAAATAATTTGAATTTTAAACTAGAACTTCCAGAATTAATTACAATAATTTTTCTCATAAAACTCACTCTCGTTTCTTCAACTAATTACATTGTATATAATATTATTTATTTAAAGCGATTTCAAGTGCATATAAATAATCATTTAAGTGGTTTTATACATAAAGGATTTCCCCAAACTCTAGAGTTACTAGGTATATCTTTAATAACTACACTATTTCTTTCAACTACTACATTATCTCCAATTGTAACTCCTCCACCAATCACAACATCATCTTCAATGACAACATTATTTCCAATTGTTATTGGTAGATCTTTAACCCAGTGATCCGCACGATACTGAGGATTTTCAGCATGTTTAGAAGTAAATATACCTACATTATTTCCGATTTGAACATTGTCCCCTATTAAAACCTTATTACAATCTATTAATTTAAAATTATTACCTATCAAAACATTATTTCCAACATGAAAATTAAAGCCAAATTCACAAATAAAGCCTGGTTTAAATACGAAATTTTCTCCATAACTTCCTAATAAATCTAAGATTAAATTTCGATCTGCTTCTCCTTTCATTTGATAATCACTATTATATTTACGACAATTAGTAAAAGCATAATTTCTTGCATTATCTATGTCTTCATCAAAATCGTAGTATAAATTTCCTTGATTTGTTATCTTCTTTATCTTTCCTATGTCAAAATTTTTCATCGTATAAACCTCAAAATTTCTCGAATAAAAAAAGGTTGTCCCAAAAAAGATCAACCTTTCTTTAGTATTAAGTTTATCCATATCCTCGTTAAAAGCAACTGTGTATTTTACCACATGCCTATAACTTTCATCCAAAGTGTTCCTACAACCATCCACAAAACGATGTAGATAATTCCTAAGAAAGCATTCATTTGCCACCATTTAGATTGTGTTACATAACCAGAGCCAAACAATACTGGTGCTGGACCTGAAGCATAGTGTGTTGTAGATGCACAAAGATTACCAAAGAATCCCAACATCAAAGCTGCTAACATTCCTGGAACACCAGCAGATACAGCTACACCTAACAAAGCTCCGTACATCGCACTGATATGTGCTGTTGAAGATGCAAATAAGTAATGGCTATAGAAGAATGCTAGAACTAAAATCAATAAGATAAAGAACCAACTAATACCATGTAATGAACCGGCAATTGTCTTACTCAACCAAGGAATAAAACCTAATTCATTTAATTGGCTAGCCATCATTACTAAAACTGAGAACCATGTCAATGTGTTCCAAGCACCACTTTCATTTAAAATATCTTTCCAAGTTAAGACACCTGTAATCAACAATAAGGAAAGTGCCATGAAGGCTGTTAAAGTAGCATCAATCTTTAATGTACTACCTAAGACCCACAATAATAATGCAAAAATAAAGATTCCAATCATTACTTTTTCAGGAACTGTTATTTTACCCATTTTTTCTAATTCTGAATCTGCCCATTCCTTAGCATTTGGAGTCTCTTTTATTTCAGGTGGATAAAGCTTGTAAATAATAAATGGAATGATAATCAATGACAATAAACCTGGAACTAATCCAGCTAAGAACCAATCCATCCATTGAAGATGTACACCATTACTCTTAGCTAAAGTTTGAACTAAAGGATTTCCGGCCATCGCTGTCATAAACATTGCTGAAGTAATCATATTACCATGGTATTCAGCAAAAATTAGAAATGAACCGATTTTTCTTTCTGTTTTCTTCTTAGGATCTGAGTCAAATTCTTTGGCTAATGATTCAATAATTGGGTACATGATACCACCTGCACGTGCTGTGTTAGAAGGCATTGCTGGTGCTAAAATCAAATCTACCCCGATTAATGAATAAGCCAATCCTAAAGTACGTTTACCGAATAACTTAACAAATATCAAGGCAATTCTTCTACCCAATCCTGTTTTAATAAAGCCACGGGCTATAAAGAATGCCATTGCAATCAACCAAATACTTGCATTACCAAATCCTACGATTGCCTTTTCCATTGGCACAGTTCTCGTCAAAACAACCAAAGCAAAAGCGATAATCGAAACTGCACCAATTGGTAGAGGTTGTGTAATACATGCAATAATAGTAGCAACAAACAAAGCAAACATATGCCAACCAGCAACTGAAATCGCTACTGGTCTAAGTGGAGTTGCAAACCAGATAATTAAGCCCACTATAACTGGGACTATAAACTTTTTATAATCAACTTTTTCCAATGATTTCATAAAAAATTCTCCAAACTTCTCTATGTAGGGGATTTGCTTAATTTACAAATCCTTAGAAAAAGGTTGAGATTTTATTGCTCAACCTTTATTTGTTATTTTTCTAAAAATGCTTCGCGTCCAGCTTGTATACCGAAAATAACCGTTTCTGCAATAGAGTTACCACCGATACGATTATTACCGTGTAAACCACCTGCAACTTCTCCAGCAGCTAAGAGACCAGGAATTATATCACCATTTCCATCTATAACTCTTGTACGACTGTCAATATGGATTCCACCCATTGTATAATGGATAGCAGGTGCAATATGAATAGCGTAGTATGGAGCTTCACTAATCTTTCTTTCCATTCCTGTTTTACGATCAAAATCAGTATCTTTACCAGCAGCAACCATTTGATTCCAGTTGTTAACTGTTGCTTCTAATTTATCTGCAGGAACATTAATCTTTTCTGCTAATTCTTTCAAATTAGATCCATGTTCTACCAAGCCGATACTATCGTAGAATTCAATAGCTTTTACTCGACTGCGAATATCTTTATCAAAAATTAAGTATGCACTGTGTTCAGGCAAAGCAGTAATAGCATTAGAAACAACTTTTCTTGTATTAAGTTCATTTACAAAACGTTGTCCTTCACCATTTACTAAAATGCCACCTTCACCACGAACAGCTTCGCCAATTAAGAAGGCATGTGGTGTATCTTGTTGTACAGTTGGATGTACTTGAATTAAATTCATTTGTACAACTTGGGCACCTAATTCTTCAGCTAACTTAATTCCATCTCCAGTAGCTCCGGGATGGTTAGTTGTCTTGTAGCTAGCTAAATCTGGACGATATTTCTTGATAATATCTTGAGCAGCACCAAAACCACCTGTAGCTAATAATACTGTTTTGGCATTAATTACTTTTTCACCTTCGCTAGTTTTTACAGTCACACCATTTACTCGACCACTTTCTTTATTAACTTTTGTAACAGTTACATTATTGAAAACTGGTAAATTTTCATCTTGAGCAATCTTTAATAGATTCTTTATTAAGAAAGCTCCGATTGGTGCCATGCTAGATGGGCGATGAGTTCTCATTTTACTCATACCACCAGTGAAAGTTAGTTCGTCTAATTCAATTCCATGGTCTTTTAACCAATCAATTGCAAGAGCTGAATGACTAGTGAAATATTTTAATAATTCTGGATCATTTAACTTCCCACCACCTTTATAAGTTTCCTTATAAAAGTCATCCATATTATCAACAATTCCATGATGTAATTGGATGTTAGTTTCAGCAGCATTCATTCCTGAAGAAGCACGATTAGTATTACCACCAAATTTTTCCATTTTTTCTAAAACAACTGGCTTCAAACCTAATTCATGTGCTTGAATAGCAGCTGTTAAACCTGTACTACCAGAACCTACGATTACAACATCATAGCTACTTTCCAATTTCGAAATATTCCATGGTTCAAAAATAAATTTCTCAGCCATTATATATCCTCCTAAAAGTTTATCTATCGATATTTGTCATCTTCAATGGATCTACCCATTCATCAAATTGTTCAGGAGTTACCTTACCTGATGCAATTGCAGCTTCACGCAAAGTTGTTCCTTCTTTATCTGCCTTTTGAGCAATCTTAGCACTGTCATGGTATCCAATATGTGGAGATAGAGCTGTAACTGTCATCAAGGAATTATCTACTAATTCTTTCATGCGAGCTTCGTTAACAGTTAAGCCACTAATCATCTTATCTGCGAATCCTCTCATTGTTCCTGCTAATAAGTCAGCTGATTCCAAGAATGCTTCGATTAATACTGGCTTGTAAACATTCATTTCAAAATTACCTTGAGAAGAAGCCATACCAACTACAACATCATTACCTGTAACACGAACTGCAGCCATAGTAATTGCTTCTGCTTGAGTTGGGTTTACTTTACCAGGCATAATGGAAGATCCTGGTTCATTTGCTGGGATATTCAATTCATCATATCCTGCACGTGGACCTGAAGCTAAGAAACGTACATCATTAGCAATCTTCATCAAGTCGTCTGCTAAAGTCTTCATTGCTCCATGAACTACATTTAAGTTAGAGTGATGAGATAATCCATAGAATTTATTACTTTTAGCTGTAAATTCATGTCCGTATACTTTACCAACTTTTTCAGCAATTACATCAGCAAATCCAGGAGCAGCATTCAAACCAGTTCCTACTGCAGTACCCCCCATTGCTAATTCTAAAAGTGTACCGTCTAATTGTTTTAAGTATTCAAGATCATGTTCTAGAGCTGATACCCAGCCAGATACTTCTTGACCAAAAGTTAATGGTGTAGCATCTTGTAAATGAGTACGTCCAATCTTAACTACTCTCCAATATTTTTCTTGTTTTTTCTTTAATTCATCAATCAAATGTTGTGCAGATTCTTCCAACTTAGCTACTGCATCTGCAGCTACAATATTCATTGCTGTTGGGAAAATATCATTAGAACTTTGACCTTTATTAACATCATCGTTAGGTAAAATTTCAAGTTCAGGATTTAATTTTGCAGCTTGATGAGCTACTACTTCATTACAGTTCATATTTGTTTGAGTGCCAGAACCTGTTTGATAAACTTTTAATGGAAAATCTTTACGAAGATCTTCATCACTTAAAGAAAGTAAAGTATCGATACTTTCAACAATTAACTTTCCCTTTGCTTCACTAATCTGGTTTAATTCCATATTTGACTGTGCAGCTGCCTTTTTAATTTGAAGTAAAGCACGAATTATTTCAATTGGCATAAAACGTCCAGTTGGAAAATTGTTACGACTACGTTCTGTTTGTGGTCCCCAGAGTGCAGTCTTAGGAATCTTTACTTCTCCTAATGTATCTTCTTCAATGCGAAATTCTGACATAATTAATCCACTCCTTAAGTAAATATTAAGAAATCACTTTCAATGTTAATGATACAATTCACATATTCATATAGTCAAATATTATATACTCTATAAAATATTTTTATATGTAGTTCAAAAACACTTATAAATAAAGCATTTATAATTTAAGGAGTTAATTATGGATATTCGTTTTTACAAAAAATAATTTGTTCTGTTTTGCACAAATTAATAAATTTTCTTAAAATAATCTTTAACCACTTTATCATTATTTTGTGCTATACTTTTTGTAAATGATAGTAAAGGAGACATTTTATGCGTTTTGTTTTAAGAGGAATTTGGTTAGTACTTGCAATTTTCTTTTTTGTCTTAGGATTAGTTGGTCTAGCTTTACCAGTAATCCCTCAAGTACCATTCTTTCTTTTGGCAATTTACTTTACGTCTAAGTTCTCCCCTAAATTCCACAATTGGATTTTAAATAATAGATTGTACAAGAAGTATTTATTACCACTAAAGAATGTTATTAGAAATGAAAGAGAAGTTGTTAAAGATAAATCTAAACAAGTTTGGTATAAAGTTTTAATGGCTAAATTAGGCTTTATCCGTTAGTCAAAAAGTCCTACTTTAATCTTATGGCCGATTAAAGTAGGACTTTTTTGTTATTCAATTAACCTTTTAACACATCATTTAGTGCTTCTGACATTGTTGGATGAGTGTAAATTTGATCTCTTAACATTGTATATGGTAATTTAGCTTTCATCGCCAACGCAATTAAATTAATTACTTCATATGACTCTTCACTATAAATTGTCGCACCTAAAATTTCCTCTGTATCTGGATCTACTAAGATTTTATACATTCCACGAGTATTTCCTATTACCTTAGCTTTTGGAATAGACGTTGCTGCCAACTTAAATAGTTTATACTCAATTTTACTATTTTTAGCCTCCACTTCATTTAAACCTACTCTGGATAATGCTGGTGTAATAAAAACGCTATAAGGTACTAAATTTCTATCACTAACTTTTCTTTTACCTTTTCCATATAGTTGGTCAAAAATGATTCTAAAATCATCTAGAGAAATATAAGTAAATTGAGGTCCACCTTTAACATCGCCAATTGCCCATACATTTTCTGCAGTTGTTCTTAAATAATCATCAACTTTAATTGCTCCACGTTCATCTAGTTCAATATCCGTATTTTCCAATCCTAAATTTTCTGTTACCGGCTTTCTTCCCGTTGCTACTAATAATTTATCGGCTTTAACAGTTTGCTTTTTACCATTAATTTCGTAAATGATTTCCACTTTATCAGATAAATCCTTAACTTCTACAACTTTTGCCCCTAATTTAAATTCAATACCATCTTGACTTAAATCATTGAAAAGCATTTCTGATATATCATCATCTTCACGCTTTAAAAACTTTTCGTTAGTGTCTAAAACTGTTACTTTAGCCCCATAACGAGCAAACATTGAAGCAAATTCCATACCAATATACCCAGCACCTAAAATTACTAATTCATTTGGTAAGGAATTTTGATCCATAGCTGCTGTTGAATCTAAAATATACTTACTTTCTTTCAAACCTTTAACTTGTGGAATTATCGGAGTAGCTCCAGTATTAATAAAGATTCTCTCGCCCTTAATCTTAGTCTTTTCACCACTGTCCAAAACAATCTCAATCGTATGATTACCAACAAATTTAGCTGTCCCATCTAAAACAGTTGCCGTTTCTTCATCTGCGACCATATGATAATTCTTATTTCTTAAAGCTGTTGTCATTTCATTTTTTTGCTTAACAGCATCTTCAAACTTAATTCCACGTTGAGCATTAATGATCAAATTTTTTGATGGTAAACAAGCAATATTAATACATGTTCCACCATACATTTTCTTAGATTTCTCCACTACTAAGACTGATTCACCTCTAGCAGCTAAATTCTTGGCTAAAGTTTTTCCACCTTTTCCAAATCCAATGACTATATTTTTAAATTCTTGCATTTAATATCCTCACTTTCCAATTTAAATTCAACCAAATTGTAGCACATATATTTTTATTTTACTAATAAAAAGTAAGTATAAAATGATAAAAAATGACAAATCATGTTTCCTCAAAAACACAATTTATCATTTTTCCACTATTAACTAATTCTTACAAATCCACTAATGCTTGTGCTCTTTGCAATTCTAAAGCTCTAACATCTCTTGGTAAGAATCTTCTAATCTCGTCTTCATTATATCCAACTTGAAGTCTCTTACTATCCATCATGATAGGTCTTCTAAGCAAACCAGGATTCTTTTGAATTAATGTATAAAGTTTTTGTAATGGTAATTCATCTAAATCAATATCTAAATCTTGAAAAATCTTAGAACGTTTAGAAATAATTTCTTCAGTTCCATCTTCTGTCATTTGTAAAATTTGTTTAATTTCATCAACATTTAAAGGGTTAGAAAAAATATTTCTTTCTTCAAATGGAATATTATGTTCTTCTAGCCATGCACGAGCCTTACGACAAGATGTGCAACTTGGTGATGTATAAAGTGTAACCATCTATGAAACGCCTCTTTTCTAAATTAAGGACCTACCTCAATGTACTACAATATAATTAACCACATAATTATTTTACTACATATTGTTCAAAAAATAAATATCTTTTACAAAAAATATTAATTAACTTTTTGTAAACAATTATCATGTTTATATTAATGTGATTATATCAAATATTTTTATTCTCAAATACCTATATATATAAACTTATATAAAAGTTAAGTTTTTGTTTATTTAGTCAATCTATCCCAAATTACAACTTGACCTTCTTTAAATGACTTTTGTACATCAATAATCCTTTGATTAGAACTTCCTCTAAATTGCAAAGTTAAATCCATCAAATCTTGTTCAAATCTACCATCAACTAAAATATCTAAATTATATAATAATTCTAACTTATCTTCAGATTCTTTCATCAATTCATCCCAAGTATATCCTGACCAAGACCAGATATCTTTTTCATGACCATACTCTTTTCTTATTCTTTTGACTAATCTCAAACAAACCTGTGTATTTAAAAATGGTTCTCCACCTAATAAAGTTAATCCTTGACAATAGCTCTCGCCTAAATCTTTAATAATTCGATCTTCAAGTTCTTGGGTATATGGGGTTCCATAATTAAAATTCTGAGCAGCTTTATTATAGCAACCTGGGCAAGCAAACATACATCCACTGACATATAAACTACATCTAATCCCTTCACCATCAACAAAATTAAATGGTTTATAATCTGCAATCTTCATTTGACTTAAATTACTTGCTAACCATTCTTTAGGTTGTGGATTACGAGGGCCTCTTTTTCGTCTTCTTTGCTTATTTTTTGATTCACTATTATCTACTTTAAAATCATCCTTATTAACAAAGACTGTGTCTCCACCAACACTTATACGAATCGAATCATTATTGTTCATCTTCTGCCATTCCATTCATTAAATTTTTAGCACGTGATGCTATTTCAACGTGACGACCATGTACCATTGGTCTTTGTAGAGGATTACCTAAGTAACCACAAGTTCTCTTTACACAATCACATGTCTTAGGATCATGATTACCACACTTAGGACATTCAAAACCACGTGCTGTTGGTTTAAATTCACCTTGGAATCCACATTTATAACATTTATCAATTGGAGTATTAGTTCCTAAATAACCTATCTTATCATAAGCCCAGTCCCACACAGCCTCGAGTGCCTTAGGATTTTGTCTCAAATTAGGATATTCGCAATAATGGATGAAGCCACCAGAAGCATACTTAGGATAATCCATTTCAAAAGTCAATTTTTCAAATGGAGATGGATGCTTTCTTACATCATAGTGGAAACTATTTGTGTAGTATTCTTTGTCTGTAATATCCTTTACCTTACCAAATCTTTCTGTATCTAATTTGCAGAAACGATCTGTCAATGATTCACTTGGAGTTGAATAAACACTAAAGTGATAATTATATTCCTTAGACCAAGCTTTGCATCTTAAGTTTAGCTCTTTAACAATTTGTAAAGTAAAGTCATGAGCTTCTTGATTATTTTCCCAATCAGGACCATAGAAACTTGTTCCGACTTCATACAAACCAATGTATCCCAAAGAAACTGTTGCTCTACCATTTTTGAAAAGTTCATCTACATTTCCATCTGGTTTTAATCTCTTGCCGAAAGCACCAAATTGATACAAAATAGGTGCATTTTCAGGACTAGCATCCAATACTCGTTTAACCTTGAAAACTAATGCGGATTTAGCAACTTGCATTTCCTCATCAAAAATTTGCCAAAATAGATCTTTATCTCCATTAGCTTTTAAGGCTATTCTTGGTAAATTAACTGTTACTACCCCTAAATTCATCCGTCCAGAGTTAACTTCTTGACCATTTTCATCCTTCCAACCTTGCAAGAATGAGCGACAACCCATTGGCGCTTTGAAACTACCTGTTAACTCTTTAATCTTGTCGTACATTAAAACATCAGGATACATTCTCTTAGTAGCACATTCAACTGCCAATTCTTTGATGTCGTAGTTAGGATCTTCAGGCTTCAAATTTACACCTTTCTTGATTGTGAAAACCAACTTTGGAAAAATAGCAGTTCTCTTTTCTTTACCCAATCCAGCAATTCTAATTTTCAAAATTGATTTTTGAATTTCTCTTTCAATCCATGAAGTTCCCAAACCGAAGCCTAAAGTAGTAAATGGTGTTTGACCTTGTGATGAAAATAGTGTATTAATCTCATACTCTAATGCTTGCATCGCATCATAAATATCTTTTTTAGTTCTTTTAACTGCAAAAGCCTTGATTTTATCCTCATCAGTGATAAATTCTTCACTTTCCTTCAAGTGCTTGTGATAATTCTTCATCGCAAATGGTGCTAAAACTTCATCAATTCTATCAGCAGAACAACCACCATATTGAGAAGAAGCAACGTTGGCGATGATTTGTGCCATTTGTGCTGTTGCAGTTTGAATAGAATGAGGGCTTTCCACTTCTGCATTACCAATCTTAAATCCATGGGTCAACATTTCTTTAAAGTCAATTAAACAACAATTAGTCATGGGACTCCATGGTGTATAGTCCAAGTCATGATAATGAATATCACCACGTAAATGAGCCTTAGCAACGTGTTCAGGCATCATCTTCAAACCTAGTGTCTTTCCAACAGTTCCGGCTGTTAAATCACGTTGCGTATTAAAAACTTTACTATCCTTATTAGCATTTTCATGAACTAAACTTGGATCCTTTCCTTGAAGTCTAGCTAGTCTTTCTGTTGGATTTGTTTGTTCTTCCCATTTTTCTTCATCTTGTTTACGATATTCTATGTAAGCTTGAGCTTTATCATCTAAACCTAGCTCTTTTAACGTATCTACAAAAGCAGTTGCTACTTCCTGTGCACTTACTTCGTCTTTTCCTACTAATTTATTTAGTATTCCACTAATTACATTTTCTTGGATCTTACCCGATAAATCCATTGCATTTAGTACTAATTTTAATTTATATAAAGCAAAGGAAAATTTTACTCCATCTCTTTTAATAAAGTAACTTGGTACTTCTTTTATAACTTTTATACTATTTTTATCTGTTTTCAAATCCAACATGGTACATTTTCCTTTCTTTCATTTAATTATACTATATATATTACACGTTAACTCCATCTAATACAATATATAGTGTCAAAAAATAAAATATCACACTATATATAGTATACAATCTATTGAATAATATTTTTTCTCAAACTTGCGTTATAATAGGACATATAGCAATTATTGGTGGTGAGAAAATGGAATTAACTGAAATCAAAGAAAAAACTTTACAAGCACTTAATGAGTTGCTTGAACAAGCTAATTTAAAAAAAGATGATATTTTTGTACTAGGTATGAGTACTAGTGAAATACAAGGACAACATATTGGTAAGCATTCAAATATTGATATCGGTCGCACAGTCGTAAATACAATCAACGATCGCCTTAAAGAAATAGGTGTACATCTTGCAGTTCAAGGTTGTGAACATTTGAACCGTGCTTTAGTTGTTGAAGAAAGTGTTGCTGAAAAGAATAATTTGGAAGTTGTCACAGTTTATCCGTCTCTACATGCTGGTGGAGCTGGTCAAATCGCAGCATTTGAAGCTTTTGATAACCCAGTAGAAGTTGAACATATCACTGCGAAAGCTGGTATGGATATTGGGGATACTTCTATTGGTATGCATGTAAAATTTGTACAAATTCCCGTTAGAACAAGTGTTACTGAAATTGGCAAAGCCCATGTTACGTTCTTGCGTTCACGTCCTAAATTGATCGGTGGTCAACGCGCTAAATATACTTGGGATCCATTTAATTAATATAACAGCGTCAAACTAGATTTTTATCAAGTTTGACGCTGCGTTATTTTATCGCTCATTACGGTACGGAACACGCCATGGTAACAAAACAGTGACCTCTAACAATTTAGTGAAAAGTTATACTGTGTTCCCAGAATCCCTAATTTAACCGTTAAGAAACGATAGTTTTAGGTTAAGTTAGGATAAAGACATAATTCTATTAAGAGTTATCACGTAATTTAACATGAGTTTCTTGTATAATTTTTTCTAACTTTAAATAAAAGATCTACCGGATAATTACCTGATAGA
Organism: Ligilactobacillus salivarius; assembly: GCF_035231985.1. Taxonomy (NCBI): domain Bacteria; kingdom Bacillati; phylum Bacillota; class Bacilli; order Lactobacillales; family Lactobacillaceae; genus Ligilactobacillus; species Ligilactobacillus salivarius. The sequence continues at coordinate 1,388,662 of NZ_CP117983.1, forward strand.
TCTTTCATTAAATTTATGCTGAATATTTGACAAAAATTCTCCCCCACATAATATGGGGAACACCTACCTTTAACTAAAACATAATCTAATTCTTTTACAAAATCAGAACGTTTTCTAAATTTATGAAGAATATAATGTTCAGAAAATCCAGGATGATATTTATTCCAAAAAGCTTCTCTTGTAAGATTCTCTACTTATTTCCATTCTTCTTTATTTTCCATAGAATACGATTTCACCTCTAAAAATTTTATTAATTAACACTACACATAATAACATTTAACTGTTTATTTTTTTATACTTTCTAGTAGTTCATAAAAAGACGGCACTAAATCTCGTTAATATTGAGCTTAGTGCCATCTATTATAACTATTTTAAGAAAAAATTTCGTTACTTAATATATCACATCAATTTTTTAACGTTTTCGAATAATCTCCCATACTCCAAGAATAGACGTCAAAAGTAATCCAATAATCGAGTAAATGGTCCCTACTTTATTTCCAGTTTGTGGAAGTTTATTTTGAAAGACCTTAGACTTAGTATCCATATTTTTTAATTCAGGTGTAGCTGTCTTCCCTTTTGCGTTTGTGATGTTTTTTGGAGTTGGACTAGTTGTAGAAGTTTCTGGAGTTGGATCATCTGTCACTTCTTCTAATTCTTCTACTATTGCTGGTTCATCTGCTCGATAGTAGATATCTACCACTGCGTCCAAACTTTCTGAAGTTACTTCTACTCCATCTACTGTGCCTGGAATTGCTGTGTAGCCTTCTTGTTCTGGGGCTGTAAAGCTTTCCCAACGACCTACGGTCCATGGTCCATACTTCTTCTCGTCGCCGCCTGCTACACTCGTATACTTCCTTTCCAAGGTTACTGGCTGTCTTGTTGTTTGAACTTCACCATTTGGCAAGTGTACATTAATTGTTCGTGTGATTGTCTTTTCTTCTTTTCCTTCTACTATTGCTGGTTCATCTGCTCGATAGTAGATGTCTACCACTGCGTCTAAACTTTCTGAAGCTACTTCTACTTCATCTACTGTACCTGGAATTGCTGTGTAGCCTTCTTGTTCTGGGGCTGTAAAGCTTTCCCAACGACCTACGGTCCATGGCCCATATTTCTTCTCGTCGCTGCCTGCTACACTCGTGTACTTCCTTTCCAAGGTTACTGGCTGTCTTGTTGTTTGAACTTCACCATTTGGTAAGTGTACATTAATTGTTCGCGTGATTGTCTTTTCTTCTTTTTCTTCTACTATTGCTGGTTCATCTGCTCGATAGTAGATGTCTACCACTGCGTCTAAACTTTCTGAAGTTACTTCTACTTCATCTACTGTACCTGGAATTGCTGTATAGCCTTCTTGTTCTGGGGCTGTAAAACTTTCCCAACGACCTACGGTCCATGGTCCATATTTCTTCTCGTCGCTGCCTGCTACACTCGTGTACTTCCTTTCCAAAGTTACTGGTTGTTTTGTTGTTTGAACTTCACCATTTGGCAAGTGTACATTAATTGTTCGCGTGATTGTCTTTTCTTCTTTTTCTTCTACTATTGCTGGTTCATCTGCTCGATAGTAGATATCTACCACTGCGTCCAAACTTTCTGAAGTTACTTCTACTCCATCTACTGTGCCTGGAATTGCTGTGTAGCCTTCTTGTTCTGGGGCTGTAAAACTTTCCCAACGACCTACGGTCCATGGTCCATATTTCTTCTCGTCGCTGTCTGCTACACTCGTGTACTTTCTTTCCAAAGTTACTGGTTGTTTTGTTGTTTGAACTTCACCATTTGGCAAGTGTACATTGATTGTTCGCGTGATTGTCTTTTCTTCTTTTCCTTCTACTATTGCTGGTTCATCTGCTCGATAGTAGATGTCTACCACTGCGTCCAAACTTTCTGAAGTTACTTCTACTTCATCTACTGTTCCTGGAATTGCTGTGTAGCCTTCTTGTTCTGGCGCTGTAAAGCTTTCCCAACGACCTACGGTCCATGGTCCATATTTCTTCTCGTCGCTGCCTGCTACACTCGTGTACTTCCTTTCCAAAGTTACTGGTTGTTTTGTTGTTTGAACTTCACCATTTGGCAAGTGTACATTGATTGTTCGCGTGATTGTCTTTTCTTCTTTTCCTTCTACTATTGCTGGTTCATCTGCTCGATAGTAGATGTCTACCACTGCGTCCAAACTTTCTGAAATTACTTCTACTTCATCTACTGTGCCTGGAATTGCTGTGTAGCCTTCTTGTTCTGGCGCTGTAAAGCTTTCCCAACGACCTACGGTCCATGGTCCATATTTCTTCTCGTCGCTGCCTGCTACACTCATGTACTTCCTTTCCAAGGTTACTGGTTGTTTTGTTGTTTGAACTTCACCATTTGGCAAGTGTACATTGATTGTTCGCGTGATTGTCTTTTCTTCTTTTCCTTCTACTATTGCTGGTTCATCTGCTCGATAGTAGATATCTACCACTGCGTCCAAACTTTCTGAAGTTACTTCTACTCCATCTACTGTGCCTGGAATTGCTGTGTAGCCTTCTTGTTCTGGAGCTGTGAAACTTTCCCAACGACCTACGGTCCATGGTCCATACTTCTTCTCGTCGTTGCCTGCTACACTCGTGTACTTCCTTTCCAAAGTTACTGGTTGTTTTGTTGTTTGAACTTCACCATTTGGCAAGTGTACATTGATTGTTCGCGTGATTGTCTTTTCTTCTTTTCCTTCTACTATTGCTGGTTCATCTGCTCGATAGTAGATGTCTACCACTGCATCCAAACTTTCTGAAGTTACTTCTACTTCATCTACTGCACCTGGAATTGCTGTGTAACCTTCTTGTTCTGGCGCTGTAAAGCTTTCCCAACGACCTACGGTCCATGGTCCATATTTCTTCTCGTCGCTACCTGCTACACTCGTGTACTTCCTTTCCAAAGTTACTGGTTGTTTTGTTGTTTGAACTTCACCATTTGGCAAGTGTACATTGATTGTTCGCGTGATTGTCTTTTCTTCTTTTCCTTCTACTATTGCTGGTTCATCTGCTCGATAGTAGATGTCTACCACTGCGTCCAAACTTTCTGAAGTTACTTCGACTTCATCTACTGTTCCTGGAATTGCTGTGTAGCCTTCTTGTTCTGGCGCTGTAAAGCTTTCCCAACGACCTACGGTCCATGGCCCATATTTCTTCTCATCGCTGCCTTCTACACTCGTGTACTTCCTTTCCAATGTTACTGGCTGTTTTGTTGTTTGAACTTCACCATTTGGCAAGTGTACATTGATTGTTCGCGTGATTGTCTTTTCTTCTTTTCCTTCTACTATTGCTGGTTCATCTGCTCGATAGTAGATGTCTACCACTGCGTCCAAACTTTCTGAAGTTACTTCGACTTCATCTACTGCACCTGGAATTGCTGTGTAGCCTTCTTGTTCTGGCGCTGTAAAGCTTTCCCAACGACCTACGGTCCATGGTCCATACTTCTTCTCGTCGCTGTCTGCTACACTCGTGTACTTCCTTTCCAATGTTACTGGCTGTTTTGTTGTTTGAACTTCACCATTTGGCAAGTGTACATTGATTGTTCGCGTGATTGTCTTTTCTTCTTTTCCTTCTACTATTGCTGGTTCATCTGCTCGATAGTAGATGTCTACCACTGCGTCTAAACTTTCTGAAGTTACTTCGACTTCATCTACTGTGCCTGGGATTGCTGTGTAGCCTTCTTGTTCTGGCGCTGTAAAGCTTTCCCAACGACCTACGGTCCATGGTCCATATTTCTTCTCGTTGCTGCCTGCTACACTCGTGTACTTCCTTTCCAATGTTACTGGTTGTTTTGTTGTTTGAACTTCACCATTTGGTAAGTGTACATTGATTGTTCGCGTAATTGTCTTTTCTTCTTTTCCTTCTACTATTGCTGGTTCATCTGCTCGATAGTAGATGTCTACCACTGCATCCAAACTTTCTGAAGTTACTTCGACTTCATCTACTGTGCCTGGAATTGCTGTGTAACCTTCTTGTTCTGGGGCTGTAAAGCTTTCCCAACGACCTACGGTCCATGGTCCATATTTCTTCTCGTCGCTGTCTGCTACACTCGTGTACTTTCTTTCCAAGGTTACTGGTTGTCTTGTTGTTTGAACTTCACCATTTGGCAAGTGTACATTGATTGTTCGCGTGATTGTCTTTTCTTCTTTTCCTTCTACTATTGCTGGTTCATCTGCTCGATAGTAGATGTCTACCACTGCGTCCAAACTTTCTGAAGTTATTTCTACTTCATCTACTGTGCCTGGAATTGCTGTGTAGCCTTCTTGTTCTGGGGCTGTAAAGCTTTCCCAACGACCTACGGTCCATGGTCCATATTTCTTCTCATCGCTACCTGCTACACTCGTGTACTTCCTTTCTAATGTTACTGGCTGTTTTGTTGTTTGAACTTCACCATTTGGTAAGTGTACATTGATTGTTCGCGTGATTGTCTTTTCTTCTTTTCCTTCTACTATTGCTGATTCATCTGCTCGATAGTAGATATCTACCACTGCGTCCAAACTTTCTGAAGTTACTTTTACTTCATCTACTGTGCCTGGAATTGCTGTGTAGCCTTCTTGTTCTGGAGCTGTAAAGCTTTCCCAACGACCTACGGTCCATGGCCCATACTTCTTCTCGTCGCTGCCTGCTACACTCGTGTACTTCCTTTCCAAAGTTACTGGTTGTCTTGTTGTTTGAACTTCACCATTTGGCAAGTGTACATTGATTGTTCGCGTAATTGTCTTTTCTTCTTTTCCTTCTACTATTGCTGGTTCATCTGCTCGATAGTAGATGTCTACCACTGCATCCAAACTTTCTGAAGTTACTTTTACTTCATCTACTGTGCCTGGGATTGCTGTGTAGCCTTCTTGTTCTGGGGCTGTAAAGCTTTCCCAACGACCTACGGTCCATGGTCCATATTTCTTCTCGTCGCTGCCTGCTACACTCGTGTACTTCCTTTCCAATGTTACTGGCTGTTTTGTTGTTTGAACTTCACCATTTGGCAAGTGTACATTGATTATTCGCGTGATTGTCTTTTCTTCTTTTCCTTCTACTATTGCTGGTTCATCTGCTCGATAGTAGATGTCTACCACTGCGTCCAAACTTTCTGAAGTTACTTCTGCTTCATCTACTGTGCCTGGAATTGCTGTGTAGCCTTCTTGTTCTGGGGCTGTAAAGCTTTCCCAACGACCTACGGTCCATGGTCCATATTTCTTCTCATCGCTTCCTGCTACACTCGTGTACTTTCTTTCCAAGGTTACTGGTTGTTTTGTTGTTTGAACTTCACCATTTGGCAAGTGTACATTGATTGTTCGCGTAATCGTCTTTTCTTCTTTTCCTTCTATAGGTTTTGGATCATCATCCAATATATATCGATACTTCTCTTTAATTAATAATCCATCGTATCCTATTAATTTTATATCTCCCTTTGCGAACTTCTTTTCATATTCTTCGTATTTTGGTTCATATAAATAGTAAGGTTCATCATATTTTTCTTCTTCAGGAAGAGGTATAACTTCTCCACTAATTCTTTGAACTGGAGACTTAACATATGAAGTGTCTAGAATTTCGTTAATGTCGTCTTCCATAAATGAATTAACAGTTTGTGAAATTCCTGGAATAACTGGTGATTTTGCCCCTGGGATTGGTGGAACATCAATTGCTTTAAAGTTTATCAGTGGTAAATCATCATTCTCTGACTCTATTCCATAATAAAGAGTATCCATACTTTCATAAGGAAGTATTTCTTCTTTACCATCAGGCTTAACAATCGTTACTTCTCGAACAATAACAAAGTAAGTTACAACATTATTTCCATGCTCTTCTTTTCTTAAATCACTTTCTTTAGGTTGATAACTGAAAACAGTTGGTTGAGATTGAACTTTTTCTACTTCTGAAGTAGGAGTATTATTATCTAATTCTACTGAAGCATCACTCATTGTGGTGATTTCCTGAACTTTTTCTGGAACTGTTTCTGAAGAAGCAACATTATTTTGTTGATCTATTTCAGATACATTCAAGGTAGTTTTATCGATTGTTGTGTCAGTTCCTTTAGTTTCTTTTGTTATTACCTCTGAAGAAGTATTTATTGATTTTTCCTCGGTTATATTATTATTTGGAACTTTTTCTTCAACTTTTGAAACGCTTTCATTTTTTGGGATCAAATTATCAGCTGATACAGTAGTTCCACTGATAAATAACATTGTTCCCCCCAATAAAACAGAAACAACGCCAACAGTCAATTTACGAATGGCCCATCTCTGTTTGTAATTTGTAGCTAATATCCTGTTTTTCTTTGATAACATAGTAATCACCTCTTTTATTATGGCTTGCTTTTTATCACTTACTTAATCCTTATATGGTAACCTTTTCTATCTTAATTATACTTGAATCTTTCATGTTTAATCAACTACTAAAAATTATTTTCTGTTAATTATTATAATTATTTTCTAAATTTCTTTTTAACCTATATATCATGATAAATTTTTTATAACTAAAAATAATTAACATATCTATACTATTTTTCTTCTATATAATAGTAATTTATTAAATAAAAAAGGTCCTGATTAAAAAACAGAACCTCTCTTAGCAGTTGACAAATAAATTATATATTCACTAAAAATCCTTTTACTTTCCCCACTGCATTAAATATTCCTTATTTCCCATCTCATCACTTTGCTTTCGAACAATCTTCAATCCCTGCTTATTGTAAAAACTAACTGCCGCTTGATTTTTAACATCAAAGAATTCTCTGCCGATAACTCATTTCTAAATACACTAAATATTATGCTTACAAAATCAGCTTTCATTTGGTAAACACTTTTTTATGATATCCCTTTTTACCACAATATGGACATTCCATTTTTCTTGTTGTTCCATAATGTGGAGCTAAAAGCACAGCTTTCCTGGTTGGTATATACCTCATCTTACAATTAGGGCACTCATAATATCCTGCATCATGCTCAATCATAACAGCATATATAGCAGTTACAAAAATTAGAATTGTACCTAAAATAACGACCATAATTCCTAAAAATTGACTTATTTTCGTCAATAACGTTCCCATAAGTATTAACACAACTGCAGAAATACAACTTAAAGTAGCTAATATCTTTACTGTAGTAAGTAATCTTCTATCTGCTTTTTCTTTTTGGTTTCGTAATTCAATTAAATTTTGTTCAGCTATTTTTTTATAATCTTTCATAACAATTTGTTCTCCAGTTAAGAGTTCATTCACATTAATTTCTAGTAATTGACAGAGATCTAACATCAACGAAGCATCTGGTATGCTTTTACCATTTTCCCACTTGGAGACAGCTCTATCGGTAATTCCTAATTTTTTTGCCAGATTGGCTTGAGTAAAATGTAAATCTTTTCTACGTTTGGCAATAAACTTTCCAATTTTTTCCTGTTCCATAAAAATTCCTCCCTCAAAACTCATTATCTTATTTTATAATTTAAAACACTATGAACCGTTAGTTGAATTGCATTATTTCAAAAAAACAACTAATAGTTGAGTCAAAAAATAAAAATTCAACCAACTTTTTCTTATATTCAAAGTATATCATCACTATTCGAAATAAAATTTATTAAATCATCTCCTACTATACTGCCCTTTAAGAATTTTATCCTCTATAATAAAAAGATCTACCAGATAATTACCTGATAGATCTTTCAATATTATTCAATTACTAAGCTTTGTAGCAATTATCCCCCATAAAATGGGGAACACCCATCTTTAACTAAAACATATAAGGATCACCCCCACCAGATATGGGGAGCACATTTTTTATCCTTAAAAATATTTTTAGCAAAGGTAATTAATTATTTTCAAATTGCCACAATGATATCTCACATATAATTCATTCTACATTTTAACACAGTTTATTGAGAAATTCACTATCCTTTAAACTTAAGTAAATCTTCTTCAGTAATTGTTTTCAGCATATCTATATCATCCATATCATTTGAACTACTTGCTAATCTTTCAGCCTGGATTGCAATCAATTTTTCGTTAACATTGCGAATCCAGCGTCCATTGCTATGATCATTAGTACTTTCGTAACTATCTTTTACTACTTCTGAATATGTGTCTTCATTTTCTAAAATGTATTGTCTCTTTGATAGGTCAAATAAGCCAATTTGCACAACTTCATCAGCAGTATAATCTTCAAAGTCAAAAACATTTGGAATACGACTCTTCAAACCTGAGTTCATCTTAAGGAATTGATCCATTTCTTTGGTGTAACCTGCAAAGATAATTACAATGTCGTCGCGATGATCTTCCATGAATTTCAGAATTTCATCAATAGCTTCACGTCCAAAATCATTACCTCCACCTGAACTTAAAGTGTATGCTTCGTCTATAAATAAGACTCCTCCTAAGGCAGATTCTAACACATCTCTAGTCTTAGGGGCTGTTTGACCAACGTATTCTGCTACCAAATCTGTTCTAGAAACTTCAACTAATTCAGGTTTACGAATAACTCCTTTTTGGAACAAAATTTGTCCCATAATTCGAGCAACTGTCGTCTTACCTGTACCTGGATTACCTAAAAATAGCGAATGCAAACTTACTGCAGAAGTTGCTAACCCTTGCTCTTTACGCTTATTATTAATAACACTCATATTAATAAATTTAGAAACTTGTTGTTTAACTTTTTCTAGACCTATCAATGAGTTAAGCTTAGCATAAGCATCGTCGGCTGAATTTATTTCTAGATCTTTATTTACAACTTGATTAATGTCATCTTGCGTTATTTCTTGAAGTAAATCTACACTTATATTATCGCTCTCTGCCAAACGTAATGCTTGAGCTTTCATAATTTTTTCGTTGACATTGCGGATCCAACGCCCATTACTATGATCATTTTCTTTATCATAGTAATCTTTAAGCGCCTTTTCATAATACAATTCATCAACAGTGTAATTTCGTTTCTTTAGGTCAAATAAACCAATTCTTACAATTTCATCAGCAGTATAATCTTCAAAATCAAAGACGTTTGGAATACGGCTCTTCAAACCTGAATTCATCTTGAGAAACTTTCTCATTTCTTTTGGATAACCTGCAAAAATAATCATAATATCATCGCGATTATCTTCCATAAATTTCAAAATTTCATCAATAGCTTCACGCCCAAAATCATTCTCTCCACCATTGCTTAAAGTATATGCTTCATCTATAAAGAGAATTCCACCTAAAGCTGATTTTAATACTTCTCTAGTTTTTGATGCAGTCTGGCCAACATATTCAGCTACCAAATCTGCACGTGAAACTTCAATCACATCTGGTCGACTGATTACTTGTTTTTGATAAAGAACATCTCCTATAATTCGTGCTACAGTCGTTTTACCTGTACCTGGATTACCTAAAAATAATGAATGCATACTAGTGTTAACTACTTGAAGTCCTTGTTCTTTACGTTTCTGGTTAATAATATTCAAGTTAATAAACTCTTTAACTTGTTTCTTAACCTTATCTAAGCCAATCAAGCTATTTAATTTTTCTAATGCTACATTTGAATCCTCACTTTGAGTCTTATTATCTGTATCTCCTACTGATTCTTCATTCTCTGATGTTGATTTTTGACCATGTTGTCCATCATAAACTAACTTACTGCCGTTCTTAGCTTCCATCAAAATATCATCTGGATTACCATTTACAAAATCAATTTTATCAATAGCAGCAAAAGCTTCATTATCCACCCTGACATTAGGATCAATTATCTCTTCAAATACTGCATTTTTTATGTATAACACAGATTCATCTGTACTTAGGATGTTAATTATACTTTCTGAATGTTCATTAAAATGTACACTATTTGCATAACCTGAAGAACGATTGGTCAATAAGAAAATCAACTGTATTGTCGCATTATTTAAAAATACTTGACTGCTATATGCTGCTAGTTTATATATGTAATCATTATTTGATTCAAATACAGAATATTTTTCTAAATGAACACTTTCTACCTCATCTTGATTATCTAAAATTGAATTATGTGATTTTAAACTAGATTGATTTAAAAAGACGGTTGGATATTTATTTTCTCCATCTATGCCATCGTTAATTATTTTTGAGTCTTCAATCTCTACATTAGATCTAATTGCATATACTGCATTTGTACTGCGAATTCTACTACTTTCAACTCTAGTTAATTTACAATTACTATTTTCAGATGTCCAAATTGAAACTTTATCAAGTGTTGTATTTTCAATTACTAAATTTGCTTGATAAGTCTTAATTGTATCCCATCTTTTTTGATCAGATGTATCTACTATGGAGTTCATAATTTTTACTTGTGCATTATCGTTAGCATACAATAAAACTTTCTTATTAGTATTACTAAAATTGCGCATAATACATTGATTTAAAACGACATCTGCACCATTAACAGTAACTACAGTTCTATCAATATTGTCATTCAAAATCATTTTTTCAAACGAAACTTGATATCCTTTAGCAACTAAGATAGTCCCATTGATAGATGTAGTTAAACTTCCGTCATCTTTCATATCACCAACAAAGCTGAGATTTTTCTCAATTGTAAATCTATTTTGTCCTAAATTTATTATAGTTCCTGCTTGGAATTGAATTACATCGCCATTGCTTGCATTCCTATACGCTTCAGAAAAGTCCCAAACTTTACTTGTACCAAAATTAAATACTTTCCTAGTATTTCCTACAATAAAGGTTGCCATAGTCTCACTTCCTATACCTTAAAGATAGTAAATATTCAAATAATATCCTTCGTCACTTAAAATTATTGTTTTACTTCTTTATTTTACTACATAATTATTGATGGTGCTTTTGGTAATTATAGGAAATACCATTCAATCTACTGAGTATATTTCCTGAACTTTCTCTCCTTTTTTTAGCAACCATGCTTTCCGTACTTGACTCATTTCTAACATCCAAAAACAAGCCTGAATTGTCTCACCATTGCTCGTCCATTTTCCATGTCGAATATCAGTATCAAATATTCGTTGCCACGATTTTTCTTTAACTTGTTTTTGCTTTCTTTCAGGCAAGCTATCAAATTTTTTCTCTAATCGTTCCCACTCTTGTTCATTGGTTGCAGGAGAATAATACCAATCATTCAATACAAAATGCCAAGCTTCAAAATCACTTAAAAGAACTTTTTCTTCAGGTATATTGATTTTCATACAGACTTCTATCTCGCTATCTCTTATCCAACGAAAATCGGGACGTACATGTTTATAATCTCTACGATACCAAGCCCACAATGGTACTTTTACATCCTTGAGTGGCAAGATTTTTCTTCGTTTCATTTGCTTAATCATCCAATTATAAGCAACTTGAAAATTATTTTCTTTCAAGTTTTCTGATTTTTCAGGGTCACAATAAAATTGACCTTTACTTTTCAGTTGTTGATATACACTATATGGTTGTATGGTCCAGATAATCATAAAATCACTCTCATTTCATTAACTATATCCACCATTCTGGAGTTAATTTCCCTAACGTAACTACTTTTTCTTTCTTATAATCAAGCATAATTTCCACATGTTGATAAGATTTAGGCATCAATTGTGTTATTAATTCTCGACATGCTCCACATGGTGCCCCAGTCTTTCCATCAGACATAATAGCAAGCACTCGTTTTACTTCGTTATCGCCATTAGTAATCATGTTAAATATCGCATTTCTTTCTGCACATATTCCAAGTGTGCAAGATGTATCGACACATACTCCTGTGTAAATTTTTCCACTAGATGCTTCAATAGCTGCAGCTACACCACCTGCATAAATTCTTTCAGAAACTTCTCTTGGATTTTGCACATTTTTAGCTGCTTTATATAAATCTTCCCATACTTTTTCCATATAATACCTCCACAAGTTTGTTTTTAAACAAGTACACCAGTAAATAAATAATATAAATATTAAAAAACTAGTATACTAACAAAATATAGTACACTAGTTTCTGTATATTCTTATATATCAAGATCAAATGCACACTCATCAACAGTATCTGTTAGCTCTGCCCAACGTGCTGCTAAAAGTTTTGCATAGTGAATATCATATAATCCGTATGATGCTAGAGAATATCCTTCATTTACTTCAATTAACAGGGTTTATCCGGTTTTAGTAACACCAAAATCAAGCGAAAAACCAGCTGGCTGATCAACATAGTCATTGAGACAATTTTCAATAACTTTAGGATCATAGTGAAAATGCCAATCTCCATAATATGGCTTGACTCCTTCAATTTGACCATAACGAACGTAGGCTCTCCATTCTGCTACAAAATCAACGACTTCACTGCAGATAATATCTGGATTTTCATAACTTGACCCTAGTCCTATCAAATCTTGAGGAGACCTAATAACTTTTCCCGTAATTTTCTTTCCTTCAACCGACTTAACAAATACTGGCCAAAATTCTGGATGTCTATTAATTGTATCCATATTAGAGTACCAAATTTTTCGACCTAAATATTTTCTAATTGATTCAGGATAGTTAATCTCATCACTATTAATTTTCAATTGATTTAATCGCCTACGTATACTACAAAAATGAACTCACGAAAATGCTTCTATCTTCAATAATTTTTAGATTAAGAGCCATTATTTGCATTGTTTAAAGAATATCAAAAGCAATGTCAAAAGTACAAAGTTTCTGCAGATCATATTCGTATTCAAAATCATCAAGTGCCATTTTTGCTATTAAAAATTTGAAATCATTATATCTTGTCAATTTTTCGTCAATATCAGAATAATATGGCAAATGTTTTCCGTATCCAATATGATCATCTAAGTTATAATTATCTGCGGCAACTGCTATGCCAAAAGCCTTATTACTTTCCTTCCAAAACGAACCACCATAATATTCATCAGAATCCCAATCAATAAAGTTCTTATGATTGAACCATACATTGGAAACCAATTTAAGTTCTTTAAAATAAAAATTGTCAGATAGATTTGGAATTAAAAGGTAAGCTTGTTCTACACCATTAAGATAATTGTAGCTTTTTTCAATCACTTCATTAATTTCTATCGTTTTATCCAAAGCACTAAAAGGAATAATTTTATCGTCACCCTTAATTGTAAAAGTGGCTTCTTTCATTCTTAAAGTTGTAACTAAATTCTTCATTTTCATTCACTACCTTTAGTTAATATCCTAAGAGCATCTTCCCTTTGAAAAAATTAATTAATTCTTCAAACTTCACCCGTTAAAACCCATTTTTAATCCACTTTTACTACTTTTAAACGATGGATTTTAACACTAATACTAATTATTTTACTATCATTGTCGATATTTTTAAAGCTGAGATAAATGCTCTATTATTCATAAAATACAAAAAGTGCATTTCTCTTTAACAATTATCAAAGAAAAACACACTTTCTAAATTTAATTTACTTTCAAAGATGAATACCACAAATAATCTTTTTCTAGTTAACTTTATTTAATTCATCTGTTGCCTAATCTTCAATAGTAAAGTTATTATCATTCAACTCTCCTAGGCGACTCTTAATTTGTTCAAGTATACATAGCAATTTCTTTTTATTTTTGGCTAGTGTTTCTTCATTGAAATAACAACCTTTGCCATGTGAATCAAATTCATAGCACTCATCATAAAGATCTATACATTGTCTATTCCACACTTCTAAATCTGGATCACTGTCAACTATTTCAATTCCTGTCATTAATTTTCCTGTAAACGGTTCAGAGTCCCAAATAGGACCATGACTAAATTCGAACATCAATTTAATTTTCTGCATATTAATTTACCCCAAATATAGACTAATTTATACTAAAATGATCAGTCTAAATATTCTAGTTTAAATTCTATCAATTAATCCTCATCAAAATAAAAATTTTTTAATCGATAAGTTGTAACTGGTTCTACATAATAGTGGTACTTTGCCACTAAATCACAGATTTGATCTCCATTAATGAGTGTAATTACCCTAGTTCCTTCTCTAGCGGTTTTCATAGCCTCACGCGTAAAATCTGATGTTGTAATAAAAATACCATACTCAGCATTATGTTTATCCATCGCTCCACGAAATTTATCAATCTCTGGTGCAGAAACTTTTCCATCCCATCGCTTAGCTTGTAAAGCAACACGAGTTGTACGAAAATCATCAGATGTAATGTAGCCAAATCCATCTAAGCCACCATCCCCTACATATCTAACACCTATATTATCATCTAGGTCAACTCCCATATGAATAAGTAGCCCTCGACTAAACAACTCAAATTTTTTAGGCGACATTTTTGCTAAAGCATCTAATAATTCTGTACGCCAAGTCTCATCAGTATCTTCATCGGAATTACTATTATCTATCTCATTATTTAATGATCCATCTACAATAGATCGAACATCATGAATTGGATCAAACTTTTCAAAATCAACCGTTCTCCCCTTCTCTGACAATTCAAGATCATGGTTGTTCTCAGTAAAGATATACCCTGTCGTAATTAAATGTTTAACAGCAAAATTAAATCTATAAATGAATGGTTGATATTCTTTTCCTGTCTTTTTTGACTGTTTGATTTTATCAACTTGCTCTTCTGAAATCACATCCGAGTGATCACGAATCTCTCGCCTAACTTCTTTGCGTGTCACTCGACCCCCAAGCTCTTTCATTGCCTTTAAGACTTCAGTCATGATTAAATTTTCAAATTCTATCATTTTATTCTTAGGCACTATCTCTCCCTCCCTCCTTTTTATGCTAATTATATTTGCTTATCTTACACATGCTCCAACACAGTAACACTCTCCACATGCGTTGTTTGTGGAAACTGATCTACTGGTTGAATAGGCTTTGTAACTTGGTATCCTAGTTCCATGAATTCTTGAATATCACGTACTAGAGTTGCTGGATTACAACTTACATAAACGACTTTTTTAGGTTCCATCGCCACTGCGCTTTGTATCAAACTAGAAGTTAGTCCTTTTCTTGGAGGATCAACCATTATTACATCTGGCTTAATTCCTTGCTTTTGCCATTTTTCCATCCATACTTCAGCTTCTCCAACTTCAAAGTCCAAGTTATCTAAATCATTTAGACTAGCATTATGCTTAGCATCTTCAATAGCTTCAGGGACAATTTCTACACCGTATACCTTTTTAGCAAATTTAGCCATATTTAATGAGATTGTTCCAATTCCACAATATGCATCAATAACAGTTTCTTTTCCTGTTAATTCTGCATTTTCAATTGCTAATTGATACAATTTTTCAGTTTGTTGTGGATTAACTTGGTAGAAAGATTGTGCTGAAATATCAAATTTCAAACCATTCAAAGTATCTTGAATTGTATCTTTACCAGCTAATTTTATAGTTTTCTTTCCTAAAATAACGTTTGTCTTATCTGGATTTACATTCAGCATTACGCTCTTTACATCTGGACATTGTTGTTGAATTAAGAATGCAATTTGATCAAGATTTGGAATTTTTCTTACTCGACTAACTAGAACTACCATCGCCTCATGAGAATAATATCCTCTTCTAACTAAAATATGACGTATCATTCCAGTATGCTTTTCTTCGTTATAAGCAGTAATCTTGCTCATACGCAAAATATCTCTTACTTTTATCAAGATTTCATCTATTCTCTTGTCTTGAATAAGAAAATGTTCCATCGCTACAAAATCATGACTGTTACGTTTGAAAAATCCAATCTCCAACTTACCATTAACTTCTCTTACTGGAACTTGTGCTTTATTTCTGTAATAGTAAGGTGTTTCCATCCCTAAAGTATTTGCTACTTCTAAATTATCCAAATGTACCTTCTGCAACAAATCAGTTACCAATTTACGTTTAAACTTCAATTGTGCAGGATAGCTTAAGTTTTGCAGTGGAGCGATTCCTGTTTGAAGATATATTTTATCTTCATTTTCTACTCTATCCGGACTCTTTTCAATAAAATCTATCACTTTAGCAAAGCCATAATTCTTAGTAACTTTAACCACATGTGCCTTAATTTTTTCTTGGGGTAATGCACCTTCGATAAATAAAGGATAACCATCTACCTTAGCCACACCCATTCCTTGATAAGTTAAGTCTTCAATTGTTAAAATTAAATCTTCATTTTTACTAACAGGTAATTTTTTCTTCATTATCTTCCTTTCCCTAAAAAAAGAGGGCAAAAAGAATTAACTCTTCTGCCCTCTTCTTTAGACTTCATTGGCTTATTAGTTTACTCTTCTTTTTCACCAATTATTCCATCGCCATTTAAATCTTTTTTAGTTACTTCTTCAATATCTTTAACTAATTGCTTAGTATCTTCACTAGCAGTGATTGCACCTTTTGGAATTTCATCAGTATTAGCAAAAAATTCAATATGTTGCTTCAAAGCTGTAAATTTCATTGGTGCATCGCCACCATATTCACCGTCGATATTAATCATAATTCTAGTATCAACTGGCTTAACAACTAATTTCTTTGTTTTTATATATAAAACACGCTTATCATTAACATGCTTACCACCATTTAAGACCATTGTTATCAAGTGGAGCATTTCAACAAGATTACTTGTCTTTACTACGATAACTGTGAATTTACCATCATCTAGTGAAGCATCCGGTACAATCTGTTCAAAACCACCGATTGAGTTGGTCAATGCTACTAAAAACATTGAAGCTTCACCATCAAATACCCCATCATCATATTCAAGATGCATAGGTACATTCTTCATTTGTGGTAATAATTCTGCACCTTTTGCTAAGTATGCTAGATATCCAAATAAGGATTTAAGCTCTGATGGAACACTGTATGTTAATTCAGTTAGTAATCCACCACCAGCAATATTCACAAAATAATTATCATTTGCCATACCTATATCCATCTTAACAGTTTTACCAGCAGCAATTACTTTTGCAGCTTCAACTGGACTTTCTCTAGGTATTTTTAAAGCACGAGCGTAGTCATTAGTTGTACCAGCAGGAATAATTCCTAGCTGTGGACGTTTCTTTAGCCCTGCAATTCCGTTCACAACTTCATTTATCGTACCATCGCCACCAGCAGCAACAATTAAGCTAAATCCTGCTTTTGCTGCACGTTCAGCTTCATTTCTAGCAGAATTCTCTTCAGCTGTTGTAGCAAATGCACTTGTTTCATAACCAGCATTCTCAAGGATATCCAAAATTTCTACTAAATCACCTTTTAATGCTTCACGACCAGAAGTTGGATTATAAATAATGCGACATCTTTTTTGCATGCTTTTTTCCCCGCCTAAGAGTCTAAAACCTCTTATCTTTCCTTCAAACTAGCCATTAATAATTTGTTAACCATCTTAGGGTTAGCCATACCACGAGTTTTCTTCATAATTTGACCTACTAAGAAACCAATAGCACGATCCTTACCATTCTTAAAGTCTTCGATAGATTGTTCGTTGTTATCTAAAACTTCATCAATGATAGGTTGTAACTTAGCTGGATCTGATAATTGAACCATACCTTTAGATTCAACCCAAGCTTTAGGTTCAGTATCATTTGTAATGATTTCTTTGAATACTTTCTTAGCAATCTTAGAAGAAATTGTTTCATCTTCAATTAATTTAATCATTGTTGCCAAATGTTCTGGAGTTAAAGCAGTATCACTTAATTCTACTTGCTTAGAATTCAAGTAAGCATTAACTTCACCCATCAACCAGTTAGCTGCTAATTTAGGATCTGCTCCTGCAGCTACAGTTGCGTCATAGAAGTCTGACATTTCTTTAGTTTGAGTAAGGACACCTGCGTCATAAGCTGGAATACCCCAATCTTGTGTATATCTTTCACGACGCTTATCTGGCATTTCTGGAATAGATGCACGAACTTCTTCAATCCAATCATCACTAATATGAATTGGTGGTAGATCTGGTTCTGGGAAGTAACGGTAGTCGTTAGCTTCTTCCTTAGAACGCATTAAAATAGTTTCACCACTTGGTTCATCAAAACGGCGTGTTTCTTGTTCTACTTCTCCACCAGACATCAATAAACGTTCTTGACGCTTAACTTCATATTGAATACCTTTGCGTACATGTTCAAATGAGTTAAGGTTCTTCATTTCAGTACGAACACCAAGCTTGTCAGATCCGATTGGTGCAATTGAAACGTTAACGTCAGCACGCATGGAACCTTCTTCCATTTTTACGTCTGAAATACCTGTAAATTGGATAACTTGACGTAATTTTGTTAAGTATGCATAAGCTTCATCAGCACTAGAAATATCAGGTTCTGCAACAATTTCAATCAAAGGTGTACCCTGACGATTCAAGTCAACGTAAGAGTAACCATCTGGATTGTGTGTGTTTTTACCAGCGTCTTCTTCAACGTGCATTTCACGGATACCAATCTTTTTCTTGGTACCATTCTCAAGTTCGATTTCTAACCAACCATTAGTACCAATTGGTGTACGAGCTTGTGTAATTTGGTAAGCTTTAGGGTTATCAGGATAGAAGTAATTCTTTCTGTCAAAACCAACATCTTGTGTGATATCACAATGAAGTGCTAATGCAGCACGCATTCCAAATTCTAAAGCACCCTTATTTATTTCAGGTAAGACACCTGGATAACCCCAATCAATGACATTGGTATTTGTATTTTGTTCAGCACCATATTGAACAGGAGAAGGTGAATATGCCTTAGAATTTGTTTGCATTTCAATATGGACTTCTAAACCTACAGTCGTCTCAAAATTCATTAGTCTTGACCTCCTAACGTTGGTATTGCTTTATGAAAATCAGTTGATTGTTCAAATGCATATCCTGCACGATACATTGTACTTTCTGCAAAACGTGGTGCAATTAGTTGTAAACCAATTGGCAATCCATTAGAGAATCCTGCAGGTAAGGACATACCTGGAAGTCCTGCTAAGTTAACTGGAATTGTCAAAATATCATTCATATACATTGTTACTGGATCGTTGATTTCTTCACCAATTCCGTATGCAGTAGTTGGAGATGTTGGAGCTAAAATCAAGTCATAATCTTTATAAACATTTTCAAAGTCTTGGCAAATCAAAGTTCTAACTTGTGCAGCCTTCTTGAAGAATGCATCATATGAACCAGCAGAAAGAGAGAATGTTCCTAACATGATACGACGCTTAACTTCATCGCCAAATCCTTCAGAACGTGAACGTACATATACATCTTCCAAGTTCTTTACATCTTTAGCACGGAATCCATAACGAATACCATCATATCTTTGAAGGTTAGAAGATGCTTCAGATGAAGCAATAATGTAGTAAACTGGAACACCATATTTACTATGAGGTAGAGATACTTCATCTACTGTTGCCCCTAAGCTTTCAAAAGTATTTACGGCATCCTTAACTGCCTTAGCAACGTCTTCGTCTACACCTTCACCAAAGTATTCTTTAGGAACAGCAATTCTCATACCCTTAACACCATCTTCAATTCCCTTAGTAAAATCAGGAACTTCACGACTGGAGCTAGTAAAGTCATGAGCATCATGTCCACTAATTGCATTTAACACTAAAGCATTGTCTTTAACTGTACGTGTCAAAGGTCCAATTTGATCTAAACTAGATGCAAAAGCAATCAAACCATAACGAGATACACGACCATATGTTGGTTTTACCCCAACAATTCCGTTAAATGCAGCTGGTTGACGAATTGAACCACCAGTATCAGAACCTAAAGATGCTAGAACTTGACCAGATGCAACTGCTGCTGCAGAACCACCAGAAGAACCACCAGGAACTTTTGTAGTATCCCAGACATTCTTAGTAATTTTGAAAGCTGAATTTTCTGTAGAACTACCCATTGCAAATTCATCCATATTCAACTTACCAACTGTAATCATGCCAGCATCATTAAGTTTGTCCATTACAGTTGCGTTGTAAATTGGTTCAAAATTTTCTAACATTTTAGAAGCAGCTGTTGTTGTTAAATCTTTAGTTACGATATTATCTTTAATACCGATACCAATACCATCTAAAATAGAATCAGCTTTAACGCCTCGTTCATCAATTTTACGAGCTTTTTCTAATGCTCTTTCCTCATCTAATTTTAAGAAGGCTTCAATTTCTTTATCAACCTTTTTAATGTTATCAAATGTTGACTTAGTTAATTCTTCAACACTATATTTCTTATTTACTAAATCATCGTGAATACTTGCTAAATCATTCTTAAAGTAATCCATTACTATTCCTCACTTTCGTCAATAATTGCTGGAACTTTAATATATCCATCTTGGCTTTGAGGAACATTTTTCATTAATAAATCACGATCTGTTCCTTTTACTGCAACGTCTTCACGTAAAGTATTTATTGCATCTGTTACGTGTGTTGTTACAGGAACATCTGTTGTATCTACTTCGCTAAGTTGTTGAACCATGTTAATAATTTCATCCATTTGTCCAGTAAACTTAGCTAACTCTTCATCTTTAAAAGCAAGCTTTGCTAGCCCTGCAACGTGCTTTACTTCTTCAGATCCAATTGCCATTATTCATCCCTCTTTCATCACTTATCTATTACTTTAATAATTTTATTACTACTTATAGTTTGTTAATAAGTTTCCTAATTGATATTCTAGCATAATCATTTAAAAATATAAAAGAGACTACTGCAAAAAATAGTCTCACTTTATATATTAATTAGTAACTTCCAAATACATGGGTATAATATCCGCCATTGCCACCTGTTGTTGAAACAAAACTTTGTGTTTCACCATCACTACCATTAATCTTAATATCTACTGGAATACCACTTGGTAAGTATGACTTGGCAGCTTGTGCTACATATTGAGTAAAGCTAGTTATCTCGGTTTCACTATAAAATTGAGTTGTAATTGTTATGTGTAAACCTTGCAAAGTCTTATCTTTATATTGACCTTGTCCCGTTACATTAGAAATATTAGGGAAGAAATTCTTAACTTCTTTTTGGAAATTATCAAATGATGTTGAATCATTGTCATTAGGAAGTTTGTTATCTTCAGTCGCTGGAAGAACGTAACTCTTAATGTTTGTTTCTGTCCAACTTCCGATATCTGTCCCACTCTTACTTACAGTATAGGAGTAGAAATAACCACCTACTAAACTATCATTAGGAGCTTGAGCAAACATCGCAATCACAATTGGTACATTGTTTCCGACTTTTTGACGAACTCGTGCAAGAACTTTCTTAGCAGCTATCTTACCTTCTTCAATTCTCTTTTCTTTAGAAATTGTTGTTGAATAAGTAGCACCATATTGTTCTTTTTGGTAGTAATCCTTTTGATTCATACCAATCCCAATTGTCATACCGGCTAATTCCAATTTACCATTATTTTGCTTCATGTAATCTTGTTCTTCTATTTGTTGAACATAAATTGGGTTTCGCTTATTTGCTTCTTTCTTACCATTGTCGCTAGGATTCAAACCTTCTGGATTAGAACTAGATTTTCTCCCTAACCAATCTTGAATAGTAGCCTTATTTAAATATTGTCCTTCTTGGAAAATGTAACTCTTAGTAGAGAAATGATCCTTAGAAATTGTTGTTAGACCTGCTTCAAAACTCTTCAAATTCAATAGATTATCTGAATTTTGAGAAATCCCTACCCCTCTAGACTTACTTGTCTTATATTCTCCATCTTCAATAATTCCTTGATAATCACTACTATTGTTTTCACCAGTTGTCTGATAACCACTTTTAGATGACTCTGTAGTTGCTGTTGTAGTATTAGAATTACCACCAAGTTTTCCACAAGAAGCCATTAAAGCAGCTGATAGACATAAACTGATAATTATACCAAACTTTTTCAAGATTCTTCCTCCATCTGCTGAATAAATTCTGCTTCATTCATTACTCTAACATTTAATTCTTGAGCTTTTGTCAATTTGCTACCAGCATCATGACCTGCAATAAGTAAATCAGTTTTCTTAGACACACTTCCTGTAACTTTTGCACCATGTGCTTCAAGCCATGATTTAGCTTCGGATCTCTTCAAAGTATCCAAAGTGCCAGTTAGAACAACACGTAAACCATTGAAACTACTATCGGTGCTGCTTTCAAGCTGTTCTTCACGAGTTTTCCCTAAGAATTCCAAGTTTACTCCAGCTTGTCGCAATTCATCTAATAATTCCATCACGTGTTCATCTGCAAAATACATTTCAACACTATCACCTATAATTTTTCCTAATGAATCAATCGTTGAAATTTCATCACTTTTTGCTTTAGCTAAGTTATCCATTGACTTATAATTTTCAGCTAATATTCTAGCTACTTTAGCACCAACATGGCGGATTCCTAGTCCAAAAATTAAACGTTCAATAGAATTATTACGACTATTATCGATTGCTGTCAATAGGTTATTCGCAGATTTTTCCTTAAACTTATCTAAAGTTATCAACTGTTCAAAAGTTAAGCTATAAATTCCGGCAACATCTTTAATCATTTCACGGTTGTAAAGCTGTTCAATTATTCTAGGTCCTAATCCTCTAATATCCATCGCATTTCTTGAAGCAAAATGTGTTAAGCTTTCTTTTACCAAAGCTGGACATTGTGGATTGATACATCTTAGAGCTACCTCATCATCTAAATGAACTAAATTAGCACCACATTCTGGACATTCTGTTGGAATTTGATACTCTACTGAATCTTCTGTTCTTTTAGCTAAAACTACTTCAGAAATTTCAGGAATAATATCTCCAGCTTTATGAAGTTTCACCGTATCGCCTATACGAATATCTTTTTCCCTTAAATAATCAGGGTTATGTAGTGAAGCTCTTGCCACAGTTGTTCCTGCTAACGTTACTGGTTCCATAACAGCAGTTGGGGTTACCACTCCAGTTCTTCCGACTGTCCACTCAATATCTAAAACTTTTGTTTCCTGTTCATCTGGTGGAAACTTATAAGCTATTGCCCATCTAGGAACTTTAACTGTGTTTCCAACTTGAGACTGAACTGCAAAGGATTCTGCTTTTAGAACTATTCCATCAATATCGTATGGAAGGTTGGCTCTTTGATCAGTTGCCTCATCAATATAAGCAAATATTTCTTCCTTTGTTTTAACTTGTTTAGATTCATTATTAACTTTGAACCCCCAGCTCTCTAATTTGTTTAAGGCTTCAGTTTGAGTTTTTATCCCCAACTTTTCAGGTTCCATTAAATAATAAATAAAAGTACTCAAGTTTCGACTAGCTGTTATTTTTGTATCTAATTGACGCAAAGATCCTGCTGCTGCATTACGTGGGTTAGCAAAAACAGCTTGTCCTTCTGCTTCACGTTTAGTATTCAATTCCACAAAAGATTTCTTAGGCATGTAACATTCTCCACGAACTTCAATTGACACAGGTTCATTTAATTCCATAGGGATTGCCTTGATAGTTTTAAGATTTTCAGTAATATCTTCACCGATTACCCCATTACCACGAGTTGACCCCTTGATAAACTTACCATTCTCATAAGTTAAGGAAATAGCCAAACCATCAATCTTTAACTCGCAACTATAATCCAACTTCTGCTCTACATTATTTTCTAAACGCTCTAAAAATTCTATTAATTCCTCTTTAGAAAATACATCACCTAATGACAACATTGGAATATCATGATTTACTTTAGTAAAACCACTTAGAATTTTACCACCTACTCTTTGACTAGGAGAGTCCGCAGTTACTAAATCAGGATTGGCCTGTTCGAGCTCTAATAAACGTTGATAATGTTTGTCATACACGCTATCTTCAACAGATGGAGTATCCAACACATAATATTCATTACTCCAGCGATTTAACTTATCACGAAGCTCTTTTAATTCCATCTCTATATCTTTTTGTGACATATGGGCACCACCTTCCTTATATCTTTGTAATTGGTGCGAATGCTGCTAATAATCGTTTAATACCTTTACCTTCAAAAGCAATATCTAGTTCTGTATCTTCGCCATCGCCTGAGACCTTGACAATAGTTCCTGTTCCCCAAGCTTTGTGAGAAATCTTATCTCCTATATTCCAGCTTTGTTTGTCAGCACCAGTTTCTTTAGGGCGTTCAACAGTTCCTGCTGGCATACGATATTTAGGCTTCTTACTAAATGGTACTTCTCTAGATCTAGTTCTCTTGGATGTTAATGTTGTACTTGCTACCGTTTGATTATCTGATTGGATTAATTCTTCATCAATTTCTTCAATAAAACGAGAAGCTGGATTATTTTGACTCTTACCATACAACATACGAGAAATCGAGTTAGTTAAATAAAGTTCTTCTTCAGCACGAGTTATCCCTACATAGGCCAATCTACGTTCTTCTTCGAGTTCATTTTCGTCCATAACTGCTCTAGAAAGTGGGAAAATACCTTCTTCTAATCCCATCAAAAATACAACTGGGAATTCTAGCCCTTTTGCTGCATGTAATGTCATTAATGTGACTTCATCTGGTTCTTCTTCTACACTATCTTGATCTGAAACTAAAGCTAAATCAGCTAAGAAATCAACAAATGGATCACTTTCTTCATCTTCAGGTTCCCAATCTTGATCAAATTGCTTAGTAACCGTTAAAAATTCTTCCAAGTTTTCTAAACGATTACGGTTTTCTAAAGTATCTTCTCTTTGTAAGTTAGCTTTATAACCCGTTACATCTAGAATTCTTTCTGTAACTTCAGTAACATTATGTGCCTTTTGATATTCATGTAACTGTTCTATCATCTCAGCAAACTTTTCTAATTCATTACTTGCCTTGGCAGATACCCCTGCTAAAGCAGCACTCTTGGAAGCTTCTAACATTGACATACCATGAATTTGAGAGAATGTTCTTAATTTTCCAACAGTTACTGAGCCGATACTACGTTTTGGTTCATTTACTATTCTTTCAAAACTCATAGAATCAGCTGGATTAGTTACTAAACGTAAATAAGCTAAAGTGTCCATTATTTCCTTGCGATCATAGAATTTATGCGCTCCAACTAATTTATATGGTATATTGGTTTTCACGAAAGTTTCTTCGATTATACGTGACTGTGCATTAGTACGATATAAAATAGCAAAATCTCCATAATGACGTCCATTATTTCTAATTTGTTCTTGAATTTTTTTAACTACATAATAAGCTTCTTCATTAGCGTTATTTGCACGATAATAATGGATCTTGTCACCTTGCTTATTATCTGTCCATAAAGTCTTATCTTTACGATTTACGTTATTCTCAATCACATTATTAGCAGCTGCTAAAATATTTTTTGTAGAACGATAATTTTGTTCCAATTTAATTACTGTTGCATCTGGGTAATCTTCTTCAAAGTTCATGATATTTTCCATGTTTGCACCACGCCAACCATAAATACTTTGATCTGCATCACCTACAACACATAAATTGCGATATTTACGAGCTAACTTATTAACTAATTCATATTGAGCTTCGTTAGTATCTTGATATTCATCAACATGAATATAGTGAAATTTACGTTGATAAAATTCCAATGTTTCTGGTGATTCGTTGAATAATCTAATAGTTTGCATGATTAAATCATCAAAATCCATTGCTTGGTTATTTGCAAGCTGATTTTGATATTCAAAATATGCTTTACTTACAATTTCTTCAAATGGTCCATTAGCTTGTTGGGCATAATCTTTAGGATCTAATAGGTCATTTTTGGCATTTGAAATTACACTTAAAATTGCACGTGGATCATATTTTTTAGTATCAATATTTAAATCATTAAGAACCTGTTTCATTAAAGTTCTTTGCTCACTTGTACTTGCAATTGTAAATGATCTATTAAAGCCTATTTTTTCTGCGTCTCTTCGTAAAATTCGTACACATAAAGCATGGAATGTAGATACCCATATATCTTCTGCACCTTCACCCATTAAATTATTTACACGTTCTCTCATTTCACGAGCTGCTTTGTTTGTAAAGGTGATAGCTAGTATGTTCCAAGGATTTACGCCTTTTTCTTCAATTAAGTATGCTACACGGTGAGTTAACACACGAGTCTTCCCACTACCAGCTCCTGCCATTATTAATAATGGTCCTTCTGTACATAAAACTGCTTCTGATTGTTTATCATTCATTCCTGACAAAAACATATTGTCGGTCACAGTACTCATCCTTTCAGAAAAATGTCAATTCTTATTATAACTAAAATCCAATTATTAATCATTAAAAAGAGCGATAACTTTATAATTATTTATCGCTCCATTAACTATTATTCTTTTGATAAATCGTCCCAAATACCAGTCGATTCTATTTGTTGTTTTATTTCCATTTCATTTTCAGCTAATACTATAATATAGCCTTCTGGTTGTGGTCTCATTGATTCTGGGTATCTAAAGAATGTATAATACCAATTATTTTTTAGTACCCATTGTGTACGAATATCATCAATATTTTCTTCTTCAATCATTACCATGCCTGCAGGTTGAACTAATTTAATATCAACTAATGGCATCTTCACCAAAGTTCTAAGATGTTGCTCAAACATCGAAACATTAGTTGCCTTATCAAAGACGTAGCCAGAATTGTGTAAAGCTGGCACAATTCTTTTTACATACAAAGAACCACTTTCAGTTAGATAGAAAGCTACTTCTAAAGCACCTACATATTTTAAACCACTGACAATTTCACCAGCTAAACGTTTTACTTCCTCCTCTACATCAGGTTGGACATTAGCTGGTACAATTGCCTCGTTAAGACGATTTTCTTTATATCTAGTTTCAATTACAGGAAAATATGATAAATTTCCATCATAATCACGTGTCATTATAACTGATAGTTCTTTATTATAAGGTATCCACGATTCTAAGATATAAGTCCCCATATCAATAATGTCTGCACATTTGGCAATATCTGTTTGCTTACGAATTATTTGTTGACGTTTAGGTCCAAATCCTTTTTGAATAGGTTTTAATACACAAGGATATCCAATTGAGCTAACAGCTTGGTAAACGTCCTCTAAGCTAACAATTGTTGCATAAGGGGCAATATTTATATTCATTTGTTCAAAGAAAGCACGTTCCAACAATCTATCCTGTGCAATTTCTAAAGTTTCAGAACCTTGCGGAACTCTAGTGAATTTTTGTAGATATGCAATAACTTCAGAAGATATATGTTCTGATTCATACATTACTAAATCACAACGTTCAGCAAAATCTTGTAACTTAGCCTTATCGCTAAATTCTCCTACAATCTTAACATCTGCATCAGCTAAAGTAGGACTTCCTTCGTTAGTAGCGTAAACAATTACTTTAAATCCTAGTCTTTTAGCTGTTTGAGCCAATATAATTCCATTAGAACTGTCACCAATAATCCCCAGAGTATCACCTGGAAAAAGCACTTCATTTTCCATAAAAATTCCCTACTTTCGAACTAAATTTATCTTTTTTTTATCTCAATTTTTATGTACATATTCATCTTATCATAACTTGAGGAAATAAGTATTTATTTTTGTTTATTTCTAAATATATTAGATTAATTAGTATCTAAAACAATACTTATTACCAATAATTCTAATCCCTTTGTTTCTAAAGTAAAGTAGCTTATATCTTTAATCTGTAAAATAAAAATCAAATGCCAATATTTAGAAGATTTTTTTGAAATAAAAAAACGTTATTCAACAAACTAATGTTAAATAACGTTAATTATCATAAATATCAGCAACTTGTTATGCCGGCTGCAGGATTCGAACCTGTGACCCTCGGTTTACGATACCGATGCTCTACCAACTGAGCTAAGCCGGCATAAGTTTATTAGGATGACCCGTACGGGATTTGAACCCATGTTACCGCCGTGAAAGGGCGGTGTCTTAACCACTTGACCAACGGGCCATAACTCCGGCAGGCGGACTCGAACCGTCGACACCCTGATTAACAGTCAGATGCTCTACCAACTGAGCTATGCCGGAATAACGCACGGCGACTTCCTACCCTCGCAAGAGGCGTTCCTCTAACTACTCTCGGCGTTACGAAGCTTAACTTCTGTGTTCGGAATGGAAACAGGTGTATCCTTCGTGCCATCATCACCGCACTATTTACTTGAGATTTTATTCTCTCAAAACTAGATATCATTTATCTCTTTCACCGAAAACTCACGTTTTCTTTACTTGGTTAAGTCCTCGATCGATTAGTAATGGTCCGCTCCATGCCTCGCAGCACTTCCACTTCCATCCTATCTACCTGATCATCTTTCAGGGATCTTACTTACTTACGTAATGGGAAATCTTATCTCGAGGTGAGTTTCGCACTTAGATGCTTTCAGCGTTTATCTCATCCATACTTAGCTACCCAGCGATGCTCCTGGCGGAACAACTGGTACACCAGCGGTATGTCCATCCCGGTCCTCTCGTACTAAGGACAGATCCTCTCAAATTTCCTACGCCCGCGACGGATAGGGACCGAACTGTCTCACGACGTTCTGAACCCAGCTCGCGTACCGCTTTAATGGGCGAACAGCCCAACCCTTGGGACCGACTACAGCCCCAGGATGCGATGAGCCGACATCGAGGTGCCAAACCTCCCCGTCGATGTGAACTCTTGGGGGAGATAAGCCTGTTATCCCCAGGGTAGCTTTTATCCGTTGAGCGATGGTCCTTCCATACGGAACCACCGGATCACTAAGCCCGACTTTCGTCCCTGCTCGACTTGTAGGTCTCGCAGTCAAGCTCCTTTATGCCTTTACACTCTGCGAATGATTTCCAACCATTCTGAAGGAACCTTTGGGCGCCTCCGTTACCTTTTAGGAGGCGACCGCCCCAGTCAAACTGCCCACCTGACACTGTCTCCCGCCGTGATTGCCGGCGAGGGTTAGAGTGTTCATACAACGAGGGTAGTATCCCACCAATGCCTCCATCGAAACTAGCGTTCCGACTTCTACGGCTCCTACCTATCCTGTACAAGTTGTACAAACACCCAATATCAAGCTACAGTAAAGCTCCATGGGGTCTTTCCGTCCTGTCGCGGGTAACCCGCATCTTCACGGGTATTATAATTTCACCGAGTCTCTCGTTGAGACAGTGCCCAGATCGTTACGCCTTTCGTGCGGGTCGGAACTTACCCGACAAGGAATTTCGCTACCTTAGGACCGTTATAGTTACGGCCGCCGTTTACTGGGGCTTCAATTCTGAGCTTCGCTTACGCTAACCCATCCTCTTAACCTTCCAGCACCGGGCAGGCGTCAGCCCCTATACTTCATCTTACGATTTTGCAGAAACCTGTGTTTTTGATAAACAGTCGCCTGGGCCTATTCACTGCGGCTGAGCTTGCGCTCAGCACCCCTTCTCCCGAAGTTACGGGGTCATTTTGCCGAGTTCCTTAACGAGAGTTCTCTCGCTCACCTTAGGCTACTCGCCTCGACTACCTGTGTCGGTTTGCGGTACGGGTGATTAAACTCTAACTAGAAGCTTTTCTTGGCAGTGTGACGTCTCTCACTTCGCTACTAAATTTCGCTCCTCATCACAACTTGTCCTTAAGTAGATAAGCATTTGACTCATCTACAGACTTGTTGCTTGAACGTACATATCCAACAGTACGCATCGATAGCCTCCTGCGTCCCTCCATTGTTCAAACAAGTTTAACCAGTACAGGAATCTCAACCTGTTATCCATCGCCTACGCCTCTCGGCCTCGGCTTAGGTCCCGACTAACCCTGGGAGGACGAGCCTTCCCCAGGAAACCTTAGTCATACGGTGGACCAGATTCTCACTGATCTTTCGCTACTCATACCGGCATTCTCACTTCTAAGCACTCCAC
This sequence comes from Ligilactobacillus salivarius, assembly GCF_035231985.1. Lineage (NCBI taxonomy): Bacteria > Bacillati > Bacillota > Bacilli > Lactobacillales > Lactobacillaceae > Ligilactobacillus > Ligilactobacillus salivarius. The sequence goes on from NZ_CP117983.1 coordinate 1,418,262, forward strand.
CAGTCCTTACGGTCTAGCTTCGCCGTCCTTAGAACGCTCTCCTACCATGTACCTTACGGTACATCCACGATTTCGGTAATGTGTTTAGCCCCGTTACATTTTCGGCGCAGGATCACTCGACTAGTGAGCTATTACGCACTCTTTAAATGGTGGCTGCTTCTAAGCCAACATCCTAGTTGTCTATGCAATTCCGCATCCTTTTCCACTTAACACATATTTTGGGACCTTAATCGGTGGTCTGGGCTGTTTCCCTTTCGACTACGGATCTTATCACTCGCAGTCTGACTCCCGGATATAAATCTGTGGCATTCGGAGTTTATCTGAATTCAGTAACCCAAGACGGGCCCCTAGTCCAAACAGTGCTCTACCTCCACGATTCTTAACTCCGAGGCTAGCCCTAAAGCTATTTCGGAGAGAACCAGCTATCTCCAAGTTCGTTTGGAATTTCACCTCTACCCACACCTCATCCCAGCATTTTTCAACATACACGGGTTCGGTCCTCCAGTGCGTTTTACCGCACCTTCAACCTGGACATGGGTAGGTCACCTGGTTTCGGGTCTACGTCAACGTACTATCTCGCCCTATTCAGACTCGCTTTCGCTACGGCTCCGGACTTTCCTCCTTAACCTCGCACGCTAACGTAACTCGCCGGTTCATTCTACAAAAGGCACGCCATCACTCATTAACGAGCTCTGACTACTTGTAGGCATATGGTTTCAGGAACTATTTCACTCCCCTCCCGGGGTGCTTTTCACCTTTCCCTCACGGTACTGGTTCACTATCGGTCACTAGGTAGTATTTAGCCTTGGGAGATGGTCCTCCCGGATTCCGACGGAGTTTCACGTGTTCCGCCGTACTCAGGATCCTGAACTGAGGAAACGAAGTTTCGCTTACGAGGCTATCACTCTCTTTGGCTAATCTTCCCAGATTATTCAACTACTTCATTTCTTGGTAACTCAAATGTTCAGTCCTACAACCCTAAGAAGCAAGCTTCTTAGTTTGGGCTCTTCCCGGTTCGCTCGCCGCTACTGAGGGAATCGAATTTCTTTCTCTTCCTGTGGGTACTTAGATGTTTCAGTTCCCCACGTCTACCTTCAACTAAGCTATGAATTCACTTAGTGATAACAGGCGGTAAAACCTGTTAGGTTTCCCTATTCGGAAATCTCCGGATCATAGTTTACTTACAACTCCCCGAAGCATATCGCAGTTAGTCACGTCCTTCATCGGCTCCTAGTGCCAAGGCATCCACCATACGCCCTTAATAACTTAACCTAATATTATCTAACGATAATAGGTTATGAGTTTAGCGATTAAGAACTATAATTCTTGTTTTAAACTCTTTAAAACGCGGTGTTCTCGGTTTATTTTTAAGAAATAAATCAATATCTAGTTTTCAAAGAACAAAATCTTGAGAGATATGACCTCTCAAAACTAAACAAAGTATTCGATAAATGTACAGGTTCCGTAATTATTCCTTAGAAAGGAGGTGATCCAGCCGCAGGTTCTCCTACGGCTACCTTGTTACGACTTCACCCCAATCATCTGTCCCACCTTAGACGGCTGGCTCCTTGCGGTTACCCCACCGGCTTTGGGTGTTACAAACTCTCATGGTGTGACGGGCGGTGTGTACAAGGCCCGGGAACGTATTCACCGCGACATGCTGATTCGCGATTACTAGCGATTCCGACTTCATGTAGGCGAGTTGCAGCCTACAATCCGAACTGAGAACGACTTTAAGAGATTAGCTAAACCTCGCGGTCTTGCGACTCGTTGTACCGTCCATTGTAGCACGTGTGTAGCCCAGGTCATAAGGGGCATGATGACTTGACGTCGTCCCCACCTTCCTCCGGTTTGTCACCGGCAGTCTCGCCAGAGTGCCCAACTTAATGCTGGCAACTGACAACAAGGGTTGCGCTCGTTGCGGGACTTAACCCAACATCTCACGACACGAGCTGACGACAGCCATGCACCACCTGTCACTTTGTCCCCGAAGGGAAAGCCTAATCTCTTAGGTGGTCAAAGGATGTCAAGACCTGGTAAGGTTCTTCGCGTTGCTTCGAATTAAACCACATGCTCCACCGCTTGTGCGGGCCCCCGTCAATTCCTTTGAGTTTCAACCTTGCGGTCGTACTCCCCAGGCGGAATGCTTATTGCGTTAGCTGCGGCACTGAAGGGCGGAAACCCTCCAACACCTAGCATTCATCGTTTACGGCGTGGACTACCAGGGTATCTAATCCTGTTTGCTACCCACGCTTTCGAACCTCAGCGTCAGTTACAGACCAGAGAGCCGCTTTCGCCACTGGTGTTCTTCCATATATCTACGCATTTCACCGCTACACATGGAGTTCCACTCTCCTCTTCTGCACTCAAGTCTTCCAGTTTCCAATGCACTACTCCGGTTAAGCCGAAGGCTTTCACATCAGACTTAAAAGACCGCCTGCGTTCCCTTTACGCCCAATAAATCCGGACAACGCTTGCCACCTACGTATTACCGCGGCTGCTGGCACGTAGTTAGCCGTGACTTGCTGGTTAGATACCGTCATCGAATGAACAGTTACTCTCACTCGTGTTCTTCTCTAACAACAGAGTTTTACGATCCGAAGACCTTCTTCACTCACGCGGCGTTGCTCCATCAGACTTGCGTCCATTGTGGAAGATTCCCTACTGCTGCCTCCCGTAGGAGTTTGGGCCGTGTCTCAGTCCCAATGTGGCCGATCAACCTCTCAGTTCGGCTACGTATCATCACCTTGGTAGGCCGTTACCCCACCAACTAGTTAATACGCCGCGGGTCCATCTAAAAGCGATAGCAGAACCATCTTTCATCTAAGGATCATGCGATCCTTAGAGATATACGGTATTAGCACCTGTTTCCAAGTGTTATCCCCTTCTTTTAGGCAGGTTACCCACGTGTTACTCACCCGTCCGCCACTCAACTTCTTACGATGAATGCAAGCATTCGGTGTAAGAAAGTTTCGTTCGACTTGCATGTATTAGGCACGCCGCCAGCGTTCGTCCTGAGCCAGGATCAAACTCTCATTTTAAAGTTTGTGACTCATTATTTTTACTAGCGAATTGACTTCGCAAATGTTTTTGCTTCTTTATAGAAGCCCTGCACATTTGTTTCATCGAAACTTTGTTTAGTTTTCAAAGATCATATAACATTCTCATGCAACTATTTAATTATATCACAGTTAAAAAATATGTCAATAAAAAAATTATCAACTTCATAACTTGCAACTTCTTAAGTAGCAGCAACATTTAAATAATATACACGAGTTACACCTCTGCGTCAACACTTTTTTTAATAAAATCTAAAAAAAATCAGTTTGCTTATTTACAAACTGATTTTTTATCTTATTTTCTATTATTCTGGTCTCAAAGTTGGGAATAGGAGTACATCACGAATTGATGGTGCATCTGTTAGAAGCATTACCAATCTATCAATTCCTATACCTAATCCCCCTGTTGGAGGCATTCCGTATTCCATAGCTTCAATATAATCTTCATCGATACCTTCAGCTTCATCATTACCAGCTTGACGTTCAGCAACTTGTGCTTCAAAGCGTTGACGTTGGTCAATTGGATCATTCAATTCAGTAAAGGCATTTGCATATTCATTTCCTAAAATGAATAATTCAAAACGATCTGTGAAACGTGGATCATCAGCATTTTTCTTAGCTAATGGTGAAATTTCTACAGGATGACCATAAACGAAAGTTGGATCAACAATTGTATCTTCACAGAATTGTTCAAAGAATTCATTAATAATATGACCTACTTGCCAGTATGGTTCATAATGAACTTTATGCTCATCTGCTATCTTTCTAGCTTCTTCAAGAGACATTTCTTTCCAGAAATCTACTCCCGTCTTTTCCTTGATTAAATCTACCATATGAACACGTTTGAATTCTTTATTAAAATCAACGTCCGTTCCTTGATAGTTAATCTTCCCATCAGATGTTACAACTTTAGCAGCTGCTTTAAAGATACCTTCTGTTTCATCCATAACGTCTTTAAAGTCAAAGTATGCTGCATAAGTTTCAAGCATTGTAAATTCTGGATTGTGCTTAGTATCAATTCCTTCATTACGGAAAACTCTACCAATTTCATAAACACGTTCCATTCCACCAACAATCAAACGTTTGAGGTGTAATTCTAAAGCGATTCGTAAGTAAAGTTGAATATCCAATGCATTATGATGTGTAATAAATGGACGTGCAGCTGCACCACCAGCTTGATTATGTAATACAGGTGTCTCAACTTCTAAAAATCCATTACTATCTAAATAATTACGAACAGCTGTAACAATCTTGCTACGGTTTACAAAACGATTGTAACTTTCACGGTTAGTAATTAAGTCTAAGTAACGTTGACGATAAATTTGTTCTACGTTTTGAAGACCGTGGAATTTATCTGGCAATGGTCTTAGAGCCTTGGATAAGAAAGTAAGTTTAGTTACTTTAATTGTAAGCTCACCCATATCAGTCTTGATAACATCACCAGTTACACCTAAGAAATCTCCTAAATCTGAACGTTTAAAGATATGGTACATTTCTTCGCCAACTTCATCTTTACGAATGTAAAGTTGCATTCTACCTGTCTTATCTTGTAAATCAGCAAAGCCTACCTTACCTTTACCACGCTTTGCTACCATACGTCCTGCGATTGTAGCCTTAACATCTAAGTCAATTAATTCTTCTTTTGTCTTATCTTCAAATTTGTCGTGTAATTCTTTGTTTAAGAAATCACGCTCAAATCTATGACCGAATGGATCAACGCCTTCATCGCGCAATTCTTGCATCTTTTGACGACGAACTCTTAACTGATCATTCATTGATTGTTGATTAGCCATTTAAAATCCTCACTTTCTCAATAATTTATACACTGCTCTTTATTATATCATAGTCAACTGAACATATTAATTATAATATTAACAAAATATCCACTAAACAGCTTGACGTGCTAATGTATCTGCTAAGAAATTATCAAAAATATCGATCATTTCTGCTTCTGTATCTGCAGAATTTAAAGCCGCTTTAGTACGCGCGGAACGTGGGATTCCTTTCAAATAATATGCAGCTTGAGAACGGAATTCTTTTGGCCCAATAACTTCACCTTTAGCTTTAACTAAACGATGTAAATGTTCCTTAGCAACTTTAATCTTTTCTGCAGGTGTAGGTTCTTCCAAAATTTCTCCTGTTTCAAGGTAATGTGTTGTTTGCTTAACAATCCAAGGATTACCTAAAGCTGCACGACCAATCATTACTGCATCTGCTCCAACTTCATCCAACATCTTCTTAGCTTCTTCTGGTGTACGAACATCACCATTCCCCATAAATGGAATCTTAGTTAAATGATCAGCTACTTCTTTTAAAATTCCCCAATCTGCATGTCCTGTATATAATTGCTTTCTAGTACGTCCATGCATTGCTAATGCTTTAGCTCCACCTTCTTCTGCTGCTAATGCATTTTCAACAGCTAAAATATGATCTTCATCCCAACCGGTTCTCATCTTAACTGTTACAGGCTTATCTATAGAACTAGTAACTGCATGAACCATTTCATAAATCTTATCTGGATCTAAAAGCCATCTTGCACCAGCATCAGTCTTTGTAACTTTAGGAACTGGACAACCCATGTTTATATCGATAATATCAGTCGCAGTATTTTCTGCCACAAATTGAGCAGCTTCAACTAAAGTTTCTTTGCTACCACCGAAAATTTGGACACTAACTGGATGCTCAGTTGGATCAACAAATAGCATATCTAATGTTTTCTTATTTCTAAAATGGATTCCTTTGTCAGAAATCATTTCACAAACAACTAAACCTGCACCAAATTCCTTACAAATCATACGAAAGGCAACGTTTGTAACCCCAGCCATAGGAGCTACTACAACTTGATTAGGGATAACTATATCACCAATTTTCCATTCCATTATTCTCTTCCTCCATTTTAAGCTTGATTAGCTTCATTCATAATTTTAGTTAATTCTTCTTCATTAAATTCATATTTTTTCCCACAAAAATGGCAAACTGCTTCTGCACCTTTATCTTGTTCTATCATTTCTTTAAGATCTTTTTTAGGTAAACTTGCTAGTGCTTCAGCAAATCTTTCTTTTGAACAATCGCATTCATATGCTACTGGCATTTTCTCAAGAATTTTTACTTTGTCTTTTGGGAAAAGTGTATACAAAATTTCTTCAGGAGTCTTACCATCTTTACGCATCATTTCAGATACTAACGGTATTTCTTGTAACTTCTTTTCAATTTCATCTAAAATCTCATCACTAGCTCCTGGTAAAACTTGAATCATAAAACCACCAGCTACACCTATTGTGTTATCATCTTCAACAAAAACAGATAATCCTACGGCTGATGGAATTTGCTCTGACTTAGCTAGATAGTAAGTGAAATCTTCACCTAACTCACCAGATACAAGGGGCACTTGTCCTGTAAAAGGCTCTTTTAATCCTAAATCTTTAGTTACTGATAAAAAGCCTTGAGTACCTACTGCGCCTTTAACATCAATCTTATGTTTTTCATTTAAAGGCAAATGCACATGTGGTTCATGTACGTATCCTTTGACTGTACCTTTAGCATTACCATCTACCACAATAGCCCCAATTGGTCCATCGCCATTGATTTTTACGGTCATTTTTTCATCACCAGATAGTTCCGATGCTGATAATAATAAAGTACCTATCAAACTTCTACCAAAAGCAGCTGAAGCAGCACTCCAAGTATCGTGTAATTTTTGTGCTTCTCCTACAGTTTCAGTAGCATCAACTGCATAAGCTCTAATTGCTCCATCATATACTAAGCTTTTAACTAAATAATCAGACATTTTTCTTACCTCTTTATTTTTATACACAAATTACATACTAACAAATTGTAGTCAATTTTTCTATTATTATCTTTTTTATTTTGTCAAATAAAAAATGGTACTGACAGTTTAAAACCACCAATACCATTTTTGTTATTCATCTTTCTTATCAGAATCTTCATCTGATTCATGAGGATAGAACACTTCTGTTTCTTTATGTTCCTCATCTTTTTCAGCTAATTGTTTTTTAGCTTCTCTACGTTCAACAGCTTGTTTTGCTTCTTCAAAAGTTGCTGCCTTTTCACTAGGAAATTCATCTTCGTTTTCTGCTGGCATCTTACCTGTCTTATACAAACTCAAGATTTGTTTTTCATCTAGAGTTTCATGTTCAAGTAATGCTTCAGCGATTACTTTATGTTGTTCTCTATGAGCTTCGATAATTTCCTTAGCTTGTTGCATACCTTCATTGGCAATACGTTTAACTTCTTCGTCAATGATATTAGCTGTTTGTCCAGAGTAACTATGTTGACCATTGAATTCACCAGGTTGCATATTAGCTTGACCTTCATATTGAACAGGGCCTAACTTGTCACTCATACCAAATTCTGTAACCATTGCTCTAGCTAATTGAGTAGCTTGTTGGAAGTCATTAGAAGCACCAGAAGATTGTTGACCAAAGATAATTTCTTCGGCTGCACGTCCACCCATCAAACCAGCAATTTGTTCCTTAAGGTTCTTCTTGGACATCAACATTTGATCTTCTTTTGGTAACATGATAGCATATCCGCCAGCACGTCCACGAGGTACGATTGTAACCTTATGAACTACACGTGCTTCATTTAATACTAAACCTACAATTGTATGTCCAGCTTCGTGATATGCCACTGTTTCACGTTCATGCTTACTAATTACACGATCACGCTTAGCAGGTCCTGCAATAACTCTATCTTCTGCTTCATCGATATCAGATGCATCAATTTCTTTCTTATCACGACGAGCAGCTTGTAATGCAGCTTCATTCAATAAGTTTTCTAAGTCAGCACCAACAAAACCAGGTGTTTGCTTAGCAATCATCTTCAAATCGACATCTTTTGCTAAAGGCTTGTTCTTAGCGTGAACCTTCAAAATAGCCTCACGACCCTTAACATCAGGACGACCTACTAAAATCTTTCGGTCAAAACGACCTGGACGTAGCAAAGCAGGGTCTAATACATCAGAACGGTTAGTAGCTGCCATAACGATGACACCTTCATCACCTTCGAAACCATCCATTTCAACTAACATTTGGTTAAGTGTTTGTTCACGTTCATCATGTCCACCGCCCATTCCGGCACCACGACGACGACCTACTGCATCAATTTCATCGATAAAGATAATAGATGGTGCGTTCTTTTTAGCATTTTCAAATAAGTCACGCACACGACTAGCACCAACACCGACGAACATTTCAACGAAGTCAGAACCAGAAATTGAGAAGAATGGTACACCAGCTTCACCAGCAACAGCTTTAGCAAGTAAAGTTTTACCAGTTCCTGGAGGTCCTTCCAATAGCACACCAGATGGAATTCTAGCACCTAAAGCTAAGAACTTACGTGGATCACGCAAAAATTCTACAACTTCAACTAATTCTTGCTTTTCTTCTTCAGCACCAGCTACATCTGAAAAACGAACTTTATTGTTCTTTTTGTCAATAGGCTTAGCTTTGGATTTTCCAAAGTTCATAACACGGCCACCGCCGCCACCTTGGCCAGCTTGACCCATCATCATGTAGAAGAAGAAAATGAAGAATAGAATTGGAACTACTGAAATTAAAAGTTGAATCCAAATACTACTAGATTCTTCTTCTTTAGCACTATTTTTTATTTTATTTTTTTGTGCATACTCTTGAATTTGTTTTACAGTCGAGTCATTCGTCAATACATTAGTTGTAAAACCAGTTGATTCATCCGCACCACTGGAAGCAATTCCGGCAATACCACTCGAACCAGATGATTTCTTAGCATGACGATAAGTACCCGTTATTTTGTACGTACTTCCAGAAGGTTGCATCGTAAAATCTTTAATATTATTCTTCTTCAATTCTGTTATAAATTGACTAGATTGAATTTGTTGTGTCTGCATACTTTGGCGACTACCAAACATATAATACAAGACACCCATAATACCCAAGAATACTACGATATAAAAGAAACTATTTCTAAGAAGTCCGTTACCATTCCTGTTGTTATTCATAACGTTCCTCCATATCCAAGGATTAAAGAGTCACTTATCACCATTAAATAAGCACTCCATTGTGAATATAATAGCATAATTAATAAATTTTGACTATTATTGACTATTAATTTCACTAAAATAAATTGTTTAAAATTTTATTAACCTTCGTAAACTTCAGGCTTCAAAATTCCAACATATCCTAAGTTACGATAGCGACCTGCAAAGTCTAAACCGTAACCTACTACAAATTCATTAGGAACTTCAAAACCTACATAGTCAGGCTTAACTCCTTCAACACGACGTTCAGGTTTATCAAGTAAAGTACAAATCTTAACAGATTTTGCATTGCGATGCTTAAATAGTTCAACTAAACGTTGTAATGTACGACCTGTATCGATAATGTCTTCAACGATTAAAACATCTCTTCCAGTTACAGATGTATCTAAGTCTTTAATAATTTTAACTTCACCAGATGATTCTGTTCCTTCTCCATAACTAGAAACGTCCATAAAATCTAATTCTAAATATGTATCGATTTCACGAATAATATCAGTTGTGAACATAACAGCACCCTTAAGAACACAAACTACTAATGGATTTTTACCTTCAAAATCCTTAGTAATTTGCTTTCCTAGTCTTTTAGTAACTTCAGCGATTTGTTCTTTACTGTATAAAACTTCTTTGATGTCGTTGTTCATAAGATTAACCTCTTTCTTACTTTTTTCTAAATACTAGTATGTAATGAATTTTAGCATTTTGTGGGGCCAGTGACAAATCAGTTTTTTTTGTTTCTAAAATCCAATACACTTCATTTTTATTTTTTGTAATTAGCCAACTTTTATTTCTCTGTTCACTTGGAATTTTTTTATCAATAAAAACTTTTTTAATTTTTTGATTTCCAAAGCTCATTTTTAGTGAATCACCCGGTTGTCTATGTCTAATTACCCAATTTTCATTATCTTCTACAACTAGAGTTTCATCTCCAGGCATTAGTTCTATTTCATCAAGCTTAAATAAGCCTATCTTTTTTCCTTCTTCTAAGTTGTGCCATTGATTCAATTTTAATTCAAAATTTTCTTCTAGATTTAAACTAGTAGTACTTTTAATTCTTATTCCTATTTCGAGATATTCATGATAGAATTCAAATTTTTCATTCAAATCAAACTTTGCTTGAGGTTTCTTCTCATCATTAAGCATCGCTAAAATTTGCTGTACCTGTGTTTCTTTGATTTCTAATCCTTTTACTTCTAAATATCGTTCAAGTAGAATACGTTGCCATAAGGGACTTTCTTTAACAAATTTATCATAGTCCAAAGTTTCTTCTTTAGAAATCTTATTCAGTTTCACATCAGCTACTTCTTGAATTGCTTGTAAATTATTTGTTAATTGCTGAGTATATTCTAATACATGCTTTAAAAATTCTGGATTTTCTGCTTTTAATACTGGAATTATATGATGTCGTAACCTATTTCTTTGGTAGTCATCGCTTTTATTAGTTTCATCCTCATAATATTTAATCCCTAATTGTTTAGCATAATCATAAATTTCTTTTTTATTAAAAATTAACATGGGACGAACTATTTGATAATCCTCTCTGAAAATGCGTACAGATTGAATTGCTTGTAATTGTTGAATATTCCCACCTCGAATTAATTTCATTAAAAAAGTTTCTGCTTGGTCATCTCCATGATGCGCCGTTACCAAGTACTCAATATTATTTTCTTTTAGGACTTTTTCAAAAAAGTTATATCTAACTTCTCTGGCTGCAGCTTCAATGCTTTGTACAGGATGTTCTTCTTTTTCCCACCTGTATACATATAAAGGAATATTCCGTGCAAAACAAAACTCTTTAATAAATTTTGTTTCTTCTTTGCTTTGCTCTCGTAATTGATGATCAATATAAGCGACATTAATTTCTACATCTAAAACTTTACTCAATTTCAACATTCCTGATAATAAGACCATAGAATCTACACCTGTAGAAACTGCAAGCAATACTTTTTTATTAGAAATTTTTAAATCCCTAAGTCGCTGTAATAATTGATTTTCAAATTTTTTTACATTCAACTTTATCACTCACTTCAAAAAAATAAAAAGGCAAGAAGTAATTACCTCTTGCCTTTTGTTGTATTAGCTGCGACGACCGCCACGACCGCCACGTTTTCCTTCTGTATTACGTTTCAAGGAAGTCAATCTATCTTCACTTTCCTTCAAAAATCCAGCTAATAAGGAATCGAAATCTTTCTTCTTTTCTTCATGCTTTGGCTTAAAAGAAGTATTATGATTTTTCTTTACTTTATCCCTATTATTATGTTGTTCGTGATTATTGTTACGACGGTGGTTGTTTTGTTTTTGAGGTTTATCTACTGCTTTCTTGATGGAAAGACCGATCTTACCATCATCACTGACAGATAAAACTTTAACAGTAACTTCATCACCAACAGATAAGACTTCATGGATATCTTTAACAAAAGTATTGGATACTTCACTAATATGAACTAATCCTGTCTTCTTATCCCCTAAATCAACAAATGCACCAAAATCTGTAATTCCTGAAACTTTTCCGGAAAGTTTAGCTCCTACTTCAATCGACATAAAAATTGTCTTCCTCCTCGAAATTCTATACCTCTCAGTATATCACGCACTAAATATTATTAATACTACTAAATTAAACTTTTTTTAATTATTGTCCAATATTTTTTGTAACATCTGTTGGTAAGTTATAAATTATTTCGTTATCTTTAGAATAGGAGTACTTTTCTCGAATTAATTTTCTTAAATAATCTTCATCATTTAATTGCTTAATCTGCTCTTTCAAATCAGCATTTTTAGCTTTTACTTTTTCTAACTTCTTATTAGCTTCTTCCGTTTGAACATTAATATTTTGGGTTTGATAGTGCATTGTAATGAGTCTTATTCCAAACACTATTGTTAATAGTATAGTTAAAGAAATAATACTTACTCTAAACAATCGATAATGTTGATAGTGTTTAGCTTTTAAAGCAGCATTTTTACTTTTAGCTTGTTGCTTACGAAAATAATCATTATCCATGATGGTAATCTTTGATCTTTTCTTCACTGACTATCTAGCCCCTTCCATTCTTTGTCCAAAACTATTTATATAGAAAAATCTTCCTTATATTCTTCAGAGATAACTTCAAACAATTCTTGTGCTTCTTTTTTCTTTGTTGTATCTCTAATATCATTAACTTTGACTGTTAATACTTTATTACCAAAGTTTATCACAATTTCATCGCCAACATTTACATTTGATGATGATTTAGCCACCTTGCCATTAATTGTAATTCTACCTTGACTTGAAATTTCTTTTGCTACTGTTCTTCTTTTAATAATGCGTGATATTTTCAAAAACTTATCTAATCTCATCAACGTCCTCCATTTAATTTGTCAATTATTTTTATAATCTTATTTCCACCTGGCATCGCCATATATTCTTCTTTGGTAAATAAATTAAACTTAATTGCTAAAATTCCAAAAATAAATACTCCCACAGGAATACATATTACTGAAATTATTCCGACATCTAATCTAGAACTTCCCAATAGGTATCCTAATAATATCGAAAGTTCTTTTACTACTATCCCCATAATACATGAAATAAGTAATAATTTTAAGACATAACCATCACTTCTAAATAAAATCTCAAGCTTTATTGAACTAAAGAGAATAATGATAATTGCAGCTAATAATAAACTAGCTGTAGTAGCAATACTTGCTCCAATTATTCCAACTTTACCAATTAAGTAACTATTAAGAATATATTTAGTTAAGAAAGCTACCCCTAATCCAATCAGTAACACTTTGTACTCATCAATGCTTTGTAAAATAGAACTATAACTATTGATTACTGTCATTAAAATTATACCTAGTAAATATATTCCAATTACCAAGCTAAGTTCACTATCACCAAATAAAAGTTTATTAACTTCAGGCAATAAGGCTAACAATCCCACTGTAGCAGCACTAGCTATTCCTAAACTAATTCTCAAGATAGATGATGCAGTATTTTCAAAAGTAGTTTTTTCTTTCTTTTCAATTGCGGCTGTTAGGGAAGGTAAAAGCGTTGAAGAAAAACTTACACCTATTACTAATCCTAATTGTATTAGAGGTTGAGCTCTATCGTAAATACCTTTTATATTTCTAGCTTTTATTGAAGATAAGCCATAAATCTCCAAATTATTCTTAATTGTGAAGGAATCTATTAATTGCAAAAGTACCATCAATGCAGTAAATAAACATATCATGATTCCTTCTGTCATTAGTCTCTTTACTAAATCTCGATATTTGATACTATGTTTGTGGGATTTTCTTGAAAAAAGCCTTATAAAAATACCTACAAAACATAGTAGTGCAACTAAGCCTCCTAATGTTGAGCCAAACATCGCCCAAGCTCCCATTTTATAAATAGACCAATGATGTCTAACCGCATACCACGCAACCCCAATAATAACAATCACTCTTATTAGTTGCTCATACACTTGTGATACAGCAGTAGGCGTCATATTAAATATACCTTGATAAAATCCTCTTCCTACTGATAAAAAAGGCATCAACAAAAACATCCAGGAAACACTCCTGATAATTACCTTCAATTTTGTATCTCCCATGGCTTCAGCAATTTGAGATGATCCAAATTGTAGAAATAAAAAGCACAAGATAGCCAGTACAACTAAAACGTTGAATATCCTTTTTGAAATCTGGTATTTTGATTCTATATCATCTTGTTCAGCAATAATTTTTGAAATAAATACAGGAAATCCTGATAAAGAAAAAGTCATTCCAATTGCATAAATCGGATAAACTTGCTGATAAACATAAAATCCTAAATTCCCTACCATATTTTCAAAAGGAATTCGGTACATCGCACTTAAAATTTTAGCTATAAAAGAAGCCCCTGATAGGATTATTGCTCCCTTCATAACATTTCCAAAATTATTTTTCATTACCTTCACCTATGCTGATTTATCCATAGTGACATCCACCATTTTAGCTAATTCTTTGAGTAATTTTTTTAATTCTTCCAAAATCTGATTACTTTCCATGCCAGGTTGGATGTTTAACTTAATCTGAATTTTTTGATTTTTATTTCCCAGAGTCGTACTAAATTTAGTTACCGATAATACTTTAAAAACATCCTTAATGTCTAATTTCCCATTTAACTTATCTGATAACTCAATTTCAATTGTTTTTTTATTCTGGCTAACACTATCTACTAAAGCTGCATCAGCATACATTTTTAATTGGCCAACTTCTAATAAATTGTGTACTTCTATTGGATATTCCCCAAATCTATCAATTAAATCATCTTGAACTTCTATATATTGATCCTCATTTTCAAATTGATGGATTCGTTTATAAATCTCAACCTTTTGTTTAGGATCAGTAATATAGTCCGCTGGCAAATAAGCTTCCAAATCAAGATTAAGTTCAGCATCCGTTTTAACTTTAATCTCTTTACCACGTTTCTTAGCTACAGCATCATTTAACATCTGTGTATACAAATCATATCCAACAGAATCAATGAAACCATGTTGTTGCTTACCTAATAAATTTCCAGCTCCACGAATTGATAAGTCTCTCATCGCAATTTTAAATCCTGAACCTAACTCTGTGAAATCTTTAATAGCTTCCAGACGTTTTTCAGCAACTTCTGTCAACACTTTATTAGGTTGATACATGAAGTAAGCATACGCAATACGATTTGATCGTCCAACGCGTCCTCTTAATTGATACAACTGTGATAATCCCATTCTGTCCGCATTATCAACAAATAATGTATTCACGTTAGGAATATCAACACCAGTTTCAATAATTGTTGTTGTGACTAAAACATCATACTCACCATCGATAAAATCTATCAAAATATTTTCTAGTTGCGTTTCGGTCATTCTTCCGTGAATATAAGCTACTTTAGCTTCAGGTACTAAACTTTCTAATTCACTAGCAACTTTTTCAATATCATCAACTCGATTATGCAGATAGAAAACCTGTCCCCCACGCTCTATTTCACGCTTAATTCCATCTACAATTACCCCATAATTTTTTTCAATAACGTAAGTTTGTATTGGATAACGATTCATGGGTGCTGTTTCAATAACTGATAAATCACGTACACCTAACATAGACATGTTTAACGTTCTTGGAATAGGTGTAGCTGTTAATGTTAAAACATCTACACTTGTCTTCAATTCTTTTAATCGTTCCTTATGTTTAACTCCAAAACGTTGTTCCTCATCAATAATTAATAACCCTAAATCTGCAAATTTTACATCTTTTGACAATAACCTATGTGTTCCAACAACAATATCCAACTTGCCTGTTTCTAAATTTTCAATAGTCTCTTTAATTTCCTTGGCTGTATTAAATCTAGATAAGATACCAATCTCAACAGGGAAATTTTCAAAACGTTGTTCCATTGTTTCGTAATGTTGTTGAGCCAAAACTGTCGTTGGCGCTAAGAAAGCAACTTGTTTACCATCTTGAACCGCTTTAAAAGCCGCTCTTAATGCCACTTCTGTTTTACCATAGCCAACATCACCGATTAATAATCGATCCATTGGCTTGGTCTTTTCCATATCTTGTTTAATTTCTTTAGCACTCCGCAGTTGATCTGGTGTTTCTGTATATGGAAATGCATCTTCGAACTCTTTTTGATAGCTATCATCAGGAGTAAATGCGTATCCCTTTTCAGCTTCACGTTTAGCATAAAGATCAACTAACTCATCAGCAATATCTTCAATTTTATTAGCAACACGGCGTTTAGTTTTAGCCCACTCAGAGCCACCTAATTTATTAACTCTAGGGGTTTTTGATTCTGAAGACACATATTTTTGTATCTTATCTAATTGAGATACCGGGATAAAAAGTTTCGCATCATCTTGATAGAGAATGGTCATATAATCATGATGATGTCCACCAACTTCTAAAGTTTGCATCCCCATATAGCGTCCAATCCCATGATTGACATGAACGACATAGTCACCCTTTTTCAACTCAGTATAACTTTTTAGTCGTTCTGCGTTATTCATAGTTAAACGTCTAGGTTGCTTTTTCTTCACGTTAGAAAATAATTCATTTTCGGTTAAAACAACAAGTTTATCCTTAGGAATTTCAAATCCTTCATTTAAGAAACCTTGGACTACTTGTGTAACTCCAACTTGAATTGCGTTCTTATCTGTTATAATCGACTTAATTTCAAAATCATCTAATGTTTGAGAGACCTTTTCCAGTCTTTCTCTATCATTAATCAAAAATACAACTGTTTGCTTTTGTTTTTCCCAACGTGAAACTTCAGTCTTCAAAAGTGGCATCTGTCCAAAGAACTTTTGAACAGCACGTGTCTTTATATCTACAAGTTGGGCAAACTTCATTCTGCCTAGTCCTTTTTGAAATAACGATAAGAAAATTCTAGGTTGTTTAATTTTCTTTTCTACACTTCTAAAATCATGACCTAATTTTAAATTATCAAACAAACTATTAGTACGTAGTCTATCCGTTAACCAATCAGCTTCAGAATATTCTAGGTTCTTTTGTTTCTCAGTTAAACGAGAATAGTCATCAAAGATTACTAACCCTTCATCACTCAAGTAATCAATTAAATTTGTACTTTGTGGATAGATATATTCAGCATATGGTAGATATTCAGCCTTTAAAAAACCATCTTTAAAATCAGCTAACATTTTTTGAATATTTTCAGTTAGTTTTTCTTCTTTTGTATTCTTTAATTTTGAAAATTGCTTATTATATTCTTTTTTTATTTTTTCACTAGCCAACTCTAGAACTTCTTTACTAGCAATAAAGTCAGTAGCTGGAATGATAGTTACTTGCTCCACATTTTCAATACTTCTTTGATTTGCGATATCAAAAGTCCTCATTGAATCAATTTCAATATCAAAGAAATCTATTCTATACGGATTATCTGCATCTAAAGGAAAAATATCGACGATAGATCCTCGGATTGCAAAGTCTCCAGGTGCATTTACCATATTGGACCTAATATATCCCATTTCAAATAATTTCTTCTCTAGTTCGGCTGGGTCAACTTCCTTGCCAATCTCTAATTGAATTTCATGTTGTTTCCAGTACTCCACACTAGGTAAAAAACGTCTTATCCCAGCTACTGTAGTAATTACAATTACTGGATTTTCTGAAGTTAATGCAGTTAAGGCGCTTACTCTTTGAGCTCTGTATTCTGGAGAACTAGTTGCCATTTCTGCAACTAACATATCTTCTACTGGAAATAATTCAATTCTTGTATCTTCTATTATATTCTCTAAATCACTTTGCAATTGTTGTGCATGGTATAAATCACTTTCCACAATTAATTGTGGTACTTTCTTATCTTTTAATAGTTTAGCTATCATCAATGTCTTAGAAGAGCCTACCAATCCTGTCAACATATGTCGTCCATCAGTAGTTAAATTCTTTTCCCACTCTTTCAATTCCGAGACATTCAAAAAAGTATCTATTAATTCCATTAAATTAGATTCCTCACTTAACTAGTTAAATCTATTCATTGTATTCATAAAATCATCATTTTCTATCCAATCATCTAAAGCAGCAACAGCTCTAGTTAATCCATCATCTAATTTTGCTTCTTGTTCTTTAGTAAATCTAGATAATACCCAATCTACCACTGACATTTTTTGTGGATGATCAATTCCTACACGGACTCTCTTAAATTTTTCAGTCCCCACATGTGAAATAATAGACTTAATTCCATTGTGTCCACCAGCAGATCCTTTTTGTCGTAAACGTAAATGTCCAATTTCCAAATCCATATCATCATGGCAAATAATAATATCTTCAGTAGTTAGATTAAAATAATCCATCAATGGTCTAACAGCTCTACCAGATTCATTCATATAAGTTGTAGGTTTTATTACTATTATTTTTTCACCATTAATAAATAACTCTGATATCAATGAATCAAATTTTTCTTTGTTAAAATTTCCACCATGTTCTTCCACAAAACGCTCTACTACCATAAATCCAACATTATGTCTTGTACCTTCATACTTTTTTCCTATATTACCTAAACCTACAATCATTTTCATTTTTTTATATCTTCCTTTCAATTTTAGCAAAATAAGTTTCATCATTTTCAAAGAATTTTTTATTTATACACGCAAAAAAGGCTGGCTAATTCATCATTACCCAGAAACCTATCACCAAATCTTTAGTCAAGTATAACATATTTTCTCTTAAATCTTAGAAAATTTGTTTGAAAATAATATCACATTTTATGAAAAACGTGTTATACTAGATTTGTAAAAAAAGCTTACTTATGAAAGGATGAAGAACTGTGTCAAAAACACAAAATCATCAAAAAGTTATTTTAGTCGGTGACGGTGCTGTTGGATCTAGTTATGCTTATGCTATGGCTTTACAAGGTACTGCCGAAGAATTTGGTATCGTAGACGTTGTTAAAGAACGTACAGAAGGTGACGCTCTTGACTTATCCGATGCTACAGGTTTCACATTCCCTAAGAAGATCTATGCAGCAGAATACTCTGACTGCAAGGATGCAGATTTAGTTGTTATTACTGCTGGTGCTCCTCAAAAACCTGGTGAAACTCGTTTAGATCTTGTAAACAAGAACTTGAAGATTTTATCTTCTATCGTAAAACCAGTTGTTGAATCTGGTTTCGACGGTATCTTCTTGGTTGCAGCTAACCCTGTAGATATCTTGACATATGCTACATGGAAATTCTCTGGATTCCCTAAAGAAAAAGTTATCGGTTCCGGTACTTCTTTAGATACAGCACGTTTACGTGTTGCTATGGCTGAAATGACAGGCATCAAGGATCCTCGTTCTATGCATGCTTACATCATGGGTGAACATGGTGACTCTGAATTTGCTGCATACTCTGCTGCTACAATCGGTGGTCGTCCATTCTTAGATTGGGCAAAAGAACATGGTGTCTCCAAAGAAGATTTAGATAAGATGGAAGATGACGTTCGTAACAAAGCTTACGAAATCATCAACAAGAAAGGTGCTACATTCTACGGTGTTGCTGCTGCTCTTGCACGTATTTCTAAAGCTATTTTACGTGACGAAAATGCTGTATTACCAGTTTCTGCATACATGGAAGGTCAATATGGTTTAAACGATATCTTTATCGGTACTCCAGCCGTTGTTAACGGTACTGGTTTACATGAAGTTATCGAAGTACCTTTGAATGAAGAAGAAAGCAAGAAGATGACAGAATCTGCTGCTACTTTGAAGAAGGTTCTTACAGATGGCTTAAAGGCTCTTGAAGAAAACAAGTAATAAGAAAGTTAATTACAAGTTTCTAGAGATTGGATTATATCCAATCTCTTTTTTGTTCTAAGAATAATTCTTTGTTAAATTAAACACTTCACTTATAAAATAAGAATTTTTTCTTTATTTTCTCCTCTATCATTAATCTTATATCTATGTTATTATTAATTAGCATATTTTATATTTTAAGGAAGAATTACTAATGATATTAAAATCTTTAATCCAAACTAAGGACGAATTAGTTACAGTTCAAGAAGATATATCTCTAGCTGAAGCCCTAGATATTTTAGAAGATACCGGATTTCGTTGTGTCCCTATTCTCGATAAAACAGGTAAGATTTTTAGAGGTAACATCTACAAAATGCACATATATCGTCATAAATCTCGCGGTGGTGATATGACTCTGCCCGTCACTTATCTATTAAAAAATGCTACAAAATTCATCTCTATCAACGCTGCATTTTTTAATATATTTTTCACTATTAAGGATCTACCATACATTACAGTTTTAGATGAAAATAATTACTTTTTTGGTATCTTAACCCATAATCGTCTATTAAAAATGTTATCTCGTTCTTGGAATGTTGAGCTCGGAAGCTATGTTCTTACAGTTCTTTCAAAAGGTGAACGTGGTGATTTGGTAGATATTGCAAAAACTATTACCCAATATTCTGAAATAGCTAGCTGTATTTCTTTAGGGTTTCGTAAAAAAGATAATTTACATCGGACTTTATTCACTCTACCATCTGGAATTGAAGAAAAACGTCTAAACAGGATTGTTACTAAATTAAAGCGTAGAGGGTTCGAAATTGAAGAAATTGAAGATTTAAGTAAGATTTAAGTATTAAGTTGTCTACTGGATTACTTAATACTTTTTTTATTTTTTGTCTTGTATTTTATTTTCATTTGTGTATAATTAACATTAAATTAAACATCGGTTATAAAACACTATGAAAAAGAAGAGTAACTTTATTAAATACTTCAGAGAATCTCTGGTTGGTGAAAAGAGATAGTTACTAATAAAGCGAATATCACTTTGAGTGCCATAATGAATTTTAGTAGTTATTGGTGGGTTAGCCCATTACAGCTATGTGTAGTTAAAAAACAGCTACATACCGAGTTTATGAGTGCGAATTCATAATAAATATAAGGTGGTATCACGCTAAGCGTCCTTTAGTCTCTACTAGACTAAAGGGCGTTTTTATTTTATAACCAAATACTTTAGAGAAATGAGGCTTGAATTATGAAATTTACAGTTGTTGGTGCAGGTGCAATGGGACTTAGATATGGTGTATTACTTCAACAAGCAGGAAATGAAGTTGAATTTGTAGATGCTTGGGAACCACATGTTAATAAAATGAAAGAACAAGGTGGCGTTTATGTTACTAGAGATAAGGAAAATCGTCATTTAGTTCCTGTCAAAGTGTATACCCCAGAAGAATATCATAATACAGACTCTGATGTTGTTATTTTCTTCCTAAAACAAATGCAACTTGGTGAAATGCTTGAAAGATGTTCCCATTTCTTTACAGACAAACAATATGCTTTGACTGGCATGAACGGTATGGGTCATATTGAAAAACTACTAAAATACTTTAAACCTGAAAAAGTTTTAGCAGGTACTGCCCTTGTTGCAACAATTCTAAAAGCACCTGGAGAAGTAGATTTCGTTGGTAAGCCTGGAGCTGGATCTATGAATTTAGCTAACTACACAGAGAAACCTGATGAAATGACACATAAAGTTGTAGCTGAATTAGAAAAAGCCAATATAAATCCTACTTTGACTACAAACTTCAGAGGTACTCTTATGGCTAAAGTTGTATTTAACTCAGTGGTCAATACGTTATGTACTTTATTTGAAATAACTATGGGAGAATATGCTAATTTCGAAAAGGCAGATGAACTATCCCGTGCATTAATTGACGAAGCTTATGACGTTTGTGAGCGCGATGGCGTAAAAATGCTACAAACTAGAGAAGAAGAATTGGCTACTGTCAACTATGTAAGTAAAGTTGCTAATCCACTCCATTATCCTTCAATGTATCAAGATATGAGTAAAAATCGCCCTACTGAAGTAGATTACATCAACGGATATTTAGTAAAACTTGGACGTAAACATAATTACGAAGCTAAAACACATGCCTTCTTAACAAACTTAGTTCATCTAGCAGAACATACTCGTCAAGAAAAATTACGTGAAAAATAATTAATAATTAAAAAAAGTGTATCTCAATCCAATTTCAACTCGGATAAGAGATACACTTTTTATATTATCTTATTTTACTCTTGCCAAGAAATACTTCTTCTTACCACGTCTAACGATTACAAATTTACCATCAAATTCTGCAGATGGATTAATTGTGAATTCTAAATCTTGAATTCTATCTCCGTTAATTCTAATTGCACCATTTGTCACGTCTTCACGAGCTTGACGCTTGGAACTTTCAATTCCAGTATCTACAAGCCATTCAACGATGTTCTTAGGTTCAGCAGTTACTTCTACACTTGGCATGTTCTTAAATCCTTGTTCAATTTCACTTGCTGTTAAGTCTTTAACTTCACCAGAGAATAATGCTGCAGAAATGTGTTCAGCTTCCTTAACTGCTTCTTTTCCGTGTACAAATTCTACAGTTTCTTCTGCTAATCTTCTTTGAGCTTCACGTTTTTCTGGTTGAGTCTTAACTTTTTCTTCTAAGTCAGCAATTTCTTCTTGAGATAAGAATGTAAAGTACTTCAAGTATTTAATAACATCTCTATCATCTTGGTTTAACCAGAATTGGTAGAATTCATAAGGTGTTGTCTTTTCAGGATCCAACCATACTGCTCCACCAGCTGTTTTACCAAATTTAGTTCCATCAGCTTTTAACATTAATGGGATAGTCAATGCATAAGCTTCAGCCTCGCTACCTTCCATCTTATGAATTAAATCTATACCAGATGTAATATTTCCCCATTGATCAGCTCCACCAATTTGAAGTTGAACATCATTATTCTTCCATAAATGATGGAAGTCAATAGATTGAAGAATTTGGTATGTAAATTCAGTAAATGAAATACCTACTTCTAAACGACTTGCAACAACTTCTTTATTAAGCATTGTATTTACATTAAATAACTTACCATAGTCACGTAAGAAACCTAATAAATCAATTTTAGAAAGCCAATCACGGTTGTTCACAATTGTGATATTATCCTTTCCAAACAAATACTTCATTTGCTTAGTTAAAGCTTCTTCATTATGGTGAACTTGTTCCATTGTTTGTAGTACACGTTCAGATTTTTTTCCTGAAGGATCACCAATTGAACCTGTACCCCCACCAATGATGATATGTGCTCGATGTCCAGCTTCTTGGAATCTCTTTAACATCATAAATGGAATTAAATGACCGATATGAAGGCTATCTCCAGTTGGATCGACCCCACAGTATAAACCTACTGACTTTTTATCTAATAATTTTCTTAACCCTTCTTCATCAGAAACTTGGTTAATCGCACCACGCCATGCTAATTCATCTAAAATATTCATTAGATACACTCCATTCTTTTGATAATAAAAAAGTCCCTAACGTTAATAATAACATTAGGGACGAAAAATTATTTCCGCGTTACCACCCAGATTGCTTAAAAAGCCACTCTGTCATCTTTATCGGAATGACCCGAACAAGCTCCATAGTGTAATTCGATTGATAGTTTATCTTGATTCACAGCACCATCAAGTCTCTTAAAAATTGACTATCAAATCTACTAATCTACTTCATCACTTTAATATGTCATTAATAATATGATAACTTTCATATAAAGTCAATAGCTAATCAGCTATCTTAGCTTGGCATTCTGGACATAATCCATAGACCTCATATTGACTATTAAAGACTTTAAAGCCTGTTTTCTCAGCCGCATCTTTTTCTAATTTTACATATTCATCATTAGGTACATCGATAATTTTATTACAGTTTACACAAATAACGTGATAGTGTGGTTCTGCAAAATAATCATATCGCATATGTCCTTCGTTGTCTGGCGTTACTTCAATAATTAACTTTCTGTCCATAAATAACTCTAATGTATTATAAACAGTTGCCAAACTTACGCTAAAGCCATTTTCCTTAACATATGAATAGATCATTTCAATTGAAGGATGCTCCTTAGATGACATTAAGTATGCTAAAATTACTTGTCTTTGTGGAGTATTCTTAATATGACGCTTCTTTAATTTTTCTGCAGCCATCATTAATTGTTCCTGGTTATTCATACGGTTTCCTCCTCCACTTTATAACTTTTATAAACTAATTTCTCTAACATTATTATGATACAAAAATCAAATTATGTCTAGCAATATATTGTATTAAATTTTTAATAACTATTTAAAATATCTTGCACTTTTAATATCAATGTTTTTAATATATCCGCCACTACACCAGGTAAAAGACGGTTTAAATTTCCTAGCCAAAAAAGACGTACTTCCATTAGTAATAAGCACAACATGAAACCCATCACTAAATATTCACTTAATTGACCAGTTTTATAAAATGCAAATTTTCCACCAAATGACGAACCTGATTTTGTAAAAGGATATAACCACTTAACGCCTCTTTGAGAAAAACTATCCTCTAACAAATGAAGTAAATATCCTAACATTAACCAAAACACAATATTTTCAATCCTATCAGTCAAATATTGTTTTTGGATAAATTTGACTATTATACCTATCAAGATAAATCCTAGCAAAGAATGTGTAATACCGCGATGACCAAAAGCTTTATTAGTTACACCACTTACCATTTTATGCCTCTTTCCAAGATAAGAACTTGGATGATCAATATCTGGTAATAAACTTCCTACTGCTAATACTCCAACATTTACGAGTGTTAATTCATTTGTCAACGACATCAAGGGTAATCCTAATGCTAAAGTTGTTGTAATATGAGTCTTCGCCTGCATTATTATTCCTCTTTAATGTACTTTTATTTAGAAATCCTTTCTATAACTTATCTTACTTTTTCCATAATTGCTAGATATTTTTACTTGGAATGGTATTTGTTCTTGCAATTCTTTAACATGACTGATAATCCCTATCATTCTATTTTTTCCTTCAATCGTCTGCAAGGCTTCCAATGCTATCTGTAATGCATCGCTATCCAAGGAACCAAATCCTTCGTCTACAAATAAAGCATCCACAAATATTCCACCAGCATTAGCTTGGATAACCTCACCTAAAGCTAGTGCTAGAGCTAAAGCAGCAATAAAACTTTCACCACCTGATAAAGTTTGAACTGGTCTAACTTTCCCAGCGTTATCATCGTATATATTAATCTCTAATCCTGTATTACTACTATAACTACCTTTTTCATCTTTTATTTGGAAACTATATCTTCCTTGAGTTAATTCTTTCAAACGTCCATTAGCAACATTTAACACTCTTTGAAGGTACATTTGTAGCACATATCTTTCCAAACTCAACTTAGTAGCACTTTTACCAGTCATTACATCTGATAATTGTTTCCATTCTGCCATTAACTTATAATTTCCTTTTTGTTCTTGCAGTAATTGTTCTACTTCTTGCTTTATTTTTTGTATATGGTTAATTTCCGTTGTAATATCACTAAATTCTGCTTGGAATGTTAGAAGTTCTTTTCTTTTATCAGCAATCACACTATTACGTTCAACTAAATTTGGCATTTCTCTATTATTAATTGTTTTGTCCAATTCCGATATTTTTGTTTTTACTATTAATATTTGTTTTTCATAACTATTAATTTCATTATTAATAGAATCTAATCGTGCTAGATCCTTAGCTAAGGAAGCTATTTCTTCTAAATTAATCTCACTATTTTCTATTAATGTAGTTATTTCTTTATTAATTTTACTTAACCCTTTTTTCTTACTTTCTAATTCTTGGTCATTGCTATCAATATCAGCTTGAACTTTAATTAATTCTGCTTTAGTATCTTGAAGTTCTTTAGTAATTTTATCCTTACTTGCTTGATAATCTTCCACTCTATTTTTAGCATCTGTAATATATTCTTCAACCTGTTTTACATCATTAAATTCAGGATTCAACTGCTTTTTTTGTTCTTGTAAAGTAGTTTCAGTCATTTTTAAGCGATAATATACATCGTCATATTGTTCTTTTAATTTATCTTTTTCTTTCTCTAAATTAGCTATTTCATTTTTTATTAATTGACTGTCACCTTTTAACTTTTCTCTCAAGCTAACTTTATTTTCAAGATCTTTTGCTTTTTTCTGATACTCATCATTTTTAATCTGAAATATTTCTTGTAGTTCTAATAAAGAATGTTTTTCCCCTAGTTCAAAATCAAGTATTATTTTATCTATGCTTTCTTTTTTATTTTGTTCTAATTCTGTTATTTCGTCTGTTATAGATGTTAGTCTTAACTTAAATTCTTTTGCTTTAGATCTTTCAATTTCAGCTTTCTTATTCGCTAATTTTACATCTTCCTCAGTTACTTGTTCCAATTCATCTATTTTAGCTGGTAATGGATGTTCTTTAGATCCGCATACTGGACAAGGTTCTCCTGGTGCTAATTGTTTAGCAAGAAAGTAAATTTGATTTTTTATCCACAAAGTATTTAACTTTTCTTCAGTATCTGTACTTTCTTGTACTAATTCTTCCTGTTCTTGATATTTCTTTTCTAATTTTTCTTTTTGTAATTTCTTTGATTCAATCTCACTATCTAAATGATCTACTAAATCTATTTTTTCGCTCAGTCTAGTTAATTTATTATTCTCATTAACCAACTCAACTTGTTTCTCATCTAAATTTTCTAACTTAGCTAGTTTTTTTTCTAAATCATTATAGCTTACTTTTTGTTTTTCTAGTTCTTTTACTGAATTATCAAGCCTATTTTTAGTATCTTGATGATTCTTATCCAAATTATCCAATTTTTCTTGATTTACTTTTACATCTTGATAAATTGGTAATTTTACTTCTAATGTTGAAATCTTATTTTTTAGATTCTCAATATTTTCTTGTTGCTTTTCTAGCTCTTGGGCTTCTATTTTTGCAGATTCATGTTTTTGAATTAAAAATTTACTTTCTTGATTTAGTAATACCAATTTGTCACTTTTTTCTTTTATCTGTAATTCTAAATCAGTTTTATTGTTAAATATTTGTTGATTTTTTTGATACCAAGCCAATTTATAAGCGTAAATTTTCTTTAATTCAATCTTATCTTGATTATTTTCTAGAGATTGTAGTTTATGTATATTGTCCTCTTTTTGCTTAATACTATCTGCTAATACTTTTTCATTTTGATAAGTCTCAACCAAGTTATCAAGTTGCTTTTGACTGATAGTTATATCGTTATTTACTTTTTCTTGTTTTTTCTTTTTTTCTTCAATTTGGTTATTAACTTTAACTATCCATTCTTCGTCATTAATTTCATCATTATCTTCAATTTCTACTTGTTGTCGGATTGTTTGTATTTGTGTTGTTAACTTTTCATTTTCACTTTCATTGACTTTTGCTTGTTCTTGGATTTTCTCTGTCCATTTTTGATATAGACTCGTTCCAAATAATTTTCTTAATATCTTTTCTCTATCAGCACTATTAGCATTCAAGAAATTTCTGAATTTTCCTTGTGGTAATAAAACAATTTGTGTAAACTGCTGTGCATCCAAGCCGATTAAGTCACGTAAAAATTTATCTGCCTGATTTTTTTTAGTAATCTCGATATTTTCTTGTTCTTTATTGATATATTTTACTTTTACAGAAGCCTCAATATCTCTAGTTCCATTTCCTCTCTTTTTAGCTAAATTCATTTTGGGGCTACGAATAACTGTGTACTTTATTCCATTATGCTCAAATACAAATGTCACTTCAGTTGCATCATTAGGTGTAGCAAAATCAGATCTCATCTGCTTAGCGTCTCTTTCATCGCCAGAAGTATGATCGAATAAAGCAAAACTCATAGCATCAAAAATGGTTGTTTTCCCACTACCTGTTTTTCCACTGATTAAAAATAAAGGTGTATTATCAAACTCTGTAAAATTCATGGTTTCATCAATATATGGTCCAAAGTACTTCATTCTTAACTTTAATGGTTTCATTTTTTATTCACATCCTTTAATGCATTTTCTACCCATTTTTGCTGATTTGAAGTTAATTTCTCACCTGTAACTTCAGTAAAAAAGTCACTAACTAATTTCATGGGATCAGTTAAATCTCTTTCTTTATTCTCTTCTACTTTCAGCTCTTGAATTTCACCAACACGCCTCAATTCTAAGATCTTAGGATAGTAATTTCTTAATTTATTAATCACATCTGGAATAACCTTAGTGTCAGTCAATCTAATGGCATAATAGTCTTCTTTAGAATACTTTTCATATACCGATGGAGAAATTAAATTGTCAAATGAATCTTCTAATACATTTATTTCATGAACTGGAACTAATGGAACAAATTTAGGTGCTATTTTTTCAGTATCTACAATCCAAACACCCTTTTGAGATGTCGCTTCTGACACTGAAAATTTTACAGGTGATCCACTATATTTTATAGTCTCTGCTTGACTTGCTCTTGCATCATGTAAATGTCCTAACGCAACATAGTCAAAATCATTCAAATAAGAAGTTGGAATGGCGTCTAAACCACCGACCATAACATTAGTCTCAGAATCAGTTTGTGTACTTCCAGCAGCAAAAAAATGTGCAACCAACACATGTTTCATGTTAGGTTTAAACTTTTCTTTTATTTTTTCTACAATAAGTTGCATCGCTTCTTGAACATTTTTCAAATTTTGTCTGTCAAAATAATTTCTTACCTCTTGTGGTTCAAAATATGGTAAGAGAAAAAATTGTGTGTCTTCTATTTCTACTGGTTCAAATGCTCCAGAAATTTTTGTATTTAAAAATAAATTTGTAGCTTTAAACCATTCACTACCAGTATTTAATCTTGTTGCTGAATCATGGTTCCCACTTATAACTAATAAAGGATACTTATCAACCAGATTTAGCCTCTTTAATTTTTCATTTACACTTTTTACTGCTTCTTCACTTGGTAATGATCTATCATATAAATCACCAGCTATAATAATTGCATCAACCTTTTCTTCCTCTGCAATTCTTTCAATTTGTTTAAACGCGTCATCTTCTTCATAATTCAAGTCAAAATTGTGTAGTTTTTTTCCTATATGCCAGTCTGCAGTATGTAAAAATTTCATATTACCCCTCCGAACATAAGTTTTATATTAATTTTACCATATTATAGTGGTAATAAAAAAAGTAGTAGTTAATTTAATTTTTTTACACACTACTTTCAATCCTAAAAAATCTCTTTAATTTTTCTCGTAACAACTTCTTATACTAAGTAATATCTTCGTAAAATAACCAAAGTTTTATCAATATTTCGATTTTTATGAATAATTTCTGGATATTTTTTACTTTTTTTGTTACATTTTTCAGTACTTTATATTTTTTTGTAATTCCCATTATATCAACATTTAGATCATTAAATAGTCTAAAATATTACAAAATATTACATAATCATCGAAAAAAGTAATTTATATGCTATATGCCTGTTATATTATTTTTTTATACTTATAAGCGTTGATACATAGGAGAACTTATTCAAATTATTAAGCTATGTATATTATTCTAAGATTTAGATTTTAAATAAGAATTTTTTACAGGAGTGAATATTTTATATGAAAAAAACAGCAGTTATCGCATCAGCCGCAGCATTAACAGGTGTCTTTGCTTCCACAGCAGTTGCAAACGCAGATACAGTTACAGTTAAATCAGGTGATACAGTTTCAAAACTTGCTAAAGATTACAATACAACTGTTGACGCTATTGTTAACACAAACAAATTATCAAATGCTAACTTAATCTTCGTTGGTCAAAAACTTGAAATTGGTGAAGCTACTCAAGCAGATAACAACCAACAAGCAGCTCAAGATCAACAAAGTCAACAAGTTGCTCCAGCTGCAAGTTCACAACAAGCTACTACAAACTACAATACAACTTCTAATTACACATCCAATGTTTCTGGTAACGAACAAGCTGCTAAGGAATGGATTGCTGCTCGTGAATCTGGTGGCAATTATGGCGCTCGTAATGGTCAATACATTGGTAGATATCAATTATCTGCTTCTTACTTAGGTGGAGATTACTCCCCTGCTAACCAAGAACGTGTTGCAGATCAATACGTAGCTAGTCGTTATGGTTCTTGGTCAGCTGCTCAATCTCACTGGTTATCTAACGGCTGGTACTAAGATTTAGCCACAATTACTATATTGAAATTAATTTTTAAGTCTCAATCCTCTTAGATTGGGACTTTTTATTTTGCCAAAAATCAGCATAATAAAAAGGCATCAACATTTATTCCAATGTCGACGCCTAAGGAGATTCTTATAATAAATTTAGATTGGCTAATTGATTTTAATTAAACTTCTACGCCATATTCTTCAAAATATGCAGTTAAAGGTTTTAATTCAGCACCATCATAACTTGCGAAGAAATCTTCTACTGTCTTTTCAGCATGTGTTGCTTGATAAGCAGCAGAAATTGTTTCAACAAATTTACCATCTTCAACATGTAATTCTAGTTCTTCTACCGGAATTCCACGCTTATCAGTAATCTTAGCATCAATTAATACTGGACGACCAGCCTTTGTAGTAGCTAATGCTTCGTCAAATGCTGCAGGAAGTTCTTCAAGAGTCTTCACTGTAATTCCCTTTACTCCCATTCCTTCTGCAATTTTAGCATAGTCAGCATCTACTAAATCAATACCAGAATGATTCATTTCAAAAATATCATCTTGTTCTGATTTAATAAAGTTTAGTGTTTGGTTAGAAGTTACAATGTTGATCACTGGCAAATTGTATTTAACTTCAGTCAATAAGTCTTGCATAACCATTGAGAAAGCTCCGTCACCAGAAATATTGAATACTTGGCGATCTGGATAAGCTAATTGACCAGCAATAGCTGCAGGTACTCCGTATCCCATAGTTGCAAATAATGCAGAAATTGTCCACTTTTTATCGCCTTTAAAGTCTAAGAAACGGAAACTATTGATAATATTATCACCTGTATCAATGCCAAAAACAGCATTTTCTTCAGCAATTCGATTAATTTCACGGTACACTTGTTCAAATGAAAGTGGACCTTCTTCTTTATACATTAACTTGTTAAGATATTCTTTCCAATCTTTCATAGCTGCAACACTTGCTTTAAAGAATGCACTTTCTGGAGCAGTTTCACTTCTTTCTAAAGCTTTTGCCAAGAATTCTCCTGAATCTGACCAAATTCCTAGATCTAAGAAATGATGTCTACCAAAATGGGATCTGTCATTATCAATTTGTACAAACTTAAAGTCATGTGTACGATATACCAAGTTAGCAAATGGGAAATCTGCACCTAAAGCAATTACTAAATCTGCTGTTGCAAATGCTTCATCTGCAGCTTTAGAAGCAGCACGGTTTAATGTACCTAAATTACCTTCATAGTCATCAGGAACAGAACCTTTTGCTAAACCTGTAATTGTTACCGGAATTTGTAATTTTCTAGATAACTCTATTAACTTATCAGCATTTTCTTTAATACCTGAACCCACATGGAAAATAGGACGTTTAGCATTCTTAACTAATTCTAAGAACTTGTCAACTTCTTCATCTGTTGGTGCTGGTTTAGGTTCAGCTTTATCTAGAATTGTAGTAGATGCATAGTCTACATCTGGAATTTCTACATATCCAAAATCGTTAGGAATTACAACTACTGCTACACCTTTATTCTTATAAGCTTCACGAATTGCTTTATCAACAACATAAGGTAAACTTTCCGGTGTCATTACAATACGATCATATACTGCTACATCTTGGAACATTGGAACTTCAGGAAATTCTTGGAAATAATCATAGTTCATATTAGTATGAGGAACTTGTCCTACTAATGCTAAAACAGGTGCATGATCTTCCTTAGCATCATAAAGTCCATTTAATAAATTAACTGCACCAGGTCCAGCAGAACCAAAAGTTACACCTATTTGTCCTGTTAATTTTGCGTGAGCAGCTGCAGCTAAAGCACCTACTTGTTCATGTCTAACTTGAACATAATTGATATTTTCTTTTTCAATATCTAGCGCTTTCATTGTTGAGTTAAAAGAACCTCCTGGATAACCATAAATATCCTTAACTCCCCATGCTTCTAAAACTTTTAACATAGCAACACTTGCTGCAATTTTCTTTTCAGTCATAAATAGAACCTCCATAAAACAAATCTAAATTATACATTGCAAACGTTTTCTTTTCGATTACGTTTTATAGTGTACTACTTACTTACTTTTAGTTCAAGTGTTTTGTGCAACTTTTTTTATTTTATTTTATATTCATTAGGATCAGCATCTAAAGGTTCATATTCATCCATTTGACTATCGCGGTAATCCCACCATTCATTTTCATATCCTACAAATCCTGCTTCAAGCATCGCATCATTTAGGATCTTATAATTTTTCTCTTGTTCAGGGGTTCTTGGTGCTTTTCTAGCAGCCATTTCAGAGAAATCATCAAATCCAGTTTGCATCTCTACTTCATTTCCTAAATTATTAGTTAAAGTTAAGTCAAATGTAACACCTTTTTGATGGCTGAAATTTGGATTAGGTTCAGCCACAAACTTAGGATCAGGATAAACTTCAAATAATTTTTTCTGAGATTTTACAGGACGATAAGCATCCCATACTTTCAATCTATATCCTTGTTTCTTTACAATTGCACTTGCTTCAGCTAGTTTGTATACGGTTCCAGTTCTAGCTATAGCAGTAGTAAAATCATAAATTACTTTGCCTGTAAAATTATCTTCTGTCGCATATTTTAGATCAACAATAATATCTGGATCTAATTTCTGAATATTAGTAAATCCTGTTAATTTTTTATCCATCTAAATCACCTCTGTCTTAAATTATAACTTATAGATCTATTATTTTCTCTTCCTACTTTTTAACTTATAAATCATTTTAAAGTTGACACCGTGTCACTTTTGGTATATGATACTTTTTGTAAAGTTGACACCGTGTCACTAATTAATTTAAATCAAAGGAATGATAATTTATGCCTTCATCCACATTTGAACATTTATCTGAAAAAAAGAAAAACACAATTATTCTTGCCTTACTCCATGAATTTTCAAAAGTATCTTTGAGCAAAGCTCAGGTTGCACCAATTGTTAAAGAAGCTGAGATCGCACGTGGTGCCTTTTATAAATATTTTTCTGATTTAACTGATGCATATATTTTTCTTTATAAGTTAGCAATGAAAGATATTCATACTCCTTTTATTTCTAAGAGTGATCAAACAGCCGATGCTTACGTTCAGCAAACTCGTGATTTTTTGACCAATACTCAAAAAAGTAAATATTATGACTTAATAAGGATGCATATCTTACATAACGAACATCATATTCCTGCCAAACCAATGTCTCCTGACGTTTCCCCTTTAGTTTGGGCAGTTGCTGAGTTATGTCATGCAACAATTAGAGAAAGTATGAGTTCTCCTGATAAACAAGATAAATATCTGGAACAACTTTACGTAGTTTTGACAAAGCTTTTGGAAAATTGAAAGGAATGATATTGTATGTTTCTCGCTTTAAAAGAAATCAAACATGAAAAGTTACGTTATGGTTTAATCATTGCCATGATCGCCCTGATTAGTTATTTAATCTTTATCCTAACAAGTCTTGCATTAGGTCTTGCTCAAGAAAATACTGCTGCTATTGATAGTTGGAAAATAAAGAGTGTTGTCCTTAATAAAGATTCTGATACTAATTTACGTCAATCGTTATTAACTACCGAACAAGTAAATAAACTGACAAAGAACAAAAATAATGCTGTTATTGCTGAGGCTACAGTTGTTGCTAAAGCTACTGATAAAGAAAAGCAATCTGCTTCTTTTATCGGACTAGAGAAGGAACAATTTATTAATCGTGACTTAAAAATAAGTAGTGGTAGAAAATTTACTAATAATCATGAAGTTGTGGTTGACGATTCTTTTAAACAAAAAGGATATAAATTAGGAGATTATCTAACCTTAAATTCAGATAGTACTAAATATAAAATTGTTGGATTCACTCATAATGCTAAAATTAATATTTCACCTATTATTTATGGAACTACTACAACATGGCAAAATTTGCGTGGTATGGGATCTAATTTCGGTGGAAGTGCTATTGTTTCTAAAAAAAATTCAATCAAAAATACTGATACTTCGTTAAAACTTTATACAGTTGAAGATGTTATTAATAAGTTACCAGGATATTCTGCTCAGAATTCAACTTTTATCTTTATGATTGGATTTTTGATGATTATTTCCTTAATTATCATTGCGGTATTCCTTTATATAATCACGATTCAAAAAATTGGCAACTATGCTGTTCTCAGAGCTCAAGGTAGTCCTGCTAAACTTCTAGTTAATGCTACTTTTTATCAGTCACTAATACTAACTATTATCGGTCTTGGAATTAGTATCTTTTTAACTATCGGAACGTCATTTTTAATTCCAAATACTGTTCCTATGTCCTTTAACCTAACTTTTATGTTTGTCGTCTCGTTAGGATTAATTTTAATGGCAATTCTTGGTTCACTAATTCCTATCAGAATTGTTCTTAAAGTAGATCCTGTTTCTGTTATTGGAGGATAAAAAATGTCTGTTATTGAATTAAAAAATATTAATAAGTATTTCGGTAAAGATACTGCTCAGGTACATGTCCTACGTGATTTAAATTTTACTGCTGAAAAAGGAAAACTCATTTTAATCCTAGGTCCATCTGGTTCTGGCAAAAGTACCTTTTTAACGATTGCTGGTGGGCTTCAATCTGCAGATTCTGGACAAGTAATGATTAATGATAAAGATATTAGTGCTTTTTCTGCTAAAGAACGTGACAATTTACGATTAAATCAAATTGGCTTTATTTTACAAGCTTATAACTTAGTTCCTTACTTAACTGTCGCTGAACAATTTACTTTAGTTGATAAGATTAAAAAAGTAAATAATCTTTCTAAGGAGGCATTGAATCAATTATTAATTAAACTAGGTATCGATAATTTGATTAATAAATATCCAGATCAACTATCTGGTGGTCAAAAACAAAGAGTGGCTATTGCTCGAGCCTTATATACCAACCCTGAAATTATCTTAGCTGATGAACCAACAGCTGCTTTAGATAGTGTAAAAGTTAAAGAAGTTGGTAGTTTACTGGCCAATCTAGCCCATGACCAGAATAAAGCAATTCTTGTCGTCACACATGATATTAGATTAGAAAAATTTGCCGATGAAATTTACCAATTAGATGATGGAAATTTAATAAGATCTAAATAATATAATATTAGGCGCAACAATTCATTTCATTTGTTGCGTTTCTTTTTGTGGTGCTATACTTAAATGTATATTTTATCTAGAGAGATAGGAGATCCGTAATGAATTTAAATGATACTATTAAAACGCAACTTAATCATCGCTCTATTAGACATTTCAAGAATCAACAACTTGATAAAGAAACCTTAAATACTCTTTATGAAGTTGCAAATCATACTGCAAGTAGCCAGTTTCTTCAACAATTCTCTATTATTCATGTTACAGACAAGAACAAACGCACTAAGTTAGCCGAAATTTGTAACCAACCACCAGTATCTGAAAATGGTGAACTTTTTATCTTCTTAATCGATCTACATCGCAATGTAAAATTGCGCCAAGAAGCTAACCTTGATGATGGTCGCTTGCATACAATGGATTTGTACCTTCAAGGCTTATCTGATGCTACTTTAGCTGTTCAAAACATGTACCTTGCAGCTGAAAGTTTAGGCCTAGGAGGCGTAATTCTAGGTAGCATTCGCAATGATATTCGTGCTGTTAATGAATTATTCAATCTCCCTGATATGGTAATTCCTGCCTTAGGTTTGCAAATAGGTATCCCTGATGAAGAAATTCAGCAAAAGCCTCGTTTACCATTATCATTCAAAGTCTTTGAAAATGAATATCAGGATAATCTGTCTACACAAGACTATGAAGATTACGATAAAGAAGTTGAACATTACTATTTAAGTCGCACCTCTAACCCACGTAAAGAGAATTTCACTCAACAAATTATTGGCAAAAATAGCAATCTTAATCGAAAAGTTACCAAACGTGATGAAGTTCTCGAATTAACACATTCTAAAGGTATGCTTTGGAATTAAAAAATTCCTGAGACCTGATTGGCTTACATTTCCAATCAAGTACTCAGGAATTTTTTTATAACATTTCATACAATTCTGGATTTACCCTGTCCATTAATGGTGTTAATTCTTTAACAGCGAATATATCTAATCTATGCATCGCTCTAGAACAAATTGTATAAACTAATTGTCTTTCACTTTCATCATGATAATTATTTCTATTAGCATTCCACATTATTACAGCATCAAATTCTAGTCCTTTTGCTAAAAAGGCTGGCACCACAATTGTTCCTGGAACTAAGCGTTGGTTTTCAGTCTTAATTAAAGTAACTTGAGCACCCTTTTGCTTCAATTCCTCTGTCAATTTCTCACATTCAGCTAATGTTTTGCCAATAATTGCAGTAGTCATCTTTTCTGCATCATTTCTGTGCAATTGCATAACTACATCATTAACTAATTTTTCTTCATCGCTATCAATTGTAATAGTTGGCAATGGTCCTTTGCGAGCAAAAGATGTAACCTTTTCTCCATTTACTAATACTTCTTTTGTAAAGTCTGTTATTTGTTGAGTTGAACGATATGATTGCGTCAATTGAATAACTTTTGTTTTATCTTTGTCAAACATTGTTCCTAGCTCATCCAACAGTGTATGACTGTTTTCTTTCGTGAAAATAGCCTGATTTAAATCACCTAACATTGTAAATTTAGCACGTGGAAAACCAAATTTTAAATATGCTAATTGATATGCTGTATAATCTTGAATTTCATCAATAAATACATGCTTAATATCTACTTCGCCACGTTTTCCCGTAATCAAATCATACAAATACAGGTAAATAGTTACATCAGCTATTGTTAATTTATGATTTTTCAAACGACTGATTGTCATATCGACACCATCGTTCCACTGTTCTAAAGTTAAATCAAATTTTGCTAAATCAACTAGTTCTGGAATATTACGCATGAAATGAACAAACTGTTTATTAATACTTAAAAAGCGATTACGTACAATAGCTCTTTGAACTGGACGTAATTGTTTCATAACGTAACTGCGGGCTAAGAATTTTAGCTCTTGATCACCATTAACAAAATTACGTGGCTCATCACCATATAATTCATTGAGCTCTTCTCTACTTAAATCTTGTATTTGTTTTTGAACACTATCTTGCTTAGCAAGTTCTCCTACCTTACTATTCAGAATTTTAATAAGTTTTTCTTTAGTAGCAGACAAACGATTACGTAGATTGTAATTACTATTAAAACTATAGTAAATTTTCTTTATATCCTTTTTAGAGAAGAAGATTTCTCCATTATATTTTATATCTCTAAATCTCATTCCAGCAGTATTTAAATAATCACTATAATTAGTTGTCGCATTAAACATTGTTAAGCTACTTTTTAAAGCTGAAATTTTTCTTCTTAATGGCTGATTATCTTCATCAAATCTTTCTTGTAATGTCTCTACATGTATCTTAGGTAGACGACGTTGTGAATATTGATAGTAAGTCATTTGAACCATATTTTGTTCCCCTAATTCTGGTAGAACTTGATCAATATAGTCATTAAATAACTGGTTTGGTGAAAATAATACCACTTGACTCGAGCTCAAATTTCCACGATAACGATACAATAGATATGCTACTCTTTGTAATACAGCAGATGTTTTACCTGAACCTGCAGCACCTTGAACAAATAGCAAGTCAGACTTAGTATCTCTGATAATCTTATTTTGTTCTTTTTGAATCGTAGTAACAATGCTCTTCATCTTAATGTCAGAAGATTCGTCTAGAACTTCCAATAACATTTGATCCCCAACAGTTTCATCAGTGTCAAATAAAGTTATGATCTTGCCATCTTCTACCATAAACTGTCTTTTTAGAGTTAATACTGCTGTTTGTGGGCCATCAGGTGTATCATATGTTACTTCTCCTAATTTACCATCATAGTAAATACTAGAAATTGGAGCACGCCAATCATAAATCATAAAATGGTCTGGGGTATCCGCAAACGAACCTAATCCTATATAAATAGATTCCTGCTTACCATCATTCTCAGTGAAATCTATTCTAGCAAAGTACGGCTTTTTCTCTAACTTTTCAAGAACTTCTAATCTCTGTGTTGCATGTTGCCAACTATTTTCGCGTTCTTGCAAAAGTTGTTGCTGTTGTCTTACAGTTAGACCAGTTTCCATAATTCCAGCATAGGAGCCTGTTTTAATTCTGACATTATTTTTAAAATCATCCATAATGTCTTTTCTATCTTGTTCAACCTTATTAATCTCAGATTGATGTCTCTTTTCAGCTTGCTTTATTTTAGCAACAACATCATCCATATGTTTTTGTTCTAATTCTTTTTCAGTAAGAGCCATTTTTAACAACCCCTTTCAAATTATCAAAAAACTCGTCATACTATTGTATCATTTTTAACTGTTTATAACAAATTTCAAATATTTTTTATAACTATTATCCTTTATTTAATTTATAAAAAAGTAAAAATCATTTAATTTAACCTACAAATAAATCACTCGAGCCTGTATAATAATGTATTGTAATAATACGAATACAGTGTTGAAGGCTAGGATGAATAATTTAATTCATTCTAGCCTTTATGTTATACTTGTATAGAAAAAATTTAAGATTAGAAGGTATTACTATGTCAGTTTCATTTTTAATTGTTACACTGGCAGCTTTTATCACACCTATGGTTTTAGCAAGATTCAAAGTATCTTTTCTTCCTACTTCAGTTGCTGAAATTATTATAGGTATTATTATTGGTAAAAGTTGTTTCAATTTAATTCATGCTGATACGCTCTTGAGTTGGTGTTCAACTTTCGGGGTTATACTATTAATGTTTTTAAGTGGTATGGAAATTGATTTTAGCTTATTTAAGAAGAATTCACATACCTTATCCCCATTAGAAGCAAAAATGGCAGCTAATGAACCTAAAACTTCACCTGTTAGAGCTGCAACTTATGCGTATGCTTTTTCTTTAGTCGCATCGCTAATTTTAGCTTTGCTATTTAAAGTTACAGGCTTATTCTCAGATGTTGGTTTAGCTACTATTTTATTTAGTACTGTTTCTTTAGGAATTATGACTTCATTATTGAAAGAAAATGAGTTACTAAGCCGTCCATTCGGTCAAACTATTCTTTTATTCTCTGTATTAGGTGAAGTTATTCCTATGATTGCTTTAACTGCTTACTCCTCTCTCTATGCAGGAAAAGGTGCAAGTTTGTGGTTGATTACATTGCTATTCATAGCTGCAGCGTTCTTATTCAATCGTTTCAGACACTTCTTCTCATTCTTTGATAAAATCAATAAAGCAACTACACAAATTGATATGCGTCTTGCTTTCTTTGTTATCATTGCTTTAGTTTTAGTAGCTGAGACAGTTGGAGCTGAAAATATTCTTGGTGCTTTCGTTGCCGGAATTGTTTTGAAATTATTAGAACCTGCGGAAGAAACAGAACATCGCCTTGATGCAATTGGATATGGTTTCTTTACTCCTTTCTTCTTTATTTTAACAGGGGTAAATTTAGATATTCCATCATTGATGCGTTCGCCTAAAACATTATTATTAATTCCTTTATTCTTTGTAGCCTTTATCCTCGCAAAACTTCCAGGATATTTTGGTTTCCAAAGACGTTTTAGTAAAAAGAACTCCTTTGTTGGTGCTGTTGCAACAAGTACTACTATCACATTAGTAGTAACAACCTTAAAGATTGCTGAACACTTACATGCTATAACTCCACAACAATCTGGTGCTTTTTTACTTGCTGGAATTCTTACTTGTATCGTAGGACCTGTTTTCTTTAATAAACAATATAAACCTGAGCCAGAAGATCAAAAGCAAACTTCATTGCATATTATTGGTGTAAATTTAGTTACAGTATCTGCTGCTCAACAGCTTTCTAAAGGAATGTATGATGTTCAAATGTATACAGATAATTCTAAGAACTTTACAACCTACAATTCTCAAGCTAATGTACACTTCTTAGATTCTTTAGATCCTGATGAGTTAATTGCTAATCATATTTTTGATACTGATATTCTCGTTTTAGGATATTCTGATTATAATGTTAATTATAAATTATCTCTTGCAGCTAAAAAGTATGGTGTAAATCGTGTCATTGTTCGTTTTGAAAATCGTAATCCACTTAATGATATGGAAGATGAACTTAAAAAGGCTGGTATTGAATACTTCAGTTATTTCGATATCAATGTAGGTATGATGCGTTCAATGATTGATAGTCCGTCTATGCTACAAATTCTTACAAGTTCTGAATCCCGTTTATATGAAGTAGTAGTTAATGATTCAATTTTTGTTGGAGTTGAAGTTAAAGACTTACCACACATTGATAAGATTACAATCAGTAGAATTTATCGTAATGGACATGCTATTGCACCTCATGGTTATACGCAATTACAATTAGGTGATCATATTATCTTCTCTGCTAGTGCTGAAGAAAGTGCTTATTTCAGACGTAAACTTCAAAGAAGAAATGAATAGTTGTTTAAAAGGACTATGCTCAATGCGTAGTCCTTTTTTCATTCTCAACATATATATTACTATCTTTTATCTAAATTATTAATCATCACTACTAACAACTTTAATCTTCTAATACAAATTGCATCACTAATTTTTTAAAAGTATCTAGTTTCCCTTTAAAATTATGATCTGCCTTAGAAATAATTTGACTACTATAATCTGTTTCTAGTACTTCCAATCTCTCAATAAGATCTGAATAATCAACACTAGGATCATATTGACCAAAAACCACTTGTACTTTTGCTCCACTAAAGTTAATTATCCCCTTTTTAGTTTTATGCCAATTAATTGCCAGTGGTGGATTAATTGCTAAAATTCGGCTAACTTTAGTATTTAAATATCCTTGTTGCAATACTAATAATCCACCTCGCGAAATTCCAATTAATATAATTTCTTTAACATCTATTAAGTATGTTGAAGCTTTTTCCAACTCTTCTTGTAAATTTAGTGGAGAACCAACTGGATTAGCTGAAACAACCACGGCATATCCTCTTTCATTCTGAATTTTACTTGCTAATTCTAAATACTTATTTTTATACCCATAAATTGAACTAGCAGCACCAGTTTTAATAAAAACTAACTTAGACTTTCCAAGCATTAAACCATATTGCTGATCAACTTTATCATACTTCATTTTAGTATTTCTTTCCGACATTATCTGCTCCCTATAAAGTTCTAATTTAAAATTTCAATCCCACAGTTAATTCAATTTTACTATCATATTAATGCATAACAAAAAGCACATCCCAACAAGAGATGTGCTTTTCCGATAATATGGTATATATTAACGTTTTGAGAATTGTGAAGCTTTACGAGCTTTCTTAAGACCTGGTTTCTTACGTTCTTTCATACGAGCGTCACGTGTTAATAAACCAGCTGACTTCAATACTCCACGGAAATCTGGATCTACTTCAAGTAAAGCACGTGCAATTCCATGACGAGTTGCACCAGCTTGACCAGAGAATCCACCACCATTTACGTTAACAAAAACGTCGTATTGACCTTTTGTTTCTGTAACGCCAAATGGTTGTACCATATCTTCGCGAATGTTTGCGAATGGAATGTATTCTTCTGCAGGTTTTCCGTTCATTGTGATCTTACCTGTACCTGGTACTAAGCGAACACGAGCAACGGAGTTCTTACGACGGCCTGTGCCTTGATATTGTACTTGAGCCACTTTCTAATTCCTCCTAGATTAATTTGTTAATATCCAATACTTCTGGTTGTTGTGCTTCATGCTTGTGATCTGCACCACGGTATACATGTAACTTCTTAGCTTGTTGACGACCAAGAGTACCCTTTGGAAGCATACCTTTAACAGATAATGCTAATAACTTTTCAGGATCCTTTTCACGGTAGTCACCAGCTGTACGAGCTTTCAAACCACCTGGATGATTTGAGTGGTGGTAGTAAACCTTATCAGAAGCCTTACGACCTGTTAAAGCAACCTTTTCAGCATTGATAACAATTACATAGTCACCTGTATCTACGTTTGGTGTAAATGTTGGTTTATTCTTACCACGTAAAATAGATGCTACAGCTGATGATAAACGTCCCAAAGGAACATCTGTTGCATCAACTACATACCATTTACGTTCTACTTCGCCTGGTTTTGCAATATATGTTGTACGCACGTTTATTTCCTCCATTTGTTGTATACATGTTTGACATACAATAAGATTAACGGGGCTTACTGTGGGGCAAACAATACCAAATACTAGTTTATTACTTGTTTAACAATAAGTCAATATATAATAATTGAGTTTTCTTATAATTTTTCATCCTCTTCATCATAATATACTTCCTTTAAGTATAAGCCACTAGCTGGTGCTGTCTGTCTTGCTTGACTTCTATCCTTAACTTCATACAATCTCAAAAAATCGTGTACTGGTCTTTTTCCATTACCAATTTCCAGAAGTGTTGCCACCATTATCCTAACTTGATTATACAAAAATCCATTTCCATAAAATTCAAAAACTATTTCATCGTTTACCTTATCTTCGTAAACTTTAGCTTCATAAATTGTTCTTACATGACTTTTGGCTTGACTACCAGAAGCAACAAAACTTGAATAATCATGTGTTCCTTCAACATCTGGCATCGCTTCTTTTATTTTTTCTATATCCAAAGGATACTTATAGTGTCCTGTATACAATCTCTTAAAAGGATTTACAAATTCCCC
Source organism: Ligilactobacillus salivarius (assembly GCF_035231985.1). Taxonomy (NCBI): domain Bacteria; kingdom Bacillati; phylum Bacillota; class Bacilli; order Lactobacillales; family Lactobacillaceae; genus Ligilactobacillus; species Ligilactobacillus salivarius. The sequence goes on from NZ_CP117983.1 coordinate 1,460,478, forward strand.
TCTACTAACACGATATAAGTATCTTTTCCCATGAGTTGTATATCTTGAATGAAAATCATTTGGTACTATTTTGCAATCTACTACTTCACAGTCCAGCGGCAACATACTATTTAATCCTCTCAACATACCTTTAGCAGAAATAGGATGCGGAAAATCAAAATGTACAACTTGCCCTAAAGCATGTACTCCAGAATCTGTTCTCCCTGATCCATAAACAGTTATATACTCATCCTTTTTACTCATTTTGTTAATAGCTTTTTCCAGAACAAATTGAACTGTTCTTTGATTGGGTTGAGCTTGAAAACCAGCAAAATTAGTACCATCATAAGCTAACGTTACTTTAAATCTTTGCGTCATATTTCTTCCTTTCAATTAGTTTTTTAGAATAATTAATGCTATTGTTAAAACTGCAAAAGCAATGATAGTCATCGTATCACGCAATTTCCATACATGTACTCTAAATTTAGTTCTACCCTCTCCACCTTTGTATCCTCGAGCTTCCATTGCAGTAGCCAAATCTTCAGCTCGATTGAAAGAAGATACAAACAATGGGATTAGTATAGGAATTACAGCTTTTACTTGCTCAACTAATGAACCTTCACCAAAATTAACACCTCTTGAACGCTGAGCATTCATTATTTTAGCTGTTTCATCCATTAAAGTAGGTACAAATCTTAATGCTATCGAAAGCATTAGAGAAATTTCATATACTGGAACTTTCAAATATTTCAATGGCTTTAACAATGACTCCATAGCATCTGAAATTTCTAATGGCGATGTTGTTAATGTTAATAAGGTAGACATCACTATTATCAAGACAAATCTAAAAAATACATAGACACCATTTACTAGCCCATATTTAGATAATGTAAAAGGCCCCCAATGCCAAAATACATGACCACCATTTGTAAAAAAGACTTGTAATAATACTGTAAATAATATTAACCAAACTAATGGTATTATTCCTCTAATAAAAAAGCTCAATTTAATTTTTGATAACAATACTCCTAAAAAAGTAAAAGCTATCAACAATAAATATGTTTGCCAATTATTAGCGAGAAAAATTATTCCTATAAAATAGAAACTTAGTGCTAATTTACTTCGAGGATCCATTCTATGAATTAAAGAATTACCATTGATATATCTTCCTAAAAGTAATTTATTCATTCAAATTTCCCCCTAGTATTTTCAAAATTTCATCAGTTAACTCTTCACTTTTTAGTGGAATACTATGTTTAGAAAGAGCTAACTTATCAAACAATTTATAGGCAAAATCTGTAGTTTGTGGAAGATTTAAATGATGATTTTTTAACCACTCTGGATCACTAAATAGTTCTTTAGGAGTAGAATCAGCAATTACTTTACCTGATTCCAAGACTATTACATGATCAGCATATTCAGCAACATCATTCATTTGGTGTGTTACTAAGATGATTGTTAAGTTTTCATCTTTATGTAATCTATTAAACATTTCCATCATTTGATGGCGTCCCTCAGGATCTAATCCCGCAGTTGGTTCATCTAATACTAAAACTTTTGGTTCCATTGCCAAAATCCCTGCAATTGCTACTCTTCTCATTTGACCACCAGATAATTCAAAAGGTGATTTCTCCAATACTTCTTCAGGAAGAGCTACTAATTTTGCTTTTTCTCTTGCAATTTTTTCGGCTTCATCTTCACTTTTTCCAAAGTTTTTAGGAGCAAATGCTATATCTTTTAGAACTGTTTCTTCAAATAATTGTGCTTCAGGAAATTGAAAAACAAATCCTACTTCTTTTCTTAATTTTCCCAACTCTTTATTTTTAGTAGTATTATCAATTGTATATCCATTGATTGAAATTTCTCCACTAGTAGGTTTCAATAGGCCATTCAGATGCTGTAACAATGTAGATTTGCCACTACCGGTATGTCCAACTATTGCCGTATAACTACCGTCTTCAATATTTATAGATACATCTTTCAATGCTACATGTTCTAAGGGTGTTCCAATTTGGTAAGTATAATTTAATTTTTTTGCTTGAATTGACATAACCAATCGACCATTTCCTCTTCTGTAAAATATTTATTTGGAATATCTACACCCTTTTTTGTAAGTTCTCTTCTAATTTTCTCAGCAAAAGGAATATCTAATCCAATATTTAATAATTCATCATTCTTTATAAAAATAGATTCTGGCTTACCATCATCAATTATTTTACCGTCATCGAGAACAATAACTCTATCTGCTAAAGTAGCTTCATCAATATCATGTGTAATAGAAATAACAGTGAACTTATACTCATCTTTTAAATTTTTGATAAGAGTAATCAAACCTTTTCTTCCTTCTGGATCAAGCATACTTGTAGCTTCATCGAGGATAATTATTTTAGGTCTCAATGCTAATACTCCAGCAATTGCTACTCTTTGCTTTTGTCCACCAGATAATCTTGCCGGTTCATGTGTAGCAAATTTTTCCATCCCGACAACTTTCAAAGCATCGGCTACACGCGATACCATTTCTTCTCTAGGTACTCCTTGATTTTCTAAACCAAACGCTATATCACTTTCAACATCCGCACCAACAAACTGATTATCGGGATTTTGGAATACCATTCCTATTTTTTTTCTAATATCCCAAATATTTTTTTCATTCATTTCATAGCCATCAACTTTTATACTGCCAGATTCAGCCTTTAGCAGTCCATCTATTAATCGAGCTAATGTGGATTTTCCACTACCATTATGCCCAATTAAAGCTATCCATTGACCGTCCTTTATATTTAAAGTTAAATTTTTCAGAATGTATTTATTTTGTCGAGCGTATTTGAAAGATAAATTATCAATTTCAATTATATTTCCATCTGTCAAACTCATAAACAATTACTCCTAGATATTATATATACATAGTAATAATATACCATATATAAACTAAGAAAACTTACTTTAGTCATGACGTATTCAAACAAAAAAGACACTCGTAATGAGTGTCTTTAAAATGCTAATATACCAATGATTATGATAAATATCAATTTTATAGAAAACAAAAAATCACTTTTTATAACGAAGATTCACAAGATATCAAATATCTGCTACTTTGGACTAGACTCGGTTAATTTATATCTCCCAACATCATAACACCCAATTATCGTTATAAAAGTGACAATTTCTTTTATTTACTTATCGAAAGTTTAGTCGACTAATTCTAGCACAACCATCTTTGCAGCGTCGCCACGACGTTCACTCATCTTAAGAATACGAGTGTAACCACCATTACGTTCTGCAAAACGAGGTGCAAGATCATCAAATAACTTTTGTAAAGCTGATTGAACAACTACATCGTCGTTTTCTTCTTTTACATCAGCAACAACATTCATTACAAATGCAGCAGCGCGACGACGAGAAGCTAAATCACCTTTTTTACCTAAAGTAATCATCTTTTCAACAAATTTACGAACTTCTTTAGCACGTGTTTCTGTTGTAACGATTTTTTCGTTAACAATTAAATCAGTTGTTAAGTTACGCAACATTGCCTTACGATGTGCACTTGTGCGTCCTAATTTACGGTAAGCCATGAACAGATTCCCTCCCTTTAGTTATAGTAAATTCTAGTCATCATGACGTAAAGACAAGCCAAGATCTGCCAATTTAGCCTTAACTTCGTCTAAGGATTTACGTCCTAAGTTACGTACTTTCATCATGTCAGCTTCAGATTTATTAGTTAATTCTTGAACTGTATTGATACCTGCACGTTTTAGACAGTTATATGAACGAACTGACAAATCAAGCTCTTCAATCGTCATTTCTAACATTTTTTCTTTATGCGTTTCTTCTTTTTCTACCATGATTTCAGCATTCTTAGCTTCATCTGTTAAATCAACAAACAATGCCAAGTGTTCTGTTAAAATCTTAGCAGAAAGACTAATAGCTTCACTAGGAGTGATAGAACCATTTGTCCACACATCAAGAGTTAATTTGTCATAATCATTTTTTTGACCAACACGTGTTTTCTCTACTTGGTAGTTAACGCGTTCGATCGGGGTATAAATAGAGTCGATAGGTAATACACCAATTGGCATATCATCTGCAAGAGCCTTATTATCATTAGCTGAAACATAACCACGACCCTTATTAGCATTCATCCGAACATGAAGTTCAGCCCCATCAGCAACTGTACAAATATATTGTTCTGGATTAAGAACTTCTACATCACTATTACTCTGGATATCTCCAGCAGTCACTTCCATCGGACCAGTAACATTAATTTCTAATGCTTGACTGTCTTCAGATTCCATACTTAAAGCAACTTTCTTCAAATTCAAAATGATTAAAGTAACATCTTCAAGAACACCTGGAATAGTAGAAAATTCATGAAGAACACCATCAATTTGAACGTCTGTAATAGCAGCACCTGGTAATGAAGAAAGTAAGATACGACGTAAAGAGTTACCTAAAGTTGTACCATAACCACGTTCAAGCGGTTCTATAACAAACTTGCCGTAGTTATTATCTTCTTCAATTTTATGAATTTTTGGTTTTTCAAATTCGATCATTCTTATCTTTACCCCTTTCAAAACGTAACGTGTAATCTGGCGAAAACATTATGAGTTTCTCTCAAAAATGAATACTGACCCACATTAAACACGACGGCGTTTTGGAGGACGGCATCCGTTATGAGGAACTGGTGTAACATCCTTGATAGATGTAACTTCCAAACCTGTTGTTTGAAGAGCACGAATTGCTGCTTCACGACCAGAACCTGGTCCTTTAACTGCTACTTCAACTGTCTTCATACCATGTTCCATAGCACCTTTAGCAGCTGCTTCAGAAGCCATTTGTGCTGCAAATGGTGTAGACTTACGAGAACCCTTGAAACCAAGAGAACCAGCTGAAGACCATGCTACTGCGTTACCATGAACATCAGTAATCATAACAAGTGTATTATTGAATGTTGAATGAATATGTGCAACACCGCTCTCTATATTCTTCTTTACACGGCGCTTGCGTGATTTCTTAACTGCCATGAAATAGCTAACCTCCTTTGTTAATTATTATTTCTTTTTACCTGCAATTGAAACTGCTGGGCCTTTACGTGTACGTGCGTTGTTCTTAGTATTTTGACCACGAACTGGTAAATGACGACGATGACGTAGACCACGGTAAGAGCCAATTTCAGAAAGACGCTTGATGTTTAAGGAAACTTCACGACGAAGATCACCTTCAACTTTATACTTATCTACAACTGCACGAATCTTATCTTCTTGATCAGCTGTTAAATCACGTACACGAACATCTTCTGAAACACCTGCTTCGCTCAAGATCTTTTGAGCTGTGGAATTACCGATACCATAAATGTAAGTTAATCCGATTACGACACGCTTGTTACGTGGTAAATCGACACCTGCAATACGAGCCATTACAATTACACCTCCTAATTAATTATTATCCTTGACGTTGTTTGTGCTTTGGATTACTGCAAATAACCATAACGCGACCTTTACGCTTAATTACTTTACAGTGTTCACACATTGGTTTAACTGATGGTCTTACTTTCATTAATTATACCTCCTAATATATTCTCGAAGTACAATCTATTTAAAGCGATAGGTAATGCGTCCCTTAGTTAAATCGTAAGGGGACATTTCAACTGTCACTTTATCTCCAGGCAAGATACGAATATAGTGCATTCTAATTTTACCGGAAACATGTGCTAGAATTTCATGTCCGTTTTCGAGTTCAACCTTGAACATCGCATTAGGCAACGTTTCTTTAATCGTGCCTTCAATTTCAATCACATCATCTTTCGCCATGCAAAAGTACCTCCTTAATTGGTTTTAAAACTTTACACGTAAAAATGTGAGAAGCTTTCTTTGGAGTCCCACCTTTTTCCGCAAGTTCATTTGCCTATTTAAAGGCAAACTGAGCCTATTGAAAAGATAAACCTGAATTATAATATCACATATACCTAACTAATTCAAGAAATAATTAAAAAAGAATGCAAAAATATTTGCATCCTTTTAAAATTTATTTCAAGTTATCTAAAATTGCCTTAATATCAGCAAATACTTTGTCAATATCTTGATTGCCATCAACTTCATGTAATAAACCATTTTCTTTATAGTAATCAAGTAATGGTGTATTCATCTTGATATTTACATCCAAACGGTTCTTAACTGTTTCTGGCTTGTCATCATCACGTTGGTAAAATTCGTGTTCACCACAACGATCACATGTACCTTCTACTTTAGTTGGATTAAATACTTTATGATATGTAGCACCACAATTACGGCAAATATATCTACCTGTTAATCTTTCCATTAATGATTCAGGATCAACATGAATATTGATAACACCGTTTAATTCTTTTCCTAATTCTTTTCCCATTTCAGTTAATGCTTCTGCTTGAGCCATATTTCTTGGGAATCCATCTAATAAAAAACCTACATTAGTATCATCTTGTGTCAAACGTTCTTTTACAATTCCGTTTGTTACTTCATCTGGAACTAATTCACCTTTGTTGATATATTTCTTAGCTTCTAATCCCATTGGAGTTTCATTCTTCATAGCAGCGCGGAAAATATCACCAGTAGAAATATGTGGAATCTTATATTCATCAACGATTCTTTCAGCTTGTGTTCCTTTACCAGCTCCTGGTAACCCCATCAACATTAAATTCATTGCCATTATAATTACCTCCTAAATTGTACTTGTTAATTATAACTTATTTTTTTAATATACAAAAGGTCAGAAAGATATAAAATATCTCTCTGACCTTTTCAGTTCTTATTCACGTATAAAGCCTACGTATTCTTGTTTCATCATCATACCATTTAATTGATTAATTGTTTGAATTGTAACACCAACAACAATCAATAAACTAGTACCACCTAGTCCGATTGATTCATCCAATCCCCAAACTGCGGATGCAACTAAAGGAATTAATGAAATAAGGCCTAGATACAATGAGCCTACTGAACTAAGACGCATCAATAATCTTGATACATATCTTTCAGTTTCTTTTCCTGGCCATACACTAGGTATGTAACTTCCTTGTTTTTGCAAGTTTTCAGAAAGTTTTTCTGGGTTAACTTGAACAAATGCATAGAAGAAAGTAAATACTACAATTAAAACTGTGTAAAGAATCATACCTGGAGTAGATTGCATATTAAAAATGCTTGTCATAATCTTATACCATGTATCTTCAGAGTGGTTCTGTGTGAAAGCTAATAGTATTGTTTGAGGTGCTGAAATAAATGAACTAGCAAAAATAACAGGAATAACCCCAGCAACATTAACTTTCAATGGTAAATAAGAATTTTCAGTTGCTCCAGCCAATCTTCTAGTATATTGAATAGGAATTTTATAGCTTGCTTGTTCAACATACGTAACAAACGTAACGATTATTAAAATAACAATCAATAAAATAACTACATATAATATTGGTTCCCATAAATCACTACCAGTAACACCTGAGAACTGATCTTTATAAATCTGTACAATTCCATCTGGAACACGAGATAAAATACCAGCCATGATAATCATAGAGATTCCGTTTCCCAAACCTCTATCAGTTATCATGTCACCCAACCATGTAGTAAACATAGTTCCACCAGTTAAAACAATTCCTACAACTACAAATGTTTTAACACTTGGGTTAGTTACAAGGTTTAAGCTACTCAAAGCATTAAAACCAGCAGTGATTGCGATTGATTGTACAAACGCAAGCACAATAGTTAAATATCTAGTTACTTGATTTAACTTTCTACGCCCTACTTCACCTTGTTTACTCCATTCAACAAATCTAGGAACAATATCCATTTGTAATAACTGAACAACAATTTGCGCAGTAATATATGGAGAAACACCCATAGCAAATAGTGAGAAGTTAGTTAAACCACCACCACTAAAAATATTCAACATATTAATTAACCCTGAAGATGCAACGCTTTGCAGAGCTTTAGCGTTGATCCCAGGGACAGTGATATAAGTGCCTAAGCGAAATACAATCAAGACACCTAAGGTAAATAAGATTTTTTTTCGAATCTCTTTTACAGCTAAGGCGTTCTTCATTGTCTTAAGCATTATTAAATCACCTCAGCTTTACCGCCTTTAGATTCGATTGCTTCCTTAGCAGATGCAGAGAACTTGCTTGCCTTTACAGTCAATTGCTTGTTCAATGTACCATTGCCAAGTACTTTGATACCATCTTTTTCATCTTTAATGATACCAGATTCTACTAATAATGCAGGTGTTACTTCTGCACCATCTTCAAATTTATTTAAAGTTTCCAAGTTTACAATAGCATATTCTTTACGATTGATGTTCTTGAAACCACGTTTTGGCATACGACGGAACAATGGCATTTGTCCACCTTCAAAACCTAAACGTACCTTACCGCGAGCCTTTTGACCTTTTTGACCACGACCAGCAGTCTTACCATTACCAGATGAAGTACCACGACCAACACGATTACGTACTTGGCGTGAACCTTCAGCAGGTTTCAATTCATGTAATTTCATTAGGTTGGCACCTCCTTGTTAATTTATAAAATAGACTATTTAGCCAATTCAACGTCCACTAAATGATTGATTTTTCTAATTGCACCACGCATAGCTGCATTGTCAGGAACAACAACAGAGCTATTTACTCGACCAAGACCTAAGCCTTTTACGATATCGCGTTGGTTTTGAGGACGTCCAATGACAGAACGAATTAAAGTAACTTTTAATTTATCCATGAATATGTCCTCCTTATTCTGCTAAATGTTGAACGGAAACGCCGCGTAATTTTGCGACACTTTCAGCGTCCTTCATATTTACTAAACCATCAAATGTAGCACGTACAACATTAACTGGTGTATTTGAACCTAATGATTTACTTGTAACATCAGCAATACCTGCAAGTTCCATAACGGCACGAACAGCACCACCTGCTGCAACTCCGGAACCGGCAATAGCTGGTTTCAACATAATACGACTACCACTGTATTGACCAATAACTTCGTGAGGAAGTGTCGTTCCAACAGTAGGAACTTCGATTAAGTTCTTACGAGCAGCGTCAACAGCCTTACGAATAGCTTCTGGTACTTCTTGAGCTTTACCAGTACCAAAACCTACGTGGCCGTTGTGGTCACCAACAACAACCAAAGCAGCAAAACGTAGACGACGTCCACCTTTTACAACTTTAGTGATACGGTTAATCGCAACAACGCGATCTTCTAAATCTAATTGAGCTGGATCAATAAAAGCCATAAACGTTATTTCCTCCTTTTCCTAAAAGTCCAAACCATTTTCGCGTGCAGCTTCAGCCAAAGCTTGTACACGACCATGATATAGGTATCCGCCACGGTCAAATACAACTTCTTTGATACCTTTTTCTACAGCACGTTTAGCAACAACAGCACCTACAGAACTAGCTTGTTCTGTCTTTGTGTTGCCACTTACTTCACTGTCTAAAGTAGAGGCACTAACTAGCGTCACACCCGCTACGTCATCAATAACTTGAGCGTAGATGTTTTTGTTTGAACGATAAACATTTAAGCGTGGGCACTCAGCAGTACCAGAGATTTTACCACGGACACGTGCATGACGTTTTTGACGTGTCTTATTCTTGTCTGGTTTTGAAATCACAATTTTCACCTCTTAGATTTATTTATTCAGCAAATTATGCTGCATTATTTACCTGTCTTACCTTCCTTACGACGTACATATTCGCCAACATAGCGAATACCTTTACCCTTGTAAGGTTCAGGTGCACGAGTTGCACGAATACGAGCTGCGCAATCGCCAACTTCTTCCTTGTTGATACCTGATACAATAATTGAAGTTGCAGAAGGTGTTTCGAATGTAATACCTTCTTCTTCTTCAAATTCTACAGGATGAGAGTAACCAACATTCAATACTAATGTTTTACCCTTCATTTGTGCACGATAACCAACACCACGAAGTTCAAGTTCCTTCTTGAAACCTTCAGATACACCAACTACCATGTTATGGAAGTTTGAACGTGTTGTACCATGTAAAGCTTTTGTTTTGTTATCTTCTGCTGAACGTTCGAAAGAAACTTCATTTCCTTCTACTTTAATAGTAATTTTGTCAGAAAATTCACGTGTCAATTCACCTTTAGGTCCCTTGACTGTTACTACATTACCATCTTGTTTTACTTCAACACCTTCTGGTAAGTTAACTACTTTATAACCAATACGACTCACGGATTAGGCACCTCCTTACGTTTTATTATTTATTACCAAATGTAAGCTATTACTTCGCCACCAATTTTCTTGGCACGAGCTTCTTTATCAGTGATAACACCTTCAGAAGTGGATAAGATAGCAATTCCTAAACCGTTTAAAACCTTAGGAACAGCATCTGCTTTTACATATGAACGTAAACCTGGTTTTGAAATACGACGGATACCAGAAATAACTCTTTCATTACCCTTACCATACTTCAAAAATACTCTAATGATGCCTTGTTTGTCATCATCGATATATTCAACATCACGTACAAATCCTTCATTCTTAAGGATTTCAGCAATGTCACGTTTGATTTTTGATGCAGGAACTTCTAATGATTCGTGTTTTGCCATGTTAGCATTACGAATACGTGTTAAGAAATCTGCAATAGGATCAGTCATGACCATTGTTCGTTTGCCTCCTTTGCTTATCTTTTATGGATTACCAGCTAGCTTTCTTCATGCCAGGGATTTGACCCTTATGAGCAAGATCACGCAGGCAAACACGGCATAACTTAAATTTACGGTATACAGAATGTGGACGGCCACAACGTTCACAACGTGTATATTCTTGTGTTGAGAACTTTGCAGGACGTTTATTCTTTGCAATTTGCGACTTTTTAGCCAATGTGAAACCCCCTTATTTAGCGAATGGCATTCCAAGTTGTGTTAATAATTCTCTTGATTCTTCGTCTGTATTAGCTGTTGTAACGATAACAATGTCCATACCGCGAACTTTGTTAACATCATCAAAATCAATTTCAGGGAAGATTAATTGTTCACGAATACCCAATGTGTAGTTACCACGACCATCAAAGGCACGCTTGCTTACACCATGGAAGTCACGAACACGAGGTAGTGATACGGATACTAATTTATCTAAGAATTCGTACATACGTTGACCACGTAATGTAACTTTAGCACCAATAGCCATACCTTCACGTAAACGGAAACCAGCGATAGATTTCTTAGCTTTTGTAATAACAGGCTTTTGACCTGCAATCAAAGTTAATTCATCAACAGCTTCATCTAAACGCTTTGCGTTACTTACAGCATCACCAACACCCATGTTGATAACAATCTTATCAACCTTTGGTGCTTGCATGATTGATGTGTAATTGAATTTTTCCATCAAAGATGGAACGATCTCATTATCATATTTTTCTTTTAAACGGTTAACCATGAAGAAAGTATCCTCCTTTCCTTACTATAGAATTTCACCTGATTTTTTAGAAACACGGACTTTCTTACCGTCAACTACTTTAAAGCCTACACGAGTAGCTTCATTGTTAGAAGGATCAATCAACATAACGTTAGAAACGTGGATTGGTGCTTCAACTTCAACAATCCCACCATTTGGATTTGCGTTAGTTGGTTTTTGGTGTTTCTTAACGATATTGATGCCTTTAACGATCACACGGTCTTGAGCAGGAAATACTTTTTCTACTGTACCTTCCTTGCCTTTATCCTTACCAGCGATCACTTTAACTTTATCATTTTTCTTAATGAACATTATTACTTCGCACCTCCTTGCTGACGATAATTGATTATAATACTTCAGGTGCTAAGGAAACGATCTTCATGAAGTTTCCGTCACGTAATTCACGAGCAACAGGCCCAAAAATACGTGTACCCTTAGGTGATTTATCTTCACCAATAATTACAGCAGCATTTTCGTCAAACTTGATGTATGAGCCATCTGGACGGTGTGTACCATACTTAGTACGAACAACAACAGCTTTTACAACATCACCTTTTTTGACAACGCCACCTGGTGTTGCTTGTTTAACAGTAGCAACAATGATGTCACCGATATTTGCAGTCTTTACACGGGAACCACCCAAAATCTTAATAACTAAAATTTCACGAGCACCGGAGTTATCAGCGACTTTTAAACGACTCTCTTGTTGGATCACAGTATGTGTCCTCCTTTCGTTATTAGATCAGAATACGAATCAGTGCAAATGTTATTTATTACAAAATAACTGCTTTTTCAACGATTTCTAATAAACGGAAACGTTTTGTAGCTGACAATGGGCGAGTTTCCATAATTTTGACGATATCGCCAACTTTTGCTTCGTTGTTTTCGTCATGTGCTTTAAATTTCTTGGAATACTTAACACGTTTGCCGTAAACTTTGTGATTCTTGTAAGTTTCAACAACAACTGTGATAGTTTTATCCATCTTGTCAGAAACGACACGTCCTTGATAGACTTTGCGTTGGTTACGACTTTCACTCATGCGCGATTAGCCTCCTTTTTCGTATTCTATTTATTTAATTCTTGTTGACGTAATGCAGTCTTGATACGTGCAATATTCTTACGTACTTCTTTTAAGCGAGCAGTATTTTCTAATTGACCGGTAGCTAATTGGAAGCGTAAGTTAAATAATTCTTCTTTGAATTGCTTTTCTTTTTCTAGCATTTCAGCAGTGGTTAATTCATTAATTTCTTTAGCCTTCATTTGATTCGCCACCTACTTCCTCACGTTGTACAAACTTGGTTTTAATTGGGAGCTTGTGGGAAGCTAAACGTAAAGCTTCGCGAGCTACTTCTTCAGAAACTCCATCGATTTCAAATAAAACTTTACCACGCTTTACAGGTGCTACCCAACCTTCTGGAGCACCTTTCCCGGAACCCATACGAACACCAATAGCTTTAGCTGTATAAGACTTGTGAGGGAAAATCTTAATCCAAACTTTCCCACCACGTTTCATGTAACGAGTCATAGCAATACGAGCAGCTTCGATTTGACGGTTAGTGATCCAGTGAGAATCTAATGCCTTCAAACCATATTTACCAAAAGTAACTTCTTTACCACCCTTAGCTTCGCCACGCATCTTACCACGGAATTCACGACGATGCTTAACACGCTTTGGTACTAACATAGATTATTTCCCTCCTTTACTGTTTTCTTTCTTTGCTGGTAAAACTTCACCACGGTAAATCCATGTCTTAACACCTAATTTACCATATGTAGTGTGAGCTTCAACCCATGAATAATCGATATCTGCACGCAATGTGTGCAAAGGAACTGTTCCTTCAGAGAAACGTTCTACACGGGACATATCAGCACCGTTCAAACGACCTGCAACTTGAACTTTGATACCCTTAGCACCTGCACGCATTGTACGTTGAATAGCTTGCTTCATAGCACGGCGAAAAGCAACACGGTTTTCTAATTGTTCTGCAATGCTTTCACCAACTAATTTTGCATCTAAATCAGGCTTCTTGATTTCAACAATGTTAATGTGAACTCTCTTACCTGTCAAGTTATTTAATTCTTTACGAAGCTTTTCAACTTCAGATCCACCTTTACCAATAACCATACCTGGTTTAGCAGTATGGATTGAAATGTTAACGCGTTTTGCTGCACGTTCAATTTCTACGGTAGAAACAGAAGCGTCGGCTAATTTACTTTCGATATACTTACGGATGCGTAAATCTTCGTGTAAGTTAGAAGCAAAGTCTTTTTCTGCGTACCACTTTGCGTCCCAATCACGAATGATTCCGACACGTAAACCTGTTGGATTTACTTTTTGACCCACGCGTTATCCCTCCTTATTTAACTGATACCACAACAGTAATGTGGCTTGTACGTTTGTTGATTGGAGAAGCGGAACCTTTAGCACGAGGACGGAAGCGTTTCAAAGTTGGTCCTTCATTTACAAAAGCTTCGCTTACATACAAATCTTCAACATCTAAGTCAAAATTGTTTTCTGCATTAGCAACAGCAGACTTTAATACTTTTTCGATTAAGTAAGCACCTGATCTTGGAGTAAACTTCAAGATACCAAATGCTTCAGCAACACTCTTACCACGGATAAGATCGATCACTAGACGTGCTTTACGTGCAGGGATTCGAACTGTCTTGGCAGTTGCTTTTGCTGATGTAACTTGTTCAGCCATTTTTTATCCTCCCTTAACTATCTAACGCCAGTTTTCTTGTCGTCATTTCCATGACCATGGAATGTACGAGTTGGCACGAATTCACCTAATTTATGTCCAACCATATCTTCTTGGATATAAACTGGAACATGCTTACGACCATCATAAACTGCAATCGTATAACCAATAAAACTTGGGAAGATTGTTGAACGACGTGACCATGTTTTAATAACTGACTTCTTTTCTTGATCAGCTTGTGCTTCAACCTTTTTCATCAAATGTTCATCGACAAAAGGTCCTTTTTTCAAACTACGACTCAAAGTGTAATCCTCCTTCCGGATTATATAATCATTAGGCCGCTTTTAAATTATTTCTTGTTACGGCTACGTACGATAAACTTATTGGATCTTGCTTTCTTAGAACGAGTCTTAAGACCTGTAGTCTTCTTACCCCATGGTGACATAGGACTTGGACGACCAACAGGAGCTTTACCTTCACCACCACCATGAGGGTGATCGTTAGGGTTCATTACAGAACCACGAGATTGTGGACGCTTGCCTGCCCAACGAGCACGACCAGCTTTACCAACCTTGATTAATTCGTGTTGTTCATTACCAACAGCACCAATTGTTGCACGGCAAGTTACAAGAATCATGCGAACTTCACCAGAAGTTAAACGGATGATAGCATACTTACCTTCTTTACCAAGTAATTGAGCTGATGTACCAGCAGAACGAACTAATTGTCCACCTTTACCTGGTTTTAATTCGATATTGTGAATAACTGTACCAACAGGAATGTTTGCAAGTGGTAATGTGTTACCTACCTTGATATCAACATCTTTACCTGATTCTACAACTTGGCCTACTTTCAAGCCCTTAGGTGCAAGGATGTATGATTTAACACCATCAGCATAAACAAGCAAAGCAATGTTAGCAGAACGGTTTGGATCATATTCGATTGCCTTAACAGTTGCAGGTACATTATCTTTAACACGTTTGAAATCGATCAAACGATACTTACGTTTGTGTCCACCACCACGGTGACGAACTGTGATACGGCCATAAGCGTTACGACCAGCTGTTTTGCTCTTAGAAACTAACAAAGATTTTTCAGGCTTTGTTTTTGTGATTTCAGCAAAATCAGAACCAGTCATATTACGACGACCGTTAGTGGTTGGTTTGAATTTTTTGATCCCCACAGTGTTTCCCTCCTATTACAAAGAATTATTCTTCAAATAATTTAATTTCTTTAGATTCAGCAGTTAAAGTAACGATAGCCTTACGACGCTTCTTTGTGTAGCCTTCGTAGCGACCCATACGCTTCTTTTTGCCTTTAACATTCATAACGTTAACTTTAGCAACTTTAACTTCAAAAATGTCTTCAACAGCATCTTTGATTTGACCCTTTGTTGCACGTGTGTCTACGTCAAATGTATAACGTTTGTTGTCCAATTCAGCCATAGAAGCTTCTGTGATAACTGGACGTAAAATTACATCGCGTGATTCCATTATGCAAGAACCTCCTCTACTTGAGAAAGAGCTCCTTGAGTGATGACTAACTTATCATTGTTGATAACGTCTAATACATTTAATCCCTTAGCAGGAATAACTGTAACATTCTTCAAGTTACGAGCTGCTAATGCTGCAGTTGTATTGTCATCTTCAAGAACTACTAACACTTTAGAATTTACATTTAAGTTACTTAATACTTCAGCAAATGCCTTTGTCTTTGGTGCATCAAAATTCAATGCATCAACTACTACCAAGCTTTCATCTGCAACTTTTTGAGAAAGAACAGATTTAATAGCTAAGCGACGAACTTTGCGTGGAAGTTTGTAGCTGTATGAGCGAGGTGTTGGACCAAATACGGTACCACCACCAACCCATTGTGGTGAACGAATAGAACCTTGACGAGCACGACCTGTACCCTTTTGACGCCATGGCTTCTTACCACCACCACGAACTGCACTTCTATTCTTTACAGCATGTGTTCCTTGACGTAATGATGCACGTTGCATGATAACTGCATCAAAAACAACATTATTGTTTGGTTCAATACCAAAAATAGCTTCGTTTAATTGAACTTCACCATTTTGGTTACCATCTTGTTTGAATAATGCAACTGTTGGCATGTGTTATTTCCTCCCTTCCTCGATTTATTTTACTGTACTTTTGATTGTTACTAAGGATTTGTTTGCGCCTGGCACATTACCCTTGATCAAAAGTACGCCATTTTCTGTATCAGCTTTAACGATTTCCAAGTTTTGGATCGTAACTCTGTTGCCACCCATACGTCCTGGGAGTAATTTACCCTTCATAACACGGTTGATAATAACACCCATAGAACCTGGACGACGATGGTAACGAGAACCGTGAGCCATAGGTCCACGATGTTGACCATTACGTTTGATAGATCCTTGGAAACCATGTCCTTTAGACGTACCTGTTACATCCACGAAGTCTCCAGCTTCGAAAATATCTGCCTTAACTTCGTCTCCAACTTTATATTCTCCAAGCTCAACATCGCGAATTTCACGAACGAAGCGCTTAGGAGTAGTATTTGCTTTTGCTGCATGACCTTTAGCAGGTTTGTTTGTTAAAACTTCGCGCAAGTCATCAAAACCTAATTGGATAGCTTCGTAACCGTCGTTTTCCATTGTCTTAACTTGTAATACAACGTTAGAATCAACTTTAACAACTGTTACAGGAACTAATTCACCATTTTCAGTAAAGACTTGAGTCATACCTACTTTTTTTCCTAAGATTCCTTTAGTGGTCATGAGTACACCTCCAATATTTTTATTTTCTATATATAATTAATAATTAAAGTTTGATTTCGATATCTACACCAGAAGGTAAGTCAAGTTTCATCAATGAATCAACTGTCTTTGGTGTTGGATTAACGATGTCAATCAAACGCTTGTGAGTACGCATTTCGAATTGTTCACGTGAATCCTTGTATTTGTGTGGTGAACGAATCACTGTGTAAAGTGTACGTTCTGTTGGCAATGGAATAGGACCAGAAATTGTAGCACCTGTTCTCTTTGCTGTTTCCACAATCTTATCTGCGGATTGATCTAAAATGCGATGTTCGTATGCCTTTAAACGAATACGAATTTTTTGTTTTGCCATCTTGTTCCCTCCTTCGTCTATTTTAAAAATAAGACTAGCTCCGTGGAAATTACCGATCCACTCGTGGCAAAGCGGCCGGGTGTGTCGCAACCTTCCACATCAAAGCTGAAAAATAAACAACTAAACTATACTCGTCCCCTTGAACAAGTACTTTTCTATATTATTATAAAATAGATGGCAAATCAAGTACTTTTTTTCAATTTTTTCATTTTTTATTTTCATCTGGCTTTCTTTACTCTAAAAACTACTATACTATAGTATAGTAGAAATAATTTTTAGGAGGCTTATACGTGTTACCTGTTATTATTGCTGGTTTAGAAAATGACTATGAAAATTTCGAATATAAAATGGATGAACTTTCATCTTTAGCCTACGCTAATAATATGGAAGTTGTTGTTTCTGTGAAGCAAAAATTAGAGCATCCAATTGCTGCTACTTACTTTGGTAAAGGAAAGGCTGAGGAAATTCGTCATGTGGGAGAAATTAATAATATTGACACTTTAATTGTAAATGCAGAGCTAACCCCTACTCAATTGCGTAACCTCGAAGATATTACTGGGCTTCAAGTTATTGATAGAACGGCCTTGATTCTAGAAATATTTGCTTCTCGAGCTCAAACAAAAGAAGCTAAACTCCAAGTCCAAATTGCAAAATTACAATATCAATTACCTAGATTAAGAACTTCTAGTATCAACCGTATGGACCAACAAACTGCTGGTAATACTGGTGGCGGTTATACCAACCGTGGTTCTGGGGAAACAAAATTAGAACTTAATAAACGTGTTATTGAAAAAAGGATTAGTAATCTTTCCAAAGAACTCAAAGAAATAGAGAGCGTGCATGAAAATCAACGTCGTGCAAGAGAACGTTCTAGCATTAAAACTGTTTCTCTAGTTGGTTATACAAATGCCGGAAAATCAACTACTATGAATGGACTATTAAAACTACTGGAACAACCTACTAATAAGGAAGTTTTTGAAAAAGACATGCTTTTCGCTACTCTTGACACTTCTATTAGAAAAATTAAATTACCCGATAACAAGGAATTTTTCCTAAGTGATACTGTTGGTTTCGTTTCCGACTTACCTCACCAATTGGTTAAAGCATTCCGTACTACCCTTTCCGAAGCTAATCAAGCTGACTTATTGATTCAAGTTATTGATGGTAGTGATGAACACGCAAAAGATATGATTGAAACAACTAAACAAACTTTAGATGAAATCGGAGTTAAAGATATCCCTATGATATATGCCTATAACAAATCCGATTTAACAAGTACACCTTATCCAAGTTCTGTTGGTAATCAATTTTACTATAGTGCTAAGGATAAAAAGTCTATTGAAATGTTAATCAACTTAATCAAAGAAAATCTATTTCAGGACTATGTTACTCATACTTACTTAATTCCATTTTCTGAGGGACGCTACTTAGAAATAATTAACAAGCAAGCAAATATTTTAAAAACTGACTATCTTGCTGAGGGTACTAAAATAACAGCTGAATCAACGCCTATTATGGCACAACAACTTAAAAAATTCATTATAGACTAAAAAGAAGTTGGGAAAACAACATTTCAAGTTAAACTATAGAAAATATCAACATCAAAAACGCCAGAAATCACGTTATGAAAACTTGATTTCTGACGTTTTTTAATTTTTAGACTTTTACCAACCTCTTTTATATTTTTGTAACAGCAATTAATTCTTCGTGATTTTTTATAGATTCTAGCATTTGTTTATCTTCAACAATTAACAATAGGAATAATAATTCTATTACTGACATAGCAGCAACTCGCGAAAAATAATATTCAGACTGCAATACTCTTTGGCGGAAAGTTGTTTTTATATGGTAGTCTGCTAACAATGCTAATGGCGACTCAGAATGATTTGTAATAGCTATAACCTTTATTCCTTTCTTCTTAGCTTCTTC
The DNA here is from genome assembly GCF_035231985.1 of Ligilactobacillus salivarius. Classification (NCBI taxonomy): domain Bacteria; kingdom Bacillati; phylum Bacillota; class Bacilli; order Lactobacillales; family Lactobacillaceae; genus Ligilactobacillus; species Ligilactobacillus salivarius. The sequence continues at coordinate 1,479,636 of NZ_CP117983.1, forward strand.
TATTTGCTTTAGCAGTCTAGATGATTCCCCTGAATTAGAAATAGCCACGATACAATCCTGACTGCTCATATTTAAAGTCTGTGCCAAGGCATTTTCCCACATATTAGAAGAGATTGCTAAACGACCTATTTGATTAAATTTATACTCTGCATCTTGAGCCACAATATAAGTATCTCCTTCAGCAGCAAACTGCACTATCCGAGATTTTTTCAAAATATTCATTATCTCTTTTAATTCTGTTTTTGAAATTCCTTCTATTGTATTCTTTATCTCTACTATTTTATTATCCAAGATACTTTTTATAGAATTACCTACATTATCTTTATCTAATTCTTTATAGTAGTTATCTTCATTCTGTGAGGCCTTAGCTAACTCCACTTTCAACTGATGAAACCCAGACAATGACAAATTTTTACAAAAACGAGATACAGAAGCATCGCTCACCTGCGCTAACTTGGATAATTCGGAAATTGTGAAATCCACTGTTTTTTGAGGATTTCTCAACACAACTTCTGATATTTTTTTATCAGTTTGCGACATGTGAGGCATTTTTTCATATATAGTATCGATAATATTTTTATTCATTTGCTCACCTCGTTAATTACTTTACTATATTTTAACTTACTATTTAATTCTATCCTTGACAAAATTAATTTTCAATATTATTATTTTGTTGAAAATTAATTTCTTAAATGAATTTATTTGGAGGAATCGTTATGGATAATGTTATCGATCTCGCATTTAATTTGCTCCACCCTGACACTACTATTAGCTTAGGTGGAGGAAGTAATGTTAAAAAGCTCGCTCATAAATTGAGTCAGCATCCTGAATTGAATATTGAAGTTTGTTCTCCTTCAGAATATACTAGACAAATTTGTCGTGATTTAAATTTAAATCTCATTGATATAACCGAAGCCTCTACTATCGAATTTGGTTTTGATGGTTGTGATGCTATTGATTTTGATTTAAATGTCTTAAAAAGTAACGGTGGTATCCATACATTGGAAAAAGAGTATGCCTATAAAGCAGAAAAATACATTATTATATCTCCACCAGAAAGATTAAAAGCTTCTCTTAATCCAAATGTTCAACTTTGTTTAGAAGTTGTTTTTCCTTCTGTTGACTCTGTTTTGTCTGCATCTAAGCAATTAGGTTTAAAGGCCAAATTAAGATTGGGTAGTGCTGTTGCTAGTTACGCCCGTACACCTCTAGGCAATTATCTTATTGATTGCTACTGTGAAAGCTGGCAAGACATTAAGAAAATAAATAGCAAACTAAGTTCACTTAACGGAGTTGTATCAACTTCATATTTTGAAAACATTGTCCACTCTGTTTTAACACTTGATAAAAACAATAATCCTATTGAAATAAAGAAAGGTGATTTACATGCATAAATATAATTGGGGTATTATCGGAACTGGTTGGATCGCACATGAAATGGCTGACGCTTTGAATGAAGTTAATGGCGAAATTTACGCTGTATCTAATCCGAATGAAGAATCTCTATATAAATTTGCTAAAGAAAAGAACGTTAAACACACTTTTATAAATCCTGATGAAATGATCACAGATCCAGATGTAGATATTATTTATATTGCTACTCCACATATATCTCATTATGACTATATAAAGAAAGCATTAAATGCAGGAAAACATGTCTTTGCTGAGAAAGCTATTACTACTAGCGCTAAACAATTAGATGAGGTTGTTGCCTTAGCTAAGTCTAAAAACTTGATTTTAACTGAAGGATTTACTCTTTATCATATGCCTATCTATGAAAAAGTAAGAGACCTAATCTCCAGTGGTAAATTAGGCGATATCAAGCTCGTTCAAGTAAACTTTGGTAGCCTTAAGGACTATGATCCAAATAATCGTTTCTTCGCAAAAGAATTAGCTGGTGGTGCTTTACTTGATATTGGGGGATATGCTACTGCCTTTGCTCGTATGTTCTTAAATGAACAGCCTGAAGTAACTCTAACAACGGTTAAGTTTTTCGAAACTGGAGTAGATGAACAATCTGGTATCATTTTAAAGAATTCTCAAGAACAATTAGCTGTCATGGCTCTTTCAATGCGCGCTAAGCAGCCTAAACGTGGTGTTATATCTGGCACAAAAGGATATGTAGAAATAAATAATTATCCACGCGCAACAGAAGCTAAAGTAACATACACCCTAGATGCTCATACTGAAAGTAATGAAACAATAACTGCAGGCGATTCTGCTAAAGCTTTAAATTACGAAGTTATGGATATGCAACGTTATATATCACAAGGTCATGATGACGGTCAACTATCACTTTCACAAGATGTAGCTCATATTTTAAATCGTGTTCGTGACAATTGGGGTATGAATTATACTAAATAAAATAAAATCGGATGATGAATCAAATTTATCTTGATCCATTATCCGATTTATTTATTAGGAGTATTCTAAAATTTTTTGATCTTGTTCCTCAAAGCCTACACTCTTTAACAGGACTAATTCTGAAGTATCTGTGTCACTAGTAGATATTATAATTTTAGGAACTGCTTTATAATAACTTTTTAAGTGTTCAATCAAGAATTTTCCCACTTTTGATTTATCAAAATTAGGTGATATTAAAAGGTCTTTTACATAAACAGTAGTTGCATTATCGCTAATAGCGTTAACTAACCCTGCCAAGCGTCCCTGATCATAAGCAGCTATCACATAAGACTTCTTTAAACTCTTTCTAAAGCAATCATAATTTTCTAGCTCGTCTTTTCTTCCTAGCGCAGCATACAAATTCAGTAACTCACCTTTATTAAATTTAGGGTTTACTTTCAAATCCACAATATCACCTACTTTCGAAATATGAAAAAATGATTAAATAAAAATTATAATTGTTAAATATAATTATACTCAAAATCTCTAATTATTACAAGTTTACTTTTAATAATGTGTATTTTATGTATATATTTAATTAAAAGCTTTTATTTTCTAATAATTATTTATCTTTTAGCATCACTATGTTAACATTAATACTATGAGTTTTTTAAATAATTATAAAAATATCATTTTTACTCAGAAAGAAGGAGAAATATGCCAGAAAATAAAAATCATGTTCAACTTCAGCGTTCGCTAGGTTTATATTCAGCATTATCATTAGTTATCGGAACAATTATTGGTTCAGGAATATTTTTTAAACAATCTTCCATTTTGGCTAATGCTCATACTACGACCATGGCGATCGCTGCGTGGGTTATCGGCGGTATCATTACACTAACTAGCGGCTTAACCATCGCTGAAATTGGATCTTTATTTCCTCATACTGGTGGATTATATGTTTATATCGAAAAAATATATGGTAAATTCTGGGGTTTCTTAGCTGGTTGGGTTCAAATAATTGTTTATGGTCCTGCTTTAATCGCATCTCTAGGTGCATACCTCGCTATCTTAATTGGAGCATTTTTCCATTTTCCTAGAACTTGGACACCCGCAATTGCAATTATTTCAATTTTATTAATTTCATTGTTTAATTTGTTATCCAATAGATTTGGAGCTGCACTACAAATATTTACTACACTCTGTAAAATGGTTCCTATATTTTTAATCATTATCTGCGGAATTTTATTTGGAGATGAACACGCATTAGGACAAGTCGTAAGTAACGGTCAAGCTTCCATTGGTAACTTCGGCGTCGCTGTATTAGCTACACTTTTTGCTTATGATGGTTGGATTTTAATTGCTAATCTTGGTGGGGAAATTAAAAATCCTCAAAAAATTCTTCCATTAGCAATCATCTTAGGAACTTCCTTTGTGTTAATCGTGTATGTTTTGCTTACTGTAGGAATTTTCAAAGCTATGCCAGCTAATCAGATAACTAAACTTGGAGAAAATGCTGCTCCTTATTTTGCGATTAAAATGTTCGGCTCAATCGGGGGTAAAATTCTCAATCTTGGAATTATTATTTCTATCATTGGTACAATCAATGGTAAGATTATGACATTCCCAAGAATTATGTTTGCGATGGCACGCGCTAACGAGCTTCCATTTTCAAAACAATTAGCTTGGTTACATCCTAGAATGTTTTCCCCTGTTGTTTCAGTGCTTACAATGTTTAGTTTTGCATCTATCTTGATATTATTCTTTAACCCTGATAGATTATCCGAAATTTGTATTTTTTCTATTTATTGTTTTTATCTTATTGCATTTTTCGGTTTATTTAAACTTCGTAAACAACGCAAGGATTTAGTTAGACCTTTTAAAGTTCCTCTATATCCTCTTACACCAATTATTGCTATTTTAGGAGCTATCTTCGTTATGCTTAGCGAAATATTCTCTGATCTTAACGGTGTATTAGTTTCATTTATATTTATTTTAATCGGTGTTCCAGTATATTATTGGAAAGTCAAAAAATAATTTCACAAAAAAAGTACGGCAATTCAATCTGCCGTACTTTTTTATCTCTAACCGTATCTTTTTTCTAATCTTCTAGCTACCAATGACAAGCAATAACATACTATAAAATACATGACTGCAATCATTAAGTACATTGGTACCATGTAAGTCGTATTTTGACTATATATAATCTGTGCATGATATAGTAATTCTGGTAAAACAATAATAGTTGCTAAAGATGTATCTTTAACTAAAGATATAAATTGTGATACTAAAGGTGGTATCATCTTTTGTAATGCTTGAGGCATAATTATATGCCACATTGCTTGTACATAGGTCAGCCCACTTGACCTTGCACCTTCCATTTGTCCAACCGGAACAGCTTGAATACCACTACGAACAATTTCTGCTAACATCGCAGATTCAAAAACTACCAAGGCAGTAACAGCCGCTAACATTGGTGTCATTCTTAAACCTAGCTCTGGTAAACCAAAATAAGTAAAGAAAATAATCAACAGTAAAGGAAGATTTCTAATAATATCAATCAAAAAGCCTACAGCTGCAGATAAATATTTAATCTTAACATATCTGATTACTCCTAGAATTAAACCAATTATAAAGCTTAAAACAATTGAAATCACTGATACTTCTAGTGTTACCCACAATCCTTCTAAAAGAAAGCGTAGATTTATCCATGAATATGCTTGTTCAAATGTTGACATCTAAGTCGCCTCCTTTTAATTTATGCCAATTTCTTTTCTAAATAACGCATGTAATAACTTAAAGGCAATGTCAAAATCAAATAAAACACACCTACAACTAAATAAGTATTAATTGTTTCAAAAGAAGCTGAAGCTATTACATCACCTTGATACATCAAATCAAAGCCAGCAACAAACGCTAATACTGATGAGTTTTTAATCAAATTAATAAATTGATTTCCCAATGGAGGTATTACTAATTTAAAAGCTTGTGGCAAAATAATGTATCGCATTGTTTGCCAGTAAGTTAAACCATTTGCTCGTGCACCTTCCATTTGTCCAACTCCAACAGCTTTAATCCCAGCTCTTACAGTTTCTGCAATAAAGGCTGAGGTATATAATGTTAAACCGATTGTTCCTGCAGTAAATCCACTTAATTTAATAAAAAATTGTGGTACTACTACATAAAACACCATGGTAATAACTAATAAAGGAATATTTCTGAAAATTTCAATATAAATATTAGCTATTATCCTCACTAATTTAGAAGGGACTGTTTGCAAAATTGCAAATATCGATCCAATTATCAAACTGAAGAATAGTGCAATCACACTACATAAAATCGTATTTTCAAACCCCGTTAGGAAAGTTTGCCAATTTTCTGATAGTATATGTATCATCTTTCTCCAGCTCCTTTCGCATCAAACCCCTTAACATTTCCAAACCACTTTTGAATTAACTTATCATAAGTACCATCAGCTTTTAATTCATCTAAAGCTTTATCAATTCTTTTCATCATTTGAGTTTGGCCTTTATCTACAGCAATTCCATAAGGTTCATTAGTAAAGTTACCACCTACAACCTGATAACCAGGATTTTCAGAAGCAATCCCTGCCAATATACCATTATCTGTACTCATCGCTTGACCTTGACCAGATTTCAAAGCCGTAAATGCTTGACCATAATCATCAAATTCCAAAACTTTAGCTTTAGGAGCAAACTTATGAATATTTGCTACAGCAGTTGTTCCTTTTACAGCTAAAACAACCATGCCCTTTTTATTTAAGTCGTGAACATTCTTAATTGTGCTATTATCTGGCACCAACAATGACTGACCAGCTGCAAAATATGGTTGTGAGAATTCAACTATCTTACGTCTTTCAGGAGTGATTGTCATCGCAGCAATTACAGCATCAATATTTTGATTTTTTAAGAGTGGTATCTTAGTTTTAGCTGTTGTCTGTACTAATTTTACTTTAGCATCTTTACCATACATCTTTTTCGTTAATGCCTTGGCCATATCTACATCAAAACCTTCAATTTGCCCTGTCTTAATGTTCATTAAACCAAATAATCTAGTATCTGCTTTTACACCCCAGGTAACCGTCTTAGTTTGTTCAGTTCTCTGAGCAATATTTGCTGCTTTATCTTTTTTTCCACATGCTCCTAAGAAAAAGATCATTAGCAACGCTGAAAAAAGCAGTGTTACTTTTCTTAAATTTTTCATAGCTGACCCCTCTTTCTATTTGTGAGTAATAATCTTACTCAAGAATTGACGGGCTCTTTCTTCTTTAGGATTTTTGAAGAATGTTTCTGTATCATCATCTTCTAAAATTTCCCCATCTGCTAGAAATACAATTCTGTTTCCAACTTCTCGTGCGAATCCCATTTCATGTGTTACCACAACCATTGTAATTCCACGTTCTGCAACAGTCTTCATAACATCTAACACATCATCAATCATTTCAGGGTCTAGAGCACTAGTTGGTTCATCAAACAAAATACATTTAGGTTGCATAGCTAATGAACGTGCAATTGCAACACGTTGTTTTTGTCCACCAGATAACATTCTAGGATATGATTCTGCTTTACTTGAAAGACCTACCATTTCTAGCAATTCTAGAGCATATTTCTTATTTTCAGCTTCATCTTTATGCAAAACTATTCGTGGAGCTAACATAATATTTTCTAATACAGTTTTATTTTCGTATAAGTTAAAATGTTGGAATACCATTCCGACATCTTTTCTAATTTTATTCATATCTGTTTTCTTATCGGATAAATCATAGTTATTAACAATTAATTGACCATTACTAATGTCTTCTAAACCATTAATTGTTCTAATAAGTGTACTTTTACCAGAACCAGAGGGACCAATAAGTACGACAACCTCGCCTTTTTCCACCTTCAAGTTAATATTCTTTAAAGCATGGAAATTTCCATAATATTTATCAACATTTTTAAATTCAATCATCGACATATTCTGTTCCTCCTTCATTCCACGTTACATTTTATACATAATCAAAATCGTTGATATCACTCAATTATTATATAAAAATAATAACAACGTACTCTAATTTTAATCTTTATATAATCAAAAAGCAAGTATTTATTTAAAACACATGTTATATTAGGTTACATGAATATAAAAACACCATATAATTGTTAGAAAATCTAACAACTATATGGTGTCTTCTTAAATATCTTTTTTATAAACTTTATATAAAACTATCGTTATCCAAGTTGCAATTAATGCTGGGAAAATTGCGATAATTAGGTATGTAGGGTTTATCAAATAACTTAAATCTAAATTCAAAATATCAGGAATTTCCTTTACTACTTTATGTAATGTGTCAAACATTACTTGATAAATAGTCATATAGATCAATATCCATTGAATATAATACTCAACCATCGTCAATACAGTTGTTGGCAAATTAAACTTTTCTTGAAATTTCCTAAAAATTAAATAATGAATTAAGCCAGAAAGAACAATCACCCACATTGATAACGTAAAAATCGATCCTATTCTTAAAGCATTAAAACTGTCAGCTAAAATAATTGCTAAACTAAATAAAATAATAAACAGAATTAAATTAATAATTACCATCCCAAACAAAAGTGCAATGGACTGTACAAAAATTAAACTCCGCGTTTTCCTAGCATTAAAAAAGATACTTATACCTATTAAGATGATTAAAATTAAACTCCAATCTATTTTGGTAACCCCCTTTATAAAAAAATACCTTGTAAGTAACTTTTACTACTTACAAGGTATTACATCTTACCTTCTTCTGTCTCTACGCCTGCTTAAATGTTCATCTTCAACACTTGAAGTTTTTTCATAGTAAGAAGAAGCAACTTTAGGTGCAGCCTTTTTTTCGCGACTAGTATATGCAATTTTTGCATCAATTCTGAATGGTTCATTATCTTCCATCGCTGTAGAGCGCCCTGCTATCATAAATGGACCACCTGTTAATACAACAGTTGCCAAATAAATATGATATTTCTTAGCTGCTTCACTAGCTGGCATTAATCCAATTGTTTTGACAGTTCCTAATTGGTAACTTTCAATTTGATTAATACCACCATAAATAACTAATTTACCTTCTACATTTTTCAATTCAAAATATGGTAATGCTTGTGGTGTCTCACCTAAAGCATATCTAACTTTTCCATCGCTTTTTATTTCTTTAAAGATGGTATTCTTACTCTTTCCATCATAATCAAGATGAAGGTAATTAATCTTCTTCAAACTGTCAGCAACAATTTGAATATTAGCTAACTCTGCTTCAGAAGTTGTTATTTCTGCCGGCAAGAAATCTTGATTTTCATCAAAAATACCATTAGTTTGCACAAATCCTGCTTGTCTCATTCTAGCAACCTTTTTGCGAGCTTCTTCTTCAGGATCCTTAGACTTAATTCCTAAAGCATTTTCGATTTTAGGAGAAATATCCCACTTAGCTTTCTTTTCTGTAAACCAATATATTGCATTAAGATAGGTAAAATATAACAACACTAGAAATGCTAAAATAAAAAGAAGTCCTCTTCCGATAAAGCCATTCGCAAAGAAACGCCATGCTACATATAAAAGATAGAAATTACCTACACCACCTACTATAGTGTAGACTCTATTTTTTATCTTAACATTCATGTTGATATATCCTATCCAGGTATTTATCAACCCTAAAATACTAAACAATCATCTCACCTCTTTTTACTGATTATTATTTGTTGTTGTTCCGCCAGTTGTGTTATTGTTAGTTGTTGTATTTCCTGTCGTATTATTACTATCAGTAGTTGTATCATTACTATTAGTATTGTTATTTGTCGTTGTTCCACCAGTTGTATTATCAGTAGTTTTAGTAGAACTTGAATAAGATTTATTATTACCATTTGTATTGTCATAATCAGTAGTAGAGCTAGTATCTTGATTTTGATCATTTTCACTATCATCATACGAACTACTATCGTGTTTCTTATCATCACTTTGACTTGATGACATCTTAGAATTATCTTGTTCTGGATTTGAACTAAAACTTGAAGAAACTGTTGACGTAGACACACTTTCTACCTTAGGCTTTCCTTCAGAAGTACCAGTTGCAGTGTTAACTGCCACGTTAGTTGCACCTAAAGCTAATACCGCCGATAAAATCGCAAATGGTGTAATAAACGGTGGTGTACGATATGCCATTTTTCTTCCTCCTATCTATACTTTCACTTTCTTAACTATATTACTACATACGTCCAAAAGAATACATGAATTTTTTATGATGAAGCTTTAAAGATTTACTAAGAGCCTTTAAGACATTTGTCGCATACACCATATACTTCAAATCTATGTCCATCAATTTGATATCCAGGAAGTTGAGTCTGTAATAAATCATCTAGAGGACAAAGATTAATTTCTTCAACTTTCCCACACTTCTCACAAATAAAATGATGATGATGCAAATTTCCAAAATCACATTGATATTTTACACAAGCTCCTGATGGTTTCTCTTGAGTCTCAATGATCCCTAAATTATCAAAATCTTTTATATTACGATAGATTGTATTATGACTCATTCCTGGAAAAAGAGTATGCATATATTTATCCACCTGTGTAATATCCACATATCGATGCTGATAATTACTCAAATATTCCAGTAAAGCTTGTCGTTGTTTGGTTATTTTTAAATTATGCTCTTTTAAAATACTGATTGCTTCCTTAACCAAAGTCATTCACCATCTCTCTAAATAGTAATCTTTACTTTCTAATCTATACTAACATCAATTATTTTAAAATGCTAATTTATTATTTTTTCTAATTTTTTAATCCCCATTTTATCGGCTTTTATTGCTAAAATCGATTACTAAAATTAATTTTTCTATTAACATTGACATTATACTCTAATAATTGCTATTATTGTCACTATATTAATAATGAATGGAGTGATTTAATGGGGATTTTAAATCGCATTCTAAGAAAAGAAAGTCTCGAACGTTACTTAGATTCCGACAATCACCTTGAACGTATTATCGGGACTAAAGATTTGATTGCCATGGGGATTGGTGTTGTTATTGGGACAGGTATCTTTATCCTTCCAGGAACTGTTGCCGCAACACATAGTGGTCCTGCGATTACTATTTCTTTCATCCTGGCTGCAATTGTTTGTTCTACTTCAGCTTTATGTTATGCAGAATTCTCATCTGCTTTACCAGTTGCCGGAAGTGCTTATTCATTCGGTAATGTTATTTTCGGTGAGCTTATAGGTTGGATTTTAGGCTGGGCTTTAATTCTTGAATATATGTTAGCTGTCGCTGCTGTTGCAACTGGATGGGCTTCATACTTCAACTCTTTTATTGCTGGTTTTGGAATTCATATTCCTAAAGCAGTTAGCGGTCCTTTTAATCCAGCTCAAGGTACTTACGTTAATTTAACTGCTATTTTAATTGTATTGTTTATTTCTTTCTTGTTAAGTAGGGGTGTGCAAGCATCTATTCGTCTTAACAACATTATGGTTTATCTAAAAATTGCAATTATTCTATTATTTGTAATCGTTGGTGCCTTTTTTGTGAAACCTGCTAATTGGAATCCATATATGCCATTTGGAATCAAAGGTGTCTTCACTGGTGCCTCAACAGTTTTCTTTGCTTATTTAGGATTTGATGTTATTGCTTCATCAGCTGCTGAAGTTAAGAATCCAAAACGTTCAATGCCAGCTGGTATCTTAGGAACTTTATCAATCACTACTGTTCTATATATTGCTGTAGCAGCTGTTTTAACTGGAATGGTCAAGTATACAAAACTTGATGTTGGAAATCCTGTATCATACGCTATGCAACTAGCTCACCAAGATTGGTTTGCTGGTATCATCGCCTTAGGTGCTTTGATCGGTATGTTTACTATGATCCTTTCAACTACATTCTCATCTTCTCGCCTAATTTACTCAATTGGTCGCGATGGTCTACTACCTGCTTCTTTAAGTAAATTAGATGAAAAGACACATACACCAAAAGTTGCTCTATATGCTGTAACAATTGTTATAGCTTTAACTAGTGGATTTGTTTCTTTAGATCAATTAGCTAACTTAGTTAATATTGGAACTTTAGTTGCTTTTACCGTTGTTTCTCTGGGTGTTATTCCTTTACGTCGTCGTAAAGATATTGATAACAGCAAAGGATTCAAAGTTCCATTTTATCCTGTACTTCCTATTGTTTCTGTTGTTTTATGTTTAATCATGCTATCTCAACTTTCATTAGAAACATGGGTTGCTTCTGGTATTTGGTTCTTAATTGGTTTAACTATCTACTTTAGTTACGGTATTAAACACAGTAAGCTTTCTGGAAATAAATAATTTAATATAACCAAAAAAGGTACTAGCGATTAGTATAATTAACTAATTACTAGTACCTTTTCATTGCAATTTTTCTATAATCAAAAAGGAATTACGTTATTATTCGCGTAATTCCTTTTTTATTTAATCTTCTTATTTAGAATAGTTAGGAGCTTCTTTAGTAATTTGTACATCATGTGGATGTGATTCAACTAAACCAGCACCTGTAATTTGTACAAATTGAGCTTCATTTGTAAGTGTTGCTAAATCAGGAGCACCACAGTAACCCATACCTGCACGAAGTCCACCGTCCATTTGGTATACAATGTCTGCTACGCTACCTTTGTATGCAACACGTCCTTCGATACCTTCTGGAACAAGCTTGTTAGCTTCATTGACACCACTTTGGAAGTAACGGTCAGAAGAACCATGTGTAGAATCCATAGCACCCAAGCTACCCATTCCACGATATGTCTTAAAGCGACGGCCTTGATAAATTTCTGTTTCACCAGGTGCTTCGTCTGTACCAGCTAACATTGAACCTAGCATTACAGCATTACCACCTGCAGCAATTGCCTTTACAATGTCACCTGAGTACTTAATACCACCATCAGCGATGATTGTCTTACCATATTCACGAGCAACACCTGCAGCATCATAAATTGCAGTAATTTGAGGAACACCTACACCAGCTACAACACGTGTTGTACAAATAGAACCAGGTCCAATACCTACTTTAACTACATCAACACCAGCATCATATAATGCCTTTGTTGCTTCTGCAGTTGCAACATTACCAGCAATCAAAGTTGCTTCTGGAAAATGTTCACGAATTTCTTTAATCTTACGTAATACACCAGCTGAATGTCCATGAGCTGTATCAATAACTAATGCGTCTGCACCTGCATTTAAAAGAGCTTCTGCACGTTCAAAAGTATCACTTGTAACCCCAACAGCTGCAGCTACTAACAAACGTCCGTGTTTATCTTTAGCAGCATGTGGAAATTCTACTACTTTTTCAATATCTTTGATTGTAATTAATCCAGTTAATTGACCTTCTTCATTAACCATTGGTAATTTTTCAATCTTATATTGTTGTAAAATTTCTTCTGCTTTTTCTAAAGATGTGCCTTCTGGAGCAGTAATTAAGTTTTCCTTAGTCATTACATCGTCGATTTTAACCTTGCTATCAGTAACAAAACGTAAATCACGGTTTGTAATGATACCACAGAATTTACGGTTTTCAGCATTTTCAACAATTGGAACACCACTAATACGATATTTGTGCATAAGTGCTTCTGCTTCAAAAACTTTGTTATCAGGAGTCAAGAAGAATGGATCAATAATAACACCTGATTCAGAACGTTTTACTTTACGAACTTCATCAGCTTGACGTTCAATTGTCATATTCTTATGAATAACACCTAATCCACCTTGACGAGCCATTGCGATTGCCATTGCAGATTCTGTAACTGTATCCATTCCCGCACTAATGATAGGGATATTTAATTTGATGTTTTTCGCAAGTTGAACACTTAAATCAACTTCATTAGGTAAGACATGGCTTTCAGCCGGAATTAATAGTACGTCATCGAATGTATATCCTTTTTTAACAAATTTAGTATCCCATTTGGACATTGTTAGAACTCTCCTTTACGTAATTGTTAATATGTTGTCTTACAGAATACAAAATATTTCAAGAAAAAGCAAGTATTCTTAGTTAATTTTTAAATTCTTAATCTTATTCTTATTTTTAAGGTTAAAATTCGTTTTTTAGCTACCTTATTTACGAATAATTAATATATTATTCAGTAAATAACAAATCATACATTTTAGTTTCTAATGGGTGTTGCAACTCTATGTTCATTCCTACTGCTGTCTTTTTCCCAACGATTTCTTCACGAACACTATCTGATACAATCTTACCTTCTCCCAAATAGTAGAACCCTTTTCCATCGGCATCGCTACGTTTTACAAAAAGATGTAGTTTTATTTTATAATTTCCCATTTTATCTTTTGCTAAAAGCCGTTGAACCTCATCTGAATCTATATGTCGAGGAGATCTAGTATACCATCTCAAACTTTTACCATTTTGTAAATCATTACGATATTTAGCATTTCGCTTATCTTCAGAATCTTTCTTATAGGTTATAAAAATTGGACATTCTTTTTCACCTACACGATACCCATACATTGGTGCACTGACGTCTTTTTCCCAATTTAATAAGCGGCATACATCTTTACGAGTGTATTTTTGATAGAATGTAAACTGCTTTTTATTTTGATATTCCTCACTCAATAATAATCCTGTTTGAATAACATCTTGCCATAACTGGTAGAATTTAGGATTATTCAAACTTGTTTTAATTTGATCATTAAGTTGATAATCTAACAAATTGACCTTTTCTATGATAGGAATTCCACCATACTGTTCAGCTTTGGTTGTCTTTCCAGCCTTCACATCAAAGAAAGATAAGTTCAAAATATTTTCAACAGAATTCATTAATTCCATATTGAAATAAATTTGTTTTTCTTGTAATTCTTGCTCATAATCAGATAAACTGCATACTTTATTTTTAGTCAATAGATCTAATAATATGAGTTCGTGAGGTCTCATTCCATTCAATAATTCTTTGGTTATAAAAGTTAAAACTTGTTCTTGATACAAATTCAACTCAGAATCTTCTCCCATTTTTTGCAAGAAAATATCATAGTTATCAAGATTTCCGTTATTAGCAAAAACAATTGGAGAAACTGACCCAAATCTATAAAAATCTTGTAGCAAAGGTACTTTACCAAGTTTATTTTTCAAATCTTGATAAGCTGTTCTCAATTCCTTCATTGAATCTAACTTCACTTTATCCAATGATTGCAGAATCTTTTCTTGAGCAATCTCCGTAAAATTAATCGTTGAAACATCAATTACTGGTGGAACTCTTAACTCTGCTTTAGCTTCGTCAATACTGCGACTATTGTCTTGAGTTAAAGCAATTGGAATCAAATAATTATTTTTATAATTACCAATAAAATCTAATACTGTTACGAAATCTTTTCCTGGATATTTTCTTAATCCACGTCCTAATTGTTGAATAAATACAATACTTGACTGTGTATTTCGTAACATCACAACTTGATTGACACAAGGAATATCGATACCTTCGTTAAACAAATTAACGGTAATGATATATTCTATTTTCCCTTCTTCTAATTCTCTAACTACTGCTCTTCTACGTTCATTACTATCTTGATTAGTTAAAGCTTTAGCTTGATGTCCTGCATCCGTAAATGCCTGAGCCAATTCTAATGCCTCATCTTGACGACTACAGAAAACCAAGCCATGAACTTTTAGTCCAGAGTAACCATAATAGTCTAATTGATTCAAAATATATTTTACACGCTTAGGAGCTGTTAAATAGCGTAGATTAGTTGTTTCATCTACGATAATGCCATCTTCTTCATAATCTTGAACCCCAATATAGTGAAATGGACTGAGCATTTTATTTTCTAAAGCATCACGCAATCTAATTTCGTAAGCTAAATTATAATCAAATAAAGCATATACATCCTGATTATCCATTCTTTCAGGTGTCGCCGTCATTCCCAGCCAAAAATCTGGTTTAAAATGGTGCATGATTTTTTGATAAGATGGCGCTGCTGAACGATGTGCCTCATCAATCAAAATATAATCGAAATAATTACTTGGTAATTGGTCTAATATTTTGTCTTGGCTCACTGTTTGAATAGTAGAAAAAATATACTTTGCTTGAGTATCTTGCCTATCACCACTTAACATTCCATACAATCTGCCACTTCCACCGATTACCTTCTTAAAACTTTCCATCGCTTTTTTAGCAATTTGTTCCCTATGAACTACAAATAAAAATCGTTTAGGCTGGTATTCCTTAACCGCGAATGCTCCTAAATAAGTCTTACCAGTCCCAGTAGCAGACACAACTAGGGCCTTACTCTTCTTTTCAGCAATTATTTTTTCTAACTCTTTTAAAGCAGCCATCTGCATCTTATTAGGAACTATCTCACTTTTGGCTTTGTTATTAATAGACTTTTTTGTTACTCGTAAATTTTGCCAAACTTCTTTATAATTATCTGTCCAAGCTTGTGTCAGTACTTGGGAATTTTCTATAATTCGCTCTAACTCTGAATGAGTTTGCTGATATAGACTACCATTTTCCGTTGAAGTTAGTTTTATCGCCCATTCATAATTACTTAACATCGCAGCTCTAGTAAAATTAGCACTGCCAACAATCATCGTATAATAATCTGTATGTTCAAACATGTATCCTTTTGCATGAAAGCCAGATTCTTCGGCAAGATAAACGTCTACATTCTTTAACTTTAGCAATTCAGTAAATACTTTGGGTTGATTAAAATTAAGATACGTACTTGTAACAATCTTGCCCCTTATCCCTTTTTTATATAAATCTGCCAAAACAACTTTCAAAGGAGTTAACATATCCAAAGTTATAAAGGCTACCGACCAAATAAAACTTTTACATGTTTTTAATTCTTGTTTCAGACTTGTCCAAATATGTTGATCATTAGCATTGACTAACATTTTAGGAGTTAATAATTCATGTCCGGAATAATCAGCAGCATACAAGCCGTTAAGCATCGCTTCCTTCAATGTTTCGTTATCCATTATCTACTTCTCATCCTTTGCATTTTTATTCTAAATATAATTCTTGCAACCTTTCAATTTTAGCTTTTGTCATTCCTAATTTTTCTTCCAAAAATCTCGCAACAGATCCACTTACTACTCTACATGCTTTAGGTAAAACTTCAATTGTTTCAGCAATAACTGCTGTTTTACTGTTTAATCTCTGTGCTATTTCTGTTTGCGATTCACTTTCTAACGCATCATTTATTGTTTCAGAAGAATAATTATCAAAAAATAGATTGGTATATAAGTAATCTTTCACAATTTGTTTTTCACTCACACCTAATGCACTCAAAATTAAAAATGCAGCTACCCCTGTTCTATCTTTTCCAGCTGTGCAATGGAAAACCACACTTTCTCTCTCTTTATCATTTTCCAATAAGACATTGAACATTTTTCGATAAGCAGCTTGTGCATGAGGATCTAACAACATTTGAAGATAAGTTTGTCTTCCAAAATCCATATTACTAGCTCCTAATCGCATATTATTGATGATTCCTAAATTTTTAAACAAGCTAAAAGAAAATGGGTATACAGTATCTTGGAAATATTGTGCTTTATCTGGATACTTATCTGGCGAATAATTGGATTCTTCGGGTGAACGCAAATCAATAATATAACGAACTCCATATTGATCTAGATAATCTACATCATTCTTGGTTAGTTGTGCCATACTTCCACAACGTAATAGTTTGTGCCACTTAATTTTTCTACCATCCTCGGTTAAATAACCGCCCAATTCTCTAAAATTTATACCTTCTTCTAATTCTAACATTCTATGTTCCATAATTAATTTCACCTACAATCAAAAAAACTAGGTCTATCTTAATTATAATAGACCTAGCTTTTATTACTCAAAATATATTACTTCTTCTTTTCGCAAACTTCGACCCAATCAACATAATTTCGATTGAATTCAGTAACTTTAACTTTCAAACCACCAAGTTCAACTTCAGTTCCCAACTGAATCTTATAGTTATCTTGCAAATATCCTGCCAATGTTACACTTTCTGATTCTAAGAAATCTTTTTCTTGGAATCCAAAATAACGCTCAAAGTCGTATAAAGTTGTTTTACCTGAAACTTTATATGTTCCATTGTGATTATCAATAATATCATCTGGTAAAACATCATCAGCTTCATCTAAAACTGTTCCAAAAACTTCTTCATAAATATCTCTATCAGTTACAATTCCACTAGTTCCACCATATTCGTCTAACACCACAACCATTGGAACTCGTTTTCTTGTCATTTGTCGTAACAAGCCTTGTAATTCTGTAGTTTCAGGAACAGAAATAATTGTTCTCAATAACTTAGAAATCTTGATCGTATCATCTACACGTGATTGACGAATCAAATCATAAATATAGACATAACCCAAAATCTTATCTTTATCATTATTGGCTACTACCGGATAACGTGAGTGTTTTTCTTGCAGATATTTATTCAAAACATCTTTTACAGTTGCGGTAATATCTACCACTTCAACACTTGTTCGATCAATCATAACATCTTTAGCAACTTTGTCATTAAATTCAAATGCACGTCGCATATATAGATAGTCTTCTTTGTCTATCGAACCACCAGTAACTGCATTCTTTGATAAATTTAAGATTTCATTTTCTGACAATACATCTGTGGCTTCTCCAGCTGGTTTTAATCCCATCGCTTTAACTATACCGTTAGCAGAAGCATTTAATAACCACACAAATGGATAGAATAGAATATGGAAGTAATGTAGTGGGCGAACCACAAACATCATCACTTTCATCGGCATATCAATACTTATGTTCTTAGGTACAATTTCAGTTAAAACAACTTCCAAATATGTAAGTAAAACAACACCTAAAACTGCACTAATTGCCATAATAGTTGTGTGATTTAACGGTGTAAAACCAAAAAAGTCAGCAAAAATTTGCGATAAGGTATCTGCTCCAAGCCAGCCTAAGATGATTCCTGTTAATGAAACACCTACCTGAGTTGTAGATAGATATTCATTCATGTTATCGACCATCTTCAAAGCCATTTCAAGCTTTTTCTTGTTACCTTCTCCATCCTCTAACATACTCTCAATTTGACTTTTACGTACTGAAACAATTGCAAATTCAGCTGCCACAAAGAAAGCGGCAAAGAAAAATACAATTACTACAACGATTAAATTGCTAACCGCCTGACCACTAGACAAAATGCATTCCCCATTTCTCAAAATATTGATGTCTTAATTAACACCTTTTAATTTCATCTACTGATTTTTTAATTCTTATATGCTCTATCATAGCATTTTTTACGTAAAATTACCTTATACTTAGGTTAATTATTTGTATCTTCTTCAGAAATTTCTGCACTTTCAATTACTGAAATTTTTTCGGCAATATTCCCTGCAATCTTTACTTCATAATTTTCTGGATTTGCGAGAAATTCATCGACACTTCCTAAGGTGTCTATCCTGAATCCTGATGCATTCAATTTAGGTGATTCAACTATTAAATTCACTACTACTGGTACTTTTTCTTCTAATCTATTAAAGAAATTATCAACCTTATCAATATTGCTATATGGTAAATTAATTATTCCAGATTCTAATCTAACGAAGACTGGACCATCTGCATAATCAATAACTAACTCAATTTGAGTTAATTTATTATCTTTAATAGAACTTTCAAATTTATCAATCACCGGCACCATAACATCAGCTACTCCCATGCTGTCTACATCTGAAGCTCTAGCTGTGATTGTCTCCTTGTGATAATCCTCGTTTTCAATCGCAGTAATGAAATTTCCTACTTCGATTTCCATTTAGTTCACGTCCTTAAAAATTATTCTAAGATATAATCTACTATAACTAGTTATACATTATCAATATTTTTGTAAAAATTTAGTTTTTACTCTCTTTTACTTTTTCCTCATAATTTGTAAAATATTTGGGTATATCTGCCTTTATCTCTAGTTCTCTCATTGAAAATGGCAAAGTTAATTTCTGTTTGTAGCCATGTAACATCATATGCTTTTCTTCACTTACATGATTATATAACACGTCTCCTACAATAGGATGCCCCATTGCCGATAGATGTACGCGTAATTGATGCGTTCTTCCTGTTTCCAATCTTAAATAAACTACTGAATTATTTCCAAATTCTTTAATTACTTGATAATGTGTTCTAGCTGGTAGTGCGCCTATGCCGTCTACTTTTCGCTTACGCTTATCATTTTCATCCTTACCAATTGGTAGATCAATAACTCCTTCTTTTTGATCAAAAATTCCTTCTGTTACAGCTAAATAGTCACGCTTGATTGTGTGCATACTAATCAAACGAGTCAATATTGGTACCACAACTGGATTCTTAGCCACTATCATCGCCCCACTGGTCAACATATCTAAACGATGTACCATATAAGGATGTTCATCTTTTACATCTAAGTATCCAGCAATATAATTCATCAAAGTTCCTGTTTCATATGGTTGATTAGGATGGCTCTTGATTCCTTGAGGCTTATTTACTACTAATAAATCCTCATTTTCAAAAATAATTGGAATTTTCCTACCTTTGTCTACAATATAATTTGAGGTAGCTGTCCTAAATTCATCACCTTCAAAGATTAATTCAATCTTTTGATTTCCTTGAACAATTGTATTCATCGGATAATAGTTATCATTAATTTTTACGTTTTCCCTAATTCTCAAAAAATGGATAAATTTACGTGGAAGTAACCACTTTTCAGACAATAAAGCTCGTAATGAAATTCCACCAAATTCAGCATTGACTGTTCTTTCAAATTTATACTTACTCATTATTTCCCTCATTTCTAATCCGAGCTAATTATAATAATTTTCGTGAAACATGGCAAAATAAAAAGTAGCCTTACCTAATTATGAAACTTGTATCATAACCAAATAATTCTACTTTATTTCTTATCTCAATATATCAATTAAATTCTTATTTGCTGCCTGTCTAGCTGGTAATATACCGAAAATCAAACCAACAGCACTAGAAACTCCAAATGCTAATAAGAAAGCATTTAGCGTAATATGTGCTTTGATTTTAATTCCTCCACCTAGGCTTAGCAATGGTGCCAGTAGATGTGATAAGCCTGCACCTAAAACAAAACCAATTAGACCACCAGTTACAGTCAGAACCATCGCTTCAATTAAAAATTGTAACATAATGTTAGTTGGAGTTGCCCCTACCGCTAATCGGATACCAATCTCTTGAGTTCGTTCTGAAACTGAAATATACATCATATTCATAACGCCAATTCCAGCAATAAACAGAGAAATTGCCGCAATTAAACTGATAAATCCTGTTATCATATTAATTTGTGAAGAAAATGCCTTTAGTTCTTTTTCCATATCATAATATGCATATGTTCCTTTATTCATGGCACTTCCATTTTTTTCAAGATACTTAGCAATCTTTTTAGATACCTTGCTTGCCGGAGCGTCTTGAGGGAATGTTAATTTAATTACATCACCTTCATTGGCATTTTGTCCATCGTAATATAACTTATATGGAACAACAACGTCAGTTCCTTTTGCACTTAATGTTCCATATTGATCATACTTACTTCCACCACCATAAACACCAATAATACGATAAGTTGTCTCATTAGATGAAATTGAAGTTCCAACTGCATTTTGAGCAGTTCCAAATTCTTTTTTTGCCAAGGATTCTTTTATCATCGCTACTGGCTCTTTCATCTGTAAATCTTGTTTAGTAATCTCTCTACCAGCTATTAAGTCGATCGACTTTTCAGGTTTCTTCTCTAAATTAATACTTACAGACTTCTCCTCATCGCCAATAGTCATCTTAGAATTGATTAATGAATCATGTTCTATCTTCACATCTTTAAATTCTGAACCAAATTCCGTCTTAATATTAGCAATATCTTCTTCAGTAAAGCCATGTACTGTCGATCCCATATCTACTGAAGAATATCCAATTTCTGTCGTCTGTTGTCCTTGTTTAGAATTACCAAACTTATCATACATCGTCTTTTTAACACCATCACCCATGCCCAGAATTGTAATAACGGCAGCAATCCCGATCATTATCCCGATAATTGTTAAAAAGCTTCTTTTCCGATTAGTTTTCAAAGATTGAAAGGCTGTTCTCAATAACTCTATAAACTTCATTATATCTCATTCCTTTCATCTTTTATCATGTGACCATCAAGAATTGTTACTACCCTTTCACATTGCTCAGCAACGTGTGGATCGTGTGTAACTAAAATAATAGTTGTATGACTTTCTCGATTAAGTTCCTTAAATAAATTCATAATTTCTTGGCTAGTTTGTGTATCCAAAGCCCCAGTTGGTTCGTCAGCAATTAAGAATTTAGGATTCGTAGCTATTGCTCGTGCTATCGAAACACGTTGTTGCTGCCCACCAGACATATTTTTAGGCAATTTATTTTCATAACCAGCCAGACCTACTTTACTCAAAACTTCGCTAACTCTTTCCTTAATCTCCGCACGTTTCTTACCAGCATACAATAATGGCAAAGCCACATTTTCTGCCACACTAACGTCTCTTAATAACTTAAAATTTTGAAAAACAAACCCTACATTTTCGTTCCGAAGTTTTGAAAAGTCTTTTCTATCATAATCATGAATTGGTTCATTATTATAATAATAAGTCCCCTCAAACTTATCATCTAAAAAACCAATAATATTTATCAAAGTAGATTTCCCTGAGCCAGATTCACCAATAATTGCTACCAATTCTCCTGCATCGATATTTAGATTAATATCATGTAACACATGAAATTGAGAATCGCCTTGTTGGTAGTATTTGTTAATATTTTCTAGCCTAATCATTATTTTCTACCTGCTCATTATTTTTTAGGTCTTTATCTGGATTAGTAACTATCTTATCGCTATCTACAAGGCCTTGATCTACAATAAAATAGCTATTAACTTCTTTGCCTGACACTTTAGTTGCTTGGGCTTTTCCAGCTTTATTTACAACGTATACTTTTCCATCTTTTACAGCAGCTTTAGGAATTTTTATTCCCTTTTGTACTACTGACATTTTAACAGTTTGACCTAACATGAATTTCTTGGCATCCACTTTAGCATTTAAATCATATTTAGTATTATTGCCCTTGCTATCTTTTGTTGGTACTTCTGACAAATATGATATTTGTGTTTCTTGAACCTTATTAGTAGCTACTGCCTTAACCTGAATATTTCCACCTAATTTAACCTTGTTATAGTCATATTCTGAAATTTGAGCTGAAACTTGTCTATCATCAGAATATAAAGTAACAACTGGTTGATTTTGTTTGGATGTATCTATTTCGACATATCCAGCATATGGAGCTGTTAAAGTTTGGTTAACCTTACTAGATAAAGTATTTAACTTATTTCTTGCAGCATTCACACTTGCTTGAGCATCGGCATAAGCATTTTGTGCTTCCGTTAATTGTCCTTGTAACTCACTATATCCATCATTACCTGATCCCACACTGCTCATTTGTTTCTTAATATTATTAATACTTTGTTGCTGAGAATTCATCGCTCTTTGCGATTTATCAATTTCACCTTGAACTTCCACAACCGAATCTTGCTTATCTGCATTGTGTGTAGTTAGGATAGCTTGTCCTTGCTCAACATGCTCACCATTCTTAACATTAATACTTTGAATATCACCACTAGGAGTATCTAAAATTTCCCTTTGAACTGGCTCAACACTTCCTGTTAACGTAAAGCTAGTTTGTTGTGACACTTTAGCAACGCGATATTTGGAATCTTCACTTGAATTCTTATCTGAGATTGCAGAATGTACAGCTACTCCGACTACCAATAATACTACAACTCCACCAACTATTACCCAGCGTTTTTTCCCTGTAAATTTATTTCGTAAACTTCTTTTTTTCTTCATCTTCTATCCTCCAAATTATTTCCCTAGATCAATTGTATTCTTCACTATATATCACTAATCATCTTCATTGGTTAATTACTTACATAACTAACTATACACATAACAAAGACTTAACGCAAGCATTTCTTAAAAAATTCCAATAAAAAATGGCATGCCTATAATAGACACACCATTTAAAAAATAATTATTCTGCTTCCATTGCTAGTAAGAAACAACCTGTAATTCCAGCATCATCGCCTAATTCTACATGAACGATATAGTCATCTAAATCGGGTGTTGGAACATAATCATTCATTTGCTTTTTAAATGATTCTCTTATCATTGGGAATAATTGTTCTTGCTTAGAAACCCCACCGCCAAAAATAATTTTTTCTGGTGATAAAGTTAAAGTTAAATCTACACATGCTTGTGCTAAGTAATATGCTACAATTTTCCAAGCCTTATCATCTTTAGGAATATCATAAGCTTTAACGCCACCTTGTCTTGCTTCAATTGCAGGACCAGCAGCTAAACCTTCTAAACAGTCATGATGGAATGGACACTTTCCTTCATATTTGTCATCAGGATGACGACGCATAATGATATGACCAATTTCTGGATGTCCATATCCTTCGATAACTTTACCATTAATAACAACACCGCCACCGATACCTGTTCCAACAGTTAAGTAAACACAACTATCTTTACCTAAAGCTGCACCTTTTTTCAATTCACCGTAAGCGGCTCCGTTAACATCCGTTGTCCATGCATAAGGTACGTCAAATCTCTTCTTCATTTTACCTAAGAAATCATAGTTCTTCCAGCCTGGCTTAGGTGTATTAGTTATATAACCATATGTACTAGATTTGCGATTAACATCAATTGGTCCAAAAGAAGCAATTCCAATGGCTTGAACTTCATGCTTTTCAAAGAACTTGAAAACATCGCTCATTGTTTCTTCTGGTACTGTTGTAGGAATTGAAACCCTTTCTACTATATTTAAATTTTCATCAGCCACTGCACAAACAAACTTTGTTCCACCGGCTTCAATTGCTCCGTATAATTTAGTCAATTTATCTCACCTCTATTAATTGGTAAACGTTTTCCTCTATAACAACTATTATTTTATAACATATCATTTAAAAGGTAAAGAAAAATGTGCTAAACGTTTGACATATGATATAAATTATTTTCAAGTAGATAATTACCTTCATTATTCTAATAATGTGCTATAATACTTTTTTGAAATAAGGATGCAAAATCGCCGGGTTTTGCCACAATATCTAAACTACAAGTGAACTGACAGGCGGCAGATTTTCTGCATAGGTTCGCTTATACGGAGGGTAATTATGCAAAATACTGTTTATTCAGTAAGACGTGAAGTTTCCGGTTATATCGTGAAAAATATCTTCGCATCTTTAGGAATATCATTATACGTTTTGGTTGATACTTTATTTATAGCTCTTGCAGCTGGTTCAATTGGTCTTGCAACTTTAAATATTGTATTGCCAATTTTCAATCTTTTTAACTCTTTAGGGTTACTTTTAGGTGTTGGTGGTGCCGCTATTTTTTCTTTAAATAAAGTTCGTCACCCTGAAAGAATTGAAGGACTTTACAGTGAACTCATCATTTTTTGTGTAGGACTAGGAATTCTCTTTGCAATAATTGGAAATCTTTTTCCTCATCAAATTTTGACTTTAATGGGTGCTAATCAACAAACCATCAATATGGCAACCACTTATTTTCGTATTGTTTCCTGTGGTGCTCCATTATTTATGGCAAATTATGTTACTATTAACTTTGTTAGAAATGATGGCAACCCCTCACTAACAATGCGGGCTGCTTTAACACAAACAGCTTTCGTAATATTCATGGATTGGCTTTTAATTTTTGGGTTAAATTTAAAAATGGAAGGTGCTGCTTTAGCAACTATTTTTTCTCCTTTAACTAGTCTGACGGTTTTAAGTAGTCATCGCCATTTTGCACAACGACAATTAAAACTTTTTAAAACCAAAGTCCATCTCAAAACGGTCCTAAAAGCTGCTCGATTAGGTATTCCATCTTTCTTGAATGAAATGAGTACTGGAGTTAGCATTTTTGTTTTCAACTTAGTACTTCTAAAGTTAGGTGGGAATTATGCGATTGCTGCTTATGGAGTTATTGCTAATATTGGGATTGTTTTCTTAGCAATCTTCAACGGTGTTGCCTTAGGGGTACAACCTATTGCCAGTCGCGAGTATGGTAAACACTTATACCAAAACGTAAAAATTGCTTTAAAAATTGGATTGCTTGTTACTTTTTCAATAGCTATAATCAGTTATTTCTTACTTCTTATTTTTAAAGCTCCTATTGTCGATATTTTCAACGCTGAACACGAAGCTCAACTTGTTGCTTATGCAGTTAAGGGTATTCCTATTTACTTTATTAGTATCTTTTTTAGTTGTCTAAACCTTGTTTTAATGCTATTTTTAGCAGCTATCAACGATGCTAGAGGTGCCTTTTTCTTGTCGATTTTACGTGGATACGTCATCCTATTACCATCAATTATTATTTTTGCTTACTTTGGTGGCATAGCTGGTGTCTGGGCAAGTGTTCCATTTACTGAATTTATCGTAGCAAGCTTAGGTATATATCTGACTAATAAAAAAATTTCTACTATGCAAATAAGAAAGGAATCTTTATTGTGAAAATCAAACGTTTAGATCACATCGTATTAACAGTATCAGATTTAGCTCAGGCTGAACGCTTCTATCATGAAGTATTTGATATGCCAGTCATTAAGGATCAAACCACTGAAGATGTAATTACACTTCGTTGTGGTCATCAACTTATTCGTCTACGCAAAGCTGATAAAAATAGTGACTTGCATGCTAATAATCAAACAATTGGTGCAGCTGATATTTGTATCGTCTCTGGAGATAAAATGTCTGACATTGAAAATCATCTTAAGAGTTATTTTGTAAATATTGTTGCTGGTCCTGTGACAAAAATGGGATCTGAAGGCGAAATGACATCGATTTATCTACGTGATTATGATCAAAATCTGATTGAAATCTCAACTTATAAATAACCTAAAAAAATCTCAAGCTGATATTTTAGATACCAGTTTGAGATTTTATTTTTTATACAATTGTCAATTCTAGACACAGGACCAATTTCCTAATTTATGCAAATCCTATTTAGCCCATAAGAAACTTACTAATGCTTTATCAACCTCTTTGCTTTCATGCAATTTGCTATGTTGTCCATATTTTCCACTTATTTTTAATTCTTGATATGACTTCTCACGACTATTTAATAAGTATTTTAAAGATTTTGATGAATTATTGCTTACCCTTCCATCTGACTTATCACCTACGTCGCCATAGATGTTTAGGACATCAATTTGATTCTTAGGATAATTATCTCTAATTGCCAATAATTTCTTATAACTCTGTCTAAAGATATTTGGCTTACCATTTTTATCCAATTTACTTTCACCTAATTTGTCATCCATTCCTAAAATACCATTAAAATGACCAGCAATATCTACTTGCTTTTGAATTTGAGGTAACCTCTTATCTCCACCGTAATTCAGCAAGTAAAACATAATTGACATATTTCCCATTGAATGTCCTACTACATTAAACTTTTTTATGCCATATTTCTTTTGTAAGGCTACCACTACATTTTTCATCCATTTAGCATCTTCGTTATAATTTGCGTTCTTGTTATCTTGATAATTCACTTCGACAATTGGATTTCTTGCATTCTTTTTCATATTTCCTATTAATTCAACTTCACCCTTAGCCGAAACATCAGCTCTGATGATTGTATTAGTTACACCTTTATTTTTAGCATAATTTGCCATTTGTCGTTCCGCACGATAACTACTCCCCCAACCATGAAAGAATAAAGTAGGAACATCTGAATTAATATAATTTTTCTGAGCAGCTTGTACTCGATAAAGTCTTACTCCACAAAATACTATTAATAAAACAACTAGTAAGACTAACCATACAGATTTATTTTTTCGTAACACTATACCACCTCAAAGCCTATTATAAAGCTTAGAGCTTACTTCAAGGCAAGAAAAAAGTACATGGAAATTCCATGTACTCTCTAATTGTTATTTCAACAATGAAGCTGCTTCTTCATCAATAATTACTACAACATCAGGGTGATTTTGTAGTACACTTGCTGGAACTTCAGGTGTTACTGGTCCTTCAATCATCGCCTTAACTGCTTCAGCTTTATTCTTGCCAAATGCTTCTAATAAAATTGTGTCAGATTTCATTATTGTTCCAATTCCCATTGAATATGCGTATTTTGGAACATCTTCTTCATTGTCAAAGAAACGTGAATTTGCATTAATAGTTGATTGTGTCAATGCCACTTTATGAGTCTTACCATCAAATGATGACCCTGGTTCATTAAAACCAATATGACCATTACGTCCAATTCCTAAAAGTTGTAATCCAACATGATATTCTTCTAACAACTTATCATAGCGCTCACATTCTTGATCAGCATCTTCAGCCATTCCATTTGGTAAAAATGATTTTGCAAATGGCTTAGCATTGAATAAATGTTCCTTCATAAAATAAGCGTAACTTTGTTCATCTTCTGGCTTTAATCCCACATATTCATCTAAATTTACAGAAATACTATTGGAAAAATCAATATCACTTTTTACTAATTCATCGTATGTTGTTTCTGGAGTACTACCTGTAGCTAAGCCGAATACTTTGACCCCATTATCTAAAGCTTCTTTAAATACTTTTAATGCTTCTTTTCCGCCTTCTACTTGATCTTTAACTTTGATTATTTTCATAATAAATACTCCTTCTTTCGTTTTGGTCTATACCAATTATACAACTAATATTTCTATTTGTAAACTCTTGCATTTATGGTCTATACCATTTATTATTAAGTTGTTACTTAAGTTAATAGAAGTGCGAGTTTATCGCTATTATTTAAAATAAAGGTGGTCAAATATATGAGTACAGTTTTAAAACATGGACTTATTTATACTGGTTCCGCAAAAATTGTAGATGGATATTTACGATTTGATAAACAAATTATCAATGTTGGACCAATGTCTGAATATAAAGCCCAAGTATCTGATGATAAAATTATTGATTTGGAAGGACAAGTTGTAGTTCCTGGCTTTATCGACGTTCATAGCCATGGTGGTTATAGCTTCGATTCCATGGATGGCGATGCTAACCAAATTAATGAAATGGTTAATGATATGGTCCATGAAGGTATTACTACATATTTCGCTACAACTATGACTCAATCTCATGAAAATATTGCGCATGCGATGGTTGGTATTAAAGAAGCTGCTGCAAAAAATCCAGTTATTCAAGGTATTCATCTTGAAGGACCTTTTGTTTCACCTATTTTCAAAGGAGCTCAACCAGAAGAATATATCGAATCTCCTGATATCGATGCTTTCGCTCATTGGAATGAACTATCTGGTGGCATGATTAAATTAGTTACTTATGCTCCTGAAAATAAAAATACTACTGAATTTGAAAAATATTGTATTGAACACAACATCGTATTATCTGTAGGTCATAGTAATGCTACACGTGCTCAAATGAAAGGCTCACTTGCTAGTCACGTTACTCATTTATACAATGCTCAACGTGAATTGAAGCATCGCGAACCAGGTGTTACTGGTCATGCTCTTCTCGAAGGAAATATGTACTGCGAAATCATCGCTGATGGATTCCATGTCTTCCCAGATATGATTAAACTAGCTTATGACCTAAAAGGACCAGATAAGATTGAATTAGTCACTGACTCCATGCGTGCAAAAGGTATGCCTGAAGGAGTTTCAGAATTAGGTGGTCAAAAAGTTATCGTTAAAGACAAGCAAGCTCGCCTAGAATCTGGTAATTTGGCTGGCTCTGTATTACAATACCAAGATGCCTTTAAGAATATTATGAAATTTACTGGTTGCGGTATTGAAGATGCTGTGAAAATGTCTTCTGTTAACCAAGCTCGTGAATTTGGCTTAACTCAAAAAGGTGCCATTGAAGTTGGTAAAGATGCTGACCTAAACATTCTTGATTCTGATTTAAATGTTGTTAAAACATTTAGTTTTGGTCGTTTATTTGAAAAATAATTAACTAAAATCCCTACTAAATTACTTTAATTGTAAATTAGTAGGGATTTTTCTAATCATTAATAAAAGATAGCAATCGATGCATGATCAATTACTATCTTTTCAAATCTATTTAACTATCCATCCACCGTCAATTGTAAAAACAGTTCCGTGAACATAATCAGCTCTTGGACTTGCCAAGTAAAGTGTCATTTCTGCTACTTCTTTAGGTTTTGCCCATCGTTTAGCTGGTGTGAGTCTGGCTACTTCTTTAGCCATCGCCCCATCTCCAACAAAATCAGCCGCATTCATCGGTGTATTAATTGCTCCTGGAGCTATACAATTAACTCGAATTCCCTTATCAGCGTAATCATAAGCTAATTGTTTAGTGTATCCAATAATTCCATGCTTTGCCGCTGTATAAGCTGCTCCACCACCACCAGCAACCAATCCTGCAATAGAAGCCATATTTACAATAACTCCATGTTTCTGTTTCAACATTATTGGTAAAATTTCATTAGTCAACAAGAACATACTTTTTAAATTGGTATTAAAAATATTGTCCCATTGTTCTTCACTAGTATCTAAAGTTGGTGCATAATTATCTAGAATACCAGCTGTATTTAATAAAATATCCACAGTTGATAATTCTTTTTTTATTTTTCCTGTCCACATGTGAATATCTTTTTTCTTTCTTATATCCACTTGTTGAAAACTTAAAGTCGGAAATTTTTGCTCTACTTCCTTAATTTCTACACTTTCTTTAATATCAGCTCCATAAACTATTGCTCCTGCTTGTAAAAATGCTTTAGTTTGCTCTAGTCCTATTCCAGAGCTGACACCTGTCATAACAACTACTTTTCCTTCAAATTCTGGATAAAGGTTCATTATTCTACAATCTTCCAATCATCAGCTAATACATCGCAAGAAGTTGGCATAAATTGTGATAAAGCTGGCTCTTCTTTTGTTCTAATCATCAAATATGGGTTAACTTTTTCTCCATTAAGAGTATCATTATCAACTACGAAAATGTATTCCTCAGAGCTACCCCAACCTTCAGTACGAACAGCTTTTTTACCTTTTTTTAATTCTGGTAATACTTCTTCAAAAGTCATAATCTTCCCTCGCTTATCTAGTTAAATCAATACGTTTACTTAAAATCCACATTAAAATTGCACCAATTAACATTGAACCAAATTCACCGATTGCTACAGTGAAATATGTTGGCCAAAATGGTAGCTTACTTACATAATATAATTCCAATGCTACACTCCATGTCATAACAGTACAAATTATAACTGTAATTAAGAGCTTTAATGGGACTGATTTTACATGTTTACTTAATAAATAACTTAGACCCGTCATAACTAATGTTCCTAATGAACCAAAAATGACATCAACGATTCCCATTGGAGACCAAAGATTTGCAATTGCACATCCAATTGTCAATGCCCATATATAACGTTTATTGAAGACTACCAAGTTATTAAATACTTCTGATAGTCTGAATTGAATTGCCCCAAAACTTAAAGGAGCTAAACCTAGTGTTACTGCTGCATATAAAGCTGCCACTAAAGCACCTTTAATCACCGCAATAAGTTTTTCGTGTGATTGTGTATCAACCATATAAATTACCTGCTTTCTAGTTTTTTTAACTGGGATGTTTACGAACCAGTGTGGAAAAGCCACGAAATACAGTATAACAAACTTTTTTGAATAACAAAAGCGACCACAAGAACTATTTAAATTCTTGCAGCCGCTTTTTCTTATGGGTTAATTTTATTTTTTGCAACGTTCTAGGCTCCAATTATTCATTTGACTTTTCTTCAGCTTCTTGAACAGAGGAAGCCTTTACAATTGTATTAGTTACGTGACCATCTTTAACAGTTTCAACTAAATACCACTTCATATGCTTCACCTCCTAAAAATTTAGTAATGCTATCTACAATCAATATGATAACACTTTCACAAGCAATGTTCAAATATTTCTATACCGTTTTCATAACTTTTATTAAATACTTAATAAATTTACTTATCCATTACTTGATTTTAGCTATTCTATATCTTTTGCAATTTAATTTCAACAAAAAAACACTAAAACTTAGGAGTTTTAATGTTTCTTAAGAGTTATTCAGATATAACAGTTTTCCAATCTAAACCAAAACTTATCCCAATACTTTTCTTTCCTGTATAAATAGCTAAAGATATTGGAAGCTCATCTTTTTCAATTTTAGCAGTTGGAAAATTTTCTTGTAACAATTCACATAATTCGTCAAATTGACTATTATTCTCATCGCCCATTAGGGTAATCCGCATCTGATCATTCATACTATGATACTGAGAAATAATTAGCTCTAATACCTCACTATAGGCTTTCTTCTCTCGATAGTGTGTATTTACCATCGCTAATTTTCCGTTCTCATTAAATTTCATCATTGTTAATGGACGCAAAAATAGATTCGACATTGAATTTACACCGTTCGATACATATCCCGTCTTCATTAGTTGATAGATATCAGAAATAAGCATATAAGTGCGATTATTATTTCTTAAATTAATAAGTTGATCTACAACTTGACTAACTGTTTTTCCGGATAAAAGCATTTCACCAGCCAACTCAACCATTTGTCCTTGTAAGGCTCCACTAGAGTAAGAATCAAATACAATTATCTTTCTATCCGAAGCTTTAGCATATGATGATACAACTTTAGGTAAGCTACTGATTCCGTTAGCTAAAGAAATATACAAGAACTCATCATAACCTTCTTTTTCTAGACTTTCAAAATATTCTTCTAGATAAGCCGTTGATATTGGTTCTAAAACCGGAGTATCAGTCCTTTTGTCTAACATTTTATCTCTTAAATAAGGCGTCATCCCTGTTTTTTCTGGATATCTACTACCTTCAAATTCAATAGACAATTCAATTTGATGAATATTAAGTTCTTTTATCTTATCAACTGTCAGACAAGCTGAAGTATCAGTTAAAATTGCAACTTTCATTTATTTATCCTTTAAATTATTCTATTCAAAAACGACACTACTATTCCATTCTATCATATTTTTTGTTTGTCTTATAACTTTCCTAACCAAGATCCACAATATGCAGCCAGTATCCCACATATCACTGTTAATAATAAATATATAAGCATCATTTTTCGCTTGCGATTATTAACAAGTGTTACCAATTCTACTTGGAATGTGGAAAAAGTTGTATATCCACCTAAAAATCCAGTCCCTAGTAATAACAATATGTGACTACTTGTGCTTTTGTTGTGTAAAAATCCTAATAATAGGGCTCCAGTTATGTTGATAATAAAAGTTGCCCAAGGAAATACTCTAGTTCTGCTCTTCAATACTTGTGTCATTAGATACCGCACAGATGCACCTAATCCAGCTCCTAAAGCTACTTCTATCATCTTCGGTCACCAACTTTTCCTAATTTTATTCCTAAAATCATTCCTATATATGCTAATAGGAAACCACCTACTACACTTATCAACAAGTAAAAGGTAACATTAGTAAATGTAGACAAGCCCAAAATATCCACTGTAAATGTGGAAAAAGTTGTGAAAGCTCCTACCATTCCTGTCCCTAGACCTGTACTTAACCAAGCTGGTAATTTTTGCCTTTCAATCACATAATAAGTCAGGAAAGCTAAGCAAAAACTTCCAATCAGATTAACCAAAATAGTTCCCGTAGATGCTAGCTTAAGACCTAACAAATATCTTAACATCCCGCCTATCATCCCAAAGAAAAAGACACTTATTAAAGTGCCTAATTTCACGTTTTGCACCTCAATCATCTCCACTAATTAATCCTTATAGTATAAGTTAGATTTGATTGAATTGCAAAACTATCTCTATTCTACTTCTGCAAGTTTTTCATCTAAGTAATTTGCCATATCTTTTTTAGGATGGAAACCTACAACTTTTTCTTTTGCCACTCCATCTTTAAATAAGATCATCGCTGGAATACTCATAATTTTATATTCCATCGCTAAATCTTGATACTTATCTACATCGACCTTAGCAAATTTTACTTTTCCTTGATAATCTTTTTCCAATTCTTCTAAAACTGGATTCATCATTTTACATGGTCCGCACCATTCTGCCCAAAAGTCAACCAAAGTTAGCCCTTCCTTAGTTACATCAGCTAAATCTTTGGGAGTGATGTTTTTAGCCATTTAAATCCCTCATTTCATATAACTTTGTAATTTTATCTTACCACCATCTCGGAGTTATGCACAAAATTACTGCTTAATCTATTTTATTATAAATAAATTTATCTACTGCTTCTGCAACAGCATCATGATTATTATCTCGCTTGCAAATATAATCTGCCTTAGATAAAACTTGTTCATTAGCATTTCTAACAGCTACACCGACTCCGGCAGCTTCAATCATTGGCAAGTCGTTACTATTATCACCAATTGCGATTGTTTCTTCTGGCTTAATTCCTAACATTTCAGCCAATTTCAACATTCCTGTACCTTTATCCGTTGAAATGTTATTGAATTCAATATAACGGCCTGAAGAATATGTGGTTTTGAACTTATCGCCAATTTCTTTACGTGCAATCTCATTAAAGGCAAGTCTCTTATCCATATCATTAACATTGATGATAATCTTAGTAATAGGAGTATCTTTTAAGAAATCAATATTAGGTTCTTGTAATTCAGTCCACTCTACTCCACGTGGTTGCAAGTAATCTTTTTCGTCTTGATTGACATTCCACATGTACAATTCATCCAAAGTATAAACGTGGATGCAACTTTCTGGATAATATCTCAAACTGATATCAAACAATTGTTTAACAATATCAAAGGCCAATCCTTCAACATGTACTACCTTTAAATCTTTATTTTCAACAATTGCTCCACCATTAAAACTAACTACATATTGATCTTTTGTTTGGTAAATTCCTAATGTCTTCAAATTTTCTTGAACAGAGAGATAGCTTCGACCTGTATTTAAAACCACTTTTACTCCGTCTTTGATCGCCTTTTTGAGAACGGATACATTTTTAGGTGTAATTTCAGCGTCATCATTCAATAAAGTTTCGTCCATATCAATCGCTACTAATTTATACATATACCATTCATTCCTTTGTTTTAATTTAACTTCAATTTATATTGTAACACATTATAGCAAAGAAAAAAGAACCAGCCTAAACCGGTTCTTTTCTATCATCTAATATCCACCATAATAAGTGTTATCATCATTACTATAATTAGTATCTTTGCCTTCTGAGCTGATATTCACATCATTATCACTAGAAAGTGTATTTCCTGTTTTAGCCTTAGATAAACCTAGTGCTTTTCTAAGCTTATTAGTAATACGTTGTTTTTCAGTTGTTGATGCTATTTCGAAAGATTCTCCATTAATCATTTCAGAAGTTCCTTGTAAGAAGTCTGAATCCATATCATGTGTAGCAACACGATACTTAGTTCCTAGTATTAATAAATCATCAAATGTTAAGTCTGTCTTCATTTGCTTAGAAATAGTACTTAGGAACTTTTGATTAACTAAACTTGTTAACCCTGAACTCTTAAATGCAAGTTTAGTTAATACTTGACGTTGACGTTCTTGTCTACCATAATCCCCAAGTGGATCTTCATGGCGCATGCGAACATATGCTAAAGCTTTCTTCCCATCCATATTTACTTCTTTACCCTTCTTAAAGGTATACCCACCATAGGTAAAGCTAATAGTTGGTTCTACTTTAACTCCTCCAACTGCGTCAATTAATTTTTTTAGTCCACCCATATTGATAGTTGCATAAAAATCAATTGGCACATTTAAGAATTTTTGTACAGTCTTAACTGCTGTTGCTGATCCTCCATATTCGTATGCTGAATTTATCTTGCTTGGGAAGTAATCTTCATAACCATAAACAGCTACCTCAGTATCACGTGGTAATGATACTAATGTCATCTTCTTGTCCCCAGGATTCAAGACACAAAGTATCATTGTATCTGTTCTTCCTTTAAAACTACGTCCCAAAGCTCCAGTATCAGTACCCATTAGCAAAATTGAGATAGGTCTTTTCTTCTTCAAAGCGTCACTAACATTTCTGGCTTTTGCGACTTGAGTTGAACTATAAATTGCATTAGCGGCTTGTTTAGCATTAGTATATTTTCTATAAGCATAAAATCCCCCAATAATTGCTACAATAACTACAACTAGCCATAGTAATTTATGTCCCTTTTTTTTCGGTTTATTATTATGTTGATGATAGCGTTGGGAACGAGTCATATGTTCTGTATCTATATAACCATTCTCATCACTTCGAACATTATAATTATCATTTCTTCGTGATGGCATTTTCTCCTCCAAAATTATCGAAAAAAATAATCCGCTTATAATAATATACTTTGAATCATTTTTTTCAAATTATGTAATCATAGTGCCAGTTTACCAAAAAATTATTAGATAACAAATACTTATATTAAAACGTATTTAATTCTTTAAAAAATATTAACTCAAGTTTTCATTTTGTTACTGTTATGTAATAATAGCGTTAACTTTCTTTTACAGTCCTTATCTTAAAGTAAACCTGACCTACTAATTCAGCTAAAAAGAATCCCATCGCTATGGCTCCAGCTATCATCCCAACTTGTACTAAATATTCAATTGCTAAAGAGTTATTTCCTAAAGCAAAATAACGAATTGCACGATAAGATTGTCCCCCTGGCACTAATGGTACTAGGCTAGGAATATTAAAAAGAATCATAGGCATCTTTTTCACACGTGCAAAAATAATTGCAGTAACTCCAATTGCAAATGCAGCTAAAAGATTAGCTAACATATTACCTAAATCAAGATGCTTAATAAATAAAAAGACCATCCAGCCTAATACTCCAATAATTCCACAACCATTTAAGGCCTTTCTAGGAATATTTAAAAGTACTCCAAAGCCTACAGATGAAAGATAGCTGAATAAGATATTGATTAATAAGTTCACCTTAACCTTCCCTCCCTTACATAAATCTTAGAACCATCGCAATCCCTAAAGCAATTGCACTAGCTGATAATAATGCTTCTGTTCCTCTAGCTAATCCACTTAATAAATGGCCAGCTAAAACATCTCTTACAGAATTGGTAATTGGTACTCCTGGTACTAACGGCATAACACTCCCAATAATTATCATACCTACTGATATTCCCAAGTTATTTCTAACAGCTAATACGGATAAAACACCAATTACTAACGAAGCTAAAAATTCACTTACAAACTTTATTTTAAATGTTGTATTGATAAAGTAATAACAAACATAACCCAATCCACCAATAACTGCAGTTGTGATAAAATCTTGCCAATGACCATTGTACATTATCATCAGAGTGCAACTTATCATTGCTGCAGCCAATACTTGCCATGTCCAAGCAAAAAATGGTGCTTTTTTATCGATAAATTCCAACTTTACCTTCATTTCTTCAACTGTGATTTTTTTCAATTGAAAAGCACGTGAAATGTCATTGACTCTTGACACTTTTTCTAAATCAATTGTTCTTTTTTGAATTGGTTCTACCTGTGCCAATTTATAATTTGGAACTGACATCATGATTCCGGTGGTAGTCTCAAAAATTTTTGGTTCTTTAATTCCACCATTTCGAGCTATACGTTTTAAAGTATCATCAACTCTTGCCATATCAGCTCCACTTTCAATCATAATTTTTCCAGCTAACATGACAGAATCTATTAATTCTTGCATTTGCGTATCTTGCATTGTAACTAACCCCCACCGTCTTCAAAATTTATCTAATCATATCACGATATTTAAAGCAAAAAAAGACTGAAAAGAATTTCTTCTTTCCAGTCTATCATTTATCTACTTAATTATTAGTCTTTAACAACGTTAGTAGCTTGTAAACCACGATCGCTACTTTCAACGTCAAATGTTACATGTTGACCTTCTTCTAAAGTCTTATAACCTTCACCTTGAATAGCTGTGAAATGTACAAATACATCATCACCATTTTCACGTGTGATAAAACCAAAGCCCTTTTCTGCGTTAAACCATTTAACTGTTCCTTGTTCCATAAATGAAAAATCCTCCTTGTGCCTAAGCACATAATAATTCTGTAATTCTGAGTGGCACATAATAGAGAAATTTCATTGAAACAATCTAAATGAAACCTAGTCAAAAATACAATTCTAAGTATAACATACTTATTGGCAATAACCAAATTATTTCACGAAAATATAATGAGCAGCTTTATATCCAATGCTTAATTCAGCCCCGTCAGCCAACCTTTTAACCTTAATTGGTCCTTCAAATGGAAGATGTTCTAAAACTTCAATCTTGTCTCCCAATTTAAGTTCCAAATCATCTAAATAAGTTAGCAACTCATGGTTATCAATAAATCTGTCAACTTCAACCGTTTCTCCAACTTTAATTTCAGCTAAAAATTCGTGACTTTCTTCTTCATATTCCCCAGCTTCTGTTGGAATAACTCCACCATGTGGACATTCACGTGGGCTATTAAGAAATTGATCAAGCTTTTTCATTAACTTATCGCTAGCTACATGTTCTAAAACTTCAGCTTCATCATGAACTTCTGATAATTGATAATCCAATTTTTCTACTAAAAAAGTTTCCCATAGACGATGACGGCGAACTAATTTTTCAGCTACTTCAATTCCTTCATCAGTTAATGATATTCCTGCATATGGCGTATGTGCAGCTAAACCCTCTTTAACTAATTTATTAACCATTTCAGTTACAGAACCAGCAGCAACATTTAAACTCATCGCTATTTGCTTGTTAGAAACCTTTTTCTTAGTTCCACCAAGTTCAAAAATAATTTTTAAATAATCTTCTTTCTTAGGTGTCATTATTTCACCTCTATTTTTTCCAAATTTAAATTACTCGTCACTCATAAATGTAAAACGTTTACTACCTAATTATAACAGATTTCAAACACTATAGTAATTTAAATTTTGGTCTACCAAAAATAAATCTTAATTTTTCAATCTAACTATCAAATTTTCTAAATCTTTTGGCATCTCACTTTTAAATAACTTTTCTTCTTGAGTAAATGGATCTACGTAAGCTAACTGATACGCATGGAGTGCCTGTCTTTCTAGTCCCCAATCTAATCTGCCACCATATAACTCATCGCCTATCAAAGCATGATTAATGCTACTGAAGTGAACTCTTATTTGATGCGTTCTACCTGTATGTAGCTTACATTCAACTAAAGTGGCTTTATCTCCTAAATATTCTCTAACCCAGTACTCAGTCTTGGCAATCTTTCCTGTATCAGTTACCATTTGTCCGATTCCGTTTTCTCTAGGTCCAAGTGGTTTATCTATTATGCCATGCTTTTCTGCAATAATTCCTTCGACCACTGCCAAGTATCTTTTATCTATACTATGTTCTTCAACCTGTTTGTTAATCAATCCCTGAGCAAAACGATGCTTAGCTACAAGAACTAAGCCACTTGTATCTCTATCTAAACGAGTAATTACATGCGGAACTAAGTCTTTTGATTTTTGTTGCCATAGATGAAATTTAACCCGATTAACTAAAGTATCGATACGATTACTAGGACCTGGAACACTTGAAAGTAAAGGTGGTTTATCTACCACTAGCCAATTGCTATCCTCATAAATAATATCTAGCGATTCCTTACTCATTTTGACATTTTCATCTGATTTTTCTGGTGGTAAAATTAAAGTTATTTTTCCTTTACCAACTTCAATAGATAATGACCTTTTTTTGCCATCTACTAAAACTTTTCCATTTCCTTTTTTCAAACTACTTAAAGTTCGATGACTGACACCCTTATTCTTTAAAAATTTTTTGAGTGTCGTTTTCTCGTCACTTTCTTTATTCCACGTAAATTTCATCGTTAAACCTTTCTAAAGAAACTTACTAATAATGCCACTATACCAATTACAGATTCGATTATTCCCATATTCACAATCTGACTTAAAATTGCGTAGGCATAGTTTTCAACAATACTTCCCAAAATTCCTGATTGATTAATTAAACTTGGAAATATCTCTGCTGGCACACTAGTATATCCAATAATGCAAAAGATTATCCCTGTAATCAAAAATGCTAAACCTGTATAGTGCAACCAACCAAATAAACTTCTCTGTAATAATAATACTAAGATCAACATTATCACTGTAATGATACTTCCTGCAGTTATCATCAGTGTCACATAACCACTGATATCGCTGGCAGCATCATATACTTGTTGTAACTGTGTACTTGGAATTTGTTGACTGATGTAATTGTTTAATACAGAAGCCAGTGACTCCACTACTCCACTAAAGACAGAAGCGTCAACGGGTACTCCTGAACTTGCAATTTCCTTATTCACATTTGTTTGAATTTGACTACTTAAAGTATTAGTATCCACAATTTGTGTAACTTGTCCGTCATAAATTCTTTTAATGGCAATCTCAACATCTTGTCTAAACTGCTTCTTAGTAATTAAACTATCCGCATAACTTGCTGGAATTCGGTATATTTGAGCAGATGAAGCTAATGTTTGATTGGCTTCAGTATATAGTTTCCCAATATTTTCGTCTTTAGCTAATTCCTTACTGGTAAAATCTGCGTTCAAAACCGTAGTCTTTATCAAAAGTCCCATAGTTGCGACACTTAAAGCAGCCACCATGATTAAAGTAAATAACCGACTTATCCACTTAGCACGAAGTTTCTTGGGTTGCTTTAGCATTTTTTCAGCTTGTGTTCTTCGCATTTCTTGTGATGAATCTTTCCCCATAATCAGTTTCCTTTCTTTAAAAATAATTTAAATGGTATAATCTAGTAGATATTATTTATAAGGAGTTTTTTGATGTTTGTTCCACAAAATAAGTATAGACCCTTTATCGCGTCTATCTACTTAGTTTTATTTTTAATATTATTAATCTTAGTTAAAACTAACAGCACAATCGTTACATCATTTGATAAATTTGTACAGAACTTACTTCTACCAATTACTAATCCCACTAATACAAGAATTGTTGAAAAAATTACTTATCTAGGTGGCCCTAGAATTGCCGCAATTCTTTCAATTATCGTTAGTCTTTATATGTTTATTAGACATAACTTCAAGGCTGGAATTTGGTCAGCCAGCACCTTGGTAATTGGAAATCTTATCAATATACTAGCTAAAAATTTAATTCAGCGTCCACGCCCTAGTGATAAGTTAGTCGCAATCGGTGGCTATAGCTTTCCAAGTGGGCATACCTTTGGAACTGCTTTATTTATCTTTTTCGTAGTATTTTTAATTGTTCCTCAAATTAAGGCTGTTACGTTAAGACGAATTCTAACCTTCTTAGGTTTCCTTTGGATTCTTATTATCGCCCTAACGCGCGTATATTTACATGTACATTATCCTACTGATACTATTGCCAGTGTTTTATTAGTCCTATTTTTATGGGAAAGTTCACTTATAATCTGGCGTAGAATCAGTGATTAACCCTAATAATTATTAAAAGCAGCACTCTAGGTGTTGCTTTTATTTTTACTTATTTTCATTATTAGGCTGTGGCTCAGTTGCAGAATTATTTGTTTCCGGCTTAGATTCCGAGCTATCTTTTACATTATCTTGGCCATTATTTTTATCGTCATTTTTCTTGGGCTCACCATTTTGATTTTCCGCTGATGATGATGAACTAGCAGCAGTTTGTTTTGCTTTTTTAGCTTCTTCTTGTCTTTGTTGTTCACGTTGTCTTCTTATTGCAGCTTGTTGATTTTGAATTCTAATTTGTTCCAAAATGCTATTATTTCTTTCCTGCAATTCACGTGCATCTTTTCTTACTTGTGAATAATACTTTTCGTCAATATTTTTTCCATCTAAAATCTGAACTAGATTTTCATTCGATTGGCTATAAGCTCCTATTTCAGTAAGTCTTATAGCTTCATTATAAAGATCATCATACTTTTCACGTTGCTTTAGTACTGATTCTAGAAGCTTAT
Organism: Ligilactobacillus salivarius; assembly: GCF_035231985.1. Lineage (NCBI taxonomy): Bacteria > Bacillati > Bacillota > Bacilli > Lactobacillales > Lactobacillaceae > Ligilactobacillus > Ligilactobacillus salivarius. The sequence continues at coordinate 1,520,866 of NZ_CP117983.1, forward strand.
CTTTCTTCTTAGCTCTCTGGGTTAGAATTGATAAAGACGGAGATATCTTTGCAGTTGATCTAAATGTTAACTGCGCTTGTTCATAATCATCTTGTTTTAATTCAGCTAAGCCTTCTTGATAGAGTTTAACTTGTTCTAATCGTTGTTTAGCTACTACATCATCTGGTTTCTTACGTAGAGCATCTTGCAAATTAAGTTCTGCTTTCTTATATTCTGCAGCTTGAGCATTAGTTATTGCTTGCGACATTAAATTATCAAACTGCTTTTGTGTTTCACGCTTTTTAGTATAACCAAAGCCAACAAATACAAGTGCCACTACAATTGCTGTTATTAACCAAAACATCCACCGCTTCATCATCTCACCCCATTTCTCTTTCTAGTCTAGTATAGCATTTACTCACCAATTCTACTTAAGAAGTGCTTGCATCCAACTATGGAATAAATCTACCCATTGTGCAGCTTGTGGTTCAATGTCTTCTGGACGACCTACACGAGCCGTTTCTTCATTAGCTAATGCCAAGCCATGAGGACCATGTGGGAAGATATGATATTCTGTTGATACTCCAGCTTTTCTCAATGCTGAGGCAAATAGTAAACTATTTTCCATAGGAACAGCCTTATCTTCAAATGTATGCCACATAAATACTGGTGGTACATCCTTAGTAACTAACTTTTCAAGTGATTGGTTAGCTAAAGCTTTTTCATCTTCAATTCCATCTTTACCTAAAATTTGTTCAAAGGAACCTTGATGCCAAAAATCTTTATTAGCTGTGATAACAGGATAGGATAATACCAAACCATTTGGCTTAATCTCTTCTGGTTTATATCCCATTTGTTTCAATTCATCGCTATTCCATTTAACACCTAAACTAGCAGCTAAATGACCACCAGCTGACATTCCCATAATGATGATCTTATCTTCGCGAACATTCCATTCATCAGCATTATCTCTAACTAATTTTACACTTTGGGCTAATTGTTCCAAGGCTACAGGATATCTAACTTGGCAAGTATAGTTTAATACAAATGCATTATATCCCATAGTTATTAATTTCAAAGCAACTGGATCGGCTTCTCTATCTGAAACAAAATGATAACCCCCACCGGGACAAATGATAATTGTAGCGTGCTTATCTTGTACTCCCCAGTCATTTTTCTTTTCAATTGTATATCCCATTAATTCAGCTGTATGACCTGCAACTGTGATCTTTTCCGTTATTTTTTGCATAATAAAATCCTCCTTAAAACAAAAAGCCACCTTAGTAATAATATGCCTAAGATAGCTAATAAACCTTATATTCTAAACTGTCAAAAATGTGGCTAAAATTGCTACTGCTACCAATCCAAAAAGAACTGAAAGTCCCATGGAACGTGAGCGATAAGCCACAACAATAACGATTATTGCTGCTAGTAACTTAGCCATATATTCTAAACCTACAAATGTATAGGTCTTTGTATTAACAAAAAGGTCTCTGACTACGAGTGCCGTAAACAAAGATACTGGCACGTATTTCATCCATTCATTAAACCATTCTGGAATCTTACGAGTTGAGAAGAATTTCAATGGTAAAAATCGAGGAATGAAAGCCGCAATCATCGAACAGATAATAAGTATAAAATGGTCCATTGACGAATATTGCATCATTTTTCTCCTGACTTACTAATAACTTTCCGACTTGCCTTTGGCTTGATCTTCTTTAACCAGAAATTGCCCTTGGCTTCACCTTTTTTAACGATATTATGTTCAATCATAAAACCGATAAAGGAAGCTAACAATGTAGCTACTATTAGTCCCATTGTACTCTTCAAAGTAACTAACGCAACAATTGCAATTACCCCTGAAATAAAACTAACTAAAATTGTTAGTTTGTTGCGAATTTGCATAACAATCATATAAATAAACATTGCAGTTAAAGCAAAGTCGACAATATCTAGATAATTCTCCATTGGTAATAAATTACCAACTAAACTCCCAATAAAATTAGCTACAGACCAAAATAGTAAGGACCAGTGTTCTACAGCTAAGGCATCTTTAGGCGTCCAGCTCTTATCAGTTGCGAATTTTAAGTAGTTTACAGCATAATTTTCATCATTCAATGAAACGGCAAAGAAATATAAAAACTTCTTGCTTGTTCCTTTAATATATTGTGACAAACTTGAACCCAACAACGCATAACGTAACTCTAGGAAAAATAGCATAATAACTATCGTTTGCATTGGGGTATTCGTAGTTAACATAGAAGCTATCAAGAACTGAGCTCCACCTGAGAATACTAATACAGATACCAATAAAGTTAATAGCGGGTTAAAACCGGCAGCATGTAATAAAATTCCGCATGCCAAACCGATTGGCACATAACTTAGGCATAATGGTAGAGACACCTTGAATACTTCTACCCAACGTGCTTCTGTTTTTTCCACGAATAAGCCTCCATTTTAAGAATAAAGTCCTCACAATTCAATTATAACACATGATTATTTAAACTTTAAAATAAAAATTAATATCAGATTTATTTGATTATCTGCATTTTACTATAGCTAATAATAATTTTTCCCTTAGCGTCTTGATAAGTAATTGATTTATTATACTCATCGTCAAAAATTATCATCGCTGAATTATGTAATTGTTTATCGACTACTCCTGTAAAAGTATGACGATGAAACTTAAATTCAACATGTGTGCCTTTAACGAATTTTTTACCAATTTCACTAACTTCTATATTTTTGTCTTCGTTAGTAGCTTTTGCCATTTTAATCACTTCCTATTTTCATTATACCCCTTTTTTAGAATTTGAAAAATGTGGTAACATTGAGTCAAATATATTAATTAAGGATGTGAAATCATGAAACTTATTTCATGGAATATCGATTCTTTGAATGCTGCTTTAACTAGTGATTCTGCTCGTGCTAAACAATCACGTGAAGTCTTAGCAACTATTATTGATGAAAATCCAGATATAATAGCAATTCAAGAAACAAAATTATCAGCTACAGGTCCAACTAAAAAGCATCAAACTATTTTAGCTGAACAATTTCCAGATTATGAAATTGCTTGGAGAAGTTCTCAAGAACCAGCTCGTAAAGGTTATGCCGGTACTATGTTTCTCTATAAAAACAATTTAAATCCTACTATCAGCTATCCTGAAATTGATGCACCTGAACCAATGGATTCTGAAGGTAGAATTATCACACTTGAATTTGATAATTTTTACGTTACTCAAGTATATACTCCTAATGCTGGCGATGGTTTGAGACGTTTAGCTGAACGTCAAGTTTGGGATGAAAAGTACGCTGACTACCTAGTTTCATTGGATCAAAATAAACCTCTTCTTTCTAGCGGTGATTTCAATGTTGCTCATAAGGAAATCGACTTAGCTCATCCTGGTAATAATCATCATTCTGCTGGTTTCACTGATGAAGAAAGAGCAGGCTTTACTAACTTGCTTAATAAGGGCTTTACAGATACCTTCCGCTATGTTCATGGCGATGTTAAGGATGTTTACTCTTGGTGGGCTCAAAGAAGTCGTACAAGCAAGATTAACAACTCTGGTTGGAGAATTGATTATTGGCTAGCAAGTAATCGTATTGCTGATAAAATTGTTCGTTCTGAAATGTTGGATTCTGGTGAACGTCGTGATCATACTCCAATAGTGTTAGAAATTAATATCTAGACGAAAAAAGAGAGATTTTCAAAATTCGAAAATCTCTCTTTTCTATTCTAATCTTCAATGCTTGTTGGTTCTTCTGAATAACTTACCTTTCCGCTTGTACGTAAGTAACTCATAGAAATCCATAATAGCAATAAGCTTGCTACAATAAAGATTAATTGAACTGTTAATGAAATTGTTATTTGGCTGCTTCCTAAACCACTGGATAATGATTCACGGAATCCGTAAACAGAGTAAGTCATTGGTAAGTATGGGTTAATTGCTTGGAAGAAACCATTCATACCCTTAGTAATTTGAATTGGGAAGGAACCACCACAGGCACCTAATTGAATTACCAAGAAAATCATACCAATGAATCGTCCAGGGTTACTGAACAACATAGCTAATACCATAATTATGAACATTGCCGCCAGTGAGAAGGAAATAGCGTTCATGAATGTAGCAAATGGATGATCTGGATGTAATCCAGCTAACATCATCAATCCTACTTCAACAATAGCATTTCCTACCGCTACAACAGCACCGATACTTACTTTACTGAAGAACCATTCTGTTGCAGAGCCATCAGGAGTTGATAGTCGACGAATTGGGTAAACTAAGTTAAATACCAATGCACCAACATATAAAGCAACTGATAACATGTATGGAGCTAATGCATAACCATAGTTAGGAACATAGGAGTAGTTCTTATGTTTCAATGTTGTAGGTGCAGCGAACATATTAGCATTTGCACTATTCAAGTTTTGACTATTAACTTCCTTAGCACCAGCACTTAAGCTCTTAGCTAAAGTTCCGTTACCTTCACTGATTTGGTTTGCACCATCAATTAATTGACCGGAGTTAGCAGCTAATTGTTGAGTACCACTTGCTAATTGGTTTACACCATTTGTCAATGTTGGCACTTGAGCGTTAAGTTGTCCAAGACCACCAGCTAATTGGTTACCACCATTTGCTAATTGATTTACACCACTTGTTAATGCTGGAATTTGTGCATTCATTTGGCCTAAACCACTAGCTAATTGGTTACCACCATTTGCTAGTTGATTTACACCACTTGTTAATGCTGGAATTTGTGCATTCATTTGACCTATTCCACCAGCTAATTGTGCGGAACCAGATAAAATCTTACCGTTATTAGCAACTAATGCTACTGCGCCATTATTCAATTGTGTAACACCTGTTACTAATTCTGGCAATTCATTCTTCAATTCTGATGTTCCTGCATATAATTGGCTTGCACCAGAAGTCAATGCACCATTTTGATCAGTCAATTGATTTGCACCATTTAAGGCACTTGTTACACCAGCAGTATATTTGTTTACACCATCATTCAAATCAGATGAGCCTTTAGCTAACGCTTTAGTTGCTTCTTGTAAAGTAGTTACATTCTTTGCTAATTCTTGCAATTTGTCAGCATTACCTTTTAATTCATTAGGATCGATATTAATTCCATTCAATACACTAGCTGCATTAGTTAATTTATCAGACATTGCTGATAAATTAGATAGTTGACCTTGAAGTCCTGATAGCTTAGTATTTACACCATCCATCTGAGCCTTAATTTGACCTGCTGTTGTACCTGCATCTGAAATTGCATTACCAGCTGCTTGGTTTTGTTGTAAAGCTGCTTGTAATTTTTGCTTATCAGCATCTGTTAAGTTGCTAGAACCTAAAACTGCTTGGATATTTGCAGATGAACCTTGAACACTACTTCCAGCAGTCTTCAAATCACTACCTAACTTATTAGATAATTCTGTGGATGAACTTTGAACAGCAGCTAATTCATCCTTCATTCCACCCATACTACTTTGTAGAGTTGTTATAGCTTGCATTGCTGGTTGTAATTGTTGCTTTACAACTTGTAATTGTTGTAAGCCATTAATCAATTGTGTAGTATCTCCACTATTAAATTGGCTGACATTAATTTTAGCAACTTCAGCAGCTAGTGCTTTATTACCAGCGGCAACTTGTGCTGCACCATCTTTCAATGATTTAGAATTACCGTTAAGTTCAGTCAAGCCTTGTTGAAGTTGAGATACCCCTGCTGTATACTTATTAACTCCATCATTTAGTTGCTTACTACCGTCATTTAATTTAGTAGCACCAGCACTTAAACTATCAGCACTACCAGCAACTTTATCATGTAAAGTATCAACACCAAATACTAATTGATTTACACCATTTATATATTGACCTAAGCCATTGTTTAAATCATTAGAACCTGTTGCTAATTGATTTACACCTGAAGCTAATGTTCCTGTCTTACCTTGCAGTGTATTCAATCCAGATGATAAAGTCTTAGAACCTGTTGCTAATTGATTTACACCTGAAGCAAGTGTTCCAGTTTTACTTTGCAATTGGTTTAATCCATCTGCCAATACACTAGCACCAGTTGTTAACTTCAATACACCAGCACTCAATGGAGCAACACCGTTCTTAAGTTGGATAACACCATCGTTAACTTGGTCAACACCTGCTGTATAAACCTTCAAACCATCAGATAATGTATATGCACCATCTGAAAGTTGTGTAGCACCTTTAGCAGCTTTGTTGAAACCTTTACCAACTTTCTTCACTGTGTCAAACATTGTTGTGGCATAAGCTTCGGAAACAGAATCACGAACAGAAGAATTTACTTGCTTAGCTCCTTCTTCTCCGATAACTTTACCAATGTAGTTCAACGCATCATTAGTGTTATATGTTAGTTGCATCTTCTTAGGATGCTTATCTAACACAGTCGTAGCATTTTTAGAGAAGTTCTTAGGAATTGTAATTACCATATAGTACTTCTTATGGCTCAATCCATATTTAGCTTCTTTTGCGTTAACAAAATGCCAACCTAAATCTTTATTCTCTCTTAATTCTTTTTCTAAATCTTCACCGACTTTAAATGTCTTTCCTTGATACTTAACTGGCTTATCATTATTTATTACCGCAACGGGTAAATACTTGGTATTGCCATAAGGATCCCATACTGATTTTAAGAAGAATAAACTATATAGGAAGGGAATAATCATAATAGCAATAATTGTTGCCGTTAAAATCTTATGTTTACGAATATTATTAAATTCTTCAGCTACCATCTTCAAAGTAGCATACCCCCTCTTTCTCAATTTATATTCTAACGTTATATAATATACACTTTATATTACTATGTAGACAATAAACAGATAGCGATATTTGTCGCATTCTAGATATTATAAAACTACAATAAATAAGCATGATAGCTATTTTACTAGACATTTAAAGGTATTATGTTCATTCTCCGTTAACAACTGTATTATTAGCTATTTCATTAACTTTATCTACAAGATGATGACTATTAATATAATCTACAATTTCATCTTGAGTAGTCGCACTTATCCTACTAAAACCCGGTGTATCTTTAACTTGAGAATAGAAGTAAACTTCTCTATTCCTTCCTAATTTGTATCCACAAGAACTGTCCATTTGTCCTGGTGCTAATTCATATAGAATTGGTGTTTCATCAGCTTCAGTTTCATCATCATTTAGTTTAACTAAACTAACATATAACTGCGAATTCTTTAAAGAAAGCTCATAATTACCCTTAAATAAAGGAACATCTGCTTTTAAAGCCCCATATACTAAAATTGAAGCTGCATTCTGTTTATTAGTTAAAGTTGATACTGATAATTTTTCTGAATTATCTGATATTTCCTTTTCTGAACTAGAAGAACTTTCAGAATAACTATTTGAATTTGAGCTTGAACTCTTCTCACTACTATTGGATTTGTCTTTTTGTACAACAGTCGAATTGCTATTCCTTGAATTTTCAGTTTGTCTGTTAGACTTAAAATATCTCAAGCTAACTGCTCCTATAACAATTACAATGATTATTGCTACTGTAACAACAATATTTCTTAAGTTATTAGATTTAGAATTTCCTTGTGATCTTCTTAAATTTTTAGACTTTATTCTTGAAACATCTTTTTGCTTTTTGTTTGTATTATCTATTTTTGGTAACTCTTCATATGTATTATCAATATTATTATCAGATATAGTATCACTTGATTGTACTCCTGATAATTTACTTCCACAATTCTCACAAAAAGAAGCTTCTACTGAGTTCGGAAAACCACAATTTTGACATACTACCTTTTTACTTTCTGATAGTTTATTACCACAATTTTCACAAAAAATTGCATCTTTAGAATTCACAGTTCCACATTTATTGCATTTTTTCATAATATATTCTCCCCCTTTTATTACAATTATATAACTAAATTATATAACTTCTTTTTCTAAACTGAAATAACTTCTATACAACAAAAAAACCACCCTCAAAATGAGAGTGGTCTATATCATAAAGAAAATCTATCTTAAAGCTTTTCTTTGTTTACAATGTTCAACTTGTCATCCAAGTCGTAAACAACTGGTTGACCTGTTGCCATTTCAACGTTCATGATGTCTTCATCAGAGATTTGTTCGATGTACTTAGTTAAAGCACGTAATGAGTTACCGTGTGCAGCAACGATTACGTTCTTACCAGCCAATAAGTCTGGTGCAATGTGGTCTTCCCAGAAAGGAATTACACGTTCCAAAGTAACTTTCAAGTTTTCGCCACCAGGAATGATACGTGGGTCTAAGTCAGCATAACGACGATCGTTTGCTGCAGAACCTTCATCATCTGCACTCAATAATGGAGGTAATACATCGTAAGAACGACGCCAGATGTGAACTTGTTCGTCACCATACTTTTCAGCAGCGTCTGCTTTGTTCTTACCTTGTAATGCACCGTAGTGACGTTCGTTTAAACGCCATGTCTTCATTTCTGGAATCCATAATTGGCCAGATTCTTCCAAAGCAAAGTGTAAAGTCTTGATAGCACGAGTTAAAACAGATGTGTAAGCTTGGTCAAATTCGATACCAGCTTCTTTTAACTTACGACCTGCTTCCTTAGCTTCTTCAACACCTTTTTCACTCAAGTTAACGTCTTCCCAACCTGTGAAAAGGTTCTTTAAGTTCCATTCACTTTGTCCGTGACGGATAAATACTAATTTTGGCATAGTAATGTAAACCTCTTTCTTAAAATAATATTTACAAGCCTAATTTTACACTGAAAATGAAAAAATTGGTAGTTATTTCATGTAAAACTTTACTTAATTTTCTGATTTTAAAGCATTTACTAATGCAGATACTGCTTTTTTGATATTTTCAGGTGTAGTAGCAAGGTTTACTCGGATATGGCCTTTACCACTTTCACCGAACCAATCACCAAAATCAACTGCTAATTTAGCTTGTTTCTTAACTAACTTTTCAACTTTATCAGCTGGAACAAGTGCTGATAAATCAATCCACATGAGATATGTTCCTTCTAGATCACTAACTTTAATTTCAGGGAATGCTTTAGTTAATTCATCGCGCACATAAACAAAGTTATCTCTAATTACTTCGATCATGTTGTCTAGCCATTCTGCACCTTCACGATATGCAGCTTCTGCAGCTACACGACCTAATAGACTGCCTTGAGGAGCGCTTAAACGACCCACTACTTCATCATATAAATCGCGAATTTGAGGATTAGGAATAACTACATGACTATTTAATAATGATGCCATATTAAATGTCTTAGAAGGTGCATCTACCATTACTAAGTTATCACGGTAGAAACCATCTTTAATTGATAACATAGATGTGAACTTCTCATCTCCAATAATTAAGTCATGGTGGATTTCATCAGCAATAACTCTTACTTTTTCATCGTGGCAGATTGCTAGTAATTTTTCCAATTCATCTTCAGACCAAACTCTACCAACTGGATTATGTGGACTGCAGAAAATTAGTAACTTAACATTGTTTTCTTGCATCTTCTTTTGGATATCTCCGTAATCCATTTCGTAATGTCCATCATGATTTACCAATTCAGAAATTACTAATTTACGATTGTTATTTTCAATTACTCGCATGAATGGGTAATATACTGGTTGTAAAACCATGATCGCTTCACCCGGAACTGTTAAGGTTTCAATCAAAGTACTTAATGATTGCACTACCCCTGTACCAAATCTCATCCAATCCTTATGCAATTCAATTCCATAACGTTCCTTTTGCCAGTTAAAGTATGCTTCATAATAGCTATCTGGCACTAAAGAATATCCAAAAGCACCGTGTTCAACACGTTCAACCAATGCTTTTCGTGCTGCTTCAGGAACTTTGAATTCTGTATCTGCTACCCATAAAGGTAAAAGATCAGTTTCGCCGAATTGAGATTCTAAGCCATCCCATTTAGATGAGTTAGTGTTACGACGTTCAACTGCGTATTTCTTGATAAATTCTTCTTTTTCCATCTATTTTACCTTCTCTCTGAATTTCTTTAGTCTTTCTCTGCGAATGTGGTCGCTTTTAACCCCTAAAATATCCAAAAGGAATGTAAATACTGGGATACCAACAATTAATCCCCACATTCCAAATAAATGTTCAGACACATATAGTACAACAAATGTGTAGAAAATTGGTAATTCTGTTCTGCTTGACATTAACTTAGGATTTAACACATATGCTTCTAAAGCATGAACCACGCAAAGCATAATAATGATGTAAATAATATACTTTACCCCACCAACAGTGTAACCAATTAACATCATCGGAATTGCTGAAATAATAACCCCAGCAACTGGAATCATACTCATGAAGAATATTAATAACGCTAAACTGAACAATTGAGGCATCTTCATACATGCTAAAATCGTCGTTGTAATTGCCGTATTAATTAAAGCAATAATAAATTGAGTTTCTAATACAACTCCAAAACTATTAACAAAAATCTTAGCAAAGTAGTAAACGTCATTAAAGAACCATGAATATGGACCCTTTAAAAATGATTTTGAAAACTTAAACAAATCATCTTTATCAATTGTAAAGAAAAAGCTTAGTAATAACGCCATAATAAACGTCATTCCCATCGTTCCAATATTCGCCAAATACTTAACGATAATTGACATACCACCACGCATTTGCTTCATAATATCGGATTGACTAATATACTGTGTGACCATATTAATCACATCATTTGTTCCCTTAGGTGGATGATTGTAGAACTTAACAATGTAATTTACCAAATTTTCCGTTTGTATAACTAATTTTGGTAGGTAGATAGTTATTGCTAAGTAAATACCACCTATCATCAACAAATAAACAATGATGACAATTAATTTAGAAGGAATATCTATTTTCTTTCTAATTGCATCATTTAAACTAATAACTAGAAACGAAAAAATAAAGGTTAGTAAGATTAAACTCATCATACTTCGAGCTAGATACAGCACTCCTACTAAAAATAGTAAAACTGTAAATCGCCTTAACCGTTCGTTTCCTAAAAAACGTTGCCACAGCGTCAAAAACATCACTTCCCTAGCATAATACCTTTATTTTACAATTTTAGTTCAATAATGTCTTTAATTTTCCTCTAATTTTACCTATAATCGATAAAGTATGTTTTTTAGGTGGTGAAATTTTGCAAACAAGAACACATTTAAAAGGAGTTATTTATGCTAGTTTAGCTGGTATTTTCTGGGGAATGGCTGGAATTGCTTCTGAATATCTATTTCAAGATCAACACGTTTCAGTTTATTGGATGATGGGTGTAAAAATGAGTTTGTCGGCATTAACTTTACTGGGATTGGCTTACTATCTTGATGGTAAGAAAATTTTTCTGGTCTTTAAAAGTTTCAAGGATATTTTGGGAATTGTCTTATTTTCCATTTTAGGTTTGGCAGGAGTACAATTTACTTATTCAATGACTGTTAATTACAGTAATGCAACTGTCGCAACTATCATCCAAACTTTAGGGATTCTTCCTGTTATCTTTTATTCAGCTATTATTTTTAAACAATTACCTGGTAGAAAACAATGGATTGCAACTATTACTGCTCTTATTGGTGCTTGGTTATTAGTTACTAAAGGTTCTTTTAATCAACTTGCGATCTCAAAAGAAGCAATTATCTGGGGAATTTTTCTGATGCTAACTCAAGCCGGAAATTCTGTTTTGCCAGTTGATCTTTTACGCCGACATAATCCTACTACTATCAGTGCTTGGGCGATGTTAGTTGGTGGTATTGTCTTTGAATTTATTCATCCAGTATGGAAGTCTGTTCCTAAATTTACGCCTGCAGTTACTTTAAATATGCTTTTCTTGATTTTTATCGGAACTGCTTTATCTTACTACCTTTTTGTAAAAAGTCTGCATCTAATTAGTGCTACTGAAGCAACTCTATTGGACACTTTCGAGCCTTTAACTGCTGCTTTACTAGATTTTCTTATCTTTAAAATGCAGTTTAACTGGGCTGAAATTTTGGGTAGTTTGCTAGTTATTAGTACTGTCTTCATCTTGGCTGTTGGGTCAGAAGAAAATGAAAACAGCGATCCTCAAAAAGAACCGCTGAAATAGCCTTTTTTAATGCACTTAATTGGCATATCATGCATACTTATTAAAGAGAATAAAGATTATGAAGTTGTACATTGGGTCTAACCAACCTAATAGTCAAGCAGCGTTGTAGAATTGAGGGCGGTTCAAATACCGCTCTTTTTTATTTTTCATATCAAAAAAACGTTGGCACATACCAACGCTTTTATTAATCTTTTTATCCTTAGATTTCTAGTAACTTTTCTACTTTTTCTAACAAATAATCCGGTTCTTCATTTTTCAATAATTCAATATCATAAGTGTCCCAAGCACAGCCACATGTTTTAACTTCAGCAGCTTTACCCATTTGTAAATCATACTTAGCATCGCCAATCATAACTGTCTTTGTCTTATCTAGATCATGTCTATCAGCAAGTATATTTATACCATCTGGAGCTGGCTTGTAGTTTTCTACTTGATCAGATCCAATTGTGTCTGTAAACAAATCTGCTATCCCCAAGTTTTCCAAATTTCGATTTAAGGAAACTGAGTTCTTGCTTGATACTACAAATAAACGTTTTCCATCCTCAACTAATTGCATCAAAGTTTCTTTCATACCTGGGAAAAGTTGTGTAATTTCAAGCTCTAGCTCACTGTAGTATTGTCTAAATATCGCAAAAACTTCTTCCCATTCAGTATCATTTAACTCACGATTAGATATTTTAGGGAAGAATATTTCAATGGGCACACCCATATAATATCTAACTGATTCTGCAGTTGGCTTCTCTAATCCATAATCAACAAAAGCTTTTTGAACTGCGATAATTCCAGTTTCACCAGAATCAGCAATTGTACCGTCAAAGTCAAATAAATAATTTTCTAACATAACTCACCTCAAGAAAAAAGCCAGTAATAATACTGACTTTTTGTTTATTATAATCTTAACGAAAGATCTATTTTAGTTCAAATTAATTTTTATCGTTAGAATATGTGTATTTAATGTGGTAGGAACGCTTTGCTCCACGTGGTAATACAATATCTCCAAATGTTTCTTGATTAATTGCATCTGGTAAAGTTTGAGCTTCTAAAGCTACCCCTTCTTGTTTCTTAGCAGGGCGTCCATTATCACGTTTGAAATGAACATCTGGCAAATCATCATTCATTGTATACATGATCAAACTGTTACGATCTGAATCAATTGTTACTGTATTTCCAGATTGAGTATCACGTAAAACAGCGATTGGTTCCACAGCCTTACCTGGTCCATTTACAATAAATGCATCATCAAAGCCACCTTTTTCATTTTGTTGGATAGCTTCGTATAAATTAGCACCCTTAGTAAAATCATAAGCTGTACCTTCGCCATGACGAATGCGGCCTGTTGGAATTAGTTTCTCATCTAATTCTAGATATCCATCACTATTGATTTTAAGCTCATGACTAGCCAAGTCAGAACGATTACTCAAGTTAAAGTAAACGTGGTTAGTTGGGTTAAATAGTGTATCTACCTTATCGTCTCCAAGTGCATTAAAGGAAATTGTTACGTTATTACTATTGTCTAAAGTATAGATAACAGTTACTAAAATATCTCCTGGAAATCCATCAACTGCACTTAAAACTTGTTTTTGGAAAATTACACTAATGCTGTTACGATTAGCAGAAGTTGTAAAGCTCCAGTTATAAGTATTAAATCCATGAGGACCACCGTGCAAAGTATTACCGTTTTCATTTTGTGGTAAAGTTACTTGTTCCCCATTAATTTCGCACTTACCATTCTTAATTCGACCTGCAACACGACCAATTACTTGATTAGTGCATAAACCATTGCTGTAGTATTCAGCTACTGTGTTATAGTTTAAAATCAAGTTTTGTTTTGTACCGTCTGCAGCTGGTACTAAGAATTCGTGCCATAAAGCTCCCATTGTCAAACATGAAATTGCTACTCCATTATCGTTTGTCAATGTAATTTTGTTTACCTTTTCACCGTTCAGTTCACCAAAACGTTCTGCTGAGATGTCCATCAAAATCTTCCTCCAATTATTTCAATTTATATAATCATTGTACACTAATTCACGACTATTTTGTAGACCGTTTTCAAAACCTGCTCTAATAAAAAAGAAGAATGGAATTCCATCCACTCTTCTCGGTAACTCTAGAATAATGCATCTTCTTGTTTCTTTCGAAGTTCTTTAAAAGTTTCAACCATGATTAAAGTATCTTCAACTAATTTATCCAGTCTAAAGTTAATATCAGCATTGATGATTTCTTGTCTGAACAAATCTTGTCCTTCAATAAAGACAATTTCTGGTAAAACTTGTGCCTTCATATATGACAAAATTGGCTTAAGTTGCATCTCAGCTACTAGATAATGCTTAGCAGAACCAGCAGTAACCACAATTGAAACCACTTTGTCACGTAAGGCTTTTTCTGGCAGTAAGTCAAAAATATTTTTCACTGATCCAGGAATTGAAGCTTGGAAAATCGGCGTTCCAATTATTAGGGCATCTGCCTCCATAATCTTAGTAGTAACTTTTAAAGTATCTCCTTGATATTCGGTATAATTACGTCCATCGCTAAATTGAATATCTTTTTCACCTAAATCTATCAAGTCAAATTCAACCTCTGGAAAATCTTTATTCATCTTTTCTGCTACATATTTCATGGCAGTTAAAGTCTTTTTCCCAATTACAGCTCCGGAAATTGCTACAACTTTCATGTTACTTCCCCTTTGTATACTTTTTAACTTCTGGTAAAATCTTTGTTCCAATAATTTCGATATTCTTCATAACTTTTTCAAACGGCATTCCACCAAAATCAATTTGTGCTAAATATCTTTGATGTCCTAGTTCTTCGTATTGATAAATCATTTTTTCGATAATTTGTTGTGGACTTCCCACCAACATTACATCATTCATGTCTGCGCCATTAGCAAATAAACGTTTATGGTAACCTGTACCATTTGCCAACTTCATTCCTTGATCTACATAAGGGTAAAGTTCTCTTAAAGCTGTCTTGGTATCATCAGCTGCATAGAAAAATCCTGTTGTCGCTACTGGGAAATCACTTGGATTATAGCTCTTCATCTTCAAACTTTGACGATAAGCATCGATTGAACGCTTGAAGATTGGTAATGGACCACCTAATAAAGTGATTGTCATTGGTACACCTTGTAATCCAGCTTTAATTGCACTTTCAGCTGGTCCACCTACTGCACGCCAAATTGGTAGCTTATCATTCAATGGTCTTGGTAAAACTTCTGCGTCTTTTAATGGTGCTCGGAAATTACCTTCCCAGTTAACGCGATGATTTTCGTTAATTTTGAGCAGTAATTCAAACTTTTCTTCAAATAATTCTTCGTAGTCATTCACATTGTAGCCCAATAAATCGAATAATCCTAAACGTGAAGCACGTCCACCAATAATTTCAGCACGTCCATTTGATAGTAAGTCTAGTGTCGCAAAATTTTCATAAATTCTAACAGGATCAGATGTTGAAACAATTGTTGCAGATGAACCAATCTTGATCTTTTCAGTAGCTTGGGCAACTGCTCCTAAAATAACAGCATGAGCTTGTCCAACAAAGTATTTTTGGTGACTTTCACCTACACTGAAGAAATCTAATCCTGCTTCTTCAGCTAATTTTGCTTCAGCAACAATTTGATCAATTCTTTCTTTAGCTGAAATACGTTTGCCTGTAAGGGCATTAGGCATGTGATCTCCTAGTGAATATAAGCCAAATTCTAGTCCATTTTCTTTATTTATACGATAATCTTCCATTGCCATTGTTAAAACCTCTTTTCTATCTCACTTACTTTATGTAAGTTATTCTACTAGGATTTTTTCTTTTGTGAAGAGGTTTCATTTTAATAACTAGGTAACTTAAAGTATACTTTTAGATGGATACTGAGATATTGCGAGGTATATTTATGAAGATTGATCCACAATTTTGCCGTGTTGATGATGGTTTGGATACTATTTTGGGTAAATGGAAAATACCAATCATCTTATATCTATTAAAAAATCAGACTATGCGTTTCTCAGACTTGCAAAAGGTTCTTCCTGAAATTTCAAAGAAAATGTTATCTAAGAATCTCAAAGAACTTGAAGAAGATGATTTAATTACTAGAACAGTCTACCCTACTGTCCCACCTAAAGTTGAATATAGTCTTACTGAACATGGAAAAGAACTTGAAGATATCATTGATAGTCTTCATAAATGGGGTTTACGTCATCAACAACACTTATCAAAAAAAGCTTGAAACTCGTTTTTAGAGTCTCAAGCTTTCTTTATTTTTAGTCGTTATATCCTTGTGGATGAGTTGTATGCCACTTCCAAGCAGTTTCGATAATCTTGTGAATGTCATCAAATTCTGGTTTCCATCCTAGAACTTTGCGTGCTTTTTCTGAAGCAGCAATCAATGTATCAGGATCTCCACCACGACGAGCTGCGATTTCAGCTGGAATTTCTTTACCAGTTACTTCACGAGCAGCCTTTACGATTTCCAAGTTAGAGAAACCTGTTGAAGAACCTAAGTTAAAGGCACTTGATTCGTTACCATTACGTAAATAATCTACTGCTAAAATGTGTGCATCTGCTAAATCAAATGGATGTACGTAGTCACGGACATTAGTTCCATCTGGAGTGTTGTAATCATCGCCAAAAATTTGTAACTTTTCACGTTCACCCATTGCTACTTGCAACACGATTGGTAATAAGTGTGTTTCTGGATGATGATCTTCACCAATAGATCCATCTGGTTTTGCACCAGCCACATTGAAGTAACGTAAAGCAACAAACTTAATTCCATAAGCTTCATCTGCCCAACGCATAATTTTTTCCATCATCAACTTACTTTCACCGTATGGGTTAATTGGAAGTTGTGGATCATCTTCATAGATTGGCATTTTTTCAGGAATACCATATGTAGCAGCTGTGGATGAAAAGACGATATACTTGATATCAAACTCATTCATAACTTCAAGAAGTTTAACCATACCTGCTGTATTGTTATCAAAATACTTCAAAGGATCTTTCATAGATTCTGCAACTAATGAGAATGCTGCAAAGTGAATTACTGCATCGATATCTGGATTTTCAGTGAAAACTTTACGCATGAAATCCTTATCTGCTAAATCCCCTTGATAAAATTTTGCTTCTTTACGTACCGCAGCTAAATGACCTGTAACCAAGCTATCAACTACGACAACGTCTTTACCCGCTTCAACTAAGCGATCTACGGTGTGGGAACCAATGTATCCAGCACCACCTAAAACTAATACTGACATAACTTTCCTGCTATATAAAATGTGGAATAATATAGAACAATATTTATTAGTTCTACATCATTAGAAAGAAATATAGCTTTCCCTTTCCTAATTTTATTTACTACCGTCAACACCAGTATTCCCATATCCTAACAAGAGGGTAACGACATTGACTGGCTCTGATAGCATAAGGGTGTAGCCCACCCTAAAAATATTTTAATCTAATAAAGCTAAAAGATTTTTAACTGCATTTTCATCTCTATCCATTTCAAAACCACATGCATAACAAATATATTCGTTATGCTTAGTTTTATATTTTTGGTTACCATCAAGACCAATTTTATCTTCGCCAGTCTTAATATGATCACAATTAGAACATCTTTGTGTGCTTGGATAATATTTATCAGCTAACTTCAAGTATCGACTATACCATTCAGCTTTATAAGTCAATACTTGTCTAAAATACCCAAATAATGACCTCTGTAAGCCTTTAGAAGCAACGTGCGTCATCTGCATTTTCTTTACATCTAAATCTTCAATTGCAATCTTGTCGTAATCACTCACTAGTTTGGTCGTAAATTTATGAATAATATCATGTTGGATATTAGCTACTTTACGATAATCACGTTGTAACTTGGCTCTCGTTTTAACGTAATTATGTGATTGAGTAGCTTTTCTTCCATTGACAATACGTTTCCTGGCTAACTGACGTTGATAATACTTAATTCGTTTATATAGTTTCTTTAAATGATTAGGCAGAGTATTAACTTTACCTTCGGTATAATTAAAATGACCGACATTAATATCAACCGCTGTTTTATTGCTAGTTTTATTTTTCTTAGCTATTTCAACTTCGAAAGGTAAACTAGCCCAATACTTACCATTTTCACGGTAAACAGAAACCACTTTTAAATCACCAGCTAAGCTCTTAGCACCTTTAAACTTAATATCGTACCAAGTTTTCCCACGAGGCTTGTCTAGCCTTAGTTTCCCATTAATAATTTTGGCTCTATCGGTTTTAAAGCCCTGTCTAGAAGCTTTTTTAGATTTAAATTTAGGCTTTCCCCAATCTGGCATAGCTTTATTAAAAAAGTTGCTCCAAGCTTTGCCTAAATCAGAAATCGCTAATTGTAAACAACGAGCTGATAATTGATACTGCCAATCCTCTTTATTAGCCACTAACTCATCTCGAACCTTACGTTTACTAGGTTTTAACTTTTTATCATCTAAAACCAGGGAACTATCATACATATCATTCCATAAAGCTAAACCTCGATTCCAACAATATCTACGATAATCACATAAATCATCAATAACCTTTTTCATAGTTTGATTTGGATAAAGTCTTACTTTTTGAACTCGGATCACTATTTTCACCACTTTTCATAATTAGAATTACTTCAATTAATATTTTATCAATAATTTCAGACTAATCCAAGATGAAAATAGAACTTTAGTTCGCTATATAATTAAACTTCTTAATACAGTAAATTTCTTAAAAAACTTTGTTTGTATAATATTCACTCCACATTATTATTTCTAATGAAATTTTATACCATTAAATTCTACATTATTTTATATACTAGTAACAGTTACTTACCTCCTAAAATTACTTATCTCTTATTTTACCACCTTCTTTTGTTACTGTGTGTCACCACTTGTCGTTTTTTTACAATTGTGCTTTACTTTATTGTATAAGACTTGTTTTTTTATGATAGAAAGTGGGGAGAAAATGGCTGAATTAGTCTATAAAAATATTATCAGTGATTTAAAAGAAAAAATATTTGCTGGTAAGTTTACTGATATGAAACTACCAGATGAACGTTCATTAGCTGAACAATACAATGTTAGTCGTAGTTCGGTCAAACGTGCTCTTAGCAAAATGTCCAATGAGGGTATTATTTTTAAAAAGCGTGGATCAGGTACTTTTATTAATCCCTTGTACTTAAAAAATGAATCTATTTTTAATTATGAGGAAGGATCTAACTTAGGGATTTCCGATAATTTCAGATTAAAAGGAAAGAAACCTCAAACCAAAATTTTAGATTTCCAAGTAATCAAACCAACTTCAGAGTTACAAAGAGATTTATTCTTATCCCCTGAAGATTTTGTGTATAAAATTATCCGTCTTCGTCTTTTTGAAGATGAACCTTTTATGATTGAAACAGGATATATTCCTATTAAAATCTTACCTAAACTTAGTCGTACTCAGCTTGAAAGTTCAATCTTTGCTTACATTCAATCTGAACTTAACCAAACTGCCAGCAAATCATTCATGTCAATTTATGCTGAACCTTCAACTTCAGAAGATCAAAATTTACTCAAACTTAAAGAAAATGAACCTGTCAGTGTGATGGAAGGTATCTTCTTTTTAGATAACGGTACTCCATTTGAATTTTCACAAATGCGACTACATTTTAAATACCTTAAATTTAATACTTTTATCAACCTAGATTAACTCTCGTGTTTTGCACTGAGAGTTTTTTTCTTAACGTTTTTTTAAATTGGTACGTTCCAATTTCAAAAATGGTTGACATTTGATAAAAAAGCGTTATTATTTACTTGTAAAGTTAATTATTAAAGAAAAAACAGATTTATTAATTAGGAGGGTACACTCATGACAGATTATTCATCCCAAGAATACTTAGATAAATTAGATGCTTATTGGCGTGCTGCTAACTATGTTTCAGTTGGTCAATTATACTTAAAAGATAATCCTTTACTTCGTCGTCCTTTAAAGGCAGAAGACGTTAAGGTTAAACCAATTGGTCACTGGGGAACTATCGCTGGCCAAAACTTCATTTATGCCCATTTGAACCGTGTCATCAACAAATATGACTTGAATATGTTCTACGTTGAAGGCCCAGGTCATGGTGGTCAAGTTATGGTTTCTAACTCATATCTTGATGGTTCTTACTCTGAAATTTATCCTGAAATTTCTCAAGATGAACAAGGTATGAAACGTCTATTTAAACGTTTCTCCTTCCCAGGTGGTGTTGCATCACATGCTGCTCCTGAAACACCAGGTTCTATTCATGAAGGTGGCGAATTAGGTTACTCTATTTCTCACTCTGTTGGTGCAGTTTTAGATAATCCTGATTTGATTGTGGCTGCAGTTGTTGGTGATGGTGAAGCTGAAACTGGTCCATTAGCTGCTTCATGGCAATCTAACAAATTTATCAACCCTATTCATGATGGTGCTGTCCTACCAATTTTAGATCTTAATGGATTTAAGATTTCTAACCCTACTATCCTTTCTCGTGAAAGTGATGAAACTTTGACTAAGTACTTTGAAGGTATGGGTTGGCATCCAATCTTTGTTGAAGGCGATGATCCTAAGTTGATGCATCCTGCAATGGCTAAAGCAATGGATGAAGCAATTGAAGAAATCAAGGCTATTCAAAAGAATGCTCGTGAAAATAACGATCCTAGTCTTCCAGCATGGCCTGTTATTATCTTCCGTGCCCCTAAAGGTTGGACTGGTCCTAAAGAATGGGATGGCGAACCAATTGAAAATTCATTTCGTGCCCATCAAATTCCAATTCCTGTTGATCAAAATGATATGCAACATGCTGATGCTTTGGTTGACTGGCTTGAAAGTTATAAACCTGAAGAATTGTTCGATGAAAATGGTAAGTTGAAAGCTGAAATTGCTGAAATTACACCTAAGGGCGACAAGCGTATGGCTGCTAACCCTCACACTAACCCTGGTAAATTAATCAGAGAAGTTATCAAACCTGATTTCCGTGATTTTGCTGTTGATACATCTGTTCCAGGTAAAGAAGTTGCTCAAGATATGACTGTTTTAGGTAAATACCTTGAAAAAGTACTTTCTGATAACCGTCATAACTATCGTGTTTTTGGTCCTGACGAAACAATGTCTAACCGTTTAGCACCTATCTTTGACGTAACTAAGCGTCAATGGTTAGCTGAAATTAAGGAACCTAACGATCAATACTTAGCTCCATCAGGTCAAGTTATTGATTCTCAATTATCAGAACATCAAGCTGAAGGTTTCTTAGAAGGATATGTTTTGACTGGTCGTCATGGTTTCTTTGCAAGTTATGAATCATTCTTGCGTGTAGTTGACTCTATGTTGACACAACACTTCAAGTGGTTACGTAAAGCAACTGAACAACCTTGGCGTACATCAATTCCATCATTGAATGTTATTGCTACATCTACTGTATTCCAACAAGATCACAATGGTTACACACACCAAGATCCTGGTATTTTAGGTCACTTAGCTGATAAGAAACCTGAATATATTCGTGAATACTTACCTGCAGATGCTAACTCATTATTGGCTGTATTCGACAAGACTATTAATGATCGCGATAAGATTAACTTGATTGTTGCTTCTAAGCACCCACGTCAACAATTCTACTCAGCTGCAGAAGCTAAGGAATTAGTTGATAAAGGTTTGAAGATTATTGATTGGGCTTCAACTGATAAGAATGCTGAACCAGACGTAGTTATCGCTGCTGCTGGTACAGAACCAAACTTAGAAGCTTTAGCTGCAATTTCTATCTTGCATGAAAAATTACCTGACTTGAAGATTCGCTTCATCAATGTTGTTGATATCTTGAAGTTACGTAGTCCTAAGGTAGATCCTCGTGGCTTAAGCGATGATGAATTTGATGCTTACTTTACAAAAGACAAGCCCGTTATCTTTGCTTTCCATGGTTATGAAGGCCTATTGCGTGACATCTTCTACTACCGTCACAATCATAACGTTGCTTTCCACGGCTATCGTGAAAATGGTGATATCACAACTCCATTCGATATGCGTGTGCTAAGCCAAATGGATCGCTTCGATCTTGTAAAATCTGTTGCACTTTCTCTTCCAGATGCTGACAAGTATGGTCAACTTGTTGCTGAAATGGATGCTAAAGTTGCTAAGCATCATCAATACATTCGTGATGAAGGTACTGATTTACCAGAAGTTGAAAACTGGGAATGGAAACCTCTTGATTAATAAATCAATTGAATAATTAAAAAGAGTCAAGATTAATTTCTCGGCTCTTCTTTTGTATTCTATTCAACTTTTGCTCCTAAACTATTCTTAAAATGTTCTAGAGCCCATTCTTGTCCATTATCTGTAAAAGTAGCTACTCCATCTTTTAGAATTGTTAATTGATAATTCAAATTGTAGCCACCAATTGCTGTATGTAAGACACAAATATCGGTACAAACTCCTACTAAATATAGATCTTTAATTCCTCTTTCACGCAAGAAATTATCTAGATTAGTATTTTGAAAGGCAGAGTAGCGATTCTTCGCAAATTGATATACCTTTCCGTCTGCTTGATGTTCTTGATACCATTCATCTAATTTTCCATACAACTTTTGTCCCCAAGTCCCTGCTATATTATGTGGTGGGAACAATTTATGTTCTGGGTGAAATACGTCATTTTCAAAATGTGTATCTGTTGGTAGAATTACATAATCACCATTGCTATAAAAATCTTGAGCTGTTTTAACAATGTAGTCTTCCAACTCTTGAGCCGGCTTACCACAAGTTAAAGCTCCCTTATCATCCACGAAATCATTAGTATAATCAATAATCAACAATGCCTTTGTCATTTATACCACTCTTTTCTTCGACTAGTTGTCTTTTCTACCTACTGTATCACTTTTAAATAATTTAGCAATATTAATTTTATTTTCTTGAATTAATTTTTGAAAACCTTTAAACTAAAGAAAATTATGCTAGAGGTGTGCAATTATGACAACATTTTATATTATCCGTCACGGACAAAGTGAAGCCAATGCTAAGGGAATTCTTCAAGGTAGCCAAATTGACACTCCACTAACTGAACTTGGACGCTCTCAAGCTCAAGTTACACTTTCCAAACTTGGAACTGACAATTTTGACGCTATCTATGCTAGTCCGCTTTTACGAGCTGCTCAAACTGCCACTATTATCGGTGGTAGTGATAAAACTATTACTTTTGATCCTCGCCTAAAAGAATATGATTATGGCACTTGGGACGGAGAAATCGAAGCTGATATTTGGCAAAAATATCCCCAATATTTCGATGAACATCACAATCTGCTCCCTAATTCTTGGGTGGATTCAAAAGGTGATACATATTTAGAAGTAAAATCACGTTTAGAATCTTTCTTCGATGAAGTTATCGCTCGACATCCTGATGACTCTGTACTAGTTGTTAGCCATGGTTTCACCATCAAATTAATCTTAGATTATATTCTCAATATCGGTAATCTAGTTAATATTAGCGAACCTACAAATGCTGGTATTACTAAGGTTAAAATGACTAAAGATACTAAAACTGTTATTTACTTCAATCGCTAAAAAATAAGGTACCATCTCCTTTTTTTCTAGGAAATGGTACCTTTATTTTATTATTAAACTGTTCCTGGGCGTTTCTTCTTTTCAACTTTCTTACTCATTGCCATGTCGTCACTGTATCCCCATACCCAAGTTACTACAAAACTTACTACTAAAGCTAAAGCACTTGAGATTAAGAATGCATAGAAACTATTTAAATCACTAGGATGTTTCAAATCAAAGAATGAGGAGAAACCGATTAGAGATCCTGTAAATCCAAACATGGAACCGTGCATTAAACCTGTGACAAAACCACCTACAGCAGATCCGATTAAACCGGAAATAAATACTTTACGATAACGTAAGTTGATACCGTAGATAGCTGGTTCTGTAACCCCACAGAATGCGGAGATTGCTGCAGCGATACCTAATGACTTCATGTCATTCTTCTTGGACTTGATAGCTACTGCTAAAACAGCTGCACCTTGAGAAACCATTGTTACAGAAATAATAGCGTTCAAAGCACTTTCGCCAGAACCTGCGATTTGTTGAGCAACCAATGGCACAACGCCCCAGTGTAAACCGAAGATAACTAGTAATTGATAGAAACCACCAATTACCAAGCCGCCTACCCAACCGGAAGAATGTACTAACCAGTTAATGAAGTCAGCGATACCGTTAGCAACACCTTGAATAATTGGACCTGTAACAACTAAAGTAATTGTTGAAACAACTAATACTGTAATTAATGGATTGAAAATCATTTGTAAGTAGCTAGGGAGAACTTTCTTCAACCAGTCACCTAACTTCTTAGCCATCCATGCAGCTAAAATCATTGGGAAAATGGAGTATGTGTAGTTTAAGAATTGGAAGTTAATTCCAAAGATTGTAAACATACCTTTAAATGCTTTACCCCAAGTTACTAATTGTGGATATGTTAGTACCCCACCAATAACTGCGGCTACAATTGGATCGCCACCTAAACGCTTAGCTGCCGCAAATCCTACCAAGACTGGTAAGAAGTAGAATGCAGAATCTGCCATTGCACTAACTGTAATGTATGCTGTACTCTTGGCATCAAGCAACGCTCCTAATTGAGGTAAAGTTAATAATGCTAAAAGACCTTTAATAATACCAGATGCTGCGATTACCCCAACTACTGGACTCATGGAACCAGTAATAACACCAATTAAGTTACCAAATGCGCGACTAACAGGATTTCTACCATCATCAACAGGAGCTGTATCTTCTGCTGGTGCGTCAGCTAGATTTGGCATTTTCTTCATAACTGCATCAAAAACGTTAGTAACTTCATTTCCGATAACAACTTGATATTGACCAGATGCATGTAACACGTCAATTACTCCGTCTGTATCTTTCAAGACATCATCATGAGCCTTACCTTCATCTTTTAAGTTGAAACGAAGACGAGTGATACAATGAACCAAGCTATTTACATTTTCTTGGCCACCAACATTATCAATAATTACATCTGCCAAAGCATCATAATCTAACTTGCCATTTTTCTTAGTAGCAGCTTTAACGTAGGCAGTTGCAACTTCTTTACCGGCTTCAACTTCACCTTCTTCAATATCAAGCCCTTCCAATTTATCGCTGGAGTTAGTTATAATTACCATGATTGTTGTTTCTAAGCCAGCTAGTTTAATATTTTCTAGGGACATTGTAGCTAATGCTTGACCTGCCTTAACTTCTTGTCCATCTTGAATGGCTAAATCAAAAGGTTCGCCGTTCAAGCCTACAGTATCGATACCCATATGTACCAAAACTTCTAAACCTTCTTTAGTAGTAATACCTACCGCATGTTTAGAATCGGCTACCATAGTTATCTTACCTGAAACTGGTGCAACAACTTGTTCACTAACAGGTTCTAAACCAAAGCCTTCTCCCATCATACCTGTGGAGAAAACTTCATCATTAGTTGCACTAAGCGCTAATACTTTACCTGCTGCTGGAGAAACAATTTTTACTTTCTTAGCCATGTTTTTCCCTCCTGTAAACCTTTTCTTTTTCTTTCCGTAATCATAGTATCACTTGTATATACAAGTTGTCAATTAAAAACATGAAATTGTTTACAAATATTTTAAAATCAATATATTCAACAAAATTGTCGTATTAATATATTGTATATACATCTATTAATTGTTATAATGATTTTGAAATTTACTTAACTTAATTGGAGGGATGCAATTTGATACAAAGTAAATATGATATGATTGCGCAAGACATCGCTTCAAAAATTAAATATCATCAATATAAAGAAGGAGATTATCTCCCAAGTGAACATCAACTTTGTGAACTTTATGGAACTTCTCGCGAAACTATTCGTAAAGCTCTCAATCATTTAACCGAATTAGGACTTATTCAAAAAATCCGTGGTAAGGGTTCTGTCGTTTTAGATATTCAAAAATTTACCTTCCCTATTTCTGGGATTACAAGTTTTAAGGAATTAAATAGATCTCTAAATATGCATGCTAAGACAACGGTTCTAAAGCAAGTAAACACATTGGCTCCTAAAAGATTTATGGACATTAATATCGATAATCAACAGGCAATTTTCGTTGAACGTCTTCGTACTATCGACGACCTACCTGTAGTATTAGATCAAGATTATCTACTTACACCTCCAGTTTCTTCTTTGCCAGCTGGTGTAGCTGAAGACTCTATTTATGAATATTTGGAAAAAGAATTGCATTTAGAAGTATCCTATGCTACTAAAGCTATTACGGTTGAAAAAGCCGCAGATGACATCGCTGAAAAGTTGCAACTGGATGATGATAAACTCGTTGTTATAGTCAGAAGTCTTTCTTATTTAGACGACACTACACTATTCCAACTAACATCTTCCTATCATCGCCCTGACAAATTTAAATTTATTGACTTTGCTCGTAGAAAAAAAATCTAAGAAAAGAGGTAGCTAAACATGACAAAACTTGGTCAAAAAGTAATTTATCAAATTTATCCTAAGTCATTTTACGATTCTAATAATGATGGTTTTGGAGATTTGAAAGGAATTATTGCTAAGATTGACTATTTGAAGAAACTTAATATTGATATGATTTGGTTCAATCCTTTTTATGTTTCTCCGCAAAATGATAATGGATATGATATCGCTGATTACTATAAGATAGATGAACGTTTTGGTACTATGGAAGATTTTGAAGAAATGGTAGCCAAGCTAAAAGAAGCTAACATTGGTGTAATGTTGGATATGGTATTAAATCACTGTTCCACTGAACATGAATGGTTCCAAAAAGCTTTGGCTGGCGATGAAAAGTATCAAAAATATTTCTATCTTCGTCCTGCTAAAGAAGATGGTTCATTACCAACTAACTGGCAATCTAAATTTGGTGGTCCTGCATGGGAAAAATTTGGTGATACAGATTTATACTACCTTCATTTATATGATAAGACTCAAGCAGATTTAGACTGGCATAATCCAGACGTACGTGCTGAAGCAGCTAAAATCGTCAACTTCTGGAAAGAAAAAGGCGTTGCTGGCTTTAGATTTGACGTGCTTAATGTAATTGGAAAAGATGAAGTATTGGTAGATTCTGTAGATCCAGATCATGAAAAACCGCTATATACTGATACTCCAGTTGTTCATAAGTATATTAAGGAACTCAACCGTAATACTTTTGGAACAGATCCTGAAATCGTAACTGTTGGAGAAATGTCATCAACAACTATCCCTAACTCAATTGAATATACAAATCCAGATGAACATGAATTATCTATGGTCTTCACTTTCCATCATTTGAAGGTTGACTACGATAACGGTGAAAAATGGAGCAAGGTTCCATTTAACTTTATGGAATTAAAATCCCTATTATCTACTTGGCAAACAGAAATGGATAAAGGCAATGGCTGGAATGCATTATTCTGGAACAATCATGATCAACCTTGGGCATTAAATCGTTTTGGTGATCCCGTAAACTACCGTGAAAAATCAGCTGAAATGCTAGCAACTACCCTACACCTACTTCGTGGTACTCCTTACATCTACATGGGTGAAGAATTAGGCATGATGGATCCTCATTATAAATCCATTGACGATTATGTTGATGTAGAAGCTTTGAACGGATACCAAATGTTACTTGATAAGGGTGTAGATAAGGATCGTGCTTTTGAAATTGTTGTTTCTAAATCACGTGATAATTCCCGTGTTCCTATGCATTGGGATGATAGTAAATATGCTGGCTTTAGTGAAGTAAAACCTTGGTTAATGCCTACTGATCAAGATGAAATTAATGTAGAAAAAGAATTAGCTAGTGGAGAAATCTTTAATCACTATCAAAAATTGATTAAATTAAGAAAATCAGAACCACTTATCTACGCTGGTCATTTCAAAGAATTATTGGCAGATGATAAACAAGTCTTTGCTTATGAGCGTTATCTAGATGATTCATCTGAGAAATTAGTTGTCTTCAATAACTTCTATGGCACTGAAGTTACAATTGATTTACCAGCTGAATATCAAGATAAGGAATGCACAACACTTATCGATAATTACCAAAATGAGATTCAAAAGACTGCAAAACAAATTACACTACAACCTTATGAATCTTTAGCAATTAAGAGTCTAGAGAATAAGCCAAAATAGCATTAGCAATTAAGAGTCTAATGAATAAACCAAAATAGCATTTATTACGGCATCTCTACCGTGATAAATGCTATTTCTTTACTAAAATTCGTTTATTTTGTGACCAAATTACTAGAATGAAATTAAATCCTAACATCAAAGCTGTGAATAAAAAGACTGCTTGATAACCAAACAAACTAGATACGAATGATCCTAGCAATGGCCCAATTACCCCACCACTAGCTTGGAAAGATTGATTATAACTGAAGATTCTACCAAATGCTGCTGGTGGTACGTCTACTGATAAGATCGTCTGTACAGCTGGTAATAAAGCTGCATCCGCAATTCCTATGAAGAAACGTAACACAGCTAATAGCCATGGCGAAGTTACTAAGGACATTGGAATAAATAGTAGTACTTCTACAACTAATCCAGTTATTAATACTTTTTCTGGTCCTATTTCGTCCATTTTATGTCCTAATTTATTTGCTACCAATAGCGTTCCAAATCCTGGTGCAGCCGCAACAATTCCACTAACTAAAGAAATATTACCTTGCCCATGCATCAATCTTTTAACCAACAAACTAATGATTGGTGAAATTGACATTAGTGATGCGTTAATAATTAAAGTTGTTATAAACATTGAAATTATCAATTTAGTATTTGAAATTTGAGAAAAAATTTCTTTCATAGGCTTCATTTCACGTTTAGCTACTGGCTTAAAGTGTTCTTTAGTATTTATCCAGGTTAAGAAAAACGCAACTAACATCATAAAACCTGTAATAAAGAATGGTACTCGATAGCCAAATGATCCAGCAATCGCGCCACCAAAAATAGGTCCTAGTAGGTTTCCTGAAACACTAGCAGTCATCATATTTGCCATTGCGGATCCCGTTTTAGCACGTGGAGTTTCGCCAGCAATAAATGCAGTCGCATTATTTATATAACCAGAGAATGCTCCTTGTAAGAAACGAAGGAAAATAATCACCCAAACACCTTGGGCTAATCCTGTTAGGAAAATCGTAAAAGCCATAACACCTGAAGCACGCATACACATTAATTTACGACCCTTACGATCTGCCAAACTTCCCCAATATGGTGACACAATTGCTTGCGATAAATATGTCATGGAAAAAGCTAAACCAGAATATAAATTTAGTTGCCAAGTCGAAAAATTACCTAAGGTTTCCATGAACAGTGGCATAAATGGCATAGTCATGGAAAATCCTAGTCCAGTAATAAAACAGCCTAACCATAATGATATAAATGTTCTCTTCCAAGTTTTAGGGTATTCATTAACTTTCACCTGCACGTCATCTCCAATGCTACTCTCTTATGTTTTACTCAATATGGTTATCATTATAGCACCGATTTCTTAACTATTCTTTAAAAATTTTCGCCCATACAAAAAAATGATGAACAACTCGTGTCCATCATTTTACTTACTGTAATTTCTTCAGTTCTTTACTATTTCTTCTAATTCTATTGAAGTCACTTAAGCATAATGTAATTTCAAATGCAGCGATAACCGCAATCATAGTGTCATAACCATGTTGAAGCATTCTGATACATATCAATCCAAATATCATTTGAATTATGATTGTTACTCTTCTATACTTAATATCCTTTTTTAAAATTTCGATCTTTTCCTGATTATTCATATATGTCATTCCTTTATACAATAAAGCATCTAACTATCCTATAGTTAATTCTAACATATCTTAACCGATTAAATTATTAAAGTAAATTAAAAAGAACGAGCAGATAAAAATCCACTCGTTCAATAATTAATTACACACCATACAATAAATCGTGTGCTAACTTAGCTTGTGTAACACCAAAACGACTTAGATATCCGTATGGATCAACATGGTCTCCCCAGATATTCTTTGTTACCCAGTAGTGACTCTTGATACCTCTAGTTCCAGCACCACCTGCATCTAATGTCAAAGGTATGCCGTACTTACCAGCCATATCACGAGCTACTCTGACATATGTTACATAGTCTTGCCAAAATTGACCAGAATTATATGTTCTACCTAACTCAATTTGAACTGGAGCATTGTGATTAGCCACACTACCGGCACTCCAAGATACTTGTCCAGGTCTACCAACTTGGTAAACTCTACCACCATCACCAACAACAAATGTTACATATGCCTCATTTGTATCTACTGTATCATGGAAATACTTAGCATTAACTGCTGCACCTGATTCTGTACCAACTTCATGCAAAATAATATAGTTATTAGCAGCTGTTTCATCGTCTCCTTCACCAGCTGGTAATGAATATCTGTAATCAATAGAGTAATTTAAAATTTGTCTCCCACTATTTGAAAAATTATAGTTAACACCATTTATATATGCGTATCCTCTTTGCATACGTCCACTTACTGGATTGAAATAATACCAATCATTTCCACCTTGAAGCCAACCCTTTTGCATGTGTCCACTTGTCGGGCTAAAATAATACCAGTCATTTCCGCCTTGGAGCCAACTCTTTTGCATATGTCCACTTGTTGGATTAAAATAATACCAGTCATTTCCACCTTGAAGCCAGCCTTTTTGCATATACCCACTTGTTGGATTGAAATAATACCAGTCATCTCCACCTTGGAGCCAATTCTTTTGCATACGTCCACTTACTGGATTGAAATAATACCAGTCATTTCCACCTTGAAGCCAACTCTTTTGCATTTGACCATTTATTGGATTGAAATAATACCAATCATTTCCACCCTGGAGCCAGCCTTTTTGCATATTATTATTATTATAGTAATACCAGTTATCCTGTTCAGAATACCATCCATTTTTCACCTGTGTTGTACTAATACTTAAACTTGTAGCATTTTTTTGACTCAAATGTTGTGAAATCTCTGAAGAGGATTGTACATTGGTACTTACAACACTAGTATTTTCACTGTTTACATATTCATTTGCTTTACTTATACCATTACTACTATCTACATTACTTTCTGAATGTTTACTATCTTCAGCACTTGAAACATTTTGGTTTACACTAATGTCTGCACTAGCCGTTTCCTTAGCATTAGATTCACTACTAGTACTCGTTTGCACTTCAACACTAGCACTGCTTTGTTGTACAGTAGCATCGGCTTGTGCACTATTTACTCCTAAAGTAAGTGAAGATAATAAAGCTACACTACCCAAAAGAAAATATAGTCTATTCTTTTGCAATATAAATACCCCCTACGATTAAAATACCAACCACTATTTTAATACAATCTAATATCAAATTAAATACTTTACTTATGATTATTCTTTATTTCTTTCAAAAAACTTCCAACTATCGCTATCATAATCATTCCTATAGGAAATGCAGCTATTATAGAAACTGATTGTAAATTATAAACTGAATTTCCTGTTAAAATTAAAGCAATTGGTAATATTATAAATACAATAGCCCAAAAAACTCGTATTTTTTTATCAGGTTCTTGATCAAGAGCTAAATTTTTATACGAATACGCCGAAAATACCATTGTTATTGAATCAAAAACAGTAGAATATAGTCCTACCATTGCCAACACTAATAATAATAAACCTATATTAGACAAAGGAATTGTTTTGAATATACTGATAATTATTGATGCATAATCATTTCCATTCTCTAACATCTTGATAAAATCATTTTTTCCCATAAATTGTCTACTTAATCCATAACCACTCATTATTATAAATGATAAATATGTTCCAGCTAATCCCCAAGAATAGCCACCTAAAATAACATTTTTTATCGTTCTTCCCTTACTAATCTTCCCAATAAAGAAAGGTGTAGCTACACACCAAACCATCCAATAAGACCAGTAATAAACCGTCCACTTCTGGATGAATGTATATTTTCTAAGTGGATCAGTATCCGTAGAAATACTTACAAAATTATTTACCAAATTTCCTATAGAAGATATTCCATTTTCAATAATAAATCTTTGCTCACCACTAAAAACAAATACATATATAAGTAAAGCTAAAAATAACACTACTGATATGTTAGCTAACTTGGCTAATCCCTTCATTCCTATAAATGCGACAATTGTATAAATAAGAGCTACCAATAATAGTATCATTACTGATAACATCTTATTATTAGGTATTCCTGTTACTTGATTTATAGCAGTTGATAATAGTGGCATAGACATTGAAAATGTTGTTGCTGTCCCAGCAATAAGTGCAAATATTGCAAATAAATCTATAATTTTTCCTGTAATTCCATCTGTATATTTTCCTAATAACGGTCTACATGCTTCTGAAAAACGTTGTCTTTCTCTATTTGAAACATGCAACATATATCCAAAACATACTGATAGAATTATATAAAATCCCCATGCCATCGGGCCCCAATGAAATAAGGAGTACGTCAATCCCCATTTTTGTAAACCACCAGGTATATGATTCATATAACTTTCCTGCGAATACATGATCCATTCACATAAAGAATAAAAAATTATATCAGCAGACATTGTTGAAGTAAAAATCATCATACCCCACTTAATATTAGAATATTCTGGAGTTGTACTCTCTTTTCCTAATTTTATTTTTCCATATTTTGAAAACGCCAAATATAAAGTACATATAACAAATGCTAATGCAATGACAATATAATAAGATTCAAAGTTATTGCTCAAAAACATTCTAATATTTTTTAAATACTCTTTAGAAGAAGCAGGATAAATCATAAAAATTATACTAATTGCTACTACAGCAGTAATTGGTATGTAAATCATGCTCCAATCTATATCAAGTTTCTTTTTCATTATTAACCTTTCATTCTAATCATAGCTTTTATCAACTAATCTTAATTCATCAATCGTATCTATCTCTATAACATCATCTAAGTTCATTTCTCTAATGCCTAAATCATAATTTTGGGGTGAGCAAAATAATGCCACATCATCCCAATAAATATCATAATTTTTTTCTACTTCAAATTGATATTCCAAGTCTACTTTCAATTTTTGACCATCTTCTTGATTCCAACGAGAAATGCTATACAAGCGCCAACCTTTTTCTCCACCATTCCTACTACAACTAACTATTGTATTTTTTTCTACTTGTAAAAGCCATTCATCCGTGTATTCTTCACTCCATACACAGTTATACCCTGATTTTTCAAAATTGGGACTTAGGATTTTATCATTTTTAATGATTTGATCTCCATCTAAAATAATTACATCTTTCAAATGATCTCTAGCTACATATAATGAAGAAATATTATTATATTTACTATAATAGGGATTATATATAAGAGTTACTTCTGAATACTTTTCTTCTAAAAAGTCAAATTTTTCAGCCAAATAGCCTGTCACAACGTATATTTCTCTTATATCATTTTTTAGCAACGCCTCTATAACTGATTCAATCATTCTGATTCCATTCACTTTTATTAATGGTTTAGGCGTAGATAAGGTTATTGGTCTTAACCTTGTACCATAGCCAGCAGCCATTATAATTGCTCTTTTAACTTTACTCATTGTTAATTTCTCCCATCAATAATTTAGCTTTTCTGTAATAATCTTTTGCATAACGATATTGTCTTAATGAGTATTCACCAAAATCTACTCCCAATTCTCTTTTATACTCGCACCAATTACTCCAAAGCAGACCACTAATAGCTATATAAGAATAAATTTTTGCCCTATCTTTCAAATCACACTTACCATCAAAATATATATCTATTAGTTTATCCATTTCATCTCCATTATAAAGTGAATATATTCCAAACATCGCAATGTCCAAGTGAGGATCTTGCATTCCTGCATACTCCCAATCAATCAATAATATCTTATTATCACTTTTTATAATAAAATTGTCAGGATTAGCATCAATATGCGTTAAACAGTGTTCTGGTTTACACTCATTAATAAATCTATATAATTCTATAATATTTTTTTTAGTTGAGTCATAATCATCATACATAGAATTACTCTTTCGTAACCCCTCATAAAAATTAACTTGTTCCATTAAATTAAATTCATGACTAACCTTTAATTTCAAATTATGAAACTTCTTCAAAAATTGCATACATTTCTTAACTTCATCCCAATTTTGAGCATCGCAATTCCGAGCATTATCTATAAACCTAGTTATTTTAAAACCATTTTCTTTATTAAAATAAAGAATTTCTTCACCTACATGATAATCTTTTATTGTTTTATAGACTTCATATTCATGTTCTCTATTTATTAATTCATCCGTTCCTTCTCCCGGTATTCGCATTATGTATCTTTTATTTTTACAACTAAAAATAAAAGATCTATTTGTCATACCTTTTTTTAAAGTTTTTATATCATGTATCTCATTTTTATCTACTGAAAAAGTACTTTGTATAATTTCAATTGCTTCATTATCTAAGTGATCAGAATCTCTATCTAATTCTAATAATTGTTCATAAGTATTTATCTCTGAAAATTCATTATTGGGATATATTCTAGCTGCTACAAGCAATTTATTTTTTTGAAGTAAAGACTTTTCCCAAAATTCACTAATATTTCTTGCATTTCCATTTAATTTTTTTATATTATTTTGAATGATGTCACTATCTTTATTTGAAATAAATGCCACACCAATCGCTTTATTACCTAACTCATTATTTTTAGTTAGTAGTAATTTTCCAGTTTTACTTGCTTTATAATATTGATTGTTTTTTAG
Source organism: Ligilactobacillus salivarius (assembly GCF_035231985.1). Taxonomy (NCBI): domain Bacteria; kingdom Bacillati; phylum Bacillota; class Bacilli; order Lactobacillales; family Lactobacillaceae; genus Ligilactobacillus; species Ligilactobacillus salivarius. Next base: position 1,555,721 of record NZ_CP117983.1, read on the forward strand.
TTCATCACTAACCATATACCAAGAATAAAATTCATTAATTCTAAAAGGATTAATTTTAAACCAAATATCTCCTGGAATAATATATGTATTAGAAATTCTTGAGTTGGTTAAATACAATGAACTCAAATTATTTTTTCTGTCGTATTCAGGATTAACAATCAAATTTACTCCAAATTTGTCTATTAAATACTCAAATTTTTCTTTCATGAATCCAACAACTATATTTATGTCATATATTTGCTTATCATGTAGCTGTTGAATTATTCTCTCTATCAACACTTCTCCTTTTACTTGTAAAAGTGCTTTAGGAACATCATTATTTATAGGAGTCATTCTCATACCATATCCAGCCGCAAGAATAATTGCATTATTTACCCTATGTTCTTCAAATAATCTTTTACCTGCACTTGTAATGGACAAATCTGAGGTCAAAAAACCTTCCATTATTAATTTATTGATTAATCTATTTACTTTCCCCAAAGAGAAATTACTCATCTTAGCTAGAGTTCTTTGATTTTCAATTCTTTGATTTTTAATTAATTGTAATATTTCATATTCATTATTGTTCATAAAAAACTCCTTTTTTATTTTTTTGAACATCTTAAGGTATAAAATAACATATTTCTTAAAAAAGTCAATCTTTAATGACAAAATAAAATCAGTAATTCCTATTTATATTAAGAAACTACTGATTCATACTTATTATTTTATTTCAATCCTTGTACCATTTCTATCAACTTCAAGCAAACGATATTCATCATTTAAGCCCGATTCTTGAGCAATTTTTACAAATTCATCAACCTTGTCTTTTTCAATTAGCGTCATTGTTGTAGGACCAGCTCCACTTAAATATGTAGCAAATGCTCCTACCTCATGTCCCAAATATCTTAACTTTAAGAAATGTGGAACTAATTTATCGCGATATGGTTCGTGTAAGAGATCTGCTTCCATTAATTTTCCCATATCTTTTTTATTTCCAGATACAATCTTCGCTACCAAAGCATTACCAATTGCATTAGCTCTAACAGCATCTTTGAAATCCAAATTTGCTGGTAATACTTCTCTACTCTTTTTAGTAGCCAACCAATAATCAGGAATATATGCTAACAAACTTACATCTGGGAAACTTATTTTTTCATACATTATCTCTCCATCCAAATATGTAGCAATGACAAAATCGCCTAGTATAGCTGGTGCAACGTTATCTGGATGTCCTTCAATTTCAGTCGCTATTTGAACCAATTCCTGTTTCGAAAGATTCAAGTTTCCAAAATGATTTGCTAACATCAAACCTGCAACGATAGCAGAAGAGCTACTTCCTAAGCCTCGGGTTAATGGAATATCAGATTCTACTTTTATTGCTAATGGTTGTAGGTCTGGTACTAATTCTAAAGCTGTCTTTACAATTAAATTTTCTTCATCATGTGGAATTTTTTCACCTAAATTATGATCAACATGCCAAGCATCTACATTCTCTTCCACAACCATTACTGTTAAATAACTAGTTACAGCTAAACCCAAAGAATCAAATCCTGGACCTATATTAGCACTAGTAGCTGGTACAATAATTTTTACACTCACCTTACTACCCCTTTTCTAAAACTTTATATGCTGCTAGAAGTTCTACGTCTTTTTCTTGCTTAAGACCTTCTTCAATCTTTAATAACTGAGCTTCTGTCATTGCATGAGTAACAATTGAGATTTTAGCAAAGCCTTCATTAGCTTCTGTTTGTGTAATTAACTTGAAACTAGCTTCTACATTAGTAAACAATTCTGTTAATTTTAACATTTCCCCTGTTTTATCTGGAACAATTAATGAGATATAATATGGATTCTTTACTTCATCTGGAGTCGCTAGTTTAATCTCATGTGAATAATCATTAAAACTGTTGCCTGTAATTCCCATTACAATATTTTTAGTTACACTAATAATGTCACTTAACACACTGTTGGCAGTTGGAAGTTCGCCTGCACCTGGACCATAAAACATTGTTTCACCCACTGCAACACCTGTAACAAAAACAGCATTGTTTTCATTAATAACAGTTGCTAATGGGTGTGTTTGAGGTACCAATACAGGTCCAACTGATACAGTAATATGATCATTAACCTTTTCTGCTACCCCTAAGAGCTTAATATTGTAACCTAAACGTTTAGCTTCTTTGATATCTGATAATTGAATTTTGGAAATTCCTTCAATCTTTACATCGTCTAAAGTTATATCTTTTCCAAAAGCAAATTGTGTCAGAATTATCATCTTATATGCAGCATCGATTCCCTCGACATCATTAGTTGGATCTGCTTCTGCAAAACCTAATTTTTGTGCATCTTTTAATGCTTCCTCATAAGCAACATTATTTTGGTTCATCTGTGTCAAAATATAGTTTGTCGTTCCATTAACAATTCCCTTAACTGATACAATTTGGTCAGCCGCAAATGAATTGACGATTGTTCGTAAGATTGGAATCCCACCAGCTACACTTGCTTCGTAGAAAAGATCACATTTCTTTTCCTTGGCTAGTTTTGTAAGTTCTGGACCATATGTCGCAATCAAATCTTTATTTGCTGTAACCACATGCTTACCAGCTTCTAAAAGACGCTTAATATATTCGCACGCTTTTTCTACTGTTCCCATTACTTCCACTACCATTTGAATCGAATCGTCATTGATCAACATTTCAAAATCATCAGTCAAGGTTACCCCATCTAAATCAACTGTCCTTTTCTTAGTCATATCACGTACAACTACCGTTTTTACCTTTAACTTTCTGCCAGTAATGCTTGAGATTTTATCTGCGTGACTTTGTAAAATCCTAACAACACCACTACCTACTGTACCTAAACCTAAAATACCGATATTGATAGTTTCCATAAAGAGAACCTCCCTACTAATTATTATAATAATCTTATCAAATTTTAATTATTATTGAAAGATACTGTTTTCATATTTAATATATTTTTTGATATTTTTTCGTTATAATTAGTATCATCAATAATATTTTTAGAAAAGATGATTCATTTGGAAAATAAAAATACAACATTTAAACAAACTCCACTTCAAAAAACTTATTTTGCACTAGGAACTAGAATTAATCTAACTATCTTTGGTTGCGAAAATCCTGTTATCTTAGATAAAACATATGACTTAATAAAATATTACGAAGATGTTCTAACTGTTAACCGTGACGAATCTGAAGTTATGTCCATTAATCATGCTGCTGGCAAATATCCTGTTAGAGTAAGCGAGGCAACTTATAAGCTTATTAAACGTTCTGTTCAAGTTAGTCAGGAATATCTTGGCTTCAACTCTTTAATCGGTCCACTTGTTAAGCTTTGGGGAATTGGTTTTGATAATGCTAATGTACCTGAAGACGAGGATATTAAGTCAACTTTAAATTTAATTGACCCTCAAAAAATTATTCTAGATGATAACGAAATGACGGTATTCCTACAAGATGATGGAATGGAACTAGATTTAGGTGGAATTGCTAAGGGATATATCGCTGATAGAATTAAAGATTTTTGGCATGCCTTTGACATTAGTTCAGGTATTATCGACTTAGGTGGAAATCTACTACTAGTCGGTCCTCAACCTAAACATGATGATACACTTTGGCGAATTGGTGTACAAAATCCACATGATGCTCGTGGTAGTGCAATTGGAGTAGTTGTGACACTTGAATGTTCTATTGTAACTAGTGGGATTTATGAACGTCATTTAGAAGTTGACGGTAAAAGTTATCATCATATTTTAGACTCTAAGACCGGATATCCTAAACAAAATAATCTAGCAAGTGTTACAGTATTCTCTAAATACTCAATTGATGGAGAAATTGAAACTACTAATCTCTTCTTTGCCGGCGAACCAGTTAAAGATTGGGGCAAAGATAATCCTAACTTATTAGGAGCTGTATTTGTAACTACTGATAATAAGATATATTTGAGTAAGTTTACTCCTAATGATTTCCATTTACTCTCCGATGAATTCGAAGTTATTCAACATTAAATTTAATTGAGCCTCCCTAATGTTTTTGTTAAAATAAACTTAACAAAATTTCATTAAGGAGGCTTTTTTATGGCAACTTTGTATCGTAGTACACGCGACGCTTCAGCTAATAGTATTTCTTCGTCTCAAGCTGTTCTTCAAGGAATTAGTCCAGATGGTGGTTTGTTTGTTCCGGTTGATTTTCCTAAATTAGATCTAGATTTATCACAATTACCATTGCTATCCTATCAAGAATTAGCTTACAAAATTCTCCAACCTTTTTTCAGTGACTTTACCGAAGATGAATTGCGTTCATGCATCAACTCTGCTTATGGCAGTAATTTTACTAGTGAAGAGATTACCCCAGTTTCCTATCATGCTGGTAATATTTACCTTGAACTATTTCATGGTCCTACAATTGCTTTTAAAGATGTTGCTCTACAATTATTGCCCTACTTATTAATAACATCAGCTAAGAAAAATAACTCTAATCTGAAGAACGTCATCTTAACAGCTACTTCGGGCGATACAGGTAAAGCTGCCATGGCTGGATTCGCAGATGTAGAAAATACACAAATTATTGTCTTCTATCCTAAATACGGTGTTAGCCCTATTCAAGAAAAACAAATGCTTACACAAACTGGGAAAAATGTCTATGTGGTTGGTATTACTGGTAATTTCGACAATGCTCAAACAAATGTTAAGCAGATTTTTAATAATTCAACTTTAACTGATGAATTACTAAAAAGTGGCTATCAATTTTCATCGGCTAACTCTATTAATATTGGTAGATTATTGCCACAAATTGTTTATTACTTCTATACTTATGGACGATTATTAGCTGATAATAAAATCAAGTTAGGCGATAATGTTAATTTCAGTGTTCCGACTGGTAACTTTGGTGATATTTTAGCTGGCTTCTTCGCTAAAAAACTTGGCTTACCTATTAATAAGCTACTATGTGCATCGAATGAAAATAATGTCTTAACTGAATTTTTCAAAACTGGTACATATAATAAGAAACACGATTTCAAAGTTACAAACTCTCCTTCAATGGATATCCTTGTATCTAGTAACTTGGAACGTTTATTGTTCTATGCTACAAACGGGGATGCAGCTTTAGTGGCTGAATGGATGAACCAACTTGAAAAAGAAGGTAAATATACTGTTGACTCAGATACACTTAAATTCCTCCAAACACATTTCTACGCTGGTTCGGCAAGTCAAATTGATACTAAAAATGAAATTAAGCAAGTTTTCACTGAGAGTAATTATGCCATTGACCCTCATACAGCTGTTGCTTCCTTTGTTACTCGAAAATATGAAGAATCAACTGCCGACCCTTGCCCAACAGTTACAGTATCTACGGCAAGTCCATATAAATTCCCACAAACAGTTCTAGCTGCTTTAGGAATAGATAATACGACTGGAGATTTAGATGACGTACAAAAATTAGTTGATTTAATTAAGCTACCTCTACCCAAGACGGTCGCCAAGCTATTTGAAGCTAAACAGTTACATGATACTGTTATTGAACCTGATGAGATGGAAAAATATGTTAAAGAATTACTGATTTAATAATAAAAAGACTTAAAATCTTGCAATAAGCTGATTTTAAGTCTTTTTATTATTTATTAACATTAAAAAATTTAGTTTTATACAAGTATTGATTCCCTGCAGTTAAGTCATATTGTACTAACTTCAAGTCGTTATACAATCTCTTTTGTTTTTTAGTTAGTTGCTTATACTTAATAGTTTTTCCTTTTTTATTAACAAAAACAGGATTTTTACCATTGTTATATGCATATACTTTTATTGTTGGTAATTCCTTTTGAATTTCTGTCAACAAAGCATAGTATGGCGATACTTTAGAATTTGTTTGCTCAGCTGTCAATGCTATAAAGTCAATTGGTGAAACATATTTAACGTGTTTTAGATTCTTCGCACCATGTTGTCTAGCATATTTATTAGAGTAAATAAAATAATCTGTTTCTCGTGCTTCTAAACTATTTCCGTCTATATTGCTATAAATTCCTGGAAGATGGTCTCCATAAAATACCACTGTAATTGATTTATCAATTTCATCTATCTGTTCAATAAATTTCTGCACAGCTTTATCAGTATATGAAATTCCTGCGCTATAGTTGCTAATATTATTTTTTTCGTCATCATCCATATTACCACTTACTTGATAATCTCCAGAATTATCATAATAATCTGAATAAGGAAGATGATTTTGCATAGTAACTAAATTAATAAACTGTCCATTCTTATAGCTATTAATCACATCTAATGTATTTTGATATGCTGTCTCATCTGATAAATATGGATTAGATCCTATTTTTATCTTATGCTTTATCTTGTATTTACTTCCCAAATACATAAATCTTTGAAAACCAAATTTTTTATAAACTACTTCTCTACTGTAAAAACTCCCCCTGTAAGGATGGATAGCTGTAGATTTCTTAAAATAATTATTAATTGTCAAAGTTTGCTCAGAATTTGGTACTACTTGTGTATAAGGGGTAGCTATTGTTGGTGAAAAATTACTTACTGGAAGACCAGTTAGTGTCATATACTCCATATTTGCAGTTCCACCACCTAATCCTGAACTTATCATTAATCCAGATGTTGTATTTTCTTTAATACTATCTATATGTGATAAGGGATTCTGTGATAGTTCTACTTCTTTTAATCTATTAGGATTAGCCAAACTTTCACTTAAGTTAAAAATGATAGTTTGCGTAGATAGATTATTAATCCTGTCTTTATTGATTTTTTTAGCTTGTTTTTCATATTTTTCTGCTATTTCATCAACTTTTTTTCTAGAATAATCTGAACTCTCTTCCATAATTTTAGTGTCTATGTTATTTAAAAATTGTTGTAGTGCACCATTTTGTTGGACTCCCCATTCTTGGTTCCAAAAAGCAGGATCATTTCCATACGAACTTAACCATTTACTAACTATCGAATTCCAATGATTAATTTGAGTACTACTTCCAAAAATAATAATAGTTATTAGTATGCTTATCAATCTTGACTTCCAATTTAATTTTCTTTGTGGAATTTTAATTTCACAAAAAATAATGAATACACTTAAAATAATGATTCCTATCATCGCTATCCATAAAATAACTTTTGGAACCATACTCAAAATATCACCATATGCAGATATCATTGTGACTTCAGTAGGAAATATCGGTTCTGAACGATAATAAATTTTAATGGCATCGGCTACAATTGCTACTGCTGTAATAACATATGTAGTGACTGAACTTAACCAAAATTTATTTGTAACACTATATATAAATCTATATATCAGATAATATAATATAAAATTCAATAGCAACATATTTTGCTTAATAAAAAAAGTATAAAAAAAGATGCTTGTATAACTTTCTCCATCCATATGAGGAGAGGTAAAATGTGGTGACATAAAAATAAAGGAACAGTATGCCAAAATATATAAAATAACAATATTTAACAAATTATATTTATGTTGCTTAATATAATTTGTTATCTTTACAATTATTTCACCTATCCATAGGCTGATCAACTTTTCATCATTCAATAATAATTTCTTCTCTAATAGATGCTCTTTTTTATCTATTATTGACAGTAACCATCCTAAAATAATAATTATTATAGTGACTATACAACTCTTAAAAAGCAAAACTTTTAAACTAACACTACTATTAACAATTTTTTCAATAATAAAGCTATTTGAATAGATTAATAATGTCAATAACCCAGCATATTCTAATATATTTATACTAATCTTTAATAATTTTAACTTCTGCACAACTATAAATATAACTATAGCCATTGTTACTACGGTAATTGAAGTTAATACATTGAAGCGATATGCAGTTGAAAGATTTTTATGCATTCTCAAAGAAATGTATGGCATAGAAAATGCTAGAATTATGTTTAATATTATACTCATAACCATTAAAGTTATAATTTTTTTATTAATACGAAACTTCTCTAACTCTATATTTGACAATATTACTCCCAATGTCGTTAACAAAAAAGCCGTAATGATATTATTACCATTACCTAATCCAAAAATATCTTTATTAAAGAGACTTGGTAACAAAAAAATTATAGTATATACTTCTAAAATCACTGAAAATTTGTACTTTTTAATCAAACTCTTTACTTTGTCTTTTATTAATAATGCAGATATAGTTCCAATCACAATTGGATAAGTATTTCTAGTAATTGGAAGAACCGCATCATATAAATTTGAGATAGTAAAATTTCTAGTCCACAAAAATAACCCTATAAATATCAGTAAGTTTACTATATAAATGTATATATATTTCTTTATGAAGTTTATACTTCCTTTTACTTGATAACCTATTAAAATTAGTAACACACCAACAATTACATTAGAAAAATTATTCAGTAATCCATATGCAAATAATCTTTTTGAAAATAGGTTATTTTGCAAAAAAATTGGATTCGCTTGTGTTATTAACAAAGAAAATGTGACTATTACTATAGATACACATGCCATTAATATACTACATAATTTTTTTATTAAATTTCCATCTCCCTTACTAAATTTATAAAAAAAATTAATTTTTCCGTAACATAATAATTACAAGACTTTATTTCTTCTATTAGAAATTGATCCTGTAGCTAAAACCATTTAAATTATAATAGAAACTAAAAAAATCCACATGCTTTCCTTGGAAGATCAACATGTGGAAGATATCAATATTTAGTTATCTGATATTCAATATCCAAGGAAAAACTTAATTACTTGCTTTCCTTGTCTGCTTCGTCGCGTTCCTTTAAGAAGTTAAGTACAGCTTGATGTTGTGCACGACGCTTCTTAATGTTCTTGGAGTTTACAGGACGACGATCATTTGCTACGCCAACATGTGTATTTTGTGACATTCTTAGTCCCTCCTTTTCAACTCATATACTTGTTTATTCTATCTTAATTTATAAATTATTTCAAGGACTTATCCAAATTTCTTTCTTCATCTTATGTGATTCTATGTAACAGTTCAGCCACGATAAATAAGCTAACTATAATTAGACAAACATAATAGTAGCCGCTCTACTATCCTTTGATTGCATCAAAATATAATTGAAAAGAACACAACGAGAGGGAACGATAGTATTAGACAATGAACAAAGAATTTTTCATTAGGAATCTTCATAAAAATAGCGTATCTGTCGAGAAAATTGTTGCTTCGTCAAAGTATTTTTGTGCTTACATTTATAAAATCTCGAAGTTATCAGATGATGAATTAGATTTATACGTTCATAGTCGTGGCAGAAAGCCTATCATATCTGCAAAAGAAGATGATAAACTTGTACAATTTTTCAATGAAAATCTTACCACAACTATTAGCGATGCCCATATTACGCTTGATTTTTCTTGATGAATCAGGCTTTTCAAATAATCTACGGCCAAATTATGGACGTTCTATTAAAGAGCAATGTGCTAAATACCACAGAACCTTTAACTCGCTCTAAAAATAATTTTAATTGGTACCATAGATGACGACGGAACAGTTATTACCGACATTTATGAAGGTGGTACGACTCAAAAACGTTTTACCAATTTTTTTGACAATTCTACACGAAAATATGCGTAACGATGACATCATTATCATGGACAATATAAAATCTCATCACGCCAAATCTGTAATCATATTTATGACTGAAAATGAATGAAAATAATATTAACTTCAATGTTCTTACCACACATAGTTCAGATTTTAACCCAATTGAACACTACTGATCATATTAAGTTAGAAAGTCTCGTCCAACAAACAAAGAAACACTTTTATCTGCAACTGAAGCTGCACAAAATGATTGCCTTTCTGAAAACATCCGTAATTGAGTTAACTGTAAAGTATACATACTATACATACCTCAGTCTACTAAAAATGTTGTTTAACTATAGATTGGGTTATTTTTTGTAAAGTGCTGTATTTCTAAATAGCAGTCTAATAATCCCAAATAATAGTAACAAAATAACTGTCAGCCATGAAACAACCATAGCAGCTTTCATCATTTTAGGTACCACATACTTGATTTTTATCTCATGTTGCCCTGCTTTATTTATCTTAATCCCAATAGTACCCCTACTTGTTTTAAAATAATTTTCTTTTCGTCCATCTACTTGAATCTCATAAGAGTTATAATTCAAAAATGGTAAATCAACACTACTACCTTTTTTATTTGTAGTGAGTTGATAATTTATACCATCAGTTATACTAGTAGGTTGCAACTTCACCTTTTTAGTATTTATAATTGCCATATGTTGCATTATTTCTCTAACAACACTTTCATCTTTCATACTAATTTCTGGCCAATAATCTATTGAGCCGACACCTTGATTATAGCCTGTAACTAAATAATTAAATCCCACATTAGATGTTATCTGATAATCGGTAAATGGTAATTGTTTTTGCACACTAGGTTCATAATCTACAACAGGTTGCTGTTGATGTGTATTCAAAAATGTATATGAATTGCTCAAAACCACGAAAATAGCAATTATTACCGATAATATATGCCCCTTATTTTTACGTCTAGATTCAGAGATTAGAATAAATAATGTTTCTGTTGCAAATACCGCTATAAAAAAGTTAACAACACATAATAATCTTCCTGGCCACTGAATTATGATTAAAGGTGTCTTGTTAATAAAATTCCAAGCAAAATCAAAAATATTTGTTGTTGCTAACAAAAATACTATTCCAATGACTGCAGCAACTTTAGCTTCTACATTTTGTTTTTTCCACAAAACTAAGCCTATTATCAGTAAAACTCCTAACAATACCCCAATAGAGCCATCGTTATTGAATATATTTAATATCGCATCACCAAATTTCAAACCAGCAGTAGGTATATCATTCGATTTAGTTATGAACAGTTTATTACTGCTATATACACCATATAACGTACTCCAATAAAAAGCTGTTCCTAACAGGCTAACTATTACTGCATACAGAAAGTATTTTATTTTTTTCCAAAAATCTGGTGCAGTAAAAAGAGCGATAATCACTAACATTCCCACTAAGAAGGAGTATATCAAAGTACTCAACATGTGGCTATATATCAAACCTATCATTCCAATTGATAGTAGCCACCACTCTCTTGAAGGACAATAAAAAATGCTATACGTTCCATATACAATCAAGGGTAAGAAGACATACCCTGAAACTTGCCCTAAATCAAAGGTCCCGAACATCCATGAAAAATTATATGTAGACAAAACATATACTACCGCAAATAAAATTGCTTTTTTCTTGTCTTTTTGCCAGTATTTCAGACCTACGTAATAAGAAATCATTAATGATATCCATACAATCACTAAATAACCTAAATATATAGCAATAATCTTGTTAGAAAAGATATTCAACATTACCGCAAACGGATAAAGCGGTAATGCACCATATACCATATTTATAGGTGCCCCTACTTGATTATTGGCATAAGTTTCTATATATGAAAAATAGTTACCGTTTCTTATATTTTGTGCCAAATCATAAATTCTATTCAAATGAAAAGACATATCAACACCTGAATGCAGTGCATTCGCTGCAAAATATGGAACCATTGCTACTATTCCAGTAATAAATAATATTGCTAATGCAACTATATTACTGCTACTTCTTAGTTTTTTCATCGTCTCCATCCTTTCAAACACAATATCAGTAAAAACTATCTAATATTTAAAAAATCAGTCTTAAACAAATATTCAGCACTTTACAATTTTTGTTTAAAAATAAAAAACAAAATACCACATTCCTTCTTGATATGCTTAAATTGCAAACAAATATACAAAGGAAGGCACTTCAGATAAAGCATATCAAAATAACAAACTTATTTCTAGACTATCTGACATTATTCTCAATATTTTTTCTGGTAAACTCAGTAAGCCAACTATTTTTAATTTAAAAGGATTATTACTTTAATTGATGTATCCACTGTATCAATTATCATCATTCATTCCTTAAATTCTTACACTAGAAATCTTCTTAATAATATTTTAATTTCAACTAATACATTGGAATCTATAAAATTTTAAAAAGATTCGAGAAAATCAAATTAAACTTGCTATGTTCTTACATGATTGATAAACTTTACATATAACGCTTATATATGAATGGAGTTAATTATAAAATGCAAACAAAATCAAGTCAATCTGATCATATAAGTCAAAATCGGATTACTAATTTTTTAAATTCAATTAACCAAAGTATGACGGAGCCTAGCACCAAACGTATTGCTTGGATTGACATGGCTAAAGCAATTGCAATTTTGTTAATGGTGATTGGTCATGAAGCTAGCGGAAACATTTATACTTGGATTTTTTCTTTTCATATGCCACTCTTTTTTATTTTATCTGGCTACACCGCTCGTCGTGTGGATACTTGGTCTGGTTTTCGCAAAATTATCAGTAAATTATTTAAACGTATTTGGATTTTAGCAACATTAATGATTATCTTGTTAGCAATAGAAAATTATTTATTTTATCCAGCTCAAATAGCTGATGTTATTAAAGTAACTGTTATGGGAATCTTTTGGGGTTCAAATGGTGCCCGGCCCGGCTTGAATAATGTAGGAGTAATTTGGTTTTTATTCGCATACTTCTGGGCTCGAATTATTTTCGATATGGGACGATTAATAATTAAAGATGATCGCTACAATGGTGTTATGTTTGCTATTTTAGCTTACGCCGGATATTTGATATCTCAAAAAATTTGGTTACCTCAAGCACTAGATATTGCTTTAGTTGCTGCTTTTTTTATATGGGTTGGTGCTGTACTCCGTTCCTACCACTTCTTCTCAAATTCTAAGATCGAATTTTTAACTGTTTTCGCCGCTTTAGTTTTCTGGCTTTGGTGTGTTCAAAGTGGATTGCACATTGAATTAGCTATTCGAAGCTATCCTAATTTTGTTATTACTATTGTAGAAGCAATTGCAGGGACCCTTGTTGTATGTTATTTATCAAGGGGACTTATGTCAACCGCTTTAACAAGTTGGTTAGTGATTTTTGGGCGTAATTCAATAATCCTTTTGTGCATCCATCATCTTGATCTTTATTGGGTTTTCTGGGGAGGGCTTATTCACTCTTCTTGGCGTGCTATGCTGTTACGTTTGGTGGTTGATGTTCTTGTTATGACATTAGTATTGGTTGTAAAATACCTAATAAGTTATAAAAAACACGTATAAGAATTGAAAAGTTTAGAGTAATTAAAACAATTAAATATGCAAAAATTTATGTAGTCTGATTTCGTTATTCGTCGGAATCAGGCTTTTTTCATTAATAATTACTTTATTCAGAACTGTGGGGTAATCTCTTATTTATTCCTTCCAATTTCTCACAAACAGCCTTATACTAGTTAGGTACATTCATTAAATTCAAGTTTGACTTGGACTGGTTCGTAAACTTCCCAGTATAAAAAACCAAGAATCTCAAAGGAGGTAGGAGAAATGAATGACAGACAAAAAGTTATCATTGATTGTGATCCAGGAATTGACGATAGTTTGGCTTTGATGTTAGCTTTGACATCGCCCGAATTAGAAGTTGTCGGAATCACAACCGTTTCTGGTAACGTTCCTTCCGATATGGGTGCTAAAAATGCCCTCAAAATCTTAAATCACTTAGATCGTCTTGATATTCCCGTCTATCAAGGCGCGTCATCTCCACTTAAACGTAACTATGTTGATGCCATGGATACGCATGGAGAAGATGGTTTAGGTGAATCTTATCTGCCTGAAGTCTCAGGTATTCTTATTCACGATAACGCTATTGAGTTTATTAATCAGACTCTAGCTGATAATTCTAATCTAACAATTATAGCATTAGGTCCTCTAACCAATATTGCATTAGCTCATCAAGCACAACCAGATGTTTGGAATAACTGTACTCGTTTTGTTTCAATGGGTGGAAACTTCAAGAGTTTTGGTAATTGTTCCCCTGTTGCTGAATATAATTATTGGTGTGATCCTGATGCTGCTAATTATGTTTATCAACATCTTTCCGTAAAAATTGAAATGATAGGACTTGATGTCACACGAAAAATTGTACTTACACCAAATATTCTAGAATTAATTCATCAAGTTAATCCAGAACAAGCTAATTTTATTCAAAAAATTACAAGATTCTATTTTGATTTTCATTGGAAATATGAAAAAGTTATTGGCTGTGTCATTAACGATCCCTTAGCAGTGGCTTATACTATTTTTCCAGAATTATGTACTGGTTTTGATTCTCATACTGAGATTGAAACTAAAGGTATCAGTATTGGTCAAAGTGTCGTTGATGAAATGAATTTTTGGCATAAACCTGTCAACAGTCATATTTTGACAGGGGTAGATAATCTACGTTTTATGCAAATCTTCTTACAACGTACCTGTTCAATTGATTCAGAACTTCTAGAAAAAATTTTGCCACAATTAATATCGGAGGAATAATTCATGAAAAAATTATCAACTAAAATCATAACAATCTTAGCTTTATGCATCGCTTTAAATATTGTTGGAAGTAACATTGCTTTACTTTTGAAACTTCCAATTTACCTAGATACTATCGGTACTATTTTAGCTGCTTCTTTGGCCGGCCCAGTTGGTGGTGTTACTGTAGGTGCTCTAACTTCAATTATTGTTGGCTTAACAACTGACTTATTTTCACTATATTATTTGCCAGTTCAACTTATAGTTGGTCTCATCGCAGGTATGGTTTACTCACACTATGCTGCAGATACTTTTAAAAAGCTATGGTGGTTAGCTATCATCATTTCTTTACCAGCTACTTTAGTAAGTTCTGCCATTACTTTATTTTTATTCCATGGCATTACTAGTTCTGGATCTGCTATTATCGTACAAATATTAGCTAAATTAGGTTTAGGTAAAGGCTTAGCTGTATTCCTTGTTCAAGTTGGAACTGATTATCTCGATCGTTTAGTCGCTATTTATGTTGTTTCACTTGTTTACAAGGCTCTAAAGAGTCGCATGTCTTTAGGAGTAACTAAATATTAATTTTTCAACAAGATTAGCATGGGCTAATCTTGTTTTTTTATCAAAAAAAAGCCGAGTATCAAAACTCGACTTTCATATCTATTAAGATTCTGAAGCACCTGATGTTGCATCTACTTCTGGTTCAGCAACTTTTACTTCTTCTACCTTTGTTTCTGATTCAGATGCACCTGATGTTGCGTCTGTTTCAGGTGTAGCTACTGGTTCTTCTTTTTTCTCAGAAGCTCCGGATGTTGCATCCACTTTTGCATTTTCATCAGCTACCAATTTTTGACCTGTCATCTTCAAATAAGATTCAACTACTGGCCAAATATCAACTACCCATTCATTAATTCCACGGTAGCGACCATCTTCATCATGCATTGCCTTGTAATAGTGCATTACATGCTTTTCATTAACCTTATTGATAAATGGTACTGGCATACTTACAAGATCTGTTTCACCTGTACGAAGTGTATGAACTACATGTTTTACACCCTTCAAAGCACGTTCTGGGTGAACTGATTCTAACGGATCCCCAACTTGCTTAGGTTGACGAGGTGCTAACATATCTTTAGGATTTTCATCCATACGATTATAGTAGATAAATTGGTTATTATCATCAGCAAATGTCAATTCAACTGGCATTGTATTCAAGAACCAGTTAAGTTGGTTAACTGTCAAAAGACCTCTATCTAACTTGACATAAGTATCACCTTCAACTGCATTAGTCTTAGCAGCAGCTTGTTCTACCCAATCTTCAGCTTTCATATCTACACCTTTAACAGTTGTATCAATCTCTTGAGATGCAGTTAAATCTTCTGATTCCCAGTCACCTTTTACATCGTTATTCTTCTTCATAGCTTTCAAAACTTTGATCCACTTCAAGAAGTTGCCCATGACACTTTCTAAGAAGCTAACAGTTCTTGATTCCTTTAAGTTACCATTTTCATCAAAAGCTGATTTAACGTTTCCTAATAAGAATTCATCCTTTGGCATTACCAAAGCATTTACCCCTGGAGATTCTAGGATTTGACGTAGATCTAATTGTGCTCTACCAGAACCTTGTTCGAAGTAAGAAGCACCTACCAATAGTACTGGTTTATCTGCAAATGGATGAACACTAGAAGATAACCATTCAATTACACTCTTTAAAGCTGCTGTAGTTGTATGATTATGTTCAGGAGTTGCAATGATTACACCATCTGCTGCAGAGATTTTCTTATTCAAATATTCTACAGCTGGTCCCATTTCCATTCCTGCTCTAAACATTGGAACATCTCTAATATCAAGGATTTCAATATCAATTGTTTCCTTGAAATGACTTGCTATGTATAGCATTAATTTGCGGTTGTATGATTCATCAGCAATTGAACCGATAATTCCTACTAATTTCATTTATTCCACTCCTCCGACTAATCTTTCCATGAATAGTTTTCTACTTCTTTTCTTTGTTCATCATTAGCATTAGTTAGATGCTTAGAAATGTTTGAGAACACTTCAAAATCTTCAAACAAGCCATCTAATAATGTAACTTTTTCTTCATTATTTAGATTTCCATCTTCATCAAATGCTTGCAATGAATGACCTAATAAGAATTCTGAACTTGGCATAATTCTTGCACTTAATTCTGGTGAATCTAAAATTCTGCGTAAGTGTGCTTGAGCTCTTGAAGTTCCTAAAGTACCATAAGAAGCACCAACAATCATAACAGGTTTACCTACAAATGGATGTCTTGCATAAGATAGCCATTCTAAAGCATTCATTAAAACAGCAGGTACGGAGTGATCATATTCAGGTGTCGCAATAATCACACCATCTGCTGCTTCAATCTTCATAGAAATTTCTGCTGCTTTTTCTGGGATAACTCTATCTTTGTTCTTAAAAAATACTGGTAGGTCACTAATATCAACTAGTTCGATTTCTGCTTTTTCGCTGAAATGATTCTTAATATATTGCATTAATTTAAGATTAGTAGACTTCAAATCATTAGTGCCGGCAATTCCAACATAGTGGTTCATAAGTTTCAACTTCCTTTAACTAATTAATTATCTTTATAAGTTTATTTTTACACAAAGTCTCCTTCGCTGCAAGCGATTTCAGTTTTATTAAAATATTTTTTAAACCCATAAAATATTTTTATATCTGACAAAATAAAAAAGTGTAAAACCAGTATTTATCTACTTATTTTACACTTTTATAATTAATTTATTTAGCTTCTAAATTGACATTTAATTCCACTGAAGATACCCCAGAAGAACTGATTTTAATTGTGCCAACTTTCTCATTCTTAGCATTTTTTGCTTTTATTTTTTCATTAGATAGAGTTAATTTTGCTTTTATTTGTTTAGGATCGGTGTTCTTTGTTACCCAAATATTAGTATCATTTACTTTCAAATTTTCTTTTTTCAAAGCTTGCTTAACACTCTTTATATCCTTAGTATTAACTACTTTATCATTATTCATAACTGACTCAATCATCTTATTCGTTTCAGCAAATTGTTTATTATAATCTGAAGCATTCAAAATAACAGTTATCACACGTTGTCCATTGAATGTACCTGTTCCTACAAAACAATATCCAGCCTCATCTGTAAATCCTGTCTTAAGACCATCTATTGTCCCATTTTTAGGAGCTGCATAACTTCCTTCCAACATATAATTAATATTCTCCATATTATATGTCTGATCGGCACTTATTTTAAAATCAACATTCTTCTGTTTTGTAATATCTATTACTTCTGGATAGTTATTTACCAAGTATTTTGAAATCAAAGCTATGTCTTTAGCTGAAAATTTATTTTCTTGATCATCTCCTACATTCTTCAACTTTAAATTACCCAAATCTGAATTTGGCAAACCAATCATATTATAAATCTCAGCATCAGTAACTCCTGCTTCATGTGCTACTTCTTTCATCTTTTCATTAAAGGCTTTCACACTTCCAGCATCAGCCAAGGCTAAAGCTTCTGTACTACCATCTGCCGATACAATCATCATTGATTCTACTAGTGACTTAACGGTATAGCTTTCGCCTTCGTTTAACTGAACATTTGAGTATTGCCAGTTATTAGCCATATCAGACACATCTTTATTTACTTTAATTTTTTGATCCCAACTTAATTTTTGGTTGTGGATATCTTTCATAATAACCGCTAATGTTAAAATTTTAGTTAGTGATGCAATCGGATATTTGCTATCAGCATTTTGTTGATACAAGACCTGACCAGTACCTGCATCTATCATGTAAGCTGCCTTGGCATCAATCTTATCTGCCTCTACTCCTCTCATGATTCCACTACCAGTTATAATTGCAATTTCTAGCATAACTAGAATTAGCCAATTCTTAAATTGCTTCTTCATAAATAATTCTCTTCCTCATTAATTAAGTTATCTATCAATAATAACGCAACTTTATTTCTATATTGTTAAACTAAGATTGTTTTCTGTTTTCACTTTATTAAGTTAATCTTATCCACGTTTGTAAATCCAAACATTTCATCTACGTGGATAAAAATGGCAGTATTCTACAACTTATCCCCGAGTTATACACACTTTTTGTGGATAACACTACTTTATTATCCAATAAAGTGAACATATGTATCTCTATTTTACTTCTAATATTTGATCATTTAGTACTTATGCACAAAGTTATGCACAATACTGTGTATAAGTGAATAAAAAGACGGATAAAAATTATCTTTTCCAATAATTTATCCGTCTTCTATTAATATTATTTAGCTTCAGCCTTTGCTTGGCGCATAATTGCTGATTTCAACATAAATGGTGCAATGATTGTAGTTAAGATGATTACGATAATAACACTTGAATAGAACTTATCAGATAACAAGTGTGCCTCATAACCTACTTGGGCAATAATCAATGCCATTTCTCCACGAGAAACCATTCCTGCTCCGATAATATCGCCAGAATGCCAACTCATTCCTAGCATTTTAGCACCTAAGCCACAGCCACCCCATTTTGTTAGTAAGGCCAATACTAACAAAATTACGATAAAGAGCCAATTAGTCAGTAATCCCTTAAATGTCATATTCAATCCAATTGATACAAAGAACATCGGAATAAATACTGCATAGCCAATTGGTTCAATACTTGAATCTATCTCTTGTTTATATGGAGTTTGTGCAACTGCCACTCCAGCAAAGAATGAACCTACCACTGCACTTAAACCTACCAAGTCAGCAAAGAATGCCATTCCCAAGCAAATTACTAGTGACATTAGAATTTCACTTGAAGATATTGGTAATTTTTCACTGATTTTCATTAAAAGTGGTGCAATCCATCTAAAGACTAAGTAAATACCAATAAAATATATTACTTGAATTAAGATACCCACACCCAAATTAGATTGAGTATGACCACCTTCTGCTTGAGCAACATCACTAAAGATACTTACTAAGACACTTAAAATCAAAACCGCCAATATATCATCAATTACGGCAGCCCCTAAAATCGTTGTCCCTTCTTTTGTATCTAATTTCTTTAACTCTTTTAACACTTCAACTGAAATAGAAACTGAAGTTGCTGCGAAAGTTACGCCGAGAAAAATTGCTTCTTCATTAGTAAAGTTATATATTCGCCCCAAAAGATAAACTAAAATAATAGGCGCAATTACACCAAATAAGGCTACTGAAGTCGCAGGCTTAAGATATTTCTTCAATAAATCTAGATCACTTTCAAGTCCCGCCATAAACATTAAGATGACCACACCAATTTCTGAAAAGATGTGGACAAAATTATTACTTGTCACCCAACCTAGCATCGCTGGTCCCAGAATAATCCCTACCAATAACTGACCAATTACGGCAGGCATTCCGACTCTGCGACTAATACTGCCAGCAAAAGCAGTTGTCAGCAAAACCAAGCAAAGTGTTCCTAAATAGGTCATATAATCTTCCTTTCAAAGTACCTAAAAATTACTCTACAATATATATTTTACAAAAAAAATATTTGTCTTAAAAGTCAAATACCCTGGCTATTCAATGTAAACGTTCCCTCTATTACCATAGAAGTTTTTCTATAAAAAGTCTATAATGGTAATAAATATTCTAAAAGAAAGGATCGTTATTATGAAATTCAATCAATTCGCTCATGTCAAAGTTCCTTTTGAACAAAAATTAGCCGAACTCAATCGTATTGCTTTTCTTCACGCTGGTGATGAAGATTTAGCTAGCAATCATATTTATCGCTTATTTTTAGAACGTGCTTTTCCAAATTTCAAAACTGAAGCAGCTAAAAATCACGCTCTTTCCAATCTAGCAGCTACTGAGAATGCTGATGTTTTAACTTATTTAAATTCTAGTAAGATAAATTCTCGAGTTTTCTATGCCATTGGTCTACAGCTTTTAGGCTTTGAAGTTGGACTAGATTTTGATTTAAAAGATCCATTTTCTGCAATGGATAAGCTAAACTTGCCATACCAAAAAGAAATAAATCATCGCGATGATGTTATTAATGCTTGGTATGATTTACTATGTACTTCAACTAAAAAAGGACAAAATTTACTCGATATTCTAGCTAATCGTGGATATTTCACACAATTTTACCAATTGAATCTGACAAAGCCAATTTTCTTTAACGGAAAAGCTCAACCTGTTTTTGATACAAATAAACTTATTCACGAAGTAGTCTATGTTGAATCAGAATTAGATACCGATCAAGATGGTAAGCGCGATTTACTAAAAGTTATTATTACGCGTCCAGCAATGACTGATAATGGTATGAAAGTTCCAACTATTTTCACAGCTAGTCCCTACTATTTAGGAACTAATGATGCTAGTGCTGAGAAAATGATGCACAGTGTCGACTTACCAATTACGCGTAAGGAAGTTAAACCTCTTTCTTATCAGGATATTGAATACCATAAGCCAGAAACTAAACTTCCTAAGAAACGTCCTGTCGTAATCTCTACTAAAAATGCTGAAGAAAGTTGGGAACACTTATTTACATATACTTTTAACGATTACATGTTAGCTCGTGGATTTGCTGTTGTTTATTCTGGTGGAATTGGGACCTTAGATTCTGATGGATACCGAACTTGTGGCGATGAAGCTGAAACTTTGGGAGCTAAGGATGTTGTTGAATGGTTGAACGGAAAGAGAACAGCTTTTACAACTAAAGAAGCAAATAAGGCTATTCCTGCTTGGTGGTCAAATGGAAAAGTAGCGATGACTGGAAAATCATATCTAGGAACGCTTGCTACAGCTACTGCTACTACTGGTGTGGAAGGATTAGAGACTATTATTAGCGAAGCTGCTATCTCTAGCTGGTATGACTACTATCGCGAAGGCGGACTTGTTATTGCACCTGGTGGATTTCCTGGAGAAGATGCCGACATCTTAGCTGAAGAATGTTTTAGTCGTCAAAAAAGTGCTGGTGACTATAATCGTGCTAAAGATGGTTTTAACAAATTCCTATCAACTATTACTAAAGATCAAGATCGCACTACTGGTAATTACAATACTTTCTGGGATGCTCGTAACTATTTGAAAGATGTAAGTAACATCAAATGTGATATTGTGATGGTTCATGGTCTCAATGACTGGAATGTTAAGTTAAAGAATGTATTTAACTTATATAATAAACTTGGTGATGTTGAGGTAACGAAGAAACTTATCTTACATCAAGGTCAACATATCTATATCAACAATTTCCAATCACTTGATTTCACAGATATGATGAATCTTTGGTTAAGTCATAAATTGTATGGTGTTGAGAATAACGCTAAAGAATCACTCCCAGATATCTTAGTTCAAAATAATACTAAAGAAAGTACATGGGAAACTTATTCTAGTTGGCAAAGCAAGAACTTTACTAAGTTATACTTAGATTCTGATTCTCTCTCTGAACAAAAGAAAGAAAATCAAACTTTAGAATTTAGTGATCATTTGCCAGAAGCTACATTTAAACACTATCAAGCAAATATTAATAGTTGGAAAGAAGATATTCTTGCACCAACTAGTCCAAAACTTGAAGATAATCGTTTGATCCTCACCAGCGAACCTTTAAAGCATGAAACTTTACTTAAAGGTGTTGCTAAAATTAAATTGAAGATTGCTAGTCAACTTGATCATGGCTTGGTCAGTGTTAAGTTGGTCGATTATGGCGATGCTAAACGTCTAGGAGCTACTCCTACAATTCTTGAAAGACGTGGCTTAGATTTAGGTTATCACTGGCAAGAAGATAATTTAGTAGAATTTAAATTAACTAAGGAAACACCATTTAAGATGATTACACAAGCTCACTTGAACTTACAGAATCGTCATAACGACTTTAGTACTGATGAACTTGAAACTAATAAGTTCTATGATGTTGAAATTACTACGCAACCTATGTTCTATCATCTTCCTAAAGGACATAAATTAGGTTTAGTAATCTATGCAACTGATATGGAAATGACTTTACAAGGTAATGAAGAAAATTCATATCGCATTGATACTGCAGGCTCATATTGCCTACTTCCAATAGAAGAATAAACGAAAACGCAGATGAAACAAGACGTTATTGTCTTGATTTATCTGCGTTTGTTTGTTTATTGATATCCATCTGTAAATGTAGTGTTATTTGCAACACTATTTACATTATCTGATTGTCCCTGTTGAGATGCTTTGTCATTTAAATTTGAGATATTCATTTCATCCCAAGGCTTATCCCCAAAGCCACCAACTTTTACATTATCTCCAGAAACGCTATATGCGAATAATAGGTTCCCATTATCATCACTTACAGCATTATAATTTCCCATGTTATGAACCACTATTTTACTATTCTTTATATTTCCTGTATACCAAGATGCCAAAGCTGCAATTTGTTCTTGAGAAAATTGCTTTTTGGAAGAAGTAGTGGAATTTTTATTACTATTACTGCTACTTTCACTACTTTGAGAAGACATCGCAGAGTTATTACTTGAACTGCTTTCTTCACCACTATTATCATTATTCACAATACTTGTACTATCTTCATCTACGGAAGAAACAGCAGTTGCTTTTATCTGTTTCTTTGTCTTTTCTACATTTTTGCTTGATTCATGATTAGCAGATGACATACTACTCTTGTTACCATCATTAGAACATGCACCTAATGTTAACAAACTCACTAGTACCATGCTAGATACAAACAATTTTTTCATAAATATACTTCTCCTAACTAAATTATTTCTTTCTTTTGAAAAGAATCTCTTTTGCGTAATCTAAAATCGTAGGTTTTAATAATAATATCATTATACCATACACCAATATACCTACCGCAACAATGATACATAAATGTACAATATCTGTAATACTACTTATACTAATCGGTTTCCATAGTAATTCTAAATATATTACACAGCTAAACATTATACATCCAGCTACCATGTACTTCCAAAAGTTTTTAAATAATTCTCTCATACTTAAAGAATTTCTCACAACCCATAATTGATACGCTGTTACCGCAAACTCTGAGAATACAGTTGCCCACATAGCACCATATAATCCCCACATATAAATAAGCGGAACGTTTAAAATAATATTTATTATTGCTCCTAAAGTTACTGATACGGTAAAGGAATTTACTTTATTAGTAGGCAATAAATATTGAGTACCAATAACATTGCTCCATCCTATCAAAACAATTACTATTGATTCAATTATCATAGCCATTCCCACAGGCCCAAAACCACGTCCATAGAACATTAATCCCAAATACTTTGAAACACCTGCTAATCCAAACATCATGGCTATAGCTAAAAACGAGACAAAATCAAACGATCTATACAACATTTGATTAACCTTATTCGTATCTCCCTTTGAAAAAGCATTAGATACATGTGGCAACATTACAGTACCTGTCGCTGTAACTATTGTTAAAACCATTTTTACCAAATTATCAGAATATTGATAATACCCTGAAGATACAGTCCCTACAAAAGCTCCTAACATTGTCTTGTTAAGCTGCACATATACTTGAATTGCAACTTGTGGAATAAACATTGAAATGCTTGGCATTAAATGTCTAAATGGTTTTAACTCATTTAACTTAACTTTGACAACTATGTTTTTTAAACTATACCACAAAGCCATATTCCCTAAAATAACAGATAATGCAGTAATTAAAATATAGATTCCTACATCATTACTATTTCTAACGAAAATAAACACCATTATCGTAGACAATATTTTAAAGATTGTATTTCTTACAACTGTTGGCTTAAAATTTTCCACTCCCATATATAGCCAAGATATATCGAAAGCAACAGCTATGATGTTAATTGCTTGTATCCATAAATAAAGAATATAGTGCTCATACCAATATAAAAATAAGACAAAAATGATAAATGCGATAATAGTGGTAAATGTTTTTACTATCTGTATTTCCCAAAATGCTTTACTCATTTCATACCTATTTTCTCTCAAATAAGCAATCTCTCTATTTCCGTAGTATCCTACACCCATACCGGCAATTAAAACAAAATATTGTATGATTGAACTAGTATATGAAAAATCACCTACACCAACCGGATGTAACACACGACTAACGTATGGAGTTGTTATCAGTGGAACTATTATCGCTAATAATTGATAACCTGCATTATATAAATAATTCTTTATTACTCTCATGTATGTCACCTATTCTAATTGTTAAAAAACAACACTACCATCTACCTAATCTAAAAGTTGGAAGATTCCATAACCTTCCAACCTTTTGATTATACATAACTAAATCCACTATCTCTAATTATGTACCACTATTAATTAAATTCATTCTTAACAGTTATTAAAGCTGCTCCTATAACTTGATCCATATTGTAGTAACGATATTGTCCTAAACGTCCACCAAATATTACATTTTCAGTTTCTTTACTTGCTAATTCTTGGTATTGCTTGTAAAGACTGTTATTTTTACTATCATTTACTGGATAGTAAGGTTCATCGCCACGTTTCCAATCAGCAGGATATTCACGCGTAATAACCGTCTTACCTTTTTCACCCTTACCAAATTCAAAATGTTTGTGTTCGATTATTCTAGTATAAGGTGTTTCAGCATCTGTATAGTTTACTACGGCATTACCTTGATGATTATCTTCATCTAATACTTCTGTTTCAAAACGTAAACTTCTATATTCTAATTCACCAAGTTTGTAATCAAAGAATTGATCAATCATACCTGTGAAAACAACTTTATCGTATTCTTTTAGATATTCTTCTTTACGATCGAAAAAATCTACCCCTGTTTCTACAGTGATATTGTCATGATCCAACATCTTTTCAACAATTTGTGTATAACCGCCGATTGGAATACCTTGATATGTATCATTGAAATAGTTGTTATCATAAGTTAAACGTACTGGTAAACGACGAATGATAAAAGCTGGCAATTCTGTAGCCTTACGTCCCCATTGTTTTTCTGTATAACCTTTAATTAACTTTTCATAAATATCTGTTCCGATTAATGAAATAGCTTGTTCTTCAAGATTTTCTGGTTTCTTACCATTAAGAACTGCACGTTGTTCTTCAATCTTAGCCATAGCTTCTTTAGGAGTAGCTACTCCCCAAAGTTTGTTAAATGTATTCATATTAAAAGGTAAGTTATAGATTTCACCGTTATAATTAGCCACTGGGCTATTAGTATAACGATTAAATTCAGCAAATTGATTTACATATTCCCAAATTTCTTTCTTAGAAGTATGGAAAATGTGTGCACCAAATTGATGAACTTGAATGCCATGTACTTCTTTTGTATAAATATTTCCAGCAACATGGTCTCTTTTTTCAATAACCTTTACTTTATGTCCTCTTTGAGCAGCTTCACGTGCAAATACTGCACCAAAAAGTCCTGCACCTACTACTAAATAATTTGTCATTTAAATCCTCCAAAACTAAAATATTTCCTTTAATTAGCAAAACACTTTTCATTTTATCACTAAAATTATAATAATAATATCCTCATTACACAATTATTATTTATTTTCCTAATAATTTCTTATCTAAATAATTCCCTAATTTTAGTGACAAATTATTAATTTTCTTTTCAAATAAAATTCTTCGAAATACTATATCTATCAATATACATATAATAAAAATTAAAAAGCTATATTTTAAACCATTGATTATCATTGAAGTAAATGTTGTAAATCTATTGTTGTTAATGTAATTCCATATAATAGGACGTAAAAATGCATTCTCATGGAGTAAATATACTCCAAACATCGATGCTGATATATAGTTTATATATCTTATTTTACCTATATCAATATTTACAAATAGCATAAATATTGATACGGCCACCATAGTAATTACAGTACTATTCTGTCCAATCATTAATTGGGAATAATTTAAATAATTATGAGTAGCATCACTTATAAATAACGGAAGTGAGTATGATATAAACAATAATATATTTCCGATAACTACAAGTATTAGCCAATATTCCCATTTTCTAGTTAATTTACTAGAATATAACCTAAAATAACTAGCAATAAAATACAAATATATGAAATACGTAGCATCTGTAGCACCAAATTGTCCTATCCAGATATCCATTTTTCCAGGAAAATATGAATACAGATCAGGAATAGCTACTATAAAAACTGTTAAAAACAATAATATATACAAATGCTTTCTTTGATTAATGTTCCGTATTACTATATTTAACATAGGCATACTTAGTAACATTACAATATAACTAGTCACAAACCAGTAATTAGTTGGAATTGGATATGGAAATATTATCTTAGTCCACGAATAATCACTTGGTATACCATATTTTAGCAATTTTAATACTATATAAATAGTAATTGAATAAAAACTTGTCAAGATCACTAAATTTATGATTCTCTTAAAACTAAAATTTTTTTCCACTAAAAAATATGCACCTATAAGAACAAATATCGCCACACCTACTTTACCAAATGATTCCAATATTAAAGTCGCTAACAATGCACCCTGATTAGTATTAGTTATTGTTTTAAAATTAAATGTTCCATGAAATGCAAAATGATGTACTACAATCATAAACATACTTAAAATTCTTAATAATTCTAAATTAGAAGCCCTTTTCTCCATACTTACTTCACCTCAAAAAAAAGAGCAAGTTCACTTTCTCGCTCTTTTTATTTATTTATCTAGACAATTGTTACAGCACCTGAACCATTATATTCACTAGCCAGATCTCCCCATGAGATCCATCTGTCTGCACCTCTATCGTATTTGCCACCTCCAGATGTTCCAGCAGGATCCCATTGATGGTTGTAACAAGGATCATATACATGAAAATTACCATTTCTATATCCAACAATAACCTTGGCATGGTTTCTATTCCCATAAATTCTTTCATATCCTGACCATCCATAATATAGTACAGGGTGTCCATTTTGAATGTAATTTACTAACGTACTTATACTACTACCGGAAATATTGACTATATCACTACTATACCGACGAACATATGTTACTAAGTTAGAAGCTGGAATAATTGTTGTAAATCCTGCACCTGTAAACACATTTCCACTTTGTGGTAAGTTTGCATATGCAGCATACATATTTGTAATTCTTTCTCCCTTTATGCTCATTAACATAGCAATCGAAGCAATTGTACAACCTTCTGGCGCTCTTACTGGAATCCATTGACTAACATATTTAGGTGAATGAACATTGCCAGAAAGTGCAGCAAAATATGTCTGTCCTCCATCATTAAAAAATGTATTACTATACATTTTTCCATTATAATAATTGAAATAGTACCATGTATTTATACCTTGTAACCATCCTTTTTGCATGTGACCATTTACTGAATCCAAATAATACCAATCGTTTCCACCTTGTAGCCACTTTTTGTGCATACGTCCATTTTGAGGATCAAAATAGTACCAATCGTTTCCACCTTGTAGCCAGCCCTTTTGCATACTATTATTCTTATAATAGTACCAATCATTTTGGACAGAATACCATCCATTTTTTACTTCTACAGCTTTTGCTTTAGGTTCATTAATTACTGTAGTTTTCTTTTCTGACACAGCTGGTTCTTCAATCTTTTTTATCTCTGGTTTACTATTATTATTTAAATCATTACTATTTGTACTCTGTACTGAGCTACTTTTCGTCAAATCCGACATTACTTGAGACGTACTTTGACTATTATTTTCATTTTCTTTATTACTTTGACTATTATTTTCGTTTTCTTTATTAATTTTATCTTTACTAATCATACTATTATCTGTCGTTTCTACAGATATAGCATTACTCTGATCTTTAACAGTATCAGCATTTACACTCATAGCTGTTAAAGTTACTATTAAACTTCCTACAAATAATATATATTTACCTAATTTCAACGTTAATCCCCCTCTAGACATTGTAATTATCTAAAATAAGTGAAGAACCAATCTCCTAAATACTGCTTTTTAAATTGATAATTATCTAAATATTTAATTAATATAATTCCATAAATAGGATTTCTAGTTTGATAAAACTTTCTTCTAAGCTTTAATGATTTTTCTGTATCAGCAATTAATTTCTTTTTTTTACTAATATCAGTACCGTTATTTAGCATCCTCATAAGAGATTTGCAACAATTTATTGATAAATCAATCCACTCTATTTTTTTAGATCTAGTTTTTAATTGGAGTACTTCTTTTGAAAAAGTACTTTCTTTATAAACTCTATGACCTATTAATTCATCATGTAAAATATATAAACTTTGTTCAAATAATCCTATTCGCCAAAAAAAATCATCATGTGCATACTCTGCATCATAATATTTTTTACTTTTTTGTGCCATATTTCTTCTGATACAAAAGACACACCCTGGAAAATCTACTCTTAGCCAATGTTTAGTTAATTCAACTTTTTCAAGTTTAGAATTCTTTTCATTCAAAGGTTTGTTTCTTACTTTTTGTTCTCCATACATATACTCAAAATCTGACACTAACAAATTAATTTGTTGATGAGATTCCATAATTTTAATCATTTTTTCGAGCTTGTCATCATACCAGATGTCGTCTTGATCACAAGGAAATATATAATCTCCTTTAGCTTTCCAGATTCCTTCCATGAAATTTCTTTTCCAACCCTTGTTTTCTTTATTTTGGATTAATTTCCAAGAATCAGATAAGTCATTACTAACTATAAACTCTCTTATTATATTAATTGTATTATCGGTAGAACCATCGTCATATATCAATACTTCATTTGCCTTTAAAGATTGATTTAATAAAGATTGTAACTGTTCTTTTACATGTTCTTCTCCATTATACGTGGTCATTACTATCGAAGCAGTCATATATCTACTTCACCTCCTTTCATTGGATCTCTAAGCCAAACTTTTAATTCATGATTTTCTCTCTGATTTTTAGGAGGTAGTTCCATATAATCGTCACCATAAGTTGTAGTCAAATAATTTTTCCATGTAGACATAGTAAGGAAAGTTTCTCCCTCAAATTTAACATTAGCTGGATTAGTAAATGAATCTTTTTTTATAATTTCCTTGTTGTACTCACCCCACACTACATCTCCAACTATTGGGCTTCCCTTCCAATTACTATCTGTAGCTAATCTTATCATTTCTTTGTTAGCTTTATCTACACCTACTAACTTAGCAAATGGTATTAATAATGGCTTAAAAATTCTTTTAAAGAGTGTTTTCCCTTCGCCAAATTTAGCAAAATTTAACATCAATATTTCTCTTAATATGCCCACTTTTCGATATTGTTTCTTTCTAAGTTCAGTATTTTCAGATACATCATCAAATGGAAATATATCTATCCAAAGTGAATTATTATGGCCTTCATCAGAAAAACTTTGAATTGTTTGTGTTTCCATATCTAAAATCTTTAAAAATGGATAATGTGAAGTTCCTAATTCATAAGATATAATTTTATATTTGTCTTTAATAATAGGATTATCTCTAGCAATATCTAATAATTTATCATAATCGTCTCTCAACATGGCCACATCAATATCATCATCCCATGGAATAAAACCACCATGTCTAACTGCTCCTAATAAAGTTCCCGCACAAAGATAAAAATTAAGATTATTTTCCTGGCAAAATTCCCTAAATACTACCAAGATATCTAATAATCTTTTTCTAATTTCTGGAGTTGTTAATTCCTTCATAATCTAAATTCCTTTCACTACAAGTTAACTTTGAAAATGTTGCTAACAAAGTAAAGTTAAATGATATTTCCCAAAAATGATGATCAATAGCTGCACTTAAAACAACCATTAACAACATAAACTCATAAAAATATAGTTTATTTTCAATAAAATTACTACTATTCTTGCAAATTAAAAATAAAGTATATATAAACGCTACGAGACCTTGCATCATTAATATTCTTACATATGAAACATCAATAAAGAAATAGTTTGTAATTGGGGAATGATGAATTCCACCGTTACCAACTTGATATATGTATTGACCTAATAAATCTACATTATAGTTCTTAAATGCTAAATTTCCAAAATATAATCTTGTAGATAATAAGTTGTCTAATTTCCTTAAAATTACATTATTAGGAGTATAGATATACGGCAATATAATATTGATAAAAATGAATAATAAAATCAGTAAATTTATTTTCTTTGATCCTAAATATGCTATTAGTTTTTCCAAATATTTCTTTAAAATACAACAAACTAAAATAAGAATCATCAATATAGTATCTAGCCTTGTATCAGTTACCAAATTAATAGTAAAAATTACTGCTATTACTCCTATATATTCAGGAAGAGATAATATAAATTTTTTCAAAGCTACGTATGCTAAAATTAAGCAAAATACTCTAGCTGCAAAATCAGTTGGATATAGTGCTCCAAGTGAATAGCGTAAAACAGGACTTGCAGATCTTCCAACTTCAATATTTGGAATAAGATTGAGAATCGAAGCTATTATAGTAACTGTCATTATTGAACTAACCGTTAGAATAAATATCTTTAATATTTTTCTGAATTCTATTCCTTCAGCACCAAATATAAAAATTGTATAATAATACATATCATAATCTAATGACTGTCTTCCCAGGGAAAAAAGAAATAACAAAAAAATAATCATAAATAAATATTTATATTTATCAAAATTATTGAAAATTAAAATTTTAATTAGACATAGTGTAGCAGCTAGTAGTGTAATATGAAAAATTGTTTGTCCACTTACTGCTAACATTATCCCTCTTATATAATTAATCGCTATATATATACATAATGAAAGTATATAAATATAATTTCCCCACACTAGATATTTTTCTCTAAATATATCTCTTTTATTTAGTAATATCTCCAAGATTATCAACCTTTCTAATTAGCTCTTCTACAGCTGTTTTAGTAAATTTTCCTTGTCTTACACTATTACCTATTTCTTCAGAATTTTTTTTCATTCTCTTATATTCTTCATATGTTATATTATCTAAAATCCTATCTAAATCTTTTAAATTAGCTATTGTTATCCCTATATTATTTTCTTTAACAAACTTAGCTAATGCTGCCTTTTCCCAAATAATAACAGGTATACCTAAACTTAAATATAATGAAAATTTATGAGGATTATTATACTGCATATATTCACCATAAATTCCGTTACATTCTTCTACGCTATCTCCATCCCATATCAAGCCAAAATTCTGAGTTAATTGTTTTCCTAACTCACTAGGTGGATATGCACCTTTATACTTAACTCCATTTTTATATTCTTTGGCTGGATACATACCATATAAATCTAACTCATACTTTGTCTCTACTTCTTCCAAAAAAGAAGATTTAGATAGATTTCCTGCAAAACAAATAGATTTATCAAAAGAGGTACTTTGTCTATCAATTTTATCATTAAGATAATCAAATACTTTTATATCTACCATTGGAACAGTGATACCATCTTTGATTAGCCACTTTCTCATTTCTTGATTATGTACTATTAAACCATCAGCCATATTTAATAATGACCGTTCTTCATGGTGGTACTCTGGCTTATCTCTAAATAATCTAAGTGATTCCACATCATGAACTATGTAAAATAATTTTCTCGACTTCTCTTTTAGTTTTTTTATTATTATTTTTAAAATAAACGAGGAATATGCTGGATACTGCAAAAACACTATGCTATTTTTTTCTATTTTAGATAGGCTCAATGGAATATCTATATATTTATACTTTATTTTTAAGATTTTTGATTTCAAAGAATTGTTTAATTTAAACTTTAAGGATATCTTTTCAAAATTATCCTTTACTAAAATATCCTCCACATCTTTTTTCGCTTTTGGTCCCGCGTTATACTCAGAGTCATCATATATAGATACTATATACTTTTTCATCTTACCATTCCTCTACTAGATTTTCTTTAAAATAAGTTCTAATTTTTCCAGATAATTTTCAGAATAACATTGGAAAATACTTTCCTGAATCTTACTAGAATTATAGTCCATATTTTTTATATTCACCATACACTTTAGCAACTCTTGTATGTTCCCAACATTATAACTATATCCATTAATATTTTCTTTTACAATATCAGTATATCCTAGGAATTTAGAACTAATCACTGGAATCCCTCTAGAAATTGATTCTAAAAATACCATTGGCAAACCTTCATAGTTTGAAGTTAGTATAGTTGCATCTAATTCTTTCAACTTGTCCCAAGGATTCTTAACCCATCCATGCCATATAATCTTTTTTTCTAAATTATATTTTTCTATATACTCTTTTATTAATAAATCATCTTTCCCTGTTCCAAAGAAATCAACTTTTATTTTACCTTTATATTGCCTAATTCCTTCTAACAAATCTGATAGATTCTTTTGTCCTGTAATTTGCATTCTTCCTATATATGCTAATTTTAAAGTATCAGAATTATTTTTAGTTATAAGTGTATTATGATGATTAACAGGATTATATATCAAGTCTATCTTTTCACTACTAATGCCCAAATCTTCTAATTCATTTTTTATAGCTGTACTTATGGCCCAGTGTCTATCTGCATATTTAATATTATTAGGATCAAACATATCTTGATTATTTAAGGAAAAATGGATCCAAGATACTATCTTATATCTCTTATTGAAAATCTTTCTAATTTTATATCCTAATTTAATTAAATTAGCACCTAAAATTATCATTATTTCATCCTGAGATGAACTAATAAATTCTCTACTAAAAAATGCTACCTTACCAACTTTATTTTCAAACATTGGTTTTTTAATTATAATTTTGCTACTTAAACTACTTAACCAATTTTCATTCTCAGGTTCATTTGTTAATGTTAAAGTTACATCATTATCTTTTGAAAGGTAATTTAATACATCAGTTAATACAGTTTCTACTCCACCATTACCACTTAAATAATGGCACATAAAGTTTAATCTCATAAGCTTACTCTGACTCCAATTTTTCAATTAATTTTCTAGATATATCGGCATCAAACTTTCTTGCAAAAAAAGCATTACTTTGTCGTAATTCTATGAAGTTATTTTCATCTAAAATAGCTGGATAACTTCCATGTTGCTTAGTCCACTTTATAAAATGATAATTATAATTCTCATATCTATCTTTAAATTTAGAAGAATTCATCAAAATTGTTGGCAGCCAAAATTCATCACTACAAAATCCAGTCTCAAACATTTTATGTACATTTTCATGAGAATCTAAATAATCCAATACAAATTCAACCGCATCTCTTGGAAGACTCCCCCACTGAGAACCTGCATATATATCTAAATCAATTTTTAATTTTTTAAATTTATCAATCTTTAATAAACTTTGTAACTTCATTGTCAATCTATGGAGGATTTTTCCATACAATTTTCTTCTATTGATTACATCATAGTAATAGTAGTATTTTTGCCAATTTATTATTTCTTCATGTGATTTTCTTATTCCATCTGCCAAATATCGTTCCATGTATATACTATTTTTACCTTCAAAAAAATCATATATTCCTTGTGGATTAATGATAGGCCAATCTTGACCTGATATTAGGTGAAAATACTGATTATCTTTATCATTTAAAGCTAATTTCATCAAAGCGATTGTTGCTCTTACGATACTCCAACTTCCCCATTTAACATCTTCTTGAGAAATACATCTTATATTCTCATTCTCCAAAACTTTAAGGTAATCGTTATCTAGAGACATTTTTTTATCGAAATGTATATATACATTGAAATTCGAATTAAGTTTTCTACTTAGCTCTACTACCTGTTGTATATTTTTATGCGCTAATATTAAAATTGCTTGCATTGCATTACCTCATCTAATTATTTACTCCAATAAAATAGGTCAGAGAAAATATCTCTAACCTACCTAAATATCATATTTGTATAATCCATAAGTATTAATTACGGATACTAATTTTGAAGCATATTCGGGATCAGTTGCATATGTCCCATATATACCATTCCTTAAATTGCGAGCAGCATCTTGATAAGTTGGAGAATAACTCTTAGTAGATTTAGGGAACCTAGTCTTTATCATTGTAGCATATCCAACTAAACTTTCATAGTAAGTATTATAAGCTGCAAATGGTGCATTCACTGTATGGTAAGCTCCTCCATAATATTCTAAAGTAGGCATTGTAACATAGTTACCCTTACCACTCCACTTTACACCAAAGAGATTGTGTGCTTGCTGAGATAATAGACTACTTCCCCAGCCACTTTCTAATCCAGCTTGTGCAATCATCATAGAAGCATATATACCATATTCGTCTGCAACTATCTTAGCAACTTCACCAATTTGGCTTATAAAGTTCTTTGCTCCTAAACCTGTTAAAGTAAAGTTACTAATCCATTTTCCAGAATTTGAAAATAGGTATCCATTATAATATCCAGTTGCCATCATTCCATTATTTTTGAAATAGTACCAATCACCTTTTTCATCTAGCCAGCCTTTTTGCATACGACCACTTGTTGAATTAAAGTAATACCAATCGTTGCCACCTTGCAACCAATTCTTTTGCATACGACCACTTGTTGGATTGAAGTAGTACCAATCGTTACCACCTTGCAACCAGCTAGTTTTCATATCACCACTAGCTCTATCAAAATAATACCAATCGTCGCCACCTTGTAACCAGCCTTTTTGCATACGACCACTTGTTGGATTAAGATAATACCACTTATTATTATTTTTAAACCATTTTGTCTGCATATGACCACTTACTGGATTGAAGTAATACCAATCATTGCCACCTCGAAGCCAATTCTTTTGCATACGACCACTTGTTGGATTGAAGTAGTACCAGTCATTGCCACCTTGCAACCAACTAGTTGCCATTTTCCCATTTTGATCAAAATAATACCAATCATTGCCACCTTGGAGCCAACCTGTTACTTTTTTTCCTTGTTGATAATAGCTCCAATTATTATTGGTATTAACCCAGCCAGTTTTATAACTTTGACTTACAAGTTTTACACTGGCCTTCATTCTCCTGCTCACACTCAAAGCTTGCGTAGATGCATTAACATTTTGTCTACTTGCATCTGATACTTGCTGTGTCTTGCTAATATTCACATAGCTATTAGTGTTGCTGCTTTCCACACTATTTTGTGCAGTAGTACTGGTTATATTAGTTTCACTAGTGCTACTTTGAATGTTATTAGTTTCGGCCTTTGATACAACTCCTTTTGTATCCACACTGCTATCTTCATTTTTTGTACTTTGGTTTTGTAAAGTTACTTCTTGTGCATTAATACTATTTGTACTTTGATCATTATTTTGCACAGTAACTTCTTTTAAACTAGAGTTAGCATCAGTATCCGCTTTGACTTTAGTATTTGTTAATATCGTACTTGTAATTGCTACGGTTGTTCCCATTAATAAAGCCAACTTATTGTTGATAAGTCCCATATACCACATACTCCCCTCTAATTTAAATTATTGATTAGCAATACCATTTTTAATTAAGGCTCTTGGGTCTAGCCATGTACCGTTATTATTAAAGGAATTTGCTATTGCTTTCATGACGTTTGTTTCTCTTGTTATTCCTAAATGTAAGTGAGAAGTATCACGATAACCAATAACATCTCCTGTACTAATTTGTTGTCCCACTTTTACAGAAATATTTCCCTTATTACTGAAAGCTTCTTGGTAAACAAAAGTATATTCATCAGAACGAACTACCACGTAATTTTCTAATCCTGCGATATATCCAATTTGTGTAACCACACCACTATGTACTGCATGAACAGCTGAACCTGGATGATCAACTGAACCGAAATCTAATCCATCATGGAAACCATTCATTCTAAATTCACCACCTGGATTTACTCCAAATAATTGAGCTCCAGAGAAGTATCCTTCACCTACTGATGGAAATGGCCAACCCCAAGTATCTTTTATCATTCTACCATCGTTTCTAAAAGAGTATTTTTTACCATCTACATTGATAGTACCTGTCTGCATGTGTCCACTTGTTGGACTGAAGTAGTACCAATCTTTTCCTCCTTGCAGCCAGCCTTTTTGCATGTGTCCACTTGTTGGGCTGAAGTAGTACCAATCTTTTCCTCCTTGTAACCAGCCTTTTTGCATGTGTCCACTTGTTGGGCTGAAGTAGTACCAATCTTTTCCTCCTTGTAACCAGCCTTTTTGCATGTGTCCACTTGTCGGATTGAAGTAGTACCAGTCGTTACCACCTTGTAACCAACTCTTTTGCATACGACCACTTGTTGGATTGAAATAATACCAATCGTTACCACCTTGGAGCCAACCCTTTTGCATGTGTCCACTTGTTGGACTGAAATAATACCAATCGTTGCCACCTTGGAGCCAGCTAGTTTGCATCACACCATTATTATTGAAGTAATACCAATCTTCACCACCTTGGAGCCAGCCTTTTTGTTGTTGTCCATTATTAAAGTAATACCAATTACCATTTTCTTGTTGCCAACCATTTTTCACCTGATTAGTTACTTGAGTCTTCACTGCAGCATAGCTATAGCTCTTCACACTTGTACTGTATTTAGCATTAGTAACTACCAATTCATTAGTAGATGAATTATTAACATCACTTACTTGTTGGCTAGCTGTATTTTGATTATTAGTGCTATTAGAAAATGTTGTACTTTCATTTGTAGATTTGTTGCTTTGATCTTGTACAGTCAAATTTTGTGTATTACTTTGACTTGTTTGACTTACTTTTTCTGTGATTTGTTCTGAGTTATTTACTTGATTTTGAGATACACTATTTTGATTATTAGCTACATTTTCACTTGTAACTTGTGTTGTGCTATTAGCTTCTACTTTATTATTTTCTGAACTTAACACTACTTCTTGTTGATTCGTGTTTGCCTGATTACTATCAGTAGTTTGACTTTGAGCAGTTGTATCAGCTGATACATTAGCATTATTAATATTTACACCCACAGCAAGTCCTAAGAATACTAAAGGTGCAACAATCCAATTTTTACCTGATTTATACATTTTATAACGTTTTTTTGTTTCGTAATTCTTCAAGAAAAAACGTCCTCCCTTTTCTTATCTGAACTATTTAATATCTTATCTAAATTCTGAACTTATGTAGAAAATTCCCTAAATTTTACAGGAATTCTATTTTATTATACTTAATGATATTAATTATCACAACAAAACACGTAAACTGTAGTATATTTTTAAATTAGTGTTACATTGTTGTCATAAAATGAAAGAGCAATGCTATAATGATTAAAGATATTTTTTCTAAAGGAGTAAAATTTCAATGACAAATGCAAATGATATAAAAAGATTCCAATTAAAACTTATTGATAATATCGTTGATTTCTTATTTATTGCTAATCCAGAACGACTATCTCTATTATCTTTAAATAAAATTACTAAGTTGGACTTATCAAAAAATGAAACTCAATATACTCTTAAATATACATTAGATCGGATTCACAACCAAGATTATATGCTAATTACTTCACTAGAATCTTCTTATACACTAAAGAATGGTTTAAAAATTGTATTCAGCTTATCTACTCGATCACAGATCATGTTTTCATCAACTATTAGTGAAGATGATATAAGAAGTTACATTAACGAAAATTCTTTACCTTACTTCCTACCAATTTTAAATGAAGCAACTACTCTAGTTGCCAAAAATACTAAGGAGTTTACTGGTATTCCTGAAATTTTTGATTATGCTTATGACTTTGCTAATTCCCATTAAATTTGGTAAATTAACCCCTGCATTACTTTAACCAAAAAATCGTCAAAGTTTAACGTTTAAATAACGTAATCTTTGACGATTTTTGAATTTTAAAACTTTTTCTAGCTTATATATTTCAAAATAGTGTATAATAATTTATTTTAATTTCATATTATTTGCTGAAATTACTCTTATATAGATTTGGAAAATATACCCCATTTTCTTCTATCCAGTCTTCGAATTGATCTTTAGTAAATGAATAAACTTTCTTAAAAATATAGCCTTCAAATCTACCAATTTTCATTCTCTTGATTGATTCATTAGCATTACTTGCAACCATATTTTGTAATTCTTCAGCACTTCCTGGATTATACACAAGAATAAAGATACCGTCTTTCCTTAATTTGCCTATGCTTATTCCAAGCAAATCATTATTTATCAACACACTGTCATATAATTTTTCTAATACATTTTTAGGGCTCAATTTCCCATTCTTAAATTCTACAAATACCATTCTACCATCTTTTGTGTCAAAAATTGCATCTATAGATCTAGGATCATTATCTATTTTAAAATTTTTTTTAATATTAATCATATAACAGTCTTTGACTCTATCAAAATCTATAACTTTACTCTTATTTTTAGTCATTTTTGTTTTATTGGTTTCATCTTCCGATGACTTCTTCAAGGACCTACATGCTTTTTTTTCAATTTTTTGCCACAGTTCTTTATCTTTCTCGCTCATCTATGTTCTCCAAATCTTGAAATGGTTTTAACATTTTTTTATAAATTTTATCTACATTTTTATTTACATTAACAAACATTGTTCCCTTATCAGTTTGTTCAGCTAGATAAAAATTATTCTCTATATTGTACAAATCAGAATACACTTCTATTGCATTAATAAAATACGGACTATGAGTATTTAATAAGATATGCATTTTAAAAATTTTTTGAATAAGAACTATAATTTTAGCCAATTTCACCTGCCAATCCGGATGCAAATGTATCTCTGGTTCATCCAATATTAAAATTCCATTTTCTTCCAGGGACTTATTTTCAAATAAAGTTTTTATAATAATGAATATTTTTAAACCAGCCGATACATTTTTTATATCAATAATCTGGTCACTATCATTTTCAGATAATCCTACATGCATATCAGCTGATTTCAAATTTCCCTTTACGATTTTTAATAACTCATCTTCAATTTCTTGAAATTTTTCGTCTAATATATAACCTTCAATCGCATTATCACTAATACCTTTTTGTAAATCATAAATTAACTTTGTTCCATGGTATAATGAATATCTATTTCTCTCAATCATCCTACTTGGTATATCGTCTAGTATAAAGGGATTATCAATATATTCCACATTAACCCATAAATTTTCCGGATTATCACTGATTTTTGTAACTTTATTTTCAGTAATATCTATATTTACGCTCTTATCTTTTACTATTAAGCCTACTTTTGCTTTTAGATTTTTGTCATAGATATTATTTACTTGATTTTGAAACTCTTTATTAAAATGATTGCTTAATAGTCGCATTAGTATCTTATTTTTTGGTGCTGACATTATTTCATTAACATTATCCAGCAGTTCAGGAATATCAATATTTTCAAATGAAATTTCATCATCTGATATATATATTTTCCTTGATTCATCTAACAAATTTAATATTTTTTCAAAAATTAATTCTATATCATCTTCATCTAATTCACCACCTTCCTCAAATTTTTTGACTACTTCACTCATATCTTGCACTGTTACTAGCTCTCTATTTTTTCCGATTCTACGACCTCTAGGATTTGTATTTATTTTTAATTCTTCACCTATTTTAAACTCAATAGCATCTATACACTCAAACAAAGAATATCTTCTTATTCTTATTTCTCTCATCGATTCTTTTATTTTTTGAAAAACTAATTGTAATCTTTGAGCTATAATTTCATCTTCGTAATTACTTAAACCATCTACTACTGAATATAAAGCCTTACTGATTGTACTCTTTCCCAAATTATTTTCACCAGCTACTACAGTGATACCATTTATATCTATACTTGCATGACTAACTTTACCAATATTTTCCATTATTAATTTCATCATGGTTCCCCATTTCTTTAAATTCCCTAACTTCATTAAGTAATATTATATTTCTATAATTTACTATTTTATATAAATTTTTACAATACCTACTAGTAGAACTTTATAAATAAAGTATCCTAATTAACACTTGAATATGTAGCTATGTTGCACATTATTAGTATTCAAAATATTTTTACTTATATTTCTTCCATAAATTCATCCAAAGATTTTCTCCAATCTGGAAATACAAAACCTGTTTCCTTAGCTAACTTCATTACACTATAATGTGGTCTAAATGCAGCTGTTGGATATTGATCTGAAGTTACAGGTTGAACATCAACATCTGTATCTTTCAATATCTCTTTAGCAAATTCATACCATGAGCATTGACCATCATTACAGCAATGATATACACCATATTCAACCTTATTATCTACTAAATATGTCAAGAATTCTGCTAATGTTCTAGTCCATGTAGGGCGTCCTACTTGGTCATCAACAACTGTCAATTTATCATGATTCTTTGCTAGATTTAACATAGTATATACGAAATTATGTCCCCATTGTCCATATACCCAAGCAGTTCTAATTATGTAGTACTTATCGCAATATTTTTGTACTGCTTCTTCGCCAGCAAGTTTTGCTTTACCATATTCATTGCGTGGACCTTTAGGATCATCTGGTAAATATTCACCACTTGTACGATTACCATCAAAAACATAATCAGTACTTACATAAAGCAATGTTGCCCCAACTTTTTGACATGCCTTGGCAATATTTTCTGTTCCATCAACATTAACTTTCCAGTTAAGTTCTTTCCCTTCTCCTTCAGCCTTATCCACTGCCGTATAAGCTGCACAATGATAAACTACTTCGGGTTTATTCTTTTCAAAGTAAGCATCTACTGCTTCCTTATCTGTTATATCTAATCCTTGTGAATCTTCTGCTAGATATTCTTGCCCACGTTCATCTAACAGATGTTGCATTTCTTGACCTAGTTGTCCATTTGCACCAGTAATTAAAACTTTCATTTAATATCTTCCTTCCAATGATAAAACAAAACCCCAGGAAAACCTGGGGAAATTTTTATTGCCCATTTTTAGCGTACTTAGCTTCAACTGCATCCTTTTGATCTTGCCACCATTCACGATGATTAGTGTACCAATCAATTGTTGCCTTTAGGCCTTCTTCAAAATTAGTGTATTGAGGTTCCCAACCTAATTCATTACGTAATTTACTTGCATCAATAGCATAGCGCAAATCATGTCCTGGACGATCTTTAACTTGATCGTAAGCGTCTGCTGGTTGTCCCATTAATTTCAAGATTAATTCTAGAACTTCTTTGTTGTTCTTTTCACCATCAGCACCGATTAAGTATGTTTCACCAATTTTACCTTCATTCAAGATTTTCCAAACTGCACTTGAATGATCGTTAGTATGAATCCAGTCACGTACATTCTTACCTGTTCCGTATAATTTTGGACGAATGCCACTTAAAATATTTGTTATCTGACGTGGAATAAATTTTTCGATATGTTGGTAAGGGCCGTAGTTGTTTGAACAATTGGAAATAGTTGCTTTTAATCCAAATGAACGTACCCATGCTCTAACTAATAAGTCTGAACTTGCTTTTGAAGATGAGTAAGGACTACTTGGCTTATATGGAGATTCAGGTGTGAATTTTTCTCCTGGACCTTCACCATGTCCTGGTAAATCTTCACGCAATGGCAAATCGCCATAAACTTCATCAG
Organism: Ligilactobacillus salivarius; assembly: GCF_035231985.1. NCBI lineage: Bacteria > Bacillati > Bacillota > Bacilli > Lactobacillales > Lactobacillaceae > Ligilactobacillus > Ligilactobacillus salivarius. The sequence continues at coordinate 1,597,651 of NZ_CP117983.1, forward strand.
TAGAAACATGATGGAAACGTACATCATACTTAGTACATGCTTCAATTAGAACTGATGTCCCAACAATATTAGTTTGGATAAAAGGATCAGGATTTCTAAGTGAGTTATCATTATGACTTTCAGCAGCATAATGTACCACAGCATCAGCATTTTGAACTAACTTATCTACTAATTCCTTATCACAAATATCTCCGACAATTAACTCTACACGATCTTCTGGCAAGCCAGCAAGATTTTCTTTATTTCCAGCATATGTTAGTTTATCCAATACTGTCACATGAACTTCAGGATGATTATTTACTACATAATGTACAAAATTTGAACCGATGAAACCAGCTCCACCAGTTACAATAATATTATTAAACATCAAGATACCTCCTAAATTTCGCCATAGACAAATGGATTGTCTTTTTCAAATTCTGTTAAAGTAGGTTGGTTAGCATCTTTTTCAGATGTAATGGCCTTATCTAAGTCGATTGGCCAATCAATATTAAGTTCAGGAGTCTTGAAGGAAATACCACCATCAGCTTCTGCATCATAGTAATTATCACATTTGTAAAGGAAGTTAACGTTATCTGTCAAAGTAACAAATCCATGGGCATAACCCTTAGGTACTAACAATTGACGATGATTACTTTCAGATAAAATATATCCTTCCCATTGCTTATATGTAGGAGATCCCTTACGTAAATCAACGATTACATCTAAAACTGCCCCAGTTGCTACTCGAATCAACTTTGTTTGTGCAGCTTTACCACGTTGGAAATGCAAACCACGTAAAACACCTGCTTGAGTAGAAAGAGAGTGGTTGTCTTGAATAAAATCAAAATCAATTCCAGCTTCTTTGAAATCACGATCTGAATAACTTTCTGTGAAGAAACCACGGTTATCTCCAAATACAGCTGGTGTAATTAGTTTAACATCTTGTAATTTTGTTTCTTTTACAATTAATTTTCCCATTATTATTGCTCCTTAGCTAATCTTAATAGATATTGACCATAATCATTTTTCTTCATTGGTTGTGCTAGTTCAACTAATTTTTCTTTGCTTACGTAACCCATACGATAAGCAATTTCTTCTAAACAAGCTACTTTCAAATTTTGACGTTTTTGAATTGTAGCAATAAAACTAGCGGCTTCCATCATGGAATCATGGGTACCTGTATCTAGCCAAGCATATCCACGTCCCATTAACTTAACATCTAGTTTACCTTCATCTAGATATAATTTATTAATATCTGTAATTTCTAATTCACCACGATCAGAAGGCTTCAAATTCTTAGCTTTTTCTACAACTGTATTGTCATAGAAGTATAAACCAGTAACTGCGTAATTACTCTTAGGATTTTCTGGCTTTTCTTCAATTGATAAAGCCTTCATATTACTATCAAAATCCACAACACCAAATCGTTCTGGATCATTTACATGATACCCAAAAACTGTTGCCCCATCTGTCTTTCGAGCAGCTTCTTGTACAAGCTTAGATAACCCAGATCCGTAATAAATATTGTCTCCTAAAATTAAGCAAACTGAATCATTACCAATAAAATCAGCACCTAAAATAAAGGCTTCTGCCAATCCATTTGGTTTTTCTTGAACCTTATATGTAAGTGAGATCCCCCATTCAGATCCATCCCCCAATAATTGTTTAAATAGTGGAGTGTATTCTGGAGTAGAGATAATTAAAATATCTTTTATACCTGCTAACATCAAAGTTGATAATGGATAATAAATCATTGGCTTATCATACACTGGGATTAATTGTTTAGAAATCCCTTTAGTTATAGGATAAAGACGCGTGCCACTACCACCGGCTAAAATTATTCCTTTCATGGTAACTACCTACCTTTATTAGTTATTCACATATAGTAATATTATACGCTTTTTATAAATTTTATGTAAATACCCTTATCTATATAATGGGGTACTCTTCACTGAGCTATTTTATTTACATTCAGATCATTATGTCTAATACGCATCATTAGAGAATAGCACAATCTTAACTGTTAAAAAGATTAAATATAAATCATAGAAAAATCCACTCTTTTGAATATATTCTAAATCTAACTTAACCATTTCTGAAAACCCTACACTGCTTCTAACCGTTGCTTGCCAAAGCCCTGTACAGCCAGGAACGACTAGTAGTCTTTGTTTATCATAAGTTGTGTACTGGGCAACTTCACTTGGCAAAGGTGGACGAGGTCCCACTAAACTCATATCACCTTTGAGTACATTCAAAAGTTGTGGTAGCTCATCAAAACTATGCTTACGAATAAATTTACCAATTTTAGTAATACGAGGGTCTTCTTTCATCTTAAACATTGGCCCCTCTACTTCATTTTGAGCCTTTAATTCAGCTAACTTTTTATCAGCATCCACAATCATTGAACGAAATTTATACATTTCAAATTCTTTACCGTCTTTTCCCACTCTAGTTTGAGTATAGAATACTGGCCCCTTATCTTCATTATGAATCTTAAATGCTATGTATAAAAACAGCGGTGATAGTATAATTAATCCTACTAAGCTAGCAAGAAAATCAAATGCTCGTTTGAAAAAATGATAGATGTATCTTTTATTAATATTTTCTCTATCCAGTTTTTTCATGCTAACCGTTCCTCCAATTTTTTCCATTAACGCATTCTCCTCATTTTTTATTAACTCCAAAAATTATATCATTGAATTTCGACAAAAGTTTAACAAAAAGTTAACATTATTCATTCAAAGCTTTTTTTAATTGACTAGTTACTTTATCTAAATTACTTTGCGGTACAACTTCATAGGATACTCCATCAATCATTTGACTTTCCCCTTGCAACTGAACCTGTTCAATATCAGAAGCAGAGCTGTATTTAGTTGCAATTGCTTTCATATCATCGAATGTTAAGTTAGTCTTCATATTGCTAGAAATCGCATTTAAGATTGATTGATACTTAGTAACACTTCCAATTGTAGCAATTTTCTTTACTAAAGCTTCTAGAACCATACGTTGACGTAGCTGACGACCATAATCGCCACGTGGATCTTCATAACGCATACGTGTATATGCTAAAATGTTGTCTTTATCAATAGTTACAGTTCCCTTTTTAAAGGTCTTATTTAAGTTAGTAAATTCTAAGTCATTCTCAACTTTAACTGGACCTACAGCTGCAGAAAGTTCTTCAAGACCTTTCATATTCATTTCAACATAGTAATCCACAGGAACATCTAAATAACTTTGAACGATGTTAACTGCACCCTTTGTGCCTTCATATGAATAAGCAGCATTAATTTTATTATTATATCCGTACCCTGGAATTGCTACCTTAGTATCACGTGGAATACTTACCAAAGTAGTCTTCTTTTCTTTAGGACTAACTGCTGCCAACATCATAGTATCTGAACGTCCACGATATGTACGCCCGTATTCCCCAGTATCAGTTCCTAAGATAAGAACTGTAAATGGTTTCCCATTATTTAAATCTGGTGTGTTACGTAATTTATTTGTCTTAACTTGCTTATATGTACTATTAGCTGACTTTTTAGCATCAAAATACATCTTACCAAACAATGCAACATCAGCAACTATAAATAACCCAATAACAATTAAAATCCATTTCCAAATTTTATGTCTTTGCCAAAATGAGCGATGGTGATGATGCTTATGATGACTGTGATTTCTATTTAACTTTTCTTCTTCATTATTCATTTCCTACTCCCACTTTCCGTTAAAAGAACCAGAATTTCTTCTTTTTCTGAATTGGTGTATAGTCTCTAGCTACGACATACTCCCCATTGATGAGATTTTCAGCATTTTTTTCAAATTGTATTGCTTTTTGTTCACCAAAATCTTTAGCAATCTGATTTAAAGCTTCACTTAATACAAACTTACGTCCCTTTAAAGTATGTGCATCCGACGCAACAATTTGAACTAAATTATGTTCAACCAATGTATGTGATATTTCAGCCACATGTGAACCAAAGCCACCAACATAACTTGTAGCTGTAACCTGTGCTAAAGCCCCTGCTTTAATAAAGTCGTATAACATGTTTAAATTATTCTGGATTTCATGATTACGTTCTGGATGTACAATAACTGGAATTGTTCCCTTTTTCTTTAGATTAAAAATCATATTCTCTGCATATCTAGGAACCCCATCATGTGGAAACTCTAATAACATATACCGTTTATCCTCATCTATTCCTAGTAAATCATCGTATTTATCCAGAAGTTCTCCGTTAATATGTACCTCTTGACTCGGAAAAACAGTCAATTTAATTTCTCGCTTGTCCAACTCAGCTTGAAATTCATCAGCAACTCTAATAACATCTCGTGCGTGATTAGTATAGTTACGATCAAGATGATGTGGAGTAGCTAAAATATGTGTAACTCCATCAGCAACTGCTTCTTGGGCTAGTTGTAATGAATGTTCTAAGTCTGGAGATCCATCATCAATACCTGGCAAGATATGGCAATGTAGATCTACTATTTTCTCAAAATTCATATTAATAATCCTTTTCTGATAATTAAATAATATAAAAAACACATATATTATACCAAACTACACCTTTAAATTCATTAAAGGCAAACAAAAAATCGACAATTGTTGTCGATTTTTAAACAAATTTATTAAGTCTACTTTTTAGTAATGGTTACCCAAATACTAAATTTTCATAAGAAAGTTAGAAATAAAGTTAATCTTTACATTCAACTGATTGAAAAAACTCTAATTTATTCCTTATTAAGTATTATATATTAAGATTATCTCAAATTACAATATTAAATAAAAACTTATATCATATTTGTAAGAATCTCATTTTCATACTTTTTATACCCCTCATGTTATATGTAATACCTAAATAAAAAATAACCCCAAATATATTCAACTTTCACTCCACTTTTATCCTCATTAATATATAAAGTTCTTTTTTCGAAATAATCTTCGCCTACTATATTTAATAGTTTATAAAAAATAATTTATCTCTATTTATAACTGCTTATATTTTTTCCTGCATCGTCAACTATTCTCATTTCAAATTTCTTATTTTTGTTTACGTCTGCTCTTTAAACCTTATTTGAAAAGCTCTAGAGAGATTAGAAATTTATTTGCAATAACTCTAATAGCTTGAACAATAATTTCGATAATTTATATCATGAAACAGTATTTGAAGACTCGTTGCAATTCTTCATGCTTCCATCTCATCACCTAAATCAAATTCTTTAACCGATTTTCTGATAAATCTAATCTGATTATTCCAATGTTCTTGTAATTCTTGTGTACTAATATTTATATTTCATTACACCAACCTGACTTCATTTTACTACATCAGTAATTATTTATACATTTAGCGCTATAGTTATATATTTCTATTATTCAATTAAATTACAATACTAAATAAGGTTGTATAATATTTAGGACTAATAATGTAAATTTTTTTATATTACGATCCTTCTTTTATTTTCTTCATTTTTGCGGCCAAATAAAAGAGATGGCCCACACGCCAATCTAATTAAAGAAAGGACACCATCTCTAATGGATAATAATATCAAACTTTTACTTGGAATTACAGACTCTAATTTAACTATTGACCCTAAATATCAATATACTTCGTATATTGAAGAAAAAATTATTAAAAATAGTAAGGCTTTGCTTTGTCATATATATTTGTCTTATCCTATGTATTGCCTTAATTGTAAGGTATTGATGTTACATAACGGCACTAAAGTAGTTAATAATGTTCACCTTTCTTCTGCTGGTAAAAAGCTTGTGCTTTCTATAAGAAAACAGAAGTATCTGTGTCCTGAATGCAAGAAAACTGCGACAGCTAAATTTAAAGATACTAACTATCATGATCATTTTTCCAATGCTGTTAAAGCCAAACTTGTACGTGATTTAAGTCTATCCAAGCCTATGTGTGAAATTTCTGCGGACTCTTTTACATCTTCAAACACAATTATTAGATCCTTAGAGAGTGTAGAAAATAATTTTAAAGTCAATCGTAACTGGCTTCCTAGTCACTTATCCTTAGATGACTTCAAATCTGGTAAGAGATTTTCATCTAGTGGTATGATGAGTATGTGTTTAATCAATGCAGTCAATCATCGGATTATAGATATAATTCCAGAAAGAAATAATAAATTCCTTAGGAATTATTTTATTCAATATAGTTACAAAGCTAGATTATCAGTAATGTCTATAACTGTTGACTTATATGCACCTTACCGCAGTTTGATTAAGGAGCTATTTCCTAATGTATTTATTATTGCAGATAAATTTCATGTGGTTACACAGGCATATACAGCTATGAATAAAATTAGAATTAGGGTTATGAAAGAATATGGAGCGGGAACCCATGAGTATCGAGCTTTGAAACGTTTTGGGAAACTATTTCTAAAAAATCAAGATGATGTTGATTATCATAGATATTATCCAAGGATAAATTTTAAAATACGCTGAATTAAGCGATTCTGAAGTTTTAGATCGTTTATTTGTTATGTCTTCTGAATTGAAGACAGCCTATGAATATTATCAGTTACTTCTACAAATGTACCGCAAAAATAGTCGTCAATTACTAAATTTATTAACTGATACATCTTCTTGGAATCTTCCACCCGAAATGAGACAAGCTTTTAAAACTATCAAGAAACATAAGTCAGAAATAGAAAATAGTTTTATTTCACCTAGACTTACCAATGGTCCTATTGAAGGCGTCAATAATCACATTAAAGTAATTAAGCGTATAGCCTATGGCTATAATAATTTTAAGCATTTTAGACTCAGGATTCTGCTTTCGCTAAAAAATAATGTAATTTTCTTCTCCACTAAAAAAAGAGGCTAGGAAAAAAGTCTCAAGACTTAAAAACCGTTAGAAATCACGTTACTAAAAACGTTGATTCCTAGCGATTTTTAATATAAATATTTTCTAAAATTTATCTGAAAATATAGTTTTTTCCAAACCTCTTAAAAATAATAATTAAGATTTTGGCATCAGTCCTTTTTGACAAAGAATCCTAAAAAGTTCCTACCTAAATATAGATAAGAACTAGATTAACAATTATATAAATTACTTTCCTTTTCCGTAGCCGTAGTAACCATAATAACCATCTGTGGAAACATCTACATCGTTTAATACGGCTCCTATAATATGAGCATTAACATGCTTCAATAAATCTACGGCTTGACGGACACCTTCTTTTTCTGCAACCCCTTGACGAACAATTAAGAGAGTTCCGTCAACTTTAGCAGATAAAAGTTGAGCATCAGTTACAGATAAAACTGGTGGAGCATCGTAAATAACTAAGTCTAGTTTTTCTTCCAATGCTTCACGTAATTTATCCATACGTCTAGAACCCATTAATTCAGATGGATTAGGAGGAACTGGACCAGCAGGAATAACAAAGAGATTATCTACAGTTGTTTCGTAAATAACATCATTAATGTCGAAGTCTCTATCTGTTAAGAAGTTTGTCAATCCTCTTGGATCAGCAATACCAAAGGTAGAAGCAATTGTTGGTCTACGTAAGTCAGCATCAACTAATAGAGTAGACAAACCTTGCTTTGCAAAAGATGCAGCAATATTTGCAGCTGTAGTAGATTTTCCTTCAGAAGCAACAGATGAAGTAATCATTAAAGATTTATATTCTGTATCTGCACTAGAAAATGTAATATTTGTACGAATAGTATTAAACTGTTCAGTATCTACAGATGTTGGTTTAGCAACTGTTACTAAATAAACACCTTTTTCCATACTATTAGTATCTAACTTCTTTTTCTTCTTAAATAATGCCATGTCTCTTATCCCCCCTCCTAAACTCTACGTCGACGAGGAGTATCAAACACTTCTTCGTCGCCGTTATCATCAGAAATTTTATTTCTAGCAATGACCTTAACTACACCATAATCGTTATCATTAATGTCTAAATGATAAACAGAACCTATGTTGGTTAAGCCTAGTTCATCAGTTAAGAAATTACTATTCTTAACAGTTTTATCAGTAAGTTCTTTAATAAAAGTAGTTACTATTCCAACAAATACACCTATTACTACTCCTGCTAGAGCAAATAACTTTTTATTAGGTGACACTGGACTGGTATTAACTTTGGCATTAGATACAATTGTAACATTATCTACCTGCATCATCTTTTTAACTTTTTTTGAAAAAACTTTACCAATCGTATCTGCCACATCTGCAGCAACATAAGCATTTTTATCAGTCACAGTCACTGTTACAACTTGAGAATTAGTTTGATTTGTTACTTTGATAGAATTTTCTAAAGTATTTATATTTCCTTGATAGTTATCTGTACGTTTAACCTCTTTAAGTACTGGAGCCAAAATAATTGGTTTTGTCAAAACATCCTTATATGTATTAATAGCCTGTAAATCAGCTTGTTGCGCTGTATATTGTGCTTGCTCATTACTTGCTTTTTGATTAACTAAAATATCAATACTAGAACTATACTTAGGTTCAATAAGTAAAAACACACTTCCCAAAGACATTATTAATCCTAATACTGCCCAAATAATAATGGATACCATGTTATTTTTCAAAACAATAATTAGATGTCTTAAATCAATAATCGTTTCATCGTCTTTTCTACTCATAATCTTCTCCCATAAATAAAATCTACAGGCTTAATAATAATTTATTTTTGTCTATTTTGTCAATATACTATTGACTTATTTATTGTTATTTGATGTAACAATAAATAAGTATTTATTTTGCAAAAAGATACTTTATATGCTATTTTATTACTTAAAAGCAATGCTTTTGTTAATAAAAATAACAAAAAGGACGAGGTTTTATAACTATGAAACACTTATCACTCTCTAAATTAGCTGAAATTACTATTGCTAATAGAAAGAAAAAATCATTAACACAACAACAACTTTCTGATGTAACTAATATAAATAGAGCAACTATTAGTAGAATAGAAGCTAAAGATTTTATTCCTTCCATTCCTCAATTAGAGAGCCTTAGCCAAGCACTAGATTTTGATATAACAGATTTATTCGTTGAACCACTTAACACAACTAAAGAATCTGAAACTCTATCTAATGTAAAAATTGCTGTAGCTGGTACAGGATATGTAGGTCTCTCAATAGCTACTCTTTTAGCACAGAATCACCAAGTAACCGCAGTAGATATTATACAAGAAAAAGTTGAGTTAATAAATAACCGTAAGTCACCTATCCAAGACGAATATATTGAAAAATTCTTGGCTGAAAAAGATTTAAACTTATCAGCTACATTGGATGGTCCAACGGCCTATAAGGATGCTGATTTTGTTGTAATTGCAGCACCTACTAACTATGATAGCAGGCGTAACTATTTTGATACAAGTGCTGTTGAAGCTGTAATAGAACTTGTTATGGAAGTCAATCCTAATGCTATTATGGTTATAAAATCAACTATTCCTGTAGGCTATACAGAATATATACGTAAAAAGTATCAAACTAATAAAATTATCTTTAGTCCTGAATTCTTACGTGAATCTAAGGCTTTATATGATAATCTTTACCCAAGTAGAATTATTGTTTCTACTGATAAAGATGATCCTGAAATTGTCAAAGCTTCTCACAATTTTGCTTCATTACTTCAGGAAGGTGCTATTAAAGAAAATATAGACACACTTTACATGGGATTTACTGAAGCTGAAGCCGTAAAATTATTTGCTAATACTTATTTAGCTCTTCGTGTCTCTTACTTCAACGAATTAGACACTTATGCTGAATCAAAAGGTCTTAATACTGAAGAAATTATCAATGGTGTTTGTCTTGATCCTAGAATTGGTTCTCATTACAATAATCCTTCTTTTGGTTATGGTGGATACTGTTTACCAAAAGACACTAAGCAACTTTTAGCAAATTATAAAGATGTACCTGAAGATTTAATCGAAGCTATTGTAAAGTCAAATTCAACAAGAAAAGATTTCATAGCTGACCAAGTTCTTCAAAAAGCTGGTTATTACTCATACAGCGATTCAAATAACTTTAACCCACAAGAAGAAAAGAAAGTCACTATTGGAGTTTACCGTCTTACAATGAAATCAAACTCTGATAACTTCCGCCAATCATCTATCCAAGGTATCATGAAACGAGTTAAAGCTAAAGGCGCTGAAGTTATTATCTATGAACCAACTCTTGAAAATGGTACTACTTTTTTTGGAAGTAAAGTTGTTAATGATATAAATGAGTTTAAGAAATTAAGTTATTCTATTATTGCAAATCGTTATAATAATGTTTTGGATGATGTAAAAGATAAAGTTTATACTCGCGATATTTTTAAGAGAGATTAAAATTATTTAATTAGGATAGTGATATTTATGACATTCTTTGAAGAAGATTCTGAATTTTATTGGCCTAATAAAGATAAAAGTATTTTTGATAAAAGTATAGTCATAGAATGGAGAGGAAAAGATTACATATTTGAAGACTATAAAGAGTTAGCTTACAATTATTATCAATGTAGTTATCATATTTTTAACTATATTAAAGAAGATAGTAATACTAGGAATCTTGATACTTGTTTCTTTGTAGGTTTATTCTTAATAAGACATGCTTTTGAACTTAGTCTAAAAGCACTTATTTTACGCAATTATTCAAGTAGTGATTTAAATAATAATTTCCAGAAGATAAATTTTCATCATTTAGATAAATTATTCGAAATATATAAAGACAACCCAAGCATTCCATTAAGCCCTACAGAAGAAGAATGGCTATCCAAGTATTTTAATTCTTTATCAAAGACAGATCCAGTTTCTGATACATTTAGATATGCTTTCAATTCGGATTTTATGAAAAAATATGAAAATAAGCATCTAAATATAGTTAAGATCCTAAATAACTGTTTTCAAGCGTGGACCTTATTAGAGAAATGCATGGGGAGTACTGATAGTTCTGCTGATTTTGATTCTTCTCTAGAACCTAAATTTTTATTTGTAGGTGGCAAATGGTATGAAAATACTTTTATATGGCAACCAGATAATTCTACCACATTAAATACTGATACCATTTCTAGAAAAAATCATACAGCAAAGTTGATAGGTTATGAAACTATATTCGATATTCTATATAACTATCTAAGCAAAGGATCATATGATTTATTTTATCCTTTTATGCTTATAGCACGAATCACACTAGAATTATATATCAAAGCTTTTATATATGATCATTTTATAACTTTAACTAACCAAGAGAAACTCAATAAAAAAATTAAGACTCATAATCTAAATGAACTATTTCTACTTTTTAAAGAGAATATTATTAAGGAAAATTCAGATTACACTGAAAATCCCGAATTCCAAATAATAGAAAATAGAATTACTGAACTTCACAAGCTCGATGAAAAAGCACTTACTTTTCGCTATTTGATAGATAACAATTTTACGTACTACTTGAATAATACTACTTTTGACATAACTAATGTGTATAATTATTTCAAAGAGCTTTTTGCTTATTTTAATGCTTTTGACCATTACATTACGTGTTACAAAGAACTAAAATCAATATAAAAATTATTTTTATAGATTCCATATATCTCTATTGAATATATTTTATACGACTCGCTATATTATTTTTGCAATAAAAATGGTTATATAATATTTAGGACTGATAATGTATAATTTTTTACATTACGGTCCTTCTTTTATTTTCTCCATTTTTGCGGCAAAATAAAAGAGATGGCCCACACACCAATCTAATTAAAGAAAGGACACCATCTCTATGGATAATAATATCAAACTTTTACTTGGAATTACAGACCCTAATTTAACTATTGACCCTAAATATCAATATACTTCGTATATTGAAGAAAAAATTATTAAAAATAGTAAGACTTTGATCTGTCATCTATATTTGTTTATCCTATGTATTGCCCTAATTGTAAGTAAGCACATTATAATAAGGTCGTATATAAAATCTATGAGAATCCCTCTATACTATATCGTAGATATAACCGTAGGAGGATTTTTGTTATGGAAAAACAAGAGATTGTTGAAGTTAAGGCGAATAAAGAACGTAAAGCAGTAGCTAAGAGTAAAACAACTAGTCTGAAAGTAGATGCAGAAATTAAACTAGATAAAGTAAAAATTTCCTTGTATCATGGAGTTAATACTGAGGTTTTGTACGATGTTTGGGGGTTAATTAAAAAGTATGTTGGTTAATTATCATGATCCTAGGCATGTATATATTGTTTGTGGCAATACTGACTTACGTAAAGGAATTGATACACTGGCAATTCTGATTGCTGATAATTTTGGTATGAATCTTTATGATGATTCAATCTTCTTATTCTGTGGTCGGAGAAATGATAGATTTAAGGGACTTTATTGGGATGGTAAAGGATTTATATTACTTTATAAACGCTTTGAGAATGGTATCTTAACTTGGCCACGAACTAGTGAGGAAGTCAAAGAGTTAGATGATCAACAAATTAACTTACTTTTGAAAGGAATGAACCCTCTACCACAGCCTAAAGTTCATTTAGCACCCAAGGTGCATTTTATTAAAAATTTTTCTTTAATAAAAACGCTACCTACTGTTATCCTTTTAAACATAAGCTTGAAAGGAGGTGGCGAACTATGGATAAAGATAAAAGAATAGAGGAACTGGAAAAACAAAATCAGCAATTAACGGAAACTATTAAGCAACTTCAACAAAAAATTGAAGAACAAGCTAAAATTATTAAGCTCCTCAATGCCCGTATTTTTGGAAAAAAAACGGAAAAATTAGATAAAAACCAACTTTCTATTCTTTCAGAAGATGAATTAACAGAATTAGATGTTAATTCTGATATTTCATTAGAAGAAAGTACAGAAGTTAAAACGAAGCTCAGAGTAGTTCGCCATCGAAAAGCTAAACCACATGGTCAACGAGCAGAGTTTCTTGACTCTTTAGAACAAGTAGATGTTGTTCATAAATTTGAACAAAAAACTTGTACTGACTGTCATGAAAAACTTACTCCGATTGGCAAAAAATGTGTTTATCGAGAAGTTGGCCTAAAGCAACCTGAGCTTTTTTGTCGTAACCATTATCAACAAACATATAAGTGTAATCATTGCCACCCCAAAGGTGGCGATAAAATTATCGTTAGTAAAGTACCTACTAGTCCAATCTTTCCACACAGTTATTTTTCTAGTAGTATACTCGCAAAAATTATTGTTGATAAATATGGTATGACTGTACCATTAAATAGGCAAAAAATGTTCTTCAAGCATCTCGGCTTACCAATGGATACAAATAAGATGTCTCGCGCTATTATTAAACTAAGTGAGCGGTTAGAATTTGTTTACAATGAACTCACTAAGATTCTATTGAAGAATCCAGTTATTCATATGGACGAAACACCTTTTCAGGTGTTAGAAGAAAAGAATCGAAGTAAGTCATATTTTTGGGTAATGAGATCAACGGAAGAATTCTCTAATCAACAAATAGCTATTTTTAGCTACTCTAGCAATCGAAAGTAAGAAAATATTTCTGAATTAGTTGGAGACTATGCTGGAGCAATTATGTGTGATGGTTATAATGCTTATAGTAGTGAAATGTATCCACAAATAACATTTGGAAGTTGTCTAGTGCATATACGAAGACATTTTACAGATATAACTAAATCTTTACAACAAGGTAAGGAATCATCTGCGCTAAAAGCAGTAAAACTATTGATGAGGATTTTTGAGAAAGAAAAAAATCTTGAGTATCAAAGTGCAACAGAAAAAGCTCAGAAGCGAAAACTTCATTTAAAAGAATGTATTGATAAGTTTTACAACTTCTTAGAGACTATCATTAATCCTAGTGGAAAGTTAAAGCGAGCTGTTGAGTATGCCCAAAAATTTCGGTCTAGATTAGAACAAATTTATGAAATTGGAGAATTACCTCTATCGAATAATACCGCAGAACAAGTAATTAGACTATCAACTTTGATTCGTAAGAATTCATTGTTTGCGAGAAGCGTTGATGGTGCCAAAGCTAGTGCAATATTTTATAGTTTAGTTCAAACAGCTAAGTTGAATGGACTAGATATATTCAAGTATTTCAACTACATTTTCTCACTATTAGAAAAACGAGAAAATGTCAAGGTTGGAGCTTATTTGCCATGGAATTCTAAAGTTAAAGAAATTTGTACAAAGTAAGGCCCTCAAAATCACATTTTCCTAGTGATTTTGAGGGCCTTTTTATCTGCAATATCACACTATAGTGTGCTTACGGTAAAAAGCTTGTGCTTTCGCTAAAAAATAATGTAATTTTCTTCCCCACTTAAAACAAAAAAACTATTAGACTTCATCTAATAGTTTAAAAATAATAATTAAAATTTTGATATCAGTCCTTTTTGACAAAGAACCAATATATACCGTTTATTTTTATTTTACCTTACTTAAAAATGTTAAAGCTATTTTATTTTTAGTTACTAGTAATATAGACACATAAATAATGACGGAACTAATTACAGAGATAAGTAATCTAATAAATATCTGTTGAAAAAGAATATGTGAAAATGAACATACTATTACGATTCCTACACATCCTAATATCACAGTAATAATATTCTTCCAGGTTTCCCTGTCTTTAAAGACAAATCCTGTTATATCCCTACTAAAATAGAAATTCATAAACATCATGGTAAATTCAGCTAAAACAGTAGTTAAAGCAGCACCTTTCTCAGCAATAATCGGAATTAAGACAAAGTTAAGTCCAATATTTAGTAAAGCACTAGTAGTTGAAGAAATTAATGTCCTTTTTTCCCTTTTTGCCGGTATTAAAGCACATTGGTTAAAAATTACACTCATTGCACTACCTAGCATTGCAAAACAAGTGATCTTTAAAGCATAAGTTGCACGTAAATATTTTTCACCTGCAAGAATGATAATAACATCTTGACTAACCATAAATAGTCCAGCAATTCCAGGCAATACTATGAATAGTATCGTATTAATAACTTGTTTTAATAACTGATTATACTCATCTATTCGCCCTTGTCCCATGAGCATGGCTAAACGTGGAATCGTGACGGCAGTTAATGCGGTTAAAAGTGTACCCACAATCCCATATATTTTAGTAGCAATACTATAAATCCCTACAACATACTCATTCTGAAGAAAACCTAACATCGTAACATCAGAACTTAGATATATTTGTATAGCAACTCGTGATCCAAAAATTACCAATATCGGAATCAGATAATCATTCCATTGGAAATGTAAATCTAATCTAATATCACAATATTTTCTAGCATGGAGAAAATTTAAGATATATGAACCTGTTGAGGCAATAACTGTAATTACAACATAATTCAAATAGTCATTAGAATGACGAACGCATATGAATAGTAAAATCATTGAAATAATCTTAAATACTAAGTTTCTAATGGTAATATATCCATACTCTTCAAAAATTGTATATACCCAATCAGTTCCTAACGTCGTAAAAAAAATCTGAACACTAAAAATCAATATAGCTACTACATAGTTATGCAGACCAGGTGTTAAAATTATTACTAAAAATAAAAATAAATAAGATATTAACGTTGAAGCCATGTTAATAGTAAACACTCTACTTGCAAACTTACTAATAGCTTTTCTGTCATTGCGCAATTTTGCTCCCTCACGCACAGCATAATTACTAATTCCTAATCCAGCTAACAAAATAAAATAACTTATAATAGAATTCGCAAAATTATATTTCCCGACTCCATCAACTGATAACGTTCGTGAAACATACGGAAAAGTAATTAGTGGAAATATTAAATTTAAAAGACTTTGTAAGCCGTTTAACAACGCATTTAGTCCAAGCGATTTATCTTTTTGCATTTCTTATCATACATACCTTTTCTTCATAATTTAATACTATCTTAAGATGCCCCTCTTATTATATATCTTCCCAGTTTTATCAATATCATTTTGTTTAATATATCAAAACTTTTTATGAATCATATATTACCTTTTATACTATTCAACTCTACTATACTCCTAAGCTGTCAGAAAGTAGTATTACTATATCAAATCACATAGTAATTAGTTTTAGCTAGTTGCTCACCTAAATAAAAAATACATCCATAGATAATACAGCATTTTACTAAGCCAACAATTCATCATAAAGATTCATGATTTCTTCAGCATTTTTTCTTGCGCTAAAATGTTCAATAGCATAAGATTGACCAGCAGTAGCAATCTTATTTGACATTTCCCTATTTTGTATAGCATCCCAAATAACGTTAGAAAGATTATCGATATTATGTGTAACATATTTATACCCAGTCACACCATCATTAATTAATTCCTTTGTTCCTCCCGAATTTGCTCCAATTACCAAACAACCTGCTATTTGTCCTTCAACTGTCACTCTTCCAAAAGCTTCTTGATTTGAACAAATTCCTAAAATATCTATTTTTTTCATAACCTCTATTGAATGAGAAGTCATACCCTTGTAATATATCCTATTTTCTGCACCATGTAGCTTGACAAATTCTTGGATTTTTTCGAAATAATTAAATTCTTGAATACCACCATAAATTAATAATTCATAGTTTAGATTCTTCTTGTCATACAATTTTTCCATTGCTTGAGCTAATTCAAATTGGCCCTTTTTCTCACTAACCCTTCCAAATATAGCAACTTTAACCACATCATTAGTAAGAATTTCATGTTGCATAATTTCATTCGGACTAAAATCTATACCATTATAAATAACGTCAATCGGAGGAGTTAATATCTTTTGAAATTTACTTTTTACACCTTCGGAAATCGCTATTAATCTTTTAGATTGATTAATAATTCTTAGTCTCTTTCTAGGCCATAAAATTTTAGCTCCAATATCTTCTTCTAAATATTCCCGTATATGCCAAACCACTGGAATTCCCATCTTAATAGCCACTTGACCTACTAAACCACACGTCAGCATATTAATATGTACTAATTTAATATTTTTATTTATTAAAATATTTTTGATTTCTTTCATATAATTTCTTACTCTAATTGGCGATAAAACTAATTTAGTATATATCTTGATTGCATGATATGATTGTAAAGTATCTAGCCCAGTAGACCACATATCTTTACGATAATCATTTATCACATAACACTCTATATCGTTTTCATTAAGTTTTTTTTCCAACTCACCGCTTTCAGGCAAAATAATAATAGGATTATATTTACCCTCTTTTTTTATCTCTTTAGCCATACCTATTAATGAATGCGATGCTCCTGATGTCATATCATGTGTACTATTCTGAATTGCAATATTTATCAATCTTTTACTTCCTCCACAGACATTTTATTTTTACATGTACTTATTCTAATAGTATCGCTTCCTTGAAGTCTGAATATGCTTTTGACCACGAATAATTCGACGCTGTTTTTACTCCTTCACTTGCTAGCTCAATTCGTTTCTTATCATCCTCTAGTAATCTTTCTATATTAACTTCCATACTTTCCACATCTTTAATAGGTGATAATAAGGCATTCTTACCATCTACCGCATATTCCATAGCACCAAGATTATCTGATGATACAAGTGCAGTCCCACAAGCCATTGCTTCAAGACTTGTTAGTCCAAACCCCTCTTTTACTGGCCCACTTGCAAAAATACTAATTGAATTATAGATTTGTATAACTTGCTCTTGCGATGCATTTTCATAATATGTTATCCATGTTGGTAAATTTTTTGGAGGAGGGCAAGCTCCAAACATAATTAATCTAACATTAGGAAATTTATCTCTAACCCTTTTTATCGCTTCAAAAGTATATTTACATCCTTTACGTGGCCTATCATGATATAACATTCCAATAGTATTTTGGTTTCTTTTATTTATAGGTGTCAGTACTTTATATTTATTAATATCCAAAGGATTTCGAACATAAATTGTTTCTCTATCAGATTTTTGATCAACAATTTCCTTCAACCATTTAGATACAGTAATATTAATTAGTCCAGCATTATACGTATTGTATACCTCTTCTGCAGAATTACTCCAACTTTCACCTGTCTTATCTGCCTCAAAATCTTGAATGAAATACACCTTTTTAGATTTCTTAAAAAAATTCTTTACCAAGTTAACTGTTCCAGCACCTGTAGCTATTGCTATATCAACACTTGCAAAGAAAGAATCTAAATTTTTATCTCTCGATGATTTTTTTTCGATATTTGAATTTAATTCATACCATACGGGAGATTTTTCAGTCCTCTTACTTATAAGAAATCTCTTTATAAACTCTGGGATCTTATATTTATCCATAACTAAGGAGTTATCATAAAAAATTGCAACATCGAAGCCATCATTGGATAATTTATTGGCGTATTCGTATACCATTTTATATCCACCAATTGGGACTGATGATATTCTAGGTAGCACAAAAGCTATTTTCAATAAAATCCCTCCTTGTAGAAATACTTCTTTACAAACTAGATTTAAGCATAAATACAAAAGTCCACTTGTAAGCAAATGTCCTTATGGCAGACATTTGCTTAAAATCATAACTATTGATAAATTTTAACCTGTATATTATTGATTTATCATAGCATCTCATCATATTATCAAGCATTATTTTTTTCTCTTGCGGTAAAATAGGTTTAAACGCTTGTCTAAATTCCATATCTTGCTTAAAGGATTCCCTTACTAATCTCCTTTGTTTATCTAACAAATCCTTTTGAAATAGTTTCATAATAACGTTTCCTGACTTTCCAGCGCCTAAAGTATTATCTACATGTTGCCGATAATAAATTAAACGTTCGTCAATAAAATGAATTTGGCCAAAAACATGAGCTACTAGTGCAACCCACCAATCATGCATTGTAACATTATCATAATTAGGTTTATACTCTTTCACTAAATCTCTCGTTTTCTTATTGAATAACATTACGCAACCTGGCATGTCATTTCCTATAAATCTACCATCTCCAGAGATTTTTCCAATTAAATCATCAAACCCATACTTACGAAACTTGAGATTTTGATCTACACATTTTAAATTACAATAAACAACTTGTGGTATTGTATTATCTAATCTAGATATTTTATGTAACATAATCTGTAACTTATTTTTTAACCAATAGTCATCTTGATCGCAAAAAAAGTAATAATCTGCTTCTATCTTATTCATAAGAGTAAAAAACGATTTAGCTGGCTTTAGATTCTTATCATCTTTAATCAAATTAATACGCAAATCTTTTTTCTTGAAGTCCTCAATAATTCTTATTGTATCGTCACCTGAACCGTCATCTCTAATGTACAGACTCCACTCTTTATATGTTTGCTTTTGTAAAGACTCTATTTGCTCACTAATATATTTTTCACCATTATACGTAGACATTAAAATCGCTATTTTATTCATTTATTTCCACCAAATCCTATTATTAAATTACATTTTTTCAGCATATCTTCTCATAGAATCATCAAAAACTTCGTTGCGATTATGTTTTTCATAATCTTTTATATCTCTAATATTATTATTGTCTGCCATTCCTCTCGCCCGTTTAGCCATAAACTCTTCTTTAGACTTAGTAAAGTAGTGATTTATTCTTACTTTAGGATTATCAATCGTTTTACTATACGGACCATCAACTTTAATATTATTTAAATTTACTGCATAAAATCCATTTTTATAACAAGCAAAATGTGGATTTACAAAAGATATTGTTTTTTGAGGATTAACAAGTGTTTTTACATGCTGATTAAATTTGAAATTAAATTGGCTCCTGTGAAAATAAGTTTGTGTTACTAATTTATCTTGCATCTTTTCATATCCAGAAGAACCAAAAATCACCCAATTGAAAACAATTCCACCTACATTATCGTTATTTATAAAAATATCATTAACGATATCGATAAATTTGTCATTAGGATTAGGCATAAATATAAATTCATCAGCATCTAGTGCTAAAAGGTAGTGTTTTTTCTTCTTAGCAATTCTCAAAGAAAGATTGTATGCATCTAACTGTCGAACATGCCCATGAATAGCCTTATAATAAACAAATCCTCGTTCTATATATGGTGCTAATGTTTCTTTAAGATTGTCATTACTATCATTATCAAAAATATAAAAGTTTTTAATCCCAATCAAGCGATGATACTCTATCCATTCTTTGATATAGCGTGCTTCATTTTTTACAATAACACATATATCAATTTCATTTATCATTTTTTCGTTTTTAGTTATTTTCTTTGATGCTACATAACTAATTAAACCAATGGGAATAAATAGTACATCAACTATTTTCCTGATACGTACATTTTTTAAATATGTATGTAACTTAATTACAATTGGTAGTGCTTTTGTAAATGCAACAATTTTTCTCAAAAACTTATTCACTTATAATCCTCCTAGAAGTAACTATCAAAAGCAGCTGGAGATAAATATAAGATATTTATAATAAATGCTACTACTGCTATAATTAATCCCAGAAACTGAGATTTAATTTTAATTGATTTTCCATTATACTTTATATTTTTGATTTGATAATTATAGTTATATTTTGAAAGAATAGCTATCGATATATAGCTAAGAATAAAAATAATTCTAAAAACTCTAAAAAATTCACCACTTAAAATTACAAGTGGAATTAACAAGAACATCATCAAACTAATTCCGCGTATAGTTGACACAACTTGCTTATCACTATCAGAAAATAAAGAATTTGAATTTACTAATACAAAAATTCTATTATTAATAAAATACATGACTACAATAGACATTATTGCTATCACTAACACATAACTACTACCTGAAGTTACCCCGTATGCCGAGTCTAAATACTGTAATTGACGCACATTAGCTACGTAATATACAATACTAAGCAATTTACTCTTAAATACAATTAATAGTATTGAAATACCTACTATTATATACCTCATTTTATCTGAAATTTTGTCTATTATAGGATACAACGCAAATACTGCATAAAATATTGTTGATGAATGAATAGTATACGCCATTAAAACAAATACAATAAAGATAGCAGTCGACCATGTTTTTTGCTTCACTAAAAATAATATTCCTACTAATACAATCGTCATTGCAGTATAGAAACGCAATTGTACTGTATCAAGTAATGCTGGATATAACAAATATAGACCAACAATAAAATTTTCACCTTTGCCGACCAATATACGCGATATCATCCATATGCAACAACCTGCTATTATAATAGTCCACATTTTATAATGATTATAATCTAATCCCAATGTTCTACCTAAGTTATTTAATAAATACCAACCATAACCTGTTTGATACAGTTCTTTATTCGTTATACTATTATAAATATTATTATAACTCATGAAATCAGCTACATTAGGAGCATTATAATTTATAGTTACTAAAAACATTATTATTAGTGGTGGAAAAAAGTTAGGCCTCTTTATCAAAATTGAACCCATTACCAAACAAAAAAAAATCATTAACATTCTTTAATTACACCCAAATTAACCTTTCCCAATATATTTATAATCCATAAACCCTTTAATCATTGCTTTCCACATTTTTATCCTGCTTCTATTATATGGATAAAAAATTGAAAAATATATATAATACGCAAATACGAATAAAGCTGTTGTTTGCTTTCCATGATTTTTATAATTTTTTCTAATATATCTACTATTTCTTGAATGATAATATAATCTCATATCAGAATAAGTAGCTACTACTTTTGCTCTTCGAAATATATCAATGTTCGTTAATTGTTGTAGTTTAGCAAATAAGGGAATAACTCTCCCTTTCCCCATTTGTTGAGTCATATAAGTAGTATTAACTTGAACAATTCTATACCCTGATTCTAACACTCGGCAATTAAGATCAATGTCTACACAATCTATAAATAGTCTATCATCATATCCACCAATCTTTAGTGTAATCTTTACATTTGTTAAACATGCCGAAGTAATACACTTCACTGGATCAGTAATTTCACTTATGGGTGGTAAATCCATTTTCTTATATTCATTGAAAGTTGTCTTACCATTATTCAAAATAAAAGGACATATAAGTGCGATATCTTCTCCCTCTAAATACTGAGTGTATTCTTTAATCATATTACTAGAACAAATAGAATCTTGATCCATAGTTAAGACCCATTCGTAATTTTCTCTATTCGCCCAATTCAGAATCTTGTTTAAAGCAAACGCAATCCCTCTATTTTTAACCCCATCTTCAAAAACAATTTTTTCATAATTGCCGAATATACTTTTTACTTCTTGATAATTACTAGATCCATTATCATATAGTAATAATTTATCAACTTGATTATATAACGCATCAACATTTTTCTTTAATAATTCAATTTCAGGGTTATATAAAACTATACCTGCACCAACCTTATAATTCATTATTAACTACCTAAACTTTCTCATTTAATCAATTTCAAGTAACGTGATAATGCATCTTGCCAAGTAGGGAGTGGATCAAAGCCATTTTCAACTAATTTAGATTTATCTAAACGACTATTAAATGGTCGTGCAGCTTTAGAAACTCCATATTCAGCAGTTGTCACTGGAGTAACCTTTACATCTTTACCTGATTGTTTAAAGATTTCTTTTGCAAAATCTGCCCAAGAAATATAACCACCTTCATTAGTTGCATGATAGTAACCATACTTATCCGTTTCTGTCATGTCAACTAAAAGCCTAGCCAAATCATAAGTGTATGTTGGGGTTCCAATCTGATCAGAAACAACAGTTAATTCATCATGGTTTTCTGCTAATTTCAACATTGTTTTAATGAAATTAGCACCATTGACACCAAAAACCCAAGCAATTCTGACAATAAAGTATTTGTCTAAAGTGTTAGCCACAGCTAATTCACCATTTAATTTAGTTTGACCGTATACATTTAATGGTTTATAGTCTTTGCAATCAGGTTTCCATGGTTTCATTCCTTGACCATCAAACACATAATCAGTAGATAGATATACCATCTTTGCATCAATTTTCTTGGCCGCATTTGCAATATTTTGAGTTCCATCTACATTAATTGCACGAACTTTAGCTTGCTTATCCTCATCTTCTGCTGCATCTACCGCCGTCCAAGCTGCACAATGTACGATAACATCTGGATCAACCATCTCGATTATCTTTTGCACTTCGTCATTATTTGTAATATCTAGCGAAACATATTCAGCTGTTGTTACGTAACTGTCGTCTTGTATGCCTGCATATTCTGGAGCTAAGTCAGTTCCTACCCCAATATACCCGCGCTTATTTAACTCATTCATAACGTCATGGCCTAATTGACCTGCAACACCAGTTACAAAATATTTCATTTTAAATCCCCCATTCTTTTAGTTTTTACCATATCATATAACTAGTAATATTAAGTCTAGATCCACTTGTAGCCCCATTTTTTAAAATAATGTCTCATTGATTCTATATGATACTTAAAAAGTTTCTTATTTTTATGTGAACCTCTTTGCCATTTATGGACTACAGTTGCACCTGGAAAATACATTAATTTAGATACTTGATTTACCCTCTTGCAAAGATCAGCATCTTCCATATACATAAAGTATCTTTCATCAAAACCGTTAATTCTTTTAAATAGTTCCGTTTTGATTACGAGAAAGCTTCCTTGCCCAAAGGGAACTTGAAATGGTTTTGAATAGTCTTCATACTGCATCGTATGCCATTCTTGTCGTTTTTTGAAATTATTTTTAAAAAACATTCTAACAAACATATCAAATATAGTTAATTCTTGCCTATATACAGCAACTCTACTGCCTGTTTCATCTACTATATTAGGAATAACCATTCCAACAGAGGAATTATTGTCTAAATACTTTATTATAGGTGAAAAAGCATCTTCGTTAAAAATAACATCAGGATTCATGATGCAGTGATATTTAGAAGTAAGTATTGGTAATATATAATTATTTCCTTTACCAAAACCTAAATTTTCCTTAGCATCTATATATGTTACATCATTGTATCTACTTAATATATTGTCTATTTTTTCTTTTTCATTTTTAGTCGCATTCTTACTACCATTGTCGATAATATATATCTGCTTTCTAATTTTATTAGATGTATACTTTTCAAGTGATGAAATAGCCACTCTAATATCATCGAAATTATGATAGGCAATTATACATACACTTAAGTCTATAGACATATACTCCCCCTACAATTTCTTATCTAATCTAAATTTAAAAAAACTTCTATGTTATCATAATTTACAACTAAAATAACTAGAAACATGTTTTATTCTATCTTATATTTTTTTCTTATGCAATATGTAGCAAGTGTTATTCTTGTAACTATGAAGGTAGAATAAAATTGGGACAAGTTAAATGTGATAGAATCATGTATAATAATTAAATAATTTTATTGAGGAAGACATTACATGCCCAAGAAAACATATACTGATGAATTTAAAACAGATGCCGTAAACTATTATTATGATAGTGGACTTTCTATTAATACCACTGCTAAAAAACTAGGAGTAAGCGTCAGTGCATTAAGAAAATGGATTAAATTATCAAAAAAAGATGGATCAGTGATAACTAGAGTAAGTGGAAATTATTCTAGCGATAAAGATAAAGAGATTGCAAGATTAAAAAGACAATTAAGAGACGCAGAAGGAGCGATTGAAGTACTAAAAAAAGCAATAAGCATTCTGGGATAGTAACAACGGAAGAAATTTATAAGAATATAAAAGAAGTAAGTGAAAATTCTAAACAAAAGCCTACTGTAGCTGGAATGCTTAACCGTATAGGATTATCAAAATCAGGATATTATAGACATAAGTCTAAAGGATTGAGTAAATTAAAAGAACGTCAGCTAAAAATCAAGGATCTTATCATGGAAATATAGGAAGAAAGTCAGCACCTTTATGGTGCACCCAAAATTACAGCTAAACTAAGAAAAATGGGCATACAAATTTCTGAACGTACTGTTGGAAAATATATGAAAGAACTAAAAATACGTGCAAAGTACTGTAAACCCTTTACTGTAACTACTAGAGATTCCAACCTTAATAATAAATTGAAAAATATCCTAGATGAACAATTTAATCCTGAAGCACCTGATACGATTTGGTGCATTGATACAACTTATATTCCAACTAAAGAAGGATTTGTATATCTAACTAGTATCATGGATTTGTTTTCACGGCGTATAATTTCTTGGGATTTATCAACAACATTGGAGACCACAAATATAATATCTCTTATAAATAAAGTGAAAGCTACTCGTAAGAGTAATCCAAAAATTATTCATAGTGATAGAGGTAGTCAATTCACCTCTAAAGAGTATTGCGAAATAACAGCTGGAATAACAAGAAGTTATTCAAATAAAGCTTATCCGTGGGATAATGCTTGTATTGAGTCTTTTCACGCTATAATTAAGCGTGAATGCTTAAATGAATATAATATCAGTTCATATAATGAAGCTAGACGATTAGTATTTTCATATATAGATGGTTTTTATAATACGGTGAGAATTCATAGCCATTGTGGCTACATATCACCATTAGAATTTGAACAGACATACTTTGATAAAGTACAAAAAGTAAATAAAGCAGCTTAAAAGATGATGATTTAAGATTATTTTCCTTGCCAACAAAGGATTAGAATCATTATTTTTGTCAAGGGTTTCCCGTATGGGCTTGCCCTTGATAGAAATAATGATTCTAATAAAATTTTTACAAGGAAAATTATCTTTGTTCTATTTAACTTGTCCATTTTCTTGACATAGTACCAACTATAATAATATTTCTGTTTCATATAAATTTAATCTATGCTTCTTATTTTCTTGATTTTTCTGATATTCCAATCTAGACACAGGACCAATTTTATAATTTAACGCTTACTTGCATAAACTTTTATATTTCTTCTATGTTTAAATATACCAATAATCAAAATAAGCCTATTATTACTTTATAGCAGCAGTAATAGATTTAAAAATAAAAGAGAGAATAAACATCTTTCTAACCAAAGAAAGAATACCATATCTCATAAATTACAGTATTAAATTTTAATCATCATATCTATGTTCCCATTCTGGACTGGAACCTGTTTTACCAATGGATTTTACCTTATATTCTCCATCTTCTTTTTCAATTTGAGTACCGAATTATTGCACTTTACACTAGAAAGAATACTACAAATACATTGAAATTTACTGGATTGCTTATACTAGATGAAATTATCCCAGTATGTTTCCATGGAGTAACCAGCCAATTCCAATAATTCGTAAATACTTCTTTCATCTTACTATCTAGAGTCTATTTGTATCTGTTAATATTTTTCCTTACTAATTGATATCCACCAAATATACAAAATTTTGCGTCTTCTTTTATGATGAACCACAATTTGAACACTCGTTTTCCCTAATAGAAACATGTCTGCATTATACTATCATTTATAAAAATTTAATTTACTTCAAAATATTCAATTTGGCTTTTAGT
Source organism: Ligilactobacillus salivarius (assembly GCF_035231985.1). NCBI lineage: Bacteria > Bacillati > Bacillota > Bacilli > Lactobacillales > Lactobacillaceae > Ligilactobacillus > Ligilactobacillus salivarius. Next base: position 1,624,012 of record NZ_CP117983.1, read on the forward strand.
TTCAATATTCTTTTCACTGAATTGTCGATTTGTTTTTGTGATATATCTCCACACTTTATCGCATCTTTAATAGCCGGTATTCCATTTTCATAATCATTACTTAATAACATATCATTTCCTGCTTCAATCGCCATCGCATCTATATTCGTGTTTTGTTTCTGCGCAAAGCTAGTCAATGCTCCCATTCCCATATCATCCGTAATAATAACACCTTTAAACCTCAATTCTTTTCTTAAAATTTTATGTATTGGTTTTGATACAGAAGCTGGTCTACTCGCATCCAAACTATTAACAACGACATGACCTACTAGTACTGAATCGGCTTTGACCCTTATCCCAGCTTTAAATGGCAAAAAATCATTTTTCTTAACTTCTGCTTCACTACGTTCATCACTTGCAAAGTCTGTGTGGGTATCTCCAGATGAGCCATATCCTGGAAAATGTTTCAATGTTGCAGCCACTTGTTGCTTTTGAATTGCTGGTACAACTTTTGATACATATTGTGCTGTCAACTGATAATTTTGCCCTAGTGTTCTATCATATATAAAGCTATTTGAATTATTAGAAACATCAGCAACTGGTGCAAAGTTCCAATTAATACCTAAACTTCGCAAAGTTTTAGCCACACTACCATATTCTTTTACCGTTCCAGTTATTCCTGATTGTTTATATATCTCTTGTGGTGAAGGAAAACTTCTTCCATTTGTTAATTGTGGACTTGTACTTAATCTAGACACAGTCCCACCTTCTTGATTAGTAGCGATAAATAATCCGTACTTACTAGAGTTTTGAAATTTTACATCTTTCTGTTTCATTGAATCTACATTCTGATTACTAAAATCTTCTCCAAATAGAACAATTCCCCCTAAATTATATTTTTTTATATCATTTGTCGTCTTACTAGCATCGCCAGAACTAGGACTCATATACAATTACCCTATCTTTTCATCTAATGTCATTCCATTTATAATTTTCTGAATTTTTTTATCAGAAATATTTTTAGCGAGTACCTTATCTTGAAAAGACATTATACACGACAAACATATCGTAACTACTAACAAAAATTTTTTCACGTAAATTCTCCTTTTACATCGACAACTAAAAATAATAGTAACACAAGATTATATATACTAAACAAAATATGTATCTTAAATAACATCTTTATAAAAAAATGCCAATGTTATCCGATTTTGCCAATCTAGACACAGGACCAATTTTCTAATTTATGCAAATTTAGCGCTTACTTGCATAAATTTTTATATTTCTTCGGTGTCTAAATACGCAAATAACTAAAACAAGCCTATTATCACTTTATGGTTGTGATAATAGACTTTACCTTAATTACTTGCACTTTATAATTTGACATTCCTATTTTTTGATATACGAATTAGCACCTATTTATATATTATTTTTAGTTAATAATAAATAAAAAACCAGTAGCTTTTTACACTACTGGCAAATTAATTCTGGCAGACTTTTGGCAAACTCTTGGTAAACAACTACGTTTTTATACCTTTTTTTGTAGATCTACCTTTTTTAAAAGCTTGATTTATAGGCTTTCCTCACCAAGTTATATATATTCATTATTCCCATTCAATAGTTGCAGGTGGCTTAGAAGTAATGTCATACACTACGCGATTAACGTGATCTACTTCGTTCACAATACGTACTGAAATTTCTTGCAATACATCCCATGGAATTTGTGCAAAGTCAGCGGTCATACCGTCGATAGAAGTTACTGCACGAATACCAACTGTGTAGTCATAAGTACGACCATCACCCATAACACCAACAGAACGAATACCTGGTAATACTGTAAAGTATTGCCAAATTTCCTTATCTAAACCATGCTTTGCGATTTCTTCACGTAAGATAAGATCAGAGTCACGTACAATTTCAAGTTTTTCTTCTGTAATTTCACCAATTACACGAATACCTAAACCTGGACCTGGGAATGGTTGGCGCCATACTAATTCATGTGGCATTCCAAGCTTTTCACCAAGTTCACGAACTTCGTCCTTAAATAAAGTATTCAATGGTTCGATTAATTTGAATTGAACATCTTCTGGTAATCCCCCAACGTTGTGGTGAGACTTGATTGTTTGAGCAGTATCTGTACCAGATTCAATAATATCTGTATACAAAGTACCTTGTGCCAAGAATTCAATTCCTTCTAGTTTAGCAGCTTCATCATCGAAAACACGAATGAATTCATTACCGATAATCTTACGTTTCTTTTCAGGATCAGATACACCTGCTAATTTGTTCAAGAAACGTTCTTTAGCATCAACTTTGATAATGTTCAAGCCAAACTTGCCACCCAAGCTATCCATAACTTGTTCAGCTTCGCCTTTACGTAACAAACCGTGGTCAACAAAAATGCTTGTTAATTGATTACCAATAGCTTTATGCAGTAATACACCTACAACGGATGAATCCACCCCACCAGATAATCCAAGTAAGACTTTCTTATCGCCAACAGTTTCGCGAATCTTTTGAATTTGCATATCGATAAAGTCGTCCATAGACCAGTTGCTACGAGCTTGACAAACGTCGAAAGCAAAATGACGTAAAATATCGTTACCATATTCTGTGTTACGTACTTCTGTATGGAATTGTAAACCGTAGAATTTCTTAGCATCATTAGCCATTGCAGAAATTGGGCAGTTATCACTTGTTGCTGTAACTTCAAAACCTTCTGGAACTTGTGTTACTAAGTCACCGTGACTCATCCATACTGTTTGAGTTTCTGGTAAGTCTTTGAACATTACATTTTCTTGATTCTTAACTGTAATAATAGCCTTACCATATTCCTTGTTATCAGCACTTTCTACCTTACCACCTGGTAAATTGTGTGCCATTAATTGCATACCATAACAGATACCTAAAATAGGAATACCTAGTTCAAAAATTTCAGGATCAATTTGGAAAGCACCATCATCATAAACACTGTTAGGACCGCCAGAGAAAATAATTCCTTTTGGATTCATTTCTTTAATTTGAGCGGCTGTAAGCTTATGTGATAGTAATTCAGAGTAAACACCGAATTCACGAATACGACGTGTAATCAATTGGTTATATTGACTACCAAAGTCTAAAACGATAATTTTATCAAATGTTTGCATATCAACATTAGCCAAGTCTTTCACCTCATCTTAAATTTCATTATGCTTTGTACCTATTATACATAGTTAGCAATAGTTGAGCAATATTTTAAACCATAACTCATCACTGACTTAGTATTTTCTCAAAAATAACTCATTTATTGCATGATTTTTAGTTTTATGCATAATTAAGTCTGCACGATTACGCGTTGGTAGGATAAATTCATGTAAATTTTTAAGATTTATCGTCTTCCAAATATTTTTAGCCATTTCAATTGCTTGTTTTCGATCACCAATCGCATAAGGATAATAATAATTTGTAGGATCCTTGAAGGCTGTATCTAGTAAAGTTTCAAATCTCTCCAGATACCATTCTTCAATCAAATTTTCTTCAGCGTCTACATATATTGAAAAATCAAAAAAATCACTCACATAAATTTGTTGGTTGGTTGGCAATTGTAAAACATTAATCCCCTCAACGATTAAAATATCTGGACTCTCCACTGTTTCATATTGTCCTTTTACAATATCATAGACTTTATGTGAATATACTGGTGCTTTGGCAGGTAAATTATTCTTAACATCATTTACGAAACGCAATAATCTTCTCATATCATAACTTTCTGGAAATCCTTTTCTTTCCATTAAGTTACGTCTCTTCAATTCTTGATTAGGATATAAGAAACCATCCGTTGTAATAAGCTGGACTTTCTTATCTGGATAGACTTCACTTAATAGGCTTTGTAATAAGCGAGCAGTTGTGCTCTTACCTACCGCAACTGATCCTGCTATTCCTAGAATAAATGGTACCTTTTGTGCTTTTACACCTAGAAACTCAGACTGGCTGTCTTGTAACTCTTGATGTGAGTCTAAGTGTATTCTCAGAAGATGCACCAGTGGCATATAAATATCTTGTACATCTTTCAAGGAAATTTGGTCATTTAAAGATTTTAAATTCAATAATTCTTCTTCGGTTAATGGAACAATATATTCCTGATAAAAATTACTCCATTCATTTCGTTCTATTTTATAATAATTTAATCTATTTTCCATATTTTTTCTCACAATTGTATATTATTTAACTTTTTCATTATATCATATTATTTTATAATTATATTGCGCTTTCAAAGAGCTAATAACAAATAAATTTAAAGGTGGTAATTAGTTATCTATGACAAATTTAGTTTTATTTGGGGATAGTATTACAGCTGGTATGACTGATGGCTATCCTTCTCCAATATTTTCTAACGAAATTAGAAAATATTTCCCAAATATTGTAATTTTAAACCGTGGTGTCCCTGGAGATCGTACTGACTTGGCTCTTTCTCGTATCCAAGCTGATGTCATTCAAAGTAGTCCTGATATTGTTACTATTTTCTTTGGTACAAATGATGTAACAGATGAGGGTCCAGATTATCAAACTTTTATCGCTAATATTAAAGAAATGATTACTTTAATTGGAACTCAAAAATGTATTCTCATCACTCCTGGGATTACTGGACCTAGCTTACAAGACTTTTATCCTAATCAGAAGTTATCCCAGTATGCTCAAGGACTTGTAACATTAGCTGAAGAACTTAACGTTGCTTGTCATGATTGGCACAGTGTCGCTACTGAATATGAAGCTGGTGAGTTACTACAAGCTGACGATATTCACTACTCTAAAAAAGCTTACGAACTATTAGTTCAAGGTTTGGCTCCTTTAATCGAAGCTAAAGATAAAATCAGTACAGAAAACAAAGAAAAAGATTTATTAGATAAACAATAATAGTACGCAAATAGCACTTACTCAAAACAACCGAGTAAGTGCTATTTCTATAAACTACCTTTTTATTTTCTTATCTTATAAAATCTTAGCTAAGAAATCCTTAGCACGTTCAGAAGTTGGATGTTCGAAAACTTCTTCTGGTGTTCCTACTTCTTGTACGTATCCATCTGCCATAAACCAGATTTGGTCGGCAACTTCTTTAGCAAAGCCCATTTCGTGTGTTACAACTACCATAGTCATTCCTGAATCAGCCAAGTCACGCATAACCTTCAATACTTCCCCTACCATTTCTGGGTCTAACGCACTTGTTGGTTCATCAAATAGCATTACTTCTGGATCCATCGCTAAAGCACGAGCAATCGCTACACGTTGCTTTTGACCACCAGATAAACTATCTGGGAATTGATTTGCTTTATCAGCTAATCCAACTTTAGCTAATAATTCTTTTGCTGTCTTTTCTGCTTGTACTTCATCAACATTCTTGACTTTCATTGGAGCTAACTTGATATTTTCCAATACACTCATATTAGGAAATAGGTTAAAGCCTTGAAAAACCATGCCCATTTTTTCACGTAAAGTATCTAATTCCTTCTCAGAAATATGAGTTAAATCTTTTCCTTCAAAAATTACTTTCCCACCTGTTGGACGTTCCAACACATTCAAGCATCTTAAAAAGGTACTCTTACCAGAACCAGAAGGACCGATTACACAAATAACCTGACCTTGTTCTACTGATTCAGAAATATCTTTAAGAACGAGATTATCTCCAAACTTCTTTTGAAGATTTTGTACTTCAATCATCTTTTTGTTACTCATGTTTCATCTTCCCTTCAAAGTAATTCAAGCCTTTAGATAATGTAAAGGTTAGTACAAAGTAGATAACCATTGTGATAGCCAATGGAGCTACACCTTTATAAGTAGCAGATTGAACTAACTGTGTTTGATACATCAAGTCACCTACACCGATAACTGATACAATTGAACTTTCCTTGATCAAGGTAATAAATTCATTACCTAAAGCTGGCCAAATATTCTTAATTGCTTGTGGAATAACAACATATTGGTATGTTTGCTTTTGACTCATACCTAAACTTCTTGCGGCTTCAGTTTGACCAATTGCGATTGATTCAATACCTGAACGAATAACTTCAGCTACATAAGCACCGGAGTTTAGAGATACAGCGATAATACCAGCTGCCAAAGCAGGTAATGATTGAATAACTGCACCAATTCCGAAGTATACAAACATTACTTGTACCATTAATGGAGTACCACGAATAAATTCAATGTATGCAACTGCTAAACCGTGTAGAAGCTTGTTGTGACCTAAACGCATTAAAGCAAGAATGATACCTAAAACAAAACCAATTAATACAGATACAACTGTGATAATTAATGTATATTCAATACCTTTTGCGAAGTATGTCCAGTAACTAGCCATTGTGTTGTGCTTGCTAGATTGCTTCATATATTTAGCAGCTTCTGGAACGTATTCTTTGTCTAATAAATCTTGTTTCTTAATATCAGCAATTGTCTTGTTAGCAGCTTGAGTTAAAGCTGTTGCTCCTTTAGGGAATGCCATCGCAGCCCCTGTTTCGTTAACATCAACACTTACTTTAGAGTTAAATGTATATAAGTTAGGGTTGTTTTGTACGTAAGCCTTAGCTGTTAGTTCTTCCATCAATACCCCAGATACCTTACCAGATTGTAAAGCAATGATTAAGTTATTTAACTTAGCTAAACCTTTAACTGTTGCTCCAGGGAATTGTTGCTTAATCAAATTGTATTCCAAAGTACCATTTTGAGCACCAACTGTTTGACCCTTAAAGCTTTCCTTAGATGTATATTTACTCTTATCTTTCTTGTTGATAACAATGTACTTACCACCAGAGTAGTAAATGTTAGAGAAATCAACACTCTTACGACGTTCTTCAGTTGGGTTCATCGCAGAAATGATTGTATCGATCTTACCTGTTTCAAGCGCAACTAATAAGGAATCGAAGTTCATATTCTTAATAACTAACTTAACGCCTAAATCTTTAGCAAATTTTTTAGCAATTTGAATATCAATTCCGACATATTCAGTCTTGCCATCTTGCTTAGTAGTAAATTCGTAAGGTGGATAATCGGCACTTAAACCAACTACCAATGTTCCCTTTTCTTTTACCTTTTTCAATGAATCATCTGTTGTCTTAGCTGTATCAGCGGAAGAACTACTAGAAGTTGTATCAGCAGTAATCGCAGCAAATGGTGTAACTACCATCATGAGTACAGCTAAAAGCATTAATATCTTCTTAAAAATTTTCATACTCATAATCTCCCTCGTTAATATAATCTATAGTTTTCAAGTTGATATGATTAGTATACTTTCTATTGTTTATTTATGCAAGTATTTTTTGTAATTTTGTATATTTTATTCATAATTCATGTTTAAATTGCATTTAAAATGAATAAAATATATTTATGTAACAGTTTTCTATAAAATAAAAACACCAATGAGCTTATCTACAAAACTCATTGATGTCTCTTTAACTATTTTATTTTATGTTTCTTTGATGAAACTTGATAGAAGATGAATGCCACTAATCCGAAGAAGACCGGACCAGCAATTGTCCAGAAGGCTGTTTCAAAGTCACCATCCAAAATTGGTTGAACACAAGTAAAGATAATACCTGCTGATAAGATAATTTCAATAATAATTACTAATAAGTTAGTCCAGAATGGATTCTTAAAGGCTACAAATGAATGTTCAATCTTCTTTTTCTTAAAGAATGGGAATGCCCCAACTAAGAATAGATATGGGAAACTAGTAGATACATTTGCCATATCAGTTAAGATTAAATAGAATCTTTGAGCTGCAGATCCACCAAAGGCTACCAAAAAGATAATTACACAAACAATAATTGCTTGTAACCACATTGCATTAGCTGGCATATTGTGCTTGTTAAGGCGAGTTAATTTTTCAGGCCATAATCTCTTATCTGAACCTAAAATAAATGACTTGATTGGTGAATATAATAGGATAAACATAGCTCCTAAGAATCCTAGAACTTGTGTTAAAGCTACAAATCTTGTAATTAACATACCTGTTGTATGAGATGCAGCTGCTGACCAACCTAATGACTGTCCTAAATAAACACCTAATTGATTAAAGACAATATATGTAATATTTCCTAAGTTTACACCGTGTTTAGCAACAACAGAGTTATAGTTAACACTGAAACCAATCATAAAGATCATAATTACATATGCACCGATTGTAAATAAGCTAGCAATAATTAATCCACGTGGGAAAGTCTTTTCTGGCTTATCCATACTATCAGTTACACTACCTAAAGATTCCATACCACCATAAGCAAAAATTGCATAAACAACGAATGAAATAATAGCAATTGGTGTTTGGAATTGTGGATTAGGTGAAGTAATAAAATCTTTCATTCCATGGATAGGTTGAGCTAATTGACCATGATTAGCAAAAATAATGATTAAACTAGCAATTAAAAAGATAATATTAGTTACAACGGTAAAAATTCCACCTAGAGAACCAACTTTAGAAATTGAATCCATTCCTTGTGTGGTAAAGAATGTTGAAATTAAAATAAATAGAATTCCTAAAATACCAATAACTTCAGTGGATGACAAGCCTAACATTGACCAATGTTGTGTAGTATCTTTACCAAAAATCAATGCAGAGAATGTTATCCAGATACGTGAAGCTGTTGATACCATCCAGACAATCCAAGATGCTAACCAGATAAAGGTTCCAATGAAAGCTGCACGTTCTCCGATTGATTCAGCTAACCAGGAATAAATACCACCTTTAGCGTCTTTAAATGCAGAACCATATTCTGCCATCATTAAACCACAAGGGAAGAAGAAACATACCCCTGCTAAAATATACCAAATAATACTACCGTAACCCATTTGTGCATAAGCATTAGAAACATTACCAAAACCAAAGATAGCGGTAATGATCATCATGACTAAGCCAAATGTCGTGATTTTCTTTTTATTTTCTTCCAAAATCTCCACTCCATCTTATGTATATTTATTAACTACTAAAGTATATTCTCTTTTATGCAATTTGTATTAATTATGATAGATTTTTTATTGTTTTATAATAAAAATTCATTTTTATACCATAAATTTGAGTTTTAAAACATAATATTCATGGCATATTCGTATAATTTATGATTATTCATTGTTTTTTAATTGTAAAAAAATTCATCCTTTCTAAAATTCGTCTAACTTGAAAAATATACCTGTTTCCTGTATGTTTTATTATTATGAAGGAGTGAATATATTTTGGATATTAATGAACATCAACAATGGTTGGTTAAATTCTATGAAAAAAGAGATTGGTTTAAGTATCCACCTCAAGATCGAGTTAATTACATTACAGAAGAACTTGGAGAATTATCTCGTGCTGTTCGTACAATCGAAGTCGGACGTGATCATCCTGGCGAAAAAATCCTAAACCAAGCTGAAAAAGAAGATAATTTAAGAGAAGAAATGGCAGATGTTATTGATCAGGTATTGGTATTGGCTGCTAAATATGACATTAAACCTGATGAATTACTTGAATATAGCGAAAACAAATTAAAGAAACGTTTTGATATGGATGTTTAATATGTCAACTGCCCCAGTCTAAAGACTGAGGCTTGTAACTCACGACCTTACGGTCAGTGGTAATAACGCAACTTCGTTGCTCCCACACTATACGTGGCTACATCATTGGGTGGTTGACAGCACCCACTTAACTAACACGTTTACGCATTAGTTGTTAGTTCAAATTTAGGTTGTTCTTGTCCACTAATATACTGAGTTCCAAGTAATTGGATATTCATAGCGCCAATACGGTCATCATTAGAACAATAACCACAATTAGTACAGTGATACTCATGTTTTTCATGATGGCGATTATCTTTTTTGATAACTCCGCATTTAGGACAACGTTGAGATGTATATTTAGCAGAAACTTCAACAACTTCACTATTGTGTAAGTGTGCTTTATAAGTTAGAAATTGTTCTAATTGATAAAAAGCCCATGATTTATTTTGATTACGCAAAGCTTTAGGTAAGTCAGTACGTTCAAAAGAAACACCGTTAAGGTTTTCTAAGACAAACAAAGTATTAGCACCATATTTTTGAACAAGTGTCTTAGACAAGCAATGATTAACATCACTTATCCAACGGTTCTCTCGTCCAGATAATTTCTTTAAACGTCTTTTAGCTGACTTAGTTCCTTTAGCTTGCAAGGTGGTACGAAGTTTTTGATATTTAGCACGTTTACGCATAATTGCTTGGCCGTCAAAAAAGGCAGTCTTGCCTTGTTCATCATAACTAGTAGCTAAAAAGCGTAAACCACGGTCAAGACCGACAACGTGTTTTACGGTTTGTTTATTAAAATCAGCGACTTCTTTAGTGGCTGAAATATGTAAATACCATTTGCCACTGGATTTAAGTAATTTAGCTAAACCAAATTTCCAAGTACCGTCAAGGTACTGATTGAATCCACGACAAATAGGATCAACTTTGACACGACCATCAAGGGTGTTAATGGATAACTGACCGCTACTTAAATAAGACCAATCACGGTTACGTTGAAGGTCAACTTGTGGGCGATTAAAAGAAATTGGTTTATGTAACCAAGTCAAATCACGTACTTCACGGTACCACTCACCAGTATTTTTGTCTTGATATTTATAAGGTCTACGTGCCATTTGAGTTTTGACAGTTTTATAGCGTGCAATAACAGTTCTAATTACAGATTGAGCCATTTGTGATTTAAGACTAAATAGATTGCGCAACTTAGTATATAGTTCTTTATTTAATCTACTTTGTTTCATATCAAAATCATTATTAAAAATGTATTCAGATACATAATTACATGCTTGACGATATTGTTCCATTGTTTTAGAAAAACTCCAAGCTATTTCAGAGTTAGAAATCTTTAGTTTAGTCTTGATTGTAACTTGCATTTCCATTAGGTTCACCTCACTTTCTTCACTAACTATTATAACATAAATAGTTAGTGAAATATACCAAAGAGGAGGCAAGGGTAAAAAAGCAAGCTCTAACGAGCTTACAAGTGAGGGCTATCCCTCCAGTGGTTAAAACCACTGGTATCTCGCCCACTATGTCAATGAAGAAAAAAACTTTATTTTTTCTTGTCGCTTTATTTAATCTAGCAGCTAACTATGCCCATCCAGTTACACCTACATATTTTAAAATGCTTCATCTTGACAATTCTGTCTTTGGGACGGCTTTTGCTGTAATGTCCTTTGGTATCTTTATCGCCTCTCCATTTTGGAGTAAGATTGCTGGTTTAGTTAACTCTAAGTCTGTTATCGCAATTGGTTGTATCGGCTATGCCATTGCACAATTCTTATTTGCAGTTGGACATACAACAAGCCTGATCTTAATTGGCCGATTGCTTGCAGGACTAGCATGTGGTGCATTTTTCGTAGGTGTGCTTAACTATATTGTTAATCTATCCAGTGAAACAAATCGAGGAGCTAACCTAACTCTTAATGCTACTATTCAAACTGTTGCTAGTGCTTTAGGTTACTTCGTCGGTGGAATGCTTGGTGCATATAATGTTTATCTATCTTTTGCAGTTCAAGTTATTCAACTGACTTTAGTCGGAATATTATTCTATCTTTTACTTGAAAAAGATTCGCAAAACACTGATAGTTTGCAATTATCTCTTATATTGAAAGAATCAAATCCACTTAAACGCCTCGAAGACGGACGTTTATTTATGAATAAAGCTTTTGCCTTATTATTCTCTGTTTCTATCTTACTATATTTAGGATATACTGCCTTCGATCAAAGTTTTAACTACTATTTAAAGGATATTTTCAATCTTTCTAGTAGTTTTAATGGGATTTTCAAAGGAGCTATCGGTATTATTTCTTTGATTGTTAATACTTCAATTGGTTTGTATTTGATGAAAAATACTAAGATTAGTAAAAGTCTAATCTATGTACTATTAGGTGCTTCAACTTTAATGGTACTTATCTTATTTAGCCATCATCTAACAGCTTACGTTATCAGTAGTTGTATATTCTATGGTTTCTATGCTTTGAGTACTCCACTACTTCAAGATTTAATTACACAGGAAGCTCAGGTTGAGACACGTAACTTGGTATTAGGATTTTATCAATCAACACAATCATTAGGGCAAATATTAGGTGCTTACTTAGCGGGACTCATTTATAATTTAAGTCCACAAGCTCCATTCTCATTAGCTTTTCTCGCCCTACTAGGGGCATTTCTTTGTTCGATCTTTTATCGAAAAATGTATAGAATTTAACACAACCAAAAAAGCAATTTTGAAAGAGATTCGACTCAATCAAAATTGCTTTCTTGCTATATACGCTTTATTTTTCCTTCCTATAGTTACTCCAACTTCTCAACCTAAACATCAGTCTAGCCAGAGGTCGCATTCCCAGTTTAATGAAAAACACTGGTAAAAATCTTGGTGACATACAATTCTTTAATTTCATTTGCTTAATAGCTTCATTGATTGTTTTATTTCTTAATAATTCGTTAGATTTACGTATTTTAGAACTATAGTTACTATTATCACTATAGTTAAATATTTCTCTAACCATCATAATATTCATTTGAATTACTGCATATTGATAAAATGCTTGTTTCAATTCTGGAATATTATTAAAAATATCCTTTTGTACAACCTCTAAAGACTCCAAATATCCAGGAATCTTACTTTGCTTATTTTTTCCTCTCATTACTGAAACATTGTCGATTGAGTAATGATAAAAAATTGTGTTATCAGAGGTTATCTTCTTACATTTTTGCACATATCTTACCAAAAACTCACTATCTTCTGATAACTTTAAGTCTTCATTAAATCTTATATTGTTCTCATGTACTGTTTCAGTTCGATAGGCTTTTCCCCAAACCGTCATATATTTAGTTGGATTACTCAACATTACAGATAAAGCCTCGACATTAGTATTAGGTACTTCTGCTAATAATACTGGAGTATTACCATGTTCAAAGTTGAATATCACCAAATCACTATTACTTTGTGCAACTATATTTTTTAAATTTTTTAATGATCCTTCTACATAATAATCATCAGAATCTAAAAATAAGAGATATTCACCTTGTGCTTGATTAATTCCCTTATTTCTTGCGAAAGATACACCACCGATTGTACTAGTAAAATGGATGTTGCCGTTATCTTTCATAAAGTCATGAACTAATTCAACTGTTCCATCTTGAGAACCATCATCGACTATGATGATTTCATATTCTGATTTATCTAATTGTTTCGTAACACTTTCAATCGCCCTAATAATTGTCTTTTTCGAATTATACGTTGGTATTATAAACGAAAATGTGATACCCATATTTCCACATCCTATTCTTTTGCCTTGATAAAATAAAAAGCCAGCAAAATTTGCTAGCTCTTCTCCCCCTTATTAGTAACTCTTAAAAGCTATTTTCATATTTCTTATTAAAGAATTTAGCTTTTAAGAACGCTGTGCCTTTTTTCCACCAATTTACTCCCTCTACATATACAATTGGTAGCTCTTTAACACGCTTCTTATCAATAACACCATTTTCAAATTGTTTTTCTAGCCAAACGTTAAAGATAATTTCACTTACACGTCCATAGAAACGTTGTTGGAAAGCATCCAAGTTTTGCGTTCCTAGACGCTTTTCAAGTTCAAATAAGATATCAAATAACCATGTACAATAGGCGTCTAACAAATCTTTTCTCATAATAACCATATTAAACATATATCCTGAAGTCTTATTTATTACCTTCTCATATGTATCAGCATATTCTGGATATTTTTCCTTAATAATATCAAAAGTTACATCTAGCTGGTTAGAATAATGTGTATGTTCATAATGTGAATATAGAGTTTCAATATAATATCTTCTCTTTCTAGGTAATATCACATCATACTTATCTAGCATTGGTTCTAGTTCAGCTTTTGTAACAAGCCAATTAAGCCTATCTTTACCATGATGATAATTTTTCCCACCAAAATGACGTCTATAATGAGCTAAGCCAATATATTCAGCATCTACATGTTTCCAAGCCCAATATAGAGCTGTTAATTCACTATATCTATCATTTTTATCAGAAATATTATCTCCAACATTATCTTTTTGATATCCTAAGTCTTTATCTTTATTCAATTCGGCACCCACATGAATTGGTAAATACAAATCATCTGTAGGCATTTTATATTTCTTGTGAGTAGCAATTACTACTTCTACCTTTTTTTCCAAGAGATTTCTCCTCACTTAGATATACAAATAATATAAATAAAATTTCACTAAGAAATCTATTCTGTAATCAATTTCATAAAATTAATTACTACCTTCACTACTATATCATAATATTAGCAAATTGTATTTAAAAAATTTTGTCATGGGTATTATTCTTTAAACTTTATCAAAGGATATTTTACTAATCCATCCAAATCTAGTAAGATATATCTATACGAAAGTGAGGTATTTTATGCGAAATTTTTTATCATTAATTGGTAAGATATGTTTATTTATTATTTTTATCTTGCTATCACAATTACCATTATTACCACTCATTAGTGGTCAAATTGTTGCACGTTATCCAATGTGGATAATTGCACCACTTATTATTGTATGTTATTTAATACTAATTGGAATATTATTTTACACCGTTAAACGAACAACTGGTAAATCTCCATTTAAAAAAGTTACTGGAAAAAACATAAGATTCATTCTTGCAGCTTATGTTGTCATGATTCTCGCTAAGGGTATTCTATTGACTTTAATGACGAAGTTTTATCATCAAACAATTAGTGCTAATGATCAAGCTATCAATTCATTAGTTACTGATAAAACCTCCTTGTTAATGACTATATTAGTAATTGTACTTGTACCAATTACCGAAGAATTGCTTTATCGTGGTGTATTTACGAGTTTCTTCTTTAAAAACCAACCATTTTGGCAAGTTGCTATTAGTGGTGTCATCTTTGGTTTAATGCATTCTAGTACAAACTTCATCTCTGCTTTAATTTACGTTACAATGGGCTGGATTTTAGCTTATGTCTATGTACATACTAAAAATCTTTCTAACAGTTTAACCCTTCATATCTTAAATAACGCTCCATTTATTTCAGTGCTATTCAATTAAAAATGAGGCTGGGACTCAAATCCCAACCTCATTTTTATTTATATAGTTCATATGGCACTTCGACATATTTTTCCTGACCTTCTTCTACTTCAACTTGTCCATTCATCAAATCAACAATTGTAGCAGTAAAAGATTCAACTTCTGGCGTATCAACATAAACTACTGCTGTGACATCAGTCATAAATACCGTATCACTTACATTTACCTGATTATTTTCAAGATAGTTTTGCAGTTTACCCCAGGCAGAATAACTTACCTTCAATGATAATTCTGTTTGAACAACCTTCCTTACTACACCAACCTTTTCGATGGCATTAGAAGTCGCATTACTATAAGCTCTAATTAGGCCACCGGCACCAAGTTTAATGCCACCGAAGTAGCGAGTAACCACTGCTGTTACATTGTGCAATTCAAGATTTTTCAACACTTCTAGAATCGGTACTCCTGCGGTTCCAGAAGGCTCACCATTATCACTTTCACGTTGAATTTCATCATTCAATCCAATCATATAAGCAAAACAATTATGTGTAGCTTTACGATGTTCAGTCTTAATCTTATCTATAAATGCTCCTGCTTCTTCTTCAGTCTCCGTTCGAGCTAAGGAACAGATAAATTCTGACTTCTTTATTTCAATTGTTGCTTCACCGTTTTCTTTAATTGTTAAGTATGGTTTCTTCAAAATAGACTGTCCTTTTCTAATAATTATTTTTTAGATATTCTCGCACAGAAATCAAGTCATCCAAAACAGCCACTGTTGTCTTTCTTTGTTCTTCTGTTGGTTGGATGATGTCAGGGACCATGATTACTGGAATATCAGCGTTATTAGCAGCTTTAATTCCATTAAAAGAGTCTTCTATTACTATCGTTTTTTCTTTAGCAGGTGCGCCACTCTTCTTCCAAGCTTTATTAAATATGTCTGGTGCTGGTTTAGCCTCAGCTACATCATCTGCAGAAATAATCGTTTTAAAAGCTGCTGGATCAACATCTGTATGTTCTAAGAAAAATTCAATTTCACTTTTGTAGTTGCTTGAAGCTAAAGTATAAGGAATATCATTTGCTTGAAGATATTGTGATAGTTCTACGAAACCTGGTTTTAATTTCAATTCTCCTGCTTCAACTAAAGGATGCACATTTTCTTCACTAATACGTAAAAAGTCATCAATAAGTTGAGCATCGCCACCATAATCTTCAATCATTTGTGCTCTCATCGCATCTGTTCCAGCACCAATAAATTGCTTGTAATAAGCCAATGAGTAATCCATGCCAAGCTTATCAGCAGCTATTTGATTAGCTTCATAATAAACCTTTTCTGAATCAAAAATAACGCCGTCCATGTCAAATATTACTAAATCCAAATTCATAGTCCTACCCTTCCATGATTAATATCTAAAAGTTACTATTATCATTCTAACAAATTTCACTAGAAAGGTCGCAGGATATGTTCTATTCGTTATTTTTTACTGTCATCACGCAAGATAATTGCCAAAATTAATCCTACAATTTCCAAGATGCAGAAAAATCCAAAGGCATAGTGATAACCAATTATTTCACTTAATGTATGTCCACCAGCTACTATAATAATCATCGCCAAAGCTACCCCTAGACTACCTAACAACTGACGCACAGTCGTAGTTATCGCAGTTCCATGTGGAATCATATTTTCAGGAAGTGAGTTGGCTCCCATAGTTGTCGCTGGCATCATGACAAAGGCGTTACCTCCTTCAATGATACAGGCAATTAGGATCATTCCCAGTACATTTAGATGGTAGCTGAAGATAAATAGAATTGCCCAACCTACAACTAGCATTACCATACCTATCAACAGTGTAATTTTAAATCCTACTTTGTCAGCTAAACGACCGGAAACTAGATTCAAAATACTCAATAAAGCTGCTGGTGGAACTAATGCTAAACCTGACACTAACGGATTAACATGCAAAATTCGTTGATAATACAATGGATATACGATTGTTACTACAATCAATGAAATGTAAGCAAAACCTGTTAATAGAACGCCAATATCAAAGTTCGCTACTTTCAAAACTCGCAATTGAAGTAAGGGATCCTTAACTCTAAATTGACGTAAAATAAAGGCTATAAACAAGATTACACTAACAATTAAAATCAAATATAATGGCAAAGTTAACTGCTTAGTGCCTAATTCATTTACAAAATACAACAATCCGATAAAGCTAAGTGAATAGATAACGGAGATGAAGTCTAACTGGCTTTCTTTACGTTCCATTACATCGCGCATATTAAAGATCGCACTGACAAAGATTAACGCAATTACTAACAAGAAGAACCAGAACAAGCCTTGCCAACTAATATAATTTAAAATAATACCTGAAATAATTGGCCCACAAGCTAAGGCTGATCCCATAACTAAACCAGCCAATCCCATGACTTCAGCACGTCCTTCTTTAGCGGTAATTGTCATTAAGACTGATTGATAAGATGGAAATAAAATACCTACCGCAACTGCTTCTAGACCTCTTCCTAGTAAAGCGATTGGAAAATTAGGAGCCAAAATAATCATCAATGTTCCTAATTCGAAGATTGCTAGTACCGTTAAGTACATTTTCTTAAAAGATAGATTGTTCAACAACCAAGGACTAACCGGCATCATGATACACATAATCAGCATAAAACCGGTTGTTAGCCATTGAATCGTTGGTGCATCTACATTGAAAAACTTCATTAAAGTAGGATAAGCTGTCGATAACGAGGACTGACTAATCGACATAGTAAAAGTTCCTAACAATAAAGTAAATACAAAAGCTTTTCTTTGGGCTTTAGTCATCATATATTCTCAACTCTCTTCAATAAATTTTACACTATTATCATAATTCTATTTAGAAATTTTGTAAATTAGTAATTTTGTAAATAAAATCTTTTTTATTCTTATTTTTAAATGTAAACGGTTCCCAACAACGATAATTTTATGCTATAATTTATATGAATAGAATAGCTTTTTAAGGATGGTGATAATTATGAACGGTAAGACTTTACGATTATTATTTTCAGTTGGTATTATGGCTTTTGTCCTATTTTCTGGTTATCTGGGCGAGTACGATGCTAAAAAATACATCGATATTATCCTTCTAATCATCGCCTTGCTTATTATTCCTAGACCTAAGCTTTCTTTCAGATTATAATAAACACGTGGAAGTTGGATATAAATTCAACTTCTTTTTTTGACTACAATATTTCCTAGGAAAGAAGTGATTCATTAAATGGATGAATTTAACAAATTATCCCAAATTAAAACATATACTAAATCCAAATTAGGAACTGATAAAACCGGACACGGCTATGATCATATCAAACGTGTTGTAACTATGGCAGAAAAAATTCTAGAAAGTGAACCTGCTGATAAGTTAATTACACTAACTGTTGCCTATCTACATGATACTATTGATGATAAACTTGTCTCTAATCCTAAATCAGCTTTAACTGAACTTCAAAAATTTCTAAAATCTTTAGACTTTACTTTAACGCAAATAGATGAGATTAGCTTTATTATCACACATATGTCTTTTGCACATTCACTACAAGATGATGACTTCCAACTTCCCCTATCCGGACAAATTGTACAAGATGCTGACTGGCTAGATGCGATTGGCGCAATTGGCATCACTCGAGCAATTTATTACGGTGGTCATCATGGCGAAAAAATCTATAATCCGGCATTAGCTCCACGCACCAATATGACTAGAGAAGAATACCGTAACCTTGATGATGAAACTATCATTAACCACTTTTACGAAAAACTCTTGAAGTTGAAAGATATGTTAAATACCCCAACTGCTAAGAAAATTGCTGAACATCGCCAACAAGTTATGCTTGATTTTCTAGATGAGTTCAAAAACGAATGGAATTCTGTAGTCTAACCTCTTGCCTTAGAGTATACTCCAAGGTGTAAACTCTGATTATCAATAATTTTAACGAGGTATTGCTATGAATATTAAAAAAGTTAGTAAACAGTTAGGTATTTCGTCTGATACTATCCGCTACTATGAACGTATTGGACTTGTCCCTGCTATTAGTCGAGACAAAAATGGAGTTCGTAATTTTACAGATATAGACATTCAAAGACTAGATTTTATAAAATGTATGCGTCATGCTGGCTTATCTATCGAAAGTCTACATGAATACATGCATCTTTACTCATTGAATGATGATCGTACCATTCCAGCACGTAAAAGAATCTTAGAAGAAGAGGCTGAAAAATTAGATGAAAGAATTGCTAGTCTTCAAGAAACTAGAGCCTACTTGCAACATAAGATTAATGTCTATGACTCACAACTTACCCAAGCAACAAATGATTTGAAACTATCGGAAGAGTAACAAATACCCCATGAAATCCAGCCGATTCCATGGGGTATTTCTCTATCATTTACGTTTATGTTTTACTACTGTGAAGAAGTGGAGTGTGATTGCTAATAAAATAAAGAATATCAAGACAAAGGAAATATAATTTGTCCAAAAGCTAAGTGCTTGTCCTAATAATTTTAATATTCCTGCTTGAATTACCATTGTTATTAATGCCATCGCTGCTACAATAAAGAACAATTCAATATAACGTTTCAAGGTTTGGTCATCCTTTCTCTGTGTTCGATTAATCTTGTTGCCTAATTTTTCTAGTTCTGCTTGTTTTTTGTCGGTCAATTGTTTTAAACCATAAGTCGCAGTTTGAACCCCTTCACCTAATTTAATTAGACCAGCTGTTGTCATCGCCTTATCCATTGTTCTAAAAGCTGAATCTGTCATTCCAGTTAGCATATTTTCTGCTTTACCTACGTAACAATTCGTCAATGTAACGTAATGCTTGTGTGCGAATTCTGGAATAGAATGTGGATCACCTTTTCGATCAAAACGTAAAACTTCTTGTCTAATGCAGTCTAAAAAGTTCTTCATTACTCCAGATAGTCCACCCCAGTAGGTAGGAGCTGCTAGAACCCACACATCAGCTGCCTTGAGCTTTTCAATTATTAAGTCTAATGTTGGATTATCTTCACCTGGAACACGTGGCTTAATTTGATAGTCATTCAAGTTAAGTAACTCTACTTCATTTGAAGCTTCAACTCCATTAAGAACTGCATCTAGCATCATTCTAGTAACTCCATTACTCTTGTGTGAGCCTAAAATACCTAGTACTTTCAAAAAAATCACGTCCTATTAATGTTACTTTTTTCATTATAACATTAATTAGACGTGATCTTTTCAATTTATATTATACCCAGTGATTGATTGGTCCGAACTTATGACCTACTGCAATTTCATTTTTAATTGCGTCATGAGTATATTTTTTAGCTATTTTTATTGCTTCTTCGATACTTGCTCCTTTGGCAAGTTCTGCAGCTATACATGCTGAGTAAGTATCGCCAGTTCCATTGATATGTTCTGTATCGATATACTCATCTTCTAACCAGAAATTCTTTCCATCTTCGAGCAAGACATAATCTTTAACAGTTTCAGAGCTACCATTATGTTCACCTTTAATAACTACATTTTTGGCACCCATAGCTTGTAACTTCTTAGCTGCTTCAATGATTTCATCCTCATTTTGAAGCTCAGATTCTACTAACTTTTGTGCTTCATAGAAGTTAGGTGTAATCACAGTTGCCAATGGAATCAATTCATCGCGCACTGTCTCATATGCTTCTTGTTCCAGTAACATCGCTCCATGCTTGGTAATGATAACTGGATCAACAATTAGTGGTCCAAAATCATATTTTTGATAACTTTCAATTACAGCATGAATCGTCTTAGTATCTGTCAACATGCCAGTTTTAGTTGCCAAAATTTTAAAATCATCTGCAATTGCCTTAAATTCTGCTTTGATAAAATCAACTGGTAAAGCATGACTAGCATGGATTCCATAAGAATTCCCCGCAACTGCGGCTGTTAGAATTGAAGTGCCATATACTTTACGAGCCAAAAAAGTATTCATATCTGCTTGCATTCCTGCAGATCCATCTGAATCAGAACCAGCAATTGTCATTACTTGCGGATATTCATTTACCATTGGAAAATCCCCTTTCCTCTAAAAGAAAAGCCAACAAGAATTACTTCTCATTGGCATCAACTTCACTTATTAATACGTATTGTTATTACTACGTAAGTTTAACCTTGAAACTGCACGTAAAACTAAGAATCCTACGATTGAATATACAATCCATGTAAGAATATTCTTAGGTACTCGAACAGTTAACAAAGCCATAATAGGTGCTTTGTACATAATATGAATCCAAAGAGTTGTAAAGAAAATATTCGTAACTAGAGTTTGAACAAACTCATAAATGAATAATCTTCTCAATGTTATCTCTTGGTTATACAAAAATGCTCCGGCGATTATTCCAGAAATAATTGCACTAAAAGTAAATCCGATAAAGAAATTACCACCCGTCGAAAAAACACTATTAGTAAGAATATCACTTATTGCCATTGCTACACCTGTCAACCATGGGCCTAAATAGTAACCCATTAACATTGTAGCGATAAAGCCAAATGAAAACTTAACTAGATTGTCAGGTCCAATTGAAAGCTTAGATAAGACAATCTGCATCGCAATTAAAATTGCCGCCATTGCTATCGTCCGGGCGGTTAATTTCGGACTTTTCCATGATAATAGTGTCATAATAGACATCTCCCTAATAATTTTTTAGGGTAGAGACAAGCACCATTGATATTAAATTATTGATGGTGAATGCGGAAACCAAACGCTAAGTCATATCAGACTTAATCTACTAATGTTCACATTCCGTTCCATTAGTCCGTTACGCAAGGATTCCTACCCCTTAGGTCCTAACTATACCACGAAATACATCTAATTCCTAGTATCTATATCCGAACATTACTAAAAACATGAATTTATTTTTATAATCTAGAAGCGGACATTCTTTCCTTAACGATGGCAGCCCCATAAAATAGTGCTTCGATAACTGTAATAAAGAAACTTACTGGCCAGTCTGTAACAAAACTTAGATACAAACCTAACCAGATTCCGACTAATACAAAAATAAATGTTAGACCGATCATTTTCCAAAGTGTATGTGCAAAGTACTTAGCTGCAGAAGCAGGTATTGTTAGTAAAACAAAAATTAATAAAGCTCCTACAATTTGTGCTGTAATACTAATAGTTAATGCTAATAACACTAAAAATATGATTGATACAATTTGATTATATCGTTGATTGTATTCAGCTCCCTGAGAGTCAAAAGAATTATAAACTAATCTTCTAAAAAGAACACTAACAACGATTAATAAAAGTACACTCAATCCTATTAAAGTATACAAATTATTAATATCAATTCCCACAATACTTCCAAATAAGATATTGGTTGCATAACTCGCTTGCTTATCGGACAAAGATAAAAATAAGATACCTAACCCTAAGAATAGGCCGGAGAACACCGAAATAGATGCTTCTCGTCTACCTACCTTTTCTCCAGATAATCCGACAAAAATAGCAGATGTCATCGTAAATATTAGCATCCCTGTCAATGGAGAAATACCTGCAAAAACTCCAAATGCTGCTCCTGAAAATCCGATTTCAGATAATGTATGCGTGAAAAAAGAAGTTTGACGTGCAACTACAAAGACTCCCATCACACAAGAAATTAAGGCAATAAAAATCCCTGCAATAAATGCATAACGCATAAAATCATAATCAAACACGATATCTCGCCTCTCTCTTCATCAATTTACCTGATTTATTTTCTAAATGTAATTCATAATCTGCATAATCTTCTATTAACTCTGCGTCGTGTGTAATAAATAATACTGTAATTCCATGAATTGGCATCAATTTTTTTAAAAGTCGCATCAGTTCATGTTTAGATGATTGATCTAAATTAGCAGTCGCCTCATCTAAGATCAATAATTTGGGATCTGAACATAACGCTTGTGCTAAGTATGTTCTTTGTTTTTCACCACCGGAACACTTACCTAGTGGATTTTTAGCTAGATTTTCTAGTTTTGTTTCTTTTAAAATCTGTTTTAACTTATCATTCATTACTACTGTATTCCATGGTAATAATCGATGCTTAAAACCCAATGATACAAAATCCTTAATTGCTAAAGGATAATCCTCATCAATATTTCTAATTTGTGGCATATAGAAAGCTTCATCACGTTCAATAGTAAATTTAACAAAATGGTTATGCGAATTAGTTTTTAAATCACGTAATAAGTGCTTAACTAATGTTGTTTTTCCAACACCATTTTCTCCAGTTATACATGTTAAAGCCCCTCTAGGAATATCAAAGGCTAAATTTTCAAATAAACGACGATCAGGCAAATCTATATTCAGACCATCAACTGAAACTATATTTTCCATAATTACTTCCCGTCTTCTTGAATTTTTAGAACTTGTTCATATTCTGAACTCATCCACTGTAAGTAATCCTTTCCCTTAGGTGTTGTTTCAGTCACTTTTATAACTGGAACATCATACTTTTGACATAGACTAACAATACTTGAAATTACTTTACTATCAGATTGAGTATTTTCTACAAAAAATGCTATCTTTTTGTGTTTAATATCATTTTGTAATTTCTTAATATCACTATAGGAAGGATCGCTACCATCTTCTGTAGCTTTAGCAAAATGTCTATTAGCAATCTTATATCCCATATCTTTTAAAGCATAATCAAAAACAGGTTCACTTACTGCAACTTCCTTATTATCACTATTTTTCTTAATCTTTGCAATTAAAGTTTGTAATTTAGTTAATTTTTGTTTATATTTTTCTGCATTCTTTTTATAGTAAGTTTCATTTTTAGGATCTAGCTTCGCATATTCCTTAACTAAATAATCTGCAAGCTTACCCATTGTTTTTGAGTTATACCATAAATGCTCGTTATCCCCATCCTTAGCATGCATTACGTCTGTCGCAACATCTATCTTCTTTTTGCCATTACTAAGTTTTGTTATCCATGAATCATATCCTAATCCATTATAAATAACAATATTTGCATTTGAAACTTGCTTAGCTGTTTGTGTAGTTGGCTCATAATCATGTGGATCTACACTAGGGTTATTAATAATTGAAGTTACTTTCCCTTTATTGCCCAAAACTTCTTCTGCAACTTGTCCATAAAAATCTGTCGTTGTTACAACTTTTATTTTATCTGCTCTAACATTACTAGGTAGGAAGAATAAGCATAATGCAATTATTCCTAAACTTAAACTTAGTATTTTTTTCAAAAAAATCACTCTTTCTTATATAGTAATCATTACTTTTTATATCCTAATAAAATAAAATTAACTTGTCAACTGCTTGAAATAGCAGCATTTCGGCTTATTACGATTTAGAAATTCTAATTTACTATTATTTAGGGATTTTTTATTTTCAAATTACGATTTAAAAATTTTAAAAAAATATACAAAAACAGCATTTATAGCTATTTACTAACTGTGAACGGAACTCGGCACTAAAAGTACCGAGCTTCCAGGCGATAACGGCTATATTCAACCACTATTGCTTGGAGACGTTTAGGCAATGCACATCTTACGATGTGGTAGTCATTTAAGACTCTCAAATAGTATATCGCACCCGTTTTGACTCGCTCAGGGTGATACGCATATCCTAAATCTCATAGCCATTTAGGACGACAAGGATTCTGTCTCGCCCATAAGATTATTAATTAATTGTGATTAGACTTTGTGGTCTAATTGCTTTTTTAATTTTGCCTTCTTTTTTTAAATCTAGACTTTCCTTATATTTTATATGTTCTTTAGGGTTTAAAGCCCATGCTAAGATGTTCTTACTTGCATTTAAATCTCTTTTGATTGTTTTTCCTGTATACTTTGATGTCCATTCTCTGTCATCTACACTATGTTTTTCTTGATATTCAGTGCCATATTCCACTTGACTTGTTTTATAACTATCAACTAAAATAACTGTTTTTCCTAGTCTATTAGCCATCTGAATTATTAATTGTTCCATTTCATACGGTTTAATCTTTGCTAATTTACGATTTTTAGCTCTATTTTGAGAATTGCTATTGTCTTCTTGTCTTTTTCGCATTTCTTTTGCGTCTAAATTCTCAATAGCGATTAAATCGTTTTTAGAAAGTAATTCTTTTGCCATATCATTGTATTTATCAGTTAATATATGACTACGTTTACTATTCCAGTAGCGAATCTCTTTATTCAATTTAACTATTCTTTTAGAATTTCTAGGTAACCATGTTATTAAATCTCTTTGAGATTTTAATTTGTTAATCTTATCTTCTAATTCATCAGCTTTATCTGATACATCTTTATCAATGTATAGTTCTTCATCTTCTGAAGTGTGCCAAGCCTTGTTATCCCTCATATTCCAATCAGCACCAATTTTATTAATAACTTCTTTACGTTTATTAACAGTCTTGAATACTACTTGAAGCTCAAACTTTCCATCCTGTTTATGTTTAATTTTAGTTGTAACAATATCCGTATTTCTCATATTCGTTAAATTCTCAACAACTTGTATAATTCCATAGTCTTGAATTTTTATAAAATGTGCTGATATAATTTTGGCTTGTCCATTTGAAGGTAAAGAAACACAACGTTTACTTTGGTTAGGGCGTAAATAGTTTAAAGAACCTTTACAGTACCATGATTTATGTTTCGGATTATTATTGTGTACATTATTTTTGTAGTCTTCTTTATCTTGTTTGGACATCTTAAAAGCTGATATTAAAGTTTTTCTGTATTCACCAAAATTGGTTAATATTGACACTAAATATTCATCTCTTAAAGCTTGTGAGTGAATACCAACTTTTTTACCGTCCCATTTAGATAATCCATAAATATCTTTTAAAATCTTAGGAATTAACACATCTTTAGCTAGAAACACCTTAGCCTTTTTGGTAGTAGGGTATGGTCTATTTAGATGCTTAACACCATAGGTTTTTTCTAAAAATTTAAGAACATAGTTATAAATTTTATTTTCAACTTCAATATTCCTTTCAAATTTAGCTACCAAATCATCTGTGGCAACTAAACGATAACGTCTTACTCTAATATATTCAGTTGTCTTTGGTAGCTTAATCATCATCTTATCTCTTTCCTTTGCTTTTCTTTTGTCTCCTAATGTATTCTCTGATTAATTCTTCTGAACGTTCACTTACTGTACATGCGAAATAACTAGGTTGCCATAAATGACCTCCCCATAATTTTTTCTTTATTTCAGGATGGTGCATAAATAACATTCTAGCTGATACACCTTTATATCCTTTCATCATTGAAGATATAGAGTGTTTGGGGCTTGCATCAACCAACATATGTACATGATCAGGCATAATATTTATTTCCATAATTTCACCAGAAAATTTTTCTGTCATGTTTCTTAGTAATTCTTCTAACTCTACTTTTACATCACCAATTAAGACATCACGTCTATATTTTGTAACTAAAATTAAATGATATTGTAGAGAGTATACACTACTTCTAGCATAATTTAAGTTATTATAATGTTTTTGCATTTGTATTAACCTTAACTCTTTTTATTATGAGATAATTGTATAATTTATTTTTTTTGCATTGTCAATAAATTTAACCTAAAAAAGAGACCTGATGGTCTCAAAAAGATGTGCTCTCCTCTCGGCAATAAATTACCGAGTTTCCTCGCACGCTACGCGACAAATGCTGTTAAATTAATCATTATTTTTGAATTGATCCTGCTAATTCAATTAGAGAATTAATGTTAGAACCCTTTATAGTATATACTGCCTTACCATTGTTCCATTCAATCTTTTGATTTCCAGAACCAGAACCGGCTGTAAAGCTTGCTGCACCTCTAGAATCAGGAGCTGGTAGATAAGCTTTATTCAATAAAGCAACTACCTTGCGACCAGTAGGAACAGGATCTTTCCCAGTTACACTTGAACCATGAATTGTTACTGACCATTTACCAGAATTCCAATGTAGATATCTTTGTCCAGCACCAGAATTCAATGTAGCATTTACATTTCCACTTAATGGAACCTTAGGTAAGCCCATTTCTGCCTCACCTGAAATGTAATTTACAGCTTGTTCAGCTTCTTCTTCAGAACCATAAGTTTTCTTGGAAAATGTTATATATGATACTTTATCTTTTAAACTAGGATCATTGAAATTCTTTCCTTCTGTATCTTTGATGTAGTAAACCGTAAAATTATTACCATCGCCAGTATAGTAGGCATTTACCACACCACTACTAATCCCTGCTTTAGTTGGAACTAAGGCATCTTTTCCTAAAAAGTACTTCAATGCTCCAGCAATCTGTGCCATTCTTTGGGTATTATTATCCCCTGTAACTTTGGCTTGTTGTGGACCAGATTGACTTGAAGAACTAACTTCACTACTAGAACTTTCAGAACTTGATGAGCTTGAAGATGAAGAACTTTCACTACTTTGTTCTGTCTTTTTGGATTCTTTAGACACATTTGACTTTTGTGTCGTTTTCATCTCAGATGAACTTGATTTTTTATTATTTTCATTGCCACAAGCAGCTAAAGTTAATGCTACCAATGTAGCCATGAATATTTTGATACTTTTCTTCATAAAAAAACACTCCCGTTTTCCCTTAAAGGACTTCTCAATATCTATGATACCTTGTTAGAAACTATTTTTAAAGTAAACTATTAACAGAGTTTTTACAATTCTTAATGTTTAAACTGAAAATTAGTGTTAAACTGTACGTATGAAAAAATATAAAATACCTTTGCTTTTCTTGGGAGCGAGTATTTTTATTTCATGGACATGTGCCCAGTTTACAACAATTACCTATACTGGAGTACTTATCAGACCAAGATTTCCAACTACTTTAAGCCATTTTTCGCTTCTACTAGCAGCAATTTCTTGGCTTTACATATTTATTCGTTCGCATAGTAAAAGTAAATAATGAAAAAAGAGGCATACTACATCTAGTATGTCTCTTTTTTGCTTGAAATAATCTTACAATATCTTATTATTTTTTAGTTTTAATATTAATTTTGGCTATTTCTTCTGAAGTCTGCTGGACTAATGAAGTTCAACTTCTTCTTTAAGTACCAACGAACACCATAAGCAACAACAGCAAGCACTGCATAAGCTAGTGGTGGAAGAACAACGTTAATTGTTGGTGGGATAATTGCAACAATACCGAATGCTGCTACCCATACTACCATTAAGATTGCGATCATAAAGATAATGTTTAACCAACCACGACGTTTGCTTTGGCCTGGCATCATCGCACGGTAGAAATAACCTAAACCAACACCAGCAACAATAGATGTAACAATCAATGTGATTATTCCACCATTTGCTGCATTTTGATTGCTCTTAGAGAACATACCTAAGAAAGCGTACATGATGCAGAATAAAGCTAACATCATCAATCCATTATCAAGTGATAATTCCCATAAAGTAGGCATCTTAGGTTCCTTCTTAGGACCAGCAAGAATTGCTTCAACCTTTTCATTAACTGTTCCGTATAATTTGTTAGCTACAACGCCTTGCTTTTGTTTTTCCATCAATTCATTGTACATTTCACTAACAACTTTTTCACGTTCTGCATAATTCTTTTCAGCTAACGCCTTATTTAAATGGAACATGTAGTCTTGATTACGCTTTGTTAAACCTTCAAATTTTTCATTGAATTCCATGATTTGTTTATTTTTTTGTTGAGAAACTGCTTCAGCTTGTTTCTTGGCAGCTTCTTGATTCTTTTCACGAACTGTTTTTTCTTCAGCCATCTATTTAAAAATCTTCCCTTCTTACGCTATTAGACGTTAAATCTAAATTCGATAATATCTCCGTCTTGAACTTCGTATTCCTTACCTTCAAGACGCAATCTACCAGCTTCTTTAACAGCTTGCATACTGCCGTACTTATCTAAATCATCAAAAGAAACAGTTTCTGCACGAATAAATCCACGTTCAAAGTCAGAGTGGATAACCCCTGCAACTTGAGGTGCTTTCATACCACGCTTAAATGTCCATGCACGAGTTTCTTTACCACCAGCAGTGAAGAATGTTGCTAGACCCAATAACTTGTAAGAAGCACGAATTAAACGGTCTAAACCTGATTCTTCTACACCTTCAGCTTCTAAGAATTCTTGCTTTTCATCATCAGGAAGTTCAGCAATTTCTTCTTCAGTTCTTGCAGATACAGCTAATGCTTGAGAACCTTCATCTTCTGCGAACTTCTTAACTTGTTGGTAGTATTCGCTTTGTTCTGGATCTGCCATATCTTCTTCGGCAATGTTTGCCACATATAATACTGGCTTAGAAGTCAATAAGAATAAGCCCTTAACAATCTTCTTTTCTTCATCGTTGAATTCAATACTACGAACTGGCTTACCTTCTTCAAGAACTGGCTTAATTTTTTGTAAAACTGCAAATTCAGCCACAGCATCTTTATCCTTAGTACGAGCAACTTTTTCTACTCTAGCATAACGTTTATTTACAGATTCCAAGTCAGCTAAAGTTAATTCCATGTTGATAGTATCAATATCTTCCAAAGGATCAACTTTGTTTGCCACGTGTGTAATATTATCATCGTCAAAAGCACGTACCACATGAACAATCGCGTCTACTTGACGGATATTTTCCAAGAACTTGTTTCCTAAACCTTCACCTTTGCTAGCACCTTTTACGATTCCCGCAATATCAGTAAATTCAAAAGTTGTATGTACAATCTTCTTAGCAGGAATAATTTCATCAATTCTTGCTAAACGACTATCTGGTACTTCAACCATCCCTACGTTAGGATCGATTGTAGCAAATGGATAGTTTGCCATTTCTGCTCCTGCTTTTGTAATTGCGTTAAACAATGTTGATTTACCAACGTTAGGTAAGCCAACAATACCTGCTGTTAATGCCATTTCTTAAATCACTCTTTCTAATTATTTTCTTGTTCTGCTTTTTCTAGAACTTTTTTCATACGTTTTTCAAAGTCTCGTCTAGTCATCATAATCAGACGACCACAACCAGTACACTTAATTTTAATATCTGCACCCATTCGCACAATTTCCCAGCGGTTTACCCCACATGGATGTTTCTTTTTCATTTCAACAATATCATGTAAATCGTACATCGCCCTCATCCTCTCACTAGTCTAACTTAATTTTTAAAATATCCATAATTCGATTGAAGTCATCAATACTTAAATAATCAATTTCAATCTTTCCCTTACCACTCTTAGCATTAGCTTTAACGGAAACTTTAGTTCCAAATTTTTCTTGAAGTAAGTTTTCTGTTTGCTTAATGTAAGGTTCATATGGATTAGTTTGTTTCTTAGCTTTCTTTGGCTTTTTACCATTAATTTGTGCTACTAACTGTTCTAATTGTCTAACAGTTAATCCTTCCTTAACAGTTTTTTCAGCTAATTCCATTAATTTTTCTTCATCTTTAACTGCTAATAAAGTACGAGCTTGTCCCATAGATAAGCTTCCATCTTGTAGCATTAGTTTTACTTTACCTGGTAAACCTAATAATCTCAAATAATTAGCAATATATGGACGAGATTTTCCTAGTCGCTCTGACACTTGAGTTTGAGTTAAATTCAATTTTTCCATCAAAGTGTTATAGGCTTCTGCTTCTTCTAATGGTGTTAAGTCTTCTCGTTGAAGATTTTCTAACACTGCCACTTCCATCATTTGTTCTTCGTTAAATTCACGAATTATTGCTGGAATCTCTGTCTTTTTAGCTAACTTAGATGCACGATAGCGACGTTCACCAGCAATGATTTCATATCCTTTAACTGAAGATTTACGCACAATAATTGGTTGGAAAACTCCAGATTTCTTGATTGATTTTGCTAGTTCTTCTAATGCCTCTTCATTAAAAGTCTTACGTGGTTGATAGGGATTAGGTCTAATCTCACTAATTTCAAGTTCTACCACTTGTTCATCTGGTTGTTGTTCTTCTTTAGATTCTTGGAATAAAGCATCAATTCCTCGTCCTAGTCCTTTAGATCTACTTGCCATGAGCCTTTAACACCTCCTTGGCTAATGCTTCATATTCTTCCGCACCTCGTGATCTAGGATCATAATCAATAATTGACATGCCATGACTAGGTGCTTCTGATAATCTAACATTTCTTGGAATAACTGTCTTGTATACCTTTTCTTTGAAGAATTTCTTTACTTCTTCAACAACTTGGTTACCTAGATTAGTTCTTGCATCCAACATTGTCATTAATACACCTTCAATTTGTAAATCAGGATTGAAGTGCTTTTGAACGAGTTGAATAGTATTCATCAATTGGCTTAATCCTTCCAAAGCGTAATATTCACTTTGAACTGGAATTAAAATTGAATCACTGGCTGTAAAAGCGTTGATTGTTAATAGTCCTAAAGAAGGTGGGCAATCAATTAAAATAAAGTCATACTCTTCTTTAACATCTTGGACTGCATCATACAATTTCTTTTCACGAGCCATTTGTGCTGTTAGCTCTATTTCTGCTCCGGCTAACTGAATTGTTGCCGGTACAACATCTAAATTATCGATATAAGTAGGCATGATTGCTTCTCTAATCGGTAATTCACTAACAATCACATCATACACATCATTTTCAATATTGTGTTTTCTTACACCAATACCACTTGTTGCGTTTCCCTGGGCATCAGTATCAATTAACAATACTTTTTGTCCTGCTCTAGCTAAACAAGCACCCAAGTTAACACTTGTGGTTGTTTTACCAACGCCACCTTTTTGGTTGGCAATTGCGATAACTGTTCCCATTAAACTCTGGTGCCTCCTTATTTCTTCTTTGA
This sequence comes from Ligilactobacillus salivarius, assembly GCF_035231985.1. Lineage (NCBI taxonomy): Bacteria > Bacillati > Bacillota > Bacilli > Lactobacillales > Lactobacillaceae > Ligilactobacillus > Ligilactobacillus salivarius. The sequence goes on from NZ_CP117983.1 coordinate 1,655,784, forward strand.
TTTAACTGGAATATCGATAATGATTCGGTGAAATTCACCATGATCTTCTTCACTAGTTTTTAATTCGATTCCATTTTCACTTGCCAGTTTAATTGACTCTTTGATTGTATTTTCGGCTAAGCGCCAATCTAATGCTGTTCCTTTGCGATTAGTCTTCTTTTTCTCTTTTTTAACAGGTGGAGTCTTCAACTGAGCTACAATCTTTTCAGTTTCTTTGACAGATAATTTCTTATCTATAATCTTTTTTAGGATTTCTACTTGCTTCTTTTCTGGTAAAGAAACAATACTTCTACCATGTCGTTCACTGATCTTTCTTTGTAAAATGGCTCTTTGTACTAATGGAGATAACTTTAATAACCTTAATTTATTAGCTACAAAAGCTTGGCTCTTTCCAATTGCTCGTGCCAATTCTAACTGTGTAAGTTGATTTAAATCCATCAATTTTCGATAGGATTCAGCTTCTTCGATTGCAGTTAACCCTTCACGTTGTAGATTTTCAATAACTGCCATTGAAGCAGCTTCTTTTTCGTCCATTTTCTTCACAATTGCTGGAATCTTTTGCCAATTTAACTTTTTAATCGCGCGATAACGTCTTTCCCCCGCAATAATCTGATACTTATTGTCACCAATTGGCCTAACAATAATTGGTTGTAACAAGCCATGAGATTGGATAGTTTCAGCTAATTCAGCGATACTTTCTTCAGAAAAGACTTGTCTTGGCTGATCTTCATTAACTTCTACTTGTTCAATTGGTAATTCTTGAACCTTTTCTTGTGTATCGTCTTCTACTTTCTCTTCTTTTTTAGACTTAAAAAATGAAAATGCCATCCCGAATCACTCCCTTTTCGCGACTAATCTTTATTCAATCGGAGATTTCGCTGGTGTTCCTGCTTTTCTAGGGTACTTTTTAGGGGTTTCTTTCTCTTTTGCAACAACAATAATATGACGTTCATCATGAACTTGTGGTAATTCTGTAGCGTAATCTGCTATTACTTTTCCACCTAAAACTTCGATTGCTTTTTGAGCATTTTTCAACTCTTCATCTGATTTTTGTGCTTTCAAAGCTATAAATCTTCCACCAACTTTAGCTAATGGCAAGCATAATTCTGATAATACAGACATTCTAGCTACTGCTCTAGCTGTTACAAGATCATAGCGTTCACGGTGAACACTTCGTTTACCACCAAATTCTTCAGCACGTGCATGATGAAAATGAACATCTTGTAAATTTAGTTTTTGAGTTAATTCTTGTAAAAATTTAATTCTCTTATTTAATGAATCAACTATTGTAATCTTCAATTGTGGAAATGCTATTTTGACTGGTAAAGATGGGAAACCTGCTCCTGCTCCGACATCGCATAAACTCAACTCTTCTGTTTGTAAATCCTTTACTGTCAAAGCTAATAATAAAGAATCATAGAAATGCTTTAGATACACTTCATTTTTTTCAGTGATTGCTGTTAAATTCAAATTTTTGTTGGTTTCAACTAAAAATTCATAATACAGCTCAAACTGTTGCATTTGTTCATCTGTTAGATTCAATCCTTGTTCTGCTAAACTTTGACGGAATTCTTCTGGTGTCATTAAATTACTCCTTGCAAAATTTTGTGAAACACAGCATCGCTGACATGTTTCACATATCAAGTTAAGTTTAATTTATTTGTTCTAAAATTACAACCGTTATCGCAAATGCTTGCAAAAAAATAGTAGAAAACTATCTTCACGATAATTCTCTACCATTCTTTCTTATTTTAAGCTATCTAAATGTTCTTTAATATAGTTAGCAGATTGTTCTAATTTTGCTTTTTCTTCATCAGTAAGCACTAAAGGTACTACCTTTTCTACACCCTTAGCACCAACTATTGCTGGATATCCAACGTATGTTCCAACTTCTTCAACATATGTTGATACAGGTCCAAAGAAATGAGCATTTGATAATACTGCTTGTGCTAACTTAACGCCACATGTTGCAATTGCGTAAGATGTGTATCCTTTTCCGTTAGCTACCTTAAAGCCACCTTCTGCTGGTTTCTTACCTAATTCTTCTAGTTCTTCTTCTGTGAAGAATTCAGTTATTGGCTTGTTATTAACTCTAACTGTTGACCATGCTACAAATTGAGAATTACCATGTTCACCTAAGACAAAACCTTCCACATTACGTCCATCTTGTCCTAAAGCATCACCAACTACATGTTGCATTCTTGCTGTATCTAAGAATGTACCTGTACCTAACACTTGATTACGTGGTAATTCTGTTGTTTCTTGAAGGATAGAAGTAACTGCGTCACAAGGATTAGAAATATCAATAATAACACCGCTAAAACCGGATTCCTTAATCTTCTTACCTACTTCTACTGCATTCTTAGTGTTAATTTCGAACTCTGCAAAACGATTTCCAGTTCTAACACTTGCATCAATATCACCAAAGGCTGTGATAATTACATCAGCATCCTTTAATTCAGCATAATCTTGTGTCTTTATTTCTACATGGTAAGGTAGACGAGGCATTGCATCCTCAAAATCTAGTTTTTCAGCAACTACTTTTTTCTCATTTGTATCAATTAATACAAGCTCATCAGCAATTCCTTGAGAAACTAAAGTATAAGCAACTGTTGCTCCTACATGTCCTAAACCAATTACTGCCATTTTTCTCATAGAAATCTATCCTTCCTAATCATTATTTAATTTTATTATTATCAATATAGTACAACCTTTGGTAGATTGCAATAATTATTAGAAATTATTTTCATATTCGCTATAGAATACTTGAAAGGGTGTTTTCCAATTTAAACATTTTCTTGGTCTAGTGTTTAGTTTCCAAGTGATATCCAATAGTTCTTCGTCTGTGATTATTTCAAACTTTATTCCCTTGGGAATAAAACCGCGTATATCTCTATTGATACGTTCATTAGTTCCTCTTTCATGTGGGGAATAAGCATGTGTAAAATAGAAATCTACTTTATTGTAGGACTTAACATTTGGTTCCCTAAAATATGGTTTATCTTCTGAGTTGAACGAAGTTAAACTTCGTTCACTTAATGTCAGATACCATATTTTAGCCAAGTATAAAGTCCTACAAATATATTTTGGATCTTTAAAAATTAAATTTCTATTTAATTTTACAATTTACCTTTTTCAATCTTATTTCTATATATAAATGCTATAATTTAAGAAAATGTCTAAAGGTTGTGGTAGTTATCTTTCATTCATTTAAAAACTTTAAACATGGCATTTTTACGCTATGTTTATTAATTAATTTAATTGCTTGGATAGGCTTGTTTCTATTCAGAATTTTCTCAACTTTTCTTTTAGAACAAGCTGCTGTTCCATTAATTTCTTTTACCAACATAACTAATATTATTATTAAACATCCATTTGTAGCTACTGGATTAGTAATAGAGTTTATTATTTTCTTACTATTGACTTTTTGGCTAGCTACTATTGCCATCATTGGCTTTAAAATGTTGCTTACAGAGAGTTTTAATTGGGATACTCTTTTTCAAAAGTCATTAGAAGTTCTTGGTAGATATCATCTGCTAGGTGGAATTATTACTGGAGTTTATTTACTAGGATTTTTGCCATTTTTACACTTTTTATTTAAAACACCTTGGCTAAGCAATCTAACTTTAACTTCTATGGTGACCGAATTTGTATCTAGAAATCCTTTTTCTTTAGTTGGAGGGCAACTACTTTATATATGTTTGCTATATTTTTTAATTAGATTTTACCTTGTCTTACCACTCATGGTTTTGGAAAATGAAGGTATTCTTTCCTCTTTAAAAATAAGTTGGCAAACCACTAGCACTAAGAATTTCTGGAAAAAATTCTGGCTAGCTCTTATCAAAGTTTTCCTTATTACTTGGAGTGGATATCTAGTAATATTGTTACTTCAAATTATAGCCGATTGGATTTTACCAACATATAATTTACTAGCTATTAATTATGCTTTATTTAGTCTTTGGGGCATCGTTAGTTTGGGCATAAGTATAACTCTGGCTTATACAGAAGTTCAGATTACTAATCGGCGAAGAATATTCTTATTAGAATTTTTACTAATAGCTATCACCTTCACTTTGAGCTTTGCAACAGGAAAGGTTTTATTCAATCACCCTATTAATCCTGTGACAATTGCTCATAGAGGTGTTAATCAGAAAAATGGTGTACCTAATACACTTGAATCACTAAAAAAGACGATTAAGTATCATCCTGATTACATCGAAATGGATGTTCATATGACTAAAGATAATAAATTCATTGTCTTGCACGATAACAATTTGAAAAAACTAGCTGGCATTAAAGCTCATCCGGAAGATTTAACTCTAGCTGAACTTAAAAAGCTTAATGTCACAGCTAATAATCACCAGACTAAATTAACTGATTTTGACACATATCTCAAATATGCAAATCAGCATCATCAAAAGTTGTTAATTGAATTAAAAACTACTCCTAACAACGCTACTGATTTCGCTAATATTTTTGCTAAGAGATACTACGCTAATATCATTGAAAATCATCATCAACTCCACACTTTAGATTTTCAAACTTTGATGATTTTACAAAATGATATTCCGAAGGGAAATTTAAATTATCTAATGCCATATAACTTAACTATTCCCGAAGAAAATATCCATGCATATGGCATACGTTATTCAACTTTATCACCAGATTTTATGGCAATTAATCGTCAGAAACATAAATTAGTCTATGCTTGGACCCCTAATTCCAGATTGGCCATTAATAAAGCTTTGAGTTTAGGTGTCAATGGCATTGTTACTGATAATGTTTCTCAACTATATGTTGCCATTAAAGAAGCTCAACATTGGAGCGACGCTGAAAGATTATTACAAGTTTTGCTATATAGCTAAAAAGCAGTTTGCTTGAGATTTTAGGATTTTTTAGTCCTAATCTACTCAAGAAACTGCTTTTTGTATTATTTAGTTAATCGTTTCTTACCTTCCACTATGAGCAAAATCAAAATAGAAAATAGAATTACTACTACCCATTCTAATAGTGACATCGCCGTCACTTTAAATGCTACTTGCATAAATGGTGTGTATGTTAGGAATAATTGGAATAAGATCATTAATCCAATTATCCACCAAGCATGCTTATTTTCTAAGATAGCTTTACCTAGTGCAAAATCATCTGTTCGAATGCTAAAGAAGTAAAAAATCTTACTTATGACAATCATGTTAACCATCATTGTAGAGGCACTGATCTCACTGACTCCCATACTGATGAACCACTCATAAGCAATTAAGGCAAAAACTGCCATTAGAGCTGCAACAAATCCCATTTGTCTAATGTCACTCATATTCATTAACTTTTGTGACAATGAACGTGGTTTTCTATCCATCAAATCACTTTCTGCTTCTTCAAAAACAAAAGCAAATTGAATTGTAATTGCTGAAATCAAGTTGATCCACAGTAATTGTGCAGGTTGTAGCGGTACTTGTTGTCCTGTCAGGATTGAGAAAGCCACTACTAAACCTTCAGCAAAAGATGTTGGCAATAGGAAGAGAATACTTTTCTTGATATTGTCGTAAATCCTACGTCCTTCTTTGATGACAGTTGCCATTGTTGCGAAGTTGTCATCTGCCAAAATCATATCAGCAGCATCTTTAGCCACATCAGTACCTTTTATCCCCATCGCAATTCCAATATCTGCTTTTTTCAAGGCAGGTGCGTCATTTACACCATCACCTGTCATTGCGGTTACTTTCTTCTGTTCTTGTAAAGCCGTAATAATTTCTAGCTTATTTTGAGGAGTAGTTCTAGCAAAAACTTGATTTTCAAGTGCTGCCTTCTGCTTTTCTTCCTTAGTTAAAGCATCCCATTGTTGCCCAGTTATTGCTTTAATCTTACCTTTAGTTAAACCTAATTGCTTCCCAATCGCTCGAGCTGTCTCAGGATGGTCACCAGTTATCATCTTAACTGCAACACCAGCTTGATTCATCTTTTGAAGAGCTACCACTACTTCTTCTCTTGGTGGATCTTGTAAAGCTGCCATTCCTAGCCATGTGATTCCTTGGTACAAATCTTGATGGGTTACTTCTGATAATTTCTCACCTTTCACTTCTTGGTAACCCACAGCAATCACTCGTTTACCTGCTTTAGACCAAGTTGCTGCTCGATCTATCCATAGTTTTGTCTCAAAATTATTATCAGCTATTTGCGCCATTTCCAATAATTTATCTGGTGATCCTTTTACAAATATCATTTGTTGACCAGCATCGTTTTCTACCAATTTCGCAATATAACGATAGTCTGAATCAAATGGTAATAAATCTACTTCATGGTATGGACTCTTGGCATTCTTACCTTTTAATTTATGGTATAAAGTTAAGAAAGCTCCGTCAGTTGCTTCACCATTTATCTGCCACTTACCATCATGTTCAGATAAGATTGTATCATTTGCTTGATAGCCAGCTTCAATAAACTGTTCAATCTTATCAGTCATAGTTACTTCTTTCTTGTCCTGTAGAAGTTTACCTAAAGGCTCATACCCACTACCTGTTACTTGATATTTATGATTTCCTACCCATACATCGGTAACTGTCATTTCATTTTTAGTTAAAGTACCAGTTTTATCTGTGGCGATAATGTCTACTGAACCTAGAGTTTCAACTGCTGGCATCGATTTAATAATAGTCTTATGTTCACGAGCCATTTTACTTACACCAAAAGCCAGAATCACAGAAGTAGTTGCTGGTAACCCTTCTGGAATAGCACCTACTAACATCGCTACAACTGCTAAAGCTAGTGCTGGCAAGGCATATATCTTCAACATGAACCCTATTACAAAGATGATGATCGATGCGATAATTGAAATATATGATACAACTTTACCAACGCCATCAATTTCCTTAATTAATGGTGTTTTAGTTGATTTTATTTGTGAAACTTCACGAGAGATTTTACCAATTTCAGTATCATTAGCTGTTGCTACAACGATACCTAGACCACTACCTGTTGTTACAGCAGTTGAAGCATATGCCATATTAGTACGTTCAGCTAGTGGAATATTTTCTTCACTTAAAGCAACGTCACTTTTAGTTACAGAATTAGTTTCACCAGTTAAAGCTGACTCTTCTATCCTTAAATTATCTGCTTCTACAATTCTCAAATCTGCTGGAACATTATCTCCAGCTTCTAAAAACACGATATCCCCTTTAACTAAATCAGCTGCTGCAATATCTTTACGTATTCCATCGCGATAAACTGTTGCTTTTTGAGCCATTAAATTCTTAATTTTAGCTAAAGCATTAGCAGCACTAGTTTCTTGGAAATATCCTATCAAGGAATTAATAACCACTACCGCAATAATTACGATTGCGTCTGTATAATGTTTGATAAAAAGTGTCAACAGTGCCGACAACAATAGAATATATATAACTACATTATTGAATTGTCGTAAAAATAATTTCCATTTGGGAGTCTGCTTCACTTCTAAAGTATTAGGTCCGTCTGCATTTAACTTCTCTAATGCTTCCTTTGAAGTTAATCCTTGCTTGAAATTATTATTTTTATAAACGTTAGATAATTCTTCTTTCTTTATCTGATATGGTTCTTTCATAAGTTTTCCTTTCCTAATTTATGTCTTAAATCTTGCAAAATAAAAATAGTTAGGAAATTATTCACGCTTATAATACACAAAACCAAAATTTAAATTTTTTACTTTCTTTAACCTTCTTTCTTAAAATATTTTACAGTTATACTATATCATTTTTTTATCAGTAAAAATTACACTTATAAATTTCTTAATAAATAATCAACTTATTTTTAAAATGGTATAATCATCTTGTCAACTACCCCAGTCTAAAGACATGGGGCTTGTAACTCACGACCTTACGGTCAGTGGTAATAACGCAACTTCGTTGCTCCCACACTATACGTGGCTACATCATTGGGTGGTTGGCAGCACCCACTTAACTAACACGTTTACGCATTAGTTGTTAATTCAAATTTAGGTTGTTCTTGTCCACTAATATACTGAGTTCCAAGTAATTGGATATTCATAGCTCCAATACGGTCATCGTTAGAACGATAACCACAATTATCACAATGATATTCATGTTTTTCATGATTGCGATTATCTTTTTTAATAACTCCACACTTAGGGCAACGTTGAGATGTATATTTAGCAGAAACTTCAACAACTTCACTATTGTGTAAGTGTGCTTTATAAGTTAGAAATTGTTCTAATTGATAAAAAGCCCATGATTTATTTTGATTACGCAAAGCTTTAGGTAAGTCAGTACGTTCAAAAGAAACACCGTTAAGGTTTTCTAAGACAAACAAAGTATTGGCACCATATTTTTGAACAAGTGTCTTAGACAAGCAATGATTAACATCACTTATCCAACGGTTCTCTCGTCCAGATAATTTCTTTAAACGTCTTTTAGCTGACTTAGTTCCTTTAGCTTGCAAGGTGGCACGAAGTTTTTGATATTTAGCACGTTTACGCATAATTGCTTGGCCGTCAAAAAAGGCAGTCTTGCCTTGTTCATCATAACTAGTAGCTAAAAAGCGTAAACCACGGTCAAGACCGACAACGTGTTTTACAGTTTGTTTATTAAAATCAGCGACTTCCTTAGTGGCTGAAATATGTAAATACCATTTGCCACTGGATTTAAGTAATTTAGCTAAACCAAATTTCCAAGTACCGTCAAGGTACTGATTGAATCCACGACAAATAGGATCAACTTTGACACGACCATCAAGGGTGTTAATGGATAATTGACCGCTACTTAAATAAGACCAATCACGGTTACGTTGAAGGTCAACTTGTGGGCGATTAAAAGAAATTGGTTTATGTAACCAAGTCAAATCACGTACTTCACGGTACCACTCACCAGTATTTTGGTCTTGATATTTATAAGGTCTACGTGCCATTTGAGTTTTGACAGTTTTATAGCGTGCAATAACAGTTCTAATTACAGATTGAGCCATTTGTGATTTAAGACTAAATAGATTGCGCAACTTAGTATATAGTTCTTTATTTAATCTACTTTGTTTCATATCAAAATCATTATTAAAAATGTATTCAGATACATAATTACATGCTTGACGATATTGTTCCATTGTTTTAGAAAAACTCCAAGCTATTTCAGAGTTAGAAATCTTTAGTTTAGTCTTGATTGTAACTTGCATTTCCATTAGGTTCACCTCACTTTCTTCACTAACTATTATAACATAAATAGTTAGTGAAATATACCAAAGAGGAGGCAAGGGTAAAAAAGCAAGCTCTAACGAGCTTACAAGTGAGGGCTATCCCTCCAGTGGTTAAAACCACTGGTATCTCGCCCACTATGTCAATGAAATTAGCAAAGAGAGGTTGATTTTCATATGAAGAGAGTTGCTGTATATTGTGGAGCTAATCCTGGTAAAAATCCTATTTATACTCAAGCCGCAATCAATGTTGCTGATTGGTTGGCTCAACACCATTTAGACCTTGTTTATGGTGGTGGCGGAGTTGGGTTAATGAATGTATTGGCCGAAAGAGCTATTAAAAATGGTACTTATACTATTGGCATTATGCCTCAATTTTTAGTAGATAAAGAGATTGCCGCTCCACATCTAGATGAATTTTACGTTACTGATGATATGGATGAAAGAAAAGCTAAGATGCTTTCTTTAGCTGATGCTTGTTTAGCCTTACCTGGAGGTCCAGGAACATTAGAAGAAATCAGTGAAGCTTTCTCTTGGGCAAGAGTTGGCCAAAATCCTAACCCTTGTGCTTTTTATAATGTCAATGGCTATTATGACAAATTAGCTGATTTCTTCGATCACATGGTTATAGAAGGTTTCTTAACAACTGAAGATAGAAATAAACTTCTATTCTCTGATTCGCTTGAAGAAATTTATAATTTCATGACTAAATAAAAAAAATCATCATTATTTAACTAAATCAGTTGAATAATGATGATTTTTGATTTTAATTATTTTTGATCCAATAAGAAATTATAAAGCATTGCTTCACGAAGTTCGCTTGTATCGACTCCTAAAACTTCTGCTAACTTAAATGAATATGGCATAGCTGTTGCTGGTCCACGGCTAGTTACTAAACGAGCTGCTTCATCGACCACTACCATATCTTCATGGAATCTACCTTCTGCATCACCATGTTCTTGATGCATACCAGGGAACATAGTATAATCATGACCTTTAAGTAATCCATACTTAGCTAGTGCCATTGGTGCAGCACACATTGCAGCATTCCACTTACCTTGTTCAGTACGCTTAACCATTAAAGCTTGTAACTTTTCACTATCTCTTAATCTAGTTGCTCCACCCATTCCTCCAGGTAAAGTTACTAAATCATAATCTAATAATGAATCATCTAAAACTTTATCGCATTTTAATGCAATTTGATGAGCACCCATCACGTCTAAACTGTCTAATCCTACCATATCACATTGAATTCCGGCACGACGTAAAACATCGACAGGAGTTAGTGCTTCTATCTCTTCACAACCATCTGCAATTAATACCGCTACTTTCTTAGCCATATTATTTACCTTCTTTCTCTTGTGCATATAAAATACTTGCTAGGATACTTCCAACTGCTAGCACAACTGCACCCCAGACTGGAAACCATTCTTTAGCGTTATCTCCTGTTTTAGGAAAGTTATTAGTGGATTCTATCTTAGGCATTGATAATTCAGAATGTTTCTTTACATTCTTATTGCTAACTTTTACACTAGCATACTCACTAGGTTGACTTTCGTTATCAGCTACTACCACTTCAACTGAACTAGCATCTGCTTGTTGATCAGTATCTTTATCTGTATTATTAGCCTTAGAATTATCAACTGTTGCTACTACATAGACTTGCATATTTGCTTTTGAAGTAGCATTTCCCTGAACTGAACTAGAACTTCCACTAGTTGACGATACGCTAGACAATACGCTACTGGAACTGTTGGAACTAGTAGCAGAACTACTTGTTTCACGTGAAACATTTGAAGAATCTTGACTCTTAACAACTACACTTGATGATGTCTCACTTGTAGAGCTACTGCTAGAACTGCTAACATCATCAGCTTTTGCAATATTTCCACCTAATATTAATAGTAATATCATTGCTACCAACGATATCAAAGATATAATTTGTATTTTACTTTGTTTAAATATTCCCATTTTTCCTTTCATTCAGCTTCTCCTGAATTTCCCCCGATTTTTTTATTCCTATATACTAGAATAGTGCTTTATTTCATCTTTAGCAAGCAAATTAATTGCAAAAACAAACAATCTACCAGAAAATTTCTAGTAGATTACATTATTATTAATTGTTAAAATACTTCAAATTACTCTTACTTGCTGTCTCAGTACTTACCAATGATCCTTGGATGATAATTCGATTGACTTCTCCTTCTGTACCTGAAGCACAGGTTACCAATGTTACCAAGCTTTTACCAGGAACATCATCAATCCATTTAACCTGAGTTTCGTCTACAACTGCTTTCTTGGTTATCTTATATACATAAACTTTCTTCTCATCAGTTAAGTATATTTTTTTGCCAATTTTAGCCTTACTCAAAGGTCCGAATAAGATATTAGGATCTTCCATATGGTGTCCGGCAATTGCGTAATTATTTTCAGCTCCCATTTTTTCGTCAGCCTTCATTGTACCAGCTCCACGCATTAAATTATTATTATCTAATCCATAAAAAATAGGAAGCTTTAAACCGATACTTGGAATCGCAATTTTTCCAATTGCAGTTGTATCATCTTGAGTAGCCTTACTAACTCCTTTAATATCAACGGCTTTAACACTTTCAAAGTCAAAATTTCCTTTATGTTTTGTCTTAGTATCAACCGGCTTACTAATAGCAGTTTGGCTCATGTGGTTAACAACATAGCTTTTAATTTGCTCGTTAAAAATTAAAGCTAACCCTACAACCATCAAGACAACCACTATTACCCATTGCAGGACTTTCCATATTTTAGACATTTCACTCATCCTTTACTACTAGAATAGTAGTTCCATTTTACCACAACTTTAGAGAACAATGCTTTTTCCTAGATCTAAAGAATATATGATTTTTTGTGAAACTTTCTTATTCAACATGCTTTCAACCGCCATTGCATATAAGTTTAATTGTCCACGGTAATTTTCAATCAACTTATCTTCGGAAGTATGGTGGTCAGTCTTATAATCAAAGATAATAACTTCATCATCTAACTCAATTAATCCGTCGATAATACCATGAACTAAGATCGGCTGCTCTACATCATTATCTACATTACTAAATAATCTCCCAGCAGGTATAATCATCGCAAATGGTAATTCTCGTTTTACTTTATCTTTATTCTTTAGAACTGTTCTACCTAAATCACTGGCATAGAAATTCTTAATTTGATCTAGATTAATTTCTTTAGCCACTTCTGGTGTGATCAATTTATCTTCTACCAACTGCGATAATAACTGCATCAATTCTTCAAGTGTTACTTCATCATCAAGTGGTAATTTTTGCAATAGCAAGTGTGTAGCCGTCCCTACTTGTGCAGGTGATACTTTCACTTTTGTCGTCATAAACTTAGGTAATTTCAACTCGCCTTGTACATATCTATTAATTCCTTTTGGTGCTTGATCTTGCCAATCAATCTCCAAACTTTGCATCATATTATTATCCGGATCATCAAAAGCTCGTTTTAAATCCGACACAGCTTGGTAAGCAGTCGTTTTAGTTAATGATTCATTAGGATACTTACTTTGTAGAATTTTATCAATAATTCTATATTGCTTATCATTAATTTCTAAAGGCTCTTGTCCTTCTATCTTCTTAAGCTGTTGTTTTAACCATGATTCACCATTCTCGTCTAAAGTAATATTTTCTTCACGTAGATCTTGATTACTATAGAACTTAACCGCAAATTTTACTGGTAATTCACCTATATATGCCGGTTCCTTTGCATCTACTGTATCATCAACTTCTTTAAAGATCTCACTTCTTGTTAGACACATACCAATCCAGTCCATGAAGTTTCTAACTGATGCTCTAATACCTGCATTCAAAACTAAGGACTCACTTTGCGTAGCTTTCTCCCACTTACTCAAAGCTTCATTTTTATCTTTATATGAACCAACGATAAATAATTGCTGTTCTGCTCGTGTTAAAGCTACGTATAGTAATCTCATTTGTTCAGCTGCTAATTTTTTCAACGCTTGTTCACCAGCAATTACTTTCATCAAAGTGTCTGTCTTTACTCGAGTATCGGGATCAAGATAAGAAATTCCTATCCCATCATCTGCATTCAACAAATATGGTTTATTCAAATCTCCCACATTAAATTTATGAGTAGCATCCAATAAGAAAACAACTGGAAATTCCAATCCCTTACTACCATGAATAGTCATAACTGTAACCGCATCATCAGAAACTTGCGTTGTAGCTTCTGATAAATCTTTGTTTTTAGTCTGCATCTTGTTAATGAAACGCACAAATTGAAATAAACCTTTAAAGCTCATTTCTTCATATTCTGCAGCTCTTTCGTATAAAGCATGTAAGTTAGCTTGACGTTGCAAGCCACCTGGCATTCCCCCAACATAATCAAGAAAACCAGTTTCTTCATATATTTTCCAAATTAAACTTGCTAACTCATTTTGTTGAGTCATATTTCTAAATTCAGTTAATTGTTTCAAGAAAATTGCAATCTTTTCATACAAACCTTGAGCAAATGCTGAAGCTTTCTCAACTTCAAAATTATCGTAGAAACTTTCTACTGCTTGGAAATAATCACCCGTTTTATCATTAATTCTAAGATAAGCTAATTCATTTTCTTTTAACCCCACAATTGGTGAACGTAACACTGCTACTAAAGGAATATCTTGGTAAGGATTATCAATTATTTGTAAGAATGACATCATTATTTTTAATTCAGTTGTTTGGAAATAATTTTGTGCATCAGGAACAAAAATTGGTACTCCTAGACGTTTAAATTCTTCTGTCAAAATTAAGTTATTCTTACGAGTTGGAGCTAAAATTGCGATATCTCGATATTCGATTGGCCTAATAGCCCCTTGTTTCTTATCATAGATTTTTTCTCCATTTTCAACTAATTCTTTAATTCTCTTGGCAGTCATAACAATTTGACCTTGAGCTTTATTATCAATTGAAAAGTCTTCATTTACAGGTTCATCATCATTTTCTTGACTAGAATCTTCACTTTCATATACTAGAATTTCAGCTTTTACAGGTGTTTCTTCGAGATAATATTTCGCCCCATAAACAAGGCGAGCATCCTCGTCATATGCCATTTCTCCCACTTTTTCATCCATCAATTGAGAGAATATCAAGTTAGTAAATGCTGTTACATTTTCCATTGAACGGAAGTTTTCTGCAAGAATGATTCGCTCGTCATTGTTATCATCAGTTGCAAAGCTTTGATACTTCTTCAAAAATAATCCCGGATCTGCCAAACGGAAACCATAGATAGATTGCTTTACATCCCCTACCATGAACATATTGCCAGGATTCTTGTGGGCAATCGTTGTTAAAATTGTTTCTTGGAGTTGGTTAGTATCTTGGTACTCATCAACCATGATTTCTTTGAACTTATTTTTCAATCTTTCCTTAACTCGTCTACCATCAGGAGTATCAGTGTTTAGGATTTGTAGTGTCAAATGTTCCAAGTCACTAAAATCAAGTACATGTCTTCTACGTTTTTCTTTACTGAATTCTGATCCAAATTCTTTTACAACTTCACTTAAAGTTTCAACAATTTGTTTGGATTTTTGGGTTAGCTCTTTGATCTCATCTTCAGGTAAAGCGAAATATTTAACACTTAGATCTTCTATGATCTTTTTACTACCATCGCGTAAAGTCTTATTAATTCTTTCTTTTTGCTTTTTCTTATCATCATCTAGACCTCTATCAGATTTAGCGCGTTTGAACTTGAAGTTTTGTAAAGTTGTCTTTAAATTATTCCATTCCTTACATCCAACTACAAAATCTTGTAACTCATCAATTGTTGCGCAATCTTGTTCAAAAGTTTGATAGAGTTTTTCTAATCCTAGCTTATTAGCTTCATCCATTCCTTGTTTTAAATTGTCTTTCGCTAATTGAATTTGATCCAAAATATTAGGCTTTATCTTATTTTGATAGAAATTACTTTCCATCAAAGGTTGATCACCTAAATCATATTCACTTACTAAGTTATTTAACCATTCTGCTGAATTAGGATTAGCATTAGCAAATTGATAAGTTTTCATTACTAATTCACTTAAACCATCATCATTACGATCACTAGAAAAATTAACTACTAAATTTTCAAATTCTGGACTTTTTTTGCTATACCATTTTTCACGCAAATCATCCCATACATTTTCTTGTAACAACGCAACTTCAGTATCTTCTGTTAGCATTCTAAACATTGGATCTAGATTAATTACATAGTAATATTGCTTAATTATCTGTAAGCAAAATGCGTGTAATGTTGAGATATTAGCTACATTTAATTTTGATAACTGAGTTAGATATCTACGCTTTTCTTCTTCAGAGTCAGCCGTTGATAATTCCTTACGCAAAGCAATCTGAATTCTTTCTTTCATTTCTTTAGCTGCAGCTTCCGTAAAAGTTACTACTAGTAATTCATCAATACTTACTCCTTGTTTGATTTTATTAATAACACGTTCAACCAAAACTCTTGTTTTACCAGATCCAGCTGAAGCAGCTACTAAAATATTTTTCCCTGTATCTTCAATTGCTTTCTGTTGAGCAGATGTAAACTTAAATCCATTCGCCATTAGTTTAAACCTCACTTTCTGTTGAATTTTCTTGTGCTAATTTTTGGAGAATATCAGTGGTATTTTCTTTTGGTAAACGATAATATTGATTCCCTAAGAGTTCATCAAATTGCATAATCGCCTTATATGGTGAGTATTGTAATGCTGATCGTCTATCTGGCCATAGAACTGGATTTAATGCCACATCACCAGCAAGAATAAGTTTTGCGGCTTCTTGAATTAATTCTTCGTTTCGTTTTAGAAGTAACATTAAATTATCAAAAGTGATTACATTACCGCTATTCTTAACTCCTCCAAAATGACCATCTGCATATTTTCTAACAGGATATACGATAGAATTACCAGATTTTTCAATTGATGTATCTAAATTACTTAATAATTCTTGATCATCTAAAACTAAGCCATCATATTTATTTTGTTTCAACAATACTTCGCTATATGGATTTTTCAAAATATCCTTTTGCTTGATAACAGGATTTTGCAAGTGCATATAAACTGCTCCAGCTGGTTTAATCTCTTCTCCAGTATTTAAATCAAGCAATAAGTCTGTATTTTGTAACATGGCATTTAAATATGTCAACATCTGCAAAGCTAATCCATAGTAGGCATCTTGGTAATTAAATTTATGACTACTTGATTTATAGTCAACAATTCCTAAATAACGTTGATTGTCTATAATCATTTGATCGATTCGATCAATCTTTCCACGTACATTAACTTTATGACCATTACCTAAGTCATAAGTCAAAGCTTTCAAACCATTTTCTGTTCCTACGTGTCCAAACAATACTTCTGTTTCTAACGGACGCATTTTTGTTCTTTGGCCTTGGTTATGTAAAGCCCAGCCCATCTGACTTACAGTAGCTCCAAGTTGCTTCAAGATAAATTGCATTCTGTTTGAACTTTGTAAAATTTGAAATTGTGGTAATTGTTCCATGCCACCTAGAACTTGTTGAAGATATGAGTCAAACTGAGGCTTATTTATATCAGCAATTGAGACTTTATCTTGTTTAAGAGTCTTCAATAGTTTATCTAAGGCCATATGATAGAATTCACCTGTATTAGCTGGTGATAATTCAAACACGTCACGTTCTTTTAATTTCAATCCATACTTTAAGAAAAAGGCATAGTGATTTTTGAAGAATTCCTCAAATTTAGATACAGAGGTATTCAAAGTCTTACCATATAATTTTTCTGCGTATTCTGTCTTTAATCTTTCAGGAATGTTACTATATTCGATCCCTGCCATCAATTTACGCGTAAGTCTACGATAAGTAGCATCTTCTTGTAACTTCTGATAGACATATCTCCACATTACAGGTAAAGGTTGCTTTTGCCCTTTAGCTTGACGAGCTACTCCAATTAAATTGCTCAAAGCCGTCCGTTTAGTTGCCACAAATTTCAAGACTTTTTTATCTTCTAATGTTGGTTCACCATTAGCTTCATACAGTGGTAAATCAAATTGTTTCATGATGCGATTTACGTATGGAGACATTCTTAATCCATCTTCATTGACTCCAGCAACTGGATAAGAGAAGTACAATCTTTCCCTAGGTGTCATAAATGCTAAATAGTTCATAAATGGTTCTGCTGCCATTCGCCCTTCAGCAGTGTCAGATAAATATTTCTCATCATTTAGTGTTCCTTGAACTAATTCTCTATCCATATCTGTCAGTAACATTGTATTTTGAATGCGATTAGGCATTACTAAGTCCGTAGCACCAAAGATAAATGTTACTTTTCTATCATTCATTTGTGTCGCAGTTGTTTCAGAAATAATAACTTGATCAAGTGTTGATGGAACTTGGCGATAAGTAGCTCCTTCAAATCCTGTTTGTAGTAAGTTCAAGAAATCTTCTTCCTTAAATGATAGATCTCCTAAAGTATCTACATATTCATCCATTAATGCACAAAATAAGTTCCACACCTGTTCGGGACGATCTGCCATCACCATGTCACCTTGTTCTAGTGCTTGATTTCTCCAATTAATCAACTGTTCTGGAACACCATTAATAATCAAAAAGTTCATCAAGATTTGTGCCGCTTCTTTACCATTTTCGGCTTCATCTAATTGTTTGAAGAATGGTGGTAAAATTTCCTTAATATAACGACGAATAACGTTAACTTGCTTAGTTATTTTCTCTTGGATATCAGTTTGAGTACCAAAGTCAGAACTTCCAAAGCGATAATATACCCAATCATCTTTACGTAGCCATTGACTTCCTTCAAAACCAAATTTTAAGATCAAGTTTTCAGTTAAATCTAAATCTTGTCTGAATTGTTTAATTCCTAAATAACCATATTCTGTTTTGGGAATTAACAATTCAGTTTTTAAAAGCCTCATCATATCCACATAACGATAGTGACGTGCTTTCACATTGAATAAAGCTGTCAACAATTCCACAAGTGGATGATCAATCATCTTCTTAGCTAAATCCACAAAGATTGGAACCTTATAGTCATTAAAAATAGGTTCAATGATATTTCGATACTTATTCAAATCCGGCGTCAATAGCAAGAAATCTGCATAACGATAGTCTTTCAAAGCTACCATTTGTTTTATTCTTGTGGCAATTTCTCTTATTTCCGTCATTCTTGTATCAGCTTTTATGACTTGTAAATTATGATTATCCCCAATTTTTTCAACATTAATTGGTTTTAAATCTGTGGATTCTTTCCAATATTTAGCCAAGGATTGTAATTCAGGAGTTTCCACACGTAATTCCTGTGGATAAACATCATTCAGAATTTTGACCTGTGCTTTTCTAGCCTGTTGATAAAGTAAATAGTAAGTTCTCTCTGATCGATAAAATAATGACTGCTTATCACTTAAATCTTCAATATCAGTCACTCCTCGATTCAAAATCAAATCAATTCTCACTTCTTTAGCTCGTTGAAGTAAAACTGAAATTATAGCCTGTTCTTGAGCTGTGAATTGTGAAAATCCCTCGATAATAAAATAACTATTGCTTAGATCTTCATTTTGTAAGTACTGGGTCAAACTTGGCAAAATATCAGCAGGTTTTAAATACTTACTGTCCGTCATCTGCATAAAATCACGATAGATAATCGCTATATCATGTAATTTAGCTTCCAACTCTGCACTATCAGCTGTATCTTGTTGGCTTAAATTTTCTTTCATTCTTTCTATATCATCATATGTAATGCAAGATTGTTGTAGTTCTATCAATTGTGATACCAATTGAGCAATAAAACCAGGTTGTGTCTGTTCACCTTTAAAAATTGTCAATTCATCACTATGTTCTTGCAGACTACGATAAACAATCATATTCAAGCCAGCATTAGTTATTCTATTAACTTGATATGTAGCAGTATCTTTCATGAAATACCAAGCTAAACGTGTAAATGAGAAAGTCTGTACATTACTTGTCGCAAACAAGTCTTGATTATCTTGCTGGCTTTTTAAATAGTCTAATACTTTTACTTCAGCACTAAATTTATTATGGTTAGGAACTATGTAGTAAATCTTGGCTTGTGGATCTTCTGCTTGCCAGTTAGTTATTTGTTCTAGCAATACTTGACGATGATTTTTAGTAGCATCACCTAAAATAAATCCTAAACTCATAAATTTTCACCTCTCACTTTTTTATTCTCTTCCCTAGTTTATCATTTTTTTGGTCATAGCTTTAAATTGAGTTACAATAATAATAAATTCTAAGAAAGGATTTTATTATGCAACCAAAAAAACGTTATGTCCAACCTCAAACTGTACGCGAGGCTATGGAAACTATTCAAAAACTATTTAATTCTTATCGTCACGCACCTTTAACGCAAGACTTGTTAAATTATCACATCAACTTGACCAATCGCTTGCAAACTGATATTTATGTTGTTGCTTTACGCGAGAAAAATGACAAACAATTAGAAGATTTAAAGGCAATGACTGAAGCTATGCAAACTTGGACTAAAATTCGTTCTGAAAATAAACCATTTATTGGCAAAATGAAGAATTTTCGCCTAACTAGCAATAATGGTCCTAAATTTAAGCAACACGTACATAAAATAAAAGGCAATCATAGTTATCGCGGCGTTAAACATTAAAAATTAGATACAAAAACCCCATAATTGCTGGTTTTATCAACAATTATGGGGTTTTAAAGTCTATATATTAATTAAATTTCATGCTTTTGAAATAATGAATCCACTGATTTATTACTATTAATCAATGAAATAGCCTTAGCAATTGTAGGTGCTACTGATAAAACTTTCAATTGTGAAAATTGCTTTTCTTCTGGCACCTCAATTGTATCTGTTACTACAACTTCCTTATATGGAGAAACCTTCAATTCTTCTACAGCATTTCCAGAGAAGATAGGATGAGTAGCACAAGCATAGATATCTGCTGCCCCAGCTGCTTTTAAAGCTTTAGCAGCGTCTACCATCTTACCACCTGTATCAATCATATCATCATAAACAATGCAGTTATGACCCTTAACATCACCAATTACATGTGCTTCTGTTGGTTCTGCAATTCTTTCAGTTCCACGCTTATCTACAATGGCAATTGGAGCCTTTAATAATTGAGCAAGGTTACGTGCACCCTTAACACCGTTATGGTCTGGAGCAACAACTACTACATCTTTCTTCAATCCCAAATCGCCAAAGTATTGAGCTTGTACAAAAATTGCAAGTAAGTGGTCAACTGGAATGTTGAAGAATCCTTGTAACTGACCAGCATGCAAGTCCATTGCTACAACTCTGTCAGCACCTGCCATTTGAATGAAGTTAGCTAGTAACTTAGCTGTAATTGGTTCACGAGAACGTGCCTTACGATCAGAACGTGCATAACCATAGTAAGGTATAACCACATTGATTGTACCTGCACTTGCACGACGTAAAGCATCAATCATAATCATAACTTCCATAAAGTTTTCGTTAACTGGATCAGATATAGATTGAATTACAAATACATCTCTACCACGAACACTTTCGTTGATGTTGATTTGAATTTCACCGTCACTAAAGTGTTTTACGGAAGCATCACATAATTTAACACCTAAGTTATCAGCAATTTTTTGTGCCAATTCTGGATTAGAATTTAAGGCAAATAACATTATCTCCTGCTTTTCTTGCATTTCCACATTTCCTCCATGAAGGTTTTATCTAGGTTGTCAACTACTTTAATTATATACAATCAACTTTTAAACGTCAAAAAGCTTTAGAAAAATAAATAATTATTTTCTTATTTGTCCATTACCACGAATGACATATTTAGTTGAAGTTAAGGCTTCTAATCCCATTGGTCCACGTGCATGTAATTTTTGAGTTGAAATCCCAATTTCTGCACCAAATCCAAATTCAAAACCATCTGTGAAACGTGTTGAAGCATTAACATAGACACAAGCAGCGTCTATCTCGTCCAAGAATTTTTGAGAACGAGTATAGTTTTCAGTGATAATTGCCTCTGAATGTTTAGTATTATGTTCATTAATGAAATCAATTGCCTCATCAATTGAAGATACAATCTTGATTGCAATAATGTAATCATTGTATTCTGTATCCCAATCTTCAGCTGTAGCTAAAGTTGCTTTATCTCCTAAGATTTCACAAACTTTTTCATCGCCTCTAAGTTCTACATTATACTTTTGTAATTCATCAGCAATTGCTGGTAAGTATTCTTGAGCAACATCTTGGTGAATTACTAAGTTTTCAATTGCATTGCAGACAGATGGACGTTGTACTTTGGCATTTGTTGTAATTTCTACTGCCATTTTCTTGTCGGCAAATTTGTCTACATAAACATGGCAGATACCAGCACCAGTTTCGATAACTGGAACTTTAGCTGTGTTCAAAACAGTTTGAATTAAGCGTGCAGATCCACGAGGAATTAATACGTCCAAGTAATCTGTTAGTTGCATGAATTCATTTGCTAATTCATGTGATGTTTCTGTAATTACTTGTACTGCATCAGGATTAATTCCTTCTTGTTCCAAAGCTTGACGAATAACTTTAGTTATTTTTATATTCGTTTGTAAAGCTTCCTTACCACCACGTAAGATTACTGCATTTCCTGACTTAAAGCATAATGCTGAGGCATCGACAGTTACGTTAGGACGTGCTTCAAAAATCATCCCTACAACACCTAGAGGAACTCTCTTCTTTTCAATTTGGAGTCCTGCATAGTTAACCCAGCCAGCATCAATCTTACCAATTGGATCAGCTAATTGTGCAACTTGTCTTACACCTTCTGCCATCGCTGCAATTCTGTCATTATCAATCTTTAATCTATCAATGAATTTTTCAGGCATATTAGTAGCATTTTCTAAATCTACTTTGTTAGCAGCTATTATTTCATCAGCTTTTGCTAATAATTCTTGGGCTACTGTTTCTAAAACTTGATTTTTCTTTTGTTCACCCAACAAGGCTAATTGTCGAGATGTTTCTCTAGCAGCCTGTCCCATTTTATTTAAATCTACAGTCATCTATATCGCCTCTATTTCTTATGGAATAATGTTCCTATTTGCTTGCCGTTTAAAATTTCAAAAATGATTGAAGGTCTCTTACCATTAGCTAAGACAGCTTTGCGTCCTTCATTAATCATTCTATCCATTGCTTTAATCTTAGTTGCCATTCCACCAGTTCCAAAACGACTTCCTGTGCCACCTGCAGCACCTGTGATTTTTTCGTTAATTTCTGTCACTTCTGAAATTAAGTTAGCATCAGCATATTTTTTAGGATTTTTATCAAATAATCCATCAATATCAGATAAAACTATTAGTAAATCAGCATCAATTCCAGAAGCAACCACTGCAGATAACCAATCATTATCTCCAAAACTTGTTTGATGATCCATTTCATCAACCGCAACTGTGTCATTTTCATTAACCACTGGTATAACTTTCCATTTTAAAAGTTCATTGAAAGTATTCAACACGTTTTCTCTACTTTCAGGATAAGTTAATACATCATGCGTCAATAAAATTTGACTTGTCTTTTGACTGTACATTGCAAATCTTTGTTGATAAATAGTCATCAATTGACTTTGACCAATCGCTGCCAGGGCTTGTTGTTCAGGAATTTGCTTGGGTCGTTGTACCAAGCCCATATTTGCGAGTCCCACACCTACTGCACCTGATGATACTAGAACCACTTCTTTGTCCTCATTCACCAGTCCACTCAAGGTATAACACAACTCATCTATCGCTTGTAAATTAATTTTTCCGTTGGCACGTATCAGGGAACTTGTACCAACTTTTACAACTATGCGTTTCGCATCTTGCAAATTCCTGTTTTCCATCCCTATTCCTCTTTCCTACATTAAATATACTTAAATTTTACACTAACAATCAAAAAAAATCACTCTCTATAATTTTTGTCTATTAAAAAAGTGATTTCCATATTTTTTATCAAATACGAAAATCACTTTATGCTTAAGCTTTTGAGCCTGGTTCTGAAGCAATAATTTCTAAATTACCTTTGATTGTCCATTCTTTAACATCATAAGGTAAGATGAAATGCACGCCTTTTTCAATTTCATAACTCTTATCATTCACAATGATTTGACCTTGGCCTTTTAATACAGAAACCAAAGTATATGGAGCTGCTTTACGAGTGAAAGTTGCTTCTCCACCTTCTAAGCGCCAACGATAAACACTAAAGAAATCTGTTTCTACAAATGTTCTTACATCTGCATCCCCAACTTTTTGGTCCTTAATATCTAATTTAGGATCAACATGAGGTACGTTTGTTACATCAATTGATTGTTGTATATGCAATTCACGTTTTTGACCAGTAGTCTTATCTACTCTATCGAAATCATATACACGATAAGTTGTATCGCTACTTTGCTGGGTTTCTAATACCATGATACCTTTTCCAATAGCGTGAATTGTTCCGCTTGGTACGTATAAAAAGTCACCCGGTTTAACTGGTACTCGTCTTAACAATTTATCCCATTGTCCATTTTCTATTAACTCAGCTAATTCTTCACGAGTTTTAGCATGGTGACCGTAAATCATTTCAGCACCTTCATCAGCGGCCAAAACATACCAACATTCAGTTTTACCTAATTCACCTTCATGTTCTTTAGCGTAAGCATCATCAGGATGAACTTGTACTGATAAATCTTGTTTAGCATCTAGGATCTTTGTCAATAGTGGGAAAACGTCCCCTTCTGCATTTCCAAAGACTTCACGATGATTTGCCCATACTTCATCTAATGTTTGTCCTTTAAATTCACCATTTTCAACAGTTGCTGGACCATGTGGATGAGCTGAAATAGCCCAACATTCGCCAGTATGGTCACTTGGAATAGGATAATTGTATTCTGTCTTTAGGCGACTTCCTCCCCAAATTTTTTCTTGGAATACAGGTTTTAAAAACATTGGTTTATTCATAATTTTTTCTACTTCCTTAATATAATGTATACACTTTCAATTCTAACAAAAATTATTTATTTAGCAACTTAGAACTATGTTTACTTTTAGTAAGCAATATTTTATATAAAAAATAAGTTAAAGAAAATCTACAAAAAGCTAAAATTCCATTTAAAGATTATGGTCATAAAATTCAAACACTCGATCCTAATGGCATTAAATTATTAATTAGAGAATAAGAAAAGGTAGTACCAGAAATTCTGATACTACCTTTTTTTAATCTTCAATAAATTTAACTGCAGTTCCATAAGCTACGACAGATTGCATATCTTGTAGAATAGATCCGGAATCGAAACGCATCATCACAATCGCATCCGCACCCTTTTCAGTAGCTTCCTGTTTCATACGTTCAATTGCTACCATTCGAGCTTCATGTAACATCTTGGTGTAATCTTTAATTTCTCCACCAACAATATTTTTTAATCCTGCTCCAATATTTCTGACAAAGTTTTTAGATTGAGTAGTTACACCGAATACTTCACCCAAGACTTCATACTTTTTACCTGGAATATTTTCTGTTGTTACAACTAACATATCTATCCCTCCGTTCTAATCTTCATCTTCATTAAAAGATGACGTGTCAAAAACGCTCCTAAAATCGCTAATACAATTACTGTTAAAATTGGTGGTAGGAAATTAAAACTATATTCATTTCCATGATAGCTAATTCCCAACAATAGGTAGAAATATTTTACAACTACCATGAAAACTCTTGTCCAAGCAAATGGTAACATCGCAATCCACGAAACAATTCTAGTAATTACTAAAAATGCAGCCATTACAATTCCAAAGATTATCCAAGCGCGATGCTTTTTAGGAAGTAACCCACAAGCTGCCCCGATTGCACTGATCCATGTTACTGTCATAAAAGTTACTAATACATCAAAAAGATAACTTCCCATTGCTTTTACTACTGGATTAGTTCCCTTTAAATAATTTATTGCTATCAAATCATTTGTTCCACTACTTGATACTACTGCATCGTATATAGTTCCAATTAATACTAAAATTAAAGTTCCTAACCCCAACACTATCATTTTATTTTTCCATAATGTTTTACGTGAAATTCCATTTTGATTTAAAAATGCGAATATCTCGTAATTAGTCGCACTAATTATAAATAAAGCACCCATTAAATAAACTGCTAACGGAAAATTGCTCCAAAATCCGAGTGCAATACTAGGAATTTCTTCAGAACTTGACATCATTATCAAAAGGATAGTTCCAATTATATGAATTCCAAATAATATCCCTAACCCTTTCACTGTATCTTCTGCATATTTCCTAGATAGATACTTAACTACACTAATATCTTTACTTGTTAACACCATTTTCACCACCTTGATTTGTTAAATATATAAACATCTTTTGCAAGTCAACGCGTTCAATTTGTACAGTATCTGGTAATATCTTATCGTCATTCAAATCACCATATACATAGTAACCTTGTAAATTACCCAAACTTTCTTTTCCAACGATATTTAGACCTTCAACATAATCTTTAACTTCATTTTGTGGTCCCACAATCAAATGTGATTTAGCCAAAATATCTTCAACATCTTCATCAATTGTAATTTTACTTTCAGATACAATCATGA
Organism: Ligilactobacillus salivarius; assembly: GCF_035231985.1. Classification (NCBI taxonomy): domain Bacteria; kingdom Bacillati; phylum Bacillota; class Bacilli; order Lactobacillales; family Lactobacillaceae; genus Ligilactobacillus; species Ligilactobacillus salivarius. Next base: position 1,681,529 of record NZ_CP117983.1, read on the forward strand.
CATGTTCTAAAATATTAGTAATTTCCTCAATCAAATGAGTTGCTACAACGAATGTACGTGGACGTTCACTGTAAGTAGTCATTAATTCCTCATAGAAAATTGTTCGATGATTAGCATCTAAACCTAATACTGGTTCATCCAAGAAGATGTAATCTGCCGGTACACATAATGCAATGATTAACTTAGCGATTGTGTGATAACCTGTTGAAAATTTCCCAAATTTTTGATGAGTATCAATTTTAAATCTTTCAGCTAACTTTTCAGCATATTCATAGTCGAAACTTCCATAAAATTGTTCAGTATATTCGAAAATTTTGTCCAATCTCATACTTTTGTTGTACATATCGACATCATTCATCAAATATAATCTACCTAATGCACTGTCATTTTCTACTAAATTTTCATCGTCCAGTGTTAAATTTCCTTGATCTGCATATAATCGATTAGCGATAATATTTAATAATGTACTCTTTCCAGCACCGTTTCTACCTAAAAGCCCATAAATCTTATTAGGTTTAAATTCTACTGATATATTATCCAATACATTTTTCTTACGAAATTTCTTTGATAATCCATCAATCTTAATTCCTGTCATTACTAATCCACACCTCTCTTCACTAATTCAATTAAATCATCTTCATTCATGCCTAATTTCTTAGCTTCTTGTATCATTTTTACAATATAATCTTGATAAAAAGACTCTTTCCTTCTTTCTAGTAACTTCATATAAGCACCCTCTGTTACAAACATTCCTAAACCTCTTCGTTTTTCCAATAGTCCATCATTAACCAAAATATTCATTCCTTTTAATACCGTTGCTGGATTAATATGGAATTCTTTTGAAATTTCAGTTGTCGAAGGAACCTGTGTACCATCTAAGAAAGCTTTTGTAAAAATTGCTTCCTCTAACTGATTAGCTACTTGCAAGTATATTGGTTCGGTACTATTGAAATTAAAGTGTAACATTCATTTCCACCTCAATTCTTTTTCATATTCAGTTAATTACTTATGTAACTAACTATATATAAAAATAATTTCTTTGTCAACAAAAAAGCAGTCGATCAATGACTTTTATCATCAATCGACTGCCTTAAATGTTAAATTAATCAGCAGCTTTTACACTTGTAGCAATTTCGGCAACTAAGTCAGCATCATCTTTAAGACCTGTTGTTTCAACAATTACGTCCTTCAAATCTTCATCTTTTAGCATCTTTTGAAGTTTTTGACTTTCATCGTCTTGTGGTTCATCAAAGTGATAAATCTTACCCACAGTTTCCATTAATGTTGTGTAACTTAAGCCACGAGCCTTTAATTCGCGAATTGGACGAATGAAACGTTCATCATAACCTAACTTACGGATAGGTGTACGACCTACACGAGCAATATCATCAGAGATGTATGGATTTTCAAAACGACCAATAATCTTATCATGATATTCTTCTAATTCTTTTTCTTGGAAATCCCACTTAGCTAATAATAGTGAACGAATTTCTTTCAAAGTATTCTTTAATTGTGTAAGAACTTTTTCATCCTTAATAGCTTCACCAATTGTTTCATATCCTAAAGCTTTACCAGTGTATGCTACTGTGGCATGACCTGTATTAACTGAGAATAATTTACGTTCAATATATGGTTCAAGATCAGGAGCATAGTGGACTGTTTCTAGCTTCAAGCTAGGATTCTTCATTTGACTTTCATCAACAACCCATTCCTTGAACTCTTCTACTGATACCAACAATGGATCATCATGCTTTTGTAGAGGAACGATACGGTCTACCGCTGCATTAGGAAAACCAATATATTCATCAGCAAAAGCTTTTACATCGTCATCTAAGTGGCTGTAAACTTCTTCTTTAAGATGTTGTGAACCACCAATCATGTTTTCACATGCAATTACATCTAATGTTTGCTTGTTATCAGCATCTTTACGAGCCTTAATACCATCAGCAATCAATGGTGCGATGAACTTCAAAATCTTAGGACCAATTGCTGTTGTTACTAAATCAGTAGTCTTAATAGCTTCAACAACTTTTTCTGGATGTTCACCATTATTGATTCCATCAACATTTTCTACATGAATCTTCTTTTGACCAGGTGCAGCCAATTCGATATCATATTCTCCACGTTGATTCAAAGCACTAATGATAGTGTCATTTACATCTACAAAATCAATTCCAAAACCATTGGCGGCTAAAGTTTCACCAATAAATCCACGACCAATATTACCTGCTCCAAAATGTACTGCTCTCATTATTTTCCAACTTCCTTCAATAAATTAATTATTTCTTGTGGTGTTTGTGCATCTGCTAATTTAGCAACATTTGAAACATCACTGCAATATAAAGCGATTTGTGATAATAGATTTAAGTGTTCATTACCTAAACCTGCAATTCCAAAGACAACAGTTACCAATTGTTCACTGTCATTTTCTCCACTGAAGTCTACGCCCATTGGAATTTGCACTACTGAAATTCCTGTCTTTTTAATATATTGTTTACCTTCGTCCGTACCATGAGGGATAGCGATAAAATTACCCATATATGTTGAGACATCATTATTACGTGCAATCATTGAGTCGATATATTCTTTTTCAACACAACCTGCATCTACCAATAATTGTCCCGCCATACGAATTGCTTGATCTCTTGTGGCAACATCTTGATTTAAAGAAATCATATTTGCTTGTAATTCCATTACTCTCTCACCTCTTATTTCAATTTAGCTACAATATCTTGTAACTTCTTGTCTGTTAATAAATCATCTACAACTACAGTTTGAATGTCTGTGTAACGAACTGCCAAATTCTTCTTAGCAGCTGCTGTTACGATTACTAAGTGCTTATCAGAATCTTCAAGTTCATTAATTCTTACAGCCTTAACTGGTGTTTGCTTGTTAGCTTTATTCATGCTATCACTGAACAAACTTGTAGCCATTGTTACTGTACCAATGTGTTGATCATGACGAATGAAGTTTACTTCTTCAACTTTAGCAAAATCTACATTACCTAAGTCGCCTGCTTCTGCATTTTTTACTGTATTTTCTGTTGCTTGTGGTTTATCTTGAATTTGAGATAGAGCCTTTAAGTTTGCAACAATTTCATCGTATTTTGGACTGCTCAAGAAGTTATCTACAGATACATGCATTGCGCTTGGTGTTCTTTGTAATGCACGTTCAGCTAATTCTTCTTGTGTAACAACTAATAATCCTTGTTCATCTTTTAGACGGTTTACAGCGGTATTTGTAACAGAAATGTCTTTGATACCAGCCTTCTTAACCTTGTCACGTAATAAGGAAGCACCCATTGCAGATGAACCCATTCCGGCATCACACGCAAAGATAATCTTCTTAACATCTGCGTAACTATCAACAGAATCTTGTGCAGCTTGACTTGATGGCATTTCTTTACCTTTAGATTCAGCTTTCATGGCTTCCATTTCAGCTTGTTTTTCTGCTAAATCGTCGCCAGTTGACTTATCGTGTTTCAAGATAATAGAAGCAACCAAGAATGATACTACTGCAGCTACGAACACACCTGATAATACAGCTAGATATGATCCCTTAGGAGTCATTAGAAGAATAGCGATAATTGAACCAGGAGATGCAGCAGCTTTTAAACCAGCTCCTAAAAGTTGGAAAGTAAATGTACCAGATACACCACCTGCAATTGCAGCTAAAATCAATGCTGGTTTCATCAAAATGTATGGGAAGTAAATTTCATGAATACCACCAAAGAAGTGAATAATTGCAGCACCTGGTGCAGAACCTTTAGCAGATCCTTTTCCAAAGAACATGAATGCTAACAAAATACCAAGACCTGGACCTGGGTTAGATTCAAGTAAGAACAATACTGATTTACCAGCAGTTGATGCTTGTTGAATACCTAATGGAACCAAGATACCATTACCAATAGCGTTATTTAAGAACAATACCTTAGCTGGTTCAATAAAGATATTAGCTAATGGCAACATGTGAATAGAGATGATGAAGTCAACACCTTTACTCATGAAGTTGCTACCTGCAACAACTAATGGGTTAACTACATAAGTTCCTAAAATAGCTAACAACATTCCCAAAATACCACTAGAGAAGTTGTTATAAATCATTTCAAAACCTGATCTGATCTTATCTTGGAATAATTGGTCAAATTTCTTAATGCACCAACCACCAAGAGGTCCCATGATCATAGCCCCTAAGAACATTGGAACCTTAGCACCAACAACTACCCCCATTGTAGCGATGGCACCAACAACGGCACCACGTTCTTCGTACACCATACGTCCACCAACATAACCGATTAATAATGGCAATAAATAAGTTAACATTGGGGAAATCAATTTAGCGATATGTGCATTAGGGAACCAACCTTGTTCCATAAAAATAGCTGTGATTAAACCCCAAGCAATAATTGCAGCTATGTTTGGCATAACCATACTAGATAGCGATGTACCTAACTTTTGAACCTTCGCTTTAAGTGAAGTTTTCTTTTTTGCTTCTTGCATTTTTTTCTCCTCTTTTCTTCCTGATTTATCTTACAAGTTTATGGTAACGCTTGCTGAATGCGGATACAATTCATTTTAAATGTGACTTTGGCACAGTTGTCAGTGTCAAAATTAATTATTTTCTTCACAATACGTGTAAAAGCTTGGTTTAATCGACTTTCTCTCTACTACTTATTTGTGACACATTCTCATTTTTTGACCACAATAATCCTTGATCAACCAAAAAATGCAATGAATTCTTCAACTCATTGCATTTTTACATATTAATTTTTAATTCTATGAACAATAAAAGTTGCGACAATCGAACCTAGTACAATTACCCCAAATAATAGATTAGGGATTTCAATATCAATCATAGGAATTGTTAGGAATAGTTTAATTGCAATTAATGCAATCAAACCATATGCTGTCGTTTCTAATTCTGGTACAATTTCCATTAACCTCATGATAATTTCAGCAATTCCTCGCATTGCTAGAATACCTATTAACCCACCGATTAAAACAATCACAGGGTTAGGCGAAATCGCCAATGAAGCTAAAACTGAGTCAACCGAGAATACAATATCCATCATTTCAATGGATACAACTACAGACCAAAACAGTGGTAGTATACGTTTTTTAGCTTTCTTACCGTCCTTCTTTGGTTTAGGATTCTTCTTACGATAAAAATGACTAACAGCAAGATACATTAAATATGCTGCCCCTGCCACTTTTATCTCCCAGAAATGAATTAGATAGGCTCCCAAACCAATCAAGATGAAGCGGAATATATAAGCTCCCCAAAGTCCATAAAAAAGAGATTTTTCTTGTTGTTTTTTATCTGGTAATACCTGTGTCTGTGCAGCCAAAACAATCGCATTATCAACAGACAATAAACATTCAATCAATACTAGTGATAGGATGATCATCCAATCTTCACCAGAAGTGACTACTGTTCGCCAGTTATTAGCATCAAAAAATGGACCATATAATTGTTGTAATATATCCAATTAGTAATTTGATCTCCCTTCAATTATCTTTATCCAAGTATATTTTATCAAAATTTTCTATCTTAAAGTGACTTTAAGCATTACCTTTACAAGAAATTTACATTAATCTAATGGTAAAGCAAGGTCATCTGTATCATCATCATTTAAGTCACTTACTTCTGCATATTTTCCACGAATATGAGCTTTAATTAAACCATAAATCTCAGTTCTATCAGCAGAAGTTAGAGTGCGTCCTTCAAATTTCATTCGTGCATTAGAGGCAAAGAGTTCATTTAAATCTATTTTTCCTCTCATATCTCCGATTAAAAAGTTAGGTGTTACTCCAAAAAAACGACATAACTTTATAATTTCAAGATATGAAGGTGTATTTACGCCTCGTTCCCAGCTTCCAATCTGAGGCCCTGTATTCTTTTTTTCTTGCTTGCCTTTTTCCATTTCATTCATTTCTTTAGCTAAACCAGCTAAGGAAAGACCTTTACCAGTCCTTAAGGCACGTAATTTTTCTGGAAACATAATTCTCAGCCCCTTTCACTTTATAAGTATATTATAATTCATAATTACAAAAATTTGTAAGCTGATTTATTTTTCGGCATAAAAAAACGAGGTCTTACTAAAACCCCGTTACTTAATTTAGATTGACTTTACTTAGTAATGTCGCCACCAACATACTTCTTAGAAAGTTTTGTTAATGTACCGTCATTACGTAATTGCTTCAAAGCTTTGTTTACATCTTTCTTCAAGTCTGTATTCTTCTTAGCCATCAAAGCACTGATCTTAGCTGGCTTTTCATCTTTGGAAACATCTTTAGCTTGAAGTCCCTTGACATTCTTACCATCTTTCTTGTAAGCATACCATGCAGACATTGAGTTAATTGTTCCCTTTACACGACCTTGACGAACCATGTCTAAGGAAGTTGAAAATTCACTAGAAGGAACAACTTTAGCACCAAATTTCTTAGCTACTACAGAGTTGTCAGTTCCTGTACCACTAGCAATTTTTACACCTTTAATATCTTTCAATGTGTTCAAGCCACTACCTTTTTTAGAAATCAAAGCAAAGTGAGAGTAGATGTATGGAGTAGAGAAACCAAATTTAGCTTGTCTTTCCTTAGTAACTGTAATGTTGTTCAAAACAATATCATATTTGCCAGTATTTACACCTTCAATTAATCCATCCCATTTAGTTGGTACGAACTTTGCTTTTAAGCCCATTTGTTTAGCAATATCCTTACCAAGTTCAACTTCAAAACCTGTTAATTTCCCATCTTTACGGTATGAGTATGGAGCAAAAGTTCCTTCTAACCCAATTGTTAAAGTTCCCTTTTGCTTCAATTCACTACTTGTAGCAGCTGAAATTTTATCTGCACTAGCTTGTGCTGGACGAGCAACGTTAAATGCTAATCCCAAACTAGCTACCCCAACAAATGCTGCAACTGATTTAATTAATTTTCCATATTTCATTATTATTCCCTCCATTAATCTAAATTACTTAACGTCATCGCGGATAAAAAGTTCTTTATTCTTTGATTATCTGAATTGAAAAAGTCATCTTTAGGACCTTGGAACAATATTTGTCCATCTTCAACAAATAAGATCTTATCCGCAACTTTCTGTGCGAAAGCCAAATTATGTGTAACTATTATCAACGATTGTTTTTCTTTAGCTAACTGTAATAATACTTTTAAAACTTCTAATTCTAACTCCGGATCCAACGCACTAGTTGGTTCATCTAGTAGGATATATCTAGGATTCATCGCTAATGATCTAGCAATCGCCACACGTTGAGCTTGTCCACCTGATAGTTGTTGCGGATAGGCATCTGCTTTATCTGCTAAACCAACTTTTTCAAGTAATTCATAAGCTCTTTTAGTTGCTGATTCCTTATCTTCTTTTAACACATGAACTGGTCCTTCAATAATGTTCTTCAAAACTGTCAAATGTGGAAAAAGGTTGTAATTTTGAAAAACCATTTCTGTTTCACGACGAACTTCTAAAATCTCTTTTTTAGAGATTCCTTTCTTAAAGTCCAACTCTAAATCATCAAAATAATATTTCCCACTTTCAGGCATCTCAAGTAAATTCAATGAGCGTAACATCGTTGACTTTCCTGAACCAGATGGACCTACTAAAACTGTAGTCTGATTATTTTCAAATGTTGTCGTAATATCTTTTAAAGCTAAATTACCACCAAAAGTTTTATTCACATTTTCTAAACGTAACATTCAATCACCTCACTTACTTTACTTATTGAGTTGCCACATAACGTGACGTTACTTTCTCAAGCCATCCTTGTAAGAAGGATAATACCGTACATAGAATTGCATATAAGACTGCTACTGTGCAGTACATTACTAACGGCTCGTAATTTTCAGCTGCAATTTGTTGACTAACTTCAAACATTTCCACAATCGTAATAGAAGCTGCTAAAGATGTATCTTTCACTAAACCAATGAAACTATTAGCTAACGGTGGCAATGAAACTCTAGCTGCTTGAGGGATGATTATTCTCATCAATGCTTGTTTATGAGTCATTCCAATTGAGGCAGCAGCTTCCCATTGTCCTTTAGGGATTGAGGTAATTGCCGCACGAATTGTTTCGGAAGCATATGCCCCGGTATTAAGTGAAAAAACTATAATTCCTGATGTAAATGGATCTAACTTTATTCCTTCTGGTGCTAGTCCCTTGATTTTTAGATACGGTAATCCAAAGTATACAATAAATAATTGGACCAATAATGGTGTACTTCTAAATAGCCAAACATAAAATCTAAAAATTGCTTTGATAACCAAGAAAGGTCCTTTAGTTTGCGAAATTCTAATTAAAGCTGTAACCAAAGCTAAAATCAATCCTAGAATAAATGAAATAATCGCTAACGGAATTGTGTACTTTATTCCAGCTGATATTAACTCAGGTAAAGAACTAATAACTGTATGCCACATATACTCTCACCTTCTCTTCTTATGTAATGTTCTCAAAATAAAAATGCTATTAGTCTTGTCTCCGACTAATAGCATTCACCGATTTAAATATCTAATTACTTACATACGATTAAATATTCCATCATTAGCGTGAAGATGTTAGTCTTTGACTAGAATTATACATACCAAAAAGCATGTTACACATCATCATGTAACATGGTTGAACCATCAACATTGCTTGGTATGAACCTTTAGCCATTTTCTAACACTCCTTCATTTCAAGATACTATAAGAATACAATTTTACTTCTTTTTTGTCAATAAATTTCACACGAGAAATTAAAAACACCTTACAATCGTTAATTTTTTTCTAACGATTATAAGGTGTCTTGTACAAACTATAGCTTATTCTTTCGCGCCAGTTATAGTATTAAAGTAATACTTCTTTCCATTTATCAACTGATGTCCATATAACATCCAACCATCTTTGTTGTAGTAAACTGTCTTACTTTGATTAGCAATGTATTGGAAACCTCGTTGCATAGCTCCCTTACTATCAAATAAATACCAATGTCCGCCTATATTCTTTTGTCCTACTGTCATTTTGCCGGTTACTTTATCAAAGTAATATACTTTTCCATCTATATTTTGCCAGCCATATAGCATCCAACCGTCTTCATTGTAGTAAACAGTTTTATTTTGATAACCAATATTTTGGAAACCTTGTTGCATAACTCCTTTGCTATCAAATAAGTACCAGTGACCATCTATATTCTTTTATCCCGTTGTCATTTTACCTGTTATTTTGTCAAAATAATGTACTTTACCATCTATATTTTGCCAACCATATAGCATCGTTCCATCATCAGAATACCAAACTACTTTATCTTGTATAGGAATATATTTTTCTCCTATAGTCATTGTTCCGGTCACTTTATCAAAGTTGTACCACTTACCATTGATATTTTGTTAGAGAAAAATAAGAGAAATGTAACAAAAGAATTTTTAATTTTAAAAAATATATTGCACGATATTGTGAACAATGTTACAATTTAATTGTTAAAACGTTTACAAACTATTTTAGGAGGTCTTTTATGATGACAAAGACTGTAATTATTGGTACAAATCACGCTGGAATTGCTGCTGCTAATACATTATTGGATAATTATCCAGATCAAGAAGTAGTGATGATTGATAGAAATTCTAATTTAAGTTACTTAGGATGCGGAACAGCACTTTGGGTAGGACGACAAGTGAACGATTATCATGGGTTGTTCTATACCAAAGTAGAAGATTTCACAAATAAAGGTGCTAAAATTACCCTTGAAGCAGAAGTTAAAGATATAGATTTTGATAAAAAAGTAGTTCACTATATTAAGAAAGATGGCACAGAATTAACTGAAGATTACGATAAACTAATTCTAGCAACGGGTTCTCTACCAATATCTCCTAATGTAGCTGGTAAAGATTTAAACGGAATTCATTTCTTGAAATTATTCCAAGATGGTCAAGATGTAGATAAAGAACTTTCTGCAGAAGAAGTAAAGAATGTAGCAGTTATCGGAGCTGGTTATATCGGAGTTGAAATTGCTGAAGCTGCTAAACGTCGGGGTAAGAATGTATTACTATTTGACGCAGCTGATCGTTCCTTATCTACTCATTATGATAAAGCATTCACCGATTTAATGGATAAAAACTTAGCTGATCACGGTATTGAAAATCATTTTGGTGAGTTAGTAACAGAATATAAAGGTAATGACCAGAATCATGTAACTCAAGTTGTAACTGCTGAAGGTGAATATGATGTTGATTTAGTGATTAATGCAATCGGATTTAGACCTAATAATTCATTGGGTAAAGATCATTTGAAACTATTCAAAAATGGAGCTTACTTAGTAGATCGTTATGGACAAACAAGCGATAAAAATGTATATGCAGTTGGAGACTGTGCCACAATTTACTCAAATGCTCTAGATAAAATGACTTATATTGCTCTAGCTTCTAATGCTGTTCGTTCAGGTATTGTAGCTGCTCACAATCTTGCTGGGACTAAGCTTGAATCAGTAGGGGTACAAGGCTCAAATGGAATTAACATTTGGGATTTGAAGATGGTTTCAACAGGACTATCAGTAGAGGCAGCGAAAAAATTCGGTTTAGATGTAGAGTATACAGACTTTGAAGACTTACAAAAACCAGCTTTCATGCCTAAAGATGTAAATGCAGAAGTTAAGATCAGAATTGTTTATGAAAAAGAAAGTCGGAGAATTGTCGGAGCTCAACTAGCTTCAACGGAAGATGTTTCAATGGCAATTCACATGTTCTCACTGGCAATTCAAGAACATGTAACTATTGATAAGTTAAGTTTATTAGATATTTTCTTCTTGCCACACTTTAACCAACCATATAATTATATAACAATGGCTGCGTTATCAGCAAAATAAATCTTAGTCAAGACTATTCAGTGAAAGAAATTTTTATTGGATAGTCTTTTTATTACTATTTTCTAAAATTTATCTGAAAATGTATTTTCCCCCAGCCTTTGGTTTGAGTTCAGGTTAGTTTACCATGCAATAGCATAAGACCTATGCTGCATATAAAAAAGAGCTGGACAATTCCAACTCTTTTTTAATATTAATATTTTTTATTCAACTGTAACACTCTTAGCTAAGTTACGTGGCTTATCAACATCGTATCCACGTTGGATTGATGCATAGTAAGCTAATAATTGTGCTGGGATAATAGCCAATAATGGTGATAACAATGGTGTTACTTCTGGTAATACCACTTGATCACCTTCTTGAGCCACATCACGACTAGCAATAAATAATACATTAGCACCACGAGCTAATACTTCTTGAGCATTACTACGTGTATGAGTTGCTGTCTTAGGATCTGTAATTACTGCTACAACAGGTGTACCTTCTTCAATCAAAGCAATTGTACCGTGCTTCAATTCACCGGAAGCAAAGCCTTCTGTTTGAATGTAAGAAACTTCTTTCAATTTCAAAGCTGCTTCTTGAGCTACATCATAGTCAATTCCACGACCAATGTAGAAAGCATTACGTGTTGTTGCTAACATATCCTTAGCAATCTTTTCAACAGTACCTTTTTCGTCAACTAATTCTTGCATACCATTAGCTACTTTAGTCAATTCAGTAGCAACATCGAATTCCTTAACCTTATCAATGTTTTTAGCTTCGCCATAAGCTTTAACCAAGATAGCTTCTAGAGCAATTTGTGCTGTATAAGCTTTAGTTGAAGCAACAGCAATTTCTGGACCTGCATATAGTAACAATGTATATGTTGCTTCACGATCCAAAGTAGAGTTTTGTACGTTTGTAATTGTTAAACTTGGATAACCTTGTGCATTTACTTGAGTAAGCACTTGACGACTATCAGCTGTTTCACCACTTTGAGTCAAGAAGATGAAGAATGGTTTTTCTGACAACAATGGTGGATTGTAAGCAAATTCTGAAGCAACATGAACTTCAGTTGGAATATTAGCTAATTTTTCAAATAATTCCTTACCTACTAAACCAGCATGGTAACTTGTACCAGCAGCTACGATATACAAACGATCTGCTTTTTCTAAAGCATCCAATAGTTCTTTATCGATGTTGATAGAACCATCTTCTGCTACATAATGTTGAACTAAGTTACGCATTACACCAGGTTGTTCATCAATTTCCTTAAGCATGTAGTATGGGTATGCACCCTTTTGAGCTGCGGCTGGATCTGTATCTACATGGAATGGTTCACGATTGATAACATTTCCATCTGGGTCCTTGATAGTAATTGAATCAGGCTTTACAATTACGATTTCACCATCAACTAATTCGATGAAGTCATGGGTTTGACTCAACATTGCAATTGCGTCTGAACATACAACATTGAAACCATTACCAACACCAATCAACAATGGACTCTTATTCTTAGCAACAAATAATGTATCTGGTTCTTCTTTATCCATCAATAAGAAAGAGTATGATGAACTTTCATCAACTAATCCTAGAACTTTTTTAAATGCTGCTTCTGTGTCTAGTCCTTCATCAGAGAATTTACCGATCAATTGTACAATGACTTCTGTATCTGTACTACTTACCAAAGTTACATCTTGTAAGTATTCATCACGTAATTGAGCAAAGTTTCCAATCACACCATTGTGTACTAAGAAGAAACGGCCATTTGCTGATACATGAGGATGAGCATTAACCTTGCTAGGAATCCCATGTGTAGCCCAACGTGTATGACCGATACCTGTTGAACCCTTAACTTCTGGACCAACTTCTGCACGTAAATCGGAAATACGACCTTTTTCTTTTACTAAAAAGTCCTTACCATTTTGATCATTTACGTAAATTCCAGCTGAATCATAGCCACGATATTCTAATTGTTGTAATCCATCTAATAAAATGTTTGTTGCATCATTATTACCAGTAACACCGACAATACCACACATATGTTATTTACCTCTCAAATTCAAATCTTTATTTTCTAAAATTGGTATAGACCTTGATTTCTTATTTCAAATTATTGAAAATGCTTATAAATCAAGGTAACAGCTACAATATACATTAATATTTATTGCTTGTCAACAATCATTTCATCTAATTGGTATAGCTGATTTTATTTCTTGTAAGAACCTTACAGCAATCGCATTTTGTAACTCTTCCTTTGTACCAGTTGCGAATAATTTCAAAGTATCATCACTCATCACAATCATGCTACTTACCATTCCCATTACATCTTGCTCAATATCTGATAATCTTTCAGGTCCCAACATTAATAACATTCTTGAAACTTCAATTTCAGTTTGATCCATAGCTTTCATCTTTAGAGATTGGTCTAAATCAATTACGGTAAAATAACAACGTTTAACTTCCGGGCTGCTAGTATGTAACAAGGCCATGTTACTATTAGGAATTCCAATCGGAGCTAAATCTATTCTACGTTTTAAATTTTCAGCTACTTGTCTTTTATCTTTTACTATTCCTTGTCCAATTCTATTTGTAATTTCTTTAATTACTTGAGATAAGTTTTCAGTAGATTTATTTTTTAATGTAATTACTTCAATTCCATTTACTAATTCCGTACAGAATAATGCCCCTATCGCAATACCATTCAACTTTTTAGTTGGTTGTAACTTAGAATTATTCAAATAAACATTATTATTTTCTGTTTCTTTGCCGATATAATTTTCCTGATATTTTTTCAAATAATCTTTAATATTACTAATCTCATCATCTAATAATAGAGGGCTAACTATTTGATATTTTCTTGGAAAACCTGGTAATTTTAAAGTAGATAAAATTAAATCATAGCCACTTAAATCAAGGTCTTGAAGTTGTGCAATTTTAGAAATTTTTACTTTCTTAACTTCTGGAATTTCTTGCTTTAATCTTTGTCCCAAGATCGATGATGTACCGATCCCATTTTCACAAATTACTAGCGCTTTCAAATCTCCTCGATAATGACGACTAGTATATTCATTAGCGAAATACAGTAGCAATAATTGTAGTTCAGATTGTGCTAACTTTTCATCTGGAAAACTAACTTTCCACGCTTGTTTAATAGCATTAAATAAATCTTGATACCTTTCGCTTAATCTAGTTAAAGTTTCAATTCTCGTATTAGGTAACCTTTCAACCTGATGACTTACTAAACCAGCAATATGCGTTGTCAGACGTTTCAAAAATGCCGGATTACGTTGAAAATCCCATTTCATTTTTTCAGAAACTGTTTGAACGAAAGACTTTATTTGTAGTGATAAAGCCAGTTCTTGATCATTATCATAAAATGTCGGAGAACTCTCATTATCACAACTTTGGAATTGATTAGCTAAATAGATAATTTCTTTTCTATCTAATTTTAATGGTTCTATTTGTGAATACTCAGCCATAAATTGATAAACCAATGATTGATATTTCAACGAACCATCAATAGCCTTAATTTCACCCAAATTATCAGATGAGGCAGCTCTTTCTAAACAAATGGTTGTTAATAATATCAGCTGCATTGATTGATGGTCTGACTTGATATTTATTTTTTTTAATACACTTTTGTTTAGAGCTTGAGTTACTAATTGAATCCTTTTTTTCGGTAATAATTTCAAAAAGTAATTGTTTCCCCCGACATCCTGATCGTCACCAATATACTTAAAGAAACGATAATCATTGATCTCACTCAATAAGATACCGCATAGTACCTGACGTCTTTGAAATTCAGTACCTTTAACTGAAATGCCTACACCTTTTTTCTTAATTAAAGTTATCCCATATTTTCCAAGTGCCAAGGCTACTTCCGTTAAATCTCGTTGTACAGTACCTTCACTTACTTTTAGAGACATCGCCAGACTAACAATTTTTTGTGGCTCATCTTCTAGTAAAAGCATTACCGCCAAAATACTTTGCCTTTCAGATACTGACATTTCTTGTTGACTAGGACTATCACCAATATCTTCACGCAATTGTTCAATATCTCTTTCTTGTCCTTGAAGTACATATTTCCCATCAATGTTAGAAATTGTCAGTCCTCTTCGCTCTAAATCCAATTTTAGCTCGTTAAATTCACGATAAATGGTTCTTCGACTAACATTGACGCTTTCTTCAAGCTGTTTAATCGTTGTCCCATTTGATATTCGTAATAATATCGATAAAATTTCTTTTTGCCTTTTTGTAAGAATTATCATAGGAATTAACATCCTTTCACGCTACTTTGACAAATTTAGACATTATCTAATATTTAGTCTAACTCACAATTTTATTAAAGTAACCCTATTCTTCAATAAATTCCGAATTGAGAACTATCGACTCAGCTAAAAGAATTTCACTATATAAGTGATACACATATTTTTCATACCGTGCTTCTTTTTGAGAAATCATATCTAAATATTGTCGTTCTTGATAGAATGCATTAATAAATGCACGTCTTTCCATTTCTTTTTCCGCTTCTGTATATTGTGGATGACGTACTGCATTACGCCATTCTTTGACAAAATCCCCTGTTCTTGTATTTTGATTTTGAGACTTCAAATCAAAAATTACAGATTGTTTTACATTTTTCGCTAAGTACATTTTCTGCACAGTGGCGATTGCTTGTTGAATCATTTCTTCTCTTAATTCATCTAATTCCTTTTCACCATCTTCATCAGACACATCTTTATCTAAAATGAACCTAAAAATAACAGTAGGAACTATCATACTTAAAATAATCAGTACACTTTCAGACATCACTACTAGACTAAAATCTTGGCTATTAACACTAGTCTTAGCCACTGTAAATGCTAGGGATAACGTTACAGCTCCATGCACACCACCTAAAGAAAAGATCCAACCTGCACGATTATCCATTTTAAATTTAATTCTGCCATATATATACCGTACAATTACATTGGATAAGTACAAAATTGCACCTAAAGTTATCCAGATCCACGAATTATAAGTGATACTCTCATCTTTTATGATATTAACCAACATCATTCCTAAAATTACAAAAACTATGCTATTGAAAAGTTCCGTAATGATTGAAACTAAATTTGTACCCATATACACCATTTGAGCATTCGCTAATCGACTACGTTGAGTTTCAGCATTATGCACCAATCCTGCACAAACTACTGCAATAATCCCAGAAACATGAAATTCTTCCGCCAGATAATAGATAATAAATGGTGTCATTAAATAAATAATCACCTGTGCATTTACAGAATTATACGAACTTCTAAGGAGTGCTTGCCTGAATAAAACAATAATCCATGCGATTATAAAACCAATTACAATCCCACCACCAGCAGATAAAATAAAATCTGTCAATGTTTCACGATAGTTTATTCTTCCATTGATATACCATAAAACAGCCATGTTTAATAAAATAATTCCTGAAGCATCATTAAATAATGATTCCATTTTTAAAAAGAATCCTTCGCGACGTGGAATTTTTAGTCCTTCAGTTACTGATTGAGTGGCTGTTGCATCAGTTGGTGTACTGATTGCAGCTAAGATAAAAGCCAATGGCAAGCCAATCTTACCAATTGCATAGCTACTAAATCCGGCTACGATTGCACAAAGTAAGACCATGATAACTGTAACTTGGAAAATTTGTTTTACCCTTTTACCAACTACATTAAGGAAAGTAGCTTGCCCTTCAAAGAATAATAGCGGTGCTACGATTAAAAGCATAAAAACTTCTGGATTAAATGAACGGATGTCATAAGTCGTTACAGGAAGTAATCCTAAAACCGCTCCCATAATTAAACTAACGTAATTCATTGATACTTTAGCAAACATCTCAGCAATTATAATGCTGATAACAGCAAAAAATACCAATTCGAATAATAAAATTATTATCTCCAAACTATCTATCATCCCTTCCTTGTGTTATCTATAAGTTAATTCTAGCATAAAATATAAAAAATTTGTACGAATTAAGCAAACAAAAAATCTCAATAGAACTATCTACTGAGATTTTTAATATTTACAACAAATAAAATTTTATACTAATAAATATTGTAAGCCAGCAGCTAAGATTCCTCCAACAATTGGTCCTAACATTGGCACCCACGCATAACCCCAATTTGCATTACTCTTATTAGGTACTGGTAATACTGAATAAGCAAATCTTGGAGCCCAGTCACGAGCTGGATTCAAAGCGAAACCTGTTGTTCCACCTAAAGCTTGACCAACTACCATGATCAATAAACCAACGATTAATGGCTTCAATCCTTTTGTAAAGTCACCAAGATTTAATAATGTAAAGATAAATACAAAAGTTGCGATTGTTTCACTCAAGAAATTATATAAACCATTGTCAATAGCTGGACCAGTTGCGAAAATTCCAACTACATTACCATCGCTAGTATTCTTAGCATTCTTGAATTGTGCTCCATATTGGATAATTACTAAAACTGCACCAACAAAAGCTCCTAAAAATTGTCCTAATAAATAAGGTAAAACTTGACTCCAAGGAAAGAAACCAAACAGAGCAAATCCAATTGTTACTGCTGGGTTCAAATGCCCTTGTGACCCAAAGCTACCGGCTACATAAACACCAAATGTTACAGCCATCCCCCATGCTAATGTTACAAATAGCCAGCCAGCATTACGTGCATAAGAAGTTTTAAGGTTTATGCCAGCACCGGTTCCTACACCCAGAACGATTAAAATCATCGTACCAAGAAATTCACCAATAAATCCGTTCATAGTACTCACCTCTATTTAATTTTTAGTGGTTCTAATTGCTTTTCTACTTCCTGTAAATCTACTCCAGCTTCAAGAAGTGTTGCTGCTGTATATGCTCCTTCGATTAAAGCAACATCATAGAGATGAACTTTTTTATCTGTCATTTCGATCGCCATCTCTAAGTTCATTTTTGCACTTCCTAAATCATAGAAAGCCAAAATTTCATCAGCATCATTTTCTTCAAAAGCATTCATGATTTTTTCCATACTTGTCCCAACATCATTATCTTCAGTTCCACCAGCTGTTGTAATAGGAACATCCTTAGCTACCTGAGTCAACAATCTTGGCAATCCATTAGCAACTTCATAAACGTGAGAAACAATTGTAATTCCAAAACTCATTACATAACCCCCGCTTCTAAAAGGGCCGTAAATAGATAACCACTTGATACAGCACCTGGATCTAAATGTCCAACTGAACGTTCACCTAAGTAAGAAGCACGACCTTTCTTGGCAACCATATCCTTTGTAGATTCAACTGCTGCGTCAATATCTGCTTGAGTTAGACTATTATCTTTTAATTTTGGTACTAATGCTGTCCAAACATCCACCATTGTCTTATCTCCAGCTTCGGCTCCACCACGTTTCTTAATTCCAGCTAAAGCTAATTCCATTAATTCTGCTAAATCATCTGTTTTAGCACTAGCTTTGGCCATTTCTAAAAATGCAGTTCCATATAAAGGACCAGAAGCACCACCAACTTTACTAATCAAGGACATCGCTGTAACCTTAAATACTCCAACAATATCTTCTGGTTGCTTACTTGCTAAAGTTTCTTTAACTGCAGCCATACCACGAGCCATGTTATTACCATGATCTCCATCTCCAATTGGTGTATCTAAATCACTAAGATATGCCTTGTTAGTTTCAATTAAATCACCAAATATTTCTAACCATTTTTCTAAGTTTTCTTTAGTTACTGACATTTCAATCTTCCTTCCCTACCTAAGCTTTTTACCATGCAATTGTTTCTACTGGATAATTCAAATAATCTAACCACTTATCTTCAGCTAATTCAAATATTGTTAAGGAAATACCAGCCATTTCAATTGATGTCATATAATTTCCAGCTTTCGTAAATACTGGTTTAACACCTTTTGCTTCCAATGCATCTAGCACATCGTTGCCAAATATATATTGTTCCATTAATGGAGTTGCACCCATACCATTAATTAAAACAGCATATTTTTTATCCTTATTCAAATGAAGTTCTTCATCAAGTTTTTTAATTAATTCTGCTACTAATTCTTTAGATGGCTTAATCTTTTCTCTTCTATAGCCAGGTTCACTATGAATTCCTACCCCATATTCAATTTCATCTTCGGCTAGTTCAAATCCTGGTTTACCAACTTCTGGAACTGTTGCAGCTGATAAAGCTACACCAATAGTCTTTAAATTAGGTAATACTTTCTTAGCTAGTTCTTCTATTTCATCTAAACTTGCACCTTGATCTGCTGCCGCACCTAAGATTTTATGCATTAATACGGTTCCGGCTACACCACGGCGACCTTGTGTATACAAACTATTTTCTACGGCAATATCATCATTGACAATGATTGATTTAACTTCAATATCATCCATTTCTGCCATATCTTTTGCCATATCAAAGTTCATTACATCACCAGAATAATTTTTAATAACTAAAAATACACCTTTGCCACTATCAACAGCCTTGATTGCTTCGTATATTTGATCAGGTGTTGGAGAGGTAAATACTTGTCCTGCAACTGCTGCACTTAACATACCTTTACCTACGAATCCTGCATGTGATGGTTCATGTCCACTACCACCACCACTGACAATACCTACTTTACCTTGCATAGATTCTTTGTCACTACGCACCATTACTTCAGTACCATCAATCTTTTCAATATATTGTGGATATAAACGAACCATTCCGTTAACCATTTCTGGAACAACATCTGCTGGATTATTGATAATTTTCTTCATGACTATACCTCCATGTCGAACTATGATTATTTACAACTTGATTGTATAATATAACCGTTTTCAATTATAGTGGACAATATCTTAAATCTGTCCGTTACTTCATCCTATAAGGTATTATTATACTAATAGTATGGAAGTGATAATATGAGATTAACAAACACACATGATATTTCTTTAGAAAATACAATCCAAGGCATCAAGCTTGCTTACCCCGCTCTCAAGCAAGTCTCAGGGATATTTGGATTTATAGATAGAAATTTTAATGATGAACATATTCCTTTAGTTTCAGGTGGTGGTGCTGGTCATGATCCTGCTCACTGGGGATTTGTTGGACCTGGAATGCTAAGCGCTTCAATTACTGGAGAATTATTTGAACCACCTACTCCAGAAGAAATAATTACAGTTACTAAAAAAACAACTAAACTTAAAAAAGCTTTTTATATTGTTAAAAACTTTCCCAAAGATGTTGCTGCTTTCACTCAAGCTAAAGTAACTTTAGAAGATGAAGATTGGCAAATTGGAATGGTTATTGTTAGAGATGATATTTCGGTAGATTCATCTTTTGAAAAAAGACGGCGTGGCGTAGCTGGAACTGTCCTAATTCATAAAATTCTCGGCTACTATGCCCAAAAAGGAGCTAATATTGATACTCTTGAAATGGTTGGCCAACATTTAACAGAGAAACTAAAAACTATTGGTGTGGCTTTTTCTGGAGATAATTTTAACCTAAAAGATAATGAGATATATTACGGAATTGGTATCCATGGTGAACCCGGCTATCGCAAAGAAGAATTTAAGTCTTCTGAATTACTTGCTAGAGAGTTGATAGCCAAATTGCGCTTAAATTTCCAATGGTATAAAGATGATACATTTGTTGTTCTAATCAATTCTCTAGGTGGGACTACACCTATTGAAAATTTGATTTTTAATAATGATGTTTGTTCTTTATTGTCTTTAGATAATATCAATATTGCATTCGATAAGGTCGGGACTTTTCTTTCATCTTATGGAATTAACGGGATTTCTCTATCATTATTAAAAGTTGAAGATGCTGATTGGCTTCATGCCTTACAAGCTCCCGTTAATGTTCCAGCTTGGTAATTAACTCTCAAAAGAATATTCAATTGCATTAATTGCTTGTTTTACAATTAACTCATAATCTACTGGATTGGGTGTCGTAACATTATGAATTATAGTTGTAGATATACCTAAGCATAGGATCCACATATTATCCTGTGCTTTTTTATTTGAGATAAGTTCCTGTCTTTCTAGCACATGAGCTAATAATACTACCAAATGTGTCGCAAAAATATCTGCTACATTAATCTCGGTTTGTACCGTCAAGCATTCATAGTAGTAGCGTTTATGAGCATCTATTTCGTAAATGAACAACTTTAAGATTTCCTTCCAATGAAGGTAGTCAATATTATTATCAATCGTTTCTTCTAAAATGTCATTTAATTGCCACTCTAACAAATCATATTTGTCTTGAAAGCTATCGTAAAAAGTTTGACGTCTGATATCTAATATTCTCATTAAGGAACTTACTGAAACATGATTAAAACCTTTTTTCATTATCTGTTCACGAAAAGTATTAGCAATTTTCTTTTGTAATATATAACTCACTATTTGCCACCTCATCTAAACAAATTCAAATAAAACCAAATATCTTTTATATAAAATAATAACAAAATTCCCAATATAATTCTAGACAACGTAAAAAGTGCGTATAGCATACACTACACGCACTTCGATATTTTAACATTTATAACCTATTCTTTTTCAGTTACTCCTACAGATACTCTAGCTTTCTTATAGAAGTAAACTCCTAATCCTAATACTAATCCAACTAATGCTGGAACTACCCATGATAATCCGATGCTAGCTAATGGTAAGTAATGCAATCTAAATGCTACAACTGCTTTACCAAATGCGCTTTGACTAACAACTGCTGGGAATGCAACTACCATATCAAAGAATGCTGGAACTACAGTAAATAGAACTACCATGAAGTATACTGCACCATCACGCTTGAATAAAGGTGAAAATACAGATAATAAGATCAATACCATTGATAATGGATATAAGAACATTAACATTGGAGTTGACCAAGCGATGATTTGTTCTAATCCAAAGTTAGCTGTTAAGAATGATGCTAAGCATGATAATGCCAACCATGTGTGATAACTAACCTTTGGAAAATGTGCATGGAAATCTTGAGCAAAAGCTGCAACCAAACCTACCGCTGTTGTTAAACATGTAACTGTGATCAATGTAGCCAATACAGCTTGACCAAATGTACCTGCATAAGCATTAACGATTTGAGAAAATGCTACACCACCATCAGCGGATAATTTAAATCTACCTAATGACATTGCGCCTACAACAATTAGAAGTAAGTAGATTACTGCAACTGCACTCATTGAGAAGAAACCAGCTTTAGCAGTAACGGCAGCAACACTCTTTTCACGTTTTTTACCCATTGCACGAACGGCTGTAACAACAGTAACACCAAAAGCTAAACCTGCCAAAGCATCCATTGTGTTATAACCTTCTAAAAATCCATTAGTAAATGCACCATGTAGATATTGTGCAGTAGGTGCTGCTTGAGAAACACTACCCATTGGTTTTAAGAATGATACCAAGAATACTAAGAATAATAATACCAAAAATACTGGATTTAAAACCTTACCTACATTAGATGCGATGTTATTTTCTTTATATGATAATAAAAATGCTGCTAAAAAGAATAATGCAGAGAAACCAAATAATGCTACTTGTTGATATTGTTGTGGAACTAATGGTGCCAAACCAACCGTAAATGAAACAGTAGCTGTTCTTGGAGTACCAAATAATGGTCCGATTGTAGCATGAATTAATACCATAAATACTAAAGCAAAAGTTGGGCCTAGTGGTAAACCTACATCATAAACACCTTTAGAACGTGTGATTGCGATAGCTAGAACTGATAGCAATGGTAACAAAACACCTGTTACTAAAAATCCTAGTGTAGCAGGAAACCAATTATGACCTGCCAATTGTCCTAAATGTAGTGGGAAAATTAAGTTCCCAGCTCCGAAAAATAATGCAAATAGCAACGAACTAACGACAAAATAATCTTTTTTAGTTAATTTTCTTTCTACTAATTTCTCCATAAAATCATACCCTCATCAAATTCTCATTTATTAGAAAAAATATAGCAACTAATTAAGCACCTTCCGGATTGGTTACTCTCAGTTTGCACGCAATAAAAAAATAGACGCCCCTAAATCGACTACTCGATTCAAGGACGCCTATCGCGTGGTACCACCCTGCATTTATAGCTACATCGCTGCAGCTACCTTTCACGTACGGCCTACGTCTAGGCGATACGCTAACACTGTAATGGGTGTTCCCAATGCACCTTACTCTCACTAGGATTTCGGTACAACACTCGAAAGTGATTTTCATCTGCTTACTGTCTTACTTCCTCTCACCAAACGAAGCTCGCTTAAAGGGCAAACAAATTACTCTTCTTTCTCATTGCGTTCTTTTATATTTAATCTCTATGCTTTGTATTCTAATCATACTGTAATTATTTGTCAACACATTTTTCGGTTTTTTTAACTCCAATATAACAGCTCTCATTTAATTTTCTTACTGAAAGCGTGTTATACTATGGTTGGAGCTTATATTCAGGGAGGTTGATTTATCATGAAAAATTCTTATTATCCAACTACTACTCCAAAAATCGTTGTCTTTGTAGTTACAATTTTGTTGTTTATTTGGACAATTATCGATTCCAACCTAATCCATTTAGGTGGCCTGGCGTTTGCTTCATTGGTTATGTTGATGTTCCATTTTCATTTTTATGAATCAACTTCAGACAAAAATATTTTCAATAAAATAGACTTTATTCTACAATTATTTTTGGTCTTTATTTCTATTATTAAATTTTTTGTTATTTCAGGTGTTAATTAATTTAAATTTTTCAAAAAATAAAAATGGTAAATCAAAAATCGATTTACCATTTTTTTATTTTCTAGTAGCTTGTCCTGTAGCATAATTAATATTTATGTTAGTTTGTACATTAGGCACAAATACATTAAATTCTAGCGAACCATCTGATGATTTAGCTTCCAAATGTGCTCCTGCTGGCACTAGATTATTACCATCATAGACATCTGTCACACGATAACGAACCTGCTTGTTTCTATCTAAAGCTTTTCTTACCAATCCTTCGTAGTAATTTTGTCCAGTAGAGTCTTTAGAAGCTGATTCATTAGCCCATGCAGTTTGAGTAGCTATATTCTTTTCATTAGATTCAGAAGCATCAAACCCTCTAACATTTCCCACAAGCGCATATGCTAATAAATGTCCTCTATCATAAGCATGCTTGAATCTACCAGGCAAATTTTGTACCTGCCTAAATCCTTGTGGCTTCCAACTTGTACGTCCATTTCCTGTAGCTTGGCGATTTTTATATTGACGACTAGTTCTATTTAGCCAAGCATTCGCAACAGTTGGTCGATTCAATGAATCAACCTCATTAACAGCATATGGTGCACTAGAAACTTTTGTATTTAAGTTAGTCTTATTATTATTTACAATGAAAGCTCCTGCCCCATTAAAGCTTAAATTACCACCTAATTGTTGGCGTACATTATCTGTTAATACTACACTTGCTTGTTCCTCAGTAGGAGTGTAATCCTTTTTGTTATATGTACTACTACTTGCAACCTCATTATTAAATGGTGTACTAATATGATTTGTATTAACCCCTACTGCTGCTAAAGCAACCCCTACAGCAACGGTAGCTAACCATCTCATAAATTTATTTGATTTATTTTTCTTTTTTCTTGCCATTTTAACCCTCCGAACACATATTCTAAATAAATTTTACAATACTTTTTAGATTATTTAAAGCATAAAAAAACTCCACAGCTAGGGAAACTGCGGAGAAAAAGGAAATATATTTAAGGGTTATTCCCAGTTCATCAGCTGGGAACTATGCTTTCAAAAAACATACTCTAAACTGAGTACTCACTTATATTACTTTTTATTTTTGAAGATTTTGTGAACTTTTATTGAATAAATTTTTAAGATTTACAAAAAATAAATCAATAATTTTAATTACAAAAAATTAGCATTCTCTCTTTACTTACTTTTTGTAATCTGTTATATTATATATGTACTTATTGAATACAACATAATTGAAAAAGAGGTAATTAATAATGGAATCAAAATTTAACGAATTACAAAAAAAACGTCGCTCAATTTACGCTATTGGTGAAAATGTTACTGCTGATAAAAATGACATCTTTAACTTAGTAAAAACAACTATTCAACAATCTCCTACAGCTTTCCACAGCCAAACAGTAAGAGCTGTTGTATTATTTGGTGAAAAATCAAATAAAGTATGGGACATCGTTGAAGCTAACTTACGTAAAGTTGTTGACGATGACGAAGCATTCAAGAATACTCAGGTAAAAATCGCTAGCTTCCGTGCAGGTTTTGGTACAATCCTTTACTTTACAAACACACCTAAAGTTCATGAATTAGAAGAAGCATTCCCATTATATGCTGATAACTTCGCAACATGGGCAGAACAAGGTATTGGTGGTGCTCAACAAGCTGTATGGACTGCTTTAGCAGAACAAGGTATTGGTGCTAGCTTACAACACTATAACCCACTAATTGATGCTGATATCAAGAAAGAATTTGATCTTCCAGCAGAATGGACATTACGTGCACAAATGCCATTCGGTTCTATCGAAGCTCCAGCTGGTGATAAAGAATTCTTAGACGAAGCTGAACAATTCAAGTTAATCGACTAATTATTAGTCGTTATATATATATCAAAAGCGTTGAGAAAAACTCTCAACGCTTTTTTATGCTTCATTAACTTCTACTTTATACTTTTCTGTTTTAGAGTGTGGATACTTATTTATTTTTTCATTTTCTTCCTTTATCTTCAATAAACGTAAAGCATTTAAAATAGCTATGAAAGTTACCCCTACATCAGCAAATACAGCCTCCCACATTGTCGCTATTCCTAGTGCACCTATCAAAAGGAAAATTGCTTTTACTACTAAAGCAAAGATAATATTTTCCCATACGATTACCTTTGTCTTTCTAGCAATTTTTATTGCTTTGGTAACAGCAGTTGGATTATCTTTCATCAAAACAACATCTGCTACTTCAACTGCCGCATCTGAACCTAATGCCCCCATTGCAACGCCTACATCGGCACTAGCTAAAACTGGAGTATCATTTAAGCCATCACCTACAAAGATCACTTTACCTTTATCACCTATCTCAGATTTGATTTTCTCAACTTCTGTTACTTTATCTTGTGGTAATAATTCGGTCTTTACATTAGGGATAGCTAATTTTTCAGCTACACTTTCCCCAACAATCTTTTTATCCCCTGTAAGCAGGGTAACATTGTCTATTCCTACATTCTTAAGACCTTGAATAGCTACTTTAGCATCAGTCTTTATCATATCTGAGACTTCTATTGCACCAAAATATTCATTATTTAGAGCTACATAGACGACAGTTCCTGTAGTATCTTCTATTGTTGATACTCCGTCAATATGAAGCTTATTCATCAGCTTCATATTACCTACACTAATAGTATCACCTTGATATTCAGCTCTAACACCTAGGCCTACTAGTTCTTCAACATTGCTTACTCGCGCAATATTTCCCGGGTAATTTTTAACAATCGAACGGGCAATTGGGTGTGGAGAAGATGATTCAGCGATTGCAGCTAATTTTACGATTTCTTTCTTGCTTACTCCATTTGCAGGTATAATTTGAGTTACAAAAAATTCACCTCTAGTTAAAGTCCCTGTCTTATCGAAAATAACAGCTTTAGCTTGACTAAGCGCCTCTAGGTAATTGCTTCCTTTAACTAAGATACCAGCCCTAGAGCTTGCACCAATTCCACCAAAATAACTTAATGGTATTGAGATAACTAAAGCACACGGGCAGGAAATAACTAGAAAAATCAAAGCTCGATATAGCCATACTTGGAATTCTTGTCCTAAAAATAATGGTGGGATGCTAGCTAACATGATCGCAGATATTACTATTACTGGAGTATATATCTGAGAAAATTTAGTAATAAAATTCTCTGTCTTTGTCTTTTTTTCACTAGCATTTTGTACTAATTCTAAAATCTTTACTACGGTAGAATCTTTATACTCTTTACTTACTCTTATCCTAAGGGCACTATTTTCAACAATCATTCCACTTAAAACCTGACTATCCTTAGTAACTAACAAGGGTTTGGTTTCACCAGTTAGAGCTGCAGTATTTAAATATGCCTCTCCAGATTCAACAACTCCATCAACCGCTATTTTCTCTCCTGGATTAACAATGATTATGTCACCCTTGTTTAATAACTCTGGCTTAACTTGCTGTAATTTACCATTCAATTCTAAATTAGCATATTCAGGTCGAATATCTAGTAAGTTAGTTATTGATTTTTTAGAATTTTCTATCGCTAAATCTTCAAATATTTCACCTACACGATAAAATAACATAACTGCAATAGCTTCAGAGAATTGTCCAATTGCTAAGGCTCCAACTGTAGCTACCGACATCAGAAAATTCTCGTCAAACCACTTACCATGAAGTATATTTTCTATCGCTTCTTTTAAAATTGGATAAGCTGAAATAATATAAGTTACTATGTACAGAACTATCGTTATATTTTTCGGTATAAAATGAGTGAGAATCAAAAACATTAAGCAAAGTATAATTACTCCACTTTCTTTTTTCTCATCTGGTGACATTCTTTTTATTAAGCTCATAATAAACACCTACTTTCTAAAATATGAATATATGCTCATATATTTACATCTAGAGTATAACACGTTTTCATTTTCCTATCAATCCAGCTTATAACTTTTTTGCGTGTCTTTTTTTGCTAGTAATGGTAGAATTAGTTTTGGTGAACTATATGAAAGAACATTTTGCAAAATTACCTTCAGAAGAAGAAACACAACGTAGTGTCCAAATATTCAAAGCATTTGGAGACTATACTCGCTACAAAATTTTGTATCTATTATATGAACGTGAACTTTCAGTCTCAGAAATCACTTCTAAAATTGGAGTTTCACAATCTGCTATCTCTCATCAACTTAAACTGTTACGTCAAACAGGTCTTGTATCTGGTCGACGTGATGGTCAAAGAATTTTATATAGTTTAGCAGATAAACATATTATTATGATTTTTAAACAAGTCAAAGAACATATCAGTGAAGATGATATTTAAAAAGAGTGCTGAGAAAATTTCAATTCTCTAGCACTCTTTCTTTATCTCTATTCAAACATTCTCTTCGTTGCTCTAAGCAATACTCTTGGATCTTTATCAAAGCGTGGATTCTTAACTAGTTTAGCCTCTGACACTCCTGCAAAATGGAATGCAGCAACTTCACCTGAACGAACTGCACTTTGTTCAGTAAATACCATTTGATATGGTTGTTCTACAAATTCTCCAGTAAATGCTAAGTTTGTAGAATGCTTTGGAATTACTTCTGGACGATCACTCTTAGCACGATTGTTAAATAATGCTGAAGCATATGGCATGTATACTGGGATACAATTGATAACACTGTCCATAATTTCATCTTCTAAGTCCATGATATTGTGTGGACCAGGATCTACTTTAGATAATTGTCCTATCAATTCTTGCAACATTTCTTTACCTGTCATCTTGATATATTGTTTATCAACAAATTCTCCTCGACGACGTGGATATAAGAAGTATCCCCAAATTACAGATTCATTAGCTTTTTGTGTTGTAAAGTGTGGTTGATGATGTACAACAATCGACATATTAACATCTTTATGTCCTAATGGTGTAATAGGTTCAGTTGAAATGAATGAATTTAAAGCATTTCCTGGAACTTGTGTTGTAATTCTAGTGATTTCATTTAATAAAATATGATTCTTAGTTGTTAAAGTAAAACTTACCCATTCTGATGCATCTCTATCATTGAAGAATTTATCAGGATTTCCCAGGTTATAAAATCTTTCGCATGCTTTCTTCCATAATGATGAAGCTGCCCCATAATCCATATTTTCAGGAGCTGGCGTGTTGAAATCACCTAAAGTTGCAGAATCTGTGATAGATCCGTTAGTAAAGAAGACAACTGTTTCATCATCTACAGTTACGTGTTCTACTGTGCCTTGTTCGATGTTTTCCATTTCTAAACCAGTTACAGTAATTTCATCTTGCATTGGTGTATCTTTAAATTCAAAATCTGTAACTCGTCTGTTCATAACAAAATTACATCCTTGTCCTTCAAGATACTTAATTAGTGGTAACATAATACTTTCATATTGGTTGTAACGTGTACGATTTACCCCTACTAAATGTTCAATTTGAGTAAATTCATAAATCATCTGATGCATGTAACGTCTTAATTCTTGAGCTGATGATTGTGTTCTAAATGCAAAAGTTGTTTCCCACATGTACCAGAAATTAGTTTGGAAAATATGTGGTGAATCTTCAAAATATTCTGCAATTGTCACATTATCTAATTTTTCTTCTTGATTATCAGGCATCATCACTAAACGTGAAAGTAATATTCTATCTAGGTTATTTAAACCAAGCTTGTGACCATCAACGATTCCCTTGCCTCCTTGAAGCAAACGAGCCTTATCATAGGTACGATGTTTACTATCAAAATCACGTGTATCTTCAGCAGCCGTCATGCCTGGTTCTGTAACTGAAGGAATTCTGTCCAATAAATCCATCAAATCAACGTATGTACGATAGTTTAACATACGTCCACCACGAGCAATAAATCCCTTTGTATTTTCCATTGGATGATTTTTATTCCAATATTCTTCAGCAGCTTCAGAAGCAGTAGATCCGTCATTAGCACCATGTGTATCTAAAGCATAGAAAGTAATATCTTTACCATTCCAATTTCCTTCTTGAATCAAATAAACTGCACCAGCCATATTTGCTAGACCAGCACCTATCATTATAGCTTTTTTCTTCAACATAAAGATCACCTCACAAAACTATTTAAAAACGTTTTCAATATATATTATAAACTTTTTTGTCGTCACTAAAAGAGAGATTCGACATTTTAATAAAAATGTATCAATATTTAATGGATTTTAATAATATAAAAAAAATCGGACCTAAAGCCCGATTCCTAGTTTTCTTAATTCAAAAATGCTTGATGTTTCTTTCTTAAATGTTCAAATTGTTCTTCACTAATATTACCTAGCTCTAACAATTTATTTTCTACAGTTTCTAGAACTTGAACACGATCTTCCTTACTTTCCATAAAGTCGTATTTATCACCGTCAATGATCAAAAGTGGTGAAGCATCATATTCCTTCATCCAGATATCGTAATGCTTCAATAGTCTTTGATAGTAATCTACCAAGGAAGGATCTTTTTCAATTAATTCATAATCACGACCACGTTTTTCAATTCTCTTAATCATTGTTTCATATGAAACTTTGATTGTGATCATCAAGTCAGGTGATTTTTTATGTGAAGCAAGTGGTAATTCTTCCATCATGTTGTGCAATAAACTCTTATAGATATCATATTCTACTTGAGTTGCGTTTCCCATTTCAGTGTTCATACGCATAAAGATTTCATCTTCATAAATTGAACGATCCAAAATGTTGTTATCATCTTGCATAGCTTTCTTTATCATCGCAAAACGACGATTTAAAAAGAATGTTTGTAACAAGTAAGCATATGGATTAGTTGCTTCCTTATCCCCTTCAGCACGCTTTTTAGCAGCAATTTCATTTCCCTTATAAAAAATTGGTAATACAGGGTTATCCTTTACTGGTTCGTAATATGCCTTAGTCCCTAATTCTTTCGCTAAAATTTCTGTTAAACTTGACTTGCCAGAGCCAATAATACCCGATAATGTAATCAAAATGATTGAAGCATCCTTTCTTTTCTAAATAATATCCATAATTGCGAGCAAAAAAATATGCTACACGCAGCAGCATTTCAATAAAGTTCTGGTATAAACCAGACTATCCTATATAATAATACACATCTTGATCTAAAAAATAAAGAATTATTTTTCGGTATCTTGTATTTAAAATAATATTAAGGTACCATATGTTGTATCATCATTAATTAATATACATATTTAAGGAGAATTGTAATGGCAAAAATTTATCTTGCGGCTCCATTTTTCAGTGACGGCCAACACGAACGTATCAATCAAGTAAAAGAAGCTCTTGAAACTAATAAGACTGTATCTAGTATTTTTGTACCTGAAGAACATTCATATGAACATGCTGAATTTGGATCACTAGAATGGCAAAAAGCTACTTTTACTCTTGATATCAATAATATTTACACGGCTGATGCTGTAGTTGCAATTATTGATTATAAGAAAGAAGAAAGTGATAACGAAGCTGATTCTGGTACAGCTTTTGAAATTGGCCTTGCTTTTGGTACTAATACACCTGTCATTGTAGTTCAATTCGATGCTGAAAAGGAATTAAATCTCATGATTTCTCAAGCTCTTACAGCTTACTTTGACGCAAGCAAAGGTGAATTATCTGATTTAGCAAATTATGATTTCAATGAATTGATGCCTAAATTAGCTAATCGCCCAGTTATCTAAACTCTTTTCACTACCAGTATTATCATGTTACTGGTAGTTTTTTATATATTTTTTTAAGAAGGTGTTATTTATGAATGCTGAACTTAATCGTAAAACAGCAATTAAAGAAGTGCTTCCTACTGCATTCGGCTATATTGGTATTGGAATTGCTTTTGGGATTGTTAGTAAAGCCGCTGGTTTGTCGGCTTTGCAAGCTGGTCTTATGAGCTTGATTGCCTACGGAGGATCTGCACAATTTATTATCGTAAGTATGCTGTTAGTACATAGTCCTATTATTTCCATCATTACAGCTGCTTTTCTCGTTAATTCACGTATGATTTTAATGAGTTTAGTAACTGCTAAATACTTCAAAAACGATAGTATGTTACATAATATCCTAATTGGATCCTTGTTAACAGATGAAAGCTTTGCTTTGGCAATGAATAAACTCAACTATACAAATAATAAACTCAATTTTGCTTGGTTTGACACAGCCAATTGGTTCGCATACTTCGTCTGGTTTTTCTCTTCAGTTTTAGGTGCTTTAGTGGGAAATTTTATCGAAAATCCCACTAATCTAGGAATCGATTTTGCCTTGGTAGCTATGTTTATAGGTTTGTTATACCTACAAATGATTTCTGATAAGTCATTAAAATTAAGTCTACAGCTTTTAGTAGTAGTTGCTACCTTTATCCTTGTTTATTTAGGACTTATTTTTATACCTAGCAATCTTTTAATTATTATTGTCACATTATTAGGGTGTGCAGTAGGGATGGTGTTGAAACATGTCCTCTTTTAATTATGTCTTACTCACAATCATTGGTTGTGGATTTGCAATGTGGCTTTCAAAAGTACTGCCATTTATTTTACTTAAGAAATTCTCTTTACCAGCAATTGTTATTGAATATCTGAGCTTCGTTCCAATTGTTATTATGTCTGCCTTGTGGTTTAGTCAACTTTTCACTCAACACTTGGGACATCTTCCTAACATTAACTGGGAAAATCTTCTGGCATCTTTGCCAACCTTAATCAGTGCTATTATTTCTAAAAATCTTTTGGTCACAGTTATTGTGGGGATTATCTCATTAGCTCTCATTCGTATGGTAATTTAAAAGGCTATGCAGCTTAACATTGGTAAGCTACATAGCCTTTTAACATCTTCAATTATGAACGTAATCTTCTTCTTTGGCGTTCTTCTAATTCACGGTTATTATCGTAAATCTTGTCCCCAATTTCTTTAACAAGCTCAACGTTCTTCTTATATTCTGCTTGTGTCATATCAATATTTTCAAAACAATCTTGTACGTGTGATTTAATTTCTGCTTCCATTTTAACTGAGTAGTCTGTTAAGGAAACAAATACCTTACGTCCATCTTCACCTGTACGTTCACGAGTTACCCAACCATTTTTTTCCATACGTTTCAATAATGGTGTCAAAGTACCTGTATCTAGGCCTAAACGTTCACCTAATTCTTTGATCATCATTGGGCGTTGTTCTTCCCATAATACCAATAATGTGATGTATTGTGGGTAAGTTAACTTAAATTCTTTCAATGATTCTGTATAAAAACGATTATAGAATTTTTGAGCTGTGTAAACAGCAAAACATAATTCATTTTCTAATTTATTTGGCTTATGTTCTAACATATTACCGTCACTTCTTTCTTTTTAATTATTATATTAAAATTTAGCTTTTGCTGGTGCAATAATTACATAACGATAAGGCTCTGAACCTCGCGAAAAAGTTTTAACATGCTCATCTTTAGCTAAGGATGAATGAATAATTTTTCTTTCAAACGCTGGCATTGGCTCTAAACTAATTTGACTTCTAGAAATTATAGCTTCATGTGCTTTTTTCTGAGCTAAATTGTTCAAGGTTTCTTCTCTTCGCTCACGATAATCAGCTACATTTAACATAATACGAATTCTTCGATTATTATTTTTATGCTTATCGAAGTAATCTTGCGCTAGTAGTTGTAAGGAATTTAACGTTCTACCATGTTTTCCTATTAATAAACCTTCTAGTTCAGTATCAAAATTATAGTAAACTACCCTTTTTCCTTGGCTAACATCTATAACAGCCTCTATTCCCATCTGCTTAGTTATATCAGCTAGATAGTAACCTAAATTTTGAATAACCACATCTAAATTATTTTGATTTTCTTCTTCTACTTTCTCACTATTTATTTCAATGTTTTTACTATCCTCGTTATCTAAAGTTTCTGATTCTCTATCTACTTGATCCTCAGATACAATCTCTAATTGAGGTTTAGTATCACTTTCAGTTTGCACACTTGAGTTTACAGTCAATTCTATAACTGCTGGCTTTTTTCCTAACCCCAGGAATCCTTTGCGACCATGAGAGATGACTTCAATCTCTACATTTTCTCTATCTACACTCAAATCTTGCAATCCTTTACTTATGGCAGAATCAATAGTTTCTCCCGTGTATTGCATCAAAATCTTCCCCCTTCCACAATTTTTATCAAACTACTATTATATTTTTTTGCCATAAATTGCACAAATAATTATATCATGAAAACTTATTTTAAACTATATAATTTTGCACAAATAGTATACTATTCCTTTATTGGTCTAAATAAATGATATGGAGAAATAATTTGGATTTTCCCTAAAATATCAAGGAATTCATCGATACTTTCCATTGATTCTTTATTATGGTTTGATACCCAAATTCTAATCGTACTTATGATTTCACCTGCAAATATCCCCTCTGCATATCTGGTAGGTATCATTGTCCCATACGTTATTTTATGAAAAGAATTACGAATAGTTATTTCTTCTTTTAATAAATCCATAAAATCATGATAAAAATCTATTGTTGCATTTCTTGAAAATAAAGTACGCACCATATCACTATTTTCATTAATAAAAACGGCTAATTTATAAAATTCATCATGTGTTGATAAATACTTTTCTTCATCTGTCTGCAATCTGCGAACTTCAAACTGTTCAATGACTTTTCTATCGGCTTCCATCGCCTGTTTAATACCTTTTAAAATCCTACTTCTAACATCATACAAAAATTCATACTTATCTTTATAGTATATATAAAACGATCTACGACTAATACCGGCGGCAGCTACCAATTCCGCGACTGTCAACTGGTTAAATGATTCATTTTCCAAAGCCTTAACCAGTCCACTCTCCAACTTGAGTTCTGTCTTTTTCAAAATTCATCCAATCCTCTCTGTTTTGTACACTCATTAAAACAGTTCTTTTTCAGTATACAGGAAAAAAACGAGCTTTCATATCTTTTATTTCACAAATGATTTCAGTAAGCGTCACCCTTGAAATTGAATACCTTTTCATTTATAATGTGCCTTGTACAATATTATGTGAAGATAGATTGACTAGCACAAGGGGAGCCTTTTTGGCTGAGAGTGAAGTTATTCAGACCCTTTGAACCTGTTCGTTAATGCGAGCGTAGGAATGTGTAGTAAATCAGATATAACTACAAATAAATCTGATATTCATACCGTCTTTGTGTTGGCTCTAATCGAGTTCACACAAGGAGGGACTTTTTTATGTACAAAGAAAAACTATTAATTTTATTAGAAGGCGCTTTGATGGCTGCGATTGCCACTGTACTAAGTGCTGTTGTACCAACGGTTGAATGGTTCGATATTTCTTTGGGAATTATTCCAATCGTAATTTTTAGTATTCGCCGTGGTCTAAAAGCTGGTCTTTTGTCTGGATTACTTTGGGGATTACTTCCAATTTTAATTGGTCGTGCTTCTATTCTTACAGTTACTCAAGGAATTTTGGAATACCCTGTAGCTAACATGGTTGTTGGTTTAGCTGGAATTTATTCCAATCAAATTAAACAAGCTTTGCACAATAATGATTGGCATGTAGTTTTCAGTCGTAGTTTGATAGCTGTTTTTATCGCAGTTTTCGCTAAATATTTCTGCCACTTCATTGCTGGCATTATTTTCTGGGGATCCTATGCACCAAAAGGTATGAGTCCTGTACTTTACTCCTTATTTGTTAATGGTGGTAGTTTCCTATTCAATTTAGTCTTAGCCGGCATCGTTGTCGTTGCTTTAGAAAGAAAAGCAGATCGAATATTTGCATTATCTTAATTCGATATTTTTATAGTCTGGAAATTCTATTGTAATTTTCAGGCTATTTTTTTAACCAACATTGCCTTATGCTTTAAAAAAATTACAGATTACATTAAAATAAGATTAAATACTCTAAGGAGATGGATTCATGGTTAATAACGAATTAATAAAAGATGACTTATATATGGCTGTCAACGGCGACTGGTTAAAGACTGCTAAAATTCCAGCTGATAAGGCTGCTACAGGTGGTTTTTATGATTTAGCCGATGATATTGAAAAAACTTTAATGGAAGATTTCGCCAATTTTATGACAGGTGAAGCAATATCTGATGATAAATACTTAAATGAATTCATTAAATATTATCGTCTCGTTTCCAATTTTGAAAAGCGTAATGCTGATGGATTTAAACCTGCCAAACAATACTTTGATAAGATTACTTCATTAAAAGACATCAATGATTGGCAAGAAAAACTCTATGATTTAACTATGATGGGATTACCTAATCCTTTTCCATTATATGTTGAACCTGATATGAAAGATACTCAGCACTATGCCTTGTATGCGTCTGTGCCTAGCTTAATTTTGCCAGATAAAACCTACTATGAAGAAAATCATCCTCAAGCTGAAGCATTACTCAGTGTCTATCGTCAAATGGTACTTGCTCTATTTGAGCGTGCTGGCTATGACAATGACTTTGCACAAGCAACTTTAGAAAAGGCGCTTGCTTTTGATAAGTCACTTGCTCCTGTTCAAAAAGATAGTACCGAACGTGCTGATTATGCTAAATCCTATAATAAGTACAGTTTTGAAGATTATACAGCATTTAGTAAGAGTGTAGATTTAGGAGCTTTTGCTAAGAAATTGATCGGTCAAACTCCTGATCAAGTCATTGTGGATGAACCTAAATATTATGAAGCATTAGAAACTTTGATTAATCCTGATACTTTCGAAAACTTCAAGAGTTGGCTTTTAGTAAAAACTCTCATCAGTGTAAGTACCTTATTGGATGATGATACTCGTGTTCTAGCTGGCACATATTCTCGTGCTTTGTCTGGTTCTAAAGAAGCTATGAAAGCCCAAAAAGCTGCCTTTTACCTTGCTACTGGTCAATTTAGTCAAGTAGTTGGATTATATTATGCACATAAATATTTTGGTGCTAAAGCTAAGGCTGATGTTCATCATATGGTAGAAAAGATGATTAATGTTTATAAAAATCGCCTTGCTTCCAATGATTGGTTGAGTGATGATACTCGCCAAAAAGCTATTGTTAAGCTTAATACTTTGGGAATAAATGTAGGTTATCCTGATAAGTTAGATCCACTTTACACTAAGTTTATTGTCGATGAAGATGCAGATTTAGTTACTAATGACTTAAACTTTACTCAAATTAGCCTTAAGGAACATTATGGTCATTGGGGTAAAGATGTTGATAGAAGTCGTTGGGAAATGCCAGCTCACATGGTAAATGCTTATTATAATCCTTCATTTAATATCATTGTTTTCCCAGCAGCTATTCTTCAAGCACCATTTTATAGCTTAGATCAATCTTCAAGTGAAAACTTTGGTGGAATTGGTGCAGTAATTGCTCATGAAATTTCACACGCATTTGACAACAATGGTGCTCAGTTTGATGAGTTTGGTAATTTACACAATTGGTGGACTGATGAAGATTTGAAACATTTCCAAGGACTTGCTCAAGATATGATTGCTGAATTTGATGGTCTAGAAACTGAAGCAGGTAAAGTTAACGGAAAGCTTGTAGTTTCAGAAAATATCGCTGATGCTGGTGGTCTAAGTTGTGCATTAGAAGCTGCTAAGAGTGAACCAGATGTTGATCTAAAATCCTTCTTCATTAACTGGGCTCGTATTTGGAGAATGAAATCTTCAATTGAACGTCAAAAATTATTATTATCAATTGATGTTCATGCTCCTCACGTATTACGTGCTAATGTTCAACCTAAGAACCTAGCTGATTTTTATACAACATTTGGGATTACATCAGATGACAAGATGTATCTCGCTCCTGAAAAACGTGTAAATATTT
The DNA here is from genome assembly GCF_035231985.1 of Ligilactobacillus salivarius. NCBI lineage: Bacteria > Bacillati > Bacillota > Bacilli > Lactobacillales > Lactobacillaceae > Ligilactobacillus > Ligilactobacillus salivarius. The sequence goes on from NZ_CP117983.1 coordinate 1,718,846, forward strand.
GGTAGAATTTAAAAAATCAGAAGTTAAGCTTCTGGTTTTTTTATTAATATAAATTGACAACGTTGCTATTTAGATCTTAAAATTGTTGTAACGATGTTGCTACTAGATCATATTTAGAATTGGAGTGATTTTTATGAAGCAAGTTGGATACTACAATGGTACTATCGCTGATTTAAATGAACTTAAGGTGCCTGCTACTGATCGTGCACTTTATTTTGGTGATGGTTGCTACGATGCAACTACATTTAAGAACAATGTTGCATTTGCATTAGAAGATCATCTTGATCGTTTTTATAATAGTTGTCGCCTACTAGAGATCGACTTTCCTTTAAACCGCGATGAACTTAAAGAAAAGCTTTACGCTGTTATTGATGCTAACGAAGTTGATACTGGTATCCTTTATTGGCAAACTTCACGTGGTTCTGGTTTACGTAACCATATTTTCCCAGAAGATAGCCAACCTAATTTATTAATTTTTACTGCTCCTTATGGTTTAGTTCCATTTGATACTGAATATAAACTTATATCTCGCGAAGACACCCGCTTCTTACATTGCAATATTAAGACTTTAAATTTACTTCCAAACGTTATTGCAAGTCAAAAGGCTAATGAGAGTCATTGCCAAGAAGTAGTCTTCCATCGCGGTGACAGAGTTACAGAATGCGCACACTCTAACATCTTAATTCTAAAAGATGGTGTTCTCTGTTCCCCACCTAGAGATAATTTAATCTTGCCAGGAATTACTTTGAAACATCTCTTGCAACTAGCAAAAGAAAATAATATTCCTACTTCTGAAGCACCATTCACTATGGATGATCTTAGAAATGCTGATGAAGTTATTGTTAGCTCTTCAGCTTGTCTAGGTATCCGTGCAGTCGAGCTTGATGGTCAGCCTGTTGGTGGAAAAGATGGAAAGACTTTAAAGATTTTGCAAGATGCTTATGCTAAAAAATATAATGCTGAAACTGTAAGTCGTTAAACGAAAAAAATCGAGAACTTTGCTTCTCGATTTTTTTATTTTACATAGTAAGAATATACTATTGACCCTACCACGGCCATTAATAGTAATACAATTATTATTACAACTGACATGTTACTTAGAAATACAGCTAAAATAAGTCCAATACCGCCTACTGCCAATAACAAGTTACTTGCAAAAGCATTGGTCTTTTTCCAAATTTTATCGCTACTTATAGTTCTAGTGGTTCTAATGCCAATATAGCGATTAATTTTGTTATTTCTTGTCAGTCAACTCACCCCAGTCCAAAGACATGGGGCTTGTGAGTGTTCAAGCCTTTCGGCTCTACTAACACACTCTTCCGTGGGTAAAATACAGCATAAATATCCAAAAAAGATACTTACGTCTTACACATCAATTTACCACAGCACTTTGTATACAATAATATACGAGTGGCGCGAGCTGCCAAACGCACCCTTTACTTAGCTTTAGCTAAGTTTTTTGGTTTTTCTAACTTGTCTAATCCTTTAGCTAGAATATTTTTAGCTGCATTCCAATCTCTAATATGGTGTTCATGACAATTAGGACAAGTCCATTCTCTATCCTTGAGATTCAACTTATCAGTTCCATTTGTTCCCATTATAAAGCCACAAGCATAACAAGTCTGTGTTGTATTTTTAGGATTAACTGATATAACTGTTCTGTTATACAAATTAGCTTTATAATCCAATTTCTGTAGAAATATTCTCCAGCCTACATCGGATATAGACATAGCTAAAGCGTGATTCTTGAGCATATTTTTACTTCTCAAATTTTCTACTACCACCAAATCGTGGTTATTGATAAGTGCAGTAGTAACATGATTCAAAAAGTTATTACGTTGATTGCGCACTCTGTCATGGAGCTTAGCTACTAAAACTCTTTGTTTTTGGTAATTTTTACTATCACGTAAAGAACGTTTTTCTTTTTTAGCTCTTCTTTGCCTTCTAGATAATACTTTTTGAGCTTTAGCTATTTTACCTTTAATAGTACGGTAATAACGTGGATTAGCTACCACTTTACCAAAACTATCGGTCAAAAAATTCTCTGTATTCAAATCAACACCAACTTGAGAATTAGTTTTAGCTAATTTCTTTACAAATGGTGTATCAGAGCCTAATTGCATTGATACGAAATATCTATCAGCTGTATCTTTAGAGATAGTAACAGTACCGATTCTAATATCATCTTTATTGTCAATAATACGACGGTGAGAACCAGATACTCTTAATCTACCTAATTTAGGCAAACTAATATGATTCTTATCAAGAAATTTTACGCTAGCAGAATAAACGTCCATTTTAGCATCTTTACCATATTGAGCATTAGTTTGATAACTCAAACGGTAACTCTTTTTATGGAACTTAGGTGTACCAGATGAATGTACTTTTCTAAACATCTTCCACGCTTTTTGATAATTTTGAATAGCGTTAGCTTTAGCTAAACTATCAATATTCTTATCTTGCATGTACTGATAATGATTAGACAAGTTTCTAGCGTTTTTACGACTTTTTAATTCTTTAATACGTTCCTTAACAATATCAATAGGTAACTTAACTTGTTTCAACTTATATAATTCTTGGTCAATAGCAACCATTTTATTATAAACAGTTCTAGCAATGTTACCATTGATTTTAATAATCTTCTTTTGGTTAGTGCTTGGATAAATGCGCATTTTCAATCCATAATGATACTCTAAATCACTCATCTTCTTCATTGTATTTCACCTCCTTTAAATTTATACTATAATAATAATCAATGTATTAGCTTGTATCAAGAGAAATCATTAATTTTATAAGGTAAAGGAGACTATACAATGACTAATAAAATAAAAGACGCAATATACACAAAGCGTTATGTGTATAATTTACATTTTCACTTAATTTGGTGTACAAAATACAGAAATAAGACTTTTACAAATGAAAAGTTATCTAACGAAATGAAAGATATTCTACAAAGAGTAGCTGACGACAATGAAATAGTCATTGAAAAAATGGAAGTAATGCCAGACCATGTACATATGCTTATTTCATTTCCACCGAGAAAATCAGCAGTAGACGTAATCAAAGCACTAAAAGGCAGAAGTGCATTCCTATTCTTACAAACACATCCAGAAATTAGACAAAAACAATATTGGGGCGGTCATTTATGGTCTTCTAGCTATTATCTAGGCTCTCTAGGTAACATGAGTAAAGATGTTGTTGAGAGATATATTAACGACCAAAAATATAATGCATATAAAAAATAGGACTCTACGAGTCCTAGGCTTAGGCTATCCATCCCCTCACTAGAGTAAGGGGATTTCCACCAAATCGTCATTAAAGCTATGATGATGATCATACATGACAAAGCAACTGCATTAATCATGTTAATATTTGCTGTAGGTTTCAAAGCTACACCTATTATTGCTAACTGTGCTAGAAATAATATTATTCCTATACCATCTATTACCTTTTTTAGATTGATGTCTTTAATCCCAAAACTGCTTATCAGCCACAAGATTAATTCCATAACCGGCATAAAACTGATACCCTCCAATTTAGGTGCTGTACCATCAACAGTTCCAGTTAAGGTAAAATGTATAGGCAAATGTGTTGGTAAAATACCATATACAGCGATTGATATCAGCACCATCAAAATCAGAATTATAACCAATATATTATTTTTTATAACTTTCATAATTTCCCTCCTTCTTAACTAATAATCATTATTCATGTTCAATATATCACATTCTCCCTAAATTTTTCTTTTTTTATTGCTTAAAAGTTAATTTGAACTTTTCGCAGACTTTTTACAACTTGAAATTAAATTAAAATTAAAATATAATTAAACACAATACATATTATATTGGGGGATCGATAATGGAAAACAAACAGCTTCTCGTAGCAGAAGATCTGTCTGCTGTAGGGGATCTTTCTCTAACAGTTGCCACCCCTATACTTCAATGTCAGAACATTCCCGTAGCGGTGCTACCTACAAGTGTTTTATCAACTCAATCTGAAGGATTTGGTACTCCCGCTATTTTACCAACAGAGAACTGGATTAAATCTACTTTCAATCACTGGTCAAAAGAACAACTTGATTTTTCTGGAATATTAATTGGTTATTTTAATAATCAAGTTGTTGGACAAGAATTACTTCATTTTATTGAAAGTCATTCACTTGATTTAGTAGTTATCGATCCTGCATTTGCTGATGATGGTGCTTTTTATCCCGGTTTAGATGATAATCATCTTGCTACAATAAAGGAATTGTTGCAACATGCGACTGTTACCACACCTAATCTAACCGAAGCTAAATTCTTAACAGGATTAACCGAACTTGACAACTCCTATGAGAGTTTATCCAAGTTACTGTTAGCAATGAAAAAACTAATTCATCCTAACGGAAATGTGGTAATCACTGATATTGTTTTCGAAGATAAGCACGGCTGTGTTTATGAGCAAGATGGAGAAGTAACGTTTTGTTCATATCCTCAATTGCCTGGTCATTTTTATGGAAGTGGCGATGTTTTTTCAGCCTTACTAACAAGCTTTCTATGGCATGGAAAAGATTTCCATCAAGCTGTCAAAAAGACTACTAAATTAACCTTTAATGCTTTAATGGAAACAGCTACATCGCATCGCGAACGTCGCTATGGAATCAATCTATCTCGTTTATTACAACTATTAATTCTTGAAAACGAAGGTGAAAATTATGAAAACTAATAATTTAGTTAATACACACCAACTTACCCTACTTGCAGTTATTGTGGCTGCTAATGTCGCTATTGCTCGTGTTTTTTTGATACCTATTCCTATGACACATGGAAATGTCAATCTCTGTGATACTGGTATTTTTCTAGCAGCTTGGCTTTTTGGTTCTAAAAAAGGCGGTGTTGTTGGCGGCCTTAGTGGATTTTTGTTAGATTTAATTTCTGGTTATCCTCAATATATGGTATTTTCTTTGATTGTTCATGGATTAGAAGGCTTTATCGTTGGTAAATTAACCGAAGATAAGAAAATTTCTGCTAAATCACTTATTGTTTCTTTAATTGCCGGTGTATTATTTATGGTTTTAGGATATTTAGTTTCTGATTCTCTTCTTTATAAGTTCTCCACTGGTATCATAGCTGTTCCTATGAATGTCATCCAAGGATTAGTTGGTGCCCTTGTAGCAATCCCTCTATTCTGGAGATTAAGAAAATTAGTAAAGTAGGTTTTGGATATAGGACCAATTTTCTAATTTGTGCAAGTAAACGTTTGATTTGCATAAATTAGAAAATTGGTCCTATATTTATATCGTCATTTTTACTTTTTGCAAGATATTTTCAATGAAATGTTGAAAAAAATATTATTTTCAAAAGCAAACATGCTATAATACAGATGGGCTTTAACTAGCTTTAAAGTTGATAATATTAGTTCCATTTTCCAATCCAAGATTCTATATCCCTTGAGTTAGATTCTTGGAACACATTCTCCTTGGAATATGTCATGACTCTGATTTAACTGGGAATTTTCAGAGTTAGTAACTAATGTTCACTCACTCTTAGTTAGCTAAGTCGGGCTCTTAACAACTAGACGCAATAAGGTTGAAAAGTCGCTAAACTTTTCAACCTTATTTTTCACTCTATAAATTTAATTCATAAGCATATCTGATTGGTTCAATTTTTTCATCAACATAAATTATGCCACGTTTTTCAAAACCAAACTTTTCTGATAATCCTTTCATTCGTTCATTTCCCGGATGAGTATCTATTCTAAAATCTTTATATCCTTTTTGAACGCCGATTGTAATTAATCCACTAAATAAGTAATTACTTAGATGCATTCCTCTGAATTTACTTGAAATTGCGGCGCGATGAATAGCTGCATAATCGTCATCACGTTTCCAACTACCTTCTTCTATGGCATCATAATTTTCTTGTCGTTCAGTAGTTAATACTCCTATGCCTGCTACTTCATCATCTACTATTAGTACGTAAGCTTCTTCATTATTTATATCTTCTTTAAATCGTTTTTCATCCGGATAACTTCCTTGCCATTGAGGAATTTTATCATTTTTAAACAATTCTCTTGCATCTTCAACAATTGACATAATTTTATCTAAATCATCAATCGTAGCTTTTTTAGTATAGATAACAGCCATATATTTTCCTACCCCTCATTAGAATTTTGCTTTATATTATACATGTTTTCAGTGGAAATACTCTAGAAATAACTTATTTAAAAAAAATTCTTGCATAACATTATAAATTCTGGTAATATATTTCTTGTTGATACGCTATGGGTGGTTAGCTCAGCTGGCAGAGCAACGGACTCTTAATCCGTGGGTCCAGGGTTCGATCCCCTGACCACCCATCAGAGATCTATTAAGCAGGTAGGACGATTCGTTCTATCTGTTTTTTTGTATATAAAATTGGCATTATATCATTTTATAAGAATCTGATATAATGCCATTATTCATTACTATATTAAAATTTATTATATAAATTAAATAAACTTCCTACTTCTTTACCAATCTTTACGGTTAAAAAATATATCGAAAAACCTATCATTAAGGTTTGATAGTACTGTGCATCTGCTTTAGTTTCTGAAATTAACTTATTAAAAAACATATATAAATACCATATAAAACAATTCAATAAAAAAGTAGATGGAAAAATTACCAGTATATAAGAGATAACTGACGATACCTTCTTTTTTTCAGCAAGAAAATATTTTAAAATGCACAATACTTAATAACAAATACCTAAAAATATTCCAAATATAAACATTAAATGACTAAAATTTAGATACAACAACTCGTCAAAAAAATCTATAATTGGTAAATATCCCCAAATTGATATAGTTACCAATCCAAATATTAACCCGACTTGTATGATAAGCTTTACTTTCTTAGATAACTTGTTTTTGCTATTATTCATCTTCTAATCCCTTTTCATATGGTTGTTGTTGAGTTACACAATGAATCATTCCACCATTTTTATATAATGGCGTAACATTTATAGGTACTACTTTTCTATCAGGATAAAGTGTCTGAATCTTCTTAATAGCAATATCATCATTTTTATCTCCATAAACAGGTAACAATACTACTTTATTTCCCAAATAAAAATTCAAATATGATCCTTTATAGTCCAATCCTTTTACATTTTTAGAGGTTAATGGTATTTCTTCAATTGTATATTTTTCGCCTTCAGCATTTCTTGCATCTAATAACGTCTCATAGTCGCTTTCTTTCATACTTTTGTCGAATTTCACTTTTTTAAATAGTTATAATTTTATGTACAAATCAATATTATATCTATAAAATATTATATTTCGAACGCTTGACTATCCTTTAATTAATCTATTAAACTTATAGCAGGTTATAGACACTCTAGCATTAAAAGGAAAGGAGTAAGTGATTTCAGTTAATCACTTTTGATAAATATGGAAAAACTATATAAAGCACTAATTGAACAAAAATATAGAGTTAAACTTATTAAAAAGGGTAACCATTGGGTCGCAAGAGGCATAACTACCTTATTTTTTGGTTTAAGTGTGGTAGCACTTTCTAACGTTAAAGTACAAGCTTCAAGCTGGCATGCTAATTCTCCTGCTGAAATCGCCAAAAGAATTTCAAGTAACGATAGAACTTTTACTTTTGAACGAGGAGATACTTTCTGGGGAATTTCACAAGTATTAAATATTAATTATCAAACTTTAATGGAATGGAATGGATATAAACCTGGTGATGAATATACCATTCCAGTAGGTACCGTTATTTCTATTAGAGGCAATCGCTTAACATTTACCACCCCTAACGGTAATGTTATATTAGATAAAATTATCCAACCTCAAGATAGAATAGCTCAAACACCTCTACCTACTCCTGCAATTATTACAAATAAACAAAAAGCAGATAACAGTTCTGACAACTCTAATAATTCTGGTAGTGATAGTAATCGAGAATTTCCTACCGATAAGGGCAATGTTGATACTGGAAACAGTGATAATAATGCCAATAACTCAGGTAGTGACAATAATCAAGAACTTCCTACAGATAATGGTAATGTATACACTGGCAACAATGGCAATAACAATTCCAATAACTTAGGTAGTGATAACAGTAATATCCCTACTGACAATGGCAATGTTGACAATGGAAATAGTGGTAATAACAATTTCAATAACTCGGGTAGTGATAACAGTAATATCCCTACTGATAATGGTAATGTTGATACTGGCAACAATGGCAATAACAACACTAATAACTCAGGTAGTGATAACAGTAATATCCCTACTGACAATGGTAATGTTGACAATGGAAACAGCGATAATAACAACGCCAATAACTCGGGTAGTGATAACAGTAATATCCCTACTGATAATGGTAATGTTGACACTGGCAACAATGGCAATAACAACACCAATAACTCAGGTAGTGATAACAGTAATATCCCTACTGATAATGGTAATGTTGACACTGGCAACAATGGTAATAACAATACTAACAATTCTGGCAGTGATAACAGTAATATCCCTACTGACAATGGCAATGTTGACAATGGAAACAGCGATAATAACAACGCCAATAACTCAGGTAGTGATAATAATCAAGAACTTCCTACTGATAATGGTAATGTTGATGCTGGCAACAATGGCAATAACAACACCAATAACTCAGGTAGTGACAACAGTAATATCCCTACTGATAATGGTAATGTAGACATTGGCAACAATGGCAATAACAACACCAATAACTCAGGTAGTGATAACAGTAATATCCCTACTGATAATGGTAATGTTGACACTGGCAACAATGGTAATAACAATACTAACAATTCTGGCAGTGATAACAGTAATATCCCTACTGACAATGGCAATGTTGACAATGGAAACAGCGATAATAACAACGCCAATAACTCAGGTAGTGATAATAATCAAGAACTTCCTACTGATAATGGTAATGTTGATGCTGGCAACAATGGCAATAACAACACCAATAACTCAGGTAGTGACAACAGTAATATCCCTACTGATAATGGTAATGTTGATGCTGGCAACAATGGCAATAATAATGCCAACAACTCGGGTAGTGATAGCAGTAATATCCCTACTGATAATGGTAATGTAGATACTGGCAATAATGGTAATAACAATTCTGACAGTGATAACAATAATATCCCTATAGATAATGGCAATGTTGATACTGGCAACAATGGCAATAACAACACCAATAACTCAGGTAGTGACAACAGTAATATTCCTACTGACAACGGCAATGTTGACAATGGAAACAGCGATAATAACAACACCAATAACTCGGGTAGTGATAACAGTAATATCCCTACTGACAACGGCAATGTTGACAATGGAAACAGCGATAATAACAACGCCAATAACTCGGGTAGTGATAACAGTAATATCCCTACTGATAATGGTAATGTTGACAATGGCAACAATGGTAATAACAATACTAACAATTCTGGCAGTGATAACAGTAATATCCCTACTGACAATGGTAATGTTGACAATGGAAACAGCGATAATAACAACGCCAATAACTCGGGTAGTGACAATAATCAAGAACTTCCTACTGATAATGGTAATGTTGATGCTGGCAACAATGGCAATAACAACACCAATAACTCGGGTAGTGACAACAGTAATATCCCTACTGACAATGGTAATGTTGATAATGGAAACAGCGATAATAACAACGCCAATAACTCGGGTAGTGATAACAGTAATATTCCTACTGACAATGGTAATATTGATGCTGGCAACAATGGCAATAACAACACCAACAACTCGGGTAGTGATAACAGTAATGTTCCTACTGACAACGGCAATGTTGACACTGGAAACAGTGGTAATAACAACACCAATAACTCAGGTAGTGATAATAATCAAGAACTTCCTACTGATAATGGTAATGTTGATGCTGGCAACAATGGCAATAATAATGCCAACAACTCGGGTAGTGACAATAATCAAGAACTTCCTACTGATAATGGTAATGTTGATACTGGCAACAATGGCAATAACAACACCAATAACTCAGGTAGTGATAACAGTAATATCCCTACTGATAATGGTAATGTAGACACTGGCAACAATGGTAATAACAATACTAACAATTCTGGCAGTGATAACAGTAATATCCCTACTGACAATGGTAATGTTGATGCTGGCAACAATGGCAATAATAATGCCAACAACTCGGGTAGTGACAATAATCAAGAACTTCCTACTGATAATGGTAATGTTGATACTGGCAACAATGGCAATAACAACACCAATAACTCAGGTAGTGATAACAGTAATATCCCTACTGATAATGGTAATGTAGACACTGGCAACAATGGTAATAACAATACTAACAATTCTGGCAGTGACAACAGTAATATCCCTACTGACAATGGTAATGTTGATAATGGAAACAGCGATAATAACAACGCCAATAACTCGGGTAGTGATAACAGTAATATTCCTACTGACAATGGTAATATTGATGCTGGCAACAATGGCAATAACAACACCAACAACTCGGGTAGTGATAACAGCAATATCCCTACTGATAATGGTAATGTTGATACTGGAAACAATGGCAATAACAACACTAACAACTCGGGTAGTGACAATAACCAAGAACTTCCTACTGATAATGGTAATGTAGATACTGGCAACAATGGTAATAACAATACCAACAACTCGGGCAATGATAACAGTAATATCCCTACTGATAATGGTAATGTAGACACTGGCAACAATGGTAATAACAATACTAACAATTCTGGCAGTGATAACAATAATATCCCTACTGATAATGGTAATGTAGACACTGGCAACAATGGTAATAACAATACTAACAATTCTGGCAGTGATAACAGTAATATCCCTACTGACAACGGCAATGTTGACAATGGAAACAGCGATAATAACAACGCCAATAACTCAGGTAGTGATAATAGTAATATCCCTACTGATAATGGTAATGTTGATACTGGAAACAATGGCAATAACAACACCAACAACTCGGGTAGTGATAACAGCAATATCCCTACTGATAATGGTAATGTTGATACTGGAAACAATGGCAATAACAACACCAACAACTCGGACAGTGATAACAGTAATGTTCCTACTGACAACGGCAATGTTGATACTGGAAATAGTGGTAATAATAATGCCAATAACTCGGGTAGTGACAACACTCAAGAACTTTCTACTGACAATGGCAATGTTGATACTGGAAACAATGGCAATAACAACACCAATAACTCAGGTAGTGACAACAGTAATATCCCTACTGACAACGGCAATGTTGACAATGGAAACAGTAGTAATAACAATGCCAATAACTCGGGTAGTGACAACACTCAAGAACTTCCTACAGATAATGATAATGTTGATGCTGGAAACAATGGTAATAACAATACTAACAATTCTGACAGTGATAACAGTAATATCCCTACAGATAATGGTAATGTAGATACTGGAAACAGTGATAATAATGCCAACAACTCAGGTAGTGACAATAACCAAGAACTTCCTACTGATAATGGTAATGTTGATGCTGGAAACAATGGTAATAACAACACCAACAACTCGGGCAGTGATAACAGTAATATTCCTACTGACAACGGCAATGTTGACAATGGAAACAGTGGTAATAACAATGCCAATAACTCGGGTAGTGACAATAGTCAAGAACTTCCTACTGACAACGGCAATGTTGACAATGGAAACAGTGGCAATAACAACACCAATAACTCGGGTAGTGACAACAGTAATATCCCTACTGATAATGGTAATGTAGATACTGGAAACAATGGCAATAACAACACCAACAACTCAGGTAGTGACAACAGTCAAGAACTTCCTACTGATAATGGTAATGTTGATGCTGGCAACAATGGTAATAACAACACCAACAACTCGGGTAGTGATAACAGTAATATCCCTACTGACAATGGTAATGTAGATACTGGCAACAGTGATAATAACAATACTAACAACTCGGGTAGTGATAATAATGGGGGACCTAGTTCTATAGATGAGGTATCACCATCTAAACCTGAACAACCTAAAATTGATATCTCACCATTACAAAATCTATTAATGGCAAATTCCAACATAGTATCACTTCCTATTTATTATAATGCCTCTGAAAATAACCGTTTAGCTTTTGATGCACTTATGTCAGAAGCAAAATCTTTGCAATATAAATTATCATTGACTAATGAAGAAATGGTTGCAATGATTGATAAATTAACTGCTGCTAAAAATAATCTAAATGGAAAAGCCACAGATTTTTCTAAAGCAAATGAACTTCTCGAAGAATATAATAATAGAGATAGTAACCAACGTTACCATAATGCAACTGCTTCTTCCCAATTTGCTTATGATAATGCAATAAATGAACTGAAAAAATTACAAAATACTACTCAAGTAACTCAGGCTACTGTTGACAAGGCCATTGCCAACGTTATTGAAGCAAAAAATCAATTAGATGGAAAAGTTCTATCAACTGAAGAACAAAATAAATTTGATGCTATTAAATCATTTAAAGAAGATATTGCATATTATCAAGAAGCTATCAAGTATTTACCTGATGCATATAGAGTAGCAACTGAAGGTTTGTTACAGACACAAGGATTAAATGTCTTACCAAATATCAATGCTTTTAGTACTGAAAGTATAGTGTCTATGCACAATAATTTGAAATTATGGTTAGATTTTTACATTAAATCTGCTGATAAACAGTTACAAGGTAAACGCGATTTAGAAGCAAAAATTCAAGAATTACAAAATTTAGTAGATACTAAGCTTTCCTTATACACTGAATTAAATAGAGCAACAGACTTTATTAATGCAAGTAAAGAAATGTTACAAGATCCTTCTAAAGCATATTTATATGAAGAACAAGCTACTAAATTAACAACTGTTATTAACGAAGCAATAGATGCACAGAATAAAGCAGATAAATTGATCGCTGACAAAGAAAAAGAGCGTACAGCAGCATTAGAAGAACTATTAAAATTACAGGTCCCTGGAAAAGATAGCTATATTAAATTTACCGATGAAAATTATAAAATTACAGCTTCTTTAGATGATATTGTTGAAAGAACTAAACTTGTAGCCAAGATATTACCTTATTTAGGTGATGTTTATGCTGGTAATCCTATAGATCCTGAATATTTAAAATACAAAACAGTCGATGAATATCTTCAAGTTGGTACTCCAGCCTACGATAAGATGGTAACAACTATTAATCGTCTAAAAGAAGATATTCTTAAAGAATTCGCTCTAGGTCGTGGCACTAAAGACTCTATGGGTAGTAACATTGACAAACGCATTAAGACCGTCGTCACAGATGAAGATGTTATTAACTTGAAACCTTTAATAGACTTAGCTGATGCTTATAGTAAACGAGCTTTAGAAAATATTAATCGCATGCGATTTGCAATAGGTGTTCCTCCAATGAAAATGGCCCCTATCAGCGATAAAAGAAAAGCTATGATGATAGTTCATGCATTAGCTGGATACCAAGCTGGACAAAATCCTGACTTTAAGATTGGAGATTCTCACGTAGGTACTATCGCTGTATTATTAGTTCCTCATGCCATGACAGCTGGATATTCAGAAAATGTTTATCCTTCTGCCAATGCTCCTATCATAAGCAATCATTTTACACCTGAATATATGGCGGATGTATACAACAAATTAGAGCTCATGGAAGGTATAAAATACTTTAGTAATTATTTCAATGATACTGAAGCTAAAAGTGGTCATTATACCAATATTATTCTTCCTCAACATCAATACTTCTACTCAGCTATGATTGTAGGAAATGTTGTTCCTGAAAATAATTCATTTTCATCATATAGAGTTTCTTTAACTGAACTCTTCTATGAATTAGCAGATGACCAATACAAATGGTGGCTAAAACACTTTGATGAATGGCCAAAAGTTAATCCTGAAACAGACTTAGATAGGACAGATTTCAATAATCTTTAAATATTAAAAAGAATTATGTTTTATACGCAAAAACATAATTCTTTTTTTATTTCAAAAAAATCTTGCATAATTTTCTAAACTTTGATATTATATAATTTGTTGATGAGTTATGGGTGGTTAGCTCAGCTGGCAGAGCAACGGACTCTTAATCCGTGGGTCCAGGGTTCGATCCCCTGACCACCCATCAGAGATTATATAAAAAGAAGCTAGAACTTTAAGTTCTAGCTTCTTTTTTTAGTTTCTTTCACGTTGAAATGGGCCCTTAGGCAAAATTAATTCCAAATTTGTACCATCTGGATCTTTAAAATAAACTACTGTATCAGCATCAAAAAATTGTTAGAAATACAATAATTTTAACACTAAAAATTTTCTGTATCAAAAAGGTCTGACAGCGAAATAATTTCACAATCAGACCAGATATAACCCACTTCATATTTTTAGCTGTATCCTTGATGGAAAATAGTTCCACCATTTTTTTATTACTTAACTCTTAATTGTAACTTTTCATTATAGTAATCTTTGTACGTACGATATCCTGCAATAATTGAACCCAAACTTGTAGCTGATAAGAGCATAAATGTTACCATTATTTGATATTTAATAGCATGTACAGGATCCACCCCTGCAAATATTAATCCCGACATCATTCCAGGTAAACTGACTAACCCTACTGTTTTAGCAGAATCTATCGTTGGTTGCATCGCTGTCTTAATACTTGCATGCAATAAAGGTAATGAAGCTTGCTTCATAGATGCTCCTAAGGCCAACTTTTCTAAAACTTGTTGTCTTTGATTTTTAAAAAGTGTATTTAAGTTTCTGTAGCAAAGACCAATCGCAACCATAGAGTTACTTGCAATCATCCCACTGATAGGAACAATTTGAGATGGAATAAATTTAATTGAACCGGAAGCTACTAATACTCCCATAGTTACATATGTACTAACAAAAATAGCTAATAATGAATTAAAGTAACTCTTGTGGTCATTAGGATTTCGCTTATGAGCATTGTAAGCAGCATTTAACACAATAAAGAAACTCATTGCTGCTGTTAAGATAACATTATTTACATTGAAGATATATTTAAGAATATATCCTACGATTACAAGTTGGACTATTGCCCGGGAAATACTGTAAAAAATATCCTTTGTTAAACCTAATTTTTCACGGTTACTAATATAAACGGCTACTAATACTAATGCAAAAGCCAATGCTAAAGATAAATTATTAACGCTTAGTTGTGACATCTTTAATCATCCCTTCCTCTACCCAAATTATTTTATTAGCTTGCTTAATTTCTCCTTCATGATGTGTAATTTGTAAGATTGTTACTCCTTGTTTCCAAATCTTATCAATAAATTCATGCACAATTTCAATTGAACGAGCATCCAAACCTACAGTTACTTCATCCAATAACAAAACTTTTGGTAAGAACATCGTATTTCTCAACAAAGCTACTCGTTGACGCTCACCACCAGATAAACTATTAATATCCTTATGTAAATAAGTTTCTGGTAAGTTTACAGATTTCAAAGCTTCAATTGCAGATTTTTCATCAAATTCTTTTTGACGAATCTCATAAGGAAAACTCAAATTATCAAATACTGTCTCTCCAAATAAACTAGGTTGTTGAAAGCAATATGACACTTGTTGTCTATATTCAGTTATCGCATACTCATCTTGATTTTTCCCATCAAAGAAGATTTCTCCAGTTGTCGCAGTTAGTAAAGTAGCTATTATCTTTAATAAAGTACTTTTCCCTCCACCCGAAGGACCGGTGATTGTTATAAATTCATTTTCGTTGATGTCTAGATTTATATTTTTCAATATCTCATTAGTATCAACTTTATATCCTACATTCTGTAAGCTAAGTATTGCCATCGCCCATACCTCTCTTTTTTAATTTAGAAAAATTATAACATATAAGCGGTTACACAACAATTATTATGCTTTGAACAATATATTTTCAATTCAATACTAGTTTATTTTTCAAATACTTGTTTCTTAATTCTCAAAATGTCACGTTGTACCCAGAAGGAGACAAACAATGCTACCATATCAACAATAATGAAAGTTATAATTGTTGTTGCATAACTATGTAACATTTGGTGAGTGTAAGATAGTAAAACTGGACCAACCATACCTGCCATTGCCCATGCAGTTAAGATGTAACCGTGGATAGCACCTAATTCTTTTGTACCAAATACATCACCTAGATATGCAGGGATTACTGAGAAACCAGCACCATAGCATGACATTAACAAGCATAATGCTACAACAAATACCATTGGTACGTGGAAAATTAGTAATGTTGCTAACATGATAATATCTACAATGAAGATCAAACTAAATGTTAAAGGTCTACCGATATAGTCAGATAATGTTGCCCAGATAAGACGACCAAAACCGTTAAATAATCCGATAATACCTACCATAACAGCTGCTGCACCTGCATTCATAGCAGTCATTTCTTGGGCCATAGGTGAAGCTGCAGATACTAAACCAATTCCACAAGTAATGTTGATGAACAACATGAACCATAAAGAGTAGAATGCTTTAGTTTTTAAAGCTTGGTTAGCTGTAAGTTGAGCACCTAAACTAACTTTATTACCTTTAGCAACTGCTACTTCTGGAACATCGCCTTCTTTAGGACGCTTAATAAATTGTGCTGCAATAAACATAACAATCATGTAGAATGCACCTAAAATGTAAAATGTTGTTTCTAACCCTACTACACTCATTAATCTTTGTGCAATTGGACTTGTAAGTAAAGCAGCAAATCCGAATCCCATGATAGCCAAACCTGTTGCTAAGCCTCGCTTATCTGGGAACCATTTGATAATTGTAGAAACAGGAGTTACATAACCAGAACCTAATCCTAATCCTCCGATTACCCCATATGACAAGTAAAGCATCCATAATTGATTCAAATGAATTGAAACACCTGTCAAAATGATACCTGTTCCAAATAAGAGAGCTGAAATAGTTCCTGTCACTGTAGGACCGAATCTTTCAACTAAGCGGCCCATGAAAGCTGCAGACATTCCCAAGAAGAAAATAGCCAGACTAAAAGCAAATGAAATAGCTGATTCTGACCAAGAAGTTTGACTTGCAATAGGCTTTGCATAAACACTCCAAGCATAAACTGAACCAATCATTAAATGAAAGATAACACCCGCTAAGGCAACAACATATCGATTACTTCTCACTTTTGTACCTCCTGTTTTTAAAAACGAACAATAAAATAAACAACTACTTTAATAGTTCATATATTACGATTTAAAATATATATGGCATTTCGTGATTAATCAACATAAAATTAGCATTTCTAATATAAAAATAATGATAATGCTTAACACGCTAATGTTCGTATATAATAATTATACGAACGTTAAGTTTTACGAAATATTTTTACGAAATATTTTTACAAGCATATATTTACCACTATTAAGCTCACTCGTTCTATAATTAAGATAGTACATAACGAAAGGATCGATTAATTATGAAAATTACTCGTCATGACGAACCCCTATCAACTAACGGAACTCCTGTAGACGTTAATGGAGTTTTCCCAGAATTTACAGTTCAAAATGCCAAAGGTGAAAATGTAAGTAGTTCTGATTTATTAAAGAAAGTGACATTTATCAGTGTTGTTCCTGACATCAACACTAGTGTATGTAGTATTTCTACTAAAAAATTTAATCAAGATGTAGACAAATATTCCAACATCGCTTTCTATACAGTTTCTACAAACACAATTGAAGAACAAGCAAATTGGTGTGCAACTGAAGGCGTTAAGAATATGCAACTTCTTTCTGATAAAGCTTTCGATTTTGGCAAGAATGCTGGTCTTTATGTTGCTGATAATGATACTGATGCTCGTAGCGTTTGGGTGTTAGATAATGACGGTAAGGTTTTATATCGTGAATTAGTTATTGAACAAACAAATGAACCAGACTATGAAAGTGTACTACAATTTTTAGATAGTCTAGCTTAATTTAACCACAAAAAATAGCAGCTCTTGATTATTTTAAATCAAAGGCTGCTATTCTTCTTTTTTAATAAATCACCCGTGGTGCTAGTTAGAAATATATTTATAAAATCCAAGATTTTATAGTAGAATTTCAAGTTCAAACTCTGTTTGAAACCCAGAAATTAATCTATTTTTATTATTTTCTACATGAAAAGCATTGTTCATCATTGAAAAACATGTTTCAATTTTACGCCGTTGATTCTTTAGTTTTGAGAATTATGTTCTTTAGTGCCTTTCATATTGGAACGATAAGGTGTCCATAAATAGAAACCTTGTTTTTTTAGAAAATCATGTAAATCTTTGCCGACATAACCAACATCAACTAAAAGCTGATAATAAGGACTGCTTGTAATAAGTTCTAGAGCTTCAACAGCATCATGAACAGAGGCTTTAGTAATAACATAATTAATAATATAGCCGTCATAGGTAATCTCAACGTGGGCTTTGAAACCATAAAAACTTTTCGCTATCACAACTGTGCGTAGCGTTTATTTACTGAAGTCCATATCCTTGGTTTCCTTAGTTAAAACAAGGGCAACGACTGCCAAAACAGCTAAGGCGCCCATGTAGTATCCAGCTGACATTAAACCGAACTTGCTGATGCACCAAGTAGTTATGGAAGGAGCCAAGGCTGCCCCAACTACCGCCGCCATGTTATAAGCAATACCGGCTCCAGAATAACGAACGTTGGTTGGGAAGAGTTCTGGAAGTAAGGCACCAACGGGACCATAAAGGGTACCCATGATGACGAAACCAACCCCTAGGAAGGTGAGCATCCCGACCATATTGTGTTGACCCTTCAGTAAAACTGGAAAGACAAAAGAGAAAACCAGTAGGGCAACTGTTGTCCATAAGAGGACGGATTTGCGACCGACTTTATCAGCATAAAGGCATGATAATAAAATCATGGCTGCAAAGATGACAATGGCCATCATCAACAGGAAGAGAAATTCTTGGTGACCAAAGCCAAGGGCAGTCGTGGCATAAGAAAGTGACCAGGTTGTTAGTGTGAAGAAGAAAGCGTAAGTTGAACCCATGATGAAGGTTCCTTGAAGGATTTGCTTCCAGTGGTGCTTTAAGACAACCTTCAATGGGGAGTGGCTAACTTCGGCCTTTTCTTGGGCTAACCTAAATAGTGGTGTTTCTTGAAGCTTATGCCGGACGTAAAGACCAACCACTACGAGGACAGCTGAGGCCCAGAAAGGAATCCGCCAGCCAAAGCTCATCATTTGGGCGGGACTTAAGAAACTTTCTAAACTGAAGAAGAGCCCGTTGCAAAGGAAGAAACCGATAGGAGCTCCTAGTTCAGGGAAAGAACCATAGAGGGCGCGTTTTTCCTTAGGAGCATTTTCTGTGGCGACTAAAACAGCCCCAGACCACTCACCACCAAGGCCTACCCCTTGAACGAAGCGGAGTAAGCAAAGTAGTAAGACGGCTGATACCCCTAAAGTTCGGTAACCAGGCAGAAAACCGATTAAAACGGTGGATAGTCCCATCAATAAAAGGGAAACAACTAAGGTCTTCTTACGCCCCATCTTATCACCAAAGTGACCGAAGACAAAGGAACCGACTGGGCGGGCAACAAAGGCAACCCCGAATGTTAATAATGAGAGCATGGTTGCAATTAAGGGGGTCATTGCTGGAAAGAAAATTTTAGGGAAATAAGCAGCCGCCGCAGTCCCATAGGCATAAAAATCAAAAAATTCAATGGCGGTGCCCACCATTGAAGCGGCAATAACAGTTTTCACCGGGTCTTTTTCTACTTTAAAGTTGGTACTTTCTACTGATTCCATAAACGTCACATCCATTCTAAAAAATTTTTCAACAAAACAAACAAAAAAACGCTGGTGACTATGATGGATAGTCACCAGCGTTTTGCTAACTCCTACCCGCATCTTCTCACAAGCGATGCGGGCACAACCATGCAAGCCGCATCATTAAATAATAATGACCCGAATGCTTGCAATAATAATGTTGTTGAAGTTAGTCTTTTTCATAATCAAATTACCTCGTTTATCTTGTTGATTATTAATTTATCATGAAATAAATTAAAAATCAATAATAAAATACAAAAAATTATGCATTATAATTTTGTGACACTATACAGCTCAAATGTGAAAGGGGCAACCAAGCATAATAATTATTCTTTATAATTATTTTTTAATTCGTTGTAGAGGTAAGATCGAAAATAACCGTAATCGTTCCTTAACAGGATTTCAAACTAGATTTGAAGTTTCTTTGTTGATGTATAATTTGAGATTATATCATTTACCAATCAACTAGCACCACACACAATAAATCATATTTGTCTATAATTATTATTCCTTAACTGCAAATGATAACGGTGCTTTAGTACGCGTATACATCATTATTTTTGTAAACTCACTTGGTGCTTCTGGATCATCTTTTTCTAACCAATAAATGGATAAATTTAACATACTACCAATCGCATATTCCTGTATATATTCACGAGGTATTTCATCATCCATTTTTATACCCAGATAATCCATTCTTTTCAGTAATTCTCGAATTAGAATTTGTTTAACCTTATGATAAAACATAGGATCTCCATTTCCTAATACCATTGCTAAAATGAAGTCACGTTCTCCATAAATATACGCTGAAAACTTTTGAAAAAATTGCTCATTCAAATCCTCGTAACTTGTTGCCGAAGAAATAGTTCCATTTTCATGAAATAACTTTATAATATCAGCATATACATTTTCCTCTAACTGATTTAACAAATCTTGTTTACCCTTGTAATGAATATAGAAAGTTCCTCGGTTAATTCCAGCTCTTTCAGTAATATCAGACACTGTTAAATTGCCAAAGCCTTTCTCATTGATAGTATCAATCAATGCTCTTTTAATTTTTGCCCGTGTCCTTCTTACCCTCAAATCCTTTTGGTGCATTGAACTCCCCCTTTTCTCAAACACTCACAAAATAACTATCTACACACTTTGATAGTAATATGCTTATATTAACAAAGCAATACTTTTAATCATTTATTTATCAGACATTTATCTAATTATGTATTTTTTATAAATAAAAACTCAAAAGATTATTTTAATCTTTTGAGCTAACCCAAGACTACTTATTCAATTCACCATCAGCAATCTTGTCTAACATATCTCGTGATGGAATAAAAAATAGTTGACCTGATAAAATATCAGAGAATGTAAGTAAAAAGTCTGATTTATCTACCATATTTTGTAACATCATTTTGGTTACTTTCCAATGACGTGCATATCCAATAAAGTAAGTACCAGTATTATTTTGTGCTGGATCAGAATATGGAACGTTCATACGTACAATCTTTTGTTCCTCACCATCAATTTCAGCCTTAGATGCTACGTTATGAGCATTCTTAAACTTATCTTCATCTTCAAGTTCTAGGTCAGTAAATTTCTCACGACCAACAGCTTTTTCTTGTTCCTCAGTCTTCATATGATTCCAGAAGTCCATATTATGTTTCCACTTTTGAGCAAATGCATATGAACCATTTTCAAAGAATGGATCTTCATCACCAATGATTGCGTAATCAGCAGCATCTTCTACTTGCGGAGCTTCTGTTCCATCAATAAAGCCAATAATAGCACGGCCTTCAAAATAACGGAAACCTTTAGTTTCATCAACAACTGTTGTAATGTCTTCAAGGAATCTGCGGAATTGACTCATTGCTTCGTACACATATGCTTCGCTATCGGCACGAATATGGAAGAATAAGTCGCCTTTACTTGCAGGCATTGAGTATTTTGGACCACTGATTGTTTTATACGTTTCTAGTTCCTTGGGCTTGGGAGCATTAGGGAATAGATAATCCCAAGCTTCATTACTGATACCGAAAGATGCTTTTAAGTAACCATCGCCATTCCTAATTCTCAAGGAACGGATAATTGCTTGATAACGATCTGCAAATTCTTGGATCACTTCTTGTTCATGAGCTTGATTTTCACGCTTTAATTCAAGAACCGTAAATTGTACACTCTTTCCAATATCTTTCCACACGTCTTGCGCTTTGCTAGGATTCATTGCCATAATAATTTCCCCTTCCAAAGTTAGTTTAGAATTATTACAGATTAATTCTAACACTTTTTAATAAGGTTTACTACTACATAAATTTTTATTTTTCTTTTAACTTTGTTATTTGTTGATTTATCCTTTTAATGTCATTCTTTATCGTTAACCATGTAATTACCCAGATAGCAGTATAAACGACTAAAAAAGAGATAGTAACTAAGATAAATCCATTAGTCGTGAACCACTTCAAATATATTCCTACTGCCAACACAATCGCATATACTAAGCAAAAATGAATCACAGTTTTAATCAGCAAAGATATATTTTCCAATTCAAAAATTATGCTTGAGTATGCTGAAAATAATCCAATTACCATCCATAGTAATACAGAAATAAGTGTTGCCGTCAAATTATTATTAAATCCTGCTACAAAAGCTGGTGTAGATGGATAGTAGCTACTACTACCAGCTAAATATGAAAAGATTAACGAAAGAATCATCCCTACTGTTACACCATAAGTGATACCATTGATTCCAAGTCTAGCAATTTTTTTAATGGTCATAGCCCTAACCTCCCTTTCAAAATCTTAATTTTCCTTCTTGAAATCCCTACTCTCATTTGATTTTCTAAGATTACGTCAATCATGCCACTTCCTAGAATTTCCAAATGATCAATCTTTTGATAATTAAAAATTGCACTTCTAGAAGCTTCTATAAACATATTTGGTAACTCATCTTTTACCTGATACAATCTGCCATGGTATTCATAGCTATCTTCATCTGTATAGACCATAAGTATATTATTTTCACTTTGAATTAGAATAATTTCTTCATATTTCACGGGAATAATATCTCTATTTTTATAGCACCATAATCCGCTATTATCGTTAGTTAACTCTTTGGCAATTCTTGTAATTTTATCAGTCATTTCTTGTAGATAAAATTCTGCTCTATCTTCTACTAAATTTTCATCAATATTAATATTAACTTTCATCTTTGATTCCCCCTTTCCACTTTTAATATAGCATAGTTAAAGTACATTTTACGTCTCTTTGTATGAACGGTTCACTATCTTTATTAAACGGTTAAAATTCATTCTTAAACGACAAAAAAGCCACCTATCCCATGATAGATGACCTTTATAATATTATCTATTACGCTTAATAAAATCCGCCACTGCTTTGATTTCCTTTGGTCCTGTTGTACAACAACCACCAATAATTCTAGCTCCTGCTTCATACCAATTAGGAATCAATTCTTCAAAGGTTGCACTAGTTTTAGGTTGGGACCAAGTCTTACTCTTAGGATCATAGACCGCACTTGAATTAGGATATACTATTAAGTGCTTATCTGTGATTTCTTTCATATTTTTTAAAGCCGGTTCTACTAACTCTAGCTTTACACAATTGATTCCTACTGCTATTACTTGCGAATAATCCTCAAGTGCGTGGATAGCTCTAGGCAATGGTGTTCCATCGCTGATTGTATCATCATCGCTCAAAGTATAAGAAACATACACTTTTTGTTGCGGATATTTTTCCTTTAACAATTCTAGAATTGCTAGCACTTCATCTAACTTAGGTTGAGTTTCAATAGCTAAGATATCGACCTCTGCATTTACCAATTCTTCAATCCTTGGTAAATGGAATTGTTGATATTCTTCAACAGATAACTCATAATCTCCTCTATACTCGCTTCCGTTAGCTAGGTAAGCACCATATGGACCAATTGTTCCAGCAATATAATTGTGCTTTCCTGTTCTATTTTCATAATCATCGCGTGCCTTTTGTGCGATTTTTACTGCTTTTTTAATTAAATTTCTAGCTTCTTTTTCACTGTATCCAACTTTTTCAAATGCTTGAACATTAGCTTGATAAGTATCCGTAATTATTAAGTCCGCTCCAGCTTCGAAATACATTTTATGAACTTCATATACCAATTCTTCATTATCAATTAATGCTTTAGCTGTCCATAAATCATTATTTGTATCTACGCCTAATTTTTCAAGTGGAGTTGACATTGCCCCATCTAAAACAACTGGATTGTTAGTTAAAAACTCTGTAAAGTCCACGTTTACTCACCTACTTTTTCATGTTAATATACTAATTATAATCTAATCTAAAATTAATTTAAAGTTATAATAATAATTATAATTACTGTAATTTCAAGAAATGAGGATTAAATATGTCTAAGAAAACACATCTTAATCGTAAAATGGAAACTCGTCATATTCGCATGATTTCTTTAGGTGGAGTTATCGGAACCGGTTTGTTTTTAAGTTCTGGCTATACCATTCATCAAGCAGGCCCTATTGGTACCATTATCGCCTATTTAATTGGAGCTTTAATTGTTTACTCCGTAATGTTATGCCTTGGGGAACTATCAGTGGCAATGCCTTATACTGGTGCTTTCCATGTTTATGCCAAAAAGTATATCGGCGAAGGTACTGGCTTTACTGTCGCAATCTTATATTGGTTAACCTGGACGATTGCTCTAGGTTCAGAATTTACAGCTGCTGGATTTATCATGCAAGAGTGGTTTCCTCATACCCCAGTTTGGATTTGGAGTACTATTTTTATTATATTAATATTCTTTTCCAATGCTTATTCGGTTAAAATCTTCGCCGAAAGTGAATTTTGGTTTTCCGCCATTAAGGTTTTTGCAATTGTAGCCTTTATCTTACTTGGTATCCTAGCAATGGTTGGAATTATTCCCTTAAATAATTTCACTCATGCTCCCGGCATTAGTAACCTATATAAAAATGGTATTTTTCCTAATGGATTTAGTGGTGTTTTCACGACTATGTTAACTGTTAATTTTGCCTTTTCCGGTACTGAATTAATTGCTATTACAGCTGGTGAGGCAAAAGAACCTGATAAAACTATCCCTAAAGCTATTCACACAACTCTTTGGAGGTTGGTTATCTTTTTCATTGGAAGCATTGTTGTTATGGCCGCTCTTATCCCTTACCAAAAAGCTGGAGTTACGCAAAGCCCATTTGTTTATGTTTTAAAAATGATGGGTATTCCTTATGCAGCTGATATTATGAATTTTGTCGTTCTAACTGCCATTATTTCTGCGGCCAATTCCGGATTATATGCATCAACTCGCATGCTCTGGTCATTAGGAAATGAAGGAACAATTCCTAAAAATATCTCAAAAACTAATAAAAATGGTATTCCTGTCATTGCACTATGTTTAAGTATGATTGGTGGATTGTTAGCTCTGCTTTCAAGTATTTTTGCAGCAGATACTATCTACCTAGTCTTGGTTTCTGTTTCTGGATTAGCAGTTGTAATTGTTTGGGCAGCTATTGCTTTAGCAGAGCTTAATTTCCGAAAACAATTTTTAAAATCCGGACATTCTTTATCTGAGTTAAAATATAAGACACCTTGGTATCCTGTTATTCCACTGTTTGCTTTAATTACTAGTATTTTATCTTGTATATTAATTTGGTTCGATCCTAATCAACGTGTCGCTTTATACTGCACAATTCCTTTTGTTTTAACCTGTTATTTAGTACACTATGTGTATAGAAAGTGTGCAAATTAACGTTAGCATTATTAGATTAGGAGGTACACTATTTTGAAATTCTCAAAGTTAATTCAAAAATACGCAGATAAGTTCGCTCAACTTTTCAGTGTACTTAGCTTCGTTATTATTATTTTGTTGGGAATAGTTTTATTAATTCAAATCGCAAAAGAAATTATTCGTCTTTTCCAAATTGCGCTTGAACCTACAACCAGTGATATTTATCTTATGATAGACAAAATTATTGTTTTCTTTTTACTGTTTGAATTTTTCATGATTGTGATTAGCTCTCTTAAAAATAATGGTCATGTATCAATTACTTTATTAATGGGACTGGGGTTAACAGCCTTACTACGAAACTTACTAATTATTCACGATGACTACAAGAATTTAATCTTAAATATCGTCGGTATTTTGTTATTGATCGTCGGTATGGCGATTTATCGTTACTTTGTACACGCTCATATTAAAGAAGAAGATCAACAACAGAAATAATTTATCATAATAAACAAAAATCGCATCATTTCAAAGTTTAATAACTAGGAAATGGTGCGATATTAATTTTATTTTCTAATTACTTATTTTTCGTATTCAGCAGCTTTTTTCTTATACATTTCCACTTCATCATCCGTACATCTTACAAAATGACCTGGTGTAATTTCATGTAAAGAACGAACCTTATCACCATCATCACCTTCAATAGAAGGATCATAGTCAATTCTATGACGTTGACGTTCAATTTCAGGATCTGGAATTGGAACTGCAGAAATCAAACTCTTAGTATAGTCATGTAGAGGCTTATCATAGACATCATCAGCTGGTCCTACTTCTAATAGTCTTCCATAATGCATAACTCCAATTCTATCGGAGATAAACTTAACCATTGATAAGTCGTGGGCGATAAAGAGATAAGTTAATCCCTTTTCTTCTTGAAGATCTTTCAATAAGTTAACTACCTGAGCTTGAATAGAAACGTCCAAAGCTGAAATAGGTTCGTCAGCAATGATAAACTTAGGTTGTACGGCTAATGCACGAGCAATCCCTATACGTTGACGTTGACCACCAGAGAATTCATGTGGATAACGACTAGCATGATCTCGATTCAAACCAACTGTTTCAAGTAGATTTTCAACCATTTCTGAACGTTCTTTCTTACTCTTGGCCAAACCATGAATATCAATACCTTCAGCGATAATATCTTCAACTGTCATTCTTGGATTTAGGGAAGCATATGGATCTTGGAAGATCATTTGCATCTCACGATTAAATTCTAATTTTTCAGATCTAGTCTTTAACTTGCTAACATCTTTTCCATCGAAAATAATTTCCCCATCAGTTGGATCATATAAACGAATAATACTACGTCCCGTTGTTGTTTTACCTGAACCTGACTCTCCTACAAGCCCAAATGTTTCACCCTCATAAATGTCAAAAGTAACATCATCAACAGCCTTAACAGTGGACTTACCGGAAGTAAAGTATTGTTTTAAATGCTTAACTTGTAACAATTTTTTTCTTTCTGGCATTAATTCTCATCCTTTCTGTTAATCTTTCTTTTTAGCCATTAATTCTGCATACTTTTGTTGACGTCTAACAATTTCTTCAGGTGGTGTTACTTTAGGAGCGTCTGGATGTAACAACCATGTAGCAGCATAATGTGTATCTGATACCTTGAAGAATGGTGGCTTTTGCTCAGCATCAATCTTCATCGCATATGGATTTCTTGGAGCAAAAGGATCGCCTTTTGGTGGATCAAGTAAATCTGGTGGTGTTCCTGGAATAGATTCTAACTTATCACTTGCTAAAGTTGGCATGGAATTCAAAAGTCCCCAAGTATATGGATGCTGTGGGTTATAAAATACTTCATCAACTGTACCATATTCTAAAAGTTCTCCAGCATACATAACAGCTACTCTATCAGCCATACCAGCTACAACACCTAAATCGTGAGTGATGAAGATAATAGATGTTTTTACTTTAGCTTGCATTTCTTTCATTAAATCCAAGATTTGTGCTTGAACAGTAACGTCTAACGCAGTTGTTGGTTCATCAGCAATCAAAATTTCAGGATCACATACCAATGCAATCGCAATTACGATACGTTGACGCATACCACCTGAAAATTGGTGTGGATAGTCATTGATACGTTTTTCAGCATTTGTAATTCCAACAGCCTTTAACATATCAAGAGCTTTTGCCCAAGCATCCTTCTTATTCATGCCTTTATGTTTCATTAGAGGTTCAGCAATTTGTTGTCCAATTTTCATTGTTGGGTCTAAAGAAGTCATTGGATCTTGGAAAATCATGGAAATCTCTTTTCCTCGAACGGATTGCATTTCTTTTTCTGATTTTTTCAAAATGTCTTGTCCGTTGAAGTTAATTTCACCACCAACAACCTTAGCATTATTTGCTAAAAGACCAATTATTGCTTTAGTTGTAACAGACTTACCTGAACCTGATTCCCCTACAATTGCTAGGGTTTCACCTTTATCTAAGTGGAAACTCACATCGCGGATGGCTTTAACTTCGCCGGCATAGGTGTGGAAATCCACTTTTAAATTTTTAACATCTAAAATTCTTTCTGCCATTGTTTAAAACCTACCTTCTTGTCTTTGGATCGAATGCATCACGTAAACCGTCACCTAAAAGGTTAAATGCAATCATCAATACACACAATACAATTGCTGGATACCACATTTGATATGGTAAGAATTGGAAGTTCTTTTGTCCTTCATTCAACAATACCCCTAAAGAAGTTTCTGGAGCTGTAATACCGATACCGATAAAGCTCAAGAATGCTTCGAAGAAGATAGCTGATGGAATTGTGTACATTGTTTGAATAATGATGATACTTGATAAGTTTGGTACCAAGTGTTTCCATGCAATTTTTGTAGGTGACTCACCTAATGTTCTTGCGGCTAATACATATTCTTGTGTTTTCAAGGACAGCGTTTCGGCACGAATCATACGAGCCATGGTTGTCCATGAAGAAATTGCGATAGCTAAGATAATAGAAGTCATACCTGGCTTCAATACTACCAGCATCAAAACAACGATAACAAGGTTAGGGATAGAGGAAATAATTTCGATAATACGTTGCATAACATTATCTACTCTACCCCCTTTCCATCCTGAGATGATACCATAAGCGACCCCAACTGTTAAATCAAAGAATGTTGCGACTAGAGCTACAATCAATGAAACTTTTGTACCGTAAATAATACGTTGAGCTAATGAACGTCCTAAATAATCAGTTCCTAAATAGAAATACTTGTCTTTTGGAACATCATTTTTAGCATAAGCATCTACCCAGACACCGCCTTGCTTAATCTTACCGTTAAGACCATTAATTGCATCTAGACCTGGAACCTTAGCTGGTAAGTTTGCATATTGTGGCTGAGACTTAACTAATGTACTTTTATTAATGAATGGTGTTGAACCAAATGCTACAATCACCATCAATAAGATAACAATCAAAGAGACAACTGCACCTTTGTTCTTCTTTAATCTTAACCATACGTCTTGAGTAAAGGTAAGTGAGGGAGCAGCGATTTTTTCATTATCTTGAGCTTCGCCTTTTGCTAAAGGTTCGAAACTATCTGGACTTAATTTTAATTTTTCTTCCATTACTTATTCCCTCCATTTCCTTCAAGTCTAATACGTGGATCAATCAATCCATAGATGATGTCAGTAATTAAAATAACTACTACCAATCCGATTGAGAAGACCATTGTTACCCCCATAATAGTTGGGTAATCATTAGTCATGATTGACTTAACAAATTGTTCCCCAATTCCTGGAATGTTAAAGACATTTTCGATAACCATAGAACCTGTCATTAAAGCAACTGTATAAGGCCCTAATAATGTAACTAATGGAATCAAACTGTTTCTTAATGCATGGTGATAAACCACTTCAAATTTACTTAAGCCCTTTGCTTTAGCCAATTCAATATAATCAGAGTTCAATACTTCAACCATACTTGTACGGATAAAACGAGCTGTTTCAGCTAATGGTCCTACCCCTAAAGCAATTGTTGGTAAAATTGTATTGGAGAATTGACCCCAACCTGCAATTGGGAACCAGCCCAATTTCAAAGCAATATAGTATTGTAACAAGATAGCTAACACGAAGTTTGGTACAGATTTACCAATAATCGCAATTACTGTTGCTCCTGTATCAGCCCATGTATTATGCTTGATAGCTGCAGCTGCACCTAGAATTACACCGAAGAAAACCCCGAAGATCATTGCTTGTAAACCTAGTTGCATTGAAGCACCTAAACGACTAGAAATTAAGTATGCTACTGGTTGGTTACTATATTGGAAAGAAGTTCCAAAATCACCATGGAACATACCAAAAATGTAAATCAAGTATTGTTCCCAAATAGGTTTATCCAAACCATATTGTTTGTTCATTATTTCAATTTGTGAAGCTGTCATTTTAGCTTGGTTCGTATATGGTGTTCCGGGCATCAATTTCATTAAGAAGAATGTGATTGTCGCAACCAGGAACAATGTTAATAGCATATACAAAACACGTTTTAATAAGTATTTACGCATATCAATTAGTCCCTTCATTCTATTATTTAAATTAAAAAAATCTCATAAATAACTGTGGGGTAAAATAAAATCGGTGACTAAATCTAAATCTAGCCCCCGATTTATTAAATAATTTTAGAACTAAACTTCTATAAATTATTTTGCGATGTAGGTATCCTTGAAGTTCAAGTTAGCACCTGCTGTATTGTAGATGATACCTTTAACTTTATCATTTACCATCCATGCTTGGTTTCTGTAGTAAAGTGGTGTTACACCTTGATCTTGAAGTAAGATCTTTTCAGCTTTTTCTAGATCACTCCAACGATCACTTGCAGAACTAGCATTCTTAGAAGCAGCGATCAACTTGTCATATTCAGCATTGCTCCACTTACCATTATTTTGTTCGTTGTTTGATGTAAACAAGTCTAAGAATGAGATAGGATCAGCGAAGTCTGCACCCCAAGCTGATAATACTACATCGAAATCACCGTTTGTTGAACGGGATATACGTGTCTTAAATGGAACTGTTTGTGTATTAACTGTTACCTTATCACCAAATGCTTCTTTCAATTGACTTTGAAGAGCTTCAACAGACTTCTTAGCGCCGTCTGTATCATCTGTCAAAATAGCAAATTCTAATTTGTCTTTACCTAATTCTTGTAAACCTTTGTTGAACAATTCTTTAGCTTTAGCTTTGTTGTATGTCATATCTGTCTTGTCAGATACAACGCTTTGGAAGTCTTTTCCATTAACTTTTGTCAATCCAACTGGTGTTACAGATGTAGCAGCTGTATTTTCACCACCAAGAACTTTTAAGTAGTCCTTACGATTGATAGCTAGAGAAATTGCTTTACGGATATTAGCGTTCTTAAATTCTTCTTTTGTTTGGTTGTATTGTAAGTAGAATGTTGTACTTTCATGGAAGACTCTATAATCTTTTTGTCCCTTTAATTGCTTTGTTTGTTCAGCACTTAATAATGCACCATCTAACTTACCAGATTGGAATAAGTTGTAACCTGTATTAGAATCCTTAACTACTTGGTAAGTAATCTTGTCTAATTTAACAGCTTTCTTATCCCAGTAATCATCGTTCTTAACTAATTTCCAGCTTAAGTTAGAACCTGTCCAACCTTCTTGCTTGAAAGGTCCGTCATAAACGAAGTACTTAGAAGCTGTACCATACTTGCTACCATATTTTTCAACAACTTTTTGGTTTTGTGGGAAGAATAATGGGAATCCCATCAATAACTTGAAGTATGGAATCTTCTTATCTAATGTAACAACTAACTTGTAGTCACCGTCTGCTTTAACACCTAATTCAGAAACTGACTTCTTACCTTTCATAATAGCGTCAGCGTTCTTAATACCACTGAATAGGTAAGCATATTGTGAACCTGTCTTAGGATTTACTGTACGTTGCCAGGAATATACAAAGTCTTTTGCGGTTACTTTATCACCGTTAGACCATTTTGCATCCTTACGTAAAGTAAATGTATATGTAAGGCCGTCTTTACTTACGGTTGTCTTTGTAGCAAGACCTGGTGTGATCTTACTGTCTTTTCCTAAACGATATAAACCTTCAGTAACATTGTTTAATTGGTTAAAACCAACAACGTCTGTTACTTTAGAAGGGTCTAATGTGGAAATTTCAGCATTGTCTTCCCAGTGAAGAGTTTTGCCAGAATCGCTGCTCTTTGATCCACAAGCAGCTAATGTGAATGCTGACACTGCTAAAGTAGCGCCAACTGCTAATAGCTTTTTAAACTTCATTTCATTTACCCCTTTCCTCAGTTAAAAAAGTTATCTTATATCATGGTTAGATTATATAATACTCACCGAAAAATTACAACATTTTAATTTTTCTTTTATAAATATATTTTTTTGCTATTAAATTGAAATTTTAATTATGCCTATCAAATACTATTTAAAGCTTAAAACACCTTATAAATACTGATATAAAGGCTATAACTATTGCTGTAATAATTTTAAAACAATGATAATTCAGATTAACAAAATTCAAATTTTCTCTTATTATTACGATTAATTTTTTTATTCTACTTTAAAAAAAGCTATAATTAATTTCTTGTTCATTCTAGTAAAAACTAAAATTAGACTCTTTAACAACTATATTTATTATCAAATTACGAATTTTAATAATAAATCATCCCTATAAAAGCAACCCATATTTTTATTAAATTACAATATTTCTCATAATAATATTAAATTGGTACAAAAAAATAGTCGCAATTGATGCGACTATTTTCTTCTATATTAATTCTTTCCTTTTTGTCCATCTTTTCCATGTCTAATAAAGAAAATCAATGACAATAATAATAGAAATACTGCTCCGACTGATACTGAAACTCGTGTATCAGGGTTAACAAACATAAAGAGAACTATTATTACCAATGCAATGATTGCCAGATAGTTAGATAATGGATAGAACGGCATCTTAAATGGATGTTCTTCTAGCATATGTGCATTTTGACGACGGAAACGTAATTCTGATAATAGAATTACAAACCAGGGTACTAATCCAGGTAATACACTAGAACTATATACAATTACAAATAAGTTAGCCGAGGATTTACTAAAGATAGAAAGAACAATGTTCAAAATAAATCCAATCAAAATTCCACTTGAAATCGTCAAAATAGCGACATTAGGTACCACATGTTTAGACAACTTACTGAAAATGCTTGGTGCTTCCTTATCTACTGATAACTTAAATAACATTCTACTAGAACTATAAATTCCTGAGTTGGCCCCAGACATTGCAGCTGTAAGAACAACAAAGTTAATAATTCCAGCTGCACCAGCAATACCTACTTTAGTAAATGTTTCAACAAATGGTGAACCAACAGCAGCTAGTTGATTCCATGGATAAATTGTCACAATCACAAAAATTGCTCCAATATAGAAAATCAAAATTCTCCATACAATTGATTTTACAGATGCTACAATTGCATGCTTAGGATTTTCTGCTTCACCAGCTGTAATTCCCAATAATTCAATTCCTTGATAGGAACCAACAATAATAGATAGAGAAAACATAAATCCTTTAAATCCACCTGTAAAGAATCCACCATGTTTCCAAAGGTTTGATAATCCAACCGCATGCCAGTTATTTCCTAATCCAAGGAAGATAACCATTAATCCAATAATTATCATTAAGATAATCGTAACAACTTTTATCATCGCAAAATAAAATTCCAATGTCCCATATGCTTTAGCAGATGCAAGATTTGCCAAAGTCAATGTTATGATAACCACTAATCCTGAAATCCAATCTGGTAAATGTGGCCACCAAAAATTCAAATATTGAGTAACAGCGATAACTTCACTAATCCCTACAACAATATATTGGAAAATATTACTCCATTTTGTTAAATACCCAGCCAGTGGATGAATGTAATCAGTCGCATAGTCAGCAAATGATCCCGTTCCTGGTGTTATATAGATCATTTCTCCTAAAGCTCGCATAACCGCATATAGTAATATACCTACTACTGCATAAGCCAATAATACTGAAGGACCAGTCCATTTAATTGTAGATGTAGATCCCATGAATAATCCAACACCAATTGTTCCACCTAAAGCTATCATCTCCATCTGTCCTGATGATAGCGACCTATTCAGGCCCCCATTTATATTATCCTTATTTTTGCTCATATAAATTCCTCTTTTCCTTGCCAACTAAATTCTACTCAGTTGGATCGTCTAAATACATAAAAAAGCCAACCATCCAACTTTTCTCACAATACATTTTTAGTTTGTGATTAGCTGATCTAGTTGACTTTGTATTTTTGCATTCATTTTAATAATAGCATACCAAATTAACTCAACCAGCTTACACAGTGGTTGAGGTGGTGGTTGTATTCAATTTGTTGTTATCATTAATATGTAAGTTAATCATCATTACAACCTCCAATTACATTTGAGTATACTATTAGAATACCATTAAAATAAAATGGGTGCAAGTTTTAATTTTTAAAATAAAAACCAACTATATACCATAATCTCGGTATATAATTGGCTTTCATTTTTTATGCACGTGCTTTATATTCACCTGTTGTAGTATTTATTACTAATGTGTCCCCTACATTAATAAAGTCTGGAACTGTAACGACTAATCCTGTTTCCATTGTTGCTGGCTTACCACCACTAGCTGCTGTAGCACCCTTAATTGTTGGTTCAGTTTCAGTTACTTTCATTTCAACAGTTGTTGGTAATTCAATCCCAATTAATTCATTCTTACAGAAGTCTAGTTGAACTTCCATATTTGGCATTAAATACTTTTCTTCATTTGCTAATTGTTCTTTAGTTAATTCATATTGTTCATAAGTATCCATATCCATAAATACTTCAAGGTCGCCTTCACCATATAGGTATTGGGCATTTTTCTTATCAACTATGGCTAACTCTACTTTTTCAGAAGGACGCATGGTTGTTTGAACGATTGCTCCTGTTCGCACATCATTTAATTTCATTTGCATAACAGTATTTCCCTTACCAGGCTTGTGGTGATTTGCTTCCAACACCTTAATAAGTTTACCGTTCATTTCAAAAATCATACCTTTTTTCAAGTTAATTGCTTCTACCATAATCTAATTTCTCCTATTCTTGTGATAATTTTATTGTTTAATTGTCACAAAATGATGGAGGCGACTGTGGTAAAGCGAATCCTCTTAGTGTCATAAAATTTCCTCGCTTTACTATTGTAATACTTCTAATTATACCGTAGTTTAGATTAACTTACATTAAATAGTCAGCTAAAACTTTTAATACTCCCGAATCATTATTATTAGGGGCGATTTTATCGGCTACCTTTTTCACTTCATCGCTACCATTTTCCATTGCATAGCTAAGTCCTGCAGCTTTTAACATCTCTAAATCATTTCCACCATCGCCAAAAGCTACTAAATCATCTAAGGTTAAATTCCAACTTGCTAACATTTTTTCTAATCCGATAGCTTTATTGACATGTGGCAAGATTAAATCAAAATTTCCAAAACCACTTGAAGTAGCAAAAACTCTTCCTGCAAATTTTTTGTTAATTTCATCAACCGTTGATAAAGTTTTTTCTTTAGGAACATCAACTGTAAATTTGAAAAATACATCATCAGGAAGTTGCTCGAAGCTATCAACAATTTTATGCTTAGGTAAATAATATTTCATCATCTTAACAAATTTTGAATCTGAATTCTTTTCTAGATATGCATTTTCTTTCCCACATAAAGCTGGTGTTAATTCTGGTCTTTGTGCCATAAAGTCTACTAACTCTTCAACTAAACTTCGGTCCAATTGCTCATAACTTAGATCTTTCCCATCATCTACCAAATACATTCCATTTTCGGCAACAAAGGACATATCTTTCCAATATTCAGTAAAATCTAATCTCGTTCTTTCAAATTGATTACCACTAGCTACAATAAAATGAATATCCCTTTCTTTCATCTTATTTAATAACTCAGAAAATAATTTTTTATTATAGCTTTTATCATCTCTTAAAAAGGTTCCATCCATATCAATTGCTACAGCTTTAAAAGGTATCATCTAATAATCCCACCATCTCTAATCTATTTTATTATATTCTTCAATTTCAATATCATTTTCTGTTACTTTTAACTTAGTAATTGACCCATTCTGAGGATAGTTTTCCCCAACATTAATATTATCTCCATATTTGTCAGCCAAACTGGCAATTGTACTACCATGACACACCAATAAAACAGTTTCTCCATCTTTATGATTTTTTCTTAGATAGTCAAAGCCTGAATCTATTCTCTTCCAGTATGTCTTACTATCTTCACTTTCATGAAATGGATCAGTCTCATGCATAAAATCCTTAATCTCATCTAAAGGATACTTATTTACAAGCTCTTTAAATGAACCTGCCCCATGCGCTGCACCAATTAGCATCCATGTTTGTGGTGAATCACTACCTTCAAAATAACCATACTTTTGTTCACGAAACTCCATCATTGCTTGCGGTTCTTTTAAATCACCTGATACCTTATTTTC
The DNA here is from genome assembly GCF_035231985.1 of Ligilactobacillus salivarius. Lineage (NCBI taxonomy): Bacteria > Bacillati > Bacillota > Bacilli > Lactobacillales > Lactobacillaceae > Ligilactobacillus > Ligilactobacillus salivarius. The sequence continues at coordinate 1,754,977 of NZ_CP117983.1, forward strand.
ACTCAAAATATACTCACAAGTACGAATTGCTCGCATTGTATCTGAACTATACGCTTTATCAAACTTAATATTTTCTAGGATTTTACCCGCTCGCTTACCATCTTGAATTCCCTTTTCAGTCAATGGTGAGTCTACCCATCCTTGCATCTTCTTATAACGATTCAATAATGTTTGCCCATGGCGTACAATGTAAACTGTTATTGCCATTTTATCACTTCCTAAATTTAAACTCATTGATTCTATTATATCACTTTTTAAAGCGGTTACTTTAGTTGATAAAATTTTACAAAATAAAAGACTAGAGAAATTCCCTAGTCATTAATTTTTATGCAATTTTTACCCTATTCAACATCAAAGAACTTATCATTACGGATATAGAGCTAAATGCCATTGCTAATCCTGCTAATTCCGGACTTAGAGTTAAACCAATGCCAGAAAAGATCCCTGCTGCCACTGGAATTCCCAAGCCATTATAGATAAATGCCCAGAATAGATTTAACTTAATGCGATTAAAAGTCTTTTCACTCATCATTAAAGCTTTGACTACGTCTTCTAGGTCATTTTTCACTAAGACAATGCCACCAGATTCAATTGCAATATCTGTTCCTGCTCCCATAGCAATCCCAACATTAGCTGTTGTTAAAGCTGGTGCATCATTAATTCCATCACCGACAAAAGCAACATTTCTTCCCTGATCTTGCAGCATTTCAATATGATGTGCCTTATCTTGTGGTAAAACATCCGCTATCACTTCATCAATTCCTACTTCGTTGGCAATAACTTCTGCTACTTGTTGATTATCACCCGTTAACATAACTGTTTTTAGCCCACGTTTTTTCAAATCACTAATTGCCTTAGCTGAAGTTGCCTTTGGAATGTCTTGAATTGCAATTAAACCTATGACTTCATCATTTTTACCTACAACTACAACTGTCTTTGCATCAGATTGTAAGTTCTTCATTTGTGCTTGAAGTTTTTGAGATATATTCCAATCCTCAATAAGCTTAGTGTTTCCCACGACTACTCGTTGCTCATCAATTATACCTGTAATTCCTTTTCCTTCAACTGCTGTAAAATTATTTACTTCAAATAATTTTATCTGTTGTTCTACTGCTTTATCCATAATTGCAGTGGCTAATGGATGCTCAGAATTTTTTTCTAAGCTAGCAGCAATTTGTAATATTTCATCTTTATTACCGATAATATCTGTAACTTTAGGCTTACCTTCAGTAATTGTACCTGTTTTATCAAAGACTACTGTATCAATTTTATCAGTTGCTTCTAGTACTTCACCGTCTTTAATAAGAATTCCCATCTTTGCACTACGTCCGGTTCCTACCATTAGAGCTGTTGGAGTTGCAATTCCCAAGGCACATGGACATGCAATAATAACAACTGATACCGCAAATAACAATGAAGTAACATTACTATTTCCTAAAAATACATACCATACCAGGTAAGTAAGAATAGCAATAATTAATACTACCGGTACAAAGATATTTGCAATCTTATCCGCTGTTTTTTGAATTGGAGCATGACTATTTTGAGCTTTTTTAACCATTTCAACAATCTGAGCTAACATTGTATCTTTACCTACTTTATCAGCTTTGAAAAGGAAAGTTCCAGTATTATTCAACGTTGAACCAATAACTTTATCGCCCACTTTTTTCGTTACTGGCATACTTTCACCTGTTATCATTGATTCATCTACTGTCGAACTTCCTTCGATTATTTCTCCATCTACAGCTATCTTTTGACCAGGTTTCACACGAATAATGTCGCCTACTTTTATATCATCTAATGGCACCATTTGAGACTTACCATCTACTATTACTTCAGCTTCTTTAACTTGTAAGTTTAATAATTTTTCAACTGAACTATTAGCATTGTTTCTCATCTTTTCTTCAAAAACTTGACCTAACAAGATGAATGTTATAACAAAAGCTGCACTCTCAAAAAATACATCTTGACCTGTAAACATCGCATAAATACTATACACATAAGCTGTAGCTGTTCCAATTGCTACCAATGTATCCATATTAGCATGATGATTTTTAAAAGCCGCCCATGCACTATGAAGGAATGGTCTTGCTGAAATTACCATTACAATTGTTGTTAAAATAAACATTGTATAAGTATGTCCTGGCAACATCCAACCAAATGGCTTTAGTATCATTTCAAAAAACATTGGTAATGAAAATATTAACGAAATCCAAAATCTTACTCTAATCGTCATTACTCAATCACTACCTTACCCTTAAACATATTCATGCCACAAGCAAAATCAATTTCACCTGCTTTACTCGTATCTAAATCAAATTCTTGTGGTTCATTTAGTGGTAAATCCTGCTGTTTAACATTCAAAGCTGGGATATTTAATTGATCTAGACATCCTTTATCGCTAATTCGATTAAACACTAATTTAACTGGTTCTCCAACTTTAACCTTAACTTCACTTGGTTTGTATCCACCATCTACTGTTATTTCTACTCTATTCATAATTGATTCCTACTTTCTATTTAATAATTACTTTTCCATGAAACATATTCATGCCACAAGCAAAACCATATTCACCTGCTTTATCGGTATTAATTTCTATTTTAGTGTTTTCATTTTCTGGCAACATTTTACTAATACCAAAGTCAGAGAATACAACTTGTTCCAAACAACTAGAAGGATCTTTACGGTAAAAATTAATTACCGCTGGAACTCCCTTTTTAAGTACCACTGTTTCTGGCGAATAACCACCGTCAACTTTAACTGTAACTTCTTGAACATTATCTGCAACATCAGCTGTAACAGCCTCTTTTTCATGTTTTCCAAAAAACCACCATGAAATAAAACCGATTAAAGCAATCCCTATTACTAAAACAATAATTTTTGTAATCATAGGCTCACTCCTTTTTAATTTACATTTGTAATCACAACTATATATTAATCTTAAGAATTATAGTTGTCAATAAAATAAAATATACTGACCTAAGTTTTTTTACTTATGCCAGTATATTTTTTTAATTTATGATACTCGATATTAATCGGGCAATATTCTCAGTTGTTCTTTCTACGTTTTGTGGACCTTTTTCTAAAGACTCTTCTATACTTTCGGATTTATCTACAATTCCAAAAATTGCAGATATTCCTATATCGTACAGTTCCTCGATTCTTTCCCCTAAGTATCCTGCTTCAGCAAAAACCGGTTTTTGATATTTTTTAGCAACTTGTGCTACTCCAAATGGGGTTTTTCCATATTTAGTTTGAAAATCCATCCCGCCTTCACCGGTAAATACATAGTCTGCTTGAGATATTTTTTCTGCTAGTTCAACTGTATTAGCTACTACTTCCACACCAGATTGTAGCTTAGCATCTAAAAATGCTATTAAACCAGCTCCTAAGCCTCCTGCAGCACCACTGCCTGCAATGTCTTCTACATCTTTATCTAGATCCTTTCTTAATATCTCGGCATAATGTGATAATCCTTTATCCAATAATTCAACTTCATCCTGAGTTGCACCTTTTTGTGGTCCAAATACTGCTGCAGCACCATTTTTACCAGTTAATGTATTTTCTACATCGCTAGCAATAATGAAGTTTACATTTTTGATTCGTTTATCCATGTTTTCCGTTGAAATTTTATCAATCTTAGTAAGACCTCTACCAGTTGGCTCAATATTATTTCCATATTTATCAGTAAATTTCACCCCTAAGGCTTGGGCCATACCTATACCGCCATCAACGGTTGCGCTTCCACCAATTCCTATAATAACAGTTGATACTCCCTTATCTAGTGCTGCTTTTATTAATTCTCCAGTACCATAAGTAGTAGTTGTCAGAGGATTTCTATATCTAGGTTCTACTAACATTAATCCACTTGCTTGAGCCATCTCGATTACAGCTGTCTTCTCATCACCTAAAATTCCATAATACGCCTTTACTTTCTGTTCAGGTAAAGGTCCTTGAACTTCAATATACTCTTTATGACCATTTGTAGCATCAACTAAAGATTCCACTGTACCTTCTCCACCATCTGCCATTGGTACATGTATAATTTCTGCATCGCTAAAAACCTTTTTTACACCTTTTTCCATAGCAACGCATACTTCTTTAGCCGTCATGCTTTCTTTAAAAGAATCTGGTGCTAACACAAATTTCTTCATAATCATTACCTCACTAATTTAAATAATACCATTTTTGAAGCTATCTTAAAAAACGTAAATCTTTATTCTCCATACTTAATTATTTTAGTTAAACAATAAGATCTTCCAAATAATTAATATTCTTAGTCTGCTTATTCTTTCGTCTCGATTTTCTTTCTCAATATCTATTTTCCTTGAAAATATGATTGTTGAATGGTTTAATTTGATTAACGAATAAGATGTAGGAAGGACTTTTATTATGACTAAAGAAGAAAAAATGGAACAAATCAAGCTCAGTTTTGAAAATCTATCTCAACTATTCGAAGTATTAGGCGATCAAAATCGACAACATCTCATCTATACTCTCTTTTCTCTTCCTTGCAAGTCCAAAGGTGGTGTCCGCGTTGGAGAGATTACAGAAAAGACACACCTTTCTCGACCTGCTGTTTCACACCATTTAAAACTACTGAAACAAGTTGGGATTGTCGGCATGAGAAAAGAAGGTACTAAGAATTTCTATTATTTGGAAACTAATACTCAACAATGGCATGATCTTTCCAAATTATCACAAGATATCATCTCTTTGATTCAAGAAATCAACTTGGAGGGCAACAATTAATGAAAAAGATATTAATTATTCTAACTAACACCAGATACTATGGTAATAGTAAAGATAAGACAGGTTTGTGGTTAGCTGAAGCTGCTGAATTTGTCTATAAAGTGCAAGAACATGGCTATCAAGTTGATTATGCCAGTGTTAATGGTGGAGAAGTTCCTCTAGATCCTCGTAGTTTAAAAAGTACTTATCGTTCTAAAGAGATTGATGAAATTTATTATTCTAATGATTTTCAAAATCGCGCTTTAAAACACAGTTTAAAAGTTTCTGATCTTGATCCTCAAGACTATTTTGCAATTTACTATACTGGAGGTCATGGAGTATTATGGGATTTTCCTAATCAACCAGCCCTTAGCTCTATAACTAATAGCATCTTTAAGCAAGGTGGCTTCATTATGTCAATCTGCCACGGATTAGCTGGACTCGTTACAATTAAAGATGATCAAGGTAATTATTTGATCAATAACAAGAAGATCACTGGCTTTACTAACTTTGAAGAAATTCTCAGTGGCAAATTACTTAAAGTACCATTTTTAACTGAAAACCAAGCTAAGAAAGCCGGAGCTAAATTTGTTCAAAAAAGACCTTTTGCTAGTTTTGCAGTTCAAGATGGACAATTTATTACGGGTCAAAACCCTATGTCTGGCTTCTCTGTTGCAGACCTTTTAATAAAGAATTCCCCTAAATATTAAATCTTATCTCTTTTAAGCAAATGACCATAGCCTTTCATTTGCTTATTTTTATGGTCAGAAAATTCACTATGTTATAATTAGACCGTAGAAAATATATTTAAGGGAGGCGCTTATTTTGCAACAAATTCGTTCAGATTTGCAATTTATCGATCACTATATCAATGTTTTCAAACGTAGTTGGGGAAGCTACTTGTTTTTCTTTTTAGGGATTAATTTGTTTATTGAGGCAATTGTTATCCCCATTTTTACGTTTTTAACTAGTTGGATTTTAAAGTTGAGTCATATTCCATATGTTTCATATACTAATATTTTAGAAATTATCACTCATCACCCTGTTGGATCATTGGCTCTCATTTTAGAGCTAGTTCTAATAGTTGGTGTAATTTTCTTCCAATTTACATTTTTACTAACAGGTATTACTAATATTTCTAGGGATAATTTTTCACTTAAAGAAGTTTGGTTTACTTCTTGGGAACGTTTAATTCAACTCCGACCAACAAGTATTCTATTCTTCATTGGATATTTTGTCCTTATCATGCCCTTTGCTAATTTAATTTTTAAAACACCTTTATTAAATAAGGCAAAAATTCCAGCATTTATTATTGATTTTTTGTTAACTAAATGGCAATTTGCTCTATTATTAGCAATTGCTTACCTAATTATTTTTTACCTAGGACTTAGATTACTATATACTCTTCCTTTAATGATTATTCAAAATTATCATACTCGCGAAGCTGTGTCTAAAAGTTTTAGTCTAACTCGACACCAAAATCTTGCGAACCTTCGCAGAATGCTTGTTATTTCTATTTATTTTGGCATCATTTCTGCAGTTGGATATTTACTAATTATATTTCTTCAAGCTGGTTTTGATAAATTTCCCAAACCCTTTGACTTAATTATGGCTATTATCATGCTAGCAATTATACAAATTTTTAGTACTTTTATTGCTACACTTGTTAGTTTTCTTTTACTTCAAATGACTTTACCAACTGAAGTATTTAAAGGATATCCTACTTTTTACCATACTAATCGCATTAATCAACGTAAGAAAAAAATTAGAGTTACTACTATTGTCCTAATTAGCTTTATCGCTCTACTATCTTTAACTAATAACTATTTTTATTTACATAACAACGATACTCCACCACTTCGCATTTCACATCGAGGTGTTGATGATGGGAATGGTGTTCAAAATACAATACCTGCTATGGCTGCAACCATTAAAGAACATCCTGATTTTATTGAAATGGACATTCACGAAACCAAAGATCATCAATTCGTTGTTATGCATGACGAAAACTTAAAAAATCTTACAGGTGTTAATAAAGCTCCTTACCAATTAACTTTAGCTCAAATTACAAAATTAATAGCTCACGAAAATGGTCACTCAGCTCATGTAGTTAGTTTTGATGATTATCTAGCCTATGCCAATAAGCATCACCAGAAGTTATTAATCGAGATCAAAACTACTCCACATGATTCAAAAAATATGATTGATATCTTTTTAAAAAAATACCAAAAAGATATTTTAAAATATCATCATGAAGTTCATTCTTTAGACTATAATGTTGTCAGACAAATTAAGTCTAAAGCTCCAGAAGTATTTGTAAGTTATATCTTACCTTACAACTTCACTTATCCTCAGACCCCTGCCAATGCATATAGTATGGAGCAATCTACATTAACTGATTCTTTTATTATCGAAGCTCTTTTTAACCAACAAAAAGTGTATGCTTGGACCGTCAATACTGATAGTGAGATGAATAGAGTTTTATGGTTAAATACTGATGGAATTATTACAGACAATCTTTCATCCCTAGATGGTAAAATAACTGATTTTTACGATGATCCTTCTTATACTAATATGATTTTTAACTACATTACAGTTATCCCTTATAATAATTCAATGACTAGTGAAGCTAGTGTGTAAGCGTAACAATTGACAGCTAACTTTTCGTAAGTTATAATTCAAGTAACTTATTTGTCGGAGGTAATACTAAATGTCTAATAAATATCAAGTAAAAACAGATATTTGTTGTTGTGGATTGTGCCCTATGCCATCCACCATTTAGTATGCATGTATTCTTTTGGTAGATATCAAGGCACAGGACAATCTTATCTTTGTTCTGTGCCTTTTATTGTTTTAAATACATAACCGATAAAGTAAGTTAAAATTTTAGTGTAGAAAGAAGTGGTAAGAATGTCGCGGCAACCATTGAAAATTGGAATTTTAAATCTTATGCATGACAAAGAAGATACTCAAAAAAGATTTTCTAGAGTCTTAAGAGATACAGGTGAAAATTTAGAAATAACTTATTTCTATCCTGTTAACCATTATAAGAATCGTGAAGTTCCAGAATTAGTGGCTAAAATATCTCAACCATTAGATTTAAAATTAATTCGTCAGATGGATGCTTTCATCATTACAGGTGCGCCCTTAGAAAAATTACCATTTTCAGATATTACTTATCTTGATGAATTACAGGGACTAATGGATGCTTTAGAAAAGCAAAATATCTCTCAACTCTATGTTTGCTGGGGTGGTATGGTTGCTCTTAATTACTTCTACGGTATTCATAAAGAAATGTTAGATGCTAAACTTTTTGGTATTTATCCACAAAAAGTTACTAACCAAAGTAATTTACTTAAGGGTTTAACTAGTGGTTTCTTGGCACCGCATGCACGTTACGCTGAAATGAATAAAGATGACATTCTTTCATCTAAAGACTTAATTATTAATGCTTATTCATCAACCGGACATTTATTCTTAGTGTCTGCAAAAAATAAGCCTCAACACTTCTTATTCTCACACCTAGAATACGGTCCTAATGCCTTTATAAAGGAATATCACCGCGAATTAAATGCTCGAGGAGGTGATGCTGTTGGCTTGGCAAAACCAACAGGATACTTTAAGGATGATAATAATATGAGCCAACCCCAATTTACTTGGGAAAATACACAAAAAAAATTCTTTAAAAATTGGATTACTACAATAACTAATCATTAAAGGAGGACTCCCTATGTCAAAAATTTATAATTCTATCTTAGATACTATTGGAAATACACCTATCGTGAAATTAAATCATGTTGTACCTGAAGATGCTGCTGATGTTTATGTAAAACTTGAATTCTTTAATCCTGCAGGTTCAGTTAAAGATCGAATTGCTTTAGCAATGATTGAAAAAGCTGAAAAAGATGGCATTTTAAAACCAGGTGATACTATTGTTGAACCAACTTCTGGTAATACTGGTGTTGGTTTATCTGCAGTAGCTTCTGCTAAAGGCTATCATTTAATTATTACTATGCCTGAAACTATGAGTGATGAACGTAAAAAATTAATGCGTGCTTATGGCACTGAACTTATTCTCACACCAGGATCTGAAGGTATGGCAGGCTCCATTGCTAAAGCTGAAGAATTAGTTCAAACTAAGGGTTACTTCATGCCTATGCAATTTAAGAACTTAGCTAACCCTGAAATTCATGAACTTACAACTGGTAAAGAAATTGTTGCTGCTTTTGGTAGCGATAATTTACCAGACGCTTTTGTTGCTGGTGTAGGTACTGGTGGTACTCTAACTGGAATCGGTCGTGCTCTAAAGAAGGCTTCTTCTGATGTAAAAGTATATGCTCTTGAACCTTCTGAATCTCCACTACTCAAAGAAGGTAAAAAAGGTGCACACAAAATTCAAGGTATCTCTGCTGGCTTTATCCCTGATACTTTAGATCGTGAAATTTATGATGATGTTGTAGAAGTTTCAAGCGATGAAGCATTTGAAACTGCACGTGAAGTTGCTAAAAAGGAAGGTTTCCTACCTGGTATCTCTGCCGGTGCTAACATTCATGGTGCCATTGAATTGGCTAAAAAATTAGGTAAGGGTAAGAAAGTTATTACTGTCGCTCCTGACAATGGTGAACGTTATCTTTCTACAGCTTTATATCAATAAAATATAATACACAAAATAATAATCGCTAAAGATTACGTAATTAAAACGTTAATCTTTAGCGATTATTTTAGTTTAGAGATCTAAATCTCAATCTTTATTTATTACTTACCGAAGTATGCTCTTGTGTAGTCTGTTTCACCTACTGAATGCCACATAACACCCTTTAAGTTGCTATTTACTAAGTGACTTTCTGTCATTGTATACAATGGTACTACTGGCATGTCATCATTTAATTGTTTTTGCATGTTTCTCATATTTTCCCAATACTTATTAGTATCAGTACCATTTTGCTTAGCTAATTCCAATTGCTTGTTGTAGTATTCACTAGCATATTTACCATAATTTTGTGGATTAGTCTTAGATAATACATCGAAATCACTGATTGGATCTGCAAAATCAGCTAACCACAAAGTATAATTCATATCAAAATTACCGTTGCTTACTTTATCACTAGCACTCTTGGCAGGGACAGATACTACATCCACTTCTGCACCTTTTAATTTTGTTTCAACTTGTGATTGAACAAATTGACCTACATTCTTAGAAATTGTTTGATCATCTGTAACAAGTGTCAATGTTACTTTCTTCTTATTAAGTTCCTTCAAACCTTCATTCCATAATTCTTGACCTTTTTTCAAATCATAAGTTGTAGAAGGCTTCATTTCTGTTGCAAAGTCTTTGTTTGTAGTAGGATCTTTAGCTAATCTAGGAGCAACATAAGTATCTCCTGCTGTTGATCCATCACTTAGTACTTTATTAGCTAATTGTTTTCTATTTAAAACTAGATACAAAGCTTGTCTTAATTTTTGATTTTGGAAAGCTTTATTATTTTGTAGATTTAGTCTTAAATAATATGTTCCTGCTCTATATACATGCTTCAGATCTTTATCTTTTTGCAAACCTTGAGCTGTAGTTCCTGTAACTAATGCATCATCTAACTTATTATCTTGGAACAATTGGTGAGCAGTATTTGAATCTTTAACTACTTGCATAGAGATTTTCTTCAGATGAACATCTTTCTTATCATAGTAGTACTTATTACGTGTTAAATCCCAACTTTCATTAGTACCGGTCCAACCTGTTACCTTAAATGGTCCGTTATATACTAATCTTGTACTTGAAGTACCATATCTTTTTCCTTCTTTATTAACGTATTTTGTACTTTGTGGGAAGAAAGCTGGCATTACCATCATTTGACTAAAGTAAGGCATTGGATACTCTAACTTAACTTGAAGTGTAGTGTCATTTAATGCTTTTACACCTAAGTCAGAAGCTGGCAATTCACCACTTGAAACTTTAGTAGCATTTTTGATTCCAGTAAATATGTAGTTATATCCTGATTTAGCTGATGGACTTGCTGATCTTCTCCATGAAGTTACAAAATCTTGAGCTGTAACTTTAGAACCATCAGACCACTTAGCATCTTTTCTGATATGGAAGGTATAAGTCTTTCCATTGTTAGTTGGTTTTACAACTTTTGTAGCCATCGCTGCTACTGGCTTACCATTTTTGTCCATTCTATATAGACCTTCCATTGACTGAACCAGCACATTCCATTGAGGCAAAGTTGCTACATTAGAGTTATCCAACGATTGAATTTCAGCTGTTTGCATTAACTTTAATGTGTCCTTTGAACTATTCTTTCCTGAACACGATGCTAGTAAGAATGTGCCTGCTAAAACAACTGGAACTAATCGCAATACTTTCTTGAATTTCATATTCTCATCTTCTCCCTTAATCGTCACTATTCTTTTCCAAATGTTCCGTCTTCTACTTCTGATACAAACTTGTATAAGCTCTTGAAGAATGCTTCTGGATTATCTTCATTGTGGCAATGTCCACCGTCCGGAGTTAATACCAATCTAGAGTTTGGTAAAGTATCTTGCATTCTTCTAGCTACATCTAATGGCATTGTGTCAAATTCACCAAATGTCAATAAAGTAGGTACTTTTACATTTGCTAACTTATCTCGTACACTCCAACCATTCAAAGTTCCTACCATCACAAATTCATTATTTCCCTGGAAATAATTGTATACATCTGTTGCCATTGTATTGACCATATGTGAAACTTTTGGATGTCTAGTAACATATTTAGCATAGAGCTTTTTCAACAATTCTTGATACATTGGATCATCAAAATTTTCAGCTTCTTCAACATCTTTCATATATTGAACTTCTAAACTATTAAACATTTCTTCTCTTAACTTGTTGATATGAGCTGTATATTCTTCAATATTGTCAATCATACTAAAAACAACTAAGCCTTTTAAATGTTCTCCGTATTTTAAAGCATATTCTTGTGCTAGAAGTCCGCCCCATGAATGACCAACTAAATAAAAATTATCTAATCCCAATTTTTTTCTAACTTCTTCTAGTTCTTCCAAATAATAATCAAGCGTTAAATAATGTTTATTTTCTTCCAAAGAAAAGTCTGGCTGATCTGAATAAAACGAACCTAATTGATCGTAGGTATAAACTTCTACACCTTTATCATTTAAATTTTGAGCAAAGTTTTCAAATTCTTCATGATTTCCTCCAGGGCCACCATGTACGCATAACATCTTAACGGGACTTTCCCCTTCCTTTCGAGTAAATAGATGGTATCCATTATCTAGTTCTAAAAGTTTTGTTCCTTGTCTCATTAGTAATTCACCTCATAATTTTATTGAGAAAAATTATTAAGCAATTAAAAACGCCCTATAGAAGTAATTAAACTTCTATAGGGCGTTTCCGCGGTACCACCTATTTTTATTGATCAACAAAAATTAATCAACATCTCTTTTCACGTGCGGCTTAGACTTCTCTAAGCGATACGCTAGTACGTTAAAGGGTACAACCTAAAAACACTCTTCGCATTTTCAGCTCTAAGGTGATATTCGTAAACTTCCATACTGTTTTCTTACACCAACCGAAAACTCTCTTTAAGCGTAAAAATTTACTACTGTCCTCGTCATTGCTATTAATCTCTCTATTCGTTGTCATCATATTAACACTTTTTTATAATCTGTCAACTACGTTTATTCATTTTTTTATTATCTTAATCTAATAAAAAAGTCCAAAAAAATCGTATTACTTCACTATTTTTTGGACTTCAATTTTTTCAATTAAATTTTATTCATCGCATCTTTTACAGCTTCTTTTAAAGCCCTGCTTGTTGCTGATGCTCCTGAAATGCTATCAACATCGTAAGTATTCTTACTAATCATTTCTTTTGGCATACTCTCAATTGCTTGGGCTCCAATTCCAGTTTCACTTTGTTTTAGAATCTCAATATCTTTTAATTTTTTATCATCATCTACTGTAATTCTAACTACAACTTCGTTACCTACACCAGCATTACTTCTTCCTAAATATTGGTTTGCACCTACCATATAAGTTTCTTTAACATCTAAGTCACTACCTAAATTGACCTTTTTTTCAGTTTGAGATGCTGAAGATACAGCGTCCATTTCTTCTGTTGTATGTTCAAAAACTTCTTCTTTAACACGAGCTGCATTTAAGCCTGCAATTTTACCAAAAATTAAGCATTCAGCAATGTTTTCTCCAGCTTGATAACGTCCAGCAGAAATACCACCGAGTTCTCCGGCTCCATAAAGATGTGGAATAGGTGTACCATCATTGGACAAAATTTCAGCACGTGCATTACGGCGTGGCCCACCTTGTGTATTTAAAACTGTTTGTGATACTGATAAGGCATAGTATGGACCCTCAGCATCAAATGCTTGCATCGTTTCTGAATTACGGTGGAATGCATAATCCTTTCTTTCAGTTGCAAAGAAGTTAAACTCTGCCACTTGTTCTTGCAATTTTTCTGGTACAGCACCTATCTTTTTAGCTAATTCTTCTAGTGTGTTAGCTTCAATCACCATATCTAGTGCTTGTGGGTAGATACTTGTCTCTTTATCTGCAAATTTTTCGTATTGTTTTTTATCAAAAATAATATGTGGATGATGATTATTTTGTGGAACTTTCCAATAACCATGACTATAAACATGGCCATGTCTATTAGTCATATCTTCAGGATAATAGCGTGTACCATCATCTCCTGCAAGGAAGACACTGCCGTCATAAATAGCTTTCCAATCTCCCAAAATTAATTTACCACGTTTACCTGTTGGAACTGTAAATGCTAGTCCATGGAGCATTCCTAAAGATTCATAGTTATTCATGTGCCATAAACTAGCACCGACTTCAGTTGCCATCTTAATTCCGTCGCCCTTATTATATAAGGTTCCTAGTGGCACTAACTTGGATGCACCTAAGTAATCTTCTAACATTTCTGGGTTATTTTCGAAACCACCAGTAGCCATAACTACACCATTATTGGCTTTGATATTTCTCAATACATGATCACGTTCAATTTGAACCCCTATTACAGTTTTTGTTGCAGGATCTTGAATTAAATGACGAGCTGGTGAACTAAACCATACATCGATCTTATCTGAACGATCAACTACATTTTGTCTTAGCATCTTCCACAAAGCACCATCAAAGAATCCCAAACTAACTGATAAAATATCATGATGTTCACTACCTTCAAATTCTGGATATTCCACTGTATTATCAATAATAGCTTTCCTCAATGCTGCGAATTTAGGATTATTCCAATAATCGCGCTTATATTGATAAGGTTCCACACCTAAATGTTCTTTCAGATATTTAGCCATATTTGCCATACCTTCAACATAAGTATCTGCTATTTCTTGGTCCAGTGTCATCGGGTCTGTTAGAGCTGCGAAATATTTCTTTTCAGCTTCAAAGTCATCACTTGCACTGATCATTTGAGCAGAATAACGAGTGTTACCACCTTCATTGCCTTCAGGAGCAGCATCAACTAATAAAACTTTTGCTCCTTCATCTGCGGCAAATCTAGCTGCTGTGGCTCCAGCTCCACCAAACCCTAAAACAACTACATCATACTCAGCATTCCAATTATTTACTTTAACCATCTAAAATTCCTCCTTATAGGATTTATCAAGTTATATATTTCACATATATAATTATAAAATACTATAGGTATAAAAGTAATCGTTTTCTAATTTCTATTAATCATGTTATTATAACTTTAGGTTATGATTAAAAATTTAGTTAATCATAAAAATTTTAATGACTATCACTGTTATATTGGAGAATACGTTATGAGTTTTGAAATTAATCATATTAAATATATCCAAGCCATTGTTGAAAATGACTTCAATGTTACTGCAGCGGCTCATAAAATACATATCAGTCAACCCGCTCTCAGTAAATCAATAAATTTAATTGAAAGCGAATATCATGTGCATATTTTTACAAGAGATAAGCATCGCTTAGTTGGACTAAGTCAACAAGGTAAAATTCTCTATGCCATAATGTTAGATATTCTAGAGAAATACGAAGAATTAGAAAATGAATTGCGTCAACTTGGAACTGAACCTTCGCTTATTAAATTTGGAGCTATTGCTAGTACCCCACAAATTTTATTTCCTGGCCTCTTCATTGATTTTGAAAGTACACATCCTAATATCCACATTGAAATTATTGAGGATGGTGGTGTAAATATCCTACATGATTTCTTACAAAAAAAATTTGATTTTGCTTTACTAGTTAATCCTTTTGAATTACCACCTGATTTAGCTGATGTGCGTTTAGTTGCTGAAGATGAGATTGTGGCCTTTCTTCCCCTAGGACATCCTCTTACTTCAAAGGCAATACTAACTTGGGAAGATCTAGCTGAATATCCGCTTGTCTCTTTATCAGACAAATACCAGACCTACTTTAAAGTAATGGAACAATTTAGAATACGTGGACTAGAGCCTCATTTTGCATACACATCATCTTCATGGCAATATCTAACAGATGCTATTCAACGCAATTTTGTAATTACTTTAATGCCATCGCTAGTCCCAACATTTTCCTCTACTGATAACATTATTATTAAACGAATTAAAAATCCTGCATCATTTAATTTGTTTTTAGCCAGATTAAATAAAAAGCACTATTCTAAAGAAAATAAACTTTTCTACGACTTTCTTAATCAACATTTACCAAAATTAAAGTAACTTTTTCTTGCCTTGGAGTTAACTCAAAGGTTTAGAATTTAACTGTAGAATAGATTTAAAAAATGAGGTGTCTTCAATGAAAAGTGCAGTTTTTGAAAATAAGGGTAAAGTCAGTTTAGAAGAAATTAGCAAACCTACAATTCAAGATAGTGGTGATGCTATTATCCGCGTTATTCGTGCATGTGTTTGTGGCTCTGATCTATGGGCTTATTCTGGATTAGACAGTAAAGAAACACATTCCGTTAATAGTGGTCATGAAGCATTAGGCATTATTGAAGAAGTAGGCTCTGATGTAACAACTGTAAAACCTGGAGATTTTGTGATTGTTCCATTTACACATGGATGCGGTCATTGTGCAGCTTGTTTAGCAGGTTTTGATGGTGTATGTCAAGATCATGAAGATAATTTTAGCGTTGGTTTCCAATCTCAATATATTCGTTTTGCATATGCTCAATGGGCTTTAGTTAAAGTTCCTGGTAAACCCGAAGATTATAGTGAAGGAATGTTGAAATCATTACTTACTCTATCTGACGTTATGGCTACTGGTTATCATGCTGCTCGAACAGCTCATGTTAAGCCTGGAGATAAAGTAGTTGTTGTCGGTGATGGAGCTGTTGGTCAATGTGCTGTTATTGCAGCTAAAATGTTAGGTGCATCTCAAATTATTATGATGAGTCGTCATAAGGATCGTCAAGATTTAGCTTTGGAATTCGGTGCTACTGATATTGTTGCTGAACGTGGAGCAGAAGGTATTTCTAAAGTTATTGCTCTAACTGGTGGAACTGGTGCTGATGCTGTTCTCGAATGTGTAGGCGCTCAAGCATCTACTGAACAAGCTATAGGTGTTGTCCGTCCTGGTGGTTTTATTGGTAGAGTTGGTCTACCTCACGGAAAAGATATGAACCCTGCTACTACATTCTATCGTAACGTTACTCTAGCTGGTGGTCCTGCTTCTGTTACAACTTATGATAAAAAGGTTTTACTTAAAGCTGTACTTGATGGAC
Source organism: Ligilactobacillus salivarius (assembly GCF_035231985.1). Lineage (NCBI taxonomy): Bacteria > Bacillati > Bacillota > Bacilli > Lactobacillales > Lactobacillaceae > Ligilactobacillus > Ligilactobacillus salivarius. The sequence continues at coordinate 1,771,409 of NZ_CP117983.1, forward strand.
AAATCAATCCTGGAAAAGTTTTTACTCATAGTTATAGTCTTGGTGAAATTAATCAAGCTTATAAAGATATGGCAGATCGTAAGACTATTAAATCACTGTTAGTCATCGATTAATCATAAAAAAATACTGGTAATTGCATGATTACCAGTATTTTTTATAACTTATATTTTTAATCTTTCAATTTATCCAAAGCTTGAGCGAAGTCATCAATTAAATCATCTGCATTTTCAATTCCAACTGAAATTCTTAACAATTCTGGTGTTACTCCAGCTGCTTTCAATTCTTCGTCACTTAATTGTGCATGTGTTGTTGAAGCTGGATGAATAATTAAAGATTTAGCATCCGCAACATTTGCTAATAGAGAAAATAGTCGTAAATTTTCAATTAATTTCTTACCATCTTCTTTACCACCTTTTAACCCTAAGGTAAAGATTGAGCCTACACCCTTAGGGAAATATTTCTGTGCCAAATTATAGTATGGGCTGTCCTCTAACTCTGGATAATTGATCCATGCTACTTCTGGGCGAGACTTCAAGAATGAGATTAGTTTTCTTGTATTTTCAACATGACGTTCTACTCGTAAGGATAATGTTTCTAAACCTTGTAATAGTAAAAATGAGTTGAAAGGACTAATTGTAGCACCAGTATCTCGACCAATTTCAGCTCGTACCTTAGTAGTGAAAGCTGCGCCTTTGATATCTGCAAATTTCAACCCTTCATATTGTTGATTAGGTTCTGTGCAGTCTGGATAACGTCCACTAGCTTCATAATCAAAATCTCCCTTTTCAACAATTACTCCACCCATGGTTGTTCCATGACCACCAATAAATTTTGTAGCAGAATGTACGACAATATCTGCTCCATGTTCAAGTGGGCGTACTAAGTATGGTGTTCCAAAAGTATTATCAACAATAAAGAGAATACCGTATTTATGAGCGATTTTCCCAATCTCTTCAAAATCAACTAAATTAATTCCGGGATTTCCAATACTCTCTACATAAATTGCCTTAGTCTTATCATTAATTGCTGCTTCAAAGTTTGCAGGATTATCAGGATTTACGAAATTTGTTTTAATCCCTAATCGTTTTAAAGTAATACTAAATAAGTTATAAGTACCACCATAAAGTGTGCTAGCAGCAACAATTTCATCACCTTGTCCTGCAATATTCAATATCGCATATGTAATAGCTGCTGATCCAGTTGCTAATGTTATACCTGCACTTCCTTTTTCCAACGCTGCCACTCTTTTATCAACCACATCAGTGGTAGGATTTGTTAACCTAGTATAAATATTTCCTGCATCTCTCAATGCAAATCTATCCGCTGCTTCCTGTGCATTCTTAAAAACATACGATGTTGTTTGGTAAATAGGCACTGCTCTTGATCCTGTCTCATCAATTGTTTGTCCAGCATGTACTTGTAAAGTTTCGAATCTATCTGTTGCTTTTGTTTGATCTTGAATTGTCATAATTATTCCTCTTTTCTAAGTTGTATGAATTAGGTTTAACCAGTTCGTATATAGTTTGACACTACTTTGAACCCACTGATTAACTATCTGATTATTTCGATAGTAATTATTAGGTTTACTAATTGGTTTTCCCTTTTCTGAATCCCGTCGATATTCTCTATCTAACGTTCTTGTATCATATTCTGGATGACCAGTAATAAACAAATTCTTTTGATCTGTAGTCGCTAATAAAAACGCTTCTACTTCCTGACTCTTAGCTAATACCTGCAACTCATCAGGTAATTTTGCCGGTAAGATTAATTTAGTATGTCGAGACTGTGGCATTCGAATTGGTCCCCCACTTCCAAAACCTAATAAAAAGGAACTATTCATGTTTATTTTTTCTGCTTGATAAACTCCAAATAATTTAGAAACTAAAGGTGACTTATCAATATCAAATTTTACTTTCAAAGCTGCTTGACTAGCCCAACATTCAAAAATCGTATAAATTTTTGTTTGTCTACTCCATTCAACCAACTTTTGAAAATCATCCCAATAATCTACTTCTGTGAAATCCAGATGTTCTACTGGTGCCCCCGTAACTATTAGTCCATCAAAGTTTTGCTGTAAAACCTTGCTTAAGGGCAGATAATGTTTCTTTATAATCTCACTATTACCATGATGAAAATGATGACTATCAGGATATGCAAAAGTCACTCTACAATTAATTTTTGTTTTTTCCAATAACTTTAAAAATTGTAATTCTGTTGTTTCCTTAGTTGGCATTAAATTTACAATTAATATTTCTAAACTTTGTTTATCATCCAGTTTATTTTTCCATTGTTTTTGTGCTAAAGCTATTCCATTTACAGCTTGTACTGTCATCATTCTCACCTTCTTTTAGTAAAAAATTTATTTTAATCTCCCCAAACTTCCTTAGCAGTCTCAATTACTAATTTCAGTTTGTTTTCTTGATCTTTTTCTGTAAGTTTATTTCCTTCTTCCGTTGAGGCAAATCCACACTGTGTACTTAATGCTAAATTATCTAAATCAACATATTTAGTTGCTTCCTGAATTTTTTGTTTCAATTCATCTTTATCCTCTAATTCAGGTTTTTTACTAGTTACTAGTCCTAATACCACTCTTTTACCAGCCGGAACAAATCTCAATGGTTCAAAGTTACCCGAACGTGCATCGTCAAATTCTAAGAAATATCCATCATAGTCTGTGGAAAATAAATCTTCTGCAACAGCTTCATATCCACCTGAAAATAACCAAGAAGATGCATGGTTTCCACGACATACATGAGTTGTAATTATTAAATCATCAGGCTTATTCGCTAATGCACTATTGATAATTTCTTTACTAATTTTTGTTGCTTCTTTGGGATCAATACCTTTTTCTAATAAAGATTCACGTTTATTTTTATCAACTAAAAACGCCCAATTTGTATCATCAAATTGTAGATATCGACAACCTAAATCATAAAAAGCTTTAATTGCATCAGCATAAGTTTGCGATAAGTCCGCATAGAATTCTTCTACGTTGGGATAAATTTCTTTCAATTTTGAAGAACCATCGTTAGCTAAAATTTCCTGACGATATAACATTGTTGGACTAGGAATTGTAGCTTTAGCTATGAGATTTCTTTTATCTGCAACTTCTTTAAGATAAGAAAAATTCTTCAAAAATGGATGATCGGGATTAAATTTTACTTTCCCTACTACTCGAACATTATAAGCAGGTGCATCAGTCCCTTTAAATTGTTGATTATATCCTGTTTGTGGAACATATCCTTCTACTCCATCTAAATTTTCTAGAAAGTCAATGTGCCACCAGCCTCGATTAAATTCTCCATCTGTCACAGCCTTTAGCCCCACTTCTTTTTCTTTTTCCACCAACTCATCGATTAGTCTATCTTCAATTTCCTTTAATTCATTTTGAGAAATCTTTCTCTCTGAAAAATCTTTGCGTGCTTTTTTTAATTCTTCAGGTCTTAAAAAACTTCCTACAATATCATAATGTGCTAAATCTTTAATCGTCTTTGTCATAATTTTTTCCTACTTTCTTTCGTATAAAAATAAAAAAATCCCTAGAACAACAAATGTTGTTCTAGGGACGTGTCATCATCTTATTCACGTGTTACCACCCGTTATTCGATACTACCTCACAGTAATATCCTCACTAAGTACACTATACAAGCTATACTCGTTCGCTATAACAGGCGACCCCTGTTATCTGCTTGCCATGGCTCACAGATAATCTAGCTCCAAGACCATCTTCATTAAGCTTTCAACACATCGCATCTCACCATTCACGACTCTCTTTAGTGATACTCACATTAATTACTCATCTTTTCTTAGCTATTTCTAATTATTATGCCATAATAATATCTTTTCTATTATCTGCTGTCAACCCTAAATTATAAATTAATTAAAATCTAGTGCTAACCCCTGACTATGAATAGCTTCTACAATGTCATCACGTTTATTTTGATGTGTATTCAATTTTTTTCCGTTAATTTGATTAGTAAATGAATCAATTCTTCGATTAGCATCACGTAAATCATAGTATGTTTGTACTATTTCATCGTAATCTTTCAGCTCACTAACTTCAAAATCACGTGGATATTCATTTTCAAAAGTTGTAAATTCTAATGGAAGTCTTGGCTTTAATTGTGGTTCTTGATCTGGTACACCAATTTGTAAGCCCAAAGCTGGGTATGTGAGTTCTGGTAAATCTAATACTTTTAACATTGCTTTAGGATCATCATTAACCGTCCCTAAAGGTACTATTCCAAGTCCCATACTCTCAGCAGCATTAATTACATTTTGGACTGCTAACATTGTATCTTGAAATGCTTGAAAGAAAATATCCATTGTATGCAAGCGCCCATCATCATTTCCCATTTGTTTGCGAATTTGTTTATTTCGATATAAATCAATGACAAAAATAAATAAATCACCGTTAGCTCCTACGTATTTTTGACCTGTTATTTCTCTAATTTGTTTACGTTTCTCCTCATTAGTAATATGTAAGATGCTAAATTGTTGCATAAACATACTAGTAGCTGTATGTCTAGCTACTTCATATAAAGTCGTTAATTGTTCTTCTGACAAAGTTTGATCTTTAAAAGCCCTAATTGCACGATGATTTAGTTGATGTTTAATTGTTTCATTTTCAATCATAAAGCCCACCCTTTGCTAACTATTTATAAGTATAGTGTAACACACTTATACTTTGTTTCACGTGAAACGTACTTAGTTTTTAATGAACACTAATTCAGTATCAGTTGAAAATTGAGGTCCATATTGATATCCATTTACTGAAAAGTTCTTTATTTCATCAATTTCTTTAATATTATTTTCTAAAATATACCTTACCATATCACCACGTGCTTGCTTAGCAGCTGTTGCCTGTTGTACATATTTACCATTCTTTTCCTTTTTAAACGAACAAATGATGAATTTATCTTGAGGCTTTAGATATCTCTCAATGGCTTTAGAATACTCTTTAGAAGCTAAATTTACTACTAATTCATTATCTCTATATAATTCTTGATATATACTGTCACCCCAAAATTGATATAGAGTATGTTGATCATTAATATCTACTTTTGCCTGCATTTCTAATCTATATGGCGTAATACCATCCATCGCTCCTAAAATTCCATAAAATCCTGATATGATATATAAATCTTTTGCTGCTCTTTGTAGTGCTTCTTGCATAAAAACTTGTGGTCCCATTGCTTGATATTGAATCCCTGAATATGCCATAACTGCTGGTGTTAAGTTCTCATCTAAATTCATATCTTGAATTCTATCATAGTTAAGTTTGGCAATTTTATCATTACATTTCCAAATATTTTTTAATTCATCATAGTTTTTACTCTTTAACCATGTTAATAACACTTCTGCTTTGTCTTTAAATATTGGTAATTTACTAATATCAAAGCTGTCCGTATCTTCTACCATTTTCTTAGCTGGAGAAATTATTATTTTCATTTAGGTTATTTCCCTTCTACATTATTCTATGCTACTTTTTTCTTGATAATTCGCCATGCAATAAATCCTAATATTATCCAATATAGCACTGAAGAAATAATCATCGCTATAGTACCTGAATCTTGCTCAGTAATTGTACCTGTTACTGCAATAATCCAAAAATCATTCAAAAAATGAATAAAAATCGTTCCAAATAAATTTTTATATACTAAATATATTACCCCAAAAAGCATCCCTATTGCTGCAGCCGCTATAACTTGATTAATAGTAGGTAGTAGTCCTTGCCTAAAAAGATTGATAAAATGTAACATTCCAAATGCTAGACCTGAAGAAATCGCACTTATCCATATTCTTCTTTTTTCCTCTACTTTGTTTAAATCATTATAAATACATTTACTAATAATACCTCGACATATTACCTCTTCAACTATTCCTGCCTGTAAAGATACCATTAATGCCAGTGGAAGATTTTTTACATTACCTATAACAATTAAAATTGTGATAATTGCTAAAACTGTAGCCAATATTATATGTCTCTTAAAAAAGCTAAAAGTAAATTTAAAGTCGATTTTTACTCCTATATATTTTTTATTAAGCCATAAAAATAACGCACATATCACAAAATTAATTATTACAGAGGCAAATGTCTTACTATTACTGGAATTTAAACTTAATAACTGAACTATTCTTCCACTAATAACCAGTAACACTGCATATAGCCCCACTAACCCTACTGGAATTACAAATGTCTTCTTTTCCATAGTTTCATTCCTTTCCACTATCTATTTTAAATCTATCATTTTTATTCTTAATAATCTAATTTCAATCATTAACTGTTATAATTATATGTGTAATTTTTATGAAAGGGTTGTTATACTTGGAAGATTTAACATGTAGACAAACTCTAGCTATTACTAGCCATCGTGTTTTAGCTAGTGATTTAAATGAACATGAAACCGTATACGGTGGTAGACTCTTAGAAATGTTAGATGGCACTGCCTCTATTTCCGCTATTCGTCTTGCTAGAGCTAGCAATGTTACAGCATCAGTTGATGAACTTAATTTTTTAGCACCATTTATCCTTAATGATTCCTTATGTATCGAATCATACGTTAGTGGCGTTGGCTCCCGCTCAATTGAAGTTTTTGCGAAAATTATCGGTGAACATTTAACCACTGGCGAAAGATTTTTAGGATTAACGGCATTTTTAACTTTTGTTGTACCAGATAAACAAATCATTCTACCCCAAGTTACTCCTATAACTGAAGAAGAAAAAATTATTTGTGCTGGATACAAAGACCGTAAACTAGAAAAAACTAAAAAATTCGCTCGTCAAAAAGAATTAAATCAGCATATATCTTTACATTTACCTTGGGATAAGAATTAGTAAACAAACATGTTGCAAAATATAATATCTTGTATTATATTATTACTTGTAAAAAGTAAGTAATATTAAATTGGTATTTCAAGACTTACTTTACTTCAATTATTAATAAGTATGATATGATAGTTAAGATAATTAAAAAGAAAGAAGGTATCACTGAATGTCTGATAAATACGATGTAATTGTGATTGGGGCTGGCCCTGGTGGTATGACAGCTGCTTTATATGCCTCTCGTGCTAATTTAAAAGTAGCTATGCTTGACCGTGGTGTATATGGCGGTCAAATGAATAACACAGCTGAGGTTGAAAATTATCCTGGTTTTAAATCTATTTTAGGTCCAGATTTAGCTGAAAAGATGTTCCAAAGTTCTACACAATTTGGTGCCGAATTTGTCTATGGTAATGTTGAAGATCTTACCGTTGATGATAATGGCATTAAGCATGTTAAGACTGATGATGGCGAGTTGGAAGCACCCGTTGTTATTATTGCCACAGGTTCTCAATATCGCAAATTAGGTGTTCCTGGTGAAGAAAAATATAGTGGTCGTGGCGTATCTTACTGCGCTGTCTGCGATGGTGCTTTCTACCGTGATAAACCCGTTGTAGTTATTGGTGGCGGCGATTCTGCCGTTGAAGAAGGTATGTATCTTGCTAAATTAACATCTTCTGTTAATGTAATTCATCGCCGTGATGAGTTACGTGCACAAAAGATTTTACAAGATCGTGCTTTTGCTAATGATAAAATGCACTTCACATGGGATACAATTGTAACTGAAATTATTGGCGATGATAAAAAGGTTACAGGTGTAAAGACTCATAATAAAAAAACTGGTGAAGATGGTGAAATCGAAGCCAATGGTGTATTTATCTACGTTGGCTCAGTTCCAATGAGTGAACCATTCCAAAAACTTGGCATTACTGATGATAAGGGCTGGATTGTAACTGACGATCACATGGCAACAAGTGTTCCAGGTATTTTTGCTATTGGTGATGTTCGTTCTAAGTTTCTACGTCAGATTACAACAGCTGTTGGCGATGCAGGTATTGCAGGACAAGAAGCATTTGCTTATATCGAAAGCTTGAAAGATAAAAATTAATGAATTACAAAAAAGGTAGTGATTTTTAATCACTACCTTTTTTCTGTATATTCTAGAAGGAAAGCGATAGCTTCTTTATAAGATAGCTTTCGCTCATTCATTACCTGCTGAATTATCTTTTGAGTTGAACTCAAACGCTCTTCTGTCATTACCATAACTCTTCCTCCTATATACAAACATCCGTTCTTGTTAATTAGCACTTTTTTATTGTATATCTATTTTAGACAAAAATAAAGCCTTAATATTGTTCTAATTTTAAACATATCAGCCCTATCGTTAATTTAATCGGTTTCCTAGCCTTTAAAAAAATTATTTTAATATGAATTTAGAAAATTATCTGTATTTCTAAGCAAATACCTTAATTTAATCATATTTTTATAGTATGTAACTTTCCATTCAAATATTGAAGAATTCTTCATATAAAGGTATACTCTAACTTCTTTGTGTTATTCATAGAATTATTTCTAATTTTATATAATTTTTAAATTATAATTCAATAAAAAATAAAAAGATGAAATAAAAGCTGTATTAGCCCCTATTACATCTTTTTCTTCTAATATCTTTATCCTAAATTAAATATGTGCCCATACGTTATCTAAGACATTTGTTTGTTTACGATCTGGACCTACAGAGAATGTAGATACCTTTACACCTACTAAATCTTGAATTCTGTGAATATAGTTACGAGCATTTTCAGGTAAATCTTCTAATGTCTTGCAGTTAGTAATATCTTCTTTCCAACCTGGTAATGTTTCATATACGGGTTTACATGCAGATAATTCCTTCAAACTTGCTGGATAATGATAAATTTTTTCACCATTTAATTCGTATGCTGTACAAATCTTAATTTCATCAAGACCTGTTAATACATCAACACAGTTTAAGCATAAATTAGTTAAGCCTGAAACACGTTTTGAGTGGCGCATAACAACACTGTCAAACCAACCTATACGACGAGGACGTTTAGTAACTGTACCATATTCATGACCTACTTCACGGATATGATCGCCAATTTCATCATGTAATTCTGTTGGGAATGGACCGTCACCTACACGAGAAGTATATGCTTTACATGCACCAACAACTTTATCAATTTTAGCTGGTCCCACACCACTACCAATAGTAACTCCACCAGCAACTGGATTTGAAGATGTAACAAATGGATATGTACCTTGATCAATATCTAACATTACACCTTGTGCTCCTTCAAATAAGACACGTTTACCAGAGTCTAATGCATCATTTAGAATAACAGATGTATCTGTTACATAATCTTTAAGTACTTGTCCATATTCGTAGTATTCTTCAAAAATATCTTCGAATTTTAATGGTTCATGACCATACATTTTTTCAAATAAACGATTCTTTTCTTCAAGGTTTGTACGTAATTTTTCTTCAAAAGTATCTTTTTCTAATAAATCTGCAACACGAATACCTACACGAGCTGCTTTATCCATATAAGCTGGTCCAATACCTTTATTTGTTGTACCAATCTTGTTATCCTTTTTAGCAGCTTCTTGTAAGCCATCTAAAACGATATGATATGGCAAGATAACATGAGCACGATTTGAAATACGAAGATTGTCTGTTGATACTCCATTATCATGAAGGTACTTTAATTCTGTAACTAAGGATTTGGGATTTAAAACTACCCCATTACCAATAACACTAATCTTATCAGAATAAAAAATACCTGATGGAATCAAGCGTAATTTATATGTTTTTCCGTCAAATGCAATTGTATGTCCTGCATTATCGCCACCTTGGTAACGTGCAATAACTTCAGCATTTTGACTAAGAAAGTCTGTAATCTTACCCTTTCCTTCGTCTCCCCATTGACTACCAACGACTACTACTGATGACATTATAATCCACCTCGTAATTATATTTTATGTATAACCATAACTTTTGCGTCAATCAAACCAACGCAACCTCGATAATTGTAACAAGAAAAACGATTATATTCAAGTAAAAACCGAATATTTTAACTTTAATAAAACCTTTTTAGCAAATTATCATCAATTAAATTCGTGTTTTAATTATATGTTCATGTATATAATTAAAAAATACTCGACAATAGATCGAGTATTTTTACCTATATTATTTCATGTTAATTTGCTTCAAATATTCTTGAATTCGTTGCAAATCTTTACCATCGTCTTGTAACAATAAACGAGGTAATACCTTTGCTCGAGGTGCGTGATGCCTAATTAAACGTATACTGCGTCCACTGCCTTGAGAAGCCTTATTAAGCGATACTACAGGAACTACATACTTGTTACTAAAATTATGCTTTTTAATAACTTGCTTCATAATCATTGGAGCAGTATCGTACCAGATAGGATAAGCCAAGTAAACCATATCGTACTTATCAATATTATCAAGCTTGTTCTTCACTTCTGGTGTAGCACCTGTTATCCATTCACGAAAAGCACGTGCTTTATCATCACCGCTATATTCTTTTACACCTTCGATTTCAATAATATCTGCACTAGTTTCTTGTTGAACCAAATGAGCTAAACGCTTAGTTTTTCCAGCAGGTGAGAAATATAGTATTAAAGATTTATTGATCCCACCTTCTACCTTAGTATCAGTTGGGTTTACTAAGTGTGAAAAATATCGCCATATTAAAGCAATAATCACTATTACTACTAAAATACCCAAAATTAACATTCTAATCAATCCTATCTATAATTATTTGTATAATTATATTCTATCATAGGAAAAGTTTTATGAATAATATTTTCTACATTGGCGGCTCTTGAGCATATGAAATATTTGAAAATTTATTATAGGATTTAATAAACAATAATTTAACTGTTCCTCTAGCTCCAGCACGGTTCTTTTCAATGATTAATTCAACCTCACCAACATCTTGATTTAATGAATCTTGATCATCCTCATCGTCTTCTGATTTAGATTCTCCACGTTCATAGTAATCATCACGGTATAGAAAAGCAACTATATCCGCATCTTGTTCAATAGATCCAGATTCACGAATATCAGATAATACAGGACGTTTGTCTTGTCTTTGCTCTACTCCACGTGAAAGTTGGGATAAGGCTAGAATTGGCACACTTAATTCTTTAGCTAATTTCTTTAATTGTCGTGAAATTTCAGATACTTCTTGTTGGCGACTTTCTTTATTACTACCTTCAATTAATTGCAGATAATCGATAACTACCAAACCTAAATTACCCTTTTCTTTTGCTAGTCGACGACATTTTGCTCTGATTTCGGCCATTTTAATACCTGGAGTGTCATCAATAAAGATTGAGGTGTTTGATAAAGCCCCCATTGCAACGATTAAATTTTGCCATTCTCCTTCATCTAATTGCCCTGTACGTAAATGGTTAGCATTTATTGAACCTTCTGCACACAACATTCGATTTACTAAAGACTCAGCACTCATTTCAAGAGAAAAAATAGCAACACTTGTATCCGTAGACGTTGCAACATTTTGAGCAATATTCAAGGCGAAAGCTGTCTTACCTACAGCAGGACGAGCAGCTAGAATAATCAAATTATCTGGCTGTAAACCTGCCGTCATCTTATCAAATTCTCTATATCCAGTTGGTAAACCTGTAATATCTTCACTTTGCTGTGATAATCTATCAATATCACTCAATGTCTCATTTAAAACATCTTTAATCTCTCTAAACCCACTACGATTTCTTCGCTCTGAAACGTCCATTATTTGCCGTTCAGCTGAATCTAATAGAGATGGTACGTCATCATCACCGTTATTTGCTTGCGTTATAATATTTGTTGCAGTAGAAATTAAGCGACGCAACATAGACTTTTCTTCAACGATTTTAGCATAATATCCAGCATTAGCTGCTGTTGGCACTGATGTTGCTAATTCTGCAATATAAGCAACTCCACCAACGTCATCTAATTGATTATTAGTAGTCAGATAGTTTTGTACTGTCAATACATCGATTGCTTCACCATCATTGTTCAAATCTACCATTGCTTGGAATAAAATTTGATGTGCTCTTCGATAAAAATCATCAGCTTCCACATATTCCATCGCATCTGCTAAAGCATCTGTATTCAAGAAGATAGCACCTAAGACCGCTTGTTCAGCTTCTATATTTTGTGGTGGTAAATTATCCGTCATTATGTCGTTATTCACTTAGAAGCTCCTTTCCGTTCAATATTACATTTTATAATTATAACTTTTTTAAGATGTAATTACATAATAAAAGTAATTCTTTTTGTTAACTTTTTTATTTTTGACTAATATATAAAAACATCCAATACTAGATAATACTATCTACCATTGGATGTTTTCATCATTTTAATTCTTACTTTTCAGAAATATGAACTCTTATTTTAGCTGTTACTTCATTGTGAAGTTTTACAGGAACATTTACATATCCCATTGTACGAATTGGTTCACGTAATTCCATTTTACGCTTATCAATTTTCATACCGTATTGCTTTTCAAGTTCTTGAGAAATTTGTTTGCTAGTAATTGAACCAAATAAACGTCCATCAGTTCCAGCCTTAGCTTTCATTTCTACTACTCTTTCACCTGATTCAAGTAGTTCTTTAAACTTCTTAGCTTCTTCTAGTTCCTCTGCTTCTTTTCTAGCTTCAGCACGTTTTTGACCCTTTAATTGGCTCATTGCTTGTGCATTAGCTTGCTTTGCTTTATTTTGCTTAATTAAGAAATTAGCATAGCCATCTGGAAGTTCTTTAATTTCTCCACGACGTCCTTTACCTCGAACATCTTCTGTAAAAATAATCTTCATTTACTAATCACTCCTAATCAGTTTCCTCTGTATTATTTTCTTCTGTTTGTGCAATTAAATCAAGTAGTTGCTTTCTAACATCCAAAATATCTCTATCTTCAATTTGAGTAGCGGCATTAGATAAATGTCCTCCGCCTCCCATTTTTTCCATAATAATTTGAACATTAGTCTCTCCATTACTTCGAGCTGAAATCCCAATAATATCTTCAGAACGGTGAGTCACTACATACGAAGCTTGCACCCCACTAACAGTTAATAAAGAATCGGCAGCTTGTGCAGCAGTTACCGGATCATAGGCACGATCATTTTCACCAACTACAACCGCATTTCCATTCCCTACAAATTCCACTCTATCAATCAAATGATTTCGTTGCAAGAAACTTTGTACATTTTCTTTCATAAAATGTTGCGACATTTGTGAGTCAGCACCTACTGAACGAAGATAACTAGCAGCATCAAATGTTCTAGTTCCCGTTCTTAATGAGAATGACTTCGTATCAATAATAATTCCCGTCAGCATAGCTGTTGCTTCTAATTTATTTATTGGATCATCACTATAGCGTGATTGATATTCAAACATTTCTGTTATTAACTCACATGTAGAACTAGCATAAGGTTCAATATATACCAACATCGGATTTTCAGGGAATTCTTCACCTCGACGATGGTGATCAATAATAATAACTCGATTCTTGAGTTGATCATATAATTCAGGACTCATTGAAATTGAAGGTTTAGACAAGTCTAGCATCAATAATAAGCTTTTCTTGGTTGCTTTTTGTAAAGCTTCTTCAGGAGAAATGATGCTTTCCTTGATATCTGGATAGTTATCAATTTCATCTAGCAATCTTTGGATATCTGAATGCAAATTATCTGTGTCCAACACAAGCCAACATTGCTTACCATTCATCTTTGCAATCCGTCTAATTCCCAAACATGCTCCTATCGAATCCATATCTGGTCTAGCATGTCCCATTACAAAAATATCATCTGATTGACTCATTAATTCTTGTAATGCTTGAGAAATCATTCTTGCTCTTACACGAGTTCTCTTCTCCATTGGATTCGTCTTACCACCATAAAAACGAGCTTGAGAATCATCTACTCCTCTTACAACTACCTGATCTCCGCCTCGTCCTAGTGCTAAATCCAAATTACTTTGTGATAATCGAGAAAGTTTAGCTAAATCAGTACCACCATAGGCTAATCCTATACTCAAAGTAACTGGAAAATTCTGCTTAGATGTTCTTTCTCTAATACGATCTAGTAATTTGAATTTTTCTTTTTCCATCTGTGTTAATGATTTTGTATATGCTAAAACGAAATAATGATCTTCATCAATCATCTTTAGAAACATTCCCATTTGACTAGCCCATGATGATAACTCATTCGTTATATAATTACTTAAATTGGAAATATTAGTATCATTCATTGATTGGGTAACTTCATCATAGTTATCAATAAAAATTTGTCCGATAACTAAGCGAGAATCATCGTATTGTTTCTGAATTTCAGCATAGTGTGTAATATCTAAAAGATAAACAACGTTAATATCACTTTGTACTAACATATTAAATCTTTTATCTTGCCATTTGATTTCAACACTATCTTTATTCGACATATTATCATTGATCACTTTAGCTAATTCTTCATCAGCCTCTGTTAACTTTTTACCTAATATTTCTTCTTGCCCAAATAACTTTTGCATAGTTGGATTAACCCAAACAACTTCTGCTAAATCATTGAGCATTAGAATTCCTATTGGCATTTTTAACAATGCCTCTTGCTCACTTCGCTTAATTTTATACGATAAATCAGATATATAATGTGTGGTATCTTGCATAACTTGTTTTAATGTTATAAAAGACAATCCTATTGTCAATAAAATCAGCAGAAGGACAATTATACCTAACCAGGCATTAACAATAAATGCCAACGTTGCACAGACTAAGGAGAGTATAAGTAAGAAAACTGCTATTATTCGCAAATGTTTATTTCTTAAAAATTCTGGTATCTGCCAAAATTCTTTTTCCAACAAACGTTTCACTTTTCCATCCTCACAGTCTAAATTTTTGATAGCCCTCTCATGAAAGCTACTTACTATTTTAACACATTTTCTACTATCACGTTACCTCAATCTATTCTTGTTCCACATGAAACATTTTAACTCAAATATGTTAAAATAATTATTGATTATAATATAGATTACCAGAAAGGATAATTAATAGAATGAAAAAAAGATATGTTCTAATGGGGTTATTATCATTGCTATTTCTAGGAGCATGTTCCAATAATAAACAGGAAACAACTTCATCTAGCAGTAGTCGTGTGAGTTCAAGCCTAGCATCAACTGATACTATTAATCAAACCCTAGATACTGTAGGATCACTTAAATATCATTTAGGTACTGTTACTACTAGAAAAGTTGAAAATGATCGTAATAACTACACAGAGGCCGAAAGAAAGTTCAAATATAAGTCATCTCTTGGGGATACTTACTATCGCACTACAATCACTTATAGTGTTACTAATGTTGGCGAAGAAACTATTGATTTAGCCAAAACACCATTATCTGTTACAACTGACGATGGCAGCAAATTTACTTCAACGGGAAAACTTAATCACTATGCGCATAACGTTCTTGTAAATGGATATAAGTTAAAGGTTGGCAAAAAATTACAAGGAAAATTAGTACTATTATCATCACACAAGTTAGACATTAGTTCTATTCAATTAAATATTGGAACTCAGGTACCTTATAATAGTATTGATGATACTGCCGAAGTAACTAGTGAAAATACTACAAATAGTGCTACTACTTCTTCTGCTGTATCTTCAACCACCTCTTCTTCTGATGGCATTTCTCCGGATTTGCAACAGCAATTAATCCAAAATGAACAGGGCGAGAATAAGGTCAACGGTTCTAATAGTGGATCTTCCAACAGTTCAGCATCATCTTCATCTGCTCAAACCGGTACTAGTGAAACTGCTCAATAACATATATTAATAAAGCACTAATGAATTGATAAAATAGATTCATTAGTGCTTTTTATATTCAAAAAATTATGCCTGTTTTTTAGAAATTAAAAAGCCTTAGTTTTTATAACTAAGACTTAAATACTGATACCGGTGATCGGGGTCGAACCGATACGTCCTCAACGGACACTGGATTTTGAGTCCAGCGCGTCTGCCAATTCCGCCACACCGGCATATTTACAGTTAGCACCCTTAGGAACTAAAGGCGGTAACCGGATTTGAACCGGTGATAAAGGTTTTGCAGACCTCTGCCTTACCACTTGGCTATACCGCCACGAAAGGATCAAATCCTCAAAAATTGGGGTAGCTGGATTCGAACCAGCGCATCACGGGATCAAAACCCGTTGCCTTACCGCTTGGCTATA
>NZ_CP117983.1:1792500-1801655 GCF_035231985.1 Ligilactobacillus salivarius
CGTTAGCTGCGGCACTGAAGGGCGGAAACCCTCCAACACCTAGCATTCATCGTTTACGGCGTGGACTACCAGGGTATCTAATCCTGTTTGCTACCCACGCTTTCGAACCTCAGCGTCAGTTACAGACCAGAGAGCCGCTTTCGCCACTGGTGTTCTTCCATATATCTACGCATTTCACCGCTACACATGGAGTTCCACTCTCCTCTTCTGCACTCAAGTCTTCCAGTTTCCAATGCACTACTCCGGTTAAGCCGAAGGCTTTCACATCAGACTTAAAAGACCGCCTGCGTTCCCTTTACGCCCAATAAATCCGGACAACGCTTGCCACCTACGTATTACCGCGGCTGCTGGCACGTAGTTAGCCGTGACTTGCTGGTTAGATACCGTCATCGAATGAATAGTTACTCTCACTCGTGTTCTTCTCTAACAACAGAGTTTTACGATCCGAAGACCTTCTTCACTCACGCGGCGTTGCTCCATCAGACTTGCGTCCATTGTGGAAGATTCCCTACTGCTGCCTCCCGTAGGAGTTTGGGCCGTGTCTCAGTCCCAATGTGGCCGATCAACCTCTCAGTTCGGCTACGTATCATCACCTTGGTAGGCCGTTACCCCACCAACTAGTTAATACGCCGCGGGTCCATCTAAAAGCGATAGCAGAACCATCTTTCATCTAAGGATCATGCGATCCTTAGAGATATACGGTATTAGCACCTGTTTCCAAGTGTTATCCCCTTCTTTTAGGCAGGTTACCCACGTGTTACTCACCCGTCCGCCACTCAACTTCTTACGGTGAATGTAAGCATTCGGTGTAAGAAAGTTTCGTTCGACTTGCATGTATTAGGCACGCCGCCAGCGTTCGTCCTGAGCCAGGATCAAACTCTCATTTTAAAGTTTGTGACTCATTATTTTTACTAGCGAATTGACTTCGCAAATGTTTTTGCTTCTTTATAGAAGCCCTGCACATTTGTTTCATCGAAACTTTGTTTAGTTTTCAAAGATCTACTCATCAGCTATCAACAACTGACAACTTTTATATTATATCAAGTCATCATATGTTTGTCAACAACTTTTTTGTTTTTTCTTATCTCTCATATTGCCACATCATTTAATGTAGCAATACATGACACGTATTACTATACACTTTTTTTAAATCTCCGTCAAGCAATAATTTTGCGATTATTTAATAAAAAAACCTCATAGTCATCAACTATGAGGAAAAAAGGAGTTTAATATGTTTAGTATCAATTATTAGGGGAAATAATCAATACTTTTAAATCTCAAAAATATTTCAGGGGGAGATATCAACTAACTATTAACTAGTTGATACTCATATCATATATTTCATTTATGAAGAAATTGTGAAGAAAAAATTCAATATTTCTTACAAATCGTTCTTCACTTTCCTCTCTTTATCCAAATAAAAAACCTCCACATTACAATATGGAGGTAAAAGGAGTTAGTTACATACATCATTCAGGGGGATGCATGTTAATTTCGTTTACTTTCGGGGGAGAAGAGTAAATGAAAGATTAATATAGAAAATCTATATTGCTATTAGGTTATGCTCTTATACTACTGTTTATTTTTGAATAATATATGAAAATTCCGTTTAAAAATTGTTTTCTTTCTTCTATAAATTATATAACTAATTATATTGCAAGCAATATAATTGATTTATCCCAACTTTTGAGTATCATTAAAGATATAGATAGTAAATCATTTTATCTAGGGGGTTACATTTATGAAAATAACAGTTACTGATGATGCAGCAAAAAAATTACAACGTTATACAGATGATCCTAACGCAGTTTTATTGCTTGATTTTGATGATGGTGTTGGTGCCCTATCAAAAGTTGGAGTTTGCTCTTTAAATAGTGACTTTAGAATTTTAGTTGTGTCTAAAGATATGGACTATAAAAAAGATTATAATGAAGTAATTGATTCCAATATTGGAAAATTCTACTATAAAGGTTACTCCAAAATGTATATGGATGATAATATGAAAATTTCTTTGAATACTAACAATTCTCTTCTTCGTTTGACTGGAGATAATTCTGGCGAACTTATGCCCGCATTAAGTATTCAAGATTTCAGATAATAATATACTTTCTAACTGCTTTATCTTTTAAGATTCAGCAGTTTTTTTGTTGGAAAAATTACTATACATATTAATCTATGTTGCAAATGTCCTCTGATTAAACTAAACTTAAAGTAAAAAATAGAAATATAGGTATCGGTTAATGAAAAAATTATTTTTAATAGTATTTACAGCTTTTTTTGTCGTGCTTTCATTTTTAAATATTCCAGTAGTATCTGCTAGTTCTTCTCATCATCGCAAAGCACATACTCATTGGAAAAAAGTAACAGCTCCTGTTAGTTTCCCAATCTTGATGTATCATAGCATCGCAAATATCCCGGGAAATAGTTTATGCCTACCTCCCGAACAATTTGAACATCAGATGGAATTATTACATAAGGAAGGATATTACACCCTTACTCCTAATGAAGCATATCGTGTTCTAACAAGGCAAGAGGTACCAGTTGGTAAAGAAAATAAAATTGTTTTTATTACTTTTGATGATGGTTATGAAAATAATTATTCTTCGGCTTATCCTATTCTAAAGAAGCTTTCTTTACATGCAACAATTGGTATGATTACCGACAAGATTAATACACCTGATATGCTTTCAACTAACGAATTAAAGAAATTACGTAAAGAAAAATTGGTCAGTATTGCTAGTCACACCGTTTCACATACTGAACTCAATACTTTAAATACTGAGCAACAATTAGTAGAAATGGCTAACTCTCGTGGGCTACTCAATCGTTCTCTAAAACAAAATACCATTTTACTTATATATCCTGTTGGTAGATATACTCCAGCCTCACCTTTCATCGCTCAACGTGCTGGATATAAATTTGCACTTACTACTAAACCTGGATTAGCAAATGCCAGTCAAGGTTTATACGAACTTCATCGTCAACGTGTCATTCCTAATATGTCTGATGAAAGTTTTAACCAATTGTTATCAGGAAATTAACTTACTATATTATAAGGAGGTTTTACCATGAGAAAAAAATTATTTCTTATACCACTTTTTATATCTTTATTTTTATTAGGGGCTTGTAGCAACAATTCAACTTCTCAAAACTCTGAATCTAGCAATAGTTCTAGTTCTGTCAAGACTTCTAAATTAGTAAAAAGTTCTAGTCAAAAAAAATCTAGTTCAAATAAGTCTAGTAGCAGCAGTTCACAATCTTCTAGCTCTAGCAGCGAAGTAGCAAGTGATTCTTCAAACGTAATCCCTTCAAGTTCTGTTTCTGCTTCAAGTCAATCACAAGATGTTACTACAGATAACAATTCTGTTTTAACTTCATTTTTAAACGCTTCAGGTGTTCAACTTGGAAATGGTGATATTGCTTTTATAACTGGGGAAAATAATGGTATGTATGAAATTGAAATTCGTACTCAATCTCCTGGTAGTACTGCGGTTGCTAATCTAAAGGGAATTTATCATTATAATCCTACTACTGGTTCTATTCAAAAAATGGATCCTACAACAGGCGTCTTTAACTAATTTTCTTTTTAATATGATAATTAGCGACAAATTCAAGCTACCGAAAAACTTGAATTTGTCGCTAATTTATTTCCATAATTGCTTTTATTATTACTTTAAGATTTCCTTCACTACTTGTATTTCTTCTTTTAATTGATCATTTCCTTTTAGCCACACTAATGAGATAGGATGAGCCACTTCCATATTTTTTATCTTTATCTTCTGAATAATTCTATCATCCAACTCATCTGTTAATAAACATTGATAACAGAATCCTATCCCTACTCCATCTAATAGCATTCTTCTAAATAAACTTAAACTCCCAATTTGGTATTCTTGTTTAAAATCTATTGGACTTAAATTTCTCATACCCAATATTTGTCTTGTTATTTCTAACGAACCTGACCCTTGTTCTCGATAAATTAATGGATAATTTATTAGTTCCCGTAAATCATATTCTTTATTTGCTTCTATACCTAATTCCCTTTTTCCTACTGCAATAAATGGTTCATTTCTAATGATTACTTTATCATAGTCATCTTGCTTAAAATTACCCTCAATCAATGCAAAATCTATTTTTCCATTATTAAGAGCTTCTAAACATTGTTGAGTATTAAAAGTTTGACACACAATTTTCTTACTTCTCTGACTTCTATAGTAATCAACAATTTTCCATGCATCATTATTACTAAGTGAAAATGTTGTTGCAAAATTCAATGGGCTACTTTGCTTATCAGATAATTTCATTTTTATTTTTATATTTTTTGTTTGTACTTTCACTGATTCTGCAAATTTCAATAATTCTTTTCCCTCAGTTGTTAAAAATAATTTCCTCTTTTCATAGTTAAATAGCTTTACTCCAAATTCTTCTTCCAATTGTCTAATTTGTTGAGACACTGCTGGTTGACTTATAAACAAACTTTCTGCCGCTTTGGTATATGACTTTAGATGGGCTACCATCATAAACGTTTCAATTTTATTATCTAACATTTTATTCTCCATAATTTATACTTATGATAACATAGTAATTCATTATTTAATTTTATCAAAGGTTTTTGGTACATTTATTATAGAAAATATTTACAAAGAGGTGTTTATATGACTATATTTAAAAAACGTGCATTTTGGCTCGCTGCTCTTCTTACTTTTATTTGCTCTGTCCTAGGTAGTTTTTTAGCAAAACTTCCTTACCTTAGTTTAATTGGAGCTTTAGTTCTTTCATTATTGTTAGGAATTGCATTCCAATCATTTCCTCAAACTATTAATAAAGCTTCCTCTGGAATAGGTTTTATTTCTAATAAATTTCTCCGTTTAGGGATTATCCTATTAGGATTCAAGCTTAATCTCATAACTTTAGCTAATGCAGGAATAAAAACCATTATTCTTTCAATTATTGTCGTAAGTGGTATGATTACTCTCACTTATTACCTCTGTAAAAAATTTGGTGCTGAATCTGAATTGGCTATCCTAACTGCGTGTGGTTGTGGAATTTGTGGTGCAGCTGCTGTAATGGGTGTTTCCCCTCAAATAGAAACTACTAATGAAGAAAGAAAACGTGAAAATGAAGTTTTAGCTGTTGCAGTTGTCTGCGTAATGGGTACTGTATTTACTTTGATTGAAATTTTTCTAAAACCATTTATCGGATTAGATGCCAGCCAATTTGGTATTATGGCGGGTGGATCACTTCATGAAATTGCTCATGCTGTAGCTACTGGTGGTGCTGGTGGTGCAATCAGTCTTCAAAATGCAATTATTATGAAATTATCCCGTGTCCTACTTCTTGCTCCTGTAGCACTTCTAGTAGGTCTTTGGTATCGTAAAAAAATGGCTGCAAATACCCTTAATACTAAAACTACTAATTCTAAATTACCTATCCCTTGGTTTTTAGGTGGTTTCATCTTAACTAGCATTATTGGTACATTTGTTCCATTCATCGCACCTTATCTCGATAGCCTTGTTCAAATCGCTTATCTCTTTTTAGGTATGGCTATGGCTGCATTAGGCATGTCTGTAAACTTTAAAGTTATCTTCAAGCGTGGTAAAAGTGTATTTTCAGCTGCTGCAATTAGCTCTACTGTTTTATTAATTTTTATGATAATTGCTGCTAAAGCCTTATTTTAAGTTGATTACGAACACATAATAAAAAAGCATTATGAGAAATCTCATAATGCTTTTTTCATACTAAAGATTGTTACATCCTACCAAACGAACAGACCAACCATAGCAGCAGAAAGGAGTGATACTAGAATACCGGAAACTAACATATAACCAACATTCTTAGAAATTAAATCATTCTTTTCTTTATTTACAATACCCTTAAAGCATCCAATAATCATACCAATAGTTGAGAAGTTAGCAAAGGATGTTAAAAATACTGTTAACATTGCTCGATAATGAGGATTAAATGCGTGTGTACTAATTGTGCCTGTAACCTTACCCATTACAACAAATTCATTTGTTACCAACTTCATACCCATGTATTGAGCAAATTGGAAAGAGTCTTGAACATTCAAACCTGTTAACCATGCAAATGGGAACATTACAATTCCTAAAATGTGTTCTAAAGATAACCATGGATTAATATATCCTAAAAGCTTATCAATTAATGCAGCTAAAGCAACAAAAGCAATAACGTTAGCAGCAATGATTAATACCAAACGACCAGCACCTAAGATAGAATCACCTAAGAATGAGAAGAATGGTTCTTTTACTGCATTACCTTCAGCATCAACATCGCCTACTTCAGTTTCAGCAGCTGCTGATCCCTTCATTGTAGCAACTGTATCTTCTTCTTTAGTTACTGTTACTGGATTCAACATAGATGTCACAATCAAAGCATTAATAACGTTAACTGGAACAGCAGTTAAAATATAACTACCTGGCATCATTTGAGTATATGCACCAATAATTGAAGCAGTAACACAACTCATAGACATCATAGCCAAAGTTAAGTTACGTTCAGCCTTCATTTGCTTTAATTGCAAACTTGAAATAGCCAAAGCTTCTGTGTTACCTAAAAACATCATTTCAATAGCAAAGAAAGATTCAAATTTAGGTTGACCTGTCAACCAAGAAAGTCCTCTTCCTATCCACTTAATAACCCAAGGTAAAATACCAATATATGTCAAGATATCGAATAAAGGAACGATCATCAAAATTGGTAGAAGTACAGAAACAAACCAGTCCATTTGCTTAACTTTAACCATACTAGGAACCGCAAATTCGATACCTACATAGGCAACTTTCATTAATTCATTAAATCCAGCTGCAGCTCCATCAACAATTGCACGTCCGATTGAAAAGCTTGTTAAGAACCATGCCAAAAATAAGTTAAATAATACCATTACAGCGATGGCACGCCAATTAATTTGCTTACGATCCTTAGATAAAAGCCACCCAATCGCTAAAAAGACAAGTACACCAACAATATTTATCGCTAGATACACGATTTTTCCTCCTTGAATAAGTACGTATTAAATTTTCAGTGTTTTCATTTATGCTAACAATCTTTACATAAAATTAAACATTTCAAGTATACATGATTTCATTTGTTCTTTGC
This sequence comes from Ligilactobacillus salivarius, assembly GCF_035231985.1. Lineage (NCBI taxonomy): Bacteria > Bacillati > Bacillota > Bacilli > Lactobacillales > Lactobacillaceae > Ligilactobacillus > Ligilactobacillus salivarius. The sequence goes on from NZ_CP117983.1 coordinate 1,799,617, forward strand.
AATCTTTTATTGAAACTTAATTTTTTTAACATGTTAATAATTAAAAAATAAACTTATCCACATAAGTATATTTGAGATATTATATTTTTATTCACAAAAAAAGTATCCATCGTACTCGCGATGGATACTTTTATAATGCTATTTACGTTTACTCTTATAGGCCTTACGCTTAGCTTTAGCCAATTTACGTTGGCGAGCCTTCTCTTTACGTTCTTTTTCTTCACGTTCCTTTCTAATTTTGAAAGGATTATTGATAAGTAACGTTTGTCCTGCTGAAAACAAATTAGTAATTACCCAATATAAAGAAAGTGCAGCAGGAACATTTAATGCAAATACAAAAATCATAATCGGCATAGACCATGTCATTACCGTTGTTATTGTATTTTGTTCAGGTTGCGCCATTGAGTTCAATTTAGAAGTTAGCCAAGTAAAAATTGCAGCTAAAATTGGTAAGATATAATATGGGTCTTTATCTCCCAACTGCATCCAAAAGAATGTACCTGACTTCAAAACATCTGATCTAAAAATAGCTTGGTACAAAGCAAACAAAATTGGCATCTGTACAATTAAAGGAAGCATACTTGCAAAAGGATTAATTCCAGCTTCAGAATATAATTTTTGCTGTTCCTTAGCCAACATTTGTCTTGATTCCATATCTTTTCCAGGATATTTTTCTTGCAATGCTTTTAATTTGGGTTGCAATTCCATCGTTTGACGCATACTCTTCATTTGATAAATCATTAGCGGCAAGATGATGATACGAACAATAATTGTAAAAATTACAATTCCCCAGCCATAGCTATTTCCAAAAATATGACTTAATCCTTGAATAGCACGAATGAAATTCCACACAATATAATGATCCCAAAATCCCGTGCTACTAGCATCTACCTTAGTGGTTGGAGTACACCCTGACAATACAACTACCATCAGAACTAGTGAACTCAGCAGAACTAAACTGCGTTTTAACTTTTTCACTGTATATGTACCTCTCTTACGTCATTCTCCTAATACTTTGGCTAATTTCAAAACATGCTTTAGATGTTCCTTTACTTCAGCCATTGACATATAAGCAACAGTTGGTCGTGCAATCACAAGAAAATCGCAATCCTGCTTCAACTGAGGCTTCAATTCAGTTAAACTTTGGCGAATACGACGCTTTACCCAATTGCGAGCTACCGCATTTCCAATTTTTTTACCAACTGAAATTCCTACTCGAAAATGCTTTTGATCAGGCTTTTCTAGCATGTAAACCACAAATTGGCGGTTAGCACAAGACTGTCCTTGAGTAAAGACTGTTTGAAATTCCGCTTCTTTTTTGACGCGATATGACTTTCTCATAATTAAATCTCCATGAAAAGTCTACATAAGAAAAAAGACCACTGACGGTCCAGTGGCCTATGCAGACAATACTTTTCTACCTTTACGGCGTCTACGTGCTAACACATTACGACCGTTACTTGTACTCATACGTTTACGAAAACCATGTACACGTTGACGATGGCGTTTCTTTGGTTGGTAAGTTCTCTTCATTGATATACACCTCCTCAATACCCTTACTTAACAATGATACTGATTACTTTACTAAAAAGTAGTTAAAATGTCAAGCTCAGACTTACTTATTAATGTTATCATACTTTCTACTAAAAAAAAAGTAGCATTTAAATAATGAAACATCTAATTATCCACAAAATCTATAGTTACACGTTAATTTATTGTGATTCTTCAAAAAATTTCTTTCTAACAATCACAGAGTTTTTCATAGAAAAATTGTAATTCAACACCCTGTTAATAACTTTATCCACAAACACAACCTTCGTTGTTCATAACTAGTATAGTTCTTTATTTTCCAAAGTGTTCCCTTTGTTATTTTCTGTGGATAACGTGTAAATAATGTACAATTTTGGTCTCTCCATTTGCACTTGTGGATATCTATATTCACCTGTTGTTAATAAAAAAGTTTATTATTTTCACCTGTGGAAAACTTCTTTTAAAAATGCTAAAATATATTCACAATATTTAAAAAAGGAGGCTTACCT
>NZ_CP117984.1:0-247930 GCF_035231985.1 Ligilactobacillus salivarius
ATGGAAGAAGTGTTAAAAAGGGATAATTACTATTATGGAATAAAGTTATCAGAGTTGTCCCTACAAAATGCTGCTAAATGGCGGAAACAGGAGTTACTAAATTTAACTAAATTATCAATGATTCAGATTGATAACTTTTCTATGTATGATCCAAACTCTGATTTAATTAAAATTCGACTTTTTTCATTAAAAAAAATTTTAGAGAATGAAGGTCTTGATACTAAGTTTTGGTTTGTATCAAAAGAATTGAAAAGAACCATCAATTATTCTGATGTTTGGGAAATATCAAATCCTTTTATTTCAAGGACATTTTTAGTGAACTTTAAAAATAACAAAATAACAAATTTTAGCTACCGTTTAGAAGGGAAACAAATTAAAACAGAAAGTCTATTTGAAGCAATTAAACTAGATCAAGGGTGAGGTGAGTTATTTGACAAGGAAGATACAAACTCCGTCATTATCTAAATATACAATAAATTTAACTGCAAATGCTCGCAATAATCCTGATGACTATAAAGTGATTGGTCGTGATAAAGAGATTGCTCAAGTTATTTTTAATTTGTCTAGAAAAACAAAGAATAACCCTATTTTGTTAGGTGAAGCTGGTGTTGGTAAAACAGCTATCGTTGATGGATTAGCTAGATTGATTGCCTTAAATCAAGTCGGAGATAAACTAAAGAATAAACAAATCAGAGTTCTACAAATTGCAGCATTGGGTCAACAAGATGTTGTTAGAAAAATGCTGAATATTATTAAAGAATGTAAACAAACTAAGGGTAGAAACATTTTATTTATTGATGAAATTCATACTATTATGGGTGCAGACACTAGTAATGGTGCTATGGATTTAGGTGATGTTTTAAAACCAGCAATGGCTAGAGGTGAAATTCAATTAATTGGTGCAACTACCTTTGATGAATATGACAAATTTATTGAGAAAGATCCAGCCTTAGAGCGACGCTTTCAACAAATTGTAGTGAATGAACCTTCTAGAGACGATGCAGTTAAAGTTTTATTTGGAATAAGAGACAATTATGAAAAGTTTCATCATTTAGTATATACAGATGAAGCAGTTGAAGCTTGTGTTGATCTATCACTTAGATATATAGGTGATAGGCAATTACCAGATAAAGCAATTGATTTATTGGATCAAGCAGGATCTATAGCAGCTACTAAAGGACAAGAGATCATAGATGTAAAAGATATAGCTTTGGTTCTTCAGGATATGAAAGGTATCCCAGTAACTAACATTTTAAAGAATGATAGTAGTCGATTAAAAAATTTGGATAAAAAACTTGCGAAAGTCGTTAAAGGCCAAGCTGAAGCAATAAAAACTGTAACTGATGCTGTAACAATCGCTAAAGCTGGCTTGCAAGATCCCACTAAACCAATTAGTTCATTTTTATTTTTAGGTACAACTGGTGTAGGGAAAACTGCTTTAACCTTAGCTATGACAGAAGTTATGTTTGATTCTACTGATAATCTTATAAGAATAGATATGTCAGAATTCTCTGAGAGAGAGTCTTTAGATAAATTTCAAGATTTATTAACAGTGCAAGTTAAACGAAAACCATATTGTATAATTTTGCTTGATGAAATTGAAAAAGCTTGTACAGCTGTTCATGACAGATTGTTGCAAGTATTAGATGCTGGTATCTTACGGGACAAAAGAGGTCGCTCGACTAGTTTTAAGAATACAATTATCATTATGACTACTAACCTAGGTGCAGAACTAATAGTAGATAACCAAATTTATGAAGCAAATACAGCCGAAAAATTTCTGAATTTAACACCTAATGAAATTGCCAGAAAGCAAGATGCTTTTAAAAAGGAAGTTAATATGGAACTAACCAATATTTTTAGGCCAGAATTCGTTAACAGAATTGAACATAAAGTTATCTTCAATATGCTAACTAGAGATATTATTAAGCAAATTGCATATAATAATTTAGCTACTTTGTCAGAAAGAATGGCAGTACATGGATTTAAGTTGGTTTATGAAGATGATCTAATTGACTACTTAGCAGATATAGGTACTGATGTTTTAAATGGTGCTAGACCTTTGGCTCGATGCATTGAAGAAGAAGTTTCAGCTCCTGTTGCTATGTATATTATGAGATTATCTGATGACCCTGCTAATAATATCCATACCTTAAAAGCTACTGTTGTAGGTGAGAAATTAGGTGGTCAGTTACAATCTCACTTAAAAGGATCTAGAAAAGTAAAATTTACAGGAATTATTGATGACTAGAAGGTGAAAATAGTGGTTAATAGTATAAAAACTAAAAAAATTCTAACAGCAGAAGAGAAAGTTGCTGCACTTAAAGCTAAATTGGCTGCAGAGGAGAAGAAATTACAGAAAATTCGTAAACAAGAAAAAGACAATTTTATCAAAAAAGTAGGTCAGAAGATAGTTGATGAATTTAATATAACTGATGAAGAGGAACTAGAGACGTTCGTTGAACTTGCCCAATCTTTAAATGTAGAAAAAACTATCATACCTATTGATAAAGATAACGAAGTTGAATCTGCAAATTATGGCGAAAGTTAATTTTATTTGAAATCTCCTTGATAATTCAAACAGTGTTAAAGCACTAATTGAATTTTCTAAGGAGGTTTTTTACTATGCTAAGTATGGTAAGTGCAGCTGCTAGTAATGCAAAATTTCTAGCATTGAAGGGAATTGCAGGTGCTAATTTGTATATGCTAGATGCTAATGTAGGTCAAAATACCGCAAACACAATCAAAAGTGTTGCTAACAACTTACAAATTGCAGCACTAGTAGGTTTCGGTGCCTCAATTATGTGGGGCGCAGGTCTATTTGGTCTCGGTGGTGAAGAAGGGGCAAGATCTGCTAAGAAAAGATGGACACGTGCAGCAATTGGTATTGTTGTCTGTGTAGCCGCTTGGTTCTTATTGTCATGGCTTAAGGGATATGCTACAACAAACTTCCCAGATCAATAATAGTTAAAAAAATATCTCACACAAAATGTGGGATATTTTTTTGCTTTTTATTACTTATTGGCGAAAGTTGTGTAAAAAACTATTAAGTTTAATCTTCTAGGTATAAAACGTAATCAAAGGAGTGCAGTGATATGAGAATTTTTGATCGCTTCAAGAAAAATAAAGCAGAAAGACTAGAAGATAATTTTCAAGTCAGATATATTTTTTCACCTGATTTTGCTTTAGAAAATAATAAAGAAATAGAAAAATTATATACCAAAGTAGTAACCGCTCAAGATCAGAGAGGAGAGCTGACTTTAGCGGATACTGCTCCATTTGCAACATTTGCTATGATTGAAGAACTTTTCAATGAACTTCGTACATATATTACTGAAACAGGAACATCTATTCAATTTGAAGATTTTGCAATATGGGCATATGACAAAAATAAGAAATATAAGTTAGGTAAATCAGGTGATGATGGTAATCCGTTTGAATTCCTAACTTTATCAGATTTTGAATTGGATTATGAATATCAAAATCTATCTAAAGTTATTTTTGAATCAATCTTCAACGATCCTGAAAATGAAGATTTTGATTATGACGAAAAACTTAAGATTTGTAATGAAATTAAAGAGACATATATGCTGTCTACCAAGAAAACAGAGCGGGAGATTGCAAGGCTCCCTAGCATGGATGAGGCTGAGAAAGGAACTGTTATCTTAAATGTTCCAATGTTCAGCATGCAACAATCTGTTAAAGAGCAAGTTCCACAATATGATCCACTAACACATACATTTTCGCAAACTCAAACTCCACAAGTTGAAAAGGCAGTAGAAACAGTATCAAAAAAAGATAATTTAGAACAACAAGACCAAAATGTAACGAAAAAAGAAACTACTAATGTAAACAAAAAGGAAAATATCACTCCACCTAGAAATATGAATAATGCTAGAAACAGTAACAATAAACTAGGGAAAAGAACACAGCATCAACAGGTACAACAAAGAGCAGATTCTGAAGAACTCTATGCTAGGAAACAAGGTAGTATCGCTATCCCACAATTTGAGATTCAAAATGTTGATACTGTAGAAGTTGGTCAGAAAGGCTATGTTGAATACAAAGAAAATGAGTTTAAGAAGAATCTGAATCAGAGACTCAAAACTATTGGCAACAGAATTAACAATGAGAATGCTAAGACTATTTTAGAGAGGAGAAATTCCTATCAAAATTTAACAAAAAAAGCTGCTAATAAATATATATCAGAACATAAATCAATTCTTGATACTTTGGAACAAAAAGTTAGAGAAGAAATGTTGGCCAAGAGTAATTCTGAGATTGAAACTATGAAAGCTAGACTTCTTGAAAAACAAGAGACAGATCTAGCTATTGCTGAACAAAATTATAATCAAAAAGTTGCAGCAATTAAAGCAGATTATCAAGACAAAATCAAGGCTCAAAGTGCAGAGATAAGATCAACCTATGAAGATAAAGCATATCAAAAATACAATATAGAATACAAGCAAAAGAAGAATGAATTAAATAGAGCTTCTCAGAGAATTTGGCAAGAAAATTCCAAAAAATTTGATATTAAATTAAGAGAAGACATTGCTCAGTTGAAGATGGATTCGGCAGATACTTTAAGCAAACTTTTTAAGTCTTATCAAGATGAATTAGAAGAATATCATAATCGAATTTTAACAGAAAATCTGAACGCAAAGAAAATCATGATTGCTGAACAACAAGCAGATAATGAGAGCAAGAAAGTTGCAGCTCCTTATGATGAAATTCAACAAAAAAATAAAGCTCTAGCTACTTTAAATGCTGATTATCAAGCTGTTTTGGCCGAAAGAGATTCTTTGTTAAAGAGCAATCAAGATTTAAAGACTGATAATGAAACTCTCAGACGCAGAAATGATCAACTCGCAGATGCACAAAGCAAGCAAGTAGATCTAGTATCTAAAAAAGTAGATAGCATGGATGCAAAACAGCCTGACTACTTCCAACAATGGATGCAGATACAGATGGCTCAACAAGTACAAGCTCAATCTTCTAAAAAAGATGAAAAGAAAGAAGTTGTTGAGAATAAAGACGAAAATATTAGTTTAAAGAATAGTGTAAAATCGGCTCGTAGATTAGCTGCAAGTGCTTTTGTTTTATTAATTTTACTCGGAAGTGGTGCAGGTTATTTTACCTACCATACTGTTCAAACGAATAATGCTAAGTTAGCCTCTCTTGACAGTCAATTAAGTGCAGCAAAAAAAGTATCTAATAAGAAGAGTAATGTTTTAACTCAAGATCAAGTCAATAAAAAAGCAATTCAAGCTCTACATGATAATGATTTGACTACATTAAATAAATATTCGTCCGAAACATTCTATAGCTTGGACAAAGCAATTATTGAAGGAAAGAAAGATGAAGTTGTAAAAGTTATCAAATCAATGGATGAAAATAATTTAAACCTTCAGGATAGATATCGTGCATCTTTAACAGAGAGTCTTCTAAGACAAGCTAATCAAACAAGCTTAGCAGATAAAGTACAAGAGCAGAATAGATAGTTAAAAAGTTAAACCTAGTACAAATTTGTACTACGTTTAACTTTTTACATAATTAATTAGAAGGAGTTGATTAGATGAGATTTGGAAAAAATTATGATAAAGAGCGAGCAAATAAAGTAGATAATCGGACTCATATCATTGGTAATCCTGTTACTTTATTCTTACTTTGGTTAATCTGGTCATATTTTGTCTCTTGGATTTCGGCCTACTTTACAATAGGTTTTTCCACATTATTAGCTTGGTTAAACTCACCAAATAGTCAGCAGGCACTACACGATGGACAACTGATAAACTTTGATCCAGTAACAGAGGTTTGGAAAAATACGACCAACTTTGGAAATTATCAATTGGCTATAGCTACCAATAAACTATTATTTTTTGGACTAACGATAATATTCTCACTAGTGATGATACCAATTTTTGGGAAACTCTACTATAAACATCGTAGCACCAACTTTAATCAGTATGGCAATGATAGATTTGCTACAGTTGCTGAAGTTTTACGACAATATCCTCAAATTCCTGATAAAGGTTATGAATTCTCAGGAACAGGTGGGATTCCAGTTATGCATATAAAACCAACTAATCCTACTTTTATCAGAATACATCCAATTTTATTTTTTAAATATTGGTTACTTCCTATAATCCCATGGACTATAGCCAAGATTCCTCTATTTTCAATCAATCAAAAAGATTGGTTACAAACATTTGAACCAGCGAAGGGATTTTATAGCATTGATTCAACCAAAACTTCATCTATGATTGTTGGTATCTCCCGTTCTGGTAAAGGTGAGACGTTAGTTATGCCGTTAATAGATATTCTAAGTCGTGCTAAGAATAAAGTTTCAATGGTAGTAAATGACTTAAAGGGTGAGCTTAATCGTATGTCTTACTATACATTAAAAGAACGGGGATATGATGTAAAGGTTATAAATCTTGATGAGTTAAACTTTTCTGATTCATATAATCCATTAGAGATAATTATTAAATATGCTAGAGAAGGGTATTACGACAAGGCACAAAAGGCAGCTAATGTATTTTCAAGTTCAATTTATACAGATCCTAATGCCAAGGACAAATTTTGGCAAAATAGTTCGATTAACCTTTTAAATGCTTTGATTTTAGCAGTCTTAGATTACGCTGATAGAAACAATAGATGGGATCAAGTAACAATGGATAATGTGCTGCATATGATGACCGATCTAGGTGGCAAGGAAGTTATAGTTGATCAAGATAATAATATCGTTTCTAATCCTCAGCGTGGACAGCAAGTATCAATGAAAAGTAAATTGACAGTTTATTTTTCAAAATTACGAGATTTAAATGACGTTGAGTATAGTGAGTTTAGGCAAATGGCACTAGATTCCTTTGCTCAATCTAAATTTGCTGGTGAAGAAACATCTGGTAACATTTACTCCTCTGCTATGGAAGGAATCAAATTGTATCAGCAATCAGATATTGCAAAAATGACATCGTTAAATTCAGTAAATCTGGAGAGTATAGGCTTTCCTAGAGTCTTTAAAGCCAAATTTTCTAATAAATTTAAATTCTCAACAGCAATTATCAGCTTTAGTAATGATAAATCCGTTATAGAAGATAAGACAGTTATCGTTGATGAATTAGGCAATATAAGTTGTCCGATAAAAAGTAAATTACCTGATAGTTTTGAGATTAAAATAAGTTTTGCTTTTCGTAAAAACAAAGCAGAGCTAAAAGATAAATATGTAGTGATGAAAGCTAAGAAAATTTATAAAAAGAAAACAATTGGCAAAGGATCATATGTATTAGATCCTTATACTAAAAAACCTATCTTAAAAACTGTAAGATTAAAAGTTATTAAACTAGCCTTGGGTAAAGAAGGCAAGGAAAAGTCTAAAGTATTAGAAAGCAGCCTAGCGTATTCAGAGAAACCTGTAGCATTGTTTTTTGTCACACCTCCAAATAATCCTGCGTATAATCAATTGGCCACATTTGCGATTGATCAAGTCTTCAACGTAAATTACGAACTAGCTTCATCAAATGAAGGGGAAACAGTTATTCCTATTCACTATATTCTAGATGAATTTGGTAATTTAAATACTATTCCTAATTTAGATACAAAAGTAACAATGGGTTTAGGATCCAGGATTCATTTCCATTTTGTTGTTCAGAACCTAGAGCAGTTAGAACTCCATTATAGCAAACAACAAGCGGCTACTATTCAAAGTAACTGTGCTAATCTACTTTATATCTTAACTAATTCGGAAACAACAGCTAAATTCATTTCAGGTCAAATTGGTAAAAGAACTGTTGAAGTCAACACTAAAAATGGCAAAGCCTTGAATCCACATGCGGTTAATTATTCTGGTAGTTTAGTTGGTCAAGATTTGTTATCTCCTACCGAACTAACACGTCTCATGGGTGGTGAGATGGTTGTTTTAAGATCTGTTTATAGACAGGATACTAAAGGTAGATCAGTATCTGCTTATCCTATTTTTGATCACGCTGCAACTAAGATGCCTTATCGTTATACATTCTTGAATCAAGAATTCAATAGTTCAACTAAGCTCTCTGATGTAGCTATCAAATCAAGACATAGGAGTCTAGATTTAAAAGCACAAAGGATAAACTATGATACTGCTTATACAGAAATTATCAAAATGATAGGTAAAAATCTAAGATCTAAATCAGCAACTGGTCAGACAGTTATTCAAGAAATTTTAAATAATCAGATATTTAGTGATACTGAATTAGAAAATCAAGTTCTAATATCAAAAATCACAAACTATCTGTATTCATTAGCTAGTAGAATCGCACCTCAAAAAATAGAATCTTTTAAAGATGCTGATTTTTGGAAAAAGAATAATAGCTGGAATGCTATTCAAGGTATCTTAGAAGATACTGTTGCATTTGAAAACTTTAAAAATTTTGTAATTAATACTAAAAAGGAGGTTAGATAAAATGTTGTTATCAAATTTGTTTCTTCTAGCAGTTGATGTACCAACCCTAGATCATTCTTTATCAGATGTTGCTGGGAAAGATAATTTTGCCCCTGGAGATTATACAGATGTCGTCCATTTTTATCATCAGTGGGCTACTCATTTACACGGCAACTTAGGCATATGGCATTCAGTTTATGGGACTTTTGCTAACCCTATGATTAAGCTATTCTATGCAATAGTTTCTGGTTTGGATAAAGTCTTTAATTCTGTTTTTTCTATCCTAGGATGGGACGGAACGTTGAGTGCGAAAGGTTCTCCTTTACACGCATTATATATGGTTATATCAACAATTGGATGGGCATTGTTAGGTGCTTCAATTATTATTCTAGCCCTGCAATCGTTAACTCATACGGTGAGATGGGGGAAGGTTCTACCTAACATCTTTATGGTTTCTCTAACCTTGACTGTATTACCGTTGCTCATGAGAACAGTTAATGGTCAATCTAGAACAGTTGGTAATATTGTTGTGACAGCTAAAAATGATATTAATAAAGCAGCTGGTAACGATAATGGAGCAAGTGCTGCAGATTTAGCAATTCAACCAATTAAGAATAATGTGATTGATATGGCCAGAATTGCGAATAAAGGTTGGAAGTACGATCCTAACAATATTAATCCATCTTCTACAAATTCGATTAGAACGAAGACAGATGTAAATAATTTAGATCTAGGTGCTAGTATGGATCCTAAATCTTTAAAACAATTCAAAGGTTTTGATAAGAAGATTGCTGGAAAGGGCGATAATAAGGTATCTGAACCATTTAAATATCATTTAATTACTAATAAAGGTGCAGATGCCAGTCAAGAAACATCTTATTCTCTTGTAAAAAATGAAAATGGGACAGGTATGGGAAATCTGAATGACTATTCATATACACGATATGATGTTGAATGGTTACCTTTAACTGCACAGTCTATAATTCTAGGTATCATTTATGTCGTAGCAGCTTTTAGAGTTGTTAAAGATATCTTTGAGTTAACATTGATGAACTTAATAGCACCACTGTTAGCATATAAATCGACTCGGTCTACAAAAACACTAAGAGACTTAATTAGCAGCATTATTGGACTATATTTATCTATAGACATAATGTTTCTAGTAATTAAAGTCTTCATGATCTTTTTAGGTAGTTTTCCTGATAAGTTAAGTGGTCTTGGTCTTAACTTCTTCCAAAAAGGCATGGTTATAGCTATCATCTATGCAGCTGCAGGTTACGCTATGTTTGCTGGTGTTTCTTATTTTGAGAGAGTTACTGGTGTTTCACAAGGATTCTCTGCTTCTACAGGACAGATCATGGCAGCTGGGGCAGCAGGTGTTGCAGCAGGTGCTGCTGGTGTTAAATTAGCTAAAGCAGCAGGTTCAACAATGTTAAATGGGGTTACTAGATTAGGAAATTCTAGCGTTTTTTCTGGAATTAGTAATAGTAACAAAGATTCGGCACATGCACCAAGTAGCAACAATTTAAGTAACGATAATAAGAATGAAAGTAATCCAGTAAATAGTTCAGACGTTGATTTAAACAATGATCATCACAATAATTCTGACAATAAAAATGATTTAAATCATCAAGATGGCTCTAAAGATACCACTCAAAATTCTGAAAATAACAGTGATAATCATAATAATTCTGATAGTCAAAATGTAGAAGAAAATAGTGGTAATTCTAATCTTGATGAAAATAATGCTGCAACGTCTGAACAAGACAGTTCTACTCGTTTAGGAGATGAAAATACAGATGCTACTAATGATGAAGATCAAGATATTGCTAATGAATTAGATGAGACTAACCCTGCTAGCATAGATTATGGTATGGATCAAAATCCAGATCAGGATATTGTAAATGGAGATCAAAATGGTAATTATGAATCGAATAATTCAGGGTATAACGATGAGAATCAGGATATTGATAATGTAGATGGTTCTGATAATCAATTAAATCAAGATCTAGGTGACGATTATGCTAATATCTCAAATAATGAAAACCAAGACATTGATAATCAACTATCTCAAGATGATCCTAGTGGCGTGGATTATGGTGCAGATCAGAATCTAAATCAGGACGAAAGCCCTGCTAACTATACTGATAGTTACCAAGATAGTAATCCAGAAACAAACCAAGATGCAGATAATGCTAATGGATATAATGATCCAATAACACAAAATCCTGATGATGGTTATACTGATATCTATAATGGATACACTGACTATCCTTATGATAATCAAGGAGGATATGATCCAAACCAGATTAGTGATACAGTTGATGGTTATGAAGATCCTATGAATCAAGGTTTAGATGATGGTTATACCGATATCTATAACGGCTATACTGATTATAATAATCAGTCAGGATATGATCCAAATCAGGTTAGTGATACAGTTGATAGTTATGAAAATCCAATGAATCAAGATTTAAGTAATGGTCATACAGATTTTCCTGATAATCAAGTAGAAAGTAGCTCAAATCAAATAGATGGAACACAAGTAGATAATACTGCTGATAATTATCCACCTGCAATTCCAGATAGTCCTCAACCTAATTTTGATTTCAGTAAAGATGTTAAGAATCCAGTTGATCCAAGTAGTAATACAAGTAATATTGTTAATAATTCAGTTGATAAAACTAATCAAAGCTTTACAGATAAGATGGGGGATATCAGTAAGAATTATCTAAGAAATCGCAATTTCAATCTAAGTCCTAAAGGTAATGTTCATGGTGTAGATTCCGAGAAATTTGAAGATGAATAAGTTAATAAAAGTTCAAGTTCATGTAACTTGGACTTTTTTTATTGGCGAAAATTGTTTTTTATTACAAATCTAGCATAATTCTTACATACAAATAGCTAGAAGGGATTGATAAACTTGAAAGAATTTGTAATCGTTCCAGACATTAAAGCTGAAATTAAGTTCTTTTGGAACATATTTCTAAAAGATGTAGCAGTTTTAGGATTAGTAATTTTTGCGACGATGCTTCTGTCACAACTCTTTCCAGAAGAGCAAAGTAAGCAACAATATATTTTTATGGCATTAGGTTTTGTTTTAGCAATCTATCTAGACTTACGTCCTAGAACTAATCCTGGAAAACGAAATTACGAAGTCATTTGGATGCTATTACTTAATCGACAACCAAAATTATTTAAATCATATGGATACTATGAATTTGATAGGAAGTGATTATTGTGGCAATTAAGGTAAAGAAAGATATATCAAGCTCACCTCAACCTAAAAGAAGGTTGTTTTTTAGGAAAAAAGAAAAAGATTTATCAAAAAGGGAGCAAGTATTTACTTCTGCACCCATTATAGATCTGATTGGGTATAAAGGTTTTACTCAAAATAGTGATCATTTTTTAATACTAAAAGATAGTGACGACGGATATGCAGAATTTCTAACAATTCGTGGACAAGGACTGGGAACCTTGTCTTTTAATCAACAGAAAGCAGTAATAGAAGGATACCATCAATTTCTATCAATGTATTTAGAGGATTTTCAAATCATGATTAGTCCATTTCCAACAAATACCTCTGTACAGCGTGTAAATGTTTTGCACAGATATAACAAGGTCACTTCACTGATTTCAAATGAATCCAAGCCACGAAGAAAACACCAACTTTTAATGCAACAACGTTATATCAAGGATCAATTATCTACCTTAAAAAGAGTGGAGAAAGAATTATTCAATCAAGATTTCATTTTAATTTTATTTGCTAAAAATCAAAGAGAATTAAGAATCAATCGAGATAATGCGATTAATTGGGGTGGAAATTCTGTAATTTTAGAAAAAATGGATTTAGAAAAGAAAAAATTAGTTCTATACAGAATGAATAATCTAAACACTAGAATTTAAAGATTAGGAGGCCGTTACATGAAGAAAAAAGAGTTATTAGAGCTTGAATCTGCTGGTTATCAACTTGAAATGATATCTAAAACTCAACCACAAGGTAATGTTAAACAGCATAGCCAGTATTTGCAATTTGGAGATGGCTATGTTGCTTGTTTACGTGTATATCATTATCCACCACATGGACTACCGATGTTTTGGGGAATCACATTAACAAATACGGATTCAACTATGACTATGCTGTCAATTGGTACTGAAGATAAAGATAAAATTAAAGACCAATTATCACGATCAGCAGGTGAAAAACACTCTCAAATTTCTGGTAAAGCTAAAGCTGCTGATAATGTTGAGTCGGCTAACACGTATAACGATCAAATGAATTTACTTAAAGATATTATTCAACGTAATGAGATTATTAAGAAAGTTTATTTTAGAATTTTCATTTATGCTCAAACAAAGGAAGAATTGGAAAAAAAGATTAAGCTTTTTGTGAGAAAAAATGGCCAATTTCGTATGGCTAGATATGCTGATGAGCAATTGTTGGATTTTGAAACAAATCTTGTGCCAACAAGCAATCAAGAAAACATGATTAATAGACCAAGTTCAACACCTATGTCTGCTTACTCTTTGAGTGGATCGTATCCTTTTAATCACGTCAAACTAGAGGATCCTCGTGGTTCGTATTATGGTTATACCTCCACACAAGGAGAAATGATCTGGGATCCGTTTCATCGTGATGAAAAACGAACAAGATCGTTCTTTTTTGTTACTGGAAATGCTGGTATGGGTAAATCTACTTTACTTAAAAAGATTAATGACGATGTTTTTGCTAGAGGCGCAATTATACGTAATTTTGACATCTCCAATGAATACAAAGAACAAACTAGATCTCAAGGTGGAGTCGTTATTAGACTTGATAAACCTGACTATCTAATAAACCCTTTTGAAGTTTTTGCAACAGTTATTGATGATCAAGGTCAAGTTGATGAGATATCAAGCTTTGGCCAACATAAAGAGAAACTCAAGAACTTCTTTAAATTTTTGAATCCAGATGTAAATTCTGATGATTTAACCATGTTTGATACTTGGCTAACTGACTTTTATATTACTCAGAATTTATGGATTAAAAACCCACAATCATATTCTGAACCACTTAAGATTACAGGATTACCACATGATATGTATCCAACTTTACGTGAGTTTGTAGTCTACGCAAATGAACGAAAACGTCAAGCCGAAAGAGATCCTAGAATTAAGCTAACAGACGTAGATACTACTTCCATGAATCGTATAACTTCAACGTTTATGAATGCAGAAGCTGCACAAGGAGATATGCTTGATGGAATTACTCGTTTTCCTGATCTGTCAGGCGAACAAGTAGTAACATTTGATATTCAAGGTTTACACGCTCAAGGTGAAGCAATATTCAATGCACAGTTATATTCTGTATTAACTCTGTTATCTGCCGACATTATCAAGAACGGACAAAAATTAAGAAAACAACTAGCTGATGGTATTTTAGATGAAAACTTAATCAGTTGGTATTACCTAAATATTGATGAAGTTGAGAATATTATTAATCCTAAGTTTTCCTTTGGTGTTGAGTTCCTAGCATCAATGATGGAACAGATGCGTAAGAACTTTTGTGCAATTACTATGGCAGCTCCAACAATTAAGGATTTAATCATGGCTGGATCTACACACGATCCATATATTCTAGCTGTTCAAAAGATCTTCTCACTATTTCAAATCCGATTCTTCTTCCAAATATCTGACGACGATATCCCTAGATTAGCTACAGCACTAGGTGGATCCACAACGGCTGACGAGTTACAGTCTCTAACTAAACTACAAAGAGGACACTGTTTGATGAATATCAATGGTGATAGAAATATTCAATTTAAAGTGGACTTAACTGCTGACGAAGAACGTCGTTATGGTGGAGGTATGTAAGATGGCTTTAAAGAGAAAAGTTAGTAAAAGAATATACAACTACAGAGGTATTAAAAACGTACGTAATCAAGTTAATCAAAGAAAAAAAGATTTGATTAAAGGTAAAGAGATACCTAATTATGATATGGCTAAGTTAAAATTTATGCTGGTCTTTCTAGTTATCATAAGCATACTATTGCTTTTTCTAAGAGTATTGTGAGGTGAATTAGATGAAAAAATGGATCAAAACTCACAGTAAATTACTTGTATTATGTAGCATTGGTGGCCTAGGTGGTTTTTTAATAATCTTAGTTGCTATCTTCACGGTATTATTCTTTAGTAATAATCGTTGTAGCGATAATGCTGGTACATCAGATACAGACATTTCATCAGGTTTTACAGGATCTTGGACAACACAAGGTACTGAAGCATATAAAAACGCTAAAGCAACTTTTGATTTCTGGGTAAGCAAGGGCATGTCTGGTGCGCAAGCCGCTGGTATTGTTGGGAATATTGGTGGAGCAGAGGATACAGGCTTTGTCTTAGATCAAAAAGAAATTGGTGGTGGCTCTGGTGGTGGATTATACCAATTTACACCATATACAAAATACTTAAATGATAAGAAGTCGGATAAATCTTGGTCTGTAGTTAATCAAGGTGAAGTAGTTATGTCTCTAGAACCACAAACTGTAAGTAGTTTCTTTTCAAAAACAAAAAATAGTTCCCCTGGTGACGCAGCAACTGATTGGATGAATTTGTATGAAAGACCTTCAGAGAAAGCAAGAGCAGCAACTAATAATATGAGACGATCTGCTGCAGAAAAAGCATATGAACTTTTTGGTGGAGCCAATATTTCTGCGAAAGATTCATTGCTTGGTGATGTTACAGAAACTTCAGATGTAGGTGTTACTTCAGATCTGCAAAATGATTCTAAAACTTGTTCCGTCTCTTCTGATTCCGCTAGTGATGGAACTGGTGAGGTTCCTAAAGGTGTTAGGGATAAAATATATGCTGCTAATGAGATTCCTGATAGCCTAAAACCATATCTTCTACCGATTAATGTATCAGATGCACGTGGTGTTTCAGGAAAAGGATGGTCACACCCTGGAGGTCAATGTGTTGACTATGTTGTATCAGAAGCAACAGTATTATGGAACAATACGCAATCTTGGTCTTTAGGTAATGGGGTTGATCAAGTTAATTCAGCAATAAAATTTGGTTATGCGGTTAAAGATGATAAGCCACATAAAGGAGATTTAGTTTCATGCGACGGTACAGACCCTAGTATCGGACATACATGGATGGTAGGTCATGTATTTGCAGATGGTTCGGTATTACTTCAGGAACAGAACTATCCTGGAAAATCAGGAGATGATATGGGAGCGCCTTTAACTTGGGATGTAGCTGTATTACCACCTTATAAAGATGGTGCTTGGGCTAACTTACCAAATTATGGAGCAACCTTAAACCATCCAGTATTTGCCAAACCAGCACACGGCATGAAAAAATAGGAGGTTGTGCTATGAATAAGTATGCAGGTTTATTTTTATGGAGTCTAGTTACAGTATTAGCATTAATTGTAATTGCATTTAAGCCTGACAATTCAGAGGTAATGGATCTAAAAAATCAAATTGTAAAAATAAATAGTGAGATTGAATATAAAAAGGATCAAACTGAATTAGAATCACCGTTAAAGAATAACTTTAACCTAGAGAAATCTAAGCAAGAAACAACTAATAAGTTGACCTTTGCTTTTACTCAGCTATTAGGTGGAATTCATGATAATTCAAGTTATGAAAAACAAAAGAAAGAGTTACAAAAAATCTTAGGTACAGATTTAGAAAACGTAGTATATATGCACGGATACAACACTGAATCTAAAAAATGGGTAGTTAATAAGAATGATAGTACAATTGTAGGATTTGATGATATTACTAACAAGTCTGATAGTGTTCTTTATGTAACGACCACATACGAACAAGGTACTACAAATCAAAAGATAAAATACATGTATAAAATACATTATGACTTGGAAAACTATAAAGTTTTATCATACAAAGAACTTAGTCTTAATTAGGAGGTTTTTAGCATGAATAGTCGATTAAGTATCATTAGTTCACTTATTTGTATTATCATATTATCGTGCTTGTTAGTAATCTTCAAAGTCGATCAATCTAAGATTAATGGGCAGGCAAATGAGCTAACTTTAGAATTAAATAAAAAGAAAAAAGAACTCCAACAAGTAAAAGAGACTCAGCAAAGAAAGTTTTTAAAACAAGCTAGAAAAAGTAATAACGTTAATGAAAGAATGAGCGCTGAGCAAATTCTAGCCAGTCAAGAATTATCTACTCAAGCAAATAAATTTTTTGGAATTGTAACTACGTTTGATTCACAAAAAGATTGGCTAAATCGAGAAAAGAAAGTACAAAGCCTTGTTACACCAAATGTATTGTTAAATAAATCTATCTTTAACAACGGTTTAGATAATACTGGGAGAAGTATTATTGAAACCACTAAGAGTCATGCTAGTTTTAAAACAGCAACTACACAGTCTGCAATGGTTAAGGATAATCAAATAGAAGGAATTGTTCATGTTGTTTATGAAGCATGGCAGGATAATCATACTTCAGGTATACGTACTGAAGTTTACCAAGTTAAATATTCTTTATTAGAACATAAATTTACAGACGTACAAGATTTAGGTATGGAAAATCAAGAAGCCGATATTTCATATCAAAAATAATTAGCAAATACCTCAAAATCTAAACTCTAAATTTTGGGGTATTTATTTTGGCGAAAGTTCTAATTTAAATCAAATTCTTTTATTCTTAAGGAAATTGGAGGTGATATATATGGCATTAGAGATGGAGCTTTCACCAGTTACTGAAGAAGCGTTTAAAAAGTATTTTCGAGAGTTGTTGTTAGAACAAGTTAACGAGATACGACAAGATGAAATGAAGAGTCGTCCCTACTTAAATAAAAAAGATATGGCTGCTTGGCTAGGTGTTTCTAAAAACACTTTAGACAAATTTATCAAGGCTGGTTTAAAAGTATCAGATATAAATGGTTCTCAATTAATAGGAAAGCAAACCGCCTTAGAGTTTCTAAAAGATCATGAAACTTACATGCTTTAGGCTTTATAGAATTGAAATTTTTTATTATTATAAGAAGGAAAGGTTCCTTCTTATAGGAGGAATTACATGAGTGATATAAAAGCATACACCAACAAAAAAGGTGAGAAATTATATAAATTCAGAATTTATGTTGGATTGGTCGATGGTAAAAGTAAATACGTTAATCGAGCAGGATTTAGAACCAAAACTGAAGCAAAAAAAGCTTACCAAGAAGTGAAATTCTCTGCATATCAAGGTGAATATAGACAAGAAAGTAATCTAGATGTAAATCTAAGAACTTTTGGAGACTTATATGATTTTTGGCTTAAGCAGTATAAAAATACTGTTCGAGGATCAAGTTATTATGTTATCAAGAAAGGATTAGACAAGAATGTTTATCCATATTTAAAAAATAAACAACTAAAAAGTATTACTCTAATAGATTGTCAAAATTTGATTAATAGATTATTAAAAACTAATCCTGGAAACTACGTCATATTGTCAGTATATACAAAAAAAATCCTACAGTATGCTGTTACTTTAAAATTAATATCTGAAAATCCAATGAATAATGTTATTAAGCCTCGAAAAAAAAAGACATATGGAAGTGACAATTATTATAGCAAAGAAGAGTTGAAAACTTTTTTAGCTTACAGTAAAAAAGAAGAGTTTCATGTTTATGTTCTATTCAGATTACTAGCTTATTCAGGCATGAGAATTGGTGAATTATTAGCATTGAAAGTAGCTGACATAGATTTTAATACTTCACAAATATCTATTTCTAAGACTATATCTAGTGATGCTGATAGTAGATTTGAATTACACAAACCTAAAACTACCACAGGAAATAGAATCATAAGTGTAGATCCCGATACAATCAATCTAGTATCAACTTTAACTAAAGATAAAAAAAAGGATGATTTTATTTTTAGGTTCTATGGTTGCTCCAAACCTTATTCTCCTAGAACAGTTGCATTATGGAAAAATAAAATTATAAAAAAAGCTAACCTTAGAGAAATATCATTGCATGGGTTTCGACATACTTATACTAGTTTATTATTTGAATCTGGTGTAAACATCAAAGAAATTCAAAGACAACTGGGACATTCTAAAGTTGAAATGACCTTAAATGTTTATACACATCTGAGCAGAAATAATAATAATGATATTGGATCTAGATTCAATGGTTATCTCAATAATTAAAACAAAAAACAATATTATAATATTGTGACTCAGAACTTTTATAAGAACTCGAAAAAAAATATAAGGATCTGAAATATAATGAAATCCTATAAAGCCTATTATTTTGCATATATAAATAGATAAAAATAAAAAGTTATTTTAACTTTCTGAAAAAATATGATTTTTGATAAACATCAAAATTAATCAATAAAGCTATAATGAGATTATATTACACTGTTTGGTTTTCTCTTTATCCATCTTTATGAAAAACTTACATTTTTTAGAAAGATGAATTAAGGATTAATCATGACAAAAAAGCCCCCTAATCTTTATAGTAAATTGGAGACTTTAAAGTGTATCTATTATTAAACAGTGTTAGAAGATCTTTGATCTAAGAATTTTTTATACTTTTCAACATACCATGGGTAATATGAACGATTATTTTCTTGATAAAATTTTTTATTCTCTAGCATAATGTATCCCAACAACTCATTTTTACCTTTTGTAGTGTTGGGTATAGGCAAAGCATCTTTAACGCTTTTATAGGAAACCAATTTAACTTTTGTTGGGCGTTCTAATTTATAATCTATTTTATGTCCTAATTTCTCGTAGCTAGCAACTCTTGCATTAAAACTAATAACATCCCCAACAACTAATTTTCCTAGCTCAGCAAAGCCTTTTGTGTAGTTGAACCACAGATGATCTGTAACTAGATTGTTATTTATCTTAACATTTTTGAACATAATTGTTGGAGCTAATTTATCTCTATCTAATCCACGCCTATATGTAACTTTGTAACCACACCTTGCATATTCAGCTGTAAAATTGTACCGTTTTTGACTTCCTAATTGAAGTAATTTTTCCCGAACATTCGAATCATGTATAGTCATTTTCCCCCACGCTTTCATCAATATATAAAAATAGAAGATACCACTAATCACAGTAGTATCTTCTATATATTAATTACGTAATTTATTTATTCTTTCAGCATGAGTTTCATTACCAGAATTAAAAACATATGACCCGGCAACTGCAACTGTTGCGCCAGCTTCTCGACATAGTTTAACAGTTTCTTCGTTAATTCCACCATCAACTTCTATATCAAAGTTAAGATTTCGTTCTTCTTTTATTTGATGTAGTTGGCGAATCTTTTCTAATGTTTCTGGTATGAATTTTTGTCCACCAAATCCAGGATCAACTGTCATAACAAGTACTTGATCAACAATTGATAGAACACTTTCAATTGCACTAACTGGTGTTCCTGGATTAATTACTACTTCAGCTTTAGCATTGTTTTTCTTGATTAAATCTAATGCACGATGAATGTGTGGTGTAGCTTCATAATGAACACCTACAATGTCTGCACCGGCTTTTATGAAGTCTTCTACCCAATTTTCAGGGTTATTCACCATCAAATGAACGTCAAAAACCATTTTGCTTTGTGATCTTAATGCTTTAACTACATTAGCACCAAAAGATAGATTAGGAACAAAATTTCCATCCATAATATCAATATGGAGATATTCAGCACCGGCATCTTCTACTTTTTGTACATCAGCACCTAGATTTAACATATCAGCGCTAAGAATAGAAGGAGCTATTTTCATATAAATTCACCTCGAATTATCTGGCTTCAAGAACCTCAGGGCCATCTTGACGCCCAACAATAACAGTATTTACGATGTCTAAGAATAATCCGTGTTCGACAACTCCTACTTGATTAATTAGGTAATCTCCAAGTTCTTTAGGATTTTCAATTTTACCTAAGTGAAGATCGATAATATAGTTATCAGAGTCTGTATGAAGTAAGCCGCCATCTTCATTTTTTCTAAATTCTGGATTTAATCCTTTTTCTTCAAAACGTTTAAAGACAGTACCACTACCATAAGGGATAACTTCAACTGGTAATGGAAATTGTCCTAGATCATCGACCATTTTACTTTCATCAACAATCCACATATTCTTATTAGATTTAGTTGCAACAATCTTTTCATATAGTAAAGCTGCACCGCCACCTTTAATTCCTTGGAAGTCAGAAGAAATTTCGTCAGCACCATCGATTGTTAAATCAATATGATCAACTTCATCAATATCTTTGATAACAATGCCCAAAGACTTAGCTTGTTCAGCTGTTCTAATAGAAGTTGTAACACCAACAATGTCTAGACCTTCTTCGTTTACACGTTTTCCAAGTGCATCAACCATGTATTTAACAGTTGAACCTGTTCCTAGACCGACAATCATGCCATCTTTAATCCATTCAACTGCCTTTGTACCTACTAATTGCTTTAATTCATCTTGGTTCATTAATTATACCCCTTTCAAACATCGCATACCTAAATTATACAACAATTAGTATAGTTCCGGCACCATGAATAGTAAGTATTTTCAAAATTATTCTAATTATTTACTTAATAGTATTAATTCCATGCATCTTAATAGTTCTTATGGCAATTATCACCAAAAGTAATGACTTTTAATTCTATTAACTACTAACCTTAACTGATTTTGTTTATGCGGCGTTTATTTAATGTTTAAACTTTTTCGTTTTATAGCACTTAAAAGAATATTAATTCATAGCAGCAACAAACAAATCAAGTACTTCATCGCGATGTATCTTCTCTAATTGTCTTAATACAACAGCTATATCACTAAATACATCTTTATCAACTCAAAATTAATTTTGATAGGGTCTTTAGCAACGTTTCTAAATTCCCTCATATCATTCTTGATATTGTTTAGTTGGTTAGATATACCCTTTGTATTTATCTTCGGGGTAATCTTAAAATTACCATTCAAAGCAGACCTTAACTTGCTCTTAAAGTGATTTACATCTGGGGCTACTCTTACTGTGCCTAGATTTAAATTCTTTAAGCTCGTTTCGTAAAAGTCTAACTTGACTTTTATGTCTAAGTTTTGACTAGCCAATCATTTTAATACCACCTTATTATTTTATTTGTAAGCACTTACATATTGGTGCTGTGTAAAAGCCCATATTATTGGGCTTAGTTTTTAGGATTATACCCAGATTCTATTAAGTAAAAAAGCCACTAAACAAATACACACAATAAAGGCCACCGTATAATAAATCCCCTTATTGTCCATATTATTTATAGGGTCGTCCACAACCTTCTTTTTATCTTCATCGTTTTCTTGCAACAACATAATCAATAATATTACTTGCCCAACAAGTGGTATAAGATTAAGCAATACATATGCACCACTTTTATTTATATCATGCAATCTCCTTACAGAAGCCGATAGTGTTGCAATAAGGAAGAATAGGTCGTAAAAATACCATAACAACATGGCTTCTGTACCATATGACACCGACATAATCACTATGTTAATAAGTGCCATAACAAATACAGCGACCCAGAAGTTATGCCTATTCATCTTGCCTTCAAAATTAATGATATTAGTCCAAAAATCAATTAAGGGATTAACTTCTTCTGCTACAGCTCCATCAGTAGTAACAGTAGTACCATCTACGATAGGTTTTGTCTTTTCTACATATATTTCATTACCGCACTTAAAGCAAAATTTAGCGTCTTCTGGGTTCTTTGCTCCACACTTAGTACAAAACATATATTGTTCTCCTTTAAAATAATTCATATACATATTGGTGTTATGTAAAAGCCCATGTTTTGGGCTTATAATTAATAATCGTAATCACTATCGTAAGAGTTGTTTTCCAAGTCGTTAATACTCTTATCTAAATCATCACGATATTCTTGCAATTCTTGCTGCTCTTGGTAATATTCATATGCTGTAGTTACTATGTAAACTCCACCTAACAATAAAAGTAATGTTGACGCTGCAAACAATCCACTCCACCATGCTTCGCTGTAACTCTTCGCTTTTCCTTTTTGTAACAACATAATCAATAATATCACCTGTCCAACAAGTGGAATAAGATTAAGCAATACATATGCACCACTTTTATTTATATCGTGTAATCTTCTCACAGAAGCAGATAGTGTTGCAATAAGGAAGAATAGGTCGTAAAAATACCATAACAACATAGAATTAATATATCCGCAAATAGCTAATAATATTATATTTACCGCAGCCATTACTATCGTAGCAGACCAAAAATCATATCTGCTCATTTTACCGTTGAAGTTAATTATATCACCCCAAAAACTAGATAATGGGTTTGTTTTATTATCTGACACTTCATTAAACGTATTTATATCTTTTTCCTCTTCCGATTCGTCTTCTATTGTGTATTCGTTCCCAAAAATAGTAGTGTAAGTTTCCTTTTTATCGTCAGCGGGCATATCCGAAGGTGACTCTGGGTTAAGGTACATTTCATTACCACATTTATAACAGAAAGTTGCGTCTTCTGGGTTCTTTGCTCCACACTTAGTACAAAACATATATTGTTCTCCTTTAAAATAATTCATATACATATTGGTGTTATGTAAAAGCCCATGTTTTGGGCTTAGCTAATCAATCATTTAACATTTCTTTTTGTTTCTCAATCCATTGATTATTTTCTTCAACACGAGGTAGGCAAAGTAGAACTAGTAGAATGATTTGCCCTACTACTGGAATTAATCCTATTAGTATATATGCACCACTCTTATTGGTATCATGTAATCTTCTGATAGTTGCGTCAATCATTAATATTCCATATAGAATGTAAAATGTGTAAACCATTCCGACCCATTGAAGACCGTAACATATTAACAATAATATTATGATAGGTACAATCAATACCACCTGTGATAGCCAGAAATCATTTCTTGAAATGACCTCTCTACGCTCTTTCCCTACTATAAAGAGTTCAAAAACAGCTTTTAAAACTGGTGATAATTCTCTTTCTTCTGGTGTGGTTAATTCATTTTCTAGTTCTTTTTCAATATTTTTGCTAACACCTACTTTTTTATTATCACTACTAAAATCTACAGAAGGGGATTCGGGGGAGTTGTCGGAGAGCCTTTCGATTGTTTTATATATTTCATTCCCACATTTATAACAAAATTTAGCGTCTTCTGGATTCTTTGTTCCACATTTCGTACAAAACATATGTTGTTCTCCTTTAAAATAATTCATATACATATTGGTGCTATGTAAAAGCCCATGTTTTGGGCTTATAGTTAATCTACTCTTGTTGCTGTAACAGTTGTCACAGTATTCTTATGCTTACTTTTTGAAGTATACCCATTTCGTGTCACTTTGTATTTCTTAAAACGTGTTGCTTCAAAACCTTTTATCCACTTCTTACTCTTTTTATCGTATATTTTTGACATATCTAGCTTGTTTATGGTTACGAAGATTTCTGGGTCGTCAATATCGTCATAGTCACCATCGTTATCGTAATCCATTCTATAAATATCTCCATATTTATTATATTTATTACTATTAATGTTATATATATCACTTAAAGACATTGCTTTATTTAATATACTTACTTCTTTACCTTTTTCATCTAAAACTGTAAATTCATATAATTTGTTTTTGTATATTACGTAAGAACTATATTCTTTGGATACCGTAGTTGTTCCTTTTTTCTTATCTACGCTCTTTATTGTCACTTCGTACACATGTCCGTCAACAGCTTTGGCAAAAGCATTTCTGTTATACCACTTATATCCACCGAAACCTAACAACAACACTGTAACAGCAATAATTCCGTATAACCATTTTTTATTTTTCAAAAGAGATATTTTATTTTGTACATTATCATGGAATGACTTTGGTTTTTCTGTCATTTCCTTATCTTTAACCGCTCTTATTTCATTTCCACACTTATAACAGAATTTGTCATCTTTGCTATTCTTTGCTCCACACTTAGTACAAAACATACCTATCTCCCCTTGTATATGTATTATATGCACCGTTTATTCGGTGTATACTTATTAATCTAATCATTATATAAAACACCTAAATTATTATATAAATCACCTAATAATGCTATCAAAAATTTCATTGTATATCAATACAATATTTATTTCATCGCGATGCATTAAACAACATAAAAAGCCCCTTAGCAATGTAAAGGGCTTGTATATATTTATTTGTTTTGTTGTAGTTCTTTAATTAGCTTTTTCATATCGTTGTAATGTTCGTTTATTGGTTTATACTTTGTTAGCTCTCGCATAACGCTGTAAGTGCTACTAAAAAATAGGGTTAAGTCATTGTATTCAGTATATAACATTAATTCCCTATAACTTAGGTCATTAAGTTTTAATCTTTCAATATTTGCATTTAATAGGCTGTCAGACTTATAACCATGTAAACCGTACGCCGTCTTATACAACCCCTTTTCATTCGTCTTTACAATATGTACAACGTATTGACCGTAAGCGTTGTTGGTCATATTGTTTAACATGTCTTTTAGTGCGCCCTTTTCATCGTCAAACAATAGTTTGTAATAGTCTAGTTTCTTTTGCATGCGTTGGGGTACGTCTTTAATTGTAAGTCTATCCAATTCTTGCTCAAGGTCTATTAATTCCTTGTAATAGATGTAATCGTGGTCGTCTTGCTTTGGTTCTTGTTTTTTGTAATTGTAGCCCCATAATACATTTTCAATATAGATAATACAATCATTACCATCGTTATATATTTCCTTTAACAAGTTATAAAGGGTGTTGATATATTCATTATATAGCCCCTGTACTTCCCTTGTTTGTTCTTGGTCTACACTTAGTAGCGTAAACATACTAACATAGGCGCTATATTCGTTTAAGGTATTCATAACTTCCCTAATCGTATCATATACATCAATACGCCCTTGAAAGTCTTTACCACGTTTAGATAATTCCTTAATAGTATCTTTAATAAAGTAGCTTTCATCGGCATTAAGCTGCTTGACTGTTTCCACGCCGCCCCACTCGTCTAAGTTATCGCCGCCTTGAATTGCGTTGTTAAAGTCTTGTATAAATTTCTTTTTCATATTGTATTAGCTCTCTTTTCTATTTATATTTTGTAATTGAGCTAATACCTTAAGCAGCAGCAAAAGCGATGAAATACAAGCTCTTGATTTAGGTTCTTAAAAAGGGTCTGAGTTAGGGTCTGTGTTTTTTATATAATCACAAGTTATTTATAATAATTACTTTCTTTTAATGTTTATAAAAACATCACTGTAATCACCATTATTCTAATTATTTACTTAATAGTATTAATCCCATGCATCTTAATAGTTCTTATGACAATTGTCATGAAGAGTAATGACTTTCAATTCTACTAACCTTAACTGATTTTGTTTATATTGAAGATGTAATACAGGGAAGGATGATAAATTATGACCACCGCACTTGAAGTAAAAAATATCAATAAAAAATATAAAAATAAAGTTGTTTTAAATGATATTAATTTTTCAATTCAATCTGGAGAAATTGTTGCCTTAATCGGTAAAAATGGTGCTGGAAAATCTACTTTGATCAATATTATTACGAAGTTAATTCAACAAGATAGTGGGCAAAGTAAGATTTTTGAGAAAGAAAAATTTGATAGAAATTTAATTGGAGTAATGATGCAAGAAAATATCTCTTTAGATCGAATAACAGTGAAAGAAATAATTAAATTAACTAGAACATATTATCGTAATCCTATGTCTTATCAAGCGATATTAGCTTTATCAGAGTTACAAAATTATACAAACCACCCTATGGATAAATTATCTGGAGGTCAAAAAAGAAAGCTACAGTTCGCTCTTACTTTAGCCGGAAATCCAGATCTAATTTTCTTAGACGAACCTACTGTAGGAATGGATGCGGAAAGTCGCACTAAATTTTGGGAGCGTATCGATGAGTTAAAGAAACAAGGGAAAACATTTTTAATTACTAGTCATTATCTAGAAGAATTAGAAAAAGTTGCTAATAGATTTATTTTTCTGCATAATCAAAAAATTATTTTTGATGGTAGTTTAAATGAAATGGGAAAACAGTTAAAAATGGTTCAAGTAACCTTCAATAGTGAGTTGATAGAAGATATTTTTAATAAATTACCAGCTGTACTTAGAGTAAGTGAATTGAACCACCATTATACACTTATTACAAGTGATGTTAATAGCTTAATAACTCAGTTAGTCCCCTATTTATCAGCAATTGATAATTTAGAAATTAGACAACAAAATTTAGACACATTAATGGACTCTTTAATTAGAAACGAGGAATAATCATGACCAATTTTTTATATCAACTTGAAATTGATTTTAAACGCATAATCCTAAGAAACCCAGCATTCTTCATGTTTGATTTAGCAATGCCCTTGACTTTCTATTTACTTTTTACAAA
This sequence comes from Ligilactobacillus salivarius, assembly GCF_035231985.1. Taxonomy (NCBI): domain Bacteria; kingdom Bacillati; phylum Bacillota; class Bacilli; order Lactobacillales; family Lactobacillaceae; genus Ligilactobacillus; species Ligilactobacillus salivarius. The sequence goes on from NZ_CP117984.1 coordinate 26,793, forward strand.
AGCCTTACCGCAATATAGTAATACAATGCAATGGAAGGTAGATTATTTAGTAAGTATGGCGATTTACGGAATTCTACTTGGATCTATTATGACAGTTGCACATACACTAAGTTCCGATATAGACCGTAAATTTACACTATTTATAGATTTAAGTCCTTTTCCTAAATTAATGTATTATATTGAAATGATCATTATTTTTGAAGTATTGAACTTACTTTGTCTTGTAGGAATTGGTTTAGCCGGTATTTTAGTTAATAATCTCACACTACCGACAAAGGTCTGGATACTTTTATTAGTTCTAATTCCTATTATGAGCTTGCCTCTCGTTTTATTAGGCATTTTGATTTCATCATTTAAAGATAGTAATGTTATCAATGCTTTAGCCAACATTTTAGTTTTTCCTATGGCAATTTGTAGTGGCTTATGGTGGCCGCTTAGTGTACTCCCACAATGGTTACAAAAAATTGGTAAAGTAACACCAACATACTACATTTCGAATTTATCTAATAACATTTTACATGGAAATAGCATCAACTATAATTCGCTTGTAGGTTTAATAATTTGGTTTGTTGTGTTAGTCTTAGCTCTAGGAATTAGTTATATATTTACTTCAAAAAAGGATTGAAAAAACTGATGAAGAAGTTTTTAAAAAAGCACGTATTATTTCCAAGTTACGTAGGACTAGCCCCTTATTTCTGGTTACTATGGTTATTTCCAGCAGTAAGTGTATTACTTACATTGCCCACTATTATGCGTAATATAACGTTAATTTTACTAATTATTTTTGTCAAAGTTTATAGAGATTGTTTTTTAGCCAGAGATAAAGGAGTAGTTATTAATATTTTTTGTCAATTAATTTTGGCAGCTACATTCTCTTTCTTTGCAAGATATCCATTTTTATATATTTATACGGGCTTTATTATTGGAACTTTTAGTATTAATATGAAAAACGCAAAATTAGTGATTGTTCCTTATTATGTTTTATCTACGATAAGTTTATATCTAGCTTATCCATTACCCAGTATGGCAGTGGGAGATGTACCAGCAGCTATTATCAATTATTTATTCATTTTTGGAACAATTCCAGCTTCAAATTCTTTATCAAAGAGCTATCGTTTAGGAAAACAAAATAATCGTTTAGAATTAATAGCTAGGCACAGTGAACGTGATAGAATAGCTCAACAATTACATGATAATTTGGGACAATCCTTTTCTATGCTTGCCCTAAAAGCTGAATTAGCTGAGAAATTACTGGAGAAAGATCCAGTATTGGCTAAACAACAATTAAAAGACATTGCAGCGGCTTCTCGTCAAAATTTAGACTTGGTTAGAGAAATTGTAGCAGATATGAAACATTCTACAATACTACAAACTTTGGATATACAACAATCTAATCTAGATAAATCTGGTATAATGCTACATACAAAAAACGAAGAGATTACAGTAGATTGGAATAAGGATATTCAAAATACAATAAGTCAAATTATTACTGAGTTGGTTACTAATGCTATTCGTTACAGTCATGGGAATCTCTTTAGTGTTACTTTTAGTCAGAAGAAAAATCAATATTTAATAACTGTGCATGATAATGGGATTGGTTTTGATAAAAATATATCTTATAAAAATTCATTTGGTTTATCTGGGATAAAAAAGAGAATTGATTATCTAGATGGTAATGTTAGTTTTGATAATGATAATGGTGCTAAAATAGATATAAGTATTCCTATTGTAAAGGATGATTGAGAATGGTCAGTATATTTTTGGCTGAAGATCAGCAAATGTTAAATAGTGCTTTGGCGATGTTACTTGATTTAGAAGATGATTTTTCAGTAGTTGGAACTGAAACAGATGGTCAGGTAGCATTGGAAAAAGTTATTACGCTAAAGCCAGATGTTGCTATTCTGGATATTGAAATGCCAGGACTTTCTGGGCTAGAAATTGCCAAGCAACTTCGCCTAATGAAATTGGATATAAAAATCATAATTTTAACTACATTTGCACGTAGCAAATATTTCAAAGACGCCCTTGCTGCAAGGGTTAATGGGTATTTATTAAAAGATAGCCCAAGTGATTCTTTGGTTAATGCAATAAAGACAATAATGAATGGTGATACAGTATTTGATCCTAAACTTGTTACTAGTATTTTGAATACTGTTGATAATCCCCTAACAGATCGCGAGCAAGAAATTCTGGCAGCTTTAAAAACTTGTGCTTCAACTAAAGAATTGGCACAAAAATTTTTCTTGTCTGAAGGTACTATTAGAAATTATATCTCCTCTATTCTCAGTAAGACAGGAACACGTTCGCGTTTAGAAGCTGTAAATTTAGCTGAAAAACGAAACTGGATCTAATAACTTATGTTTGGTAATAGGCTTATTTTTTGTTAAAATCATATTTAAAGCCACACTCCATGGAGGGATTATATGGAACAAAAACCACTATTACTAGATATAAAACATGGATTTAATTTTCGTGATTTAGGTAGTTATAAAACATTAGATGGACATAAGATTAAAAAGCATAAAATTCTGCGTTCTGCTAATTTGGCATATTTGTCTGAACGAGACGTTAACTATTTAGATGACTATGGTCTTAGATACGACGTAGATTTCCGTTCAATATCTGAAAAGGAAGTTGAACCTGATCGAATTAGCAATAATGTTCATTATCATTTTAATCCAGTTTTTTCAGAGGATGAGACTCGTAGTACTAAGAAAGATCAAGAGACTAGATATAAGACCTACAGCAAGATTAAAAATGCTGGTTTTGAGGATATGTTGAAAGCCTATAAAGATATTGTACTTACAGATGGAGCTAAAAAAGCATATCGCCAATTCTTCGATCTATTGTTAGCTAATGATAAAGAAAATGAAGCCCTATTGTTTCATTGTACAGCTGGTAAAGATAGAACTGGTATGGGAGCTGTTTATTTGTTAACTGCACTAGGTGTAGATAGTAAAATAATTCATCAAGATTACTTAGCATCTAACATTTATACAGAAACTGTTCGAGCAAAGAAAATAGCTGATGTAAGTGGAATGGGTCCAGTAATGTCTGCGAATATTAAGGCTCTATTTGAAGTTAATGAAGCTTATTTAAATCATGCTTTGCAGTTGATGAAAGATAACTTTGGTGGGATAAATAATTATTTGCATACAGAATTGAAGTTGAATGAACAAGAAGTTTCAGATTTAAGAAAGATATATTTGACAGACAAGTAAAGACTTAATGGCTGAATTAAATTCAGCTTTTTTTGTTTTAAAACATTTATAGTTGCAATGTAATTTTATATTTGTCACAATAAATAAAACTGGTACCTTACTATGATACCAGTTATTTTGCTTAATTCAACTTATTTATTATTTGTTTTCTTTCAAATGGATATACGACTAACTTATTACCATTCTTATCTTTATTTAAAGTAACAGACACTATTTGTCTATTTTCATAGGTTGTATAATATAACGTTTTGTTGTCCAAATCATAGCAATTCGAATATACAGTATATTCTTCTTTTCCTGATTCTGTCTTATTAACGCCCTTTATCTGTTCTACTGTCCCTAGTATATGGAAAAACTGAGTAATATCTTCTTCTACGGTCGTCCCTTTACTTGAATTTAACTTGCTAAAAGCAGCTCTCACAAAACGAGATTCGGGAGATACATCGCCTGGTAAGCCAATACCACCAAAACCGGTACCGTCTACCTTTAAATCCACGCTATCTGAGAATGTATTTTGTGGTGTACTGATAGATAAGTTGCGATATTTATTCAGATTGTACATCTGATAATTAAATTCCGGATTATTAGTCAATACTCCAATTGGATTATCATAAATATGTACGCCAGATTTAGTTACTTCTACTACAATGGATTTTTCTCTATCTGCAATTAACCAATGTAACCCTGCTAAAGGTAATTGTTCGCTAAAACTAAGATTAATGAGATTTATTCTTTCAACTAAATTTCTTGCTTCATTAACATCACTACACTGTCCCAGAATCCATGGAATAAACTCGAACGGCGTAATATTATCTTTATCATTCTCTAAAGCATCGCTATAATATGCATTTCCAGGAAAATTCAATCCTGCCATTCCTAGTCCATCCTCATTAATAGCATCAAAATACAGTGGATAATCATTAGCGACAATTCCAACACCTATTAATGATTTATGATTCTTTATAGCTTTTTCCTTTCTAAATTTAAACTCATATTCAGCCGGAGTAATGATTACCTCCTCACTATATGAAAAATCTAAATCTAAGTTTCTTCCAAAATAATTACTATTACCATTTAAAGTAATTGCTGTACACATTTTTATCACTTCCTATAAGAGTATCAATGTCCTTTTTAAACTAATAATGCTAGTAGTTTTTAATTGTAAAAAGCAGTTTAACAGCTATTATCTATTCTTCATCTACTAAATTCACAATATCACCTTCAAACTTTCCATGGACTAATAATCTAGTAATGCCTCTAAGTAAGGCGCGGCCATCAACAACAAGACTATCCACTTCAAATACTGTGCCGTTTTTATCAACTATCTTTCGTCCTGCCTCAATATCTGTTCTCTGTATAGAAATACACGAAATATTTTCACTTTCTAAGTAAAAAATATCTATAGCTTTCATTAGTATCTCTCCAATCTCTTGAGACTACTTAAATCTAGATCAATATTATTCCGTATGCTTATATAACTCTATTCTATTCATATCTTTTAAATAAATGGCATCTCCATAATCTAAACTACCAGTTGTATTATATATAATAGCATCTCCAACATCATTGTCTTCAAGAAAATCTATATCCAGGAGAAAAACTTTTACTATCTTTCCATTCTTTAACCACACATTAACCCATTTACATTGGAATTTATCCAAAATATCATACAAATTAGATTTAATGCTGATTTTCATTTTATAACTAACATCTCCCTTTACTTTGTTGGGACAAATATTATAACTATCTTTTGCCCTTATCTAGATATACCAAATTATATAACTTCATTCACATCTATTATACTACTTTTCAATTTATGCAATCGATCTCTAGCGTAATAGAGACTTTCCTCTTTGCTAAATATAAGTCTGTATTTTTTATTGTATACAAAAAAAGCACCCATTACGAGTGCTACATCAACGGCAACCAATCTTTAGTTTCTTTAAGCGTATTGTATGCCTTTCTTATCAAAGAATTTTCTTCTAAGTACTGAATGATATACCAACTTCTAGGATGGTTAATTTGACTCATCTCTGGTGGTATTACATCTAGAAACTCAATGCCTTTAATATAACCATCATCATAGTGTTTGATAATACTGTCTGTCTGAAATACCTAATCTATTAGCATTAAGTGATTCAATGTTTGGCTCCAAACCATTCTCGTAACAATCGTTCAAGTACTTTAGAATTTTAGTTGCTACTTTTGCATAACTAATATTCATCAATAAAATGCTCTCCTATTGTCTTATCTCCTATTTTAAAGGATACTATTTTCAGGATTTGTATATGGAATATATATCTCATAACTCAAATCATATGGATAAAGTACCCATCCTTCCTTATCTTCATAGCTCTTATTATTAAAGGCTGGACCCAAATAGCATGTTTTACCACCAATAACGGTCTCTAATTCATCATTTATAGACAATTCAAACTTAAGCCAATCTAGTCTTTCTTTTATAACATCACTCTTTACTCTAATCATCTTTCCAGCCTCCTTTTTTAAGAATTGTAAATTCTGATTTAGTTGGTTTTCTCCAACTCTTTCTTTCCTTCAACTTTCCATCATTATCAAAGATTCTATAAGTTTTTATTTCACCTTCAGTATATGTATACTGAATATCCTCCTCAGTATTTTCTTCTTTATCATCACGTTTACCAATACCAGATACAATCCCTGCAGCTAATGCTTTCTTCAAGCTATCTGCTTTTTCATCAGCTTCTACTTCAGTAGGAATTCTACGACAACGGCAATTAGGATGTGAACTTCCTGGAATTCTTGGACTAGCTTCATCATCAACTTTGTATGGTCTCAAAGCTCCAATGACTAAGCATTTCTTACAAGCTCCAGGTTCTGTTACCCAATCAAAATACTTTATTTTGTTTTCTTTGAAGAAGATGTCTGTTAATTCATCTTCACGAGCTGCAGCTTCTGTTCTTGCTAACCTTTTAGCTGATACAGTAGCATCTATCAAAGCTTTAGGTATGTTATCATTTCTCATGCTTTTAGCATTTCCTGGAAATAACTTCTCAGCTATATCTTGAGCTCTCATACCTTGCCTAAGCATAGAATTTAAATTTCTATCAATTCGATTTAGTATTTGATCATGATCTAACCATAAACGTTCTGTCCATAAAACAAAATTATTATCTTGATTAGAGAATACATAATTATCTTTAGATATTGGATTAATCTTGCTTTTTTTAGGAGATTGCAAATTTTTCTTTTGATAATAATATTCTTCATCAACAGCAGTTTTATTATTTTTTCTAATCACTTTTGCAACTTTATGAGTCATTCTAATTAAAGCTATGCCTAAAGTAGCTGTAATTAACTTTCCTAGCGACATTTGACTAATTGCAAGGTAATAGTCCAACATTAAAAGCACCCAATTTCTTGGATGCAAAAATGAATATAACGAAAGTGGACAGGATTTGAACCTGCAACTGTCCGACTATCCTACATGCTTTTCCTTATAAGAACGACAAGTTAATTCCACTAGATAAACCTGCCTCTACAGGAGCGGGATCTTGAATACCATGCTAGTGGGCATATAGTACCAAGCTAATACGCAAATCTTATCAAGTACTGGGTCATTTTTCTTGGTAAGTAGCCGTTGTTTCCCCCTTTAAAACTACTTCACTCTCATTATTTATTTTTCCATATTTTTTTCGCATATCCAATATGAAATCTTTGCATTTTTCTTTTCCAAACTAAAGAACAATCCAACTAACTTAGTTTATTTCATACCATTTACCACTTAACATATATATTTACATTATGAATTAACACAAAGTATAAGTTATATTTAACACGAAACTTAAATTTCATGGTATAATACTATTATCAAATGAATGTTCGGAGGATAACTATGCAAAAAGAAGTTGCAAATAAAAAAATCGATGAGTTGCTACATGAGCTCCCTTATTATATGAATGATTTTGTTATTGTAAAAACCGCTGATGAATATTCTCCTAATACTATTCTTGAATACTTGAAGAATTTCCATCAATTTTTGATTTGGTTGATTGAAAATCATTATGTTAACGAAAATAAAACTAGTGATATCGCCCCAGAATCGCTTGATAAGCTTACAGTTCGTACTGCTACTGAATACAAATCTTATCTTTTACGCCGAAAAAAGCAAAATAAAAAAGCTCTTGATAAAAATGGTCATAAAGAAGAATCTACTGAGACTCTATCTAAAGTAACCATTCAACGTAATATCACTGCTTTAAAAGTGATCTTTAAGTTCTTAAGCAGAAGTGCTAATAACTCTCAAGAAAAACCTTTTTTAACACACGACGTTATGCAAAGTATTGATAATGTGGCTGATAAGCAAACTCTACAAGCTAGAGCTGATGCTTTAGAAGAAAAGTTATTTTTGGATGATGAAACTGATGAATATCTACAATATATCAAAGAAGTTTATCCTCAGTCATTATCTACTCAAGCTAAGAAATTCTACAATCGCGATGTTGAAAGAGATTTAGCTATCAACGCTTTAATGTTGGGATCTGGTCTCCGCTTATCTGAAGTTGTCAATATCAATATTGAAGATTTAGATTTCGAAAATAATCGAGTTGCTGTACTTAGAAAAGGAAATAAAAAAGACTCTGTTAGGATTGCCGCTTTTGCAATGGAATATTTAGCTAATTATCGTGATATTCGTGCTAGCCGTTATCGTGCAGACAAATATGAAAAAGCATTCTTCTTAGCTATTAGTCGTGGTGGTTCCAAACGCATTACTGGCTCTGCTATTGAAAAAATGGTTTCCAAATACTCTAAAGGGTTTAAAGTTAGAGTTACTCCTCATAAGTTGAGACACACTTTGGCTACTAGATTGTATAAACAGACTAATAATCTTGTCTTAACTGCACAACAATTGGGACATAGCTCAACTGCTACAACTACTCTTTATACTCATATTGATAATGATGAAACTACGGATGCGTTAAATTCTTTATAATACACAAAAAAGAAGTTGAACCAAAAGTTGATTCAACTTCTTTTTGTTTATTCAATCTTTAATGTATCTAAAATTCCTTTTAAATTAGTACTTTCAATTTGTCCTGGTGCAGAAGCATCGCCTACTGTACCAAATGTTAAGCAAGAACCAAAGACTTCACCACTTATTCTGGTTACCTTACCTAAATCTCCCATCGCCATTGTAATTAATGGACAATTTAATTTGTACTTCATATTGTCTGTGGCTAGCAATAGATTTAAAACATCACGTGCACTATTAGGCATTACTGCAATTTTAGCAATATCAGCACCAAAAATCTTCATCAAAGTTAGGCGTCTTTCTAATTCAGAAGTTGCAGGAGTTTTATCGAAGTCATGATTACTCATGATAATATAGATATTATTTTCATGAGCTTCAGCAATAATTTCCTTTAGCTTACTTGTTTTTCTGAACAATTCTAAGTCCAACAAATCTGTTGCATTTTCTTTAATCAATACGCGACAAATATCAAAATATTCTTCTTCTGATAATTTTTTAACTCCACCTTCGAAATGTGTTCTAAATGTAGTTAATAAAGGCATTTCACTCATAACTTGGCGTAGTTTTTTGGCTGTTTCAACCAACTTTTCAGCATTTTCAACTTGATCAAAGAAATCTATTCTCCATTCAATTAAATCAGCGTTATTGCTAGACATAATTGTTTCAGCTTGTTTTATGATATCATCACTTGATTTTCCGGTAATTGGAACAGCTATTTTAGGACGACCCGTACCGAATTCAACATTTCTTACTTTGACTATCCTCATCAAATTCACCGCCTAGTTATCTTCACTAAATAATAGTTCTCTGATGTAGTCTACAGGCATATCTTCACCTGTCCATAACTTGAATGCTTCTGCACCTTGTTCTAACATCATACCTAAGCCATTAAGAACGTGATCTACGCCAGCTTCTTTAGCAACTTTCATTAATTTTGTTTCTCTTGGTGCATAAACTGTATCGAAAACAATCATATCTTTGTGGAACCAACTAGGATCTTCAACTAATGTCATGTCTTCTAATGGTTTCATACCTACACCTGTAGCATCGCAATAGATGTAACTTGAAGCAATTTCCTTCTTAAAGTCTTCTTTATCTTCTAGATGATGTAGTGTTGCTTTACAATCTGTTTCACGATTGATGATTTCAACGTTCTTTTCAGCTTGTGCCCATTGAGCATCATCTAAATTGAAGATAGAAATTTCCTTTACTCCATCAAGTGCTGCTTGAATTGCGATTGGAGTACCAGCACCACCAGCACCTGCTAATGTCATCTTCTTACCACGAATGTCTAAGCCTTCATCAGCTAAAGACTTCATGAAACCTGTTCCGTCAGTTGTATATCCAGTTAATACACCATTATCGTTTACAACTGTATTTACAGCACCAGCCATTTTAGCTGCTGGATCTAATTTATCCAAATAAGGAATAATCTTTTGCTTATTTGGCATAGATACGTTAGATCCACGCATATCTAAAGTTCTAATTGCATCTACAGCTTTTTCTAGTTTATCATTATCAATTTCAAATGCTAAATATGCATAGTTTAAACCTAATTTAGCAAAAGCATTGTTATGCATTGTTGGTGACATAGAATGTCTAATAGGATATGCCATCAAACCAATTAATAAAGTATGTCCATCGATACGTTCCATTTTAATTATCCCCTTTAAAGTTAATTTTCACTTATTTCAGCTGCTTCTTTTCCTGCTACAAATCCGGAAGAAATGCCCCATGAGTTCATCATACTTGGCATAGAATCGTGTCCATTTGCTCCACCGATTACTTCACCTGCAGCAACTACATTAGCCAATTTATTACCATTTTCAAATTGTAGATGTAGATCTGCATCTGTTACAAATCCACCTAATGTGGTTGCAAAACGATCACGTTGTTCAATGATGTAAAATTCATCGCCTTCATATTCATGTAAGAATTTACTATCTCGGCCAAATTCTTCATCTTTTCCATGTTTAGCATAGTCATTGTATTTTTGAACAGTTTCACTTAAACCAGCTACATCAATACCTGCTTTTTGTGCAACTTCTTGTAAACTACCCTTCACAAGAATTGGATTACTCTTTCCGTCTTTTGCAAAGTAATCAGCGATTTCACTTTCACTAAAGTCATGTAAGACTAACAACTTGTAGAATTCATCCCATGTTCGCTTATCCATTACTAAGAATGCCACTCTGTCTTTTTGTTTTAAGACTGCATCTCTCAATTCAGCATATACATCAGATTCATTAACGATTCGTTTACCATCTGTATTAACATAAATTGCTCCCATATCAGTAGCAAGTTTAGATGCATATGTTGTTAACTTAGCAATTCCTGGTTCAGTTTCTACCCCATGAGGATATACTTTATACCAGCCTAAGTTTCTTGTCTTCAATTGTAATGGAGCTAAGAATTGATAAGCATCGCCAGTTGATGTCATTGGTCCATAATAGTATAAACCTTGACTTTCTGGTCCACGCATCTTTGTATTAGCACCATAACCACCGGAAGCTAGAACTACTGCCGAAGCGAAAATCTTGGTTGTTTTATGCTTTCCTTCAGTCACAATACCAGTAATTTTATCACCGTCAGTTATAACTTCTTCTACTCGACTATCAAGTAAGATTTGGCCACCTTTTTCTTCAAAAGCTTTAGCAACTTTAGTGATAAATTCATAACTACTTGATGTTGGTAATTCAACTTGACGTTCAACTGAATGTTCTGGTGTTTGAGTTTGAGCTTTTCGATATTCTAAACCAGCAAATTCAGAAATAAAATCAATTGCATCACCAATGTTATTTGCCATTAAATTAGTTAACTCAGGAACATTAGTGTCTTTTGATTCACGTCTAACATCATCTGCTAATTTTTCTGGTGTATCATTATCTGCTTCATCACCAAAAATATTCTTAGCAACTTTAGAGCCTGTTGCAGTTACATTAGAACCATTTAGGATTGTAGCTCCACCTAGGTAACCATTTTTTTCTACTAAAATTACTTTCTTTCCTAGTTTTAAGGCACGACATCCAGCAACTAAGCCAGCTTCTCCACCACCGATAACAACAACATCTGTATGCAATTCTTCGGTTACATGAGGAATATCTTTTTTCTTAGAATCAATCTTTACTTCTGCTTCTTCCACCGCATCTTTAGCTGATTTCAAAATTGCATCACTCATGACAGTAGCGCCACTAATTGCATCAATATCAAAACTTTGATTATCAAGAATATCATCTCTTAATTTTGAGAAAACTTGATTAAAGATACCTTTTGTTTCAGAATGTTTCTTTACATCAACATTTACAATTTCTTGATTTTCAACTCCAATTTCCAAATCAATTGGTCCGTTATGCCCTTGAGCTTGAGCAGTAATTACTTTCTTTTCAGTCATATTTTTCACTCCACTAAATTACTTCTTGTGGTGGTCAATTGCATATTGACGACGTCCACCTGGCTTTGGAATCATATCTTGCATCATAATACCGATACCACCATCAACATTGATCTCATCACCATTTGTATAATCTGAACGATCACTTGCTAAGAATAGTACAGTATTAGAAATATCCTTCAATTCACCAATACGCTTGCTTGCTACTAAACGACTACGTCCATCTTCAACTTCCTTATCTTTGTAGAAGTCTTTTGATAATGGAGTTTTAACTAAGCAAGGAAGTACACAGTTACTACGTACACCAAATTGTCCCCATTCAGCTGCTATTTGTTTGGAAATCATGTTTACAGCAGCTTTTGTTGTACTATATGCACCAGAATATGTTTCTGGGAAATGAGAAGCAACTGTTGAAATATGAACCATTGTACCTTTCTTTTGTTTAATCATTTGACGACCAAATCGTTGAGAAGTTAAGAAATAACCATTAATATTAATATTAATTTGTTGTTTCCATTCATCAAATGTTAAATCTTCCAATGGTGAGAAACGAAGAATTGCTGCTGTGTTAACTAATACGTCAACACGACCAAATTTATCAACTACCTTCTTTACAGCTTCATCTACATCATGTTCATCTGTAGAATTACATACAACTGCAAGTGTTTCTACTTTAAATTCATCAGCTAATTCTTTACTTAATTTTTCAACACGTTCTTCAGCGATATCCATCAATACTAATTTAGCGCCTTGTTCAGCAAAGTCATGAGAAAACTTTGTTCCCATACCACCAGCAGCACCTGTAATTACAACAACTTTATCTCTTAATCCTAACCATTCAGTCATAAATATTAACCTCTTTTCTTCAATTCAATTAGTCTAAAATTTCTGGCCAAGCCTCTTTCAAAACTTTTTCTGTATTCTTATAAGTATAATTAGCTACCCAATCAATACCTTTGGACATATAGTTATCAGAAATAACTTCAACCCCAACAACTTTTGGATCGATACCAGCTTCCTTGATCATCTTTAAGAATGCTACTGTGTCAGCTTGCCCCACACCTGGAGCTAAACGATCATGCATTGATTCGTCTCTCAAGATTGAATCTGCATATGGTCTTTCATAAGCATCATCAATTTGGATAGAAATAACTTTCTTAGCTTGTTCTTTTGTCAACAAATCATAAGGTTGGTTAGCACGAACCCAGTGCCATGTATCTAATAGCATCATTGCGTTATCACAATCAGCTTTTTGCAATACTTTCCATGTCTTATCTAAGTTTGGTAAACCACTATATGGCATTGGTTCAAGGGCAATAATTAAATCTCCAGCTCTATCACATAATTCTCTAAGTTTTTGTGCGGTATAGTCTACAGGATAATCTTCCATTAAACCTGTATTAATATGCTTTACACCAAATAGTTCACACATATGGAAGCACATTTGTTCCTTATACTTTTGTTCGTATGAGCGGGGTTCTTCACACCATTGAACAATGTATTCTACTTCTGTACAAGTGATATTGTATTTATTCAAAATATCTATAATATCTTTATCTGTAAGCCCTTCATTTAAAGCATCTACATATGTTTCAGCTCTTAAACCGATGCCATCATAGCCAGCTTCAGCAGCAGCTTTACAGCGTTGTTCAAATGTACACTTATCTCCCAATGTCCAAGAACTTATAGTAATAGGATTTTTCTTACTCATAATAAAACCCTCCTCAGAGTTTGTGATTTATTTAATTAATTTTTACACTTTTAATATATATCAATAATTTCTATACGTCTAATTGATATTTTTTCTATAATTGATATAATATTTCTATACGTTGCAATCGTTATCAAAAATTGAAAAGAGGGCCTTTTATGAATTTACAACAATTACAATATCTTCATGTCTTAGCTCAGACTGAGAATTATACACAGGCTGCTGAAATGTTACATATTACACAACCTTCTTTAAGTTACGCGATTAGTTCCTTAGAGAGTCAAGTTAATATCAAATTATTCGAAAAATCCGGTCGAAACATTAAGTTAACTCGTAGTGGGAAAATCTTTGTTGAAGAAAGCTTAGCTGCTATTGAATCACTCAATCGTGCTATTGAAAGAGCTAAGAAATCCGAAAATAACAAAGAAGTTATTAAAATTTCAATGCTACGTTCTATTAGTTCTCACTGGTTACCAGCTACTATTCGAAAATTTTTAGATGATATTCCTGAAGAAAAACAACCTTCCTTCGAATTTGAAAGTGGTATCGGTTTTTCACACTCAATCTTAGACGAATTAAGAGAAGAAAAAGTAGACGTTGCATTCTGTTCAAAGATTGATAACTTGGATGATGTTGATTATTTCCCTGTATATGAACAAAAATTAAAATTCATAACTCCACTTAACCATCCTCTAGCTAATAAAACCAAAATTAATTTGAAAGACACTTTAGACTTTAAATATATTACTTATTCTTCTAATACTGGTTTACGTGCGGAAACTGAACAACTATTTTCAATTTGCGGTGGCACCCCTGATAGTGTCTTCGAAGTTGACGAAGATGAAACTGTAGCTGGTATGGTTGCGGCTAACTTTGGTGTAGGAATTGTCCCAGAAATGCCAATTCTTAGAACATTAGATGTTAAACAAATCCCAATTGAGTTTCCTAAGTGGCATCGTTTCATCTACATGGCCACTCTTAAGCGTCATTACCAATCTCCAGCTGCTTTAGATTTCATCAATTTTATTAAGCAAAATTCCGATGCTGGAAAATAATAAGAATCACTAGAATTGAATTTCAATTATTCATTCTAGTGATTCTTTTTTAGATGAATTTATACTTGAAGCAACGTACTGCTAAAATTATCATTACGATTATTCCTAATACTGAGACAGCTACATCTAAAACAAATACATGAACTAAACTGGCTGCTGTATCATCTAGGATAAAGGTAGACACAATCGGACCCACAAAATATGTTAAAGCAGCCGCAAAACTATAGTATCCTGTAACTCTCCCTTTTTCTTGTGGAAAATAACGAGATAAAATTGTTAGACCAACTTGCCAAATGCCACCTGCTGCAAAGAAACCAATTGCGATACTTGTCAAACGTGCAATTGTTGGCGTTGGATGAACAACCATCATAGCTAACATCGCTGCAGCAACAATTGAATATGCCAACAATACTTTAAATGGATGCACTTTTCTAACTACAGTCGATGTGATAAATACCGAAATTAGAGAAGAAATAGCATACCATGAAATCAACGTTTTAGAAAAAACAGGTGTTGATCCAATAACTTTTTCTGCAAATACTGGTGCATATTGTGAGTACATATAGAATATAAATGATAAAGTAAATCCTAATATTACCATTCCTACCCCATCAATCAAAACAGAAGGCTTGTTTGTAGAAGTTTCCAAGATTTCTTTTTGTTCACTAACTGTTTCTTTAACTATTGTCTCATTTTTACCAAAATTAGTTACACTCACTTTTAATAGAAGTAATCCTAGCATCACTGCCATAGCTGGAATAATGATGTATGCACTGTGTACTGCTGCAATTACTAACGGTAAGATCGTTTGCGATAATGACATTGAAGCTTTTACTAGGGCATTCATACTAGCAGGTTTCTCTGGAAATTTTTCCGTTAATAAAGGATAGCTACCAGAATCATTAAATGAATTGGCATTGCCTAAAAATAAACTACAAATTGAAGCCATCCAAATATTTCTACTTACTAATAAACCTATCAAAAATATGATGTTGGAAATTGTTCCGATAATTATAGTATTTTTTCTACCAAATTTATCCGAAAACCAACCCGCTAATAAAACAGTAATCAAATGTCCTAAACCTAGCATCGAAATAACAATTGAAATTCCTTTTAGATCTGTATGCCATAATTCCATGAACCAACTATGGAATTGAGAAACCAGAATGATTGATGATCCCCAGACGAAATAATTAAAGTATACATAGAAGGCTAATACTGATCTTTTAGCTTTAGGTTGATTTTTCTTACACACAATAGGGAATTCCATTCCGTTCCCCTCCTAACTTGTTATCTTTTTCACATTTATTATACGTTAATTTTATCTATTATTTTTTTAAAATTCCAATAGACTTTATTTATTTTATTTTTCAATTTTATCTATATGTATAATTATTTTATATTTTATATGCTATAAAATTAATATTGTTTACGGTTACTAAAACATTTATAAATAATTAGATCCTATAGAATATTTATATGATTAACTTAAAATATATCAATTAGACAATACAGGATAGATGACTTATATTAAAAATGTAAATAGATTGATAAAAAAATCACAATTAGGTGGGTGGAAAGTTATGAAAAAACAAAATTATGCTGGAGTCGCTGCCAGTGTTTATATCAACTTTGCTTTAGTTGGTATGGCAACAATCATCATTTCACAATACAGTTCTTATTTCCAAAAGGCGTGGAATACTGATGTTAAAGGTATCTCAACTGTACTTTCAGTTGTTGGTATCGGCCGTATCTTAACAATCTTATTTGCCGGTGTTATTTCAGATAAAATTGGTCGTAAAAAAACCATGATTATCGCAATCACTTCCGATATTATTTTCTTATTAGGTGCTGCATTTGCTCATAATCTCTTTATGGCTTGTGTTGCTGCTTTATTCTTTGGTGTTACTAACTCCTTTGGTGATTCAGCTTGTTACCCAGCCCTAACAGATGCTTTCCCAGAAAAATCAGCTACAATGAACTCATTAGTTAAAGCTGCTATGTCATTATGTCAATTCTTGTTCCCATTCTGGGTAGCTTCTGTTTCAAATGCTAGGTTAACTGCAATTATTTTAGCTGTCGCATTATTCTTAGATATTTTACTTGTTATGTGGACACCATTTGCTCCTCATGATGAAAGTAAAAAGACTGAACCAAAGGCTGAAGTTAAGCAAGAAACAACAACTGTTTCATCAGCTAACCAACCAAAAATGGCAATTGATGGTTCCCTAATCATCGCTCTAGGTTTTACAATTTGTTTCACTTTCTACGTATTCTCACAATATATTCCAAACTTTGGAATCAACGTATTAGGTGTTGCACCTGCAACTGCTAAAACTCTATTATCTTGGTACGCAATGTCATCTATGATTTCTGTTTTTGTGACTGCTATTGTTGTTACAAAAGTTAAGCGTTTAACTTTAATCTTACTTTACTCAACATTATCAGCACTTGGCTTATTATTGATGGTACTTTCACCATCTCTAATGACTGCACGTATCGGTAGTATCGCAGTTGGTTTCTTCGGTGCTGGTGGTATCTGGCAAGTTGGTCTATCTGTATTAACAAGTTACTTCCCTACTGGTCATGGTAAGTTGACAAGTTACTATAGTTTCATGGCTTCCTTGACATACTTCTTAGGACCTTTGTTATCCAGTTTCGTAATTAGTGACACTGCAGCAAGTGTACTAAGTGTATTCTGGATTACAGCAGTCGATACTATCATCACTGTTGTTGTAACACTTCTACTTATTCAACGTAGTCGTAAATTTGATGTTGAATAATTGAATTATTAGTACAAAAATACCACTAAATCATAGTTATCAAAACTATTGATCTAGTGGTATTTTTTAGCCTTTTTTATTACAAATGGATGTAAGTCCTAGAGGATGGGACAAAATACCTATCTTCCTGAAAAACAATAAGTGATTTTCAATATTCGAAAATTGCTTATTGTTTTTTTATTTTATCGAAGGTAAGTTAAGCGTGAAGTAGCCATTATATAATTTTTCCAAATTTTGCATTATCAATTCCATACCTATTTCGCCATGGTACTATGTCAAGAAAATGGATAAGTTAAATAGAACAAAGATAATTTTCCTTGTAAAAATTTTATTAGAATCATTATTTCTATCAAGGGCAAGCCCATACGGGAAACCCTTGACAAAAATAATGATTCTAATCCTTTGTTGGCAAGGAAAATAATCTTAAATCATCATCTTTTAAGCTGCTTTATTTACTTTTTGTACTTTATCAAAGTATGTCTGTTCAAATTCTAATGGTGATATGTAGCCACAATGGCTATGAATTCTCACTGTATTATAAAAACCATCTATATATGAAAATACTAATCGTCTAGCTTCATTATATGAACTGATATTATATTCATTTAAGCATTCACGCTTAATTATAGCGTGAAAAGACTCAATACAAGCATTATCCCACAGATAAGCTTTCTTTGAATAACTTCTTGTTATTCCAGCTGTTATTTCGCAATACTCTTTAGAGGTGAATTGACTACCTCTATCACTATGAATAATTTTTGGATTACTCTTACGAGTAGCTTTCACTTTATTTATAAGAGATATTATATTTGTGGTCCCCAATGTAGTTGATAAATCCCAAGAAATTATACGCCGTGAAAACAAATCCATGATACTAGTTAGATATACAAATCCTTCTTTAGTTAGAATATAAGTTGTATCAATGCACCAAATCGTATCAGGTACTTCAGGATTAAATTGTTCATCTAGGATATTTTTCAATTTATTATTAAGGTTGGAATCTCTAGTAGTTACAGTAAAGGGTTTACAGTACTTTGTACGTATTTTTAGTTCTTTCATATATTTTCCAACAGTACGTTCAGAAATTTGTATGCCCATTTTTCTTAGTTTAGCTGTAATTTTGGGTGCACCATAAAGGTGCTGACTTTCTTCCCATATTTCCATGATAAGATCCTTGATTTTTAGCTGACGTTCTTTTGATTTACTCAATCCTTTAGACTTATGTCTATAATATCCTGATTTTGATAATCCTATACGTTTAAGCATTCCAGCTACAGTAGGCTTTTGTTTAGAATTTTCACTTACTTCTTTTATATTCTTATAAATTTCTTCCGTTGTTACTATCCCAGAATGCTTATTGCTTTTTTTAGTACTTCAATCGCTCCTTCTGCGTCTCTTAATTGTCTTTTTAATCTTACAATCTCTTTATCTTTATCGCTAGAATAATTTCCACTTTCTCTACACTGATCCATCTTTTTTTGATAATTTAATCCATTTTCTTAATGCACTGACGCTTACTCCTAGTTTTTTAGCAGTGGTATTAATAGAAAGTCCACTATCATAATAATAGTTTACGGCATCTGTTTTAAATTCATCAGTATATGTTTTCTTGGGCATGTAATGTCCTCCTCAATAAAATTATTTAATTATTATACATGATTCTATCACATTTAACTTGTCCCAATTTTATTCTACCTTCAAATATCCAAGGTTAAACCATCTGCATCGATGGCTCGATACAAATAATGCCATTTTCCTTTGAACTGCAGCCTTACAGGTTTCAGCCTGATAGTTGGGGATTCTGATCACGACTTCGTAGCGCGTCATTCGTTCAGTTAGGGTGAGCAGTGCCGGTTGATCGCTGGTTCGCTTGCCTTTGACTAAATCACCTTCCCAATGACCAAATTCAGAACGATCATTAGCCGCTACTGGTCGCTGTTCAATTGAAGTCCCCAAGATCTTTTTATTTTGGCGTACACGACCCGTACGGTGCTTTTGGTGACGTTTGACCTGTTGTGGTAAATCGATATTGGCGACAGCTAGTAACCCGCGATCAATGTAACGATAAACAGTGGGTGTTGCGGGGCAATATTCAGCTGGATGGTGACGTTTATAAGCACCGACAAAGCTATCTACACTGTGCACTCGGAACTTAGCCTTAAGCGCAGTGGTCAATTGGTTAAAGAATGCCGGACTATATTCGAGTAGACTTTTGCGATGGCAATTTAAACGGCGTTGTTCGTATTGAATTTGACCGCTATCGGCAAAATAACGCTGGGTATAAACGCCATAACTGGACATTTGAGTCACGGTGCCGCGCTTGATTTCACGGCTGATCGTGCTGGGATCGCGGGCTAATCTTTTAGCAATCGCCCTGATCGAATAATGATCTTCATAAAGACTCTGGATTTGGCCACGCTCCTCACGTGATAGTTGCTTATAAGAAGCTGTTTAGTATCTTTGATTTTGACCCAATAATTTGATAAACTACTGTCAAAAAAGTTGGTGATCATATGCAACATTTTAGTCATCATTACCAAAGCGATATTTCTCGGCAACAATTCGATTTGATCCGTCAGGATCTGGAAGCTTCAAGAAAACGAACTCACCCAAAACACATTGATCCTTATGATATCTTCTGTGCCATGCTCTATGTCCTTAAAAATGGCTGTACTTGGCGTGATTTGCCGGCTGATTATCCAAAGTGGTCCACCGTTTACTACTATTGGATGAGTTGGTCAAAAGCCCCCACCCCTGATAAACCAGCTTTATTAACTCAGGTTTTAAAAAAATTGTCGCTGATCGACGATTAAGGCAAGGGCGGTCAGCCCGAACTTCGTTCGTCATTTTAGATGCCCAAAGCATTAAGAACACCGCTACCGCTGAAAATAAGGGTTACGATGGTGGCAAGAAAATTTCCGGCATTAAGCGCCATTTAGCCGTCGACATCAATGGATTCCCGCAAGCTATCCATATTACCCGGGCTAACATCACTGATCGTGACGGGGCGATTGCACTCGTCACCCTTAATTTAGAGCAGTTTAAATTGGTTCGAACCATGATGGTTGATAGTGGTTATACCGGCCAAAATTTTGCCAATGAGATTAGCAGTTTAACCTCAGCCAAGGTAATCGTCGTTAAATGAAATGAGTTACACCAATTTTCGGTTATCCCCCAACGGTGGCTCATTGAACGTTCATTTAGTTGGTTGGGAAATTATCATCGTTTATGGCGTAACTGTGAGCGTAAGCTCAACACTAGTCTCATGATGGTTTCGTTAGCTTTTATCAGGTTACTTCTCAAAAGATACTAAACAGTTTCTAAGATTTTTTGATGGTATCTTTAGATTGGGTCATGAAGTCCGTCCTAACTTATTGGTTTTGTCACTTATAAGTTTAAGGCTTCATGGCCTTTTTGGTCTAGTTATTTAGGTGTTGCACTTACATTGTAAATCCGGCGTCACAAAAAAATTGACTGACGAGTCAATAATTTGTTGACTCGTCAGTCAATCGCGACTATACTGGAAAAGGTTGATCAGATACCGACATATTAAAACGTGTTTCAAGTTTGACCTTAAGGAGGATGACAAAAATGACAACAGCTATTATCGAACTTGACCATCTTCAAAAAAACTTTGGCAAGTTTGCCGCATTAAAAGATGTCAGTTTCACGTTGGCACCCGGTCAGGTTCTGGGTTTTCTAGGACCTAATGGGGCCGGCAAATCCACGACCATTCGAGCTATTTTAGGCTTATTAAAAAAGAGTGGCGGCTCAGTGACCGTCTTCGGCAAAGATGCCTGGCGGGATGATGCGGCGATTCATCCACGCATCGCCTATGTTCCTGGGGACGTTTATTTATGGCCAAATCTTTCTGGCGGCGAAATTATCGACCTATTGCTACGTTTAAATGGCCGCCAGCATAATCAAAAGACCGATGAACTAATCAAGGCCTTTGAATTTGATCCGAAGAAAAAAGCTCGTACCTATTCAAAAGGCAATCGTCAAAAAGTAGCGTTAATTGCTGCGTTGTCGCAAGATGCCGATTTGTATATTTTTGATGAACCCACTTCTGGGCTTGATCCATTAAATGAACAGACTTTCCAGCAAGAAGTTTTAAAACTGAAAAGAGCCGGTAAAAGTGTGCTGCTATCAAGCCACATTTTGTCCGAAGTCGAGCGAATGTGTGATTCAATTGTTATCATCCGTGATGGTAGTGTGATTGAGAGCGGCAATCTTGATCAATTACGGCATCTATCGCGGATCAAAATTGAAGTCACCACCGCTACCCCAATGACTGCTTTGGCAAAGCAAGCTGGCGTTCACGACCTCACTTATCGCGATTCCGAGCACACCAAGGCGGTTTTCACCGCTGATCGAGACGCGCTTGGCACCATCATGACCACACTGGCCGCCAACACCGTGGTCGACATGCAATCAACGCCGCCAACGCTGGAAGATTTATTCCTGCGTTATTATGGAAAGCAAGGTGAGACTCATGCGGCACAGTAATCGGAACGCAGGTTATCTGCTTCGGGCAAACCTCAAACAAAATCTAAAATTTTCACTCATCTGGCTTGTCATTTTGATCATGATGATTGCCAGTGGTGCTGGCAAATTGGAAGCAGCCTTTGCAGGCGGGGCCTCGGGCTCTAAAGAGATTGTCAAAATGCTGCAAGCGCCGGGCATGGCGGCAATGTTTGGCGCGATGCCAAAGGTGGACACGTATAACACAGCGATTGTGTTTGCTGGTGTGATGGTCGTCTTCATGATTATTTTGCAGGCCTTATGGGTTATGCCGCTGATGATTCGCAACACCCGCGGTCAAGAAGAAAGTGGCTTGCTCGAAATGGTTCGCGCTCGCAATGTTGGGCGAACGGCTGCCATCACCGCCGCTTCGCTTGAGCTTCTCATCGACAGTGCCATAATGGGTATCCTCTATTTTGTCTCGTTGGCCGCTGTCAACATGGGTGGTACTGACTTGTACGGTGACTTCCTGTTTTCACTGGGGATGGTGATCGCCAACTTGCTATTCGGAGCCATTGCGTTGCTATTCGCGCAACTAACCAATAACACACGTACAGCCAATATGTTGAGCTACATGGTGCTGACTGCCGCTTATTTGGTTCGGCTGGTCACCGATATCCAGCATCAAAATCTGACGTGGTTATCACCAATTGGTTGGTTCGAAAAAGCAAACTTCTATACTGATAACAACGTCTGGGCTTTAGGTTTGGCCTTACTGGTCAGCATTCTGCTTGCGGCCAGCGCCACCATGATTGCCCGCAACCGCGATCTGGGCGCCGGGATTATTGCTGAACGCACCGGCCGAGCCAAAGCTGCCGGCTGGCTTCGCTCGATCCCTGCCTTACTGTGGCGAACTGAGCGCGGATTATTTGCTGGGTGGTTAATCGGCGCCGTGGTGTTTGGCGGCGTCATGGGTAGTGTGCTCGGCGGCGTTGGCGACATTCTTAAAACGAATCCGCTTTATCGTAAAATACTAGATGTTGGCCAAATCAACGCTGCCAATCAGACCATGGTCCTGTCATTCTTAGGCATGTATCTCGGCATTTTCGTCGCATTAGCCGTGACTGCTGGCGTCCAAGTGGCATTCCGACTCAAACGCGATGACAACCTTGGTTACTTGAGCGTCATTCATGCCGAAAAGCCAACGCGAACCACGATCAGTGTCAGCTACTATTGCTTTGGTCTGCTGGCAGGCGTGTTCGTCCTTTCTGCTGGGCTGCTGGCCTTGTTCTTCACTGGGAACACTGTTCTCAGTCACCCGTTGCCGCTCAAGTACCTCGGTCGCCTATTCGTGGCTAGCGTTCCGGCTGTGATATCGTTTATCGCCCTTGGCATCGCACTAGTCGGTCTGTGGCCACGCTTAAGCAGTCTATTCTGGCTGTATATGGGAGCCGGTCTGATCGTTCAAATTTTCCGGGGATTGTTTGATTTGCCAAAACACGCAGGCAACTTCACACCTTTTGGCTGGATTGCCAATGTACCGGTTGAAAACGTTGATCAAACATGGCTAATCGTGATGGTTGTTAGCGCTATAGTATTATTTATTCTTGGCATTGCTGGTTATCGCCGTCAGGATTTGAGCCTATGAAAAATGTTGTGACAGATCCTGAAAAGGTCACCCGAATCCTCAAAACAGCGACGGAAATTTTCGGCCAGCAAGGCTTCATCAAGAGCAAAACCGATCAGATTGCCAACCAAGCACAAGTATCTAAGGGCTTGCTCTTCCATTATTTTGGCAATAAACAAGCGCTGTATCTTGACGCTTTCAAATATGCCTATCATCGAATTTATGATCACATGGACCCTAAAAAGTGGCAGAATGCCCCTGGCTTGGCTGCCATGATGACCACTGCAGTTAAGTATGAGTTGAAACTACAATTCAAATTCCCAGCTGAATACCGCTTGATGATGCAAGCCTATGCTGATTTACCGCATTTTCCCGAACCGTTGCGACAACAAGTGCAGCAAGAAACAACTGCCATATCCGCTGAAACCGATCGCATTTTTCGCGAGAAAATTGAACAGCTGCCTCGTCGTGAGGGCCTGTCAGTCGATGACGTTTTCGGTGTCGTTTCTGCCTTAATCGCCCAACAAACGGCGGTCACCACCAGACTCATTGCCAGTGGCCATTATCGCAAGTTTGAAGATCTGCAGTCCGTGGTTGAGACGATGGCACGCCAGTTATTGATTGTCGAACACGGCTTTTTACCAGATGAAAGTTGACGTCAGCTGATAGATCAAAAAAGGTCATTAGGGTATACCCTAGTGGCCGTTTTTATTTTTGTGCTATACTAGGAAATACAGATGTTCATTAGAACTGTCCAAAAAAGGAGAGCTGAAAATGGCTAAAATCGGTTATGCGCGTGTGAGTTCCAAGGAGCAACATTTAGATCGACAGTTAGCGGCTTTAAAAGACGTTGATAAATTATTTACGGATAAATTAAGTGGGGCTAACACTAATCGGCCAGAACTGCAAAAAATGCTGGCCTATATTCGTGAGGGTGATATTGTAATGGTCACTGAATTAGATCGCTTAGGCAGAAACAACCATGATTTGACTAAGATCATGAACTCCATTCAAAATAAGGGTGCCACCCTAGATGTGTTAAGTTTCTGACCCCATTAAAGACTTTCCCCAATATGCAAAAAACTATTTTTTTGAATAAGGGACAATCAGTGCCTATGTTCATCCTCTAATTTATTCTTAAGATATTTTTACTTTCTCTGCAGGTGTTGATACTTCTTTTTGTTCTTTTCGACCTTTCAACTTATACTTCGTTAATCTCATACCATTGAAAATTACCACCAAGATACTACCTTCATGAACCAACATTCCGATAGACATATTCATCCATTCGCTGAAGAAGACGCTGGTCAACAAGACCAACACTACTCCAATTGAAATCACGATATTTTGTTTCATATTATTTACGGTGGCTTTTACTAATCCTAATGCGTGAGGCAAGTTGCTGAAGTTCGAGTTCATTAAAACGACATCGGATGTTTCAATCGCTACGTCCGTTCCGCTTCCCATTGCGATTCCAATGTCTGCTAAAGCTAAGGATGGACTATCGTTAACGCCATCTCCAACAAAGGCTACAATTTGACCACGTTGTTGTAGTTTTCCGATATAAGCCGCTTTGTCTTCCGGCAACATGTGGCCGTGAGCTTCGGTCAAACCAAGTTCGCCAGCGACCACATCAACGGTTCCTTGGTTATCTCCTGAAAGAACGACTAGATTTTTCACGCCCAAGTCTTTTAATTCCTGCAAATTAGCTTTCACACCCGGACGGACTTGATCGCGAATGCCCATCAGTACTTTTAATTCACCGTCGACCGCGGTCAAAACGAGAGAGTTCCCTTGTTGTTCAAACCGTTTGACATCTTTTTGCACTTTTTTACTGAGAGTGACATTTTCTTTTTCCATCAAGGCCACATTCCCAACAGCCACTCTATGTCCAGCTACGCTTGAAACGATTCCGCCGCCTTTCACGACTTCAGTTCCTTCAACAGGATAAAAATTTGTTTCTCCAATTTGGTTTAAGACCGCTTTTGCTAATGGATGATCTGATTCCCGTTCCACACTGGCCAGATAGCCAAGCGTTTCAGCAGAATCTTTTTCATACAGTTCAGTCGCTGCAACGGTTGGGTTTCCGACAGTTAAAGTACCTGTCTTATCAAATACAATTGTATCCACATTGCTGAAGTCTTGAATGACTTCACTCCCTTTTAAAAGAACACCGTTACGAGCACCATTCCCGATACCGGCAACGTTTGAGACAGGCACTCCGATAACTAATGCGCCTGGGCAACCTAGAACCAAGATGGTGATTGCTAACTCAATATTTTGACTGAACGCCCATACAACAATTGCCAGAACCAAGACAGCTGGTGTGTAGTATTTAGAAAAGCGATCAATGAACCGTTCTGCTTCGGATTTAGAATCTTGTGCTTCTTCCACGAGTTCAATAATTTTTCCAAATGTAGTGTCCTCACCAACTCGGTCAGCTCTGATTTGAATCGTTCCGTTTTCTAAAATGGTTCCTGCAAAAACTTCTGCATCAGGTAGCTTGTTGACCGGAACAGCTTCCCCTGTAATGCTAGCTTCATTGATATGCCCTTCGCCCGTAAGGACTGTGCCATCCACTGGAACTTTCGCACCCGTTTTAACAAGCAAGATATCCCCTTCATCTACATCATCCACTTCTACTTCTTCAAATTTGCCATTATCCATTTGTTTCAAGGCGCTTTCGGGTGCCATTTCAGTCAATTCTTTGATAGCAGATCGCGTTTGGTTCAATGTTCGTTGTTCCAAGTAGTGTCCGAATAAGAATAAGAACGTGACAATAGCCGATTCTTCATAATTTTGAATAAAAAGCGCACCAATCGCTGCAATACTGACTAAGACATCAATACTGATGACTTTGACTTTCATTGCTTGAAACGCTTGAATGGCAATTGGCGTAATCCCAAAGACAGAGGCGATGATCAAAGACCACTCTGAAAGTCCTACGTTTTCTAAAACAAAGTGACTGAAGAAACCGAGTGCGATTAACAATCCACTGATGACGGTGATAACATTTTTCTTGCTTAATATATATCGTTGCATACTTTTTCCCTCCAAATTTAATTTCTCTTTTATTGATAAATACAGTATAAGATAATTACCTAAGTAATTAATTGACTGATATCAAGTTTTGAAAAAACACGTGTCCCTTCTCACTATTTTTTGATCTAACAGCCTCAATGACACTTATTCCTCTTTACAGTTATAACGATACCCTCTTTTTATCGAATAAAAATTTACGGCTATCAAGTTTAGAAAGTTATCTTTTATCGTTTCTAAGCACCTCGAATCGGATTGCAACAAAAAAGCAATCCCGGAAAAATAGCTTTTCTTCCAGAATTGCCTAGTTCATTTAATCTGTTAAGCGGCCTTGACTTTTACTTTGAGGACCTGATAGCCTACGTTTTCAATAGCTTTTTGAATCTCTTCAATCGAAGTGACAGCTGAATCAAAATTGATTTTGACTTTGCTAGAGTTGAATAATACTTTAATGCTGTCTTTATCAATACCGTTAACTGATTTCAAGGCACCTTCAATTTTTTGCATACAACTTGGACAAGACAACGTTTCTAATTGTAATATAGCTTTTTCCATAATTCCTATCTCCTTTATGTGTTTTTATTTTATCCGCAGCAGATTGCAGATTAATGAACACTTCCTTTTCCTCTTTACAACTGTAGTATAGCTCACTTTTAGCAGACGAAAATTGACGCATATCAAGTTTTGCACTTCTTTTGGTTCTGTTGCAAAGTTTTAAATCTACTATGAAGAGCGACAGAACACCAACGTGTAGAAAAAAGTGTGTCCGATTATTCGCTGTAAAGCAATAAATCATCTAAATCCAGAATCTTGATCCTTTTCCCAGACAGCTGTTGAATCAATCCCTCGTCCTCCAATTCTCCAAATTTACGACTGATGGTCTCAGGTGTCGTTCCTAAATAGGAAGCAATGTCCTTTTTTCCCATCGGCAGGGTGATGGTGGGAGAGTTGCCCATTTCAGGTTCCACATTTTCTGCCAAAAACAAAACTAAACGGGTAATGACACTCTCCAAGGCTACTTGTGTCGTTTGACGTTCTGAACTTTCTAACCGTTTAGACATTTCCGCCAATAGTTTTAAAGAAATAGCTGGGTATTGTTCCAAAAAATCTTGGACATCTTTTCGCTGAATCATACAGACAACGGTATCTCGGATTGCTTCGGCATATTCCTCGTGTACTGCATCCGGGTTGAACAAGGTCCATTCTCCGGTGAAATCACCAGGGTTCAAGATCCGCACTAGCTGCTCTTTGCCAGAGTCTGCCAATCGATAAATACGGATTTTCCCACGATTGATAATATATAAAGTATCCTCTTTTTCTTGTGAACGAAACAGAAACTCTCCTTTTTGATACTGTTTCGTGTGGGCTTTTTCAGCAATGTAATTCATCGCGCTATCCTCTAAGTGATTGAATATTGGAACCAAGCGGATACAGGCTGCGTGGTCGCCAATTTCATGATGGGTATGTTTAGTCAATTCATTCTCCCCCTTTATTTATTTTGTTTATATTCGCTGCTTTTATTATATAAGTCTCTTACTACAAAAAAATTGATGCACATCAAGAAAATGGAAAAAGGACTGGAAAGAATTCCAATCCCTAAATCAGCTTCTACTTTTACCTTAATCTTCATCCTCATCAAGAGCGTCATCATCTTCTAATGCTTCTTTACCAATAAACGCTTGCAGCATCCAAATGTTCTTGTCTAAGTCATTTTTAAAAGCAATCAATGTATCTTCTAAAGCATCGTCACCCTCGTCTTGAGCTAAACGAATCGCACGAATAGTTAGGTCACGAGTGCTTCTGAAGTCCTCGATAATATTTTCAACCATGTCTTCTGCTTTAAAGTATTTATTAACTGCATCTTCCGAAAGTATCGAATATTTTTCAAATTCAACCGTCGTCGAAGCAGGTTTATGCCCAGAAGTAATTAGACGCTCCGCAAGTTTGTCGAACCATTTTTCATTTTCGTTATACAACTCTTCAAATTTTTCATGCAACGTAAAGAAATTGGCTCCTTTTACATACCAGTGATATTGGTGCAGTTTCACATGTAATGTATGCATGTTGCCTAAAAGATGATCTGCAATGGCCGCTGCATTAATTTTCGTATGATGAACATGTTCCTTGTGTTCTTGTTCTTCTTGCAATCTTTCTTGGGGTGTTCTTTCTTGAGTAGCTTTATTTTCAGTCATGATTTATTCCTCCTATAATTTTGGTTTGTTTAAAATAGCTTTCTCTTTACTGAATTTAGTATAGGATAGATTTCCGTTAAAAAAATTGACGCTCATCAAATAAAAGGATTTTTTATTTTTCTTTTTCCAAATTTGATAGAGTAGTTTGCCATATTCTTGCACCCAACGATAAATCGTCGTATGAGAAACGTTAATGCCTCGATCATATAAGATTGAACTTCACGATAGCTAAGGTTATAACGAAGATAGTAGCCCACGGCTACAATAATCACATCCTGCTGAAATTGTTTTCCTTTAAAATGATTCATCGTCATTCCTCCTGCTATCTTTTTCTATTATTCTACCTTATTTGATAGTAGATTCAAAACTTTGCAACAGAACCTTTCATCGTAATTTTGGTTGTTGCTATTTTTCCATTATTATTTAAATTACCAATTTCTAAAAAAATATAGAAAAAATCTCTAAGTATACACATTGTATATTTAGAGATTTTTGCGTATCTATATAATTTTAGTATCCGTATAAGATATCGTGCTTAATGTTTTCAGCATCAATTCCTTTATCTTGTAACGATTGACTTACAGCTTCTACAATCTTTTCTGAAGAAGATACATAATATAACGCATCATTAGCTAGTTCGCTTGTCAACTTTGTTAATTCTCTATCTACATCATTTTCATCGCGAACAAAAATAAATTCTGCATTTGGTAATGATTTCTTAAATTCAGCAAAATCTTCCTTGTAGAAATAATAATCCAAAGATGAATATACAAATTTAATCGTACGTTCACTCTTATCTTTAGCTAGTTTTTCAAGTAATGCTCTAATAGGTGTAACACCTACCCCACCAGCAAAAAATACTAAAGCTTGATTTCCGTCTTCAGGAAGTGTAAATTGGCCCAATGGACCCTTAACTTCTACTTCTTCACCTGGTTGTACAGTTAAAAGATTTTGTTTAAAGTTACTGATTTCTTTACCTGTTCTTGTACCTAGCAAGATTACATCATCTTCAGGTAAGGAAGCAAATGATAATGCACGTAACTTTTTCTTTTCTGTAATTTCTTTAGTAGGTAAGCCTAGTCTCATGTATTGACCTGCCACCCAATTCATATCATTAGGTTTTTTAATCTTTATTTCATAGTAGTCTTTTTCCAAATTTTCGATTGAAATTAATTCTGTCTTGTAGCTTGGTAATTCCTCTGCCATGATATCATCTTCTTTCCATAGAGTTATGTACAACATTATTTTATTTAACTTTTAACATTTTATCAAATATATTGCCTTAAGATTAATAATTTTCTAGTCTTTTTAAACAAATCATATCAAATGATACTAATTAGAAAGACACTTCACTCAACCTAATAGAGTCAACCAGTCTACAAACTTTTAGAATTAATCCAAAAGCTCTCGTGGACAACTTTACAACTCGTTTGGCAGTTGTGTTTTATTTCGAAAATTGTTCGTAAGCCTCCTAAATTAGAAATTTAAGTTTAGCTTAACTGGAACTAATCCAATCTCATCTATACCATGGTGAATTATACTATTTTTTCATTTCTAACATTTTTTCAATCACAGGAATATTACCTAAATCAGAAATTTCTTCTTTTGACATAACTACTAAATTAGTATCTGATTGAGCTAGCTTAGTAAATGCTACAATACTCTGATCTTTAAAGTAATTATCTGATACTGACTCCAGTGCCTCCTGAATTTTTTTAATTCGGTAACTTTCAGCATCTGCACGTTTTTTTGTAGCTTCTGCTTCAGCTTGAGCAGTCTCAACTAATGCTTGATTCTTTGCATCTGTTGTTAATTTAATGTTTCTAGCCTCACCCTCAGCTTTCGCAATTACTGCTACTCTTTCCCTATCAGCTGTCAATTGTTTATCCATTGCTTTTTGTATTTCAACAGAAGGAGTCAATTCATCAATATTAACACGATCCACATTAATACCATAGATATTAGTCAAATCACCAATTGCACTAGCTAATTCAGCATTAATCTTTGAAGTAGATCCTAACGCTGCATTCAAATCCATTCGACCAATGATATCACGTAAATGCCCTCTAACTAATTGTGCCATTGACTCAACTGAATCAGTATTTTCATAAGTATACTTTTTTGCATCTGTCACATGATAATTTAAAGTTACACTAGCTTCAATCTCCGCATTATCTTGAGTTATTACTGAATATTTTTCTAGTCTTAATGGATGCATTGCTAATTCTACTGATTGAATTCGTTGAATAAAAGGAATATAAAAGTGTAACCCAGCTTCAACACTTCGGCTATATTTTCCTAACGTTTCTACTAATCCTTGACAATTTTGTCGAACAATTTTTATTCCTAACATGATATTACCTCTTTCCTATGTTGTAAGCGGTCTTAAAGTTATTATATTGCCTACTGCTTCAATTACGATGTAGTCAATATTTTCATTTACTGATTGATTTCCTTCAATCAAATACCGATAATAAATACCTTTAATACTAACTAATCCATTGATTTGATCAATTTCTTTACCAGCTACTTTGTGACCTAAAAAATTTCTTTGCTCAAGTGAACCCTGTTCTACTTGCTTAGGTGGATCTTTTAAAGTTACCGATACAATTTCTTGCAAAGTTGCATTGACACTTTTATTTTCAAGCTGTGCTCTTTTTTCTAATTTTTGTTTCAAATCTTTTGATAACCTAAACAAAAATGAAGTCATTTTCTCATCTTGTGTCATTCTGCCACCTTCTTTCTTGATATCATTATGATATCACTTTTTATATCAATTAACTATTATTTCAACTCAAACCAAAAAAGTGCCATTGAGATTCACTCATATCTCAAATGACACTTTGTTATTACTTATTAATCTTTTTTAACACGTCTTAAGCCTAATGCACCTAAGAATCCTGCGATTGAGGCTAAGACTGCACCTAGAACAGAAGTAGATTTACTGTTATTTTCACCAGTTTGTGGTAATACTTTTACTGGTTCTGCAGCTTTTTTGCCCACTTTAGCTACAGATTTATTTGAAACAGTCTTAGTTACTACTGTTTGTTCTACTTTATTATTTGTAACAGTCTTAGTTACTACTGTTTGTTCTACTTTATTATTTGTAACTTCATTAACTTGTACTTTATTATTGTCTTGTTCTTTATCTGCAAGAACATTTAGTAACAATACCACATTACCATATTCATTAACTACTCGATAATTCTTAGCAGCTTCAACTCCAGCAGTAGCATTTACCCAGTTACCAGTATTATCTTTTACTTGTAGTGTATTGTTATTGTAATCTACTAGAACTTTGGTTGCACCATCTTTATCAGTTGTTACAGTCTTAACTGTATCACTAGCTGGTTGATAGTGAACATAGAACTTCCTAGTTACAGTATTACCTGTCAAGTCAACTACACTCAATGTATATACATGTGTTGTTTCGCCAGTTGCATCAGCTAAGTTAAATGTCTTACTAAACTTGTATGCTGGATATGGATTAGTCACTGTACTTCCATCTTGATGAGCTTCAGCAACAAAGTTCACACCAGAATTGTGGAATTCACGATAATCATTATCTCCATTGAAGAAGAAACAATATCCGTCCAAATTATCAGTAGCTTCTCCAGATACACTAAAGTCTTTATTATTAGTGTAGACTTGGTAATCACCATTACTATCCAGTTGTAAATTAGCCACATTATTTAAGCTAAGTGTTGGAAGAACTGTATCTAAGATTAACTCCATTGTACCTCTAGTTGTTGAACCATCATCTTTTGTATAGATGTAAGCAACAGGTCTTTGTGAAGTTGGTGCTGTATGGAATTGGAAACTAAATGTTCCATCACTATTTAAGTTAACCTTATTTACAGGATCATCTTCATTGTAACTATCTCCCAATACCACCAATGATTTAACATTTGGATCAACCTTACCTGTTAAAGTAAATACTTGTGTTGATGGATTATATACACCATCTTTAACAGCTTGCGCTCCTACCCAGTTGTAATCATTATCTTTCAAGTAGTCAAAGTGGATATCTGGGTTAGCATCTGCACGTGTTGTTAGGTCCTTTAGACTGTGTCCTGGCAAATCTCCTGGATTACCAATTGTAGCAGAATCAGCTTTTTCTTGAACAACATTTGTTCCTAATTGGTCAGCACTTGTAAAGGCTGGTGCTGGCGTAGGATTCTCTGTATCTGTATCAACACCCAAATAAACACCATTTGCAGAAGTTCTTTGAACATCATTAAATGTTGGTCCTACAACTTCTGTCCATCCTAATAATACAGTTCTACCACTATTATTAGTTACTTTTACGTGGAAAGTTGCTAATCCATCTTTTACATCTGCTTTATATACTGCACCTGTGAAGTAGTCGCGTGCATAAGCTTCAACATTATCCCCCTTAGTAACCGCTGCTTGTACGACTACATCATCCTTGTTGTTGCTTACGACTGTATCTAAAACAATACCAAAGTTTTCCTTAACAGTATTATTTACTTGCCATACAAAAACAGCCTTTGGAGTTGCTGTATTCAATTTATATACTACATTCTTACCAGCTGCATCTGATGTGAAGACAACCGCAGTATCACTTGTACTTACAGGAACCACAAAATTACCACTGTTATCAACTTGAACTAATGCACCATTGTAATAGAAATCAGATGTTGCATTCCCACGTAAGTTATAAGTTGAAGTTGCTGCTTGATAATCTGGGGAACTTTGATCGAGTTCTAATCCATTAGTTGCATTCCAAACAGATACTTTAGTTGTTGCATCATTATTTCCATTTACCAGTAAGGTTACTGTTGAAGTATTATCAGCTACATCGCTAACTGCAACTGATAAAGCATTCTTAGCTGCAGTAAGTGCTGCTAAAGTATCACTACCTAATACGGCTTTAAATGTTCCTGATGTTTTAGCTGCATCTAAGAACTTCGAATTCTTGCCATCATTTAACTTATAGCCAAATGTCTTATCATTAACTTTAACTACTGCATAAGAATAATCTGTAAAGCCAGATCCTGTATCTTTATAATCAAAGCTTAAAGTATGTGTTGCAGCATCATACTTAACATTTGATAATACTGGAGCTGTTGTGTCGATAACTACTGGATAATCAGCTGTTTGAACCTTATTTACACCATCATTATACAAAGTAGCAACATAACGATATGTATATTCACCATCTGCTGCATTTACCATTTCACCGGCCTTATCATCGTATACTTTTCCATCCCAAGCCAAAGTATTTGGATTATTACGCATTGAAACTGATAAAGTTACGTCTTTATTAACTCCACTTTCATAGTAAGACTTATCCAGACCTTGTTCATCTGCAACTACACGAACAACTTTTCCACTCTTATCTAATACTTCAACTTTAAGATCCTTTAGATTTTGTTTAACAAAGGCATATGGTTTTAATAAGTCACTCTTACCGTCAGCATTTGGTGAGAATGCAACTTTTCCATCTTGGTATAATTTAGCAACTTGTTGCCAATTATAATTACCTTCAAGATTTACTAAAGCCTTTAAGGAATCTTCATCAGCTACCCCTCTTGGATAGTTATCTTCATTAACAAAGTAGTTACCACCATAGACTGTGCCTTCTTGATTAGCAGCTTTGTCAAATACATCTTCACTTGTCATATCACCATAATATGCGAGATATGGAACTACTAATTGATTTTGACCATCATTTCCTACAAATCTCAACCAACCTTCAACTAATTGATTTTCTTTCAAACCTGTTAAAGATAATGTGAAATTATAAGTTGCGCTTTGTCCAGCTTTAACGGTTACTGTCTTATTTCCATAGACATGTGCTCCTGCCAGATAAACATCGTGGAAAGTTCCTGTATCGGCATCGCGCACTTCAGTTAATCCACCACCAAAATCATCAAAAGTATATGTTTGATCTTTATCGGATAAGTTCTTAAACGTTAGTGCGAATTGAGTTGAATCTCCAACTTTTCTCAAAGATACAGAACTTGTGCCGTCTGCTGCCACAACATATACTGGAGATTCTGTTGCAGCACCTGCATCAATTTCACCAGCACCTTGACGTCTAGGAGAAACTGGAGTGTCATATCCTTGTTGCGTCATTGGTTTAGCTGTATTCATGATTAAAGCTTTAGTAGCTTGAACTAAATCTGCTCCATTTAAGTTAGTAGTAGCTTTTAATCTTTGCATTACTAAAGCTGCAACCCCAGCGTTAAATGGACCAGCCATAGAAGTTCCACTCATAGTATTGTAACGATTATCGTTCCCTGTTGAAGTTACACTAACCCCAGGAGCTGATACATCTGGTTTCAAAGTGAAATCTTGTAAAGGACCCCAAGAAGAGAAGTCTGCCATGTCATCACCAGCACCTACAACCGAGTTTTCAGCTGCAACTGTCATTGCATTGCGCGATGCACCTGGATTAGCTACCGTACTACTAGAGAATGGTTCAAAGTTTCCATCTGCTCCACCTGGTTTATAAGGAACTTCTTCACCAGTAACACTTGCCGAATTACCATTGTTAGAAGCTGAAATGGAGACGAACACACCATGTTGAGTTGCATATTCAACCGCTTTCTGCTCTACATCATTCAAATTAGCAGCTGCGACGCCTTGACCTAAGGACATTTGAATTACATTAGCACCTAATTTAACTGCGTCATAAATTGCTTGAGCAATATCATCAGTATTTTCATCAGCAAATTGATCATTAAATACTCGCATCATCATTAACTGTGTTTCAGGTGCTACCCCTACTGCATAGCGTTCATTGCCATTTGGTTGGCCGTCAGCACCAATGATACCAGCAACGTGTTGACCGTGTTCTGATGCATCTGGGCCATCATCTTTAACCCAGTTGTTGTCACGACTCGCATAATTATATACGAATGGGAATTTCTCTGAAGCATATTTCCCGTAGCCTAGCTCGCTAATCTTCTTGTCAGCATCTTCCTTAGAAATTGCTGGAGATTCAGGAGCTTTAGAGAAATCTTTATGGTTTGTATCAGCACCAGAATCAATAACAGCAACCACCATACCTTGTCCTTTATAGCCATTATCCCATGCAGTTTGAACATTTCCTTTGACATGGTCTTTATAGGTTGTTGGTGGTACTGTCTGATCAGCAGTATCAGCAGTAGTTTTTGCCTGTTGAGCTGTTGTAGCTTGATTTTGACTAGCTACTGAATCAACATTGCTCGTTGCTGCTTCTTTTACGGTATCAGTTTGAACATTAGAAACATTGTTAGAACTATTACTATTGGTTGTAACAGTTGTTTGAGCTGTCGCATTATTCTGCACACTCGAACTTGATGCCTGAGTAGCTTCTGTTTTTACACTTTCACTACCAGTAACGGTATCGGCTTGAGCGTTAGAAACTGGACTTGTCACTAAAAATGTAACTCCAGAAATAGTAATAATCGCTGACACCACCCACTTAGATTTAGCTTTATAAAGCTTGTAGCGGCGTTTTTCACCTAGCAACTTTTCCATGCACTTCATCTCCTTCTTCTAAAAGTTATTTTTTATATTAACATATTTTTAATTAATAAACAATTATTCTTTAATCATTTGTTCATATTAATATGATAGAAAGCCCTATATAAAAGTTAATTGATAAAATTTACTTAATTTTTACTTTTTAATTTCTAGATTCTTATAATTTTTTTATAAAGCCCTTGCAAAAACACATTTGAATATAGTACAATTGCAGAAGATTAAGGTTTTATAGCCCTAATACCTATATTTATTGGGAGTGATTATTAATGAACAAGAACGAATTAGTAGAAGCTATCGCAGAAAAGATGGGTACAACTAAGAAAGAAGCAGAAGCAGCTGTTTCAGCATTCACAGAAACAGTTAAAGAAGCTTTAGTAGATGGTAAGAAAGTACAAATCATCGGCTTTGGTAACTTCGAAGTACGTGAACGTGCAGCTCGCAAGGGTCGTAACCCACAAACAGGTAAGGAAATCGAAATTCCAGCATCTAAAGTTCCTGCATTCAAACCAGGTAAAGGCTTGAAAGATGCTGTTAACAAATAATTATTAACAGATAATTAAAAGACCCTAGCTTGCAATTGAGTTAGGGTCTTCTTGTGTCTCTTTCTCTTATCCTTTGTACCAAACTTCAAGTAAATCTTTAGAAGTAAATTCTAAATGAGTATGGTTTCCTTGTAACAACAAATCTTCAACTAATTTTTTATCGAAACTGATATAACCTTCCCATTGGCCTTTATCAGTTATTTCAATATAAATTTCCAATAATTTCTTATCAAAATCAGCATGATTCAATAACCAGCTTAATGCACGACGTTTTCGATAACGTTCTTTAGCATTAATTAAGCGATGTTCATAACTTTCATAAGCATCTTTAACTTTTAGATATCCCAAACTATTGTTATCATCCAGAATTTTCTTTGTCTCTCTGTCAATTATTACGTATTTTCTGTTTTCACTATCTGATAATTCTTCTGATCTTATGGCAGCATACTTTTCTAGTTTATCATCTAAAACATCTTCCACTTTTATATCTTGATAATCATCTATTGTTGGTACTTCTTCTACAAGAGTATCTAATTCATCTGCATTTTCTTCTCGCCATAACTCATATTGATCCAAATACCATTGTTCATTCTCACTATATTCTTGTTTTTTATTAGATAGTATATATCCTACCAATTGATTTTCGTTTTCAGGAATAGCTTGATATTGATATGTTTTATCCAGTCTTTGAAATTTCTTTGGCCATGTAATTAAAGATGCAATATCTCCATTATTTTTGTTTCCTAAAACGTTAATGTCTGGTCTTGCTTCAAAATTTAATTGCGTACCTGATGTTAGCCTTCCAAGTTTAGCCAGACTTTTCCCATATCCCAACCAATAATATTTAGCGATTAATTCTCCAGTATCCGCTAAACATACATTCTTTAACAATACAGTTGGATATATATTTTTTAAGCTACTTGATTTTCTTTCACGAACAGTTACATCTGCTTTAATAAAAGTTGCAGTAAAATTATATTGAGTTAAATTCTTTAATTTTTTCATATTTACTGTACTCATAATTTATCCCCCATTTTTCAGTGCTAATAATAATATACGCAATTCAAAAATTTTCTCGCTAAAATTTAGAATTTATTCGACTTTATTTTTATTCCAAATCATCGTAAATTCAATTTCC
This sequence comes from Ligilactobacillus salivarius, assembly GCF_035231985.1. NCBI lineage: Bacteria > Bacillati > Bacillota > Bacilli > Lactobacillales > Lactobacillaceae > Ligilactobacillus > Ligilactobacillus salivarius. Next base: position 64,464 of record NZ_CP117984.1, read on the forward strand.
CCTGTATGTTCATCATTCTGCTTAGAAACAATAGTAAACCCATTTTCACGATAAAATCTTAATGCATGTTCATTCTTTTGATACACATTTAATGACAATGTACTGTGCAATTGTTTTACATATTCCAAAAGTTGCCTACCAATACCTTGAGAACGATACGCTTTATCAACAAAAATCCCTGCAATATATTCATCCATCAGTCCAATAAATCCCTTTATTTCTCCATTTAAATCATAAACAAAAATATCAGCTTTCAATAATTGTTTTTCCACTTCTTCAAAATTAGCTTTCCAATACTCTTTAGCAATGAAAGAATGGGCATCTTCATTTCCCGCAAGCCATAACTGCATAACTATCTGAGTGTCTGATATCTGAAATTCTCTTATCATTTTATTCTCTCCTATAAATAGCTTTCTTACTCATTTATTGTATCCAAAACTAAACGATAAAATTAATGTAGCATTACTCTTACGTATCCTTTTTTATAATATTATAGAAAAGCTTTATTTTACAGAATTTTCCAAATAAAAATCCCCACCCAAAAGGATGAGGAATTCTTATTAATAAATTTTATTTTTAACCATCATTCACAGTACAGCCGACCATTAGGCCACCTTTTTCTGCATAAAAGCTACATAGTGCTGTACAAATTCCAATTTCTATCTGACAATCAGGATACTTTGCTTGAATTAAGCCCTTCAAAGCTAATGCACCTTTTTCATTGTTTGCGTGATCAATTACCACTTTTTTACTATTAAAATTATGCTTAACTAATGTATCTACCAAAGATTGATATGCACGTTTAGCTCCACGTGCTTTTCCTAATTGTTCAATCTTTCCTTCTTCGTTCGCCCAACCTAGCACATTAATTTTTAAGACTCCTGCAAGTTTCGCAACAGTTTTATTTATTCGACCATTATTTGCTAAATTCGTTAATGACTGTAATCTAAAGAAGATTTTTAAATGGTCAATATAAGCTTGAACTTGTGTTACTACTTCAGAAAAGTCTCCCCCTTCATTTAGTAATTCACTAGCTTTAACAGCTGCCATACGTTCTGCTGGACCTGCTGCTTTTGTATCAAAGACGTGTATTTTTCTATTTGGATCTTCCTCTAGAATCATTTTTTTAGCTGTTTGTGCAGTATTATACGAACCCGAAAGTGCACTTGAAATTGTAAAAATATATACTTCATCAGCATCCCCTATTGCTGCTAAATAACTTTCAACACTAGGACAAGAAGATTTTATTTCTGTTGAACTGTTTTCGATAAACTTATCGAATTCAACTTGATCAAAATCAGTACCATCTAAAAATACTTTCTCCCCACAAATTAAAGTTAAACCTACACTTTGATGTTCAATACCATTTAATGCAGTTACATTTAAATTTGCTGCTGAATCTGTAATTATTTTCTTCATAATTCCAACCATTCCTTATTTATAGAATTTTCATTAAGCTTATAAAATATAAAAAACATTGTCAACGGTTTTTAAAAAACTTATAATAAGTTTTACATTGATAAAATGTTACTTTACCTATATACTTAGGCTAGCGAGGTATCAATTTATGAATAGAGAATTTAAAATAAGCCAAAGTATCCAAAATTTTAAACTACCACGATATGACGATTTACCTGAAGTTGAATTGTATTTAGACCAAACTACTGCATACATCAGCGAAAGGCTTGAAATTTTGGGCGATGTAAAGCTAACTAGTTCGATGATTAGTAATTATGTTAAACATAAGATAATTCGCCGACCTGTTAAAAAGCGTTATGCAGCTGATCAAATTGCTGAATTATTTTTTATTGCTGTTGCTAAAAATGTAATGCAACTTAGCGATTTAAAAGCAGCAATCGAACTACAAAGACGAACATATTCAACTAAAGTTGCCTATAATTATTTTGTAGAAGAATTAGAAAATATTCTTCCGTATGTCTTTGGTTTGAAAACTGACTTAGATGAAATAGGCAATGAGCATACCGAATATCAGCGTATGCTACACAATATTATTATGGCTGTTAGTTATAAAGCTTACATTGATAAATATTATGCTAATTTACGTCAAGAAAATTAGTTCAATCTGCGATTTTAATGGTATTATAGTATTTGAGTTCGTTATAGAATCGAGATGAGTCAATTGATAGATGTAGAAGAAATTCTTGCTAAAATGAATAAAAATCAAAAGATCAATTACGATAAGGTCATGCAAAAAATGGTTAAGAAATGGGAAGAAGCTGACACTCGCCCACGTATTCTTTTACACAGTTGTTGTGCACCATGTAGTACATACACGCTTGAGTACTTAACAAAATTTGCTGATGTTACTGTTTACTATGCTAATTCAAATATTCATCCACGTGCTGAATATCAACGTAGAAAATATGTCCAACAAAAATTTATTCATGATTTTAATGAAAATACTGGCAATGATGTAAAATTTATTTCGGCCCCTTATAAACCACAAGAATATTTCGAAAAAGTTCGTGGACTTGAAAAAGAAGTCGAAGGTGGTGCACGTTGTCGTGTTTGTTATGATTATCGACTAGATAAAGTAGCACAAAAAGCTGTAGAATTAGGTTTTGATTACTTTGGAAGTGCACTAACAATTAGTCCACATAAAAATTCTCAGGTTATTAATCAAGTCGGCCTAGAAGTACAGAGTTTATATACTACCCACTACCTTCCTAGTGATTTCAAAAAAAATGGTGGTTATCAACGTTCAGTTGAAATGTGTCATGAATACGATGTTTATCGCCAATGCTACTGTGGTTGTGTCTTTGCTGCTAAAGCTCAGGGTGTTAATTTAAGTAAAATTAGACGTGAAGCACTAGAATTTTTAGAAGGTAAAGATGCAGATAAGGAATTTCCTGAAATAACTTTTAAAATTAATGGTGAAACTATTTAATTATTAAAAAGGACTGAAATTATTAAATTCAGTCCTTTTTTATTTTTCCCAATTTTAATAACCTAATATAAATTTTCCATAAATTACTTGATATATCTACTCTCACATCAACCAGTCTAATCATTTATTAATTATATATTTAATGTATAATTAATCATTTCTAACAATCGTTCTAATGTTGTTTTATAAATAACAAGGTAAGAGCAACTTTGTGAAAAAACTCCCAAAACCCGCTAATTAAAGGGGAATTAAATTTCACAAACTTTAGGTTTAGGGGTTGATATTTATCTTTTTAAGTGTTATTCTTACATTAGGTTGAAAGCGCTATCAACGAAATATGAGAAATTATTTGAATTTTTATTCATTATTTGGAATATTCATTATTTGGAAAGGAGTATCCTATTATGTTAATCGGTGTACCTAAAGAAATCAAAAAACAAGAAGAACGTGTTGGTGCTACTCCAAGTGCTGTAGCAAGCTTAGTTCATGCAGGCCATTCAGTAATTGTTGAAAAAAGAGCTGGCGTTGGCTCTGGTTTCCCAGATGAAGAATATATCGCTGCTGGTGCAACAATGGGTTCAGCAGAAGAAGCATGGGATACAGAAATGGTCATCAAAGTTAAAGAACCTTTGGAAAGTGAATACCAATACTTCAAACCAGGTCAAATCATCTATACTTATCTTCATCTGGCCGCAGATAAACCATTAACAGAAGCCTTAATTGAAAAGAAGGTTACAGGGGTAGCATACGAAACAATGGTTGGTAGAGGTGGCGGTTTACCACTTCTCTTCCCTATGAGTGAAATTGCTGGTCGTATGTCAATTCAAGTTGGATCTCATTTCTTAGAACAAGTACATGGCGGTAAAGGTATTCTATTAAGTGGTGTTTCCGGTGTACATCGCGGTAAAGTTACTATAATCGGTGGTGGTACTGTAGGTTTCAACGCTGCTAAAATTGCCGTTGGTATGGGAGCACAAGTTACAATTCTTGATATTAACGCTCAACGCTTGGCTGAAATTGACAATATCTTTGATGGAAAGATTCAAACTTTAATGTCAAATACTGCTAACATCAAGAAAGCTGTTGAAGAAGCTGATTTAGTAATCGGTGCGGTTCTAATTCCTGGCGCTAAAGCACCAAAATTAGTTACAGAAGAAATGATTAAGAATATGAAACCAGGTTCTGTTATCGTTGATATTCCTATCGACCAAGGTGGTATCTTCGAAACAACAGTGAGAGCAACTACTCATGAAGATCCAATCTATGTAACACATGACGTTATTCATTATACAGTTGCTAATATGCCTGGTGCTGTTCCAAAGACAGCTACAGAAGCACTTTCTAGTGCAACAGTACGCTATGCTATTGAAATTGCTAATAAAGGTATTGATAAAGCTGCTGCTGACGATAACACAATATTTACAGGAATTAATACACATCAAGGTAACCTTACTTCTAAAGCTGTTGCAGATAGTTTAGACCTTCCATTCACACCTTATAAAGGTTAACATTTGCTCCTTTAGCTTGGAAAGGAGGCGACCTAATCTATGAAAAATAAAATTGACGTTAATAAAGTATTAAAAAACGCCAGCATTAAGTCGGAAGACGAACGTTCTTTAGGTCTTTTTGATCTTTCCATTCTGGGAATCGGTGCGATGATTGGAACTGGAATTTTGGTTTTGACTGGTATTGTAGCCGCTACTACTGCTGGTCCGGCAGTTATCTTTTCTTTCTTAGTAGCTGCTATTGCTAGTGGTTTGATTGGGCTATGTTATTCTGAACTTTCAACTTCAATCCCTAACTCTGGAAGTGCCTACATTTATGCCTGGGTTACCATCGGGCAAGTTATGGCTTTCTTTGCTGGCTGGACACTATTAGGAGTTTATATTACTACAACAGCTACAGTTGCAAATGGATGGACAGGTTATGTCCACTCATTCTTAGCAGAATTTGGTGTACATCTACCTAAAGCTTTTCTAGCTGCACCATCAGCAGGCGGTATTATGAACTTACCAGCGATTATCATGATTCTATTCATTACCCTAGTGTTAACAAAAGGAACTAGTGAAAGTAAGCTACTTAATAACATTTTAGTTATTATTAAACTAACTGTAATTTTCCTATTCATTATTGTTAATGTTAAACACATACGTCCAACTCACTGGCATCCTTTCTTCCCATATGGTGGTAGTGGTATCATGGTTGGAGCATCAACTGTTTTCTTCACCTTTCTTGGTTTTGATGCTCTCGCTACTTCTGCAGAAGATGCTAAAAATGTTCAACATAATTTGCCTCGTGCTATTATCATTTCACTTGTAGTTTCAACTGCTTTGTACGTAGCAGTTAGTCTAGTAATGACCGGGGTTGTTCCTTACAAGGAACTCAATGTTGCTGAAGCCATGGCTTTTGTACTTTTAGAAAAGGGACATACTTTAACTGCCCAAATTGTTTCTGCCGGTGCTATTTTAGGCATCATGGCCGTAGTACTTGCCTTTGTTTATGCAGGAGCTAATATTACAATGTCCATGAGTCGTGGTGGTTTCTTACCTAAGCAGCTAGCTCACTTAAATTCTAAGAGTCATAGTCCTAACCGTGCGCTATGGTTAAATGGACTTTTAGCAGCTATTCTTGCTGGATTTATGGATATGAGAAACTTAGCTTTAATTGCTAATGTCGGTTCTCTGGCAGTCTTCAGTCTAATCTCTTTAATCGTAATTTTATTACGTAAACAGCAGCCAGATTTACCACGACCATTTAAGGTTCCGTTTGGAAATATCCTACCAATCCTATCAATCGTTGTGTGTATTGTTTTAATGATAAACATCACCCTACCAGCTTGGATTAGTTACTTTATCTGGCTCGGAATAGGTTTACTCTTCTATCTTGGTTATTCCGTTCGTCATGTTGACGTTAATCAAGAACATGCCGGAGAAGCTGAATAGATTAATATAAAAAAAATCCGTTCAATGAATTTTTGTTCATTGGACGGATTTTGTTTTGTTATCCAAGATAATTTTATAAAGACATTTGAACCAAACTAAAGAATAATAAGGCTAGGCCAAATAATCCTAAAATAACATAAAAAATACAACCTACACATCCTGCTAGATCTTCCATGTCAATCCCTCCTGTTGTCTAATAGTTTTTGAAGCCTTAGTCATGTACTACATGAAGTTAGTTAGTTTCTTCCTTCAAATGATTACCTATTCATTCCGTCGCGATACCCTTCTTTATATCCACGAAGATAATATCTAGTATGTTGTGCACTTTCATCGCTAGATAATGTTTGATGCTCAGTCGTCCCCTCTTCTTTATCTTGCTGACTAGCTTCAAAACCTGCATTATAGCCCCTAGTATATTCTTCATTGTGACGATATCTAGCATGATGGTTGATTAACATCGCCCAGATCCAAGGATTTGTAATAATACTTTGACGATAATAGTCATTGCGATATTTTTTCTTGGAAATCTGATTATTCAAAATATCATTTGTCTGCGATCCAGTAAATGTTGCAATCGACCCTGTATTAGAGTAGCTGCTACTACGATAGCTCGACATATTATCATGATGACTATAGCTGCTATGATCTGAGCTCATCTTGTGGCTATAAGAATACTCCGACTTGCGTATTCGGTATCTCGGCACTCTTCTCACACGTGGTGTATGATAGCGATAAGTGCGAAACCTTGCTGCACTGACAGTAGTAGCTCCACAGGAAAGAATTGTTATTAATGCTAATAATGATATGGTTAGTTTTTTCATCAATCTACTTTTCAAATTTTGTAATAACGTTAATATGAATCTATTCATCTTGCTTCCAATGTCTCTTTTTATTAATTTCTACTTTCTTTTGAATCTCTTCATATGGATTCATCTCCAATTTATCTACCATATAAAATAAATAAATTAATGTATCTGCAATTTCTTCTTTCAATTTTATCTTATCTTCTTCGGATAAAGAACCTTGTTCGTTTTTCCATTGAAAAATTTCTAATATCTCACTAGCCTCCAAATTAACAGATATTGCTAAATCTTTAAGATTATGATATTTTCCCCATCCTCTAGCGTCACGAAATTTATCTATCATTTCAATAACTTCTGTATATTCCATTAAAATTAATTTCTCCTCTTAAATGCATTTTTTAAAGCCTTCTGTAGTTCATCATCGACAGCATGAATATATAATCCATGTACGCCTCTTGTTAACAAAACATTAAGTTCATTTTTTAGTAATTTTTCACCAAATTTTTTCTTTTCTCCACTATGCATAGTCCTGTTGTTAATAGCTTTTTTATTTGAACTAGCAGATGGATCAAAAATTACTCTTCCATCTCGATACTTTACAGATGGACCTATTTCAACGCCAACATAATTTAAATCCATACCTTGAACTGTATAAGTGGAACCTATCTCATCTATAGTATGTGGTTGTTCAGGCCAAGATAACTCATTATAATTTACACTGCTAGAATTCCTTTGATCTCTAGAAGGTTTTAATTGCAGATTCCACGGCATATGCCATGTACCTTCAGATACTTCCCAGTAACCATGTTCTTTTTTTGTACTAGAATAATCCCAATCAAAAGTAGCTACCATTCTACTTAAGCCATTCTCTCTGTCGTTAGTATTTTTTTCAACAATAGCTTTTCCCATTTCTTGAGGTGTATCAAATAACTGAAGGTCATAGATTTCATCCCTTGGAACAGTATTAATCTCCCCTTTATCTATAAAGTCTCTAATCCATCGTATGGTCTTTTCGGATGCTCTAATTCTCATTTGCTCATTAAGGAAAATAGATTTTGTATCAAATTTTTCTAATTTTATTCTATCGTCATCTTCTACAATTTGTGTTGTCTGTAAAACTTGTTTTTCATCATAAACTGCTAACGTTACTCTTGCACGCTTAATAATATCTATTAATTCATTAGTACCATGACCATAATATGCTTGACTTCTTTGGGTTAATAGTAAATGAGCCTCATCTACAAATGCCACATCTATAGGTTCATCAATATTAGTTTGATTCAAAAAGGTAGTTACTTTCAAAACTTTCGCATTATCAGTTAAATCTAATTTTTTTGCTATTTGCCGATATATTTTCTCCTGTTGTAAGTGATTAACCATTAATACAATTGTAATATTTCGCTTCTTAGCAAGTTCATAAAAAATATTACTCATCAACACTGTCTTCCCAGCACCTGCGTTACCTATCACTTTGATTAGTTGATTATTCTTTTTTTTATCCAAAGCTTCATCTATACTTAAAAGTATTTTATCCTTAGCATGTAATTGATTTTTTGTTAATTTATTAAAAGGAGATGCTTTAAATAAAGCAGAATCTTCAATTAATTTTTGCGATGGAAATAGCATTTCATCTTTCTTATGCAATTGTTTCCAAATCTTATTAAAAATTTCCTTCATTTCATCAGAAGTATAATATATATTTTGTGAATTTTCTCTTCTGTTGTTTAATTTCCCTACTTTTTCTACACTAGACATATATTGCATTAGTCTATTTTCTATATCCAAAGTTAGTGACTTATTAAAATGCTCATGACCTATTATGTACATTTCAGCATCTTTTAATTTTTTTAATTGATCCCAATCTTCTCTAATTTCAGGATCTATATCAATATGTTCAAGCGTTCTTCTTTTTATATTATTAGTTTCACCAACATAAACTGTATAATAGTTATTTTTCTTAGAAGTTATTACATAAACAGTTGGATAATCAATAAGATACTTCTGATTTTCTTCTTTTACTGTGACATCATTTTTTATTTTGTAATCTAAATTTTGGGCATCTTCTCGAGAATATTTCATTTTATATACAACTGGTTTAGAAACTTTTTTCATTTTTATCCCTTCAATTCATAATTATTCATAAAAGTACTTATCATAGTAAGTGATATTATTATACCATCTATATAATAAAAAAATTCCTGCATAGTATACTTGCTATGAAATACAATAAAAATCAGACTAAAAAGTTCATATCTTTCCATTTTAGACACAGGACCAATTTTCTAATTTCTTCTATATCTAAATTGGCAAATTCAAGAATTTACTTACTAATATTTTTGAGATCTATTTTAGTTCTTGATTTTTCTAAACTAAGCATTTTTATCTGCTTTATTTTCTAAATTATCTATCTTCTTATTTAGTCGCTTGATGTCGTACTTGATATCTGTTAATCTAAGATAACCAATAAAGGCAATTGTTAATATTGTTTCTAAAAGTGCACGTACATCTAGTACACTCTTATCTCCTGTCATCATGAACTTAATTTGGTTAAACACAAATAAAACTAACATTAAAGTAACTACAACATCTAATACACCGTTCAATATTTTCAATGCTTTTTTCATTTCCTAACTACCTCTCTATTCTTAATCATCAATCTCCACCAAACCTAAATCTCCCATCAAATTCTTCAATGCAGCATCAGTTTGACTTAGTTTTTCATCTAACTTTTCAAGATTCTTTATTTCTTCTTGATAATCCAATTTCTCTTTAAATTTATACTGATTTACATAACGTGCTACTGATAAATTAAAATCATTTTTCTCAATTTCTTCATAGCTAGCCATATGAGAGAATCTCTGTACTTCTTTCTTTTCATTGAAAGTATCTACAATTTTATCGACATTGGCTTCTGTTAGAATATTTTCCAAGCCTTTCTTCTCATACTCTTGGCTTGCATTAATAAAGAAGACATCTTTATCTTCTGATGATTTTCTAAATACTAGCAAACAAGTAGCGATTGTTGTCGAAAGTTTCGTATTCCCTGGCAACTGGATTACCGCCCTAATATTTCCATCTTCTAAAAGTTTACGTCTAATATTGTATTCTTTGGCTCCTCTAAATAGCGTACCTTGAACAACTGACACAACCATCATGCCATTGTCTGATAATTTATCTATTCCATCTAAAATGAATCCCCAATCAGCTTTGTTAGGCATCTCACCATAATCTCGGTAACGTCTATCTTGACTTAAATTTCTATCAACATTCCATTTCATATTTATAGGTGGATCAGACACTACTATATCAACCTTGCCAAATTCCCAGTTATTAGCCAATGTATTTTCATTCTTAAATTCAAATTTATCATCATCTACATCATTAACTATTGCGTTCATAATGGCTGTCTTTATCGCTTGAGTACTGATATCTTGACCATAATATCTATTCTCTTTGAGTGCATCTTGATTTATGCCTAATAATAAACTCGCAGTTCCTAAAGCTGGGTCATAAATTGATACTCCTTCTTTTTTACTTCCAACTAACTTAGTAATCAACTTACGGATATTTTTCGAAGTATAATCGTAATTATCTTTAGCACCACTGCTTCGTTTAATTATCTCTAAATTTTCTTCAAAACTTACTTCATTACGTGAATCTATCTTTTCAAAAGCAGTTTCGCTCGGTAAACTTGAAGTACTTCCCCTAACATCTTGGAAGATATTTTTTAATTTTGGATTTTTTTCTTCTATATTATATAGGGATTTTACGAGTTCAACATATTCAAATTTATTGGCCTTATACATTTGGTAATGATGATAATATGTATCTTGTGGCGCTATTACGAATTGAGCATCCTGAACAGTCTCCCTACTTTCTTCATATTTTTTCTGTACTTCTAAAATGCTGCCATTTTTATCAAATTTTCGTAAAACTTTTTGTGAAATTGATTGATAAAATGCCATTAACACATAAAAGTCATGAATAGTGATATAGCTATCTTTAGCTGCTAATCTTTCTTCTAAAACCTTATCCATATTAAACCGCCTCTCTGTTGTTTAAATCTTTTTCCCCTAACATTTGTAAGTACAGATCTCTTTCTAACTCCGCTTTCTCCATAGCTAATGTATACTTTTTCATAATCTCTTTGTAAGCTTCCCCCATCTTCTTTTGGTCAGCTATTTCCGGCAGATTAATCTCTAAGTCTTCAAGATTAGCTTTAGTTAATTTTCTAATAACAGATCCATCCATAATGGCTGCTTCTTGGTACCTAATGTATTCGGACTTATTTAATAGATAGCATAAATACCAAGGGTATAATGTATTCTCATCAAGGATATTTAAACGAAGAAAAATTTGATTAAGCATCTTACCGGCATTTCTAGAATGAACAACACTTGCTAGATTACTTACAGTATTAATCACAACATCTCCCCTTGCTGTAATACTTTTACCACTAGCCTTATCGTGTTGATAATCCTCACCATGACCTAAGTCGTAGTTAACATCTTCTATGGTATATAGCGTATAATTTTGATCCTTTACGCGAACTGAATTAATTCCACTTTCGATTTTTACCAATTCATTCAATTTCATACTATTTTCAACTCCTTATCTATTTTAAATTTTCTAGTAATTTAACTATATTACCTAACACATTTTATTATATCTTAGTTTTCTAAAATTTCAACAACTTTTTTGTAATTTAATTATATTACTCAGGAAATATACTAGAGATACTTAATATTCAATCAAAAATAAACTACTGATATATTTAATTCAGCTAAATAATTAAAGAGGTGATGGCTAGTTCCAAGAAAAAGTACAAAATTATTCCATAAATACTATAAAGAATGGATTGAACTATATAAGAAAGGTGCCGTACGTCATGCGACATTGATAAAATATAAACTTGCTCATAAACACGTTAAAGAACTTTGTCCTGACTTACATTTACATCAAATTGATCGTAAAAACTATCAATTACTTTTAAATAAATTTGCCGAAAATCACGAACGTGAAACAACGCTCGATTTCCATCATCATCTAAAACCATGTCTTGTAGACGCATATGAAGATGGGATAATTAGAGTTAATCCTACAAGAAAGGCTATTATTAAAGGAAATCAAAAAAGAAAGAAAAAGAAGAAATTTTTAAATATGGATGAACTACAGGCTTTATTATCTGAATTGAACTTATCTTCCGAAGTAAATTGGGATTGGTTTATCTATCTAATTAGCAAAACTGGTCTGAGATTTGCCGAAGCGTTGGCCCTAACACCTGCTGACTTTGACTATGAAAATCAACAAATAAACATTAATAAATCTTGGAACTACAAGTTCAAAGATTATGGCTTTCAACCCACCAAAAATAAAAGCTCTAATCGGAAAATTTTCGTTGATGATAGTACTTTAAAAGCTTTCAAAAAATTGATAAAAGAAAAAGACCCCGATCAACCTATTTTCGTTAATCAGGATCAAAAAATTTTCAACTCTACCGTCAACAGCAGACTGGCAACCTTATGTCGGCATGCCAACATTCCTACAATTTCCATACATGGATTACAACACACACATGCATCGCTACTATTATTCCAAGGTGTATCAGTTTTGAGTGTATCGCGAAGATTGGGACATGCTAATATTACGACTACCCAGGAAACATATCTACATATTATTAAAGAACTTGAAACTAAAGATAATCGGAAAATTTTGAAACATTTAAAAGAGTTGTAGGATTGAGATGTAGTTAAGATTTATCTTTAACATTTTAAATTATTATGCTATAATCAAGTTATTAAAGGTTTTACTTACCTTTTATTTTTTTTTTTTACTAAAAATTCTTTTTAAAGAAATGGAGGGCTATTTTCGCCTTCCATTTTTTTGTATTTAGCTATAGACTATTCATCTCTCTTTAAAAGTCTCATGTATGGAACTTCCGGATTTTGACTATCATCTGAAATAACTTCTGGATCGACAGGTCTTTCTATTGAAGACATGACTTCTCCCAAAAGATCTAGTTCTTCATCGCTTAAATCGTCTAACGCATCATTTTTATCCCAAATTTTATCTGCTATTTTCTTATTCTCATTTGTGGTGATTATATTCATTGTTTCCACAAACTTTCTTTGCTACCTAATGTAATTATAAACTATTTATGATATTTCAACATATAATGTTTGCGTTTTTGATCATTTAACAATATAGATACTGACAGTATGATATAATTAATTAACTAATTTTTATTAAAGGGGTTGTCAAATCATGTTAGTTATGACCTTAATGTACAGTCTCTTAGCTATCATAATTTTTGTATGTAAGTCGATATTTTTAAGAAATAAAAAGCAAACATTAATATCATTAAGTATTTTATTACTAGAAATATTATTAATTTTTATTTTTGTATATTTCTTACTCCCGTCGAGAAACTTACTCTCATTGTTACTAGGAAATGCCATTTTCGGTGGAATTTTCTTAATTTTAAATCTATTTATTGGAAATTTTGATGATGATATTCGCCGAGGAAAATTATGGGTTAATAAATCTTTTTCAATTGGATTATCAGTAGTTATGGTTATACTTTTGATAGCAGTTGGCGGTGAATTACATTCAATACTATCAGTTAAGCCAACTTATAATTCAATTTCGGTAAAAAAAGTCAGTTCCAAACAAGCTCCAACATTTAAACGCGGTGAAACTCCTGTAGCCTTAGCACCTAAAACCGTTTTAAATCGAGTAAGAAAAGCTGTTTCTGATTTACCAAATAGTCAATACTACAAAATTGCCGGAACTGTACAAGCACAATATATTCATGGTAAAGCAGTCTATATTGTCCCCGTTGAATACCAAGGATTCTTTGCGATGATGAAGGCAAAAAATATTCCTGGATATTTTATGATTGATGCAACGAGTCAAAATGCGACACCAAAATTTATCAAAAAACCGTACAAATATACTACAAGTGCCTATTTCAAAAGAGATGCCGAAAGACAACTATATCGAAATAATCCACAATGGTTGAAATTAGGTGATGGCGGCGCACAGCTAGAAATTGACAATAATGGAAATCCTTATTGGGTAGAAACAGTATATAAATCTGAATTCCTAAGTCACAGAATTAACTACAAAAAACTAAGAGTCATTGTTATGAACGCTGTTACAGGAAAAACTAAAACATACAAATTATCTAATTTACCAAAATTTGTTGATGAAGGTATCACTTCAGATGTTGCAGCAGAAATGAACAGTAATTATGGTAGTTACAAGCACGGATTTTGGAATCGTTTCTTAGGTAAAACAGATATGGAAGAACCAACTAATAATGGCCCAGAAGACGGCGTAACTTCAATATTCAACGAAAATGGAACCATTAGCTATTTCACAGACTTTACTAACCCTAATACTAAATCCGATTCTGCTTTAGGTTACTCCATGATTAATGCTCGTACAGGTGAATTAACTTATTACAAAGCTAATGGAATCATGGATAGTTCTGGTGCTAAGAGTAATGCTAACCAAAATTACAAAGCTCAACAATGGACAGCTAACATGCCTATCCTATATAACGTTGATGGACGACCAACATGGATCATGACTATTTTAGATAAAACACACGCAATCAGAGGATATTATTATCTCGATGCCGAAGACCAATCTATTTACGGAATAGGCTCCTCCCCAATTAGTGCCCTAGATAATTTTAGACAAGCATTAGTAAACAGTGGAGCTAAAGCATCAAATACACCTAATAGTAATCTAAAACAGATTACAGGAACAGTAGATAGAGTAGCAATAGTATCTAATAAAAACAAAGTAATGTTCACTCTTAAAGATAGTCAAATTGTTTACACCATCGATACTGATGATTTTGCCAAAGCTAACTTGCTTAGAAGTGGTGACAATGTTGGTTTTAAAGCCAACATTGTTAATGGACAAAGTATTGGGAACGTAACAAAATTTACCAACCATAACTTAAAGTAATTATAAATACTACATTTAGCCTCAATTCATTTTGAGGCTTTTTTGTACTTATAAAGACATTTATTTCTTTAGTTATAACTTTTTATAATTAGTTTGAGGTGATTTTCGTGAAACAAATTAAAGTTAGAAATATTGGTAACAGTGTTGGTATTATTCTACCTAAAGAATTTTGATCAGCAGAATTTTCCAATCTAAGCAAATGAAATTAGAATTTTAGCAAGCCTGTCAATTTTGACGGATTAAATATATCCAAAAAATAAGGTATGTCCTAGCTTTTCTAGAATCATACCTTACTTTCTATATCCTTATTTCAAAAACTTGCTATTAGCTGTTACACCAAATGCTTGTGCTAATTCTTTAAGTTCTTCATCTGTGATATCTTGTAAAATATTACCGCCCTGAGCCTGGATTGTTGTAAAGATTAATGCAGCTTTTTCAACTGTTTCAATCAATCCAAATGTTTCATCAGGATCTGAACCAACAGCGAAAATACCATGGTGTGGCCACATAACTACTTTAAATTCACTCATCTTGGCTGCAGTTGCTTCACCAATTTCATTTGTTCCTGGCGTCATATATGGAATAATACCTATGCCTTCAGGGAAAACTACTAATGATTCAGCTTGCATCTTCCATAAAATTCTTGAAAGACGTTTTTCATCTAAAGTTTGTGTAAATGACATCGCAATAAAATTAGTAGGATGGCAATGCATTACTACACGTTGATTTTCGTCTGTTTTTAAACGTTCAATATGTGACATCAAATGAGTAGGAAATTCACTTGTTGGTTTAGCACCATCTTCATATCCCCAATGTAAATCAGCATGTTTACCATCTTCAGTAATTTTAACTAATCCTACATCTTCTGTTGGTCTTGAAATTACATTTCTAAAATATCTGCCAGTTCCTGTAACTAAGAAATATTGACCTGCGACAGCTTTAGCATCAAAACCTAAATCAAAAGTTCGTTTTACTTCTTTAACATCGTCAAAATCTTTCAATTCATCTTCAGTAATACGAATACTGATATTACCACCGTTACGTTCATCCCAACTATTATCGTATGATTGTTTAGTTACATTACAAATATCTCTCATAAATTTAGAATTAATAAATTTCATTACATACTCTCTTCTTTCCACTAAAATTAAGTCAGCCTATCCTGTACAAAATAATATTTTGTGACTGACTTAATCCTAATTTATTTTCTAGTTACGTTTAAATTGAACATCTTTTTCATAACGACGAATCTCATCCATCCAGTCTAAACCTACTGGAACATTATTACGTTGACAGAATTCATCCCAAACTGCACCAAATGGGAAGGACTTCAATTCTTCAGTAACTGCTAGACGTTTAGTAAAGTCGTATTCATTTTCAGCTTTTTTCAAGTCGTCAATTGGAGCTAACATTGCTTGTAATAATGCCTTCTGTGTAGAACGTGCACCAATTACCCACGCAGCAACACGATTAATTGTAGCGTCAAAGAAGTCTAGTCCAATATTTGTCTTAGATAGCAAATCATCGCGAACTAGTGAACGAGCAATTCTTACTAATGCATCATCAAAGATTACTACATGATCACTATCCCAACGTACTGGACGAGAAACATGTAACATTAAGCCTTTACCAAATGGCATAAATGCTGAGAATTTATCTGAAACATCTTCTGTTGGGTGCCAGTGACCTGCATCAATTGTCCATAATTTATCACGTGTAATAGCGTAGTTGTTATAGAATAAATGAGAACCTACAGTATATGATTCAATACCTGTACCAAACAATTTACCTTCAAAGGCTTCAATTGTATTCTTTTCATCATATTTTTCTTTGATAATTTCATCCAACGATTCAATCAAACGTTTACGTGGAGAAAGTTTATCAATTGGATTATCTTTAAAGCCATCTGGAATCCAAAAGTTATTAACTGATTGTTGACCTAATTCTTCACCAAAGTAGTTAGAAATTGCTCTTGATTGCTTACCTACTTTAATCCAAAAATCTCTAATTTCTTTTTCTGGACTTGCCAAAGTAAAGTTATGTTTTACTTTAGGATGTGAGAAGAAAGTACCGTTCATATCAAGACCAACGCCTTCTTCTTTAGCCCAATCAACCCAATATTTGAAGTCTTCTGGTCCAACTTCATCGAAATCTTTCTTTCTGTCTGTTACCGCATACAAAGTATGTAATTGAATTTTATGTTTACCTGAAATCAAGGACAATCCTTCATGTAAATCTTGTGTCAATTCATCAGGAGTTCTTGCAATTCCCGGATAGTTACCAGATACTCCAATCCCACCTGTCAATTCTTGATCTGGATTTAAGAAGCCATGAATATCATTGCCTTGCCAACTGTGAATTGACAATTTTACTTTACTTAATTGTTCAATAGCTTTTTTCTGTATCTACACCGATTTCTGCATAACGTTCTTTTGTAATTTCATCCAAAAATTTTCCTCTTGTCTTAGGTGTCCACAATGTACCGATTACTAAAGAAACTACTAATAAACCAATCATGAAAGTTCCAGCTGCTTTGAAGCCCATGTTTTGTAAAATAAGTGGGAAGAAAATGGACCAGATACCTGCACTACCACGAACAACGAAGAACATAACACCTTGAGATCCTACACGATACTTAGTTGGGAATAATTCTGTTGCCCATAATGCGTACCAAGCTTGCGCACCAATACCTGCAGAGATACCCCAGATCACAACGAATGCGATTAAAGCTGTCCAACTCATACCAACATAAGTTAGAATTAACCATGAAATTACTGCCATTGCAGCACCTACAAAGTAAAATCCTCTATGGCTAACCTTATCCCCATACATAGCAAATCCAAAATATCCTGCTAAAGCTGTAAAGATCCAAAGAACTGCTTGTAGTAAGTTAGCTTGAAGATTTGATAAATCACCAACAGTTTCATAAACAAATAGCATGAAGAATCCCATTGCTCCAGCTACTAAGTTCCAGAACATATATACACCAATCAAGAATAATACCGATTTAACACTTACTGCGTTTGAGAATAAGTCTTTATATGGATGAGGTCTTTCGTCTGTTTCCTTTTCTTTTTGCTTTTGTTCTACCCATTCTTGAGATTCATCTAATCCTCTTTGCAATAACCAAGCTATAAATGCAATTAAAGTTAATAATGCAAATAAAATTCTATTTCCTAATAAACCTAGTGGAGCAAGTAACGTTCCGGCAACAAAGATAATAACTGGGCTCATTGACCATGAGAACTGAGAAATACCAATATTCTTAGCACGATTTCCTTCGTCTGATGTTTCTGAAATATATGTCCATGAAGCTAGAACCCCTGCACCAACTGCGATACTTGTGATTATAAAACCAGCTAAAAGCATTGGGAAATTCATTGAAAATACAACAATTAAAGTTCCTAGCATATATACCAGCATGTCATATGTGTAAATTACTTTTCTACCATACTTATCTGAAAGATGACCACCTATTAAAGCCCCTATCGCTGATCCAAAAGCATTAGCACTCAAAGCTCCTAAAAGTCCAACTTGAAAATTATCTAGTTTTAATGCAGAAGTCCATAAAGTTAAACCACTAGCACCCGCTACAATACAGCTTGAATCTAAAAAGTTAGTTAATGATACTGCCCAAGTAGCAAATTTTTTGTTACCAGCCATGTTTTTTCACTCCTAAATAATAAATTTAAGATAGCGCTCTCTTGTTTACATTTACAATATTAACCGTTTTTAAAACTAAATAGAATGCCATTAACACTCTAAAATGGTATCATTTTTTAATATTGAGTTTTACTTACTTTTTGTTGTTATTGATTAAATAAAGCTACTATATTAAAATAATCTTGGACCATAAGAAGTTATATTAGTATCATTTTCTACTATTTTATATAATAAAATTTAACATATTTATATTTAGGAGTTGATCCTGTGATTGATAGAAAGATATTAAATTCATTATTCGAATATACAGAGATTGAAAAAGAACAAAAGGCTACTCATACTTTTATTGAAGATTTGCCTATTTCAGCCATCGATATTGATAAAAGCCACCATAATGCAGCTCCAACACTTAATCAAAGTTTATTTAAGCATAATGCTGTATATATTAGTAAACATAATCGTTTTGCTGATTATCCACGACATACCCATGAATTTCTAGAAATTAACTATATGGTTACTGGATCCTGCAAGCAGATTGTTAATGGTGAGGTTGTTACTCTCAATGCCGGCGATATTCTTTTGATGGATATTGGTTGCCCTCATTCTGTTCATGAACTATCAGAAGATGACATTTTGATAAATCTACTCTTCAGAGATAAGGATATTTCTCTTGATTTTCTAGGTAGTATGCATAGTGAAAACAGTTCTGTTTTTGAATTCTTTTTAAATGTTTCTCTAAAAAACGAGAATAAGAGAAAATACTTTATTTTTCCACATAACAGAGACATTACTAAAACGATGGATCAAATTATTGATGAGTATTATTTACAAAGGCCTTACGCCTACCCTATTATCAACTCTTATCTTAAGATTCTTTTATCAAAAATCATGAGATACTATCCTTTACCAACAAACCAAATTAAGGATTATCGTCAAAAAATAATACTAAATATTATTGAAGATATTTCTAAAAATTATATTGATATCACCTTACCTGATCTTGCTAAAAAATATGGTTATAGCGAAAATTATTTAAGCTCTCTGATAAAAGAGGTCACAGGTAAAAATTTTGTTCAACTACGAACACAGCATCGCTTAAAAGAAGCAAGATATTTACTAAAATCAACTGATTTTCCAATTTCGGAAATCAGTCAATTAGTAGGGATCAATAATAAAAATTCCTTTTATAAGAAATTCAAAGAAGAGTATGGTTGCTTACCTTCTGAAATCAGAGATTCTTCTAAGAGAAAAAATGACCTTCAATCATCACTGAAAGGACTTATCTAATCATGTATATAGATTTTAGAAAACGTTTTATGTTTTTAGTTCTTTCATTACTTATTAATGCTACTGGTCATGCTTTGACTATCTCTACTAATCTTGGGAGTGCCGTTTGGACCGCATCAGCGGTTAATATCAATAATTGTTTTTCTATTAATAGTTTGAGTTTGGTAATTTTCTTAGAAGGTTTGGCTATTAACTGCCTAGTTTCTTTGATAGATAAAAAGCGAAAGATTTCTAAATTTTTATTAGATTTATTATTTATTACACCATTTAGCATTTTAGTTCAATATTTTACTAATTATTTAGAAGGATTAAATTTACAACACCAATTACTTTTAATTCGCATTGTTTTAGATATTCTAGGAATTGTATTTATATCATTAGGAACGTCATTATATCAGCGTGCTAACATAGTTTTGCATTCTAATGATGATTTCATGCAAACTATTAGATTTATGTTCTTGCATGGCGATGCTACTAAAGCACAGATAATACATTTCCTAGTTTCACTGATATTTGGGCGAGAAACCAGTGGTTTTAACCACTGGAGGAATAGCCCGCGACTTGTTAAAGTCGACTCTCGCCGCCTCCTTTCTTAATTTTTTATTATATTTTTCTCAGTTTTTATATGCTATACTATAACTGTGAAAGGTGGTGAGAAAAATATGGAACAAACAGTTAATATTAAAGTTAAATTGAATATTTTAGAACCAAATGTTGGTATGAAATTTTCTAAAACAATGGAACAGTATCGCTTAGCTTGCAATTATGTTTCTGAATATTTATTTAATAATAATTTTCCATTGAATAAAAATGAAGTTCAAAAAGTAATCTATAACACTATTAGAGAAAAATTTAATCTTAAGTCACAAATGACCATTTCTTGTATTAGAAGTGTTATTGCACGCTATAAGACCGGCAAAACTCAAATGGCACGTAGACCTTATAAATATCAAGACCAAAATACTGGTGAGTGGTACCGTGAAGTACGTGATCTAACTTGGTTACATAAACCAATTTCTTTTAATCGCCCACAAGTAGACCTTCAACGTAATCGTGACTGGTCTTATTTAAGTAGTGGTCAATTATCTATTAACACCCTTGATGGTCGTGTCAAAGTTGATCCTATTTGTCGTGGATTCAATCAGTACCTTGACGGTACTTGGAAATTTGGCTTAGCTAAATTACTTAAATCTAGTGGCAAGTGGTATTTACATATTTCAGCCACTAAAGAAGTCACTGATTTTGATAAACAAGCCGTAAAACATGTTGTCGGAATTGACCGTGGTTTACGCTTTTTAGTTACTAGTTATGATGAACAAGGCAAAACTGCCTTTTTTGACGGTCAAGCGATTATGCGTAAACGTGCTAAATATCAAAAACTCCGAGCTATCTTACAAGCTAAGAGAACTAAGTCAGCTAAAAGACGTTTAAAGAAATTATCTGGACGAGAGAACCGTTGGATAAGTGATGTTAACCATTGCTTATCTAAGACACTTGTTCAAAAATATGGTGCTAATACCTTGTTTGTCTTAGAAAACCTTAATGGTGTTTCTTTTGAGCGTACTGATTTACCTAAAGCTTTACGTAATCAAAATAAATCATGGGCTTTTTATCAATTAGAACAATTTCTAACTTATAAAGCACACCTAAACAATAGTGAAGTTGTTGAAGTTTCTGCCAAATATACATCTCAACGTTGTCCTAAATGCGGAGTTATCAAAAAAGATAATCGCAATCATGAAAAACATGAATATCACTGTAATAATTGTGGTTATCGTTCTAACGATGACCGTATCGGTGCTATGAATATCCAATTACTTGGAACTCAGTATATTAGTGGACAAGAACAACCTAAATTTGAATTAGCAACTAATGCGTAAACGTGTTAGTTAAGTGGGGGCTGTCAACCACCCAAATGTAGCCACGTATAGTGTGGGAGCAACGAAGTTGCGCTATTACCACTGACCGTAAGGTCGTGAGCTACAAGCCCCATGTCTTTAGACTGGGGCAGTTGACATGCAATTTGGGCTGTAGGAATTGGAACTATTATCTCATTTTTCTTCCAGGGATCTATGATTAAGTGGTTTGACATACATGCATTTAAGCACCTTAAACATTATGATATCTAAAAAGCCTGATCTCGGTAAATTCCGAAATCAGGTTTATTTTTATGCTATATATAAAAAAGTTCAGATTATTAGGAATAATTCTTAATAGTCTGAACTTTATTTATTCTATTCACCTGGTTGATATTCTTTATCGATAATTAATACTGGCTTAATTGTCTTACCAGAAACAGAATCTTGATTTGCTTGATTGATATCTTCAAAATCATAGAATTTTTCAGTCTTGTCGAAATCAAACCATCCTAGTTTGTAGAATTCAATTAAACGAGGAATATCAATTTGAGGGATGGAGTCACCCATGTTTACACCAACAATCTTCTTGTCGTCTACACATAAATCATTCCAAGTAGAGATTTCAATTAAGTGTGGTGTTACTGCAATTGCTGCACATGTACCACCTTGTGCTAAAGCGTCAACTCCATTCTTAATAACTGCTGGCAAACCTGTTGTATCTATAGTCCAATCTACACCATATCCATTGGTTAATTCTTTAATCTTAGCAACTGCATCTTCTTCCTTGCTGTTAATAGTATGAGTTGCTCCTAACTCTTTAGCAAGTTCCAATCTTTCAGGTACAATATCCACTGCGATAACTTTGATACATCCAGAAATACGACCTGCCATCATAGCAGCTAAACCTACAGCACCTGTACCAAATACTGCAATTGTGTCACCTGGTTTTGGTTTCAAAGTATTTAATACTGTTCCAGAGCCTGTAACATAGCCACATCCTAATGGTCCAAGTTTACGTAAGTCTAGATTTTTATCAACCTTTACAGCGTTGCGTTGATCTACCACTGTAGTTGTTGTGAATGATGACTGATTAAACATATCAGAAATATGCTTACCATTTTCTTGAAAATGATCATCACCATCTGCACGAGTTCCTGACAAATTATATTTAGCATAACTTCTACATTGAGTTGGTACACCTTTCAAACAGTTATCACATGTTCCATCTGAGTAGAAGGAAAGAATTACATGGTCACCTGGTTTAAAGTTTTTAACTTCACTACCAACTTTTTCAACAATTCCTGAACCTTCATGACCTAGAATAACTGGATAACCTAGCGAGGCATCGCCCTTACGGATGGCTTCATCGGAATGACAGATACCTGATGCTACCATGTGAATTTGTAAGTCTGTTGGTCCTACTTCATGAAGATCAATATTATCTTTAATTTCAAATGGTGCTCCCACTTCTTCTACTACTGCTGCTTTTATTTTCATAATTAATTACCACCTTTGATATCGTTTACGATTATATTTTATTAATTTGTGAATTCTTTTTCAATATCAAAAATAGTTAATTTGAGTGTCATTTTTTAATGTTATCTTAGCTTAGTTACCTCATTAAAGTTTAAAATGACTTCATTATAATTTTTCGTTAATACATTTATGTATATAAATGTACAAAAAATAAATTTCTTACATATACTTTATATATTTATCTATACAATGTTTAAGAACAGATATTATACCAATATTTTTTGGCCATCTATAAGATATAACCTATGTTAAAAATAACAAATTAGTAAAGATAGAGTTTATCATGATATAATATTAGTAAAAATATTTAGGATGTGATTTTATGAAATTGATTAATGAATTTACCGTTACTTTTATGGCTTTTTTTGCAATTATGAATCCCATTGCTAATTTACCTGTCTTTATTAGTTTAACAAGTGGTCAAAATCTAAAAACAGTTAAGAATATAGCCTTCCATGCACTAACAATTGCCGTAATTATCGTTTCTATTTTTGCATTAGGCGGGAAAACTATACTTAATATTTTTGGAATTAATTTAGCCGCCTTACGAATTGTTGGTGGATTCTTAGTGGGGCTAATTGGCTATCACATGTTACAAGGTAATACTTCTTCTTTACAACACAATGTTTCATCAAAAGAACCAAAAATTGACAATAATATCAATATTGCAGTGTCACCATTAGCTATGCCTATTTTAGCCGGCCCTGGAACAATTGCAACAACTATGAATTTAGCAGTATCTATCAATCCTTTAATTATTATAATTTCTTTTATAACATTATCAATAATCACTTATTTCTTATTTACTTACAGCGAGCTAGTTGTGGCTAAACTAGGACAAAATTTAATGAATGTTATTACTAGAATGATGGGTTTAATTTTAGCAACGATTGGCGTTCATATGGCTATTCTAGGATTACAATCAGCTTTTCCTATTTTTAAATAAAAGTTTTAATTAGTTCAACTTTAAAATTTATAATATACTCCCTTAGAAAATAATTTCTATGAAGTGTCTTACAATTGTTAGACAAAGTTTAACGATTGTAAGGCACTTCACAGTCAGGATGTTTTTCTTTTTCTCTCAAGGCATATCATTTGCTACTTACTAATAGTAAGGTATATAATAAAAGCGATTACTTATTTATGGAGGTATTAAAATGGCATTAACAGACACCTATAAATTAAATAATGGTGTAGAGATTCCTGTTGTCGGTTTCGGTACATGGCAAACTCCAGATGGCAAGGTTGCTCGTGAATCTGTAAAAACTGCACTTGAAGTTGGTTATCGTCATATTGACACAGCGGCAGCTTATGGCAATGAAGTTAGTGTAGGCCAAGGTATCAAAGAAAGCGGTATTAACCGTCATGATATTTTCTTGACAACTAAACTTTGGAACGATTCTCATGGTTATAAAGCTACTAAAAAAGCTATTGATTTAAGTTTACAAAAACTAGATACTGATTATTTAGATCTATACTTAATTCACTGGCCAAGTCCGGCAGCTGTTCGTGAGCATTGGGCCGAACTAAATGCTGAAAGCTGGCAAGCTATGGAAGAAGCCGTTAAAGCTGGTAAAATTCGTGCAATTGGTGTTTCCAATTTCCGTAGACACCACCTAGAGGAATTATTGAAGACTGCTAATATCGTTCCTGCAGTTAACCAAAACTACTTAAATCCTAGTGATCTTCAACCAGATGTACTAGCTGCTAATAAGGAACACGATATTTTAAATGAAGCTTATAGTCCTTTAGGTACTGGTGATTTGTTGCGTAATGAATTAGTTGCTGAAGTTGCTGCAGCTCACAATCATAGCGTACCTCAAGTTCTACTTCGCTGGTCATTGCAACATGGTTTCCTTCCACTTCCCAAATCTGTTCATGCTGAATATATTAAATCTAATACTGATATTTTTGATTTTGAATTGACTGATGATGAAATGAAGAAATTAGATGGATTACGTGGAGTTACTCGTCTAGCAACTGATCCAGATACACATGCTAAATAACTGCCATAGAATTTTAAAAATATTCATTAAAAGATCGATCTTTAATTGAATTTAAATAATAGTATGCTTCCTTTAGAGTAGGAACTGCCAGTATCTTACTCTGAAGGAAGTTTTTGTATTGTCAAGAAGTACAATTTTTATATGGAAATAATATATTAAAGAAGAAAAAATTTTAAATGGAAACCTCAAAGCAGATAATATTAACTAAAAATGGGAAATAGACATTACTTATTTTATGGAGAAAATTCATGAATATAACGCCTGTCTGAACGCTATAAAAGATCTTTATAACGGAAAACTTATAAATTGTGTGATAATATGAAAGTAATCAAGGTAGCTATTGAGGCTAATCCAGAAATAACTTCGATTTTACACAGTAATTGTACTTTCATAACCTATGGTAGAGATTGCTGACTATATTAATTATTCCATCAATGATTGTTATTAATAGAATCTAAAAGCCTGACTCCAGTAGAATACTGAAATCAGGCATATAAAATTATATACATTTAATTGTCTAATTGATAGGTCACTCCATAGCATTTTAAATACACAATCTCTGACGATTTTTAAGTTTTGAGACTTTTCCAACGTCTTGAGTATATTTTAAAATTTATTCAATTTATTATAAATATCTATAAAATCAGTCGCTAAATCACAATAAGTTATTGCTGTCATTAGATGATCTTGAGAATGCACTGTCAATAAAGTTACTACATCATAATTTTCTTGTGCTTCCTGCATCAGCATTTCAGTTTGTGCATTGTGTGCATCTGTTAATACATCTCGAGCCTTTTTTAAAGTAGCTTGTGCAGTATCTTGATTACCTATCTTTGCTTCTTTGATTGCTTTAACTGCAAGCGCCTTGGCATTCCCGGCATCTACAATTATACTCATAACTAATTGTAAATTTTTTTCTTTATCTTTAGTTACTGTTTCTTCCATCATAGTTTACCCCTCTACACAAACCATTACTATAATTAATACCATCTAAAAAACAAATCAATTCTATTTATTATTTAACCTACTCATTTTAATTCACCTGTAATAAATTGTGCTTCGCCATTTGCAAAAGACCAGTCTTCATCACCATTTTCAAAAAATGAAAACATAATATCTGTTCTATTAATATTTAACTCTTTATTTAAATCTTCAACTACTTTTTTATAAAAGTCTAATTTCATTTCTTTTTTACGTTTTCTACTAAAAATCTGTATCGAAATTATATTTTTAGTTCTCTCAAATCCTAACCCTGTATCTTCAAAAATAATTTCATCCGATTTATGCCGAGTTATAATTTGATATCTATCTCTCGAAGGAACTTTAAAGCATTCAACTGCATTATAGTGGATAATATCTAATATTTTTTTTATATTCTTACTTGGAAAGTCCTCATAAACATCTATTCTAAATAACGGCATCCTAGTTCCTCCCTACATCTAAATTAGTCATTTTCGTAAATTATATCTGTATTTGTTCGCTGAATATAAATTTTTAAAATCACTGGAGCTATCAATGTTGTTATTACTGTTACAACTATCATAGCTGTATAATGGCTTGCATCAATAACACCAGCATTTAAGGCTACATTTGCTACTACTAATGCCATCTCACCACGAGAAACCATTCCCGCTCCTACAATATTTGCTTCATTCCAAGTCAGACCAAACAACTTTGCTCCGAAACCACATCCAATTTGTTTTCCCAAAATTGCTATAATTATTAGTAATACTATAAATAATATGTCATTCTGCATTCCTTTAAAACTTATACTTAACCCAATGCTTACAAAAAATACCGGAATAAACACAGCATAGCCTATTGGTTCTATCTTCAAGGATAATTTCTCTTTGAATTTTGTTTCTGAAATTGCTAGTCCTGCAAAGTATGCTCCTAAAACATCACTCATATCCATTAAAACAGCTATAGCTGCAAAACCAAAACATAGTATTAAAGCTGCTGTAGTTTCATTTTCACTAGCACTTAGTTTACTAAATATTTCTAAAAATCTAGGGACAAACCATTTTCCTAACACGAATGCGATTACAAAAAATAACACTTTTGGACCAATTAAACCTATTAAATCTAATCCAGTAGTTCCTCTACTACCTATGAAACTAATACTTAATCCTAACAAAATAACACATAATATGTCATCAGCTACTGCAGCTCCTAATATCATAGCTCCTTCTTTACTATCCATTCTGCCCATTTCCCTTAAGACTTGAACAGTAATGCTTACAGATGTTGCACTCAATACTAATCCTATAAATAGTGACGTCTCCCAAGAGAAACCAAAAAATAAAGAACATAATAAAGCTGCACTACCTGTAGGAACGATTACTCCTAATACTGCAACTATTAACGAAGGTTTCCAATACTTCATTAACATTTCTAAATTTCCTTCCAAACCAGCAATAAACATTAAAATAATTACTCCTAGTTCAGAAAAATAATGAATAAATGTTGTCGGAGATAATAAATGTAAAACTGCTGGTCCAGCAACAATCCCTACTAAAAGTTCACCAATAACACTAGGAAACTTCAAGATGTTTGATAAATGTGATCCTATTTTTGTCAATAATAAGACAATAAATAATTGTATAAGGTATGACATTAATATCACCACCTGTCATCCTATTCTATTGATGATAGAATACTAGGGATATTCATATACTTGAAATCTTCTTCTGAAATAAATACTATTTTAGATTTATATTTTATTTTAGTTATTAATTCTCGTATTTCTTCTTCATGTCTTATCACTTGTGGTGTTAATAATAAAACATCATAATTATCCTGAGCTAATTTTTTATTAATTCTAACCACTGGAACATAATCTATATTGTATTTTAGATTATCGTCCTTGATTTCTTCTAACATTTTTGATACTAACAAAGACGCACTAATTCCAGCTTCACATACTATTAGAACATTTTTAGGCATCTATCTTCCCTCCTATGAATGTGCAAAACCAAGTGGTGAAAATGCTAAATAAGTTATAATCACAAGAACTACCAATACTATTGAAACAATCTTAGCATGTTTCCAAGGTTGAATATCAACTTTTGTATTGAATGACTCTAATACGAAATCTCCATCTGGACGCCATTTTGACACAACAAACATAATTAATAAATCTAAGAAAAATAGAATACTTAATACATATAAGAAATGAATATCTTTCAAAAATACTTTAGAAAGTGAATATAGCACAATATGAACTACTATAGTAACTTTTGCAGATAAAGCTGTTGCGCGTTTGGAATAAAACGCTAACAAAATAATGACCAAGAGTGGCATATTGTATAGCCCATTAAATTCTTGAACAAATTGATATAATCCAGCTGGTGCAAAAGAAATAAGTGGTGCTACTAACACTGAAATTATTCCTACAGTTACCGTAGTAATTTTACCTGCTCTAGCTATTCTACTATCATCGGCTTGTTTGTTAATAATAGGCTTGTAAAAATCTAATGAGAATAATGTAGCCGTTGCATTTAAAGCTCCTGCAAATGAAGATAAGATTGCACCAAATATGACTGCGGCAAATACTCCATACAATACTTGTGGTAATACTTCTACAACTAATGCTGGGTAAGCATTATCTGGATTTTTCAATAGTGTATCACCTAATAAATTTCTAGCTACAATTCCAGGGAAAACGAGGAATAGCGCACCAAAAACTTTAAATGTTCCAACTAAGAATGCACCTTTTTGTGCTTCAGCTAGGTTTTTACCAGATAAGGCTTTTTGTACGATCATTTGATTAGTACACCAAAAATATAAATTATTAAATAGCATTCCTGTAAATAGAGTTGGCCATGGAATAACTGCTGAATCAATTGATCCAACTGAGTTTAATAGCCATGGAGTATGATCAACAATTGAATTTAATCCCCCAATAAAACTTCCATGTCCTATTTTTAAGATTCCTAAAATTGGTATTAATAATCCACAAATAAGTAAACCAACACCATAAACAGTATCACTATTAGCACTTAATGAGAGACCTCCCATTAGTAAATATAGAATACCAATAATACCAATAATAAACGCTACCAAAATAATAGCTACAATTGGTCTAACACCTAATAACTCATCTACTCGAAAAATCTTGTTAAACACTAATGATCCAGAATATAAAACCACAGGTAAGAATGAAGTCATGTAAGTGATAATAAATAGTATTGATATAATCCTTTTAGTGGTAGTATCATATCGTATTTCTATAAAATCAGATACTGTATTTATACCATATTTAAAATACTTCGGAAGAAAAATCATCGCTAAGGCAACAATAGCGATAGCCGCTGTTACTTCCCAAGCCATTACTTCCATACCAGCATGGTAACTTTGTCCGTTTTGACCCACAATTTGCTCTGTGGATAAATTAGTCATAATAATAGTTCCTGCAATTGGAAATGCAGTTAAACTACGACCTCCCATAAAAAATCCTTCAGAGCCTGTTGTATCGACACTACGCGAACGCTTATAGGCAAATAGCCAAACACAAGCAACAATTACTATAAAACTCACTAAAGAAAAAGCATTCATCTAGATACTCCTTTCATTTCATAAACCTGTTGTGTCGTGAATATATTTTCGTGTCTTTAAAGCATATTCATATGGGTTAGCTTTTGCAGGATCTTGTTCAGCTTCTACGACTATCCATCCCTTATATCCACTATCTTTTATTTCTTTCCATATTGGAGAAAAATCTATCATCCCATCACCTGGAACTGTAAATACACCTTTCTTTACCCCATTCAAAAAACTATCACTATTTTCTTTTACTTCTTCTGCTACTTGTTCTCTAATATCTTTAAAGTGAATGTGTTTTATTCTTCCTTTATATTTTTTATATATATTAATAGGATCTTCTCCTGAAAATACCAAATGTCCAGTATCAAATAATAGTGATACTTTTAAAGGGTCTGTATTATCCATTAATCGTTCTATTTCTTTGGTAGTTTGTACCCCAGTTCCCATATGATGGTGATATACAATTTCCATATCTTTTTCGTGAGCCAAATCACCTAATTTTTCCAAACCATCAGTCAATAAATCCCATTCCTCTTCTGTGAATTCGGGCTTATCATTAAAAACTGATTTATCTAGCATTCCTTGAATACTATGTCCTTGTTCTGCAACTACTATTACTTTAGCACCCATAGCATGTAAAAAATCTCTATGCTTAATAAATGCGCTTTCAGTTTCCTCAAAAGGCTTTGTTGTTAAATATGCACTAAACCATGCACTAGCTACTTTTAGATTACGCAAATCTAAGTAATGCTTTAATATATCAGGATCTTTAGGATATTTATTACCAATTTCAGTCCCCTTAAACCCCGCAAGTGCCATCTCGCTAATACACTGTTCAAATGTATTTTCTTTTCCCAAATCTGGTAAATCATCGTTAGTCCACGCAATTGGAGCAATTGCTAATTGTATCTTATTCTCCATCAAATACACCTACTTACTATCATTATTATTCACTTCTACTAACTCGTCTTTTTCAAAAGATTCTTGACATGCTAATGCAACTTTTGTAGATTGCAAACCATCAAATGCTGTAATCTCGGGTTGACGATTTTCTAAAATACAATTAATAAATTCTTTTGCTTCATCAACAAAAGCTTGTCTAAATCTTTCTGGGAAGTTTTGCGAGCAAGGTCTAATAACTCCATCGTCATTCATAACTGTTACTAGATTCTTCTCTGGTATTTGAGCTACTCGTAACATTCCCTTAGTTCCAATAATTTCTGTTTCAACATGATAGCCATGTCTTGCATTTCTTCCAGCTACCAGTATAGCCATAGAATTGTCTGACAAGCGTAAGAGAGCTGCCCCAGTTTCTAACTCCCCAACTTCATCAAGTTGAGGATAGGCTGTATTCTTACCAATAGCCCATACTTTACTTATTTCTTTACCAGAGAGCCAGCGAATCAAATCAATGTCATGGATAGACATATCTAAAAATAAGCCCCCACTATTGTTATTCATCGCAAATTTAACAAAACTTTCTAAACCATCACTTGGATCTATTCCATAGCAACGAATCAATGTTATTTCGCCTAATGCTCCTTTATTTACCATTTCTTTAGCATAGCGATATGATTCATCAAATCTTCTCATAAACCCTAACATAAATATTTGATCAGGATGTTCTTGAATAATTTTTTGAGTTTCTTTTATTTCTTCTACATCTAAGCCTAATGGTTTTTCAGAAAATACATGTTTACCATTTTCCATCGCTAATTTTATTTGTTGACAGTGAAAACCTGATGGTGAAACTATAAACACTGCATCAATATTTGGATCTTTCACCATATCTTCGTAACTATCATATGTTAGTGTTACATTTAATTTTTCCTTAGCAAATTTTCTTTCTTTTTCAACTAAACTACATGCTGCATATAATTCACAATTAGGAACTAAATTAGCCAAGTTTTTAGCATGTACTTTACCCAAACGGCCCAAACCAACAATTCCTACTTTAACATTTTCCATAAGGTTTCCCCCCTCCTTATGTTTCCTAACAATATAGTGCTGGACGTTCATCTAATTTAATGTTAACTTTTTTTCCAGTTTCCCTAGCTTCGTGACATGCTGCCATAGTAATAGATGCCACATATCCATCCCATGCAGTTGGTCCAGTTAACTCTCCACTAATTACACTATTAATCCAAAGTTGAAATTCATAGTCATATGCATCCATAAAGCGTGTCTGCCAATCAGGTGAAATTCTAGTATAATTCTTTTCCTCGGCCTTAACTTTAGTAAATGCTGGATCTGTTAAACCAAATTCTGCTGTTTCACAGACAACATCACATTTAATATCATAACCAAATTTGCAATTTACAAATACTTCTAAATCAATTGTTACTCCTGATTTTGTTTCAAAAATAATAAATTGAGGATCTTTTAGGTTTTCGTGAGTATTGGATGTTTGCTTAGGTAACAACATTTGCACCGATGCATAATCTTCATCCAATAACCAACGAAGTACATCAATTTCATGAATTGCAGTTTGACTAACTGCCATAGGAGTTGTGTAATTTTCGTTAGCACTTGGATTTCTATGAGCACAGTGAAGCATTAAAGGTTCTCCATATTTTTTGGATGTAATCATATTTTTTAGTTCTATGTATCCTTTATCATATCTTCTCATGAAGCCAACTTGAACCAGCTTTTTACCATATTCAATTTCTGCATCTACAATTCTTCTACAACCTTCACTCTCTGTTGCCAAAGGTTTTTCACAAAATACATACTTACCATGCTTAATTGTCTCTAAAACATAGTGTTCATGTGTTGGATCCCATGAAGTAACTACTACAGCATCTACTTTATCTGAAGCAATAAGTTCTTCACCTGTTTCAAAAAATATTGCCCCAATATCTTTTGCAATTTTTTTAGCTACTTCTGCATTAATATCTGTAACCGCAACCACTTGTGCTCCTTGAACCTTATTATTAATTCTTTTTATATGTTCTCTTCCGATTGCACCTGTACCAATAATACCAACATTGATTAACATGTTTTTTCCTCCATTCTTATAATGATCAATATTCTTTAGCACTACTTAATTTTTTCTTTAAAGATTTGTACGCTGCATTTACTTTAGGATTTGAAGAGACTTCAGAAACTCCTACATGCCACCAACTTTCATAACCATCACTCATTGTCTTAGGTAAAACCTTAATCTCAATTAAAGTAGAAATTTCTTGTTTTTTGGCATCTTCTAAAGCAGCTATGAGTTCTTCCTTATTAGTTACTTTATAAGTTTTAGCACCATATCCTGCTACAACTTGACTGTAATTAATATTCATTACATTATTGTTAGAATCTCTGAATTCACAATGATAACTATTAGACCCATTACTCATCTGCAAATTATTAATACATCCGAATCCAGAATTATCAAACAGCAATACATTAATTTTTTTACCATATTGTAACGATGTAACCAGTTCAGAGTGTCCCATTAAGAAACTACCATCACCTAACAAAGCATATACTTCTCGATCTGGATTAGCTATTTTCGCACCTAAAGCTCCATTTACCTCATATCCCATGCAGGAATAACCATATTCTAAATGATATGTATTAGGTACATTAGTTTCCCACAATCTTTGCATATCTCCAGGTAAAGATCCTGCTGCAGCTAATGCAATACTATCCTTATCTACATTCTCATTGATTGTTATAAAGGCCTCAGTTTGAGTAAATTTTGTCCCTAAACTTTCTATATATTCTTCAAAAATTTCTTGTGTAAAATGATCTTTAATTTCTGGAACAAAATTTTCGGTTGTATATTTTGTATTAGCCAATCGTTTACGTTCAACTTGCCACTCTTCTTTCAAATTTATAAAAGAATCTTCGTATTCAGTTGTATACCCTTTCAATTTTTCTAACAAAATTGCTAAAGTAACCTTAGCATCGGCTATTACTTGGAAAGCATCGAACTTGTATGCTTGCATTCTATTTACATTTATATTTAAAAATTTACTTTTTTCATAATCAAAAGCTGTCTTGGATGATGTAGTAAAATCCGTATATCTTGTTCCTATACCTATAATTAAATCTGAATCTCTTACTACTTTGTTAGCAACTTCTGTACCTAAAACACCAGTACCTCCAAGATTATTTTTAAAAGATGATTCAACTGTTGATTTGCCTGCATGTGTCTCAACCAAAGGAATATTACATTGCATGGATAATTCGATTAATTCTTCTCTTGCTTGCGAATATTTTGCTCCACCACCAACAATAATAACCGGTTTTTTACTACTTTTAATTAATTCTACTGCACCTTCATATTCTCTAGTGGTAGGTACTCTTCTATCTAAATAATGCACTCTTTTTTCAAAAAAAGCTTTATCAAAGTCATATGCTTCTCCTTCTGTATCCTGTGATATACAAATTGTTGCAGGACCTGCAGTAGCAGGATTAGTCATTACTTCAAAGGCTCTTAATAAGCTACTCATTAGTTGTTCAGGTCTTTGCACTCTATCCCAATACTTAGAAACAGCTTTAAATGCATCATTAGTAGTGGTTGCAGCACTAGTTTCATGCTCTAATTGTTGTAATACTGGATCAGGTTGTCTAGTGGCAAAAGTGTCAGCCGGTAATATTAGTACTGGAATATTATTAGCAAAGGCTGTACCTGCTGCTGTAATCATATTAGCCGAACCAGGACCAGCTGAAGCTGTAACAGCAAATATCTGTTGGCGTAGCTTTTCTTTGCTGAAAGCTGTAGCTGCATGCGTCATTCCTTGTTCATTCTTACCAGTAAATACTTTTAAATGTCCAGGATTTTCTTGCAAAGCTTGACCTAAACCCAAGACATTTCCATGACCAAATACACTAAATACTCCTGCTACAAATGGTGTTTCTTTACCATCTACAGAAATATATTGCTGATTTAAAAATTTTACTAAAGCTTGAGCTGTGGTTAATCTTATTTTTTCTCCCATAATATTACCTCGCATTATCGATATACTATACTTTCTATCTCCTCAACATTTGGCATTGCTTCCGAAGAACTATGTTTACTTACTACAATTGCAGCTGCAGCGCTTCCATATTTTAAAGCGATTTCAATATCTTTTCCAATTCTTATAGCATGTAGAAATGCGGAAGCATATGAATCTCCTGCACCAAAAGTTTTCAATACTTTTGTCTTATACGCATTTGCTTGATAGATAGCTCCATCCTTGGTATACGCAAATGATCCATCAACTCCATGTTTTATTACTAATAATTCTGGTTTATATTGGAATAAATAATTAACTGTTTCTTCATTGGTTTGTTTTTCACCAAACATTACGTCATATTCTTTACGGGTTCCAATTACAATGTCTGATTTTTGAGCTACAAGCTTATAGTAAATACTAATTTCTTCTGGGTATTTCCAAGTATATGGTCTATAATCCAATTCGAAAGCTATTTTAATGTTATTTTCTTCTGCTAATGCAATAGCTTTTAGCGTAGCTTCTCTCGATGGACTTTTTGCCAATGCAGTTCCCGAAATTAATAGCATTTCTGTCTTCTTAATATATTCTTCTGAAACTTCACTAGGATCTAAATATAGATCTGCCACCTCATCACGATACATTAAGATGCTACATTCTTCAGGACTCTTTATTTCTGTAAAAGCAAGGCCAACTTTATGCCCTTCCTTGTCAAGGATTAATTGACTAGTGTCAATTCCAGTATCTTCAAAAAATTGCTTAATGAATCTACCATGCTGATCATTTGGGATTTTTCCAATAAAACCTACTTTAGCACCTAATTTAGCACTACCAATAGCAATATTAGCTGGAGATCCACCAACATATTTTTTAAAAGTCATTGTTTCTTCCATAGGACGGTTATACTCTACCGCATTTAAATCTATACATGCTCTTCCAAATGTGATTAAATCAAATTCTTTTACCATCTTTTTAATCCTTTCTCTTTAAAATCCATTCATGCTTTGGATCATTATAAAATTTCCATTTTCTAATTGGTCCTGCCATAATATTTAAATAATATGAGTCATATCCATCTGGTACTCCAACCGGATGATAACCTTTAGGTACTACAACTACATCTCCATTTTCAACTGTCATTGTTTCATCTAATGAGAGATCATCTGTATATACTCTCTGAAATACAAACCCTTGACTAGGATTCATCTCATGATAATACGTTTCTTCTAATAATGATTCCTCTGGCAAATTATTTTGATCGTGTTTATGTGGCGGATAGCTTGACCAATTCCCACTATCTGTATATACTTCGACTACCAATAAATTTTCCGGAATCATAACATCATCTGGTAAGATATTATGAACTAAACGTTTATTATTTTTAATACCTCTATTTTCAATAGAATTATCACTAGCTGCAATTAATCTAGTTTCTCTCTTTTCTTTAGCTGGAGAATAACAAATAATAATTTTTGACTTAGTTTCTGCAACTATTTTGAACTTTTCATTAATCGATATATATACACTATCAGTAGGTATCTTTTCAAAAACATTCTCTCTAGTTCCTAAATGTTTAAACTCTTTTTCCCCAGCAACAACTGTAGCTTTCCCTGTCAATATAACGATACAAACTTCTTGATCAGCTGTATTTCCCTCAAAAAATTTATTACTCTCTATCTCTAAAACTTTAGTTTCAATATACTCCAAGCCTGTTTCAGATTTCTTTAAATTATGAAGTACTGTTACTCCTTCCGAGATTTTCCTACGATTTGTTGAATATTTTAAATCGACCATCTTCCTTATTCCTTTCTAAATATTATTGGGTGCATAACGTGCCGTTACAACTTTCTTGTGAGTATAGAAGTCAACGCTATCTTTACCATTGCAGTGTAGTGTACCGTAAAATGATGATTTCCATCCAGAAAATGGGAAGAAGGCCATTGGTGCTGGAACCCCTAAGTTTATCCCTAACATACCAGCATCTATATTTTCTCTAAAATAGCGAATTGCTGATGCATTATTAGTAAATAGACATGCTCCATTAGCAAATTTAGATTTATTAGCTAATTCAACACCTTCTTGGAGATTTTTAATTCTGATAACTGACACAACAGGAGCAAAAATTTCATCTTTCCAAATAGTCATATCTGTTGTTACTCCATCAAAAATTGTAGGTCCAATGAAATAACCATCTTCTGGAATATTTTCACGGCCATCTGTTATAAGTCTTGCTCCCTCTTCTATACCTTTTTTAATATAAGATAATGTTCGTTCTTGATTTTCTTTTCTAATTACAGGTCCTAGGAAAACTCCATCTTCTAATCCATTGCCGATTTTAATATTTTTTGAAGCTGCTTTTAGTTTTTCAATAAATTCATCAGCAATTTCTTCTTCAACAGCAACAACTGATGCTGCCATACAACGTTCTCCTGCCGATCCAAAAGCACCAGAAATTACATTTTTCACTGTTTCATCTAAGTTAGCATCTTTTAGAATAATTGTATGATTTTTAGCTCCTGTTAATGCTTGAACACGTTTTAAGTTCTTACTTCCTTCTGTATATACATAGCGTCCAACTGGTTCAGACCCTACAAAAGAAACCGCTTTAATTGTTGGGTTTTGTAAAATTCCATTAACAACATCATGAGCCCCATAAACAACATTTAATACTCCAGATGGTAACCCTGCTTCTGTGAATAAATCTACTAATTTTTCTGTTAACATAGGTGTTCTTTCAGAAGGTTTCAAAATAAAACTATTTCCACATGCAATAGCCATTGGAAACATCCAACATGGTACCATCATTGGAAAATTGAATGGTGTAATACCACCTACAACACCTATTGGATAACGATAATTTACAGCTTCAATATTAGTAGCAATTGTAGATAATGAATCTCCCATCATCAATGTAGGTGCTCCTGCTGCAAATTCTACATTTTCAATACCTCTTTGAACTTCACCGTGGGATTCTGTAAGGTTTTTACCATTTTCAATAGTTAAAATTTTCGCTAATTCATCTTTATGTTCAATTAATAATTGTTGAAATTTAAATAATATTCGTGCTCGTCTAGGAACTGCGACATTTTTCCATTTTTCAAAAGCATCTTGAGCAATTTTTGCAGCTTCATCTAATTCTTCCCTAGTTGATAAAGGAACTTCACATAAAACTTCCCCTGTGGCAGGATTATAAACCTTTTCAAATTCAGTTGTTGAGCTTTCTACCCATTTGCCGTCAATAAAATTTTTTAATCTTCGCATAATAAGCACCTCTTTTATATATTTTTTGGTTATGTTTTGGTTAACTTTCACCATTTAACAACTATATTTAACCATAAATTAACAAAAAATACAACAAAAATAATCATTTTTTTGTAACATTTACCCAAAAACATCGTTGATAATGTTCAAAATTTAATACTATTATGATATAATTAATTTAGAATAAATATAAAATTAGGAGGATGTTATGAAAGAACAAAGATTACAAAAAATCGAAAGTTACATTTATCAACATGGTAGTGTGTCACTTGAAGAACTTTGTGATATTTTTAATGTCTCTAAAAATACTATCCGCCGTGATATAAAAAAACTAGTTGAACATGGTACTATTAAAAAAGTCTATGGTGGCGTTGTTGCTACTGAAAATTCGTTACTTTCATTTGAGAATAGAAAATTTTATAACCAAGATAAAAAGATACAAATAGGCTCCAAAGCAGCAGGTTTGATTAATGAAAATGATATAGTCTTTATAGATTCTGGTACTACAACTTGCCAAATGTTACCTTATGTTGATAATGAACTATCATTCACACTTTTAACAAATAGCTTAGATGTTATTAATGCAGCTTCTACGATGCCAAATGTTCGTTTAATTATAATTGGTAATACATTTAAAAGAAAAACTCGTTCTTTTATAGGAATTGATAATGAGACACTTATTCAACATTATAATATTAATAAAGCTTTTATGGCCGCAACTGGAATTTCTCTAACAAATGGCTTAACTAATTCAGATATCATGGAATATCGTATAAAAAAATTAATATCTGATAAATCTAAAGAATTAATTTTATTGGCAGATGATAGTAAATTTGATCATTCTACTCTATTAACTTACTCACCACTCAAAGATGTAAATACTCTCATCACTAATAAAAATGTACCTCAGGATTATATTGATTTTTTCAAAGAAAATAACATTACTTTAGTGTATGTGTAAATATAGAATTTATTTATTGACCATTAAAAATATTACTAATAATATGTTATATCTATTTAATTTTCTATTCTTACAAAAATTAGATTTAAAAAATGTGAGCATTAATTTTAAAACTTTAAAACTAATGCTCACATTTTTAGTGGTATAATTTCTTTAAATTGATACCTAATTGTATCATTATCACTCATTAAACCAGCAT
The DNA here is from genome assembly GCF_035231985.1 of Ligilactobacillus salivarius. Taxonomy (NCBI): domain Bacteria; kingdom Bacillati; phylum Bacillota; class Bacilli; order Lactobacillales; family Lactobacillaceae; genus Ligilactobacillus; species Ligilactobacillus salivarius. The sequence goes on from NZ_CP117984.1 coordinate 103,348, forward strand.
TTTCATGGAAAAGTGTTAGTTATATGTTTTATGCCTTAGTAGTAATGAGTATCATCTCTGGTATTTTAGGTGCAATTATTTTATAATCTCTTCCTATTATGTGTAGGAAATAACATAGTTAAAAATGATTAAAAATAAACATCTCGGTTGTAGAATACTACAGTCAAGATGTTTTTCTTTTTCTCCAAGCCATATCATTTGCTACTTACTATTAGTAAGATTTATAATAAATATGAATTAATTATTTGTGGAGGTATTACAATGGCATTAACAGACACATATAAATTAAATAATGGTGTAGAGATTCCTGTTGTCGGTTTCGGTACATGGCAAACTCCAGATGGCGAGGTTGCTCGTGAATCTGTAAAAACTGCACTTGAAGTTGGTTATCGTCATATTGACACAGCGGCAGCTTATGGCAATGAAGTTAGTGTAGGTCAAGGTATCAAAGAAAGTGGTGTTAACCGTCATGATATTTTCTTGACAACTAAACTTTGGAACGATTCTCATGGTTATGAAGCTACCAAAAAAGCCATCGATTTAAGTTTACAAAAGCTAGATACTGATTATTTAGATCTATACTTAATTCATTGGCCAAACCCAGTAGCAGTACGCGAGCATTGGGCTGAATTAAATGCTGAAAGTTGGCAAGCTATGGAAGAAGCCGTTAAAGCTGGTAAAATTCGTGCAATTGGTATTTCTAATTTCCGCAAGCATCATTTAGATGAATTATTGAAGACTGCTAATATCGTTCCTGCAGTTAACCAAAACTACTTAAATCCTAGTGATCTTCAACCAGATGTACTATCTGCTAATAAGGAACACGATATATTCTAAATGAAGCTTATAGTCCTTTAGGTACTGGTGATTTATTACGTAATGAATTGGTTGCTGAAATTGCTGCAGCTCACAATCATAGCGTACCTCAAGTTCTGCTTCGCTGGTCATTGCAACATGGTTTCCTTCCTCTTCCAAAATCTGTTCATGCTGAATATATTAAATCTAATACTGATATTTTTGATTTTGAATTGACTGATGATGAAATGAAGAAATTGGATGGATTACGTGGAGTTACTCATTTAGCAACTGATCCAGATACTGCAACATTCTAATAATTAACTTATGCCGATTAGTTCATATAGTTCTAATCGGTATTTTTTATCAAAAAAAGTTTGAGACTTTTACATCTCAAACTTTCGTATGAATAAATTATATAATTCTTGATTAGTTTCACCAGCATCTCGACGGTCAACATAAAATTCAATGTCACGCTCTTGTATCATTGTGTAAACCTTATCTTTAACACCTTTTCTCTTTTTTAACCTTATTCTTCTTCCAAGTTGTGCTTATCACCAGTTAATTTATCTAAACGTTTTTGAAGTTTTTCAACTGTGTTAGCAACTTTACCGGTATTGTCTTCGTTTTCTACTTCTTGATTTTCATTATCCATCACAAAAACTCCTTTTTTCTTGCAGTTAGAGCCTTGAAAGAGTACTCAGTTGTTCTTTAACGCCTGCAAGCAGGAAAAAGGCAGAAAAAAAGAGCTTCATCTAAAGCTCTTCTAACAATTCAATCTTACAACTTAATTTAAACAAAATTTTTAAAATTTACAAATCACTATATTGCTGACTTTTGTGTTAATATATATGTATAGTGTTAAATTCATAATATTTATATATTAATTTTATATATTATGTTAAATGTATAATTTATTCACATTATATATAATTATATATTTTTAATTGTATTAATAGATTTTTCTCATTTAAAAGCGTATTATTAACTTATCTAATAAATGAAAGGTGGTCAAATAATGGGACAAGTATCACATTTATATGATTTATTCCAACCAAAACATTATCAAATTTATTTAGATATTAATCGTGAAAAGAAAACATTCACTGGAGTTACAAAAATTTCTGGTAATGCTTCTCAAAAAGAAATTGCTTTACATCAAAAATTCCTCAATATTCTTGATGTAAAGGTTAATGGTAATTCTACCGATTTTAAATTCGATGATAGTTCTGAAACTGTCTCTTTTAATGTTCCTAATACTGGAGATCTTGATTTAGAAGTGTCATATTCCGCTAAGCTTACTGATTCTATGATGGGGATCTATCCTTCTTACTATGAAGTTGATGGTGTGAAGAAACAACTTATCGGTACGCAATTTGAAACTACATTTGCGCGTCAAGCATTTCCTTCTATTGATGAACCAGTTGCTAAAGCTACTTTCGATCTTGCTATAAAGTTTGACGAGCATGAAGGTGAAACTGTCCTTAGCAACATGCCAGAAGTTAAGACAGAAAATGGTGTGCATTACTTTGACACTACTGTGAGAATGTCAACTTACCTTGTAGCCTTTGCCTTTGGTGAACTACAAAGTAAACTTACTGAAACTAAATCCGGTGTTAAAATCGGTGTATTTTCAACTAAAGCTCATGCCGAAAAAGAACTAGATTTTGCTTTAGATATTGCTAAACGTTCAATTGAATTTTACGAAGATTATTATCAAACTCCATATCCACTCCCTCACTCCTGGCAACTAGCCTTACCTGACTTTTCAGCCGGAGCCATGGAAAATTGGGGCTTGGTAACTTATCGTGAAGCTTATCTATTATTAAATCCTGATAACACATCTTTAGATACAAAGCGTATTGTTGCAACTGTTATTGCTCATGAACTTGCTCATCAATGGTTCGGTGACTTAGTAACTATGAAATGGTGGGATGATTTATGGTTAAATGAAAGTTTCGCCAATATGATGGAATATGTTGCTATCGATGCACTACAACCTGACTGGAATATCTGGGAATTATTCCAAACATCTGAAGCACCTCAAGCTTTACAACGCGATGCAACTGATGGTGTTCAATCTGTTCATGTTGAAGTTAAGGATCCCGCTGAAATCGATTCTTTATTTGATCCGGCTATTGTTTATGCAAAAGGTTCACGTTTATTAGTAATGGTTCGTGCTTTAATTGGCGATGATGCTCTACGTTCTGGACTAAAAGCTTACTTCAAGTCACACAAATACAATAATGCAGTTGGTTCTGACTTATGGAAAGCACTTGGTGAAGCTTCAAATCTTGATATTGGCTCTATTATGAACTCATGGTTAGAACAACCTGGTTATCCAGTTCTTAATGTCAATGTTAAAAATGGTCATTTAGTAATTGAACAAAATCAGTTCTTTATTGGTGAAGGTAAAGATGTAGATCGTTTATGGCAAGTTCCTCTACATGCAGACTTTGCTCAAGCTCCTAAGCTACTTACGCAAAAGGAATTAGACTTAGGTGACTATCAAGAATTGAGAAAAGCAGCCGATAAACCTCTACGTTTCAATGTAGGAAATACTTCTCATGTTGTAGTTAATTACGCTCCTGAACTATTAGAAGATATTTTAGTTAACTCACAAAATCTAACACATATTGATAAATTACAATTGTTGCAAGATTTACGTCTCCTTGCTGATAGTGGTTTAGCTTCTTATTCTAAGGTTATTCCATTATTAAAAGAATTTTCAAATAGTGATTCAGCTATTGTTAATGAGACTTTATATAGCATTGTTAATAATTTGAAATTCTTTGTTACTCCAGATTCCACTGATGAAACAAATTTAAAGAAATTTGTTAATACTTTAAGTACTGACCAAGTTCAACGTTTATCTTGGTTACCAAAGGATACTGATAGCAATGACGATCAACTAGTTCGTCCACTTGTTTTAAGTGCAGCTTTATATGCTGAAAATCCTTCTGCAGAATCTGAAGCACATGAAATCTTTACTCAAAATCAAGATAAGTTACTAAGTTTGTCTTCTGACATTCGTGCTCTTGTATTACAAAATGAAGTTAAAAATTACAACTCTTCTCAATTATTTGAATCCTTACTAGAAGATTATCGTAAAACTAGTGATAGTTCATATAAGCAAGACATCTTGTTCGCATTAACTTCAACAAAAGATGCTGACCAAATTCAACAAATTGTATCTTATTTCGAAGATGCGGATACTATCAAACCTCAAGATTTGCGCACTTGGTACTTCAGGACTCTTTCAAACAATCTAGGCGAACAAGCAGCTTGGAATTGGATTCGTAACGAATGGCAATGGCTTGAAGATACAGTTGGTGGTGATATGGAATTTACATCTTATATCACAGTTACTGCACGTGCATTGCATACAGAACAACGATTAGCTGAATTTAAAGAGTTCTTTGAACCTAAGCTTAATACTCCAGGGTTAACACGCGAAATTGTCATGGATACTAAAGTTATCGAAAGTCGTGTTGCTATGATTGAACGTGAAAGAGATCATGTAAATGCTGCTATTTCGGATATTCTTAATTAAATATTTATATTAAAAAAGAGCTGGGAAAATGATTTTCCTAGCCTTTTTCTTACTCTCGCTTTGTGTTAATGTTAATATATAATATTTATAACATTATACATTAACATTTAACATATGTATTTAACTTTTATATTTAACATATATTCCTATTACAATAAAAATTGGTCCGAAAAAAATAAATAGTATGCTCATAATCACACTTTTAGCTATACTATATAGCCATTCTGACATATTATCATGCGACATTGTATCTACACTCGTATATTCATACGGATTCGTGTAGACTCCATTTGAAGTCCATTTTCTATCTTTATGATTTTGCGCAAGATCCTGATGATGTAAATCTAACGCTTTTTGCTTATAAGAAACTACTGGTTCACCATCGGATATAAACCAACTTTGATGTTTCAATCTAAAGAATGGGAGAATAGCTGTGGTAATAAAAAAATACATATGTTGCATTTCAAATGTATACCTCGTCGGGTGAAAAGTAATGTCCCCTTTATAAATAAATATTAGAGTTAGACAAATTATACCCACTAGCAAATACCTTATTAACTTTAATATCAACCATACATTTTTCACCGTTACTTTCCCTCCATTCAAGATTATCTTTTAACACCACATGTTAATAATTTTCTTTATTATACACTTTATATAAATGTTGTCAACATAATATTATCCTATTAACATTATATAAATATATTATTTATTATATATAATCTATTTACATTTAACACTATACACAAAAATAGAGGATAATATCAAACTATCCTCTGTTTCGCCATTATTTTTTACTTAGTGATGTAAGATAATCTTTTTGTTCCAAAATATTCAAGATACGATTAAATCTTTGCCTGTCACTATCGCTTAACTTTTCAATTCTTTCACTCAATAGATTCCCTACAACTTCTTTTTGGGTTGATCCAATCCCTATATTATTTAAAGCTGTTATTTGATTTCTAATATGATTATCTACACGAACATTAGCAGGAAAGGTTACTGTATTTTCATCAGTAACTACATCACCACGTTCAACCTGATTTTCAACTTTTACTGGTCCACTATGAACTAATTTGTTTTGTCCACTTTTTTTAGAATGATTAAGTAATCCACCAGCCATTATTCTTCACCTAACCTTTCTAAAATTTCATTAGCAACTCCCTTGAAAGCTGCATGTGTTTTCTTATCCCATGAATCACTTGGATTATCAGTAATCCCCGTCATATCCATTCTCTTAACACGTTCCATTTGCATAATTTTTGCATTAAAGATATTTTCATCACCAAATTCTTCTGAAGCTGCGTCCAAAATTTCTTTATCTACGCTAGCACTTCTTTTTGATAAGAAAGGCAAAATTCCTAAGATATCAACTTTAGAATCATATGCATCAACAATACTATTTTGTAAATACTCAATCAAAACTTCTGCACCTTGCAACGAACGTTCTTGAGTTTGAAGAACTACAATAATTTGATCACATGCATAGAAAGCTGTATCGTTTGGTAATGAAATTGTTGGTGGAACATCTATGAAGATAAAGTCGTATTTATCACGTAATGAATCAACTTTCTTTTTGAAGAAACCAATACGTTCTTTTTCATCCATAAAGTTTCTTTCCAAAAAACGACTATACATACTAAAGTCAACAGCGTTTGGAATAAGGTATAAATTGTCTTCAATTTCAATCGTTATTGAATCTAAACTTTCTTCTCTATTCAAAGCGGTCATTAATGATGATTCAATAGTTGCAACTTTATCTTTATTTTGATACTTAGTTTTTAAAAATAGGGCAGTAATATTAGCCTGAGGGTCAAAGTCTATAACTAGACACTTTTTACCCATTTTTGCTAAGTTGTAACTTACTAATGCAGTAGCGCTAGTTTTTCCAACGCCACCTTTAAAATTTAAAAATGATAATACTGTGGCAGTCATTTTTTAACCTACCTTTCTACATTTACACATTTATACATTATCTATAGTTAGTTTACCACAATCTCCTACAATGTGTTAATTCTTTTTGTTTAATTATAACATTGTGTTAATACATTAAATATTAACATAATGTTAGTTAATTATATTAATATTTAATGTGTTTATATTATATATAATATATTTAATAAATGTTATATGTTATAAAAGAAAACGGTCGCTAAAATTATTATCTTATGTTATATTCTTCTTGCATAAGTTTGGCTAGTTATTGCGCTCGGGTAAGCTAAACCAATATACATCTTTTTTATTGTAGTCTCTACAAAGATGTATATTGGTTTTTTTAGTACTATTCAGAAAGGAGGTTATTATAAAAATTTTTAAAGTTATTAATAATAATATTGTCATTACTCTCGATCAAAATAATCAAGAAATCATTTTGATGGATAGAGAATTAGGTTTCAAACAACGACCTGGAAATAATATCGATGAAAATTTAATTGAAAAACGTTTTTCTCTTAGTTCATCAGATAATGAGGAATCTTCAGTCTCTCAATTATTATCCAATATTTCTTTAGAAGATATTAGAGTTGCCACCCAGATTTTAAATTATGCCGAAGATATTTTTAATACCAAAGTTAGTGACTCAAAAGTTATTGCTCTTAGTGACCATATCCATAGTGCATTAGAACGATATAACTTATTTTAATTATTTATTTTATATCAAACTATGTTATCTGATATAATCTATGGTATGAAAGCAAATGAAGTAATGAAATTATTGCAAATTAGTCGTTCCACTTTACTAAGATGGCGAAAAGATGGAATTTTAAAAGCTACTAAATTGCCTTCTGGGCAATATGATTGGGACGCTAATTCTGTTTTTAAGATATTAAATAAAGGTGAAGTTCGTGGTGTTTATTTGTATGCTAGAGTGTCTACACCTAAACAAAAACAAGACCTTGAAAACCAAATTGAAAACCTGCAAAGTTTTGCGATGAAAAATGGTTATCAAGTTAAAGGTCTATACAAAGATATAGCTAGTGGAATTTCTTTTGAAAGAAGAAAGGAGTTTTTTGAATTATTAGACCTTGTAATTAGTGGTAAAGTATCAAAGGTTATTATCACCTACAAGGATAGATTAAGTCGTGTTGGTTTCGATCTGTTTAAATACTTATTTTCCAAGTATCATACCGAGATAATTGTGATGTCAGAATTAACCGATAAAAAGACAGACCAACAAGAAATATTTGAAGAAATCATTAGCTTGTTGCACGCATTTTCAATGAGAATGTACTCGAGTAGAAGAAAGAAAATTAAAGAAGCTTTGGAAGATAAGGAGGTGAACAAGGATGGTTAAAAAGCAAAAATCAAAGAAGAAAGTCATAAAAACTTTTAAAGAAGTAAGAGCAGAGAAAACGGAAGTTCAATACGAGTATTTGGTGGAAAAGCATATTATTAAATCTAATGATGCACGTTATGCTATTTTAGATAAATACGCTCATCTATCCAATAATGTCTACAACCAAGCTCTATATCGTTTTAGACAGGCTTTCTTTAAGGGTAAGTGGCTGAGTTACGAAAAACTAGACAAATCATTTAAACAATCTTTTAATCAAAAGGACTGTATGCTGTATCGCTCTATGAAAAGTGTACATTTAGCTCAACAAATTTTAAAGTTAGTCAATCAAAATATGACTTCTTGGAATAAAGCTCGTAAAGCATATTTAAAGGCACCGCAAAAGTTCACTGGCAAGCCTAAAATACCCAAATATAAACCCAAAGGCGGTAAAAATATTGTTATCGTAGATAACCAAACTGCTAAATTAAGAGCTAATGGAATTGTAGAAATACCAGTGATAGATAGCTTGAAAATTAAGTTACAACACAAAGAAACTAATAAAATTCAACAAGTTAGAGTCATTCCTAAAAATAATACTTTTGTAATTGAAATAGTTTATAAAACTAACAAGGTTATTGACTACAAAGAAGATAATGGACGTCCTTTAAAGTCAGTCAATCAATACTATAACAAGCAAAAAGCTAGATTAACTAGAATTTATGACTTGTCAAAACAAAATTGTAATACTAAACGTTTAAATAAACTTGATTTTTATCGTAATCAAAAAATGTTAAAATTCGCTCATGAAGCAAGTAAACGCATTGTTGAGATAGCGTTAAGCCATGAGTTAAACACGATTGTTATTGGTAAAAATAAAGGACAAAAACGTTCTAGTAATATGGGAAAACGAATAAATCAAAACTTTATTGGCATTCCACATCAAAAAATGATTGAGATGATTGTATATAAAGCTAATTTAGCAGGGATAGTCGTAATTCAAGCTAATGAGGATTATACAAGTCAAACCTCATTTTTAGACAATGAAGTGCCAATTAACCAAAATGGCGATAAAGCTCGTAAACGTAAAGGGTTAAGTCCTGTCAAAAGACGCATTAAACGTGGTTTATTTAAATCAAATAAGGGTATCTTAATTAACGCTGATGTTAATGGAGCGTTACAGATATTAAGAAAAGTAGTACCGAATGCTTTTGCTGACGGTATAGATGGAATCGGATTAGTTCCAGTTAAGCTAAACTTAAATTTCTAATTTAGGAAGCTTACGAACAATTTTTGAAACAAAACACGACTGCCAAACGAGTTGTAAAGTTGTCCACGAGAGCTTTTGGATTAATTCTAAAAGTTTGTAGACTGGTTGACTCTATTAGGTTGAGTGAAGTGTCTTTTTAATTAGTATCATTTGATATGATTTATTTAAAAAGACTAGAAAATTATTAATCTAGATCTAATCAGTGCTAGTTCCGGCGAAATTTCCAAACGCTATGGCTTAATTTATGTTAATTTAGCTGAAGATGGTTCAGGTGATTATCAGCATTTTGCTAAAGATTCAGCTAAATGGTACGCTAAAGTTATTAATTCTAATGGGCAAAATCTGGATTAATTTAATCTAAAAACTACTTGTAAGAATCTGTATTATCACAGGTTCTTTTTTTAGAAACTCAACAGTAGATTTAATTCTATTTTATCATCTTCAGTTAATTCGTAATTGTCCATCAAATATTGTTTTACTGCATTTGCCATAAAATTTCTTAAGTAAACATAGATGAACTTGGCTTCATTCTGTACTTTTTCTTTGCCTTTATAGACGATTTCTGCAATCTGAAGTAAAGCAGATTCTAGTCCTCGTTTTAATAAATCATTGGATTCAAAACGAATTGCTTCTTGGCTTGCAGGATTATATAACCATTTATCATTAGATAATAATTTCTTCGTTACTTGACTTTTAGCTTTAAAAATAGTGTCACTAAACCATTTCAATTTTGTATATGAATTATTTGCTAATACTTTCAATCTAGAAACCACAGGAAGACTTAAAGATACTTTTAGTCTTGTAATAATTGAATCTAAAGATAACTCATTTAATATATCTTTTTCGGATTTTTTAGGTGTGACTAGAGTGTTACTCTGATTTTGTGGTACTGATTCATTTGATTCTCTTGATAATAATAATTTAGTTTGATTATTGTTAGATTGATTTATAGGCAATTTTTGCGACTTCGTACTAGCAGAATTTGCAGGAACGGATTTAATAGGCTTTTCAAAGTCAAAATTAGCCCAAGGCAAAACAAGATCTGTTTCAGCTGGAGTTGTTTCTGGTGTATTTACATAGATTTTAAAATTCTTAAGACCATGACGAATAACACTTATTAGACCACAGTCAATAAGTTGAGAGCGTAAAGTAGAGATTTTTCTTACAGACATACGAAGGATTTTTGCAGCTTCGTCATTAGAAAAATAGATAAAAATGCCTTCTGAATCTGTAAAAGTATCATTACCAGTTTGAGAATGAAAAGTAGATACTTCTTTTCTTTGAGAATATAGTGAATATAAAACCATAGCATCACAACTTAATTTTTGATACTTAGGATTATTGAATAAATCAGTGTTTATTGGTAAAAATGCACGAGATGTAAGACTTTTCATTGTGTAAACTTCCTTCCATAAAAAATATTTGAAGTACACACAAGACTAAAAATGATGAAAAAAAGACATAATAATGCTATAATTAAAAACATAGATAGCGAAAAATGAGTCCAAAAAACTCAAGTTAATTTTGGTGGTGCTTAATTAACTTTTATAAAGAGCTATCGTAAGTTTGATATTAATTATTTGTTCTTAGTCTTGGTGGTACTTGACTGAGATTTTACTGTATGCTGGTCACATACAGTTTTTAGGCTCCTTACTTTGGTCGGTAGGGGGCTTTTTTATTTAGTCATCTAATAATGAAATTTGACGTGGTTCGTCAAGATTTCTTAAAATACGTTTTCCAATATTAAAACGGTAAGCTATGATTCGATGAGCTTTACCTTTTTCATCTTGTACAGGTGTAATTTCAAAAATAGTAAAATACTCCTGTAGGATTTTACTAACTTTTGTTAAAATTAATCTATTGATATCCGTTGGTCGATAAGATTTAGGAATAGAGAAAAGTTCTTTAAAATCCTTTAATACAACATCAAAGACTTTATTTTCGTGTTCTCTAGCTAAACGAAAAGCTGTTTTCGCATATTTAGATTTGATAGAAGTAAATTCTTCAATGTCAAAGTTAGTTACGAATCCTTTGGCTAAATCATTAACGATATAGCGAAAATCTTCGTTAACAGCAACAGTTAGAGTTTGTTGATCCCCATCTATTTGAAAAGTTGGGAATAGGGTAAACTTAATGATTTGTTGTTGATTATGGATTCGAACATTTAAAGAGGCTAGTTTTGTTGTCATATTATCAAGAGACTTGATTAATTCTTTGTTTGAAGTCTTCTGAAAACTTGCTAATTCACGAATTTGAGTAAAAGATAATTTGGTCTTTCTTTCACTAGTTTCTTTAACCTGACTTAGGATAGCGAAGAAAATATTCTGTTCACTTTCATTCATAAAACCAATAGGAATACGATTTAATTCATTATCATAACGAACTTCCTTGGTATTAGGGAAGGCTGTTACAATTTCTTGTTGGACAACAGGTTCTTTAGACATACAAACACCTCACAATACACAAGATGTAACTAAGAATTATCATAGAAACATCTATAAATTATCATTATGTTTATTATAATCATATAGAATTAATAATTACAATATAATTGAATGAATTTATAGACCATTTTTACACAGCGAAAAAATAGATATACATTACAGACTATTTTTACACCTCGACATAAACAAATCCCGGTCTTATGCACTTTTTACATAGATAAAGCTTGTAATTATGCGAATTACAAGAAATATAATAACAGTGAGAAAAGAGTACTTTAGTATATAATCGATAATTTTATTAAAATTGAAGAATCTTGATATGTCAAGGCTTACACGCGCAATTTAAGGCATTTTTTGCAACAATATAATGTTCGAAGTGTAAGAATAGTCTACAAATTTTTGGAAGTGTAAAAATAGTCTTTTAAAATAAAAGAAAAAGGGGAATAAGATATTTTTCCACTCCGAAATTGCCATATTGACCACTTCGAAGTGTAAGAATAGTCTAAATAGAGATAAAAAAAGAAGTTAGAATGTAAGGAAATACAAGAAAAAGGGACAGAATCTATTCGGAGTGTAAAAATAGTCTTTTTTATACAGACTATTTTTACACCTCGAGCACAATTAAATTTTCGAAGTGTAAAAATAGTATCAAAACACATAACATTATACATTGTGGTAATGTTATGTGTTTTTTACATTATATATATTTATAATGTTTGTGACTTGGAAATTTATTTTTATAGACTACCCTTACACTCTGAAATTTATTACATATAATAGGAAGAGATATGTTAATTTGAATTAAAGAGGGGATAGTATGACAGCTGAAAGTATTATTTCGATGTTGAAAGAAATATCAGATAATGGAAATAAGAAATATCCTGTCACTGATTTTTGGTGGAGTATTTATTTTTAGAATAACTTTTTTTGATAAAATTCCTAATGATGTAGCAAATAAACTTATTGATCTTAATTTACCGGATAAAGTAATTGAATTACTAAGTTGTACTAATGGATTAAATTTATAATGTGGAATTTCAGAACATCTCACATTATTCCATAAATACTAATTTAACAATGTTTTTACTGCATTTGAAATGTTTAACTGCTAATATATATTTCTCGAAATATCAAAAAAGTATGCATTAAGTATGCACACTTTTATAGTTAGAAATTAACAAAAGAAGTATATTGGCTGGCATTTTCTTTACGTTGTTCATCAAAAATAGCATTATCTATTTTATTATTTCCGTTGTATTTAGTTATCCTTATCGTTCTTTTATGCAAAGTAGGAAAATTATCCATATTTTTAGCAAAAGTATATGCTCCTAAATTAGTTATGTTATAGTTATTTCCACTATCGACAATAAGATGTTTATCTAATAATGATTTAATAACTAATTCTGTATCAAAATAGGATATATCCATCAAATCTGAAAATAATTTTAAATCTAAAAGTTCAAAAATATCATTAGCAGTAACATCATTTTTAGCAATTTGCGATTCAAAAAATGTAGATTCAAATGATTTCCAAATGAGTCTTTCTTTTTCAGGATATTCAGCAAGAGATTTTTTTGAAGTTCCTACACGTATAAATCCTTGCCCTAAAAATTTAATTGGTCTATTAACATGAGTCACATCAATTTTTAGCAATAATATTCTCTTTTCCTCAATTATATGTTCTTCCCAATAAAGATTTATTTTAGGGTCTAAATATTGTTCTAGATATGTTATAAATGGCATATTGCCTTTAGGAGCTTTTTCTAAGTAAGGTTTAATATTGGTTCCAACAATTTCTTTCGAAATATCTTTAACTCCCCAAATTAAATAAGCCGCGGATAGGTGGAGCATCAAGGCAGAATTTCCTAGTGCAGAAATGTATTCTCCTATTTGCTTTTTATCTTTCATATTTTCTTTATAGTCTAAAATTTCAGATTCATCATGTCTATTAATTAATGTTAATAATTCATCGTTTGTCAATATAATTACCTCTCTTTATTTTCTATAAAAAATACATGGTAGTTATAAATGCCGTCGTATCAATGATAGTTTATTTTCTATGAAAAATACATTTTATTTTTTTATTTATAAAATCAAAATTATTATCAAGAGTAACTGTTTATAAATGTTTAAAAATAAATTAAAATAATTTTTGCTTATTTGGTTGGTTATGTAATTTTTGAAGGAACTATAGCTATACTCTAATGCTAGACATAGAATAGATGACGGGTTATTAACTACCTAAATTTAATTTTATCATTGATTTTATCTCCTTCACTCATCCCAAGACCAAAGAAAAAGATTAAAAGAGGAGAGATACCAGTGGATAAAAATTTATCAAAGAAAATAGTAAAAGTATAGATAATGAACTATCAATAAGTGATGCAATTATTAAAACTGAGAAACAAATAAACGAAAATTTAGATACACGTTTAAATCTACTTCTCACGATACAGCCTCCTTAAAATATCTTTGAGATTAGCTTTTAGTGACTTCAAATCATTGGTCAAAATGAATGTATGTTTTTTTAAGTTCTGTTTAAATCCGTCGATTTTGACGGGTATTTTAATTGTTTGTAAAAAAACTGTTATTATAGAATAAATCTTCTACCACATCCATTACATACAAAATCTGTTTTATTTGTTTTCTTGCCTGCAAATCCTGCTAAAGCACCAACACCACCAGTTAAAATAGCACATCCAACAGCTTTACCAGTTGAGAATCCTTTTTTATGAATACCTAAAGCTTGGATGTTTTTAGAACCACAATTAGGACATTTGAATTTATTCTTCTGTGCTTGTATCTTAAAGTCTTTCATAGCTTGATTTTCAGCCTTTAATTTTTCCTTATCAGACTTTGAAAGTCTAAAATAATCAATAGTTGCACAAATGATATATATAATCATGAATCCTAATAATCCAAAAATTAGATTTCCTATTATTGGAATTATCGTTCCAACTATTGCAAAAATTATTGTAACTGTTAATATTAATTTTTTATGATTTTGATATACATTTTCAGGTATGTGAACAACTCCTTGTTTTTTATATTATTTTTTGAATAATTTTATTTTTATCAATTCCTTTGGATTTATCTTCGTTAATATGTTTTTCTCTAAATTTTTCAGCTTTAGGAATTCTTTCAATAATTGCTTTGGTTCCTGGGTATACGGTATTTTTTCTTGCATAAATTTGACTAAGTTTTAACAATTCGACCTCATCAGAGAAACGCTTTTGTTTACGATACATAATTGCTAATTTGAGTGTGGGAAAATGTCCCATAAGCTTTAGTATCATAAGCCACTCATTTTCTGCCTTATCCCATTCTCCAATTTTATAGTAATAATTGCCTTTGTTATAATGCGGAAGAACAAAGTCTATCACCTTATTTGAATATCGCATTTCATCTGAATAATATTCATTATCAACAAATTTATATTTTTCAGAAAACTTAACATTTTCTTTTGCAGCCTTTATTTGTTTATCTGTTGACATCTGATAACCAGTTTTCTTGTTTATTCTTTTATTATTTAAAGATGCACTATTTTCTTGTTTTTTGAAAAATTTAAAAAACATCTAAATCACCTCAATTGTAAAATACCACCTACCAATAAACCTAACTATTACCTAATAAATATGGATAAATTTTCTGAAATACCTAAATAGTTAGTTATTTGATACTTAGTTAAATTCATAAGTTCATCTTTATCTTGCATAGTTAATAATAAATATGAGTAGGTTTACTATTATTTTTATCTGTCATTTAAAAATTCTCCTTTATTTTTAAAATTTAATATATTAATTAATTTTATAGTCGTAAATGAGTTGGATGTACGACTTTTGTTAGTATGTTAATGATTGTCTGACATGTTAAAAATTCTTCTTTGCAAATTGATATAAAGCATTAGTAGTATAACAATCATCTAACGAATCATGAGAATTGTTATTAATACCTAAAAATTTTTTTACGGTAGGTAATTTAGCATCTTCTAAATCCAACTTCCTAGCTAAAGGTAGCGTATCGATAGTTGAAATATTTTTAATAATTAAATTATTAGCAATTAGAAATTTTATATCAAAACCATTAATATAATGTCCAACTAAAGGTAAATCACCATAAAAAGAAATAAAATTATCTTTTATGTCATTTAGTTCTTTACCATAATCTACAATATCTTGAGTGATACCAGTTAGATTGATTATAAAATCTGATAATTTAGTGTGTGGATTGATGTATTCGTTGAATACTGCAATTTCTTTATTATCAATGTATTTTATAGCAGATAATTGAATAATTTTATCTTCACTTGGACTTAATCCAGTAGTTTCAATATCAACTACTACATAATCATCTCTGAGTTTTCTGAGTTTAGAGATTTTAATAGTTTCTGATGAATTAGTCTTTGTTCGTGTAGATTTTTTATGGGTCTTAGTTTTTGGTTTGAATTCCATTACAGGTTGAAGTTTGGGTTTGAAATAATAACTTATAACTTGACTATTTCTAGGTTTATCAATGTTAGATGAATTTGTTTCTTCAATATTTGCACTCAATGAATTATTTAACCTGGAGCTTGTACTCATTGATTCATTCAAGTTTATTGATGTTACAGTGTTATTGATATGTTTACTAGATTGATTAGTTTGTATATTTTTTTCAGTAGGGGACGTGTTATTAATGTTATTACAATCTTTAACCCAATCAGGTATTTTGAAAAAATCCATAATAAGTATTGGACAAGTGATAATCACTCCCAATCCTAATGTTAAAACAGTGATTAATAACATCTTTAATCCATTTTTCTTTAAATAAAACCTATGCAATCCAAACGTTCCAAAAAATATAGCTAGCAAATATGCTAGCCAAATATTTTTGGATTTAATAAAATTTTTCTCTATTAAGTCTTTTATCTTTTCCAAATTCAAAAAATGACTCCTTTATTTTTATTGTAAGAATTTAATTATAATACAACCAACCCAACAATCTTAAACTCATCATCTTTTTGTAACGCTACTAAGTTCTGTTTAAACCCGTCGATTTTGACGGGTTATCTTAGTGTAATGTAGGAATATCTTTTGATAATTCTTGTGATAAGTAATGCACTTTAGGTTTTTCTTTTATCAAATCAATATACCCTAACTTTTTAAGATTATTAGTAATATTTCTAATTTTATAAGTAGATAAGTGTAAGATTTCTTTTAAATCATTGTCGGTTAACTCAGGTGCATAAGTACCAAAAATATGCTTTTGATATAAAATGAAAATAACTGATTTTTCTTCATCATTTAATGATTTAAGTTTGGAAACTCTTTTTTCTGCATCATTCAAGAGTTTAAAACCAGTTTGTATTCTCTTTAAGAGTATGGTTTGACCTTCTTCCAATATTTCTAACATTCTAATAATGAAATTAGTTGCATCACCATGATTAAAGGTTTTGGACATATCCATAAAAGGTTTATAATAACGTTTTTTATGTAAAGATATTGCTGAAGAAAAACTTACAGCAGTCATAATGTCTAATTTTCTTGCTAAATATGAGCATGCTATATATCTACCAGTTCTACCATTTCCATCATAAAAAGGATGGATATATTCATAGTAGTAGTGAGCAATAAAGCATCTTTCTAGAGCGGGAATATCATGATTGTTCATCTCATAAACTAGTTTTGTTAAATTTTGAGTAATTTGTTCTTCTGAAATATCTCCAGCATGAACAATTTTACTTCCGTCCATTACATATTCAGGATGCCTTCTAAATAAATTTCCATCTGGGATTTCATCTTTTTCTTCCTCACCAACTAATTCATCCCAAATAGTTCTAAATTCTTTTACAGATTTAATTTCGTTAAAATTTCCTTTCTTAATATTAATATATTGATTAACTAATCCTTCAAATCTCATATTAGATTTTTGACTTTTAGTAATAACATTATTAATTGCTTCACCTATTTCTTGTCTAGAACTTCTAATTCCTTCAATATCATTGGTACTTTGCAATTCTAAGACTAATGTATTATAAAATAATTGATCTGAGGCAACTTCAGGAAGTTGAGACATATAGTAGGTAATTACACTGGAATTTTTGTAAATTTTATCTTTTAAAATAGATATTTGTACCGTAGGCAAAAAGAATATCTCAAATAAAGTATTTACATCTCTTATTTCTTTTTTACTATTGAAAGGAGACATTTTTAATCCTGAGTAAACTATCAGTTCATTATTAAGACGATTATTTAAAAAATCGGTATAAATAACTTTATCACTACTTTTGTCACTATAAAAAACTGATTTAAGGGAAGTATATTTTTTCATAAAAGTCCTCCTAATATATAAAAGCTATTATAAAAAAAGTGCTATTTTTTTATAATGATCAAAATCTATTGTAAAAAAAAGCGTATTTTTTAACAATAGCTAAAACTTATTGTTAAAAAAAGGCCAATTTTTAACAATAGCTAATTGTGATGATTCAATATAATAATTACATATATCTCAATCTAAAACACTATCTTTTAAATCACAACCAATCCAACAATTTTAAACACTCAACCCACCCATAATAATCCGACGTACGCTATCTTCAAATGACATTGTGAGTTAGATAACCTTAATTAACCAGACGATTAAAACAATGATAATTGCTACTGAGAAAATACCACCTTGAATATTAATGTTTAAATTGTATTTGCCATTTTCTGTTGTTTTAGAATAATCGAACTTACCTAATAGTACTTTTTTCCAATCCACAGTTACTCACTCCTTTATTTAAATAATGATAACTACACCAACAATTTTAAAATCATCATTTTTTTAATTTCAATATCAGCATATTTTTTATTCAATGAAACCAGCTTACAACTTTGTCTATTATCATCAAATACGATCTTCTTAACGTAAGAGTCGCCATTTAACTCAGCAATAACAAACTGATTATTTCTTACTTCTTCAGTGTCGTATATTTTATTAACATAAATAATTTGACCGTCAGAGAAAGTAGGAGTCATGGAATCTCCATTTACACGTAAGGCAAAATCATGTGCAGGTGGCTCGTTATTAACCATAACTTCATCATATTGTTCATCAGTCAACCATTCGCCAGTACCAGCAGAAACGGAGCCTAGAACTTCAATAGTATATGTATTATCTTTATCATTACTGGAGTAGGAGTTGTCTAACAAAATCATAGTCTAATTTCATATCAGATATATCCTTTCTGATAAATTTTTATCGTGATATCATTTGAATAAATTCTTTTTCATCGATCACTTCAATGTTGTTTGTTTTAGAATTAATATGTTCTGCTTTTTTTATTTTATTAGATTTACCATCAGGACCAACAACTCTAGGATCTTCTAAACCAACTACCAAAATATTAGTACTTAGAGTAACCGTTCTTTGAAAATTACCACCTAGATCAGAAACAATAACTTCAGCTTCATTTCTTGTCATGCTTTGCAGTTTGCCAGTAAATGCAATATTTTTATCTTTTATGCGTGTCTCATTAATATTAATTTTGTGTAGATTTTTCCTTGATAATATATCATCTGCATTTAGAAATTTAATGGGTGTAGAACCGTGTCTAGATAGGGTAAAAGGTATATATTTAGTTGGTGTAATTTTTCCAAATGATTTATATCCTGCGTCATTAACCAATTCGAATATGGTTGAATAATCGGAAACTTCTAACATGGCAATTGCTAGTAAACCACAAGCTTTAGCATCTTCTAAAGCATTATGAAACTCAGTTATGTTTTCAATTTTGTAATGTTGAATCATCTGAGATAATCCATGATGTACACCAGGTAATAATCTTCTAGATAAAGTTAGAGTATCAATAAACTCAACATTTATGAAATCAACATCATAATAGTTTGAAGATTTTGTTAGAACATTTCTATCAAATGCAGAGTGGGACACTATCAAATTATTAGAAATGTAGCTTTGTATTTTAGGATAAATTTCTTTGTATGTAGGAGCATTTTCTACATCTTCTGGATGTATTCCATGAACAAAAATATTCATAGGACTAAATTCTTGTTCTGGATTAATGAGACTATAAAAACTATCTACTAATTTACCATTTTCAAACTCAGCAATACCAACTGAACAAGGTGAATATGCATTTTCATTAGCAGTTTCAAAATCTATTGCGACAAAATTTTCCATAATCAGATTTCCTTTCCATAATTATTTTTTAGATATTCTTTGTCAACTTTATCTAGTTTTTTATTGTCGAATAGTTTATTAAATATAGTGATTTCATTAGGATTAGCAGGGCGTTTGTCGATAATATCAGACAAATTAAATAGTTTAACTGGATCGGTGCAGAAAGAACTAAATTCCCAACTATTTGATTTTTCAGTAATAACGTGATTAGCGTATAAGGATACACCAATACCATATACTATCTCTAAGTTATTACTAAATTTATCTTTGATTTCTTTAAATACAATATTGTTGCCACTCTTTAAATTAACCACTTCTAATTCTGTGTTCATTAAACATGTAACTCCTTTAATTTTATAATACAACTGATCCAACTACTTTAAAATCATCATCTTTTGTAACATTAATGGGTTTATATTCCTTGTTCAAGGAAATCAATTGCCAATCTTTTCTGTTATTATCAAAAACAATTTTCTTGACGAATGCATCACCGTTTAATTCAGCAATTACTATTTGTTCATTTCTAACCATATCCAAGTCATCAACTCTATTTACATATATAATTTGTCCGTCAGAAAATAATGGAATCATCGAATCTCCATTAACACGTAGAGCAAAATCATATTCTGGTGGTTCGTTATTAACAGTGATTTCTTCATGTTGTTCATCAGTTAACCATTCGCCAGTGCCTGCAGAAACTGCACCTAAAACATCAACATAATAGGTGTTATCAGTTTCAGTGATAGAATGAATTTTATTTTCTTGTCTAATTTGGTCTTTAAGCCTATTGTCAGCATATTCAACAACTTTCTTCTTGTTATCTGTATTCAATTGCATAACTGTATTGTTCAATCTATTTAAGTATGTATTATCTTCATTGAATTCTTCTACTAATTCAGATTTTTCTATTCCAAAAAAATTAGCCATTTTTTCGATTTTATCAATTCTTGGGTAAGTCTTAGCATTAACCCAGTCTAATACTGTTGTGTATTTAAAATCTAATTTATTAGAAAATTCTTTAGTGTTTAAACCTAATTTATCCAAATTCCTTCTAATGTTAGAAGCCATTATTTTTTTATTACCTAAAGTTGATTTAACCATAGTAATCGCCTCCTTATTTTCTATAATTATAGGTTTTAACCGTGTTATTGTCAAAAAAAGTACAAAAAAATCAAAAAAAACGTATTTTTGTGTTATTAACACGGTTTAACCGTGTTAATGTATACATGTAAGGTTGATAAGGGCTTTACAAATCTAAGAAAGGAGAAAGTTATGGATGAGGCAATAAAAATAGCCTTAGCTATCTACTTCATATCAGATATGTTCTTAAATCTATATAAGAAATATCTGGAAGTCGAAAAACTAAGACTAGAAAATAAAAAAACAAAATCAGAACTAAGATATAGACGAAAACATTAAAGTTCTGATTAAACCACAATGAAAGGGGCTTGCCCCTTAATTTGTGGCACCCTCATCATAACATAATAACGATTATGAATACAGCATTATTATATATAATCTTAGCAGTTGTAATTGTTAGCAAAATAATTGATTTTTATCTTGATAACAAAATCAAGGAATTAAAAAAAGAACAAGAACAACTAAAAAAAGAGCTAGATGAATTGAAGAAGAAATAAGGAGGTGTAGAGAGAATTAATAAACCATTCAATGAGTTTGAAGTCAAAAATAAAAAAGTTTTTATTGATGAAAAAGAAGTTAAAGCAGTTAAGAATTTGAATATAAAAAAAGGTAAGGGAAACCTTGTTGAAGTAACTCTTACCTTTGATGCAGTACCTAAACATGAATAACAAATTATACGTGATGTTGTTGTTGTGGATTTTACTAGCCTATGCCAACTTTAAAGTCAGTGAGTACAAAGGAAAGTCAGATATTGTATTTTCTATAATTACAATACTTATTGTAGTTTTAATTAGTGAAATAATTTAGTGTCAATAAAAGACCTATAAGTATAAGAAGTAGCTCGATAGTACCATATTTAGATAAAAAATATATTCTAATCAAGTGAAAAAAGCTTGAATATTGTTTAGTGTTCATTCGATAATATCTACTTCTTGGTGGAATACCAATCAATGATGTTACTTTTTCGTATTGTCTATCAAAAGTCCAAGAAAAAGAGTGCCATAACTCTTGTAAATTATCGTTATATTCTCCATTAAACATCCATAAAGCGTATTTTTTTAAAGATGGATAATAATAACCATTTGACTTTTGCAAGATAGAATATATATTTTTACCTAATTCTGCAATTTCATCATCAGAAAGTGATTTATCGTAAAATTTATCTTCAATCAATTCAAATATTTCATGATAAGCATTTTCAAACACTATTCTAGCAGTTACTTGTTTTTCGGTTCTAGTAGCATAGAGTCCACCAATTATAGCACTTAAAAAACCTACAAGAGCAGTTATTAAAGTCGATATAAGGCTATTCATAAAATCACACCTCCTTTCATTAGGAGATGAGTTAATTATATCAAACACAGTTTCGGAAGTATGTTAAATCAATAAAGTTAATATTAATAGAAAGAGAGATGATTAAAGTGCCAAAAATAACACTAAAGGCTGCAAGAGTTAATGCAGGATTAACGCAAAAAGAAGCAGCCAAGAAAATAGGGATTAGTTATCAAACATTGTCAGATTATGAGTGAAGTGCCTTACAATTGTTAGACAAAGTCTAGCGATTGTGAGGTGCTTTTTTCGTATGACTAAATATACTCAAAAATTCAAATTAGATCTTATTCAAGAATACCTAGATACTGGCTGTTCACAACGATGTCTAAAAAATAAGTATTCTTTACCAAAAGATACCTAAAAAAAATGGTGGACTGTATACAATTTAAAAGGACCCGAAGGGTTGAAATTACGACATTTCAAACGTAAATTTACTGTTGATTTTAAACTTCGTGTGATAAACTACTACCTAAATAATGATGTTTCAATGTCCAAAGTGGCGGCTTCCCATAATCTTTTGTGTTCACAGATATCTATCTGGTTGAAGTTGTTTATGGAAGGTGGATCTGAGGCCTTGAAACCCAAGAAGAAAGGTAGGCAAAGTAAGATGTCAAAAATGACAAAGAAGGATGCACGTAAAATTTTAAAAAAGGAAAGTGATGAAATTGCGGCACTAAAGAGTGAATTACGTCAAGTCAAAATGGAGCGTGATATCTTAAAAAAATCGTTGACCCTTTTCGGACCCTCAAAGCCAAGGAGAAAACAATAATTGTGGATCAGATCAGGGTAGACCAACAAAACTTGCCAAAAAAGGAACGATATGGGATTGGTGAGCTTCTAAAAACGATTGACTTGAAGCGACCAACTTATTACGACGAACGCAAACGTATCATCAATAAAAATGATAAGTATGCTGATGTTAAGGTGGTAATCAAGGAAATAGCGGAAAAAGGTAAATGGAGAGGTTCTTATACATACAGCTATCGCCGTATAATGCCACTTCTTGAGAAAGCTGGATATCAATGGCTGAAGCTACTTTACATCGTTTAATGAACGAATTAGGTGTACAACCAGCTATGTATAATCGCCGTAAAAATAATCACTATTCTTCTTATAAAGGTACAGTTGGTAAGGTAGCTGATAACTTGTTAAACCAAACATTTGATGCTACATCTCCTTTTACTGTTCTTCATACGGATGTTTCACAAGTACGTTTAGGTGATTCGACCTGGGCTTACATGTCAGTCATTTTAGATCAAGCTACCAAAGAAGTTTTAGCTGCTTCTGTTAGCCAAAGCTCAAATAAACTATTGATTATGGATACATTAAGTCAGCTTGAGGATAACCTCCCCAATAACTTTAATCCAATTATCCATTCTGACCAAGGATGGCACTACCAATTAGACTATTATCGTGAAAAGATTGATTCATTAGGTTTAATTCAAAGTATGTCCCGCAAGGGAAACTACCTAGATAACGCTCCAATGGAAAGTTTTTTCCATCTTTTTAAAGTTGAATCACAGCCTGAAATAAAGAAGTGTAAGAATATTTCTTAGTTCACACAGTTCTTTAACAAGTATGTCAATTGGTACAATAATGACCGAATTTCCAATAAAACAAAAAACATGAGTCCGGTTGATTACCGAACCCATGTCTTAGCTGCTTAAAAATATTTTATTTTTGTCTAACTTTTTTGTTGCACTTCAGATGGTGTCCTTTTTTTAATTAGATTGACGTGTGGGCTCTCTTTTATTTTGACGCAAAATAAAGAAAATAAAAGAAGGACCGTAATGTAAAAAATTCTACATTATCAGTCCTAAATATTATACAACCAATATATTAACCTTTTCATCTGACTTCGCTTTTTGCTAATTCATCCCATTCCAAAAATACTCGCAATGCATAGTTGTAGGTACATCTTTCCAGTCAACTGTATATCCAGCTCCATGAGAACAGAAAACAGATTGTGGAGTATTTTCTAAATCTGATACAGGATCATAATTTTGTTGAGATACTATATCTGTCGAATTATGACAAGGATAATAACCAGCAACTTCCAATTCTAGTGTGCCATTCCCATGAGTATATGCGCGTACATTGGTGGCATAATTGTACATTTCTGAAACAGGAGCAATTCCAGTTAGTATCCCCTCAACTTGTTGTTCATCCAAGGTACCATGCATTCGTTGAATATCATTGATTGCACGACCAATTTGAGTACGATCAACTTTTAGTCTGAAACGATACCAAGGTTCTAAGAGTTGGCAATTATTATTTTCTCTGAGCATCATTAAGCCTTGTCGAACTGCGCGACTGCAAGCTTGACGGAAATCTCCACCAACAGTATGTACATTGCTAGCTTTCCCACCTAAAAGGGTGATTTTTACATCTGTAAGAGGGGAACCGGTTAATACTCCTAAATGTTCTTTAGCTTTGAGATTAGATATAATTTGATGTTGCCAATTTTTGTCTAATACTTCTAGACTACATTGATTTTCGAATTGGAGTCCACTACCTCTTTCTCCTGGTTCTAGTAATAAATGTACTTCTGAATAATGACGAAGTGGTTCGAAGTGTCCAACCCCTTCAATAGAATTAGTGATAGTTTCTTTATATAAAATATTTCCTTTAGTAAAAGTGACGTTTAAATTATATCGATCAAGGAGTATTTGTTCTAAGATCTCTAACTGAATTTCTCCCATAATTTGTACACTAATTTCTTGAAGATGTTCAGACCAAGTAACATGTAATTTAGGATCTTCATCTTCTAATTCATGAAGAGCTTTTAAGCAAGTTTGAATATCACTACCATTAGGATCAAGAGCATAACTTAGAACAGGGGTAATAGTTGGAATAGTATCTGCTTGATTTTCTCCGATACTTAGCCCTGGATAGGTATTGATTAATCCAGGAATGGTACAAACTTGACCAGCATTAACAGTTGGATAAGTTGAAAATTTCTCTCCATTATATACTCTAATTTGACTAATCTTTTGTTCAGGCAATATTTCTTCTCGAGGTTTTAGCGAACCACCTAGAATACGAAGCCATGTTAGACGTTCACCTTTATCATTATGTGAGATTTTAAATATCTTTGCTTGGAAATTGTTTGGATAATGCGGCTCTTGTGTCCAATGATTGAATCCTTGCAAAAATTCATCAATACCATCTAATTTTAAAGCAGAGCCAAAATAGCATGGGAAAATAACTCTATCAGAGATTAGTGATAGAATTTTTTCATCAGATATGGTATTAATTTGCAAATACTCTTCAAATAATGATTCATCGCACATTGCAATATCTTCAATCATATTATCAGAAGAAAAATCAATAATTGATTCATCTAATTCACTTTTTAATTGAGATAAAATCTGTGAGGCCTTATTAGTGCTGATATCAATTTTATTAACAAAAATAAATACAGGAATATGGTAATGATTTAGCAAATTCCAAAGAGATCTAGTGTGACTAGTAATCCCATCAGTAGCAGAAATAACTAATATAGCATAGTCAAGAACACTTAAAACTTGTTCTGTTTGAGTAACAAAATCAACGTGTCCTGGAGTATCTAAGATAGTCAGTGAAAGATCATTATATTCTAAATTAGCTTGATGCGAAAAAATAGTAATACCACGTTTCTTCTCTAGTTGGTCGGTATCTAGGAAAGTATTACCGTTATCAACGCGACCCAAATTGCGTAGATTCCCAGTTTGATACAGTAACGCTTCGGAAAGAGTAGTTTTTCCTGCATCAACATTGGCAATAATTCCAGTAACAATGTGTTTCAATGAATTAATAGGCAATTAAAAAAAATGCCATTCTCCTTTCTAATCTTAGAGTAGTTAATAAGATAATTGTAGAAAATTGAAAAAAAGTAGTCAAATTATACAACTTTATTTTGAATATGATTAATTTTTATTGACTTTTTAAATCGTAATTGATATCATTTAAAAAGTAATGATTACTATTTAAATGAAATGAGGAATACATTTGGCAAAAAAATCAAAAATTGCAAAGTACAGAAAACAGCAAATGTTAGTTGCTAAATATGCAGAGATAAGAAAACAGTTGAAAGTAAATCATGATTATGAGAGCTTGCGAAAATTACCTAAAGATTCTAACCCTATACGATTAAAAAATAGAGATGAAATTGATGGTCGTCCACGTGCATATATGCGTAAGTTTAAAATGTCACGTATTAATTTTAGAGAGTTAGCACATCAAGGAAAAATACCAGGTATCCACAAAGCAAGTTGGTAGTTAAAGAGAGGTGAATATAATGGAAAAGACAGATTTAGCAAGTGCTTATCGTCGTTTGCGAAGCAGTAATCGTAAGACTAAGAAACGTGCGCTTAAAATAATTAAAGCACATAAAAAGAATAAATAAGAAAAAGCCTTAGTTAGTCCGACAAATTATCGTTAACTAACTAGGGCTTTTAAAAGTTGAGCCATATTCTGCAAGCATCATAGATACTGGTAAGAAGAAAAAGATGGCTGCAAAAATATACCAGATGATACTAGCATATCCCATTTGCAAAAAAGCAACTGGCATATTAGCGAAACCAAAGATACTTGAAAAAATCATCATGATGAAGTGCCTTACAATTGTTAGACAAAGTCTAGTGATTGTGAGGTGCTTTTTTCGTATGACTAAATATACTCAAAAATTCAAATTAGATCTTATTCAGGAATACCTAGATACTGGCTGTTCACAACGATGGATAGAAAATAAGTATTCTTTACCAAAGGATACCTTAAAAAAATGGTGGACTGTATACAATTTAAAAGGACCCGAAGGGTTGAAATTACGACATTTCAAACGTAAATTTACTGTTGATTTTAAACTTCGTGTGATAAACTACTACCTAAATAATGATGTTTCAATGTCCAAAGTGGCAGCTTCCCATAATCTTTTGTGTTCACAGATATCTATCTGGTTGAAGTTGTTTATGGAAGGTGGATCTGAGGCCTTGAAACCCAAGAAGAAAGGTAGGCCAAGTAAGATGTCAAAAATGACAAAGAAGGATGCACGCAAAATCTTAAAAAAGGAAAGTGATGAAATTGCGGCACTAAAGAGTGAATTACGTCAAGTCAAAATGGAGCGTGATATCTTAAAAAAATCGTTGACCCTGTTCGGACCCTCAAAGCCAAGGAGAAAACAATAATTGTGGATCAGATCAGGGTGGACCAACAAAACTTGCCCAAAAAGGAACGATATGGGATTGGTGAGCTTCTAAAAACGATTGACTTGAAGCGACCAACCTATTACGATGAACGCAAACGTATCATCAATAAAAATGATAAGTATGCTGATGTTAAGGTGGTAATCAAGGAAATAGCGGAAAAAGGTAAGTGGAGAGGTTCTTACACATACGGCTATCGCCGTATAATGCCACTTCTTGAAAAAGCTGGATATCACATGGCTGAAGCCACTTTACGTCGCCTAATGAACGAATTAGGTGTACAACCAGCTATGTATAATCGTCGTAAAAATAATCACTATTCTTCTTATAAAGGTACAGTTGGTAAGGTAGCTGATAACTTGTTAAACCAAACATTTGATGCTACATCTCCTTTTACCGTTCTTCATACGGATGTTTCACAGGTACGTCTAGGTGATTCGACCTGGGCTTACATGTCAGTCATTTTAGATCAAGCTACCAAGGAAGTTTTAGCCGCTTCTGTTAGCCAAAGTCCAAATAAATTGTTGATTATGGATACATTAAACCAGCTTGAGGATAACCTCCCTAATAACTTTAGTCCAATTATCCATTCTGACCAAGGATGGCACTACCAATTAGAATATTACCGTGAAAAGATTGATTCGTTAGGTTTAATTCAAAGTATGTCCCGCAAGGGAAACTGCCTAGATAATGCCCCAATGGAAAGCTTTTTCCATCTTTTTAAAGTTGAATCACAGCTTGAAATAAAGAAATGTAAGAGTATTTCTCAGTTCACACATTTCTTTAACAAGTATGTCAATTGGTACAATAATGACCGAATTTCCAATAAAACAAAAAACATGAGTCCGGTTGATTACCGAACCCATGTCTTAGCTGCTTAAAAATATTTTATTTTTGTCTAACTTTTTTGTTGCACTTCAGATTAAGCTAAATAAGCCTATTTTTTTGTTTTTATCATTCATAAAAATTCTCCTTTAAAAATGATAAGAAACATTCTAACACATGATGATTAAAACAAGGTTGAGTAATTGGGAAAAAGATAATTAATTTAGTGAGGAATTGATTTAATTTTTTCTGTAAAAACACTAAAATTACAATTACAGATAATTAACTTATGATTACAATTTTAGTATTATTTAATTCTATAAGTAAGTTCACTACTTTTTTCTTCTATTATATAGCGTATTTCTTTAGCAAATCTTTCCCTGCTAATTGGACGATATTTTCTTAGAAAACTAAATAGTTTGAATTTTAATAAAAAGTCTAACATTACAGCTAGATAATAGTTGCTTCTTCGAAATTTAGAATAAACTAATCCGGGATAGACAGATATTGCACGATTGCCCAACTTTCTACTAGCATAATTTTCAACAGTTCTTTTAGCATGTAAATAATTATTTAAAAAGAATGGAGCTGAATTAGCAGAGATAAACAAGAACTTGTTATCGAAATTAGTGATGCTATCAATGATTAACTTAGCAGGTTCAATGCTACTATTTTCATAGGTTTGATTTTTTGATTTATTAGGGAGAAGAATTCCTACACAATCAATAACCCAGTCAGATGTTTGAAGTAAAGAATGCCAACTAGTATCATGTGCTAAGTCAAAAGAATGATAATTAACACCAGCAATAGAATTAGGGCGTTTGCCATTACGTGAAATAGAGTGAAGCTCTAAAGTTGTATCTTTTGATAATTCCAGTAATATTCCTTGGCCAACTAACCCAGTTCCACCAACAACTGCAATTTTCATAGAAGATTCCTTCTTTCAAAAAACACCAACCGAGAAAACTCAATTGGTGCCTATTTTTATTTAGATAATTTTCGATCCATAATTAACTCAACGGTCTTATTCATAGTAGAACTATACTCGGATTTTTCCATAAGTTCCATTGTAATAATATCAATAACATACACAATTGCTAACTGAGAATTGATAAAGCGAGTATTATCAACAAAATTACTATTTTTGACAACCGCACTCCAGGTAGAGAGCTCAATAAGTGGACTTTGATAAAATCCAGTAATGCTGATAATTTTTGTTCCTTTTTGTTTGGCTAAAGAACAAGCAACATTTACATCATCAGTATTACCAGATTGACTAATGGCGATGATAACATCATCAGAGTTTACAATAGTACTATCTATAAACATCATATGGCTATCGACTGTACAAAAAGCAGCAATTCCCATACGAATTAGTCGTTGAGTGAATTCTTGTGCAGTATAACCTGAACTTCCTAAACCGTAAACGTAGACACGACGAGCTTTAGTAATAGCATGGACAATATTATGAATAGTGTCAGTATCTAGTTGCTTCCAAGTACCTTGAAGTACTTTTTGATAGAATTCGTAAACTTTATCTCCCATAGAATCGCTTTCAGAAGAAACTGGAACCTCAGGAGAGCTAGCAGCAGATATAGCGAGCTTTAATTTAAAATCATGAAAATCAGAACATTCCATTCTACGCACAAAGCGAGTGATAGTAGCATTACTAACACCCGCTTTTTTAGCTAATTTAGTAATATTCATAGATTGTACTTCTTGAGGATTTTGAAGAACTTTTAAAGCTACTTTACGTTCTTGGCGAGAAAGTGTGGAGAAAATTGCTTCTATATTATTAAGCAAATTCATCAACATCACCCCTGATATAATTTATCTCAAGTATAGCACAATTTTTTACTTAATTGCGTCCATAAATTTATTTGCAATTTCTAGTGGACGAGTAATCGCGCCACCAACTACTAAGGCATGTACACCTAATTCTAAAACACGTTTAGCTTTTTGGGGGAGATCAATTTTACCTTCAGCAATAACTGGATGCTCAGCAACTTTTAGAACTTCTTTTAAATATTCAAAATCATTATCAGCAATATTCATACCTTTAGTAGTAGGGGTATAGCCATGCATAGTCGTACCGATAATATCGAAACCAAGTCTATTAGCTTCTTTGACATCATTGAGATCACCAGTATCAGCCATAAGAAGAGTATTAGGAAATTCTTCGCGGAATTGAGGAATGATTTCTTCCAATTTTTCTCCATTAGGACGTGCTTGTCCTGTTACTTGGCAAGCAACAACTTCAACTCCAGTAGCGGCAACTTGACGCATTTCTTTAAGAGTTGGAGTAATATATACATCAGAATCTGGATAGTCTTTTTTTATAATTCCAATAATTGGAAGTCCAGTCTCGTCTTGAATAGCTTGAATGTCAACGATAGAATTAGCTCTAATTGCAGGTGCGCCAGCCATTTTAGCTGCACGTGCCATACGTGCCATAATGAAAGAGCTATGTAAAGGTTCACCTTCAAGTGCCTGACAAGAAATAATTAATTTTCCATGAACTTGATCAAGAAAGGTATTTTCCATAATCTTCACCCCAATTTCTACTATTCTTTGAAATATTTTTCGTAAATCTTTTGAGCTCCAGCTTCCATTTCAGGAGTTGGTTTGCTCATAGGTTCTTTGCAGTAGCCAGCATGAACCCCAAGTTTTTCAAATACTAACTTAATAGTAGGATATAAATCATTATTTAAAAGATCAGTAATATAGTCATTACTTAATGTTTGAAGTTCACGAGCTTTTTCTATATCTCCAGCCTCGAAAGCTGCAATTTCTTCTTTAACACGAGGAGCGTTTAAGTTAAATGTTGAACCAATTGCACCATCAACGTCCAATGCAAGAGCAGGTAATAACATTTCGTCAAAACCTGAAAGAATTAACTTATCTGGGAAACGATTACGAACACGTTCTAGGAGATAGAAATCGGCATTAGTATATTTAATACCTACAATTTTTGGATTTTCAAATAATTCAGCAAATTGATCTAGAGATAATGCGACACCTGTTAAGGCTGGAATAGAATAAATAATAAGTTTATTATCTACACCTTCAAGAATTGAATTATAATAATTCTTAATTTGTTCAAATGAGAAATTATAATAGAAAGGTGTAACAGCAGAAATCATAGGGTAACCTAAATCAGTCACATATTTAGCTAATTCTTTTGCTTCATTTAAATTCAAAGAGCCTACTTGAGCAATAAGATGTGTTTTGCCAGCAGCTTCTTCATAAGCAACCTTGAAGATACTCTTTTTTTCTTCTGTACTAAGCATGAAAGTTTCACCAGTACTACCACCTACATAAAGTCCATCGATATGATTTACATCAATATTGTAACGAACCATTTCACGAACGCCGTCTAAGTTAACAGAACCATCTTCGTTAAATGCAGTCATAAGAGCAGAATAAAGTTTTTTCATAATCTATTACCTCACAATTCATTTTTGATAACGCTTTAACTACCTTCGCTTATACTATACAATACGAAAAAAATTATTTCAACAACATATTTAGATAATAATTATCATAATCAAACATAAACGTTGTTATATCAATGCGATAATTATTTTTACAAAATTAATTTGAGAAAAAAAGTATCTTATGCTATATTGAAAGCGGTTATAATAAATTCCTTTAGAAAGAAGGTAATCAAATGAAAAAATATTATTTAGGTTTTGATGTAGGTGGTACTACCATTAAATACGGCTTGATTGATCCTGAATTAAATATTATCGAAAGTAGTAGTTGTCCAACTTTAGAAAATAAAGATGGTCATATTTTAAAAAGCCTAAAGAAAATTACTGAAGAAATGATGAATTCTTACACTTTGCTAGGAATTGGTGTTAGTACAGCTGGCATTGTTGGTAAAAATGGTGAAATTCAATATGCTGGTCCAACAATCCCAGGATATATAGGAACACCTATAAAGAAGGAGTTAGAAGAATTATCTGGATTACCAGTATCAGTAGTTAATGATGTAGATGCTGCTTTATTAGGAGAACGTTTAGCTGGTGGTGCGAAAGGCAGTGACAATGTTTATTGTATAGCGTTAGGTACTGGTATAGGTGGTGCATATTTTTATGAAGGGAAATTATTTTCTGGTGCTCATGCTGGTGCTAATTCTATTGGTTATGCTCTTTATGATAAAAATACTAAAACAGACTATCAGAAAAGAGCAGCTACTTTAAGTTTAGAAGCTTACTTGAAAAGATTTGATACATCTGTAATTGATGCTTTTGAAAAAGCTAAAGCTGGTGATGAAAGATTTAAAAAGATTATTGAAGATTGGGGAGATGAAGTAGCACGAGGTGTAGCAGAAATTATTTTGTTATTTGATCCTGAACTTATCTTATTAGGTGGTGCAGTTGCTAAACAAGGAGAATATCTAGTTGATTTAGTAGAAAGACATCTTGAAGAATATGTTCCTAAAGGATTGATACAGACACAAATTAAGGTTAGTCATTTAGCAAATAAAGCACAACTTTTAGGTGGAATTGCTGAGCTAGTAAATATATAAATAAAAAAATTTGTTGAGTGTTCATTAGTGTTAGATTATACTTATAGGTAATGATAGGTAAATTTAACGAGAAGAGAAAGAGAAGTGACAAATTTGGCAGAAGAAAGAACACTTATCTTAGTTAAACCAGATGGAGTTTCAAGTCATCATGTAGGTGAAATTATCACTAGAATTGAGCGTAAAGGATATGAAATTGAAGCTTTAAAGGTTGTATCAGCTACAGAGGATCAATTAAAACAACATTACAATGATAAGGTTGACAAACCATATTTTCCAGATATGTTATCTTACATGCAATCAGGTCCAATTGTGGGGATAGTTGCGGCAGGTACAAATATTACTAAAGCAATGCATCGAATGGCTGGTAATACAAATCCAGGAGAAGCTGAATTTGGAACTATCCGTGGAGATTATGGGCGAGAATGGCCTTATAAACATATCCAAAACGTGGTGCATACATCAGATAGTGTAGAAAGTGCGCAACGTGAAATTAAAATATGGTTTCCAGAATTTAATTTTTAGAAGTAAATAAAGATGAAAGCTAAGAATTACACTAATTTAACGTGATTCTTAGCTTTCTTTATTTTACAGATATTATATTTTTACTTTTATCAAAATAAAAAAATTTACTTTTTATAAAATACTGATATAAAAGAATTATCACCTTATTTTGAAAATAAATATCTTTTTTAAGTGTTGAAATATTTATTTTCTTTTTATATAATGACGTTGTTGAATGAAAACGTTTTATAAATAGAGAGTGCTACCTTCGATTACAACACTGCACAGGAATGATATTAAGAAAGGCGGTTGGATATAAATGCATGTATCTATAAACACAGCTATTTTCGAAAATGAAGTAAAAAAAGGTAAGAGCCAATTAGAATGCTTGAAAAGTCTACCAGAGAAATTGATAGATAGCATTGAAGTGCGTGGAGAGTTTTTTAATGAAGGCAAAATTGAAGAAGAATTAGGAGAAATCGCTAATTTGTGTAAGGAAAATGGATGGAAGTTATTTTATTCTGTTCCGCAAGAATTGTTTAATCAAGAAGGTTTCAATCAAGATATCGAAAATAAGATTTTAATAGCTGAAAAGTATAATATCTCTAACTTAAAATACAGTTTAGGGCATATAGATATTAGGAATACAAATTTTAACAAATTAAATGATATTTTAAATAATACATCTGTAAATGTAACTATTGAAAATCAACCTAATGCCAATGGAACTTTAGTAGAAATGAAAAAAGCAATAAATTATTTAAGTGATAATCATATCAAATTAGGATATACATTTGATTCTGGAAATTGGTATTGGATAAATGAAAATCCACATGTTGCTTTTGATGAATTGAAAGACAATATTTCTGTATATCATTTAAAAGATATAAAAAATAAAAATACGATGATGTTAAATGATGGAAATACAGATTGGAAGTATATGTTAAATGAATTAGATCAAAATATACCAATATTTTTAGAATATGGAATTGATAAAGATAAAGTAGTTGATGAAATGGAGAAAGTAGAAGAGGTATTGATGAAACGGTAGGTGTTATCAATGACGTATCTCGTTGAATTGTTTATAATATTGCTTTTGACAAAAATAGGTGCCCATTTATCTAATGTATTTAATTTTCCAAGTGTAATTGGAGAATTATTAGTAGGAATTATTGCAGGTCCTGCAGTACTTGGGATTTTAGCTCCGACTAATTTAGTTCATTATTTTTCAGAGCTGGGAGTAATCATTCTAATGTTTATTGCAGGATTAGAAGGAAATTTACAGATGCTGATGAAGTATTGGAAACCATCTGTAACAATTGCGATACTAGGTGTAATTGTTCCAACAGGAAGTGCAGCACTTTTATGTGCATTAGTATTTGGCTTTTCTTGGGAAACAGCATTATTTATAGGGCTGGTTTTAAGTGCAACTTCAGTAAGTATTACAGTTCAAGTACTTAGAGAAATGAACCGGATGAATAGTAGAGAAGGGGCCATGATTTTAGGTGCTGCAGTAGCTGATGATATCATTTGTGTTATTTTACTAGGTTTGAGTATTAGTTTTGTTGGAAGTAGCGGAACATCAGGTATAGCATTATTAAAATTAATTGGTCCTAAGATACTATTTTTTGTAATCGCATTCTTGTTAGGAAAGTGGTTTGTACCTAAATTTTTAGAAATATTTAGTAAGTTAAATGCGAGCGAAAATGATACAACTGCAGCGATAATTTTATGCTTTGGTTTTGCTGCTTTGGCTGTGTCTATGGGAATGAGTGATGTTTTGGGAGCTTATTTTGCAGGGTTAGCGATTTCTGAAACAAAATTTAAAGAGAAATTGTCATTGAAGATTGAACCTATAGGATATGCTGTTTTTATACCAGTATTTTTTGTAAGTATTGGATTGAGTATTAGTTTTAAAGGAATGCAAAATGATATTTTCTTTATTATATTGCTAATTATTATAGCAATTTTGGGAAAACAAATAGGATGTGGTCTTGGAGCAAAAGCTTTTGGATTAACTTGGGATGAATCGAATATTGTAGGAGCAGGAATGGTATCACGTGGAGAAATGGCACTAGTTGTAGCCAATGTAGCTCTGAATGCACATGTTGTTGATCAAAATCATTATACTGCCATGATAATTGTAACCGTAATCACAACTTTGATTGCTCCACTAATTTTAAAATTCTATATACAAAGAACAGAAAGAGAAGAAGTTTACACAAAAAATCAAATTAATTAATATTATGAGGTGAAACGAAATGGAAAAAGTCGGTTTTGGTACTCTTAATTGGATTGTCCTAGTTTTATATTTGCTAGCAATGTTAGCAGTCGGAGCTTATTTTACTAAAAAAGCAAGTAAGAATACAGATTCATTTTTCACAGCTGAAGGTAAAATTCCAGCTTGGGCTGCAGGATTTAGCATTTATGCTACAACTTTAAGTGCTATCACTTTTATGTCTACACCTGAACAAGCTTTCTTAAATGATTGGGCATATTCAATTGGTAATTTAGCAATTATTGCTATCATTCCAATTTTAGTTAAGTACTATGTTCCATTCTTTAGAAAATTAAAAGTTCCAACAGCTTATGGATACTTAGAAGAAAGATTTGGTCCGGTAATGCGAATTTTAGGTAGTTTACTATTTATGCTTTATCATATTGCTCGAGTAGCTATTGTTATTTACTTACCTATCATCGCAATTACATCTGTTTCGGATATTAATCCAATTATTATTGCATTATTCGTAGGCGGACTATGTATCATTTATACATTCCTAGGTGGTATTGAAGGTGTTATTTGGTCAGATGTTATCCAAGGTATTTTGTTACTAGGTGGTGCATTATTAGTTATCATTCTAGGTGCTCACTATATTGATGGTGGTTGGGCTACTGTAACTTCTGATGCAATTACACATCATAAATTAATTTCTGGATTTGATATGAAAGTAAGTGATTTATCTAAGTTTTTACCTTTGATTTTTGCAGGTCAATTCTTTAATAGTTTATATCAATATACTGGTAGTCAAGATGTTGTGCAACGTTATCAAACCACAGCAACAATGGAAGAAACAAAGAAATCTCTTTGGACAAATGGTATCTTAGCATTTATCACAATTCCTATTTTCTACGGAATGGGTACAGTTCTGTTTAGTTTTTACAACCACGCAGCAGTGCTACCAAAAGGATTTAACACAAGTGCAGTTGTACCATACTTTATTGTAACTAAACTTCCTGCAGGTATTGCTGGACTAGTTATTGCTGCTATCTTTGCTGCTGCTCAATCAACTATTGCTTCTAGTTTAAATGCTATTTCTTCTTGTGGTATTGTTGACTTTAAACAAAGATTCTTTAATGATAAATTTAAGAATATTAGTGATGTTGCTTTAGCTCGTTGGATTATCGTAATTTCTGGTTTATTTAGTTTAGCAGTTGCTATTTACTTATTAGTTGGCAATACTTCAGAAACATGGAACTTATTCTTAGCAGTAACTGGTTTGTTTGGTGTTCCTATTGCAGGTATCTTTGCTGCAGGTATTTTTACAGAAAAAGCTAATACTGTTGGTGCTGTAATTGCTTTGATTGTAGCAGCTGGTTTAACATATTATGTACAATCTTTAAATATTTCTCCATTTATTACAAGTAGCGTATCATTCTTGACATCATTTGTAGTAAGTTACCTTGTGGGTCTAGTTACACCACAATACAGAAAGGATGTAACAGGATTAACAGCTAAAACTATTGATGTGGAATACACTAAAAAATAATTATAATTAGAATATGAAAATTGCTGGTAATTTTTAAACAAAAGTTATCGGCAATTTTTTATTTAAATAGGAAGAAACTATTCTTTATTTTATTATCATAAAAATAATTAAAAGTTACAGCTTATGTGGTGTGCTATAATAATGTAGAAGATATCCTAGTGAAAGCAGGTACTCGGTTTGAGTAATTTATATAGAAGTGTTTTTGATATTATTGGACCAATAATGATAGGTCCTTCAAGTTCTCATACTGCCGGTGCGGTTGCAATTGGAAGGGCAGCTAATGATTTATTTGGTGGCATTCCTAAAAGGGTAGTTGTACATTACTATGGCTCATTTGCTAAGACGCATCGTGGTCATGGAACAGATTATGCGATTGCGGCAGGAGTTCTAGGCTTTGATGCATCAGATCCTAGGGTTCCCAATTCTAGACAAATTGCTAGAGAACAAGGAATAGATATTAGGTTTGTAGAAGAGAGCGGTGAAAGTCCTATTCATCATCCTAATACTGCAGTTTTAGATTTGATTGGTGGAGATAAAAGAGTGCAAATTTCAGGTTGTTCCATTGGTGGAGGAACCATAGAGATTCGTAATATTAGACTTCATGGAATAGATATTAAACCAACCGGACCACTATCAATTATACTTTACGTAACCACCAATACAGAAAGGGATAACGGAATATCACTTATTGAGGACTTGAATAGGTTAGCTCCATTTTATAAGAAACAAGTTTTAAAAAATAATGAATATACAATATATGAATTTGATTTGAAACAACAATTACAAGAAGGAATAAGAGGATTTTTTGTTAATAAATATGAAAATATCATCTGTCTATAAGAGGAATTTAAAATGTATGCAAGTATAGAAGAATTAGTTAGCGATGCTACAATTAAAAACTTACCAATATCTGAATTAGTTATTCAAGCTGAGTGTAACGATATGAACGTTTCCAGAAATGATGTATGGAGAAAAATGAAACATAATTTAGATACTATGAGATTAGCAGTTAGTCGGGGTGCCCATGGAATTGGAGTACACTCTAAAACAGGATTAACAGGTGGCGATGCTGTAAAAATAAAAGATTACCGAAAATCTCACAAAACATTATCTGGAGATATGATAATGTCAGCAGTACAATCAGCCATTGCTACAAATGAAGTTAATGCAGCGATGGGAGTTATATGTGCAACTCCAACAGCAGGATCTTCAGGTACTCTTCCAGGAGTGTTATTTACTCTTGAAAAAAGGTTGGGATTAGATGAAGAACAAATGGTGAGATTTTTATTTACTGCTGGTGGATTTGGAATGGTTATTGCTAACAATGCTTGCATTGCAGGTGCTACAGGTGGTTGCCAAGCTGAAGTAGGTAGTGCTTCTGGAATGGGAGCAGCTGCGGCTGTAGAAGTAGCAGGCGGGACTCCTAAACAGAGTGCTAATGCAATGGCGATTGCAATTAGTAATTTATTAGGTTTGGTATGTGATCCTATTGCAGGTTTAGTAGAAGTGCCTTGTATTAATCGTAATGCTATTGGTTCTAGCAATGCTTTGATATCTGCAGACATGGCACTGGCTGGTTGCGAAAGTATGATTCCAGCAGATGAAGTAATTAGTGCGATGGACAAGGTCGGTAAAAATATGCCAGAGTCACTACGAGAAACTGGAATTGGTGGTTTGGCAGGAACTCCAACCGGACAAGAAATTAGAATGCGTATTTTTGGTAAAAATCTATAGGAAAGGACCAAGTCGTATGAGAAGTAATAAAGAGGTCAGAGATGATATAATAGAGAAGCTAACAACAGTGGTTGATCCCGAATTGAATATAGATATTGTTAACTTAGGATTAATTTACAACGTTGACTTAGATGAAGATGGCATCTGTTTGGTAGAAATGACATTGACTACAATGGGTTGCCCACTTACTAACATTTTGGCAGATATGGTTACAAGAGCTTTGAGAGATATTCCAGAGATAAAGAACGTAGATGTTGAATTTGTATGGGAGCCAATGTGGACGACAGACCGTTTAAGTCGATACGCTAAGTTAGCTTTAGGGATACACTAGTAGCAATTCAAAGAGGGGTGATTTTTGTGAACAAAAGTCTAAAAAATGTTTTAATTGCTGGAACTGCATCAGGGATTATTTCTGGTTTAGTTAAATTAGGTTGGGAAAATATTATGCCACCTAGAACTCCAGAACGCGATGAAGTTAATCCTCCACAAACTTTCTTACAACAATTGGGAGTACCGGCAGAGATAACACAATCAACTTATAAATATTCTGGTCATAGAATGCCATGGGCTAGTTTTCTAATTCACTTCGGATTTTCAGTAACTTTTGCAACAACATATGCATTAGCATTGGAAAAGAAAATGAATTGGTTAACTAAGAAACAAGGTATTCCATTTGGTGTAGCTATGTGGATTGCTTTCCACTTGGTAATTATGCCAGCTATGAAGACTATTCCAAGTGCTAAACGTCAACCTTTAGAAGAACACTTATCAGAAGTATTGGGTCACATTTTCTGGATGTATACTAATCATGAAGTGGCTAAAGAAATTTTAGATAGATTAAACAAATAATGGAAGTAAGGATTAAGATATGTAAATCTTGATCCTTATTTTTTATTAGTATTTTTTGTTTAAAAATGATAGAGTATAATTAAATTATCATAATTACTTGAATAAGAGGTGATCGCATGACATTAAGGATTGCATTGGCACAAATTCCTGTCAAACACGGGAAACCTGAAGAAAATTACAAAAAGGTTGCTCAATATTTAAGCAAGGCAGCACAAGCTAAGGCGGATGTAGTTGTCTTACCAGAATTGTGGAATACAGGTTATGACCTAGCAAGGTTAGAAGAAATTGCAGATGTTGAAGGCCAGCGAACTAAGGAATTTTTACAAGCTAAAGCACAAGAATATAAGATTGACATTGTTGGTGGATCAGTTGCGATTAAAGAGCATGAACAGTTTTACAATACAACTTATATAGTTGATAAACAAGGTAAGCTTATTAGTGAGTATCGTAAAGTTCATTTGTTTAGATTGATGGATGAAGATAAGTATTTAGCTGCTGGTGATCAAAAAAATGTTTTTGAGTTAGCTGGTGTGAAGAGTGCATCGTTCATCTGTTATGACATCCGATTCCCAGAATGGTTGCGGACAGTTGCCAAGAAAAAATTGAGTGTAATCTATGTCGTGGCTCAATGGCCTCAAACTAGAATTGAACAATGGAAAGCCTTGTTAGTTGCAAGAGCGATTGAAAATCAAGCTTATGTTGTTGCAGTTAATCGAGTGGGCGATAATCCTGACAATAAATTTAATGGTCATTCACTGATAATTAATCCTTTAGGTGAAGTTTTAAGTGATAGTGGCGATCAAGAAACATTGACAGTTTATGATTTAGATACATCCGAAATGGAAAAATTCACTCAACAAATTCATGTATTTGAAGATCGTAGACCAGAATTATACGACTAAGAAAGCGAGGAAAGACGATGGAATTTGAGAAATCCGAAATTCTAAAGAATCTACCAAAGCAATTCTTTGCTAATTTGGTAATCAAAGTTAACAAAAAAATTGCAGAAGGAGTAGATGTTATCAATCTGGGACAAGGTAATCCTGATAAACAAACTCCTAAATATATCGTTAAGAGCACACAAAAATGGGTAGCTAGTCCGCAAAGTCACAAGTACTCATTATTTCGTGGACAACCAGATTTTAAACAAGCTATAGCAGATTTTTATCAAGAAAAGTATCAAACTACATTTGATCCAGAAAAAGAAGTTGCAGTTCTTGGTGGCTCTAAAACGGGCTTAGTCGAACTACCACTGGCTTTGATGAATCCTGGCGATGTATTTTTATTACCAGATCCTGGTTATCCAGATTATTGGTCTGGAGCTACACTTGGACAGGTAACTTTTGAGAAAGTTCCACTTTTGAAGGAGAATAATTTCTTACCAGATTTGAAATCTATTCCTGAAGAACTTGCTAAAAAAGCTAAATTTTTCTATATTAACTATCCTAATAATCCGACAGGTGCAACCGCAACTCAAGAATTTTACGAAGAATTAGTTGCTTGGGCAAAGAAATATGAAGTAGGTATCATCAGCGATTTTGCATATGGTGCAATTGGTTTTGATGGAGAGCGACCATTAAGTTTTATGGAGATTCCAGGAGCTAAGGATGTTGGTATCGAATTTTATACCTTCTCTAAGACTTTTAACATGGCAGGCTGGCGAGTTGCTTTTGCGGTAGGAAATGCTGATATCATTGATGCTTTAAATCTTATCCAAGATCATTTATTTGTAAGTATCTTTCCAGCTCTACAATATGCAGGAATTGATGCTTTGAAAGCCCCAGAACGCGATGCTGAAATCAGTAAGATTGTAGATCGTTACGAAACTAGAAGAAATGCGTTCATCCAAGCTGCTGAAAAAATCGGATGGAAAGCTTTCGTACCTAAGGGAACTTTCTATGCTTGGATGGAAGTACCAAAGGGATATAGTAGTGAAGAATTTGCAGATTTACTTTTGAATGAAGCTGGAGTAGCAGTAGCTCCTGGAAATGGTTTTGGCGAATATGGAGAAGGTTATGTACGAATTGGTTTGTTAATTGAACCAGAACGTTTAGAAGAAGCAGTTGATAGAATCGCAAAACTTAATTTATTTAATGACGATTTGGCGGAAATCCCCTTACTTTAGTGAGGGGGGATGGATAGCCTAAGCCTAGGACTCGTAGAGTCCTATTTTTTGTATGCATTATATTTATGGTCGTTAATATATCTCTCAACAACATCTTTACTCATGTTACCTAGAGAGCCTAGATAATAGCTAGAAGACCATAAATGACCGCTCCAATATTGTTTTTGTCTAATTTCTGGATGTGTTTGTAAGAATAAGAATGCACTTCTGCCTTTTAGTGCTTTGATTACGTCTACTGCTGATTTTCTCGGTGGAAATGAAATAAGCATATGTACATGGTCTGGCATTACTTCCATTTTTTCAATGACTATTTCATTGTCGTCAGCTACTCTTTGTAGAATATCTTTCATTTCGTTAGATAACTTTTCATTTGTAAAAGTCTTATTTCTGTATTTTGTACACCAAATTAAGTGAAAATGTAAATTATACACATAACGTTTTGTGTATATTGCGTCTTTTATTTTATTAGTCATTGTATAGTCTCCTTTACCTTATAAAATTAACGATTTCTATTGATACAATCTAATACATTGATTATAATTATAGTATAAACTTAAAGGAGGTGAAATACAATGAAGAAGATGAGTGATTTAGAGTATCATTATGGATTGAAAATGCGCATTTATCCAAGTACTAACCAAAAGAAGATTATTAAAATCAATGGTAACATTGCTAGAACTGTTTATAATAAAATGGTTGCTATTGACCAAGAATTATATAAGTTGAAACAAGTTAAGTTACCTATTGATATTGTTAAGGAACGTATTAAAGAATTAAAAAGTCGTAAAAACGCTAGAAATTTATCTAATCATTATCAGTACATGCAAGATAAGAATATTGATAGTTTAGCTAAAGCTAACGCTATTCAAAATTATCAAAAAGCATGGAAGATGTTTAGAAAAGTACATTCATCTGGTACACCTAAGTTCCATAAAAAGAGTTACCGTTTGAGTTATCAAACTAATGCTCAATATGGTAAAGATGCTAAAATGGACGTTTATTCTGCTAGCGTAAAATTTCTTGATAAGAATCATATTAGTTTGCCTAAATTAGGTAGATTAAGAGTATCTGGTTCTCACCGTCGTATTATTGACAATAAAGATGATATTAGAATCGGTACTGTTACTATCTCTAAAGATACAGCTGATAGATACTTCGTATCAATGCAATTAGGCTCTGATACACCATTTGTAAAGAAATTAGCTAAAACTAATTCTCAAGTTGGTGTTGATTTGAATACAGAGAATTTTTTGACCGATAGTTTTGGTAAAGTGGTAGCTAATCCACGTTATTACCGTACTATTAAAGGTAAAGTAGCTAAAGCTCAAAAAGTATTATCTAGAAGGCAAAGAAGAGCTAAAAAAGAAAAACGTTCTTTACGTGATAGTAAAAATTACCAAAAACAAAGAGTTTTAGTAGCTAAGCTCCATGACAGAGTGCGCAATCAACGTAATAACTTTTTGAATCATGTTACTACTGCACTTATTAATAACCACGATTTGGTGGTAGTAGAAAATTTGAGAAGTAAAAATATGCTCAAGAATCACGCTTTAGCTATGTCTATATCCGATGTTGGTTGGAGAAACTTTTTACAGAAATTGGATTATAAAGCTAATTTGTATAACAGAACAGTTATATCGGTTAATCCTAAAAATACAACACAGACTTGTTATGCTTGTGGCTTTATAATGGGAACAAATGGAACTGATAAGTTGAATCTCAAGGATAGAGAATGGACTTGTCCTAATTGTCATGAACATCATATTAGAGATTGGAATGCAGCTAAAAATATTCTAGCTAAAGGATTAGATAAGTTAGAAAAACCAAAAAACTTAGCTAAAGCTAAGTAAAGGGTGCGTTTGGCAGCTTGCGCCACCCGTATATTATTGTATACAAAGTGCTGTGGTAAATTGATGTGTAAGACGTAAGTATCTTTTTTTGGATATTTATGCTGTATTTTACCCACGGAAGAGTGTGTTAGTAGAGCCGAAAGGCTTGAACACTCACAAGCCCCATGTCTTTAGACTGGGGTGAGTTGACATAGTTGGGAATAGTGGCAAGACAGCGATGTTTTGTCGCTATTTTTTTGAACATACATGGATATGTTGTTAACCAAATAAGCAGAAAAGAGTGTTAATTAAGAAAATACAGAATTAAATTTAATTAAAATAGTATAATAATGGCAAAAATAGAGAATAGGTGGTGGAATGATGGATTATTTAGTTATTAAGGCAATTATTTGGATATTTTTTATAATATCAGCAATTTTGAAAGTTAATTATAAGAAAAAACATGGTGAATTAGATAAACGAGCTAGAAAGCAAGCAACATTAGGAACATTTCTAATAGTAACTACAATATTTGATGAAGGTTATGAGAATAAAATACTATATATAATAGTATTAATAGCACTGTTGGTATATATAGTATTAGTGATATATAGATTAGTTATGGCTATTAAGGATAGGAAAAAGTAATAAGAAAGGTGATAAAGCAAATGAAAGCAATCTATAGAGGTAGAAAAGTAGATGTTTGGCAAGTGAGTAGAGATAATGTCCAGCCTGATTGGGTTAAAGATGCTTTTGAGCATAATGGGTTGCGATGGTTACATGGTAGTGGTAATAAAGTCAGAAT
This sequence comes from Ligilactobacillus salivarius, assembly GCF_035231985.1. NCBI lineage: Bacteria > Bacillati > Bacillota > Bacilli > Lactobacillales > Lactobacillaceae > Ligilactobacillus > Ligilactobacillus salivarius. The sequence goes on from NZ_CP117984.1 coordinate 147,465, forward strand.
TTATTGGCCAGCAGTTACTAGAGCAAAAAAAGGAATAATACGAACTATTTTAAATGGAATTTCAGCTTCTTTTGTTGGTATAGCTGGTGGTGCATCGGCAATGTATGACATTGGCTTTGAGGGAGATGTTATCGACTTTACCAATTCTAAGGTTGTTACAGCCGAAAAGTTCGCTAAGAAATATCGGATAGTGTCTGAAGATTGAGGTAAAGGTATTAAATTGTCTATGACAAGATAATCAACTTTTATGTCAAAATAAGATTGAATAATTATATGATATAATAAATATGTATTACGAAAGGTGGTTGATTTATTGTGATTAAAGCGGCTATATTTGATCTTGATGGATTGCTAGTAGATACAGAAATTGTATCTTTAAAAATATATCAGGAATTATTATCTGAATATGGATATAGTTTTACTAAAGAAGAATATGCAAAACATTATAGTGGTAAAACAGAAAAAGAAAATATTAAACGTTTTATAGATACGTATAACTTATCGGTATCTTATCAGGAATGTTTAGATGAAGTTTTGAATATTGAACGCAAACTTATTTCACAAGGTGTGGAATTAAAAGTAGGGGTAAAATCTCTACTTGTGTATCTAAAAGAGAATAATTATAAAGTAGCTTTGGCAACATCAAGTACCAAAGATAGAGCGATCTCTATTCTAAAAGGGCACGATATTCTCAGCTACTTTGATGAGTTTGTATTTAGTGAAGATGTAACACTAAGCAAGCCTAATCCAGAAGTTTTCTTAAAAGCTTGCGAAAAAATAAATGTATCAACTAATGAGGCAATAGTTTTAGAAGATAGTGAAAATGGTATTATGGCTGCCTACAATGCACATATTCCAGTTATTTGTATACCTTATATGAAAAGACCAGCGAAAGAATATTTAGAGAAAACTATTGCTGTTTGTAAAACATTAAACGATGTTATTGATTATTTAAAAACAAAATAACAGTTACCGCATAATAAAAGTAACATAATAAAAAAAGTTGAATATAAAGATAGGACCAATTTACTAATTTATGCAAAAATGTAGTTTTGAATCTACAAAAATCGATTATTTGCATAAATTTTCTAATTGGTCCTATTGCTATATTGCATATTTACTTTTTATCTATTTCCTTTTATTTATTTCTTTCCAACTCAACCATAAACATATTAAGAATCCCAAATATAGAACTAGAAAAGTAATTAACATTATAGTACGTTCTAATTGCTTAGGAATTTTAGGAATAGGAAGTTTAAATAATGGCTGATGATAAAGAGGGACAACTCCTAATTGTGGTAGAGTAGAGTTTTTACTTCCTCTATTCCTTAAAAGGATTGGATGGGCTTATTTTTATAGCAAAAAAAGCAGAAGTTGGGTTGCTTGCCACCGCATCTGCTTTTACTATCTGGATTAATACTTCAAAGATTAATGTTTCCGTTTATGACGGTTCTTAATCTTGTCCGAAATAATATCAGATATTATATTTGTTAGGATAGTTAGCCCTAACATTTGTAGTAGGTTTAGCAAGAGGTATACACCTCAATTCCGGTACAGTTTAAGATGGTTAATCTTATGTACCAAAGGTCATTATACACTATGATATAAGTCAAAAAAATATTTTAAAGTGATTTATTGACAAATTTATATGCTGCTATATAATTTAGATAGTAGGTTAGTAAGAGGTTAGTTACCTCAAAAAGAAGTTATGGTTAGTTACCATTTATTTCCTCCTTTCTGTTATTCCAACAGAAAGGTTTTTTTATTATTCTTAGAAAACATAAGACACCTTGTTTCTACCTATTATATGAGTAGAGGCAAGGTGTCTTTTTTGATTGAATACGATTTGAATACGTTGAACCGAAACTATGGAACATTACAGTGAACTAAATATCATCTTTTTTGTTAAAATGGTAGTTATAGAAAGCTTTGAGAAAGCTCAAAAAATTGCACGTTAAAACGAAGCGTTTAAAGCTAACTATCTAAAGTGGTCAGGTGATAAATTGTTATTTATTATGAATGGGAGTTAAGGCACCTGTTAAAATTAGTGCTTGGACGAACTTTAAGACTTTATTTAATGGAGCTTCAGGTTGGTGGGCAACTTATGCAAGTGGGTATATAGGCGATTACTTGGATTTCACTAATCGAAAAATTATATCATTAAAAAGAAGTACAAAATTGTTGATACATATGTTAATAAATAAGCCTATCAGATGTAATTTGATACCTGATAGGCTTATTGTTATCTTCCTGAAATCAAGAAAAATTTAATAATAGAAATAAAGATAAATAGCAATTGTAATCCAAAATCAATTCTATTTAGTGGATGCTTGTCATCAGTAGCTTCAAAATAATGGAAATGTAGCATGGTTGTAACCAAAGAAGAAAAGGCTAGTATACCAAGATGAATTAGATTTCCATCAACTAATGTCCAGATCAATAGGAATAAAGTAATTAGTGAAACAGAAATTTTGCTGAAATTAATATTATTAGAAAAACTATTCATAATTTTTACCTCAATTCATTATAAAAGTATTTTTATTATTACATAGAAAGTAATAAATTGAGGAGATTTTTCCAATTTGGTAATAAATAGTGCCTATCTGGTTGAAAAAAGAGAATAAGAATAAAATTTAGCAAAATTAGAAGAAATAATCAAAAAGAGCAGATGAAGTGAATAATCATAAGTGTAAATTATAGCTATAATAAATTTTTAAAAATTATGAGGTGTTGAAGTTATGAATAATAATTTTGTACAAATTGATAAGAAAGAATTGGCACATATAATTGGTGGAAGAAATTCTTATGACTATATAGATAGTGGTAAGTTTGGTTATGATATAGGATGTACAATCGCTAATACCAAATTTTTCAAAAGATTGAGACATTCAAATCAAAATATTTGTAGTTAAAAAGAAATGTAACCAACTAGGTATAGAATAACGTATTTTACGCTAAATTGATATTTGAATACAGAATGATAATACAATAAAAGTGTAAGTATATGTTTCACAAGTGTTTTAGAAAGGATGTGTTTTTACATGCTAAAAAAACTATGGGAGACTTGGTTGGATGGTGGATTCATTAGAGGAAAGAAGAGATATGTTATTGCTCCAGTTATTTGGGCACTATTGATTCCACTAGGAATATGGTTGTTTGGTAATGAGGACATGTCTTATTTAGATTATATCCAGACGCCTAAAATGATAATAGTTGCTATTTTTTGTCTAATAGGTGGTAGTACACTACTTTATTTATTAGATACTACAATGAAGGTAAATAAACATATGAAAGGATGATTATCATGATGAAGGAATTTACAGTATTGACAGAATGTGAATTAGCAAAGGTTGATGGTGGGAAACGTGGACCTAACTGTGTAGGTAACTTCTTAGGTGGTCTATTTGCTGGAGCAGCTGCAGGAGTTCCACTTGGACCAGCTGGTATTGTAGGTGGAGCAAACTTAGGAATGGTAGGCGGAGCGCTTACTTGTTTATAATATAGGAGTGATTTAAAATGAAAAATCTAGATAAAAGATTCACAATTATGACTGAAGATAACTTAGCATCAGTAAATGGTGGTAAAAATGGTTATGGTGGTAGCGGAAATCGCTGGGTTCACTGTGGAGCTGGTATCGTAGGTGGAGCTTTAATTGGAGCTATCGGTGGACCTTGGTCAGCCGTAGCGGGTGGAATTTCTGGTGGATTTGCAAGTTGCCATTAATATAAATATAAAAAATTAGAAAATAGATCTATTTTTCTGCAAGTAGTGTCAAGTGTAAGTTATAGTATATAGCTAAATTTGACACTACTTTTATTTTTAATAGAATATAATATATTTTGGGAATTAGGAAATAAGTACATGATAATTTAGGTTACAGTAATAGTTGTATATATTATCTTTATCAGTATCTATACTAGTAAAAAAGAAGATAGACATTACAAGTCATTTGATGAGAAAGCTATAGAAAAGAATAAGAAAGTAGGTTATGTGAGGCATGGGTGTTAAACTTTATGTGGTGGCTATAGGCTATAGTTTTAAGAATTTCATCCAAATAAGCATTAAAATGAACCGAATATGATAAAAAACGAATAAAGTAGATTAAAAAATGTTAAACTATATTTGTAATAAAGATAACAAAGGAGAGATTTTTTATGAAATTTGAAGTGTTAACAGAAAAGAAGTTACAAGTTATTGTAGGTGGTAAACAAGAGGGAGGAACAAAAACTTATGATAAAGTATGTAGGTTTAAATTTTTAGGAATTTGCAAGTAAAATGACAGATATAGTGGATATATATAATAGATATAATATTATATTATATGCAGTTGGTTTATTTATTAGTGTAGCATGTGACTATCTATTTTTCTATTTAATTACACCCATTAATAGAAGTAAAAAGCAAAATATTCTATTTACAATTATTACATTTCCGATAGTTTTTTTGTATCATGGAGGTGGAGATTTAGGTGCTTTTTGTGCCGAACTTTTTGAAGTGTCGGCTTTTTATATAGTATATAAAAGAAGAAAAAGAGATTATCAGGTATTGGGAAGAATATTAATTCTCCTACTATATTCATATCTTTCATTTGAGATAGAATTTTTACTTTCACAAATAATTTCACAATACATCAGCGCACTTCCAATAGACACTATTGTTATAAATATTTTAGAATACTATATTTTAATGAAAACAGATATTATAAAGAATTTAGATGATGAATATGGGAAGACATTCTTCTATTTAATTATTTATTTATTAGTCAGTTTTGCAGGAATATATTATTTGACTGGTTATTTATTTAAAGTTGATAAGGTGTTATATCTTATATTATTAGTAGTTATTATCGTACAATTAATTTTCTCACTATATATCTACAATAATAGTAAAAAAATTAGACAAGATAAATTAAGTTTACAGCAAATTAAAGATTTAAAGATTTACACTCAACAGTTAGAAAGTAGCCAGCGAAGTTTACGCAAATTTAAGCATGACTACCAAAATATGTTAGTAAGTTTGAAGCTCAGTGCAAAGAAAAATCATGATAAAGAGTTAATAGATAAACTAGCTGAATATTCGAGTAAGATCTTAGAAGATAAAGTATTATGGCAGTTTAATGATGTTGACAACATTAAAGATGAATTATTAAAGAGTCTATTTATCAGTAAATTGAATAGAATCTTTCAAGATAATATTCAATACTCTTTTGAATGTCGGGATGTGATAGATAGTTTATCGAATGAGTATAATGCATTTGATATAATTAGAATATTAGGGATTACGTATGATAATGCAATTGAAGAAAGTCTTGAACTTGGCGATGAAGCTAGGATAGATACAATGGTTTATCGAGAGAATGGTGAGCTTGAAATAGAAATTAAGAATCGTTGTCGAAATACAGACTTAACAATTCAAGATATGAAAAAATCGGGTTTTACAACTAAGAAGAATCATGATGGATTAGGATTAGCTAATATAGAAGAATTAAGTCAACCTTATAATGATATTTTTATCAATTATCAAATTAAAGATGGTTGGTTTACTTTCCTTATGGTTATGAGTATTTAAGGGGTAGTTTAATTTGGAAGAATATGGAATTATTATTTGTGACGATGAGAAGGATCAAGTTAGAAGGATACATGATCTAGTTAAATATGCTATTTGGTCTTTAGAAGATTCTGCTGACAGTAAAGATAAAGAGTTTAAAATAACTTTGGAAGCTAATAGTTATATTGAAGTAGCTGACTATTTAGAAGATAATAAAGTAGATAGTGGAGTTTATTTTTTAGATATCGAGCTTAGTAGGGATAAAGCAGATAGAGATGGAATAGACTTAGCTGAATTTATTAGACAAAGAGATCCAAATGCACAGATAATTTTTATTACAGCTTATGAAAATCTAGCAGCAATGACCTATCGACGTCGCACAGGAGCGTTAGATTTTATTACTAAAAATGATAGTGATGAAGTGATTCAAAAGCGACTAAATGAGACTTTATCATTAGCTGCAAGGAGAATTAGGGAATCTCATGCCATAAAGAAAATGACATTTAGCTATAAAATGGGCAGAAGAATTATTAACGAAAATATTAATGATATTCTATATATTATTACCACTCCTAAGTCACATAGATTAGAAATAGTTACAGTTAATGGTATGGGTGAGTTTACAGGCGATATTAAGAAGTTAGAGGCAGAAAATGATTTTCTAGAAAAAATATCACAATCTTGTTTAGCTAATCCAAGTAATATTGTTGAAATTAACCTGTCAACAAGGGTTATTTCTTTTAAAGATGGATATAAAGAGACTTTTCCTAGAAGAAGTAAGGCTAAAATGAAAAGTTTGATTGAAAGGTATAATTTGAAAACAGTTTAATCTTTTGTTTTTATTGATATAGGTGGTGAAAATGACATGGTAGAAATAGGTATTATCATATTACTAGTTGTAGGGTTTATGGTAATTTCAAGGTTGAAAGTAAATTTTACAAAAAATAGTAGATATGCAGGCTTTTTATTGTTAATATTACTGGATCTAAATGGACTTATGCGAACTTCTATGTTAACAATGAGAGGTTTAATCTTATTGGGAACATTGATGGTTTTTGTAGTTATGTTGATTAAAGAAATTAGACAAAATAGAAAATATAATTAATAAAGAGGGTTGGAACTAGGGTATTCCAATTCTTTTCAAAATCCTGTGTAGTCCTAATGTTGGATCCATAGGATTTTTTATTTTCTATGTGAAAAAATTAAAAATTCTATAATAACCACGATTCTGTCACTACAGAGTTAGAAAAATAACAAACAGAAGACGAGTGATTATTATGGAAAACACAAAAAGTTTAACATCCACGCTCTCATATAACTTATTTTCTTATTGTATTTTAAATTTTTTTTAGATAATGCCCATCTTCTTTTTTACTAGTATAAATACTGATAAAAATAACATATACGATTATAACTACAATCCAAAATGACATATATTCTACTCCCTTAACACCAATGATTCTATTTGAAAAAAATAGTGTCAAATTTAGCCAATAGATTATTAGCTTATATGACACCATTCAAAAAATATTTTATTATTTAATATAACTACCTATCATTTACGCGGCTTACTTGTAACTATAATTACTATCCCTACAGACATTAGAAAAATCGAATATATTACGCCACTTCCTAACATCATATTGATTAACCCCATAAGTATCTGACCTATACCTATGCAATACATAAGAATTCTATCTGTCTTCTTCATCAGGAATTGTGATACCCAATCCACGCACCTGCTCCTGCTCCAACTATTCCACATCCTGTTGTGACCCATGGTCCAAATTGTTTACACACTTTGATACCCTCAGTTGCACCACCTAAAGCGCCTATAAAAGCATTTCCCTAGTTATTTCCACCTACAATGGTAGATAATTCTTCAACTTTTACAACATAAAATCTAGTCATCTTAAAAACCTCCTGTCGCACCTGTAACTATAGTCCAACCAATAGGTGCATAATGTGCACCTATCATAGCACATGGAACTCCACAAATTTCACCACCTAATCCAGTGCCTGCTATCGCTGCACTAGCAAATCCAGCCACATAAGAGCTCCCTTTACTACCTTTACCACCATCAACCTTTGCTAACTCACATTCTGTCAATACTGTAAATTCTTTATCCATCATGATAATCATCCTTTTAAATGTTTATTGACCTTTATTAATGTATCTACAACATAAAGCAATGGACTGCTAGATATTAAACAAAAAATAGCAATCATTATCATTTTAGGAGAGCTAATAAATTCCAAAAAAGGTATACTGGCAGAGTTGCCTAACCAATCACCTAGCCAAATGCCTAAAGGTACAAAAATTGCTAAATTAATTGAAAAAAGAAAGTATCTATATTTTTCCTATTTTCTAGCCGTGATGCCCATAATTTAATCAACGCCTTTCATTGACAATGTAAGTTATATCTTAACCACACTGCTAGTATATGTCATTTCTAACTTAGATAATATGAATTAGCGAAAGATGTGTAAAATTAAACAGAATTGGTACTATTGCCAAATAAATCTAAAAAAAGACCAAATTTGATAATTTAGACATAATGATTTAAGAATATGATAAATTGAAGCTAGGAGGTGAATTGCTATGAAAGTGTATAACGAAGAAAATCTAGCCGAAATTATTGGTGGGAGAAGTATAGAAGGTAAGATATGGTATGGATATGGCTACCAATTAGGGATGACGGCAAGATGGAATTTAAGACATCCGTATTTTCAATTACCTTATCATTAAAAGTGGAGGAGTAAGATATGAAAATAAATAAAAAGTTTTATAAAAATTATACTTTTTATATCGGTTTAGTAATGTTATCAATAGCGATAGGAAGTATTTTTTTTGATAAAGGATATTTTTTATTTACAATTATTGATATATTTTTTGCTTACTTAGGCATAAAATATATTTATCAATCATTGGTGGTAACAAAACTTTGCGAAAGAGGTCATTAAAATGAATAAAAAATTAAATAGTATAGATGAAAAAGATTTAGTAAAGATTGTTGGAGGGGGTTCTCCATGGTCAAACCTCATTGTTCAAGGAGCAGTTGCAGTTTTTAAATCTGGATATAGACACAGAAATGATATAAAGGCAGGATTTAGTGCAGGATTTTACGGTAAATAAAATAAGAAAGCTAGGAAAAATCAAATTAAAATTTACTCAATGATTTTTCTTAGTTTTTTATTTTGATAAGTCAAAGAAACCAAATAAGTAAAAAAAGGACCAAATTCGATAATTTAGGCATAATAATTTACAGACATGATACACTCAATATAAAAGAGATGAAAGATAATAAGTTTAGTAAAGGGGATATTAACTTATGATACATAAATATAAAAAATATTATATCCCACAAGTAGATGAATCTGATTGTGGTGTAGCTTCGTTAGCCATGATTTTAAAACATTATGGTTCTTCTGTATCATTAGCGTATTTAAGAAAAATTGCTAAAACAACAATGGAAGGTACCACAGCATTAGGAATTGTTAAAACAGCTCAAGAATTAGGATTAGAAACGCAGGCAGTAAAAGCAGACATGTCCCTTTTTGAAATGAAAGATATTACGTATCCTTTTATTGCACATGTGATTAAGAATGGAACATTATTACATTACTATGTGGTATTAAAAGCAACGTCTAAATATATTTTAATTGCAGACCCAGCTCAAGAAGTAGGGATAACCAAAATGTCATATGAACGTTTTGAAGAAGAATGGACAGGTGTTACTTTATTTATTGCTCCCGGTATTGAATATAAGCCAGTAAAAGAAGATAGAAAAAAGTTATGGTCTTTATTTACTAAGTTATTTAAACAAAAGCAGTTAGTGCTTAATATCGTTTTAGCAGCCTTACTGATAACAATTATTAGTATCTTAGGTTCCTACTTCTTACAAGCAGTTATCGATACATATATTCCTAATGGCATGCGTAATACAATGGCAATTATTGCACTAGGATTATTAGTAATTTATATTTTCAATTCAATTTTTACGTATGCCAGAGATTTTCTATTAGCTGTTTTAGGACAACGACTTTCAATCGAAATTATACTAAGTTATATTAGGCATATTTTTGAGTTACCTATGGAATTTTTTGCAACTAGAAAAACAGGGGAAATTGTTTCTCGTTTTAATGATGCCAGTAAGATTATAGATGCTCTAGCTAGTACAGTAATATCTATTTTTTTAGATGTTAGCATTGTAGTTATTATGGGCATCATTTTAGCCATTCAAAACCTTAAATTACTGGGTATAACGCTCATATCACTTCCAATCTATGCAGTTATTATTCTTACTTTTACCAAAGCATTTGAAAAATTAAATAATAAGCAAATGGAAAGTAATGCAGTACTTAGTTCGTCTATTATTGAAGATATTCAAGGTATAGAAACGATAAAGGCTTTAAATAGTGAGCAGACTCGCTATCGTAGAATTGATAGTCAATTTGTAGACTATTTGAAAAAATCACTAGCCTATTTAAAAACTGATTCATTACAACAAGCATTAAAACTGTGTATTCAACAATCTTTAAATGTCGTAGTGTTATGGCTAGGGGCGAACTTAGTGATTAACAATCAACTTTCCATAGGACAATTAATGACTTTTAACGCCTTATTAAGTTATTTTGTAAATCCATTGCAAAATATTATAAATTTACAGCCAAAATTACAGAGTGCAAGAGTAGCTCATAATCGCCTAAATGAAGTTTATTTAGTGGAAAGTGAATTTAAAGATAAAAAAGTCATTCATGATGTTCAACAACTTCAAGGAGATATTGAGTTTGAAGATGTTGATTATCGTTATGGATATGGAGAAAATGTTCTAGATAAGATTAATTTGACAATTAAGCAAGGAGAAAAATTAACAATAGTGGGGATGAGTGGTTCTGGTAAGTCAACTTTAGTTAAACTATTAGTAAATTTTTTTGAACCAACTTCAGGAATTTTAAAGTTTAATAATCATAGTAGTAATGAAATAGATAAACATATCTTACGTTCTTATATTAACTATGTACCACAAAATCCTTATATATTCGCAGGAACCATAGAAGATAATCTTAAATTGGGTAATCGGATTAATGTAACAGATGAAGATATTTTTAATGCATGTAAAATTGCGATGATTGCCGAAGATATAGCTAAGATGCCACTGCAATTAAGAACAGAACTAGACGAAAATGCTAATACTTTATCAGGTGGACAGAAGCAAAGAATTACAATTGCTAGAGCTTTATTATCGCCAGCACAAGTATTGATTTTTGACGAGTCTACAAGTGGATTAGATGCAATTACAGAAAAAAGGTTAATTGATAATTTAATGCAATTAAAAGATAAGACAATTATTTTTATCGCACATAGATTATCAATAGCTAAACGAACAGATAATATTTTAGTATTAGATAATGGAAAAATCGTGGAACAAGGTAGACATGATGAATTGTTAGCACAAGAGGGATACTACTACAATTTAGTTAATAGTTAGGGGTGGAATTATGGAAGATAAATTTTTAGAAAGTAGTGAATTTTATTCTACTAGATTTAGAAACTTTTCAACTATGATTATTATCCCAACTGCAATTTTACTGTTGCTAGTAATCATGTTTGGCTTTTTTGGAAAAAAAGAAATAACTATTAAAGGAGTAGGGACACTTGAAGCTGTGGGAACTAATCCTGTTATTCAAGCAACTGTAAATAGTCCTATTGAAAAGAACTATTTAGAAGAAGGTAAGTATGTTAAAAAGGGTGATACACTTCTTGTATATAATAATGTAAATATCAGGGATAAAGAGAAATTATATAACTATCAAAGAGAAACTTTAAATCAACAGTTAGAAGCATTAAATTTACTCAAACAAGGAATACAAACGAATCAAGATACTTTTGGAAGTGATGATGAATTTGGATACCATAATGAGTTAGATAGTTATTTAGAACAAAGAAATACATATTTGACAGAAAATACAATGATACAGGAAAAAGCAAAAAATGATAAAGCAAAACAAAGCTCGATTTCTAGCGAATTAAAAAAGCAAGGAGAGTTGTCATCAAGTATACCTGATTTTGACTCATCAAAATATGACGTTGAAATAAATAATCAAAAACTTCAAGAGTTACAATCAAGTAAGCTAAACTCTATTAATCAAGAAATTACAAAAGTTAAACAGAATCTTCAAGAGATAGATACAAATATCAGTGATAATAATAATGTTAATAAGGAATATAAGGTAACAGCCATTAAAAATGGAATTCTACATATTAACAATAACTATAAAGGAAGTAGATATGTAAGTGCAGGTACAAATCTAGCACAGATATTGCCAGTATTAAAAACACAAAAAACATTGAAAATTAATGCATATATAAGTACGGCAGATATTTCTTCCATTAAGGTAGGGCAAAACATAAAATTTAAAGTAATCAGAAATGTTCCTAAGCCGATTATTTTAACAGGCAAAATTTATAAGATAGGTGTTTCTCCAGTAACGGTAGAAAAAAATGATTACTATCAAGTTGAAGCAAAAGTCAATATTAATGATAGTAATAAAGATTTACTAAAATATGGTATGCAAGGACAAACGACAGTAATTACAGGGAAAACAACATTTTTTGAGTACTATAAAAATAAATTATTAGACAAATAAATCATTTACTACGGTTTTTACAACATTTACTACATCTTATGCTATTTATTTAATTTATATTCTATAATAGGAGATATTGTAAATTAAAGAAGTGAGAAAGATGATATTTAGTCTTATCATTTTAATAATGGTAGTTATTGCTGTATATCTAATATGTAAAGATATTATAAATAATTTAAATAATCGTTTGTAAGAGCCGTGAGATTTCATGGCTCTTTTTTAGGGGGATTTCTAGTGAACTTAGAATTATTAATTCCTATTAGTTTATCAATAGGAATTGTACTATTGTTTAACACATATCAATTTAAAAGAATGAATATAGTATCAATCATAAATATCTGTATAGCGTTTATTTTATCACTGTATAATGGGATTTATTACCATGAAAGATATTTACTGTTACTTTTGGTATTGGTAATTGAAGTAATAGTAATAAATAAAAAAATTATAACAGTAGATATAGCAGTATTATTAATTATTTATTTATTTTTTGTTTTAGATTATAATATTTTACTTTTTTTAACACATTTAGTTGGTACAATAGCAGGAAAAATTACGAAATTTGATGAATTTTTAATAGGTGTGTTAATTATAGTTAGTCTTATAGTGGTTTATTTGTTACTAAAGAATAATCGAAATAAGATTAATAAAATTATCGAAACTATAAAACATAATACAATCTTATTAAAAACCATTATATCAGTAGTGCTAATCTTATTATTTTCTGAAAGTTTGATATTATTTTTAGTGGATATATATGGAATAAGGGAATTGGTACAAGGTTTTCTAATTGCTTTTTTAGGTATTGTAACAGGAATGATTTTACTTATTTTAGATTATTATATAGTAATGTATCAAGAAAAAGTACAGTATAAGTTGCAACGTGAAAAATATATTCAACAAGAGAAGTATTTATCTGCTTTAGAGAAAAGTTATCAAGATTTAAGAAAAGCCAGACATGATTATCAGAATACTTTGTTAGCCATTCAAGGAGCTATAAATGAAAAAAATATATTAGAAGCAGAAAATTATTTAAAAGAGATATTGAAACAAACCAATAATGATACTAAAAATGAAGCTAAGATTTTATTTAATCTAAATAAAATAAAATTATCTGGAATTAGAAATCTATTAGCAGTAAAAATTAAAAAAATGCAAGAATTTGGAATTAAATATACAATGGAAGTTATAGATGATATTGATAATTTGCCGGGGGATATTGTCAGTATTGTAAGAATTATAGGGATATTGGTTGATAATGCGATAGAGGCATCACAAAATCAGGATAATCCGCAGATTAATCTGGCACTGATTAAGTATAATTCTAAAGCTTACAGTTTTTCGATTGTGAATAAAATTAACAAAAAAGTCGAACTTAATAAAATTATTGAACGAGGATATACAACAAAAGAAAATCATACAGGTTTAGGGCTTGATAATGTATTACAGTTGGTAGAAAAATCAGAAAATTTTACTCTTGAAATCAATCAAAGCAACAATACGATAGAATTTGACTTTATGATGGAGGGAATGTAGATGCTAAAAGTATTAATATTGGAAGATAATAATCTTCAGCGTAAAACCATTAGTCAAATTGTTCAAAATAGAATTATGATTAATAATACGGATAAATCATATGATATGGAAATTGCAATTTCAACTGATAATCCAGTAGATGCTATAAATTATGTGGAAAATCATAGAGAAGAAATGGTACTAGCTTTTTTAGATATAGATTTAAAAAATAAACAAATTAATGGGCTTGATATTGCGGAGCATATTCGACAATATCTAAGATTTGCAGAAATTGTTTTTGTAACAACTCATCAAGAATTAATGCCATTAACTTTACGAAAGAAAGTCGCACCATTAGATTTTATTGATAAGGATAACAATATGACTGACCAAATTAGAGAATGTGTAGATATAGCATATGAACATTATCAAAAAGAAATTAGTGGTCCTAGTAAAAGTACTCTTACTTATGAGATTATGAATGGTATATATAAGCAAATATTAATTGAGAAAATATACAGCTTTGAATCAATAAAGGGTAATAATAGGCATATAAAATTAATTGCGGAAGATGCAGTAGCTACTATTATCGGTAACTTAAGGGATATTGAGCAAAAGAATGAAGAATTTTTTAGATGTAATAGAAATACAGTAATAAATCTTATTAATATTGAGCAAATAGATTTAAATTCCAAAATAATAAAGTTAAAAAACAGTAGCATATATAATATAAGTACTAGAAAAATTAAGGATATTAAAAAAATTCTAAAAAGTAGATAGAAATAAAAGAGGCTGGGAAAAAACTATATTTTCAGATAAATTTTAGAAAATAGTTGTATTAAAAACCGCTAGGAATCAACGTTTTTAGTAACGTGATTTCTAGCGGTCTTTAAGTCTTGAGACTTTTTTCCCAGACTCTTTTTGTTAGCTAATTATTATTTATTTTTTCTATAAAATTTAATATTTGCAAATAATAATACAATTAAAGTTGTAATAGTTATCCAAATATTAAGAGAAAATAAACTATGCATTAAGATAATTTTTGCTAGACTTATTAAAGAAAATAGTCCTAACATAACTGATAATAGTATAATATTTAATTTCATTAAAATCGCAAGTCTTCTAAAAAGTTAATGTAACTGTAATATTCCCAACATAATGACCCGATCTTATAAAGACATGCTTAATTCTTATCTTTTGAATATTTAGCATGTCTAATTTTTGCAGCAATTAATATAATAAATAACGGAACAATTCCATTAACTTGTCCACGAGTGAAAATATCTACAATTATTAGAAGGAACGTAATAATTATAAGTATTGATTTTAGTTTATTGTATTTCATAATAATCATTCCTTACTTTATAAATGACATCAAATTAAGAATAAACCTGCAACCGCTATACCCCATAAAGCAGCTTTACCGGTATAATGACCGATACGACCGGCTAACCTATTATACCCTCCGTTTACATGAGACAATGTAGTGTCTGAAATTATTTCAAATTTTTGTAAATTATTCATAGTAATCATCCTTCTTGATATTAATAATTAAATTGCATTAAGAAAACCTTCACCAAAACTAACTACTGCATCAACAATGTGGTATCCCAAACCGTGTTTACCACCGATAATACCCTGTAATTCTGTATTATTTAATGATGTAAAATTGTTACAATTATCCATAAAAAAGACCTCCTAAAAATTATATTTAGTAACTGTTAACAATGTATAGTATATACGCATTTTACAGCAAAAGAGAAAAATGTATTAAATGTATAAAATTATGTATTAAGTGATAATTATTATCATAGAACAGCATTTAATTCACTTGAAGTACTATTTAATACAATAATTATGACAATTCATAAACATATTCATTAAAATCAACATTCAACAAATTTTGACGATAATATACTAGCGACTTAATAGATAGATGAAGATGATTCAAAAGCTCAATTTCAGACTTATCTTTATTAGTAAGGAGATAATTATAGATATAGCTTTGTCTTAATTTTGAAGGAGCTAGTGTCATATTCAAAATTTCTTCATCAGGTCTAACTCTCATTAATAATGAATTTAGCGAATTCAATGGTTTCTCAGGATCGTTTTTTAGTGAGAATACAAAATAATTATCGGGTTTTACTTCAATATTATCTAGCAAAATTCCAATATTTTCTGTATTAAAGTTTCGAAGCTGTCCAAAAGTAATATTAAGTAATCCCTTTGGTTCGATGTTTTGAGAGATTAAAAAAAGTTCAAGTTTAGCATCATCGGAAAGTTCTGCAATTTTGAAAATTTCAGGTAGGTATTGTTGCCAACCAAGTGTAATATTGGTATATTTATTGACTTTATAAGTTTTTAAATCGATTAAGGGGTATTCATCAATCAAGTGATTACTATAGAGAAAAGTAAAATACTTTTTCAAGTGAAAATAATATTTATTAGCAGTATTAGCAACAATATGATGTTGTTCTTGAATATTTACAAGATAGTTAGTGATATCTTGAGGTCGGACAAGACGAATATCATTACCATGTTCTGATTGACTATAAAAATAGTTATAGAAACTATTGACGGTATAATCGTACAACATTACGGTACTTTCGCGATAATGTTTAACATCTTTAGCCCAAGATAGAAATTTTTCACGATAAGGATACTCCATATATAACACCTCACTAAAAATTACGTTGCAACTATAACTATTGAAATTATATCACATACAAAGATACCCTCAAAAGTGTTATAGAGAATCTTTTGAGGGTATTTTGCATAATTAACTTAAATATTGAGTAAAGAGATGCATATAGTTCGGTAAATGCTAGATAAGTTTATTTTTTTAAATTTTACATTTAATTAAGTGTTAGTTATGGTTAATTTACATATAAATAAGGTTTAATATTTATGAATAAGTGTTTGTAATTAAATAATTAAAATGTATTGACAAAAACCTTTTCAAGGCGTAATGTAAAACCATATTGATGACCATAATATAGGGGTTGATGGCGATGAATTTTGATGATAATGAAGAATTAGTAAATAAGCAAGTTGACATGAATGCTTATTCACACAACTTATTAAAAGAAAAATATCCTACGAAACAAGATGTGATTACTGAAATTATGAACTTGGAAGCAATTTTACATCTTCCAAAGGGAACTGAACACTTTGTAAGTGATTTGCATGGGGAGTATACAGCATTTGATCACGTTTTAAGAAATGGTTCTGGAAGTATTAAACAGAAAATTCAAGACTATTTTTCAGATAGAATGACGGAACAAACGATGCAAGATTTTGCTTTGCTAATCTACTATCCTGAAGATGAATTGGCTCTAGTAAAGAAAAAATTACGTACAGAAAATGAGCTACAACAATGGTACTTAGATAACATTTCCCACTTATTAGAATTTTTAGAATTATCAGGAAGTAAGTATACGCGCTCAAAGGTTCGTAAAGCACTAAATCCTAATTTTGTATACATAACAGAAGAATTATTATATAACGATCCACAAGAATTTAATAAGAGAAGTTATATTAATCAACTTTTGAAGAATATTTTGAAATTAGATCAAGCAGATAAATTTATTATTGCTACCTGTTACACAATTCAAAGATTAGTAGTAGATCACTTACATGTTCTAGGCGATGTTTACGATAGGGGAGAAGAACCAGACAAAATTATGGATAGATTGATGAATTATCATTCTGTCGATATGCAATGGGGAAATCATGATTTACTATGGCTAGGTGCAATGGCAGGCTCAAAACTATGTATGTTGAATTTATTGAGAATTTGTGCAAGATATAATAACTTGAACATTATAGAAGATGCTTATGGGATTAACTTACGTCACCTTTCGAGATTTGCTGAGGAGCAATATGAGGATAATCCTCAATTTAGACCTAAATTGACTAATGGTGATGGGTATAGATTCAACGGCGAAAAGCTACAAATCACGCAAATTCATCAAGCTGTTGCGATGATGCAATTTAAGCTTGAAGGGAAAGTTATAGCTAGAAGACCAGAATTGGAAATGGATGATCGAGATTTACTTAATAAGATAGATTACAAGAAAAATGTAATTAGTTTAAATGGTAAAGAATATCCGTTACAAAATACTTGTTTCAACACTGTAGACCCTAAAAATCCTAGTGAATTAACAGATGAAGAAAATGCGATTGTAGATGAATTATTAATTTCCATTCAACATTCTACAAAATTAAAACGTCATCTAGATTTTATGATGAATAAAGGTAGTATGTACCGTACATATAATGGCAATCTCTTATTCCATGGATGTATTCCTGCAGATGAAGAAGGAAATTTCTGTAGCTTGAAGATTGGTAGTAAAGAATATTCTGGCAAAAAATTGTTTGATTTTTCTGAAAAAATGATTCGAAAAGCTTACTCTAAGCCAAATGTAAAAGATGATTTTGCCACTGATTTTATGTGGTATTTATGGCAAGGAGCTCTTTCCCCACTGTTTGGTAAGAAATCTATGACTACTTTTGAACGTTATTTTATTGCAGATAAAGCTTGTCATGAAGAAGTAAAGAATCCATATTATAAATTAAGGGAAAATAAGGATTTCTGCATCAAAATTTTACAAGAATTTGGATTTGCTGGCGATGATACTAATCATATTATCAATGGTCATACTCCAGTTAAAAGAGGCCATAATGCAATCTGCGCAGAGGGTTATATGTTGGTAATTGATGGAGGATACTCCAAAGCCTATCAGCCAACAACAGGGATCGCTGGATATACATTATTGTATAATTCATATGGCTTGCAACTAGTTTCGCATCAACCATTTACTTCAAAACAAGATGCTATTAGAAGCGGGAAAGATATCGTTTCAACGGTTCGAGTGGTAAAGCATGAATTACAACGAAAATCAGTTGCGGATACTGATATTGGTGAAAATATTAAAGAAAAAATTAGAGTTTTGTATAATTTATTGAGAAATTATGATTAGAATAAAACATCATCTCAGAGCTAATTTGAGATGATGTTTTTTGATGAAAATAGTTGTTATACGTAGCATTGACACACTTGATAATCTGATGTTGTTGTTTTTAAACTAAATGGAATTAATGGCGATTAATGAGATTTGTAAAAAACAGTGTTATTTTAACTATAATTATGAACTTAACGTTTGATCAACATTAAGTTATTTTTTTGTTGATAAAATTCTCGGAATATATTGTAAAAGTGTACCATATGAGATATGATTAAATTATAATAGAAAACGTTTACAAAAAATATTTTTTAAGTTTTTTGTTACGCTTTATTTTGTATTTTTAATCGATTGATATAAGTGACTTATTTAACAAAATCTGAGAAAAAATAAAATTAAATTTAAAAATAGTATTGATTTATTGTAGATATGATGTTATTTTATAAGTGTAATATTTGTGAATTAATTCACGATAACATAATTATATTTGTATCGTTTATTAATGGTTAAATATTAACTTATAGTTTATTTAGCTATAGTAGGAGGCTAAAGCAATGGTTAACAAGACAAACAACAAAGAAGAAGATGCTCGTGCATACACTGATGGTTTAGTAGAAAAAGCATTAAAAGCTGAACAAGAATATTCTACTTTCTCACAAGAACAAGTAGATAAAATTGTTGCAGCAGCTGCTTTGGCAGGTTCAGAAGCTGCTTTGATTTTAGCTCATGAAGCAGTAGATGAAACTGGACGTGGGGTTGTAGAAGATAAGGATACAAAGAACCGTTTCGCAACTGAAAATGTCTATAATGCTATTAAGAATGATAAAACAGTTGGTGTAATTGAAGAAGATAAGATTAAAGGCGAAGTAAAAATTGCAGCTCCACTTGGTGTTTTAGCAGGTATTGTACCTACAACAAACCCAACATCAACAGCAATGTTTAAGTCATTATTAGCATTGAAGACTAGAAACGCAATTGTATTCGCTTTCCACCCACAAGCACAAAAATGTTCAGCACATGCTGCAAAGATCGTTTATGATGCAGCTGTAAAAGCTGGTGCTCCAAAGAACATTATTCAATGGATTGAAGAACCAAGTCTAGAAAAGACAACAGCTCTTATTCAAAATCCAAAGATTGCTTCTATTTTAGCTACTGGTGGTCCAGGAATGGTTAATGCAGCTTTGAAGTCTGGTAATCCATCAATGGGTGTAGGTGCTGGTAATGGTGCTATCTACGTTGATCATACAGCACACCTTGACAGAGCTGTTGAAGATTTACTTCTATCTAAGAGATTTGATAACGGTATGATTTGTGCTACTGAAAACTCTGCAGTTGTTGAAGCTCCTATCTATGATGAATGGCTAAAGAAGATGGAAGAAAAAGGAGCATATGTTGTTCCTAAGAAAGACTATAAGAAGATTGAAGATTTCGTATTCAATGATAGACATGGTGTAAATGGCCCAGTTGCTGGTAAGCCAGCTCGCTGGATTGCTGAACAAGCTGGTGTAGAACTTCCAGAAGGTAAAGACGTAATGTTATTTGAACTTTCTGCTAAGAACATCGGTGAAAAGCTATCATCTGAAAAACTTTCTCCATTATTGTCGGTATATAAAGCAAAAGATCGTGAAGATGGTATTAAGACCGTTGCTGCATTATTAGATTATCAAGGTGCAGGCCATAACGCTGCTATCCAAATTGGTTCTCAATCCGATCCATTTATAAAAGAATTTGGTGATAGAACTAAAGCAGCTCGTATCTTGGTAAATCAACCTGATTCCATTGGTGGTATTGGCGATATTTACACAGATGGCTTACGTGCAAGTTTGACACTTGGAACAGGATCATGGGGGAAGAATTCATTGTCACATAATTTATCAACATCAGACCTATTAAATGTTAAGACAGTTGCTAAGAGACGTAACAGACCTCAATGGGTTCGTTTACCAGAAAAGATCTACTACGAAAAGAATGCTATCAGCTATCTACAAGATGAAACTGAAGATATCAACCGTGCATTCATCGTAGCTGACCCAGGAATGGTTAAGTTTGGATTTGTAGACAAAGTTTACGATCAATTAGCAGCAAGAGAAAATGAAGTTAAGACAGCTCTTTATGGAACTGTAAGACCTGACCCAATGTTAGGACAAACAATTGAAATTGCTCAACAAATGGCACAATTCGAACCAGATACAGTTATTGCTATCGGTGGTGGTTCTGCATTGGATGCTACAAAGATTGCTCGTTACATCTATGAATACTCCTTAGATCAAGAACCAGGATTCTTAGATAGCTACGAAAAAGTTAGTGAAGTATTTAAAGAATTACAACAAAAATTCGTTGATATTCGTAAGAGAATTGTTAAATTCCATCACGCTAAGAAGACAAGAATGTTTGCAATTCCAACAACATCTGGTACAGGTTCTGAAGTAACACCATATGCTGTTATTACAGATGATAATACACACGTTAAGTATCCATTAACAGACTATGAATTGACACCACAAGTAGCAATTGTAGATCCAGAATTTGTAATGACTGTTCCTAAGAGAACTGTAGCTCTATCTGGATTGGATAGTTTGTCACATGCTCTTGAATCATATGTATCAGTCATGGCATCCGATTTCACACGCCCATGGTCAATGCAAGCTATTAAGTTAGTATTTGAAAACTTGGAAGCTTCATATAAGTATGATCCAAAACATCCTACATTAGAAGGCGAAAAAGCTCGCGAAAATATGCACTATGCTGCAACATTAGCAGGTATGGCATTTGCTAATGCATTCTTGGGTATTAACCACTCAATCGCTCACAAGACTGGTGGGGAATTTGGATTACCTCATGGTTTGGCAATTTCCATTGCTATGCAACACGTAATTAAATTTAACGGTGCTTCTGGTCGTGTAAAACGTACACCATTCCCACGTTATGAAGTATATCGTGCTCAAAAAGACTATGCAGATATTGCTCGTGCATTAGGTTTGAAAGGTAACTCAGATGCTGAATTAGTAGATGCATTATGCAACAAGATTAACGATTTAATGAAGAAATTAGACGTTGAACCTAAGTTATCTGCAAATGGTGTAACTAAAGAACAATTTGAAAAAGCTCTTGATAAGATGGTTGATCGTGTTTACGATGATCAATGCACAACTGCAAATCCTCGTCAACCATACTTGGAAGAAATTCGTCAATTGTTGATCGATCAATTCTAATTATTTAGTAAATTGTAATTACCATTAATATCAATTGGGATATCTTATAACTATATGGTTGTAAGATATCCTTTTTATATTTTAAATAATTGAGGTGAGAAATCATGAATCGAATTACAGAAATGTTAGGAATTAAATATCCAATTATTCAAGGAGCGATGCAAGATGTAGCCAAAGCAAGATTGGTGGCAGCTGTTTCTAATGCTGGTGGGCTAGGTGTATTAGCTTCAGGTCAAGATACACCTGAACAGGTACGCGAAGAAATCCATAAAGTAAAAGAATTAACTGATAAACCATTTGCTGTTAACTTGATGTTTTTAAATAAGAAAGTTCCAGAAATCGTTGATGTTGTCATTGAAGAAGGAGTAAAAATTGTAACAACTGGTGCTGGTACACCTAAATTGTACATGCCTAAACTAAAGGAAGCAGGAATAAAAGTAATGCCTGTAATTCCAAACGTAAAAATTGCTAAGAAGATGGAAGAGCTAGGTGTAGATGCTGTTATTGCTGAAGGTATGGAGAGTGGAGGTCATATTGGAACTATGACATCACAAATACTCTGGCCTCAAGTTGTTGACGCTGTAAAAATTCCGGTTATTGCAGCTGGGGGAATTGCTGATAATCGTGGAGTGAAAGCAGCGATGGCGATGGGAGCTGAAGGTGTACAATGTGGTACAATTTTCTCAATTTCTAAGGAAAGTCCCGTTGGTGACAATTGGAAGAAAGTGATTATTGAATCAAAGGACACTTCTATTGGTGTAATTGGTACAAAAATGGGAGTAGCTAGCCGAATAGTTGTAAATAAGAAAGCTAAAGAGCTATATGAGTTAGAAGACAAAATGACTGATAAGTTAAAATTCAATCAATTATTAGATGAGGCATATCAGAAAGCTGTCTATCAAGATGATGTAGAGAATGGGATAATATTTGCTGGTTCAGTCGCTGGAATGATTCATGAGAGCAAGAGTGCTGCAGAAATTATTTCTGATTTAATGAGGTAGTAGGTAAGCTAAAAATAATATTGAAATTGAAGAATTGTTAAGGATAAATTTTGTCCTTAACAATTCTTTTATAGAGATTATTTGTTACAAGAATAGTTTAATGTCTAGCTACTCTAACAGCCGTGAAGCGTGTGCTTATATTCAAGGCAAGGTAGTCAATATAGTTCCAACTAATGATCCTAATTATAATGACAAGTATGATTCAATCTACAATCACGGTTACGGTGAACCCGCTGGAACATTAGGAATTAACTGCAGGCACAAATTATTTCCACTTACTCCAGGTGTCAATGTAAATAACATGACCCAGTATAATCCTAAAGAAGCAATTAGAAATGGTAATTTGCAACAAAAGCAACGTTATTATGAACGCTCAACTAGAGATGCTAAGAAACGTTTGAAAGTTGTTGAGGAATTAGAAGACGAGCAGATGATAGCTCCTCGCACTAAAACACTAATTGCAGCACGTCAAAAGAAGTTAAGAGAATACACTAAAGAAACTAACAAGATGTATGGTAAGAAGTATGATATTTTGACTAGGGATTATGCTAGGAAACAAATTATTTCTAAAAATAAGCCAATAATTGAGCAATTTAGACGAGATGTAAGATATACTACGAATAGAAGGAAGGTTAATGATAAATCTTCTAGCCCAATAAGCAAACTAGAGCTCAATAAAATAACTAAGGTCTTTAGAAAAGCTAGCGGTCAAATCCTTATGGGACAAGAAATAGATGCTAGATTAGAAAGGGAAAGAGCAGAAGCATCAAATATTAATGACGCTATAATGCTTTCTTCTAAAGCTGGTCGAGCAGCTTTAGAAGAATTGATTCATGCTAAACAAATGAAGGTTAATGGAAATCCTGTAGAT
The DNA here is from genome assembly GCF_035231985.1 of Ligilactobacillus salivarius. Classification (NCBI taxonomy): domain Bacteria; kingdom Bacillati; phylum Bacillota; class Bacilli; order Lactobacillales; family Lactobacillaceae; genus Ligilactobacillus; species Ligilactobacillus salivarius. The sequence goes on from NZ_CP117984.1 coordinate 171,226, forward strand.
AAAAAAAGATGCTTGTTTAAGAGAAATTCAAGCTGGAAATATTTTACTTAAGAATGCAACTAAGTGGAATTTGACAGAGAAAGAGATTGAAGATACAAAGACATTAATAGAAATATATACAAATAAACTTAATAAGTTGGAGGAAGATTGATGAAAGCGATAGATGTTTTTTACTTGGAACACGACGATATTTCATGTATCACTGTACAAAGAACGGATATTGTGGCAGGTCAAAAGATAATTGATGAAAATGGAACAATATTTGAAGTATATGGTCTTGTTCCTAATGGTCGTGGATTGCTCAATGGAATTTCTAGTTTACTAGTTCATGGCAAATTTGAAGGGAATATTGTGAATTTAGTAGATGAACCTAAAGGGGTAACAAATGAAAATTAGTATTGAAACTAACTTATATGATATTTTAGATAAATTTCAATGTAAATGGGTTAATGTACAATTAAAAGAAGGTAAATCAGTAAAAGTGTTTCTCTTGGATATAGATTTTCTTGAAGATAATGATGTTGGAGACGCTATTGTGTATAACACAACTGGTAGTTTAGACTATGGAGATGCTATTTATCTAAAAGATATGAATGAAATTGAATTATATAAGGATGGTAAATCAAGAGAGTAACATTCCGACCTGAGTAAGTCATAAAACTGCTTTTTTTGTATGCAATCAATCAGCGTGGAGCGTTCCACGTAAAATAAAAACGATAGGAGAGATTGACATGAAACGTGAAGATTTGAAGGATTTAGGTTTGACTGATGAACGTGACGGCTTGAAATCACAACTTGGTGAACGAGAACGAGATAAGTAATTAGATAGCTTACAAAAGTCATCTAGAGATGTTGATGATTTAAACGAAGAAATCAAGCAATTACAATCTGATAATAAGAAAGCTAATGAAGAATGGCAAAATAAATTAGCTACTCAAACTAAGAATTTTAAAATCGAAACAGCATTACGTGAAGCAGATGAAGAAGAATTTGAAACATTGGTCGAAGTAATGTCCGCTAAGGTTAAAGAAGATAGACCAGTCTCATCAAGAGAAGCATTAAGACGCTTATGGGGAAAGTAAAATATGGTATAATAATCATATGAGAAAGTCCCGGAGGTGAGATATGAAGAAAATGTATAACTGGTTAAAAAAAGACGATCGTTTTTGGTGGATACTAATAATTACAGTAATACTAGCTATAATTATTGGCACGATGTTCTTCTGGGACTGGATATGGAAGCATATTTATATTTGGATTTTTCTTTATATTAGCCTAAGTATAATAGGTAATGTGAGACCATATTGGCGAAGATGAGTAAACTATATTTTTAGATTATTAAAAGTCAACTGAAAAAATGAAGTGCCTTACAATCGCTAGACTTTGTCTAACAATTGTAAGGCACTTCAAATAGTGTCATTTAATAATAAGTTGAGTGAGAAAATAAAATCTAGTAGAAAAAAGTTAATTGATTATACAGTTAAATTCTCTACTGTTTTATCAGGAGTAATGCCTATTATCAAAGGTATAGGAGCTGCTGCAGTTGACGGAGCTCAAAAAGCTAGTGATTTACAAAATGCTTATGTTAAGACTTTTAATTTGCTAACTACTGGTGGCGAAAAGGCTGCAGAGGCTACTAAAAATGTAGCTAAAATGTAGGCAGAAGGCAAAGAAATGTCTGTACAGTATGGTGTCAGTCAACAAAAGATTGCTGACGGTGGTTATTCATCTTCACAAGCACTCGGTTCAATGAAAACAATGCTACAGCCAGTGTAGCGTCAAGTGAAGATTTTAATGACGTTGTACATAATTCTACTGCGGCATTAGAAGTTTTTGGAGAAAGTAGATATAACAAAGAAGATGGCGACAAATACTAAATATATTAATGAAGTATTTCATTTAAATAAATTCATACACAGTGTTGATTTGAATTTATATTATCTATATAATTTTATTTAAATATTTAATTCGTGCAATATTTTTCTCAGATTTTAGAAATTCTTTGTATTAATTGTTGTAACCGTTAACACTAAAATAAGAATTGTAATAAAGATATAAAGTTATTGGAGGAATTCTTATGAGTGAGAACTGGTTGAACTTAAATGAAAAGGTGTACATTGTAACAGGTGGTTCTTCTGGTATTGGGGAAGCAATTGTAAAAGAATTATTAAATGACGGCGCATATGTATATGATGCAGATTTGCAACCAGCTAAGGAAGAACATGATCATTTAACATTTGTAGAGACAGATGTAACAAATAAAGAACAAGTTGATGCATTAGTTGCTAGAGTTATTGAAGAACATGGACATATTGATGGGGTTGTAAATAATGCAGGTATTAACTTGCCTAGGTTATTAGTAGATGCTAAGGAAAGTAATAGTAAATATGAATTAACTGAAAATGATTTTGACAAGATGTTCAATGTCAATGTAAAGAGTGTATTTTTAATGTCACAAGCTGTTGCTCGTCAATTAGTAAAACAAAAATCAGGTGTAATTGTTAATATGGCTTCTGAAGCTGGTTTGGAAGGTTCACAAGGACAAAGCATCTATTCAGGAACTAAAGCAGCGATTGTAGGTTTAACACGTTCATGGGCAAAAGAATTAGGTGAATTCAATGTTCGTGTAGTAGGTGTAGCTCCTGGAATTATGGAAGCAACAGGTTTAAGAACACTAGCTTATGAAGAAGCTTTAGCATATACAAGACACAAAACGGTTGAAGATATCCGTGCAGGATACAAGAGTAAGAGTACTACACCATTAGGAAGAAGTGGTAAATTATCAGAAGTTGCTGATTTAGTTGCCTACTACTTATCAGACAGATCAAGTTATATAACAGGTGTTACAACAAATGTTGCCGGAGGAAAATCTCGCGGATAGAAAGTGGGATAGGTTATGAATGTATTAAACTATCAATTGTTTAAGATTCTTACGACAAATGATTCGATTACAGTAGATAGGTTAGTTAGTGAGTTACAGGTATCTAAGAAAACTTTACAAAAGTATATAACGAGTTTGAATGAAGAATTAGGTGAAATAGCTGAGATTCAAGAAAAAAATCAAAAATATTATTTGAAAGTTGAAGATTATGCTAGATTAGCTAAATTTCAGACACATTATTTAAAGACAACTTTGGATTTCAATAATCCTTTAAAACGTCAAGCGTATATATTATTGATGCTGATTAAATCTAAAGGATATATGTTACTTGATGATTTATCTGAATATTTGATGGTAAGTAAAGGTACAATCAATCGTGATATTAAAGAAATAAAACTTCTATTAAAAGATTACGATACTACTATTCGATCGGTAAGTAACAACGGGGTAATGCTAGAAAGTAAAGCAGATTGTCAGATTGCTTTCATTCTGCGTAACTTTGTTTGTGACTACTATGATTTGGGCGAGAAACTAGCAATTGAAGAAAAGCAGGAAATAACCAAATTAGTTAGAAAGTACGATAAAAGTAAAACAGTACGTAATTTAATAATAAGACATTTGAAAATACTTAACTTCTTACATGAACATGGTAGAAAAATTTCAACGACTCCAGACTGTTATTATGAATTGACTAGTTCTAAAGTAAATGACGAAATTATATCTATATTGAAGAAGTATTTACATTCTGAGGAAATAACAGAAGCAGAAAAAAGTTTCCTATTGATACCGCTGAATATCAACTATAGTAATAGAAATACTGAACGAATAAATAAACGCTTGATGTGGATAGATGAGTTGTTCGCAGAAATTTTTAGTCAAGTTAAGGAAAATATCAGTCTAGATATTGATTACAATCGAGTCTTTGAACAGATAAAGTATCATTCAATTTTCATGATAAATAGAAGTGCCACATATATGAGAAATGATGATCTATTCAGTCAAGAAATTGTTGAAAAATATCCAGTGGCAGTAGATTTAGCTATTATGACAGTTAATTTATTAGAAAGTAAACTGCATATTAAGATTTCAGATAAAGAATTGGGTTATTTAGCACTTTATTATCAAATGGAAATAGAAGATGAAAAAAGAGGGAATCCTCAATATCATAAAGTTGCGATTGTTGGTGAAGTAAGTAAAAGTATTCAAAATTTGATTATTAGTAGGTTAAATGAAACTTTTCAAGGAACAACTGAAGCGGATATTTTCAAGAGTAGTGAAAGTTTCAAGAAATCATCTGAACGTTACTTGATTGTATTTTCAACTTTACCACTTGAAAGTAAAGATGTTACAACTCCAATTGTTAGAATTCAGAGTATCTTTAAGAATGACGAATTAGTTAGCAAAGTAACTCTATCGCAAGTTATGGCGGGAATTAGTAGCCAACAAGTAAAATTTAGAATTCAAAGATTTGAAGAAAGAATTTCCTATTTGAAAGCTGTGGAGAATTTAATTGATACAGAAATTTCAACAGGTGAATTATTACCAGGATTTAAGCTAGATTGGAAGAAAAGAGAAGAAAAAATGAGTAATGTCTTCCAAAATGGGATTGCAATTCCGCATATGGTTGATAAATCTAATCATTCTAGAATATTATTGACGGTTGGCATCTTATCAAAAGCTGTAAAATATCAAGGAAAAGAAGTAAGAATTATTTTCTTAATAGGTATACCGCAAAATCTAAACTCTAAATTGAGTAAGATTCTGTCTCACGTATACGACTTAATCTTTATGATTTCAGGATATGATGAAATTTATAATAATTTGTTGGAATATGACATGGATTTACCATTAACACAGATAACGGAGGGAATATAGATGATTATTTTAATAGGATTGATTGTTGTAGGGGCGTTTCTCTTACAAGGATTGTTTGGAATCTTTCAAATTAAAAATTTTTCCAGAAATTATCGTGAACTAAGATTACTAGGACCTTATCGCATTCTGATTGGTAAAAATCCTAAACGTTTCTTTTCAGGTTCATTGATGTTGATAGCGATAGATAATGATGGAAATATAAAAGAAGCCCGTTTAATGCAAGGGGTTACAGTGTTTGCTAAATTTAGAACATTGAAGAAACTCGAAGGTAAAAATATCGCGGTTTTAGCTGCAGATTATCAAGAGTTAAAGAGAATGAATAAATTGACTAGACAATGTTTATTGAATGCTTACAAAACTTTTGTTGATTTTAAGACACAAAAATTGTCAGCAAGTGCTTACGATACAAGTGTAAATGTGTTCAACATGCCATTATTTACGAAGATTGGTTTAATGGCAAATAATTTGAAGGTAAATATGTCAAAGAAATTTAATTAGGAGATGATCTCATGGATATAGTTGTAAATCTTGCATCAGGTTTTATGAACCTCTTTGAAACAGGTGGAAAAACATTCATTGGTTGGATGAAGACAATCGTACCAGTTGTATTGCTATTATTGGTTTTAATGAATACAATTATTGCATTCTTAGGTGAAGAAAAGATGGATAAGATTGCTAGAGGAGCATCTAAGAACATCTTTACACGTTATCTAATTTTGCCATTCTTATCAGCATTTATGTTAGGTAATCCAATGTCCTTTACAATGGCTCGTTTCTTACCTGAATACTACAAGCCAAGTTACTACGCTGCACAAGCTCAATTCTGTCATACAAGTAATGGGGTATTCCCTCACATCAATCCAGGTGAATTGTTTGTATGGATGGGTATCGCACAAGGTGTACAAAAATTAGGTTTGAATAGTATGGACTTAGCTATTAGATACTTATTAGTAGGTTTGGTTATGAATTTCATTGGTGGTTGGGTAACTGACTTTACAACTGCTTATGTATGTCGCACAACTGGAATTAAGTTATCTAAGACAGTGGATTAATTGGAGGTAATGAACTATGAGTAAATGGAACAGTATTAAAATCGTAAAAGGCTCAGGTGGTTGGGGTGGTCCAATCGTTGTAACACCAACAGAAGAAAAACATAAAGTAGTTTATGTAACAGGTGGTAACAGACCAGATATTGTTGATACAATTGTTGAATTAACAGGTATGGAAGCTATTGATGGGTTTAAGACAGCAATTCCTGATGAAGAAATCGCATTAGCAATTGTTGACTGTGGTGGTACTTTACGTTGTGGTATTTACCCAAGTAAAAATATTTTGACAGTAAATGTTCTTCCAACAGGTAAGAGTGGTCCGTTAGCTAAATACATTACTCCAGAATTATATGTATCTGCTGTAACTCCAAAACAAATTTCATTAGTAAATGCTGAAGATGCAGAAGCAATTGTTAAGCAACAAAATGAAAAGGCTACCAAAGAAGAAACTGCAGCTGATAAAGAAGACGGAATAGATACTTCTAAGACGTTGACACAACAAGGTCATGGTGGCGGATTTATCGCTAAGATTGGTATTGGTGTAGGTAAAGTTGTTGCTACATTTAACCAAGCTGCTAAGGAATCAGTACAAACAGTTTTGAATACAATTATTCCATTTATGGCATTCGTTGCTTTGCTAATCGGTATTATCATGGGTTCCGGTATTGGTAACTGGTTCGCTAAAATCATGGTACCTCTTGCAGGTAACGTTTGGGGCTTGATGATTTTAGGTTTCATTTGTTCATTGCCATTCTTATCACCATTACTTGGACCAGGTGCTGTAATCGCCCAAGTTATCGGTACTCTAATTGGTGTTGAAATTGGTAAAGGTCATATTCCTCCACAATATGCATTACCAGCATTGTTCGCTATCAATACTCAAAATGCTTGTGACTTCATTCCTGTTGGTTTAGGTCTTGAAGAAGCTAAGCCAGAAACAGTTGAAGTTGGGGTTACATCTGTATTGTACTCACGTTTCTTAAACGGTTTACCTCGAGTATTTGTAGCATGGTTAGCTAGTTTTGGATTATATTCAGGAAAATAAAAGTAAAAAATGAATTGATGATGAGGTGTGATTTATTATGTTCTTACAAAAGAAAAAGACTAAACTTTACGAAACAGAAGTTATAGAAATTGGTGAAGAAGCTAAGAATTTCAAGGAAATTAAAATGGTTATCTTATTTGGTGAAGGTGCTCCAGATGCGCTTAGACCATCTTGCTACATCATTAAAGTAAACGAATTATCTGGCGAAATAAAGGCAGGCATGACTTTACAAATTGACGATGAAAAATATAAAATAACAGCAGTAGGTAACGAAGTTCAAACTAACTTGAAGAACTTAGGTCATATAGCTATTAATTTCACAGGAGATAAAACTGCTACATTACCAGGATCAATGTACGTAGAAGAAAAGGAATATCCTGAAATTAATGAAGGTACAAAAATTGCTATTATAAAATAAATTAGGGAAGCATAGGGAGCGTTGAGGTTTCTCTATGCTTTTTTAGCATGAAAGGACAAAATAGATATGGAATTTTTATTAGATACAGTTGATTTGAAAAAGATTAAATATTACTGTGATAAATTAAATGTTAAAGGAGTAACTTCTAATCCAACGATCCTAAAAAAAGCTGGAGTAGGCGATGATTTATTCGTACATCTAAAAAAAATAAAGGAAATTATTGGAGATGAAAGAGAACTCCACGTACAAGTTGTAGCACCTTCTGTATCTGGAATGATAGATGAAGCTCACAAAATTGTAGATGAAGTAGGCAAGGATGTATATATTAAAGTTCCAACTACTTTAGATGGGTTAGAAGTCATGAAAAAACTAAAGGCTGAAGGAATTAGGGTAACAGCAACCGCAATTTATACGGAATTTCAAGGTTATCAAGCAATTAATGTTGGTGCTGACTACTTGGCTCCTTACTATAATAGAATGTTAAATCAAAATATTGATTCAGCTGAGGTTATTAGAAATCTAGCTAAAAGAATTAACTTAGATAATAGTAATACTAAAATTTTAGCTGCAAGTTTCCATAATGTAGCACAAGTAAATGAAGCATTAAGCAATGGTGCTCAAGCTGTAACAGTTGGTCCTGATATTGTAGCATCTGCTTTTAAGATGCCATCTATTTCTCAAGCTGTGGTAGATTTTAGAAATGACTGGGAAAGTCTATATGGTGATGAAAATATAAATAACTTATAGTAAGTATAACAAAAAACCTCTGAGATGGATTCTCAGAGGTTTTTATTAGGATTAAACTAATTAGTTTACACGTGTTGAAGCATTGCCAGTTTCCAATACTTCCAAAGTAGCATTTAAACCACCTTCAACTAAGTTTCTAACAGCTTCATCAGTGTAGTATGCTACGTGTGGTGAGTAGATAATCTTATCAGATTCAAGTACTTTCTTGAATGTTTCGTCTTCAATATCTTTTCCAGTTAGGTCAATAGGAACTAATGGACCTTCGTGTTCGTAAACATCAAGACCAGCTCCAGCTAAAAGGCCATCGTCTAAAGCTTTCAATAAATCTTCTGTATCAATTAAAGCACCACGAGCCATGTTAACTAATACAGCGTTAGATTTGAATTTCTTGAACATTTCGTAGTTAAACATGTGATGGTTTTCCTTGAAAGCAGGCATATGTAAAGAAATAATGTCTGCATCGCGGATAGCATCTTCTACGGAATCACGATATTCTAAGATACCGTCTAATTTGTCACTAGGATATAGATCATAGCCGACAACTTTAGCACCAAAACCATGGAAGATTTTAGCTACATGGTAACCAATACGACCAGTTCCGATAACAGCAACTGTCATATCGCCGATAACACGACCTCTGATTTCAGGTTCCCATGAGAAATTATGTTCTTTAACACGTTTTTCAATTAATGGGAATTTACGTACTAAGTTCAATGCTGTAGTTACAGTGTATTCAGCAATTGATTCTGGGGAGTAGCTAGGCACGTTAGTAATAATAATGCCATTTTCTTTAGCAGCATCTAAATTGTACATATCATAACCAGCACTACGTTGTGCGATTTGTTTGATACCAAATTCTTTCAATTTAGGATATAAGTCATCTGTAACTTCTGCTACCTGCATTAAAGTTAGACCGTCAAAACCCTTAACTTCATCGATAGTATCAGATGTAAGGATGTCACTAGTCATATCAATTTTAACGTTGTGTTCCTTTGCCCAGTTTTCAGCCATTGGACGTTCTTCATCACGAACACCAAACATTTTGATTGAAACCATAAAAAATACCTCCTTGTGTGTATGATAACCTTTACAATATATAGTATACCATTTATTATAACAGAATACTTAAATATAAAGGTTAAATTTAATTAATTTTTTACACTTTCTTCTAATGAAGTAAAGAAACTAAAGAAAAATATATTTACATTGCTCACAACGTCACTTATAATATATGTATATTTTACATAAAGAAGGTGACGAATTTGGAAACAACAAAGATTACACCCAAAGTTTTCATTGATCGTGTTTTAGGCGGTACTGCCATCGGAATTATAGTTGGTTTAATTCCTAATGCTGTTCTTGCCGCTATCCTCAAGATGTTCGGCACTAATCCTTTTGCCGTACATTTAGGACAAGCAGCAATTATTTTCCAATTAGGAACACCTTTAATTATTGGTACATTGATTGCTCAAAAGTTTGGCTTTGATGGCATGAAGATGACCGTAGTTGGTGGAGCCGCATTTGTAGGTTCTGGCGTAATTAAATACTTTCCAGCGTTGAATAAGACAGGAGCTTATGTAGGTGCTGGAACAGGGGATATTATTAATACTATGTTAACAGCAGCGATTGCAGTTGGATTAATTCTGTTGATAGGCGATAAATTTGGATCAGTAGCAATCGTTTTAACACCAATTGTAGTAGGAGCAGGTGCTGGCTTAATTGGATTCTATATGTATCCATATGTTACAGCGATAACTTCCGCAATTGGTAATGTGATTAACACATTTACAGAATTACAACCAGTTTTAATGTGTATTTTAATTGCCTGCTCTTTTGCAGTGTTAATTATCTCTCCAATTTCAACAGTAGCGATTGCAATGGCTATCCAAGTTAACGGCTTAGCTGCTGGTGCTGCTGCAATGGGAGTTGCTGCAACAACACTTGTACTTGTAGTAAACTCATGGAAAGTTAACAAGCCAGGGGTAACAATCGCGATTGCCTTAGGTGCGATGAAGATGATGATGCCTAACTTATTTAGACGTCCAATTATCTTAGTACCATGTTTCTTTACAGCAATAATTTCTGCAGTTCCTGTAGCTTTGATGTCAATTTCAGGTTCTCCTGCTTCCGGTGGTTTTGGTTTAGTAGGTTTAGTAGGACCATTAGCATCAATTGAAAAAGGCCTAGGCGTTGTCGCAGCATTGCTAGCATGGTTAGTTATTCCAGTTATTGCGTCACTTGTTGGTCAATTCTTATTTGAAAAAGTATTTAAGCTATATGACCGCAAAGATGTTTTTGAATTTTTAGGTTAGAAAATATTAGAGTTGAATAATTGATGAAGACACTAGAGAAATCTGGTGTCTTTTTTAACAGTAAAATATTAAATTTTTAGATATAGACACAGGAGAAATTCTAAAATTTATGCAAATAAAGCGATATCAAAGTTTGTTTTGCATAAATTAAGAAATTGGTCCTATGTCGAAATCGCAAAAATTAACCTAACAGTTTATAGTTTAATGACCTAAGCTTTGTTAGTATATAAGTGTACCGATGAAGCTAGTGGATAAGGTGTGACAAGCCGCCTAGCCATACGTCTCTTAATAACTACTATGACGAAATATACGGATACGTTTATTTTTTCTAATTTCCACTTAGGTAGTACTAATTGGGAGCAACGAAAAAAGTTGTGTAGAGAGAAGCAAGGGGACTCATATCTGAAACTAAGACACTTGCCGTCAGGGATTCGCAATATGCCATCTTCAGTTAATTAAGGCTGATTACCTTAGGAACCAAAGAAGAATATCAATTAAGAATTCGTGTCGTGAAGTTGTGGTAACGTAACTATAACTGACGAGTAAGGTTTGAGTAGCCAAAATCGACAATATTACATTAATTGGAACATTGCACATGTTTGGTGAAAATTGGATAGGAAAAGGTCTATGCCCTGAACTTGAAATGCGGACTAGATCGTGGAAGTTGCTAGCCATGATGTGCTAGTCTGATTCAGTAGTCTAATAAGTCCAGATACAAGAGTATCCCACGTAAGCCAATACGCGTCGGTTTACATAATTTTTAGTCAATGCAAATTTTGCGTTGGCTATTTTTGGTATTAAATGTTCGAGGTATGTATAATTAAATTGAGGTGATTTCGTGGAGCCAATGTATATTTCGATAAATTCAGAAAAAACTGGTGCTAATCTAAAAAGTTTATTCAAAAACAATGGGTACAGTGTACGTGATATTCAATCAGTTATGGGATTTGAGAATCCGCAATCCATTTATAAATGGTTATCTGGTAGCTCACTACCTAGTTTGGATAACTTAGTCATTCTCAGTAAGGTTCTACATACCACAATCGAAGACATCCTCGTTGTTGACGGGGATGTTGTTTTTTTATTCCATTTAACTTGGACCATACATTTAAATAGATAATAATTGAAAGGAAACATATAGAATAAATCATTATATTTTAGAAATGATAGATGATTTAAATGATTCTAAATTGGAACGAGCAAGTAATTTAGCTGAATCAGAGAGTTTATTAAATAAGTAATATTATTTTTGCCAAAAATTAGAAAATGCAAACTTATAATTAAAATTTATTGACAAAAGTATAGTAAGGTTATATGATTTGATTAAAGAAATGAGAGGAGTGTGAATATTATGTCAAAATTTATCAATACACAATGTTGTTGTTTAGTAACATGTTGTCCAGTAGGCAACATGGATTTTGGCATGCAGAAAATTAGATTCACACTTCCAAGATTGGATTAAACTGTATATATTTATTATCGGTACCGATGCAGATTAATTTAATCAGTTAGATTATATGAGATAATAATAACTGGACTTGCGATTCTAATTTTTTGGAGTTGCAAGTCCTTTTTGTTTATCTGGAAGGATGGATGATGAACTGTTTATAGATTAAAAACACATCTTACATAAAGGAGAAAATAAAGATGAAAAAAATTAAAGCAATTATTACTGGAATATTTATAAGTTTAACCGCAGTTTTGTTAGTTGCATGTGGAAAATCTACTAGTGAAAATTCTAAACAAATTTTAAATTTAAGTACAACTGGACCATTAGATACTATTGATATTTCTAAATCTACTGGTTATGGTCAAACAGGAAATGTTTTTGAAAGCTTTTATCGACTAGGTAAAGATGGTAAAGTAACCCCTGGACTAGCTAAGAGTGGTCAGGTTTCACAAGATGGCAAAACATGGACTTTTACTTTGAGAGATGCAAAGTGGAGTAACGGTGATAAGATTACTGCTCAAGATTTTGTATATTCCTGGAGAAGAACAATTGATCCTAAGACAGCTTCGCCATATGCTTATTTGTTCTATGATGTAAAGAATGCTCAAGCTATTAATGAGGGTAAAATGTCAGCTGATAAGTTAGGGATAAAGGCTGAAGGTGATAATAAGGTTGTTATTACATTAGATAGACCTATATCATATTTTAAAGTCTTAATGACATATCCATTATTTGGACCACAAAATGAAAAAGTAGTACAAAAGTATGGTAAGAAATATGGAACTAATTCTAAATACATGGTGTATTCAGGACCATTTAAAGTTAAAGATTGGAATGGTACTTCGGATAAATGGTCATTTGTAAAGAACAATCAATATTGGGATAAAAAAGTAGTGAAACTACAAAAGATTAATTATCAAGTAGTTAAGAATACCAATACAGGCTATCAATTATTCCAACAAGGCAAGTTAGATTTAACACCATTATCTAGTGAACAAGTTAAGAATTTACATAACAAGCCAGAATTCAAACAATACTCTTATTCTTACGTTGCGTATCTAGACTACAACTTTAATGATTCTAATGAAGTAAATCGTAAAGCACTAAATAATAAAAATATTAGGTTAGCTCTATCATTAGCAATCGATAGAAAGACACTTACAAAGAAAGTCTTCGGTGATGGCTCTAATGTACCAACTGGATTTGTAGCATCTGATTTAGCTTCTAATCCAAGCACAGGTAAAGATTTCGCAGAAGAACAAAAAGTAGATAATACGGTTGATTATAATGAAAAATTAGCTAAGAAATATTGGAAGAAGGGATTACAAGAAATTGGTGAAAAGAATTTAAATTTCACAATTTTAGCTTCTAATGAAATGGCTAATAATGATGCCTTAACTCAATATTTACAATCACAATATACAAAGGTACTACCGGGAATTAAGATTTCTGTGCAAAACATTCCTGGAAATAGTGCATTATCTAAAGCTCGCAAAGGTAACTATGATATTTATGTATCAGGTTGGGGTGGAGACTTCAAAGATCCAATCACATTCATGCAAATTCCAGTTACAGGAACTTCGTACAATTATGGAAAATATTCTAATAAAGAATATGATGCTTTAATTGAAAAAGCGCAAAATGAAGATGCCAATGATGCTAATAAGCGTTGGGAAGATTTAGTAAAAGCAGCTCGAATCTTTAATGCTGATCAAGGGGTAACGCCTCTATATCAACAAACAACATCTTATATGCAAAATACCAAAGTAAAGGGTATTATTCAAAATACTGCAGGTACACAATGGAACTACAAATACGCTTATATTAAATAGGTAAGAACTCGTCTAGAATGATTTCTAGGCGAGTTTTTAAGTTGCGCTAAATAATTTGTATAAGAGTATTGATTATGTTATATGTAAGCGTTATTCTATATTTGTAAACTTATTATAAAGATTATTACTTAATTACAAATAAATTTAAGGGAATATATTGTAAAAATACTTAAATCCAATCGTTAAGTTAAGTAATTTGTCTTATAATGTTATTGATAAGAAAATTCCAGGAAAGGTAACTATTTTATAGTGGTGATTTAAATGTCAGTATTAGAAGTTAAAGATTTACATGTAACTGTTGAAGGAAAGGAAATTTTAAAGGGCGTTAATTTAAAGATGTCGACTGGTGAAATTCATGCAATTATGGGTCCGAATGGTACTGGGAAATCAACACTTTCTTCAACTATTATGGGAGATCCTGCTTACAAGATTACAAAGGGAGATATTTTATTGAATGGTAAAAGTATCATTGATTTACCAGTTGATGAACGTGCTAGAATGGGACTATTTTTAGCGATGCAATATCCACAAGAAATTCCAGGAGTAACTAATGCAGAATTTGTTAAGAGTGCGATCAATGCTCGTCGTCCCAAAGATGATCCGATTCCTTTAATGGATTTCATCAAACGTTTAGATGAAACATTAGAAACATTGGATATGTCTGAAGAAATGGCTGATAGATATTTAAACGAAGGCTTTTCTGGTGGTGAAAAGAAACGTAATGAAATTATGCAGATGATGATGATCAGACCTGAATTCGCAATATTAGATGAAATTGACTCTGGACTAGATATTGATGCACTTAAAGTTGTTTCTCGTGGTGTCAACCAAATGCGTGGCGATAATTTTGGATCTTTGATTATTACTCACTATCAAAGACTCTTGAACTACATCGTTCCAGATTATGTACATGTTATGATGGATGGTCAACTTGTCAAAACTGGTGGCCCAGATTTGGCAATTCGTTTGGAAAAAGAAGGATACGCAAAACTTCGTGATGAACTTGGTCTAGATATTAAATTAGTTGATGAAAATGCTTAGGGGGCTTATACAATGAAACAATTATCCATAGATGAATTGATTGAACTTCGAAAAGAGCCCGAATGGTTTAGAGCTAAGCGAAATGAAGCTAAACAATTAATTGAAACTACTAAATTGCCTAGTTTCCAAAAAATTAAGTATCATGACTGGGATATAAATGTTGATGGGACGAGTGTAATTGATGATCAACCTAAATTTGATACTAACGCTGATGTCTATCAATATGCTAGTAATAAGGCACAAATTAAGTTACCATCAGAATTTCTTGATAAGGGTGTAATTGTCGAAGACTTTGAAGATGCTTTGATTAATCATGAAGACATTATGAAGAAATACTTTATGGAAAAAGGATTAAAAATGGACGATAATCGCCTGTTAGCAGAACATGTAGCAAATCTTCAAAGTGGAGTTTTGGTTTATGTACCTAAAAATGTAGACTTAGAAACACCATTAACATGCGAATATATTCAAAATTCACGAGTTGAGGAAGATTATGTTCATCATGTACTAATTGTTACAGAAGCAAATAGTTCACTATCTTATGTAGAACGTTTAAAAACAGATGGTGATAAGAAAAATACAGCTAACATCGTAGTTGAAGTTATCGCTGGTGATGGAAGTCGAATTCACTTTGCTAGTGTCGATAATTTAAGTAAGAACACAACTGCCTATATGAATCGTCGTGGATACTTACAAAGAGATTCCAAGATTGACTGGGCAATGGGTATGATGAATTCTGGTTTAACAATCGGTGATTTTGATTCTGATTTAGTTGGCGATGGCTCTCATGCTGAATTAAAAGTCGTAGGTATTTCAACAAGTGATCAAATTCAAGGAATTGATACACGAGTTACAAATATTGGAAAGAATACGATCGGCCATATCTTACAACATGGTGTTGCTTTAGATGCATCCGAACTAACTTTCAACGGCATTGGACATGTAATGAAGAGAAGTAAAGGCTCTGATGCACAACAAGAAAGTCGTATTTTAATGTTATCTCCACAAGCTAGAGGGGATGCTAATCCAATTTTGCTAATTGATGATAATGATGTTACTGCAGGACATGCGGCAAGTATTGGTCGTGTAAATCCTGAACAATTATATTACTTAATGAGTCGTGGCTTACAAAAACGTTTAGCTGAAAAATTAGTAATTAGAGGTTTCCTAGCTCCTGTTTTAGATGAAATACCTTTGAAAGAAATTCGCAATGAGTTTAGTGAATTGATTGAAAGAAAGGTAAGTTATGATGAAGAAAACTAGTGATTTAAGAAAAGATTTTCCTCTTTTAGAAACTAAAATGAACGATCAGCCTTTAACTTACTTAGATAGTGCAGCTACTTCGCAAAAGCCTAAGCAAGTAATTGACGAAATTGCTGACTACTATAATAATTACAATAGTAATATTCATCGTGGTGTCTACAATTTAGCAGTCGAAACAACTGATAAATATGAAAATGTAAGACATAAAGTGGCAAATTTTATTAATGCTTATCGCGATGAGGAAGTACTTTTTACCAAGGGAACAACTCAAAGTTTGAACTGGATAGCACAAGGTTATGTTAGATATAACTTACATGAAGGCGATGAAATTGTTACCACCTATATGGAGCATCACAGTAACATTGTTCCATGGCAAGCAATTGCACAAGAAAAGAATCTAAAGGTAAAGTATGTAACTTTAACTGAAGAAGGCAAACTTGATTTAGACGATTTAAAGCAAAAGATTACTGATAAAACAAAGATTGTAGCAGTTACTCATGTTTCTAACGTTTTAGGAACAATTAATCCAATTAAAGAAATTGCAGCTATTGTTCATCAAAGTAATGCAATTTTAGTAGTTGATGGTGCTCAATCTGTACCACATTTGCCGGTAGACATGCAAGATTTAGAGGCAGACTTCTATGTATTTTCGGGACATAAGATGTTAGGACCTACTGGAATTGGTGTTCTATGGGGAAAGTATGAACTCTTAGAAAAAATGCATCCTTTAGAATATGGTGGAGAAATGATTGACAGTGTAACAACTGAAAAATCAACATTCAAAGAGATTCCTTGGAACTTTGAAGGTGGAACGCAAAATATTGAAGGTGTACTAGGTCTTGGTGCAGCGATTGATTATTTGGAAGAAATCGGAATGGAAAATGTGGCTCGGAACGATGAGGACTTACAAAAGTATGCACTTGAAAAGTTAGCTAATATTAAGACTATTGAAATTTATGGTCCCAAAGATCCTGATCAAAGATGTGGAGTAGTATCCTTTAATTTGAAAGGTATTCATCCCCACGATGTAGCAACTTTTTTAGATGCTGATGGAATTGCAGTTAGAGCTGGTCACCATTGTGCACAACCACTTATGGATTGGTTAGGTGTGAGTGCTACTTTGAGAGCAAGTTTCTATTTTTATAATACTTATGAAGAAATCGACAAATTAGTAGATTCTCTAAAGAAAGTAGAGGAATTTTTCCAAATATGAGTAATTTAAATAATTTATATCGACAAGCAATTTTAGAAGAAGCTAACCATCCACGACATAAAGGTAAATTAGAAAATAAAAGTGTTGAAGTTGAATTGAGAAATCCAACTTGTGGCGATGTTATTACCTTAACTGCATTAATTGAGGATAATAAGATAAAAGATATTGCTTTTGATGGCTATGGTTGCACAATTTCTCAATCATCCGCAAGTATTATGACAAATGAAGTATTAAATAAAGACTTCGATACAATAAAAAACATGGTATTGTCATTTTCCGATATGATTACAAAAGAAGTAAAACCTGATAGAAAAGTTTTAGGTGAGGCAATAATTTTAGAAGGGGTTAAACAATTCCCAGCTCGAATTAAATGCGCAATGTTATCATGGAAGGCAATTTATCAACTTATTGAGAAGTATGAAGGAAAGGGTGAAAAGAATGATTAGTGAAGATATAAAAGACATTGGTGGCCAATATAAATATGGCTTTAAAGATGATATTGAACCAATATATACAACTGGTGAAGGTCTTAGTGAAGAAGTTGTAAGAAATATTTCTAAAGCTAAAAATGAACCTGAATGGATGTTGGATATTAGATTGGCTGCTTATGAAAAGTACAAGACTTTGAAGATGGCTAATTTTGGACCAGATTTGTCAGAATTGGATTTAGATCATATTAATTATTTTAGACGTGATACTGATACAGTAGCTAGAAAATGGGAAGATGTTCCACAAGAAATTAAAGATACCTTTGATCGCTTAGGCGTACCAGAAGCTGAACGTAAATATTTAGCTGGTTCTTCTGCTCAATATGAATCAGAAGTTGTTTACCATAATATGAAAGAAGATTTTGCCAAAAAAGGTATCATATTTATGGATACAGATTCTGCAGTTCAAGAATATCCGGAATTAGTAAAAGAATATTTTGGAAAGTTAATACCAGCAGATGATAATAAGATGGCCGCGCTTAATACTGCTGTTTGGTCTGGAGGAACATTTATTTATGTGCCTAAGGGAGTGAAAGTTGAAACACCTATTCAAAGTTACTTCCGAATTAATGCCGGAAATTCAGGACAATTTGAAAGAACACTAATCATTGTCGATGAAGGTGCTAGTGTTAACTATGTAGAAGGTTGTACAGCTCCTAATTATTCACAAGATTCCTTACATGCGGCAGTTGTTGAAGTAAATGTTTTGAAGGATGCTTATTGCCGTTATACAACAATCCAAAACTGGTCCAACAACGTATATAGTTTGGAAACAAAACGTGCCAGAGCTTTGGAAAATGCTACTATGGAATGGGTAGACGGTAACCTTGGTTCTAAAGTAACTATGAAATATCCAAGTATCTATTTAGATGGTGAAGGTGCACATGGAAATATGTTATCTATTGCATTTGCGGGCAAAGGTATTGACTCTGATACTGGTGCAAGAATGATTCATAATGCTAAGAATACATATTCGTCAACTGTATCAAAATCTCTCTGTAAAGATGGAGGAATTGCTGACTATCGTGGGTATGTAAGGTTTAATAGAGATAGTGATGGTTCGTTTGCGCACGTTGAATGTGACACTATCATTATGGATGATGAGTCTTCAAGTGATACAATTCCATTTAATGAAGTATTAAATAGTAATGTTTCAATGGAACATGAAGCTAAAGTTTCTAAAATTTCTGAAGATCAGCTTTACTATTTGATGAGTAGAGGTATTTCTGAAGAAAAGGCTACTGAAATGATTATTATGGGATTTGTTGAACCATTTACTAAAGAACTACCAATGGAATATGCAGTCGAATTGAATAGATTGATTGAGTATCAAATGGATGGTAGTGTAGGTTAATTATAAAAAAGCATGCTTTTTAAGTATGCTTTTTTATATTATTGTGAAACATGTATATAATTATAAATTTTGCTAAATTAGTACTAATTACTCATATGATGTATAATTTAATCGTAATGAAAGCGGTTTATATAATTTAAATATGTATATAAAAACGGTATTATTTTTATATTTCGTGAGGAAGTGTACAAATTGAAAGTTACGTATGTATTGAAAGTTAAGACTAATTTTTTTTGGGATAGCTTAAATGTTATAAGGGCTAGTATTTTAGGTGCCAATGATGGGATTATTTCAGTATCTGGAATCGTGTTAGGTGCTGCAGGGGCTAATCTTAATAGTAAGACCCTTTTAATCAGTGGTTTGTCTGGCATGCTAGCTGGAGCTTGTTCAATGGCTGGTGGAGAATGGATATCTGTAAGTACCCAAAGAGATATTCAAGAAAAAACAATGGAAAGACAAAGTCAGTTGGAAAATGAAGACTGTGAAAATTGTCCGATAAAATTGCAAAAGAACGATATCTTAATGCCGTTTCATGCTGCAGCCAGTTCTTTCTGCTCATTTATAATTGGGGCAATGATTCCATTATTGACGATGATTCTAGCAAGACCAGAACATCGCGTGGTATTTACATTAATTGCGATGATTGCCTCATTATCAATTAATGCAGTAGTTTGTACACACAACTCTGAGGTTTCAACTAGCAAAACAATTTTACGAAATGTTATAACCGGATTGTTAACGACGTTAGTTACCTTTATTTTAGGGGCGTCAGTATAGATACTTTTAAAGGTCCTATACCTAAATTTTATTGGGTATAGGGTCTTTTTTTGTAATTTTAAGAAATTCTAAAATAAAATTAATGAAATTTATATTTTGATACATAAATCACATTTTTAAAGTTTATAAACTGTTGTCAAAAATATTGTCATATTAACATTTATAATGATTAAAATAAATGATAGCGTTTATAATATTTTTTGAAAATAAAAAACATTGTTAACGATTTTTCATTGAATTTAATTTAACTAAGGTGTAGTATTAACAGTGTAGAAAACGTTTTCTTAAAAATCACAAAGGAGGCTTTGGGTATGGTTGAAAAGACTCAAATGCAAAACGTTGATGTAAAAGATGCTTGGGAAGGATTTAGAGGAAAAGAATGGAAAGAAGAAATTGATATTCGTGAATTTATTCAAGATAACTTCACTCCATATGATGGAGATCAATCTTTCCTTGAAGGACCAACCGAAGCTACAACGAAGTTAAACGATAAATTAATCGACTTAAAATTAAAAGAACGTGCACATGGTGGACCTCTTGAAGCTGATACAAAAGTAGTATCAACAATTACATCTCATAAACCAGGTTATTTAGACAAGTCATTAGAAAAGATTGTTGGTTTACAAACAGATAAACCTATGAAACGTGCACTTATGCCATATGGTGGTATCAGAATGGCTAAAGGTGCTTTGGAAGCTTATGGATTTAAGATTGATCCAGAAACAGACTTCGTATTTGAAAAGCTATCTAAGACACATAACCAAGGTGTATTTGATGCATACACAAGCGAAATCATGAAAGCTCGCCACAACAAGATTATCACTGGACTACCAGATGCATATGGTCGTGGCCGTTTGATTGGTGACTTCCCACGTGTTGCATTGTATGGTATTGATCGTTTAATCGAAGAAAAGAAAAAAGATTTGGAAAATTGTGGCGATGGTGAGATGACTAACGACATAATCCAAATGCGTGAAGAGATTTCTGATCAAATCAAAGCCTTAAATGATATGAAGATTATGGCTGAGTCTTATGGCTATGACATTTCCAAACCAGCTACAACAGCTAAAGAAGCAATTCAATGGTTATACTTTGGATATTTAGCATCTATTAAACAACAAAATGGTGCTGCTATGTCTATTGGTCGTATCGATTCATTCATCGATATTTACATTGAACGTGATATGAAGCGTGGTATTTTAACTGAAAAAGAAGCACAAGAATTAATTGACCAATTCACAATGAAATTGAGAATGGTATGCTTCATTCGTACACCAGCTTACAACTCACTATTCTCAGGTAACCCTATCTGGGCAACATTATCAATTGCTGGTATGGGCTTAGATGGACGTCACCATGTAACTAAGACATCATATCGTTTCTTAAATACATTGCATAATATGGGTGCCGCACCAGAACCAAATATCACATTACTTTGGTCTGATCGTTTGCCTGAATCATTTAAGCACTATGCTGCAAGTGTATCTATTGCAAGTTCTACAATTCAATACGAAAACGATGACTTAATGATGAAGACATGGGGAACAGACTACTATGGCATTGCTTGCTGTGTATCTGCACAACCAATTGCAAATGGTATGCAATTCTTCGGAGCTCGTGCAAATCTAGCTAAGGCTGTATTGTATGCTATCAATGGTGGTAAGGATGAACTTACAAAACAACAAGTAGGTCCTGCATACGAACCAATTAGCTCAGAATACATTGACTACGATGAATTCATGA
Organism: Ligilactobacillus salivarius; assembly: GCF_035231985.1. Classification (NCBI taxonomy): domain Bacteria; kingdom Bacillati; phylum Bacillota; class Bacilli; order Lactobacillales; family Lactobacillaceae; genus Ligilactobacillus; species Ligilactobacillus salivarius. Next base: position 192,714 of record NZ_CP117984.1, read on the forward strand.
AGAAATTCGATGACATGATGGAATGGATTGCTGATATTTATGTAAATGCTTTGAACACAATTCATTACATGCATGACAAGTATTACTATGAATCAGCACAAATGGCATTGAAAGATACATTAGTAGATCGTAGCTTTGCTACAGGTATTTCTGGATTGTCTGTTGCTGCTGACTCAATTTCAGCTATCAAGTACGGACATGTTAAAGTAATTCGTGACGAAGATGGTATTGCTGTTGACTTTAAAGCAGATCATGACTTCCCTCGTTATGGTAACGATGATGATCGTGTTGACGATATTGCTGCATGGCTTGTTAAGGAACTATTTACTAAGATGAGCAAGCATCATCTATATCGTGGAGCTAAGTTAACAACATCCGTTCTTACAATTACTTCAAATGTTGTTTATGGTAAGAACACAGGTACTACTCCAAATGGTCGTCAAAAGGGTGAACCATTTGCACCAGGTGCTAACCCAGCATACGGAGCAGATACAACAGGTGCTTTAGCATCATTATTATCTGTTGCTAAATTACCATACAAGTATGCTACAGATGGTATTTCTAATACATTTGCTGTAACACCAACAACATTGGGTCATGATGAAAAGATGCAAGAAGATACATTAGTAAACATGATCGGAGGCTATATGAGAAAAGATGGTCATCATTTGAATATTAATGTATTCAATAGAGATACTTTATTAGATGCTCAAGCACATCCAGAGAAGTATCCAACATTAACAATTCGTGTTTCAGGTTACTGTGTATACTTTGCTGATCTAACTAAAGAACAACAAGATGACGTTATTGCAAGAACCTTCCATACTTCAATGTAATATTTAGAAGAGAGTAGGTGGAGAGAATGAGTGCTAATCCTTTATTGAATCCAGTTCCAACTAAAGACGGTCATGTCGTAGGCTATGTACATTCTTTGGAAACTTTTGGGGCTGTCGATGGACCAGGTATACGTTTTGTCGCTTTTATGCAAGGTTGCCATATGAGGTGTAAATTCTGTCACAATCCGGACACTTGGAAAACAAGGGTAGGTTCACAAATGACGACTGAAGAAGTTCTAAATAAGGCACTTCCTTATCGTAGCTTTTGGGGCGACAAAGGTGGAATAACTTTATCAGGTGGTGAAATTCTATTGCAAATAGATTTTGCACTAGAGTTATTCAAGATGTGCAAGGAAGAAGGTATTAGCACTTGTTTGGACACTTGTGGACAGCCATTTACAAGAAGAGAACCTTGGTTTAGTAAGTTCAATGAGTTAATGGACTATACCGACATTCTATTAGTTGATATCAAGCATATTAATTCGGACGAACATAAGAGATTAACCGGATTCCCAAATGATAATATTTTGGATATGTGCGAATATCTTTCTAGCATAGGGAAACCTGTTTGGATTCGTCATGTCCTTATCCCAGGCATCACGGATAATGATGAATACTTGAAACAATTGGGCGAGTATGTTAAGGAAAATCTTCATAATGTCGAAAAATTTGAAGTATTACCTTATCATACAATGGGCGTTCATAAGTATCATGAAATGGGTATCAGATATCGTCTTGAAGGTGTTGAGCCTCCTACGCCAGAAAGAGTAAAAAATGCTGAAAAACTGCTAGAAGTAGATAGATATCAAGGATATAAAGATTGGTATCCAGGCATTAATACTTTGGATCAACAACCAAGCTAGCTAAATTGGCAAATATAAAATAAAAACATGGTATCGCTTAGTTTTGCTAAGTAGATACCATGTTTTTTAGTTTTAAAATGTATTTTTAGTCATATAGGGGTTCACTTTTTTGAAGATAGTTAAGCATTGCTTCAAGATTACTTTCAGCATCATTTCTACCTATATTATAGAGTTCAGTCATCTTTTTAGTATTGTGTTCAAGCCTACCAACTTTAACTGGATCCTTGGGTGCTAAACAAAAAATTTCGTCGTTGTGTTCAAGTTTATTTAAAACTTCAACAGAATGATTATACATTTCAGGGCGTCTGATAGCCGTTTTAACGAATTCTGGGTATTCCTTGAAGCTATTACTGTAGAGGCGTTTTAAAGCAAAACTAGTAGGCTTTTTGCGATAATCACGTGGACGAGTACGAACAACTACAATTTTTTGAAAACCCATTTTTTGAGCGATATCAAAAGGGATAGAGTTAGCAATACCACCATCTAGACAAAGTCCTTTAGAAGTATTATGTGGCTTTGAGATGAAAGGCATAGATGAAGAAGCTTCTAAAGCATCAATTAAGTCTTGGCCAGGTTGGGGATTACGTAGCGTCACAGCTTTTCCGCTTTCTAGAGAAGTAGCTACAACAATAAAATCAGTTTCAGACTTTAAATAAGCTTTATTATCGAAATTATGCCAATCTAATCCATGATCATCAAATAAGAAATCTAAGTTAATAATACTTTCATGCTTAAAAGGGCGTGCTAAAGAGATATAGTCATGATCTTTACGGTATTTAACATTTACATTATAAGTTCTTTGATATTGTTTTGAAACGAAATTAGCACCATTTAGAGACCCTGCAGAAACTCCAATAACACAATCAAATTGAATATCATGTTCCAAAAAGGTATCTAGAACGCCAGAAGTATAGAGGCCACGCATTGCACCACCTTCTAAAACTAGAGCTGCATTGTAATACATGTAACCATTCCTTTCGAAAAATAACTAGAATTAATATAAACCTAAAAAGTAGAGATAGCAAGAATACAAAGGAATAATAAGAGAATTTAAATATTTAATTAGCCAAAAACAATGCAACTGTAAAATATTTAACAAAAAAACAATCTCTATCATTAAAATAGAGATTGTTGACAGCCAAATCTTTAATCAATTAAGAATACTTAAGTATATCCAAGATAAGTATTAAAATAACAACTTAATTTAATGCTTATAATCACTTATTCGACGGTTTTCATATATGATAATGCGTCGATACCCCTTAATGGTAAATAACTAGAACTAATATTGGATTCATCAATATTAAGAACATAGTCTTCTTGAATGTTTGTAACTAAGTGAGACAAATTGTTAATTTGTTCAGATTCAAAGCGGTTAAAGGATAAATTACGCTTTTTCTTCATAGCATCTTCTAATGCACGGGAAATTGAAATATTTAAGTAATGTCCAGTTTCACTGTTAGAAATACGCCATTCAATCTTATTTTCGTCATTGTTTAACTTGCTAATAATAATTTTATTCATATATAATTACCACCTTAATAAATGTAAATGCTTTCCCTAACTTACAAGTATAACTCTACTCTTATTTACGAATAAAAGCAAGGGTAAAATTGAAAATATAAGTAAATAATTGTTTTTACTTATTTAAAAAGTTGAATATCCATATAATATAAGGATTGGTATGTTAATATAATTGTTTTGATAAAGGATTATTGAATGGAATCAGTTATATAATACAAATTTGCCTTTAAAAACAACAGATCGTAGACAGATTATTAAAATCAAAATTAGGAAATTAATTTCCAATAAAATAAAAAGTTATTTTAACTTTCTGAAAAAATATGATTTTACTTATTTAAACTCAAAAATGATCAAATACTGTCAAATAAGGAAAAGATAGGATTTAACAGTATATAGTAAATTCAAAAAATAGTAATTAATAACTATTGACTCAGAACTTAATCAGAACTCAAAATTCTCAGAATTTAACAAAAAACAACAATTAATTAGATAAAAAAACATAGGAACCTTTCAATTCGGTAAAGCCTAGCAGTAGCTAGGTTATTTTTTTGCAATAAAAAAGCCCTAGACGGCTCTAGGACTTACTTATTTATCAAATTTTGTAGATAGCATAGATAAATCTATACCAGTAGTATTATCTGCTTTTTCATTCAATAACGCTTCACGTTCAGCTTGTAGATCAGCTAATTTTTGATTCACATCATCAAGCTTTTGTTGATGTGCAGTATCAGCAACTTTCTCTTCATTGAAGTTGGATATTACTTGTGAGGCTTTCTCTGAATATGCAGAGGTGCTAGCAGCTTTCTTAATCAAAGCTTCTGTAAAATCACCATCACCAACTAATTCAAGCGCTAGCTTAATCAAATTTCTAATTGAAACACTTTTATTATCTTGCGCATCCATCCATTCACGATATATACCATCAACAGTGATAGTGTATGATTTGGTTGAAGGATCCTTTGTTGGTCTAGCCATAAATTATCACTTCCTAATCTTATTTAAGTACATTTAAGACTAATTCTAGTCCTTTCTCATTTAAAATTTGTGCATAAGACTTATCAATCCAAATTACAGGTACGTCAATACCTCCAGAGAAGTCTTTCATTTTTTGAGCCAATTTTTGACGAAGTTTAGTCTGTTCTAACATAGGAATTGATCCTCCGCCATAAACATATAGAACTTCAACATTTGCTCCAGCTTTTCTCATAGTTTTACTTGCGGCTTCAACAATCTTATCTGCGAAGGGTGCTAATTGTTCAAACACAGTCTGACGTACCTTATTTTGCATTCTCTTAGCTAAAGGGGATACGTCTTGGGATAAGTAATCCTGTAACTGTGAACGGGCCTCAAAATTCATATTTTGCGTTTGTAAGACGTCAATTGCATCTTGTAGTGCATTTCCATAACCATTGGGTAAGCTAGTTGATGAGACGGCATTAGCTTTACCGTCTTTAATAACAACTAGATCTGTTGTTCCTTCACCAATATCTATACCTAATAAGTTTCTGATTTTGACTAAATCAGTTACTTCAATCTCTGTAGCTAATTCGGGATAATTTTTAGCAAAATCTTTCTTAATTAATCCCTTTAGTTTGATATCACTATTTTGAATATAAAGTTGTGCTACTTCGCCTTCTAGAGCAACATAAACTTTGTTGAAGGTTAGAGATACAGTGATAGGATCTTTTAGATTATGGAAGACTACAGTATGTTTACTATTAACGTATTTGTTAATATAACTATCAACAATACCATTCTTTTTACCCTCAGATACAGGTAGAGCAGTAGTCATATTAACTTCAGCATTAAGTTGTTCAGATAAATCTTCACCATTTTCAACAGCTAAAGCAACACGTTGAGCTGCAATCATACCTAAAGTTAGAATGATAGATAAATCATTATCTGATTTGCCTGTAAAATCATTAACGTCAAAAGCTCTCATAGGTAATGAGCTTTTGACAGCAGCAGTTCCCAGTAAGAAACGGCCTTGAGTTTTAACAGCTGAACTAGAAACAGTTATATCCATGTGATTAATCATATCAGATAGATAACTTAATTTTTCCTTCTCTGAATCAAACTCAACAGGCTTTGCTATATCTTGTTCACGTTGTAGTGCTAGCACTGAAGGAAAATGGATTTTAGTATCATTAACCTTAGCTTTTACACTACCGTAACCTAAATCATTTGCGACATTCATCTTTACAACATTATTTTTTGACATAGAAATTACCTCTTTCTATATCAATATCAATCCACCTTTAATTATACATAAAATAAATTTAAAATCAATAATAAATGTTTGTTAAATGTATATAACTGTTTTTAAATGTTATTAATTGATTTTGTAATTAACAATTTGATGTTATAAAGTGTGTTATAATATTATTTAATGTTTTCAAACGTATCTATGTGGTTTTGAAATTATAAAGAAAAAATAGGAGAGTAGAAAAAATATATTGATTTTGTTATAATCAAGTAGACATAGAAATTACTTTTGAGTGCTGGATAATTGTTCAGCACTTTTTTTAATATTTTATAAAAGAAAAGATTATTTCCATGATATAATATTTTTGGCGAAAGTTAGAAGACGGTGGTGAAGTTCCTTATGAAAGGATGTGGTGCTTATGTACCATTTAATTTTGATCCTAAAAGAAAGGAGGATTCACCCGCCTATGATGCTCATAGTTCATTGGTTGAGCGAAATAGGTGCGATTCTTTGGGCATTAACTGGTGTAATGATAGTTTTGGCTAAATTAATTTCAGCTATTACTCATTGCGAATGTAAACTAGTTACCATGTTAGATTTAGCTTTTAAAGTTAAGAAAGCGTGGAAGAAGCTCAAAGATGACAAAAGAAAAAACCGTCAGTAACTTTTGGCGAAGGACTGAAGGTTTTAAAATATAGTATTTAGTTTATCGCCACCGTCTTAAGCGGTCGCCACTAGGGTCAGGAATTCCAGTTCCTGACTCTTTTCATATACATTATAACACAAAATAGTTTACAAAAACTATTAACTTTTTATGCTGCAATTTATGAAAAGTAAGATACTTCCATGATATAATATTTTTGGCGAAAGTTAGAAGACGGTGGTGAAGTCCTTTATGAAAGGATGTGGTGCTTATGTACCATTTAATTTTGATCCTAGAAGAAAGGAGGATTCGCCCGCCTATGATGCTCATAGTTCATTGGTTGAGCGAAATAGGTGCGATTCTTTGTGCATTAACTGGTGTAGTGATGGTTTTGGCTAAATTAATTTCAGCTATTACTCATTGCGAACTTAAACTAGTTACCATGTTAGATTCAGCTTTCAGAGTGAAGAAAGCATGGAAGAAGCTCAAAGATGACAAAAGAAAAAACCGTCAATAACTTTGGTAGGGAATTGACGGTTCCATACTGTTAAAATAATCTCACCACCGTCTTAAACGGTCGCTACTAGAGTCAGGAATTGCAGTTCCTGGCTCTTTTCATATACATTATAACACAAAATAGTTTACAAAAACCATTAACTTTTTATGCTGTAATTTATGAAAAGTAAGATACTTCCATGATATAATATTTTTGGCGAAAGTTATAGGACGGTGGTAAACTTCTGGACGGAAGGAGCTGATGCGTATGAACGTATCTGTAAAATCTGGAAGAAAGGAGGTTTACCAACCTTTGCTAATAAGCATAGGTTCATTACTTGGGTTCTTGTCAATTTGGCTTATTAAACCAGTTACTAACTTTATCATCAGTTGTATAGAACTGGTAAATGCTATTGCGGATTTACTAGAAGCTCTAGTGAAATTACGTAATATTTGGCATGAATTTTCGAGCAAAAGAAAAAACCGTCGGTAACTTTGGAGAGTCCGATGGTTTTGGTTAACTACTAAAAACTATGTCTTGCCACCGTCTTAAGCGGTCGCTACTAGAGTCAGGAATTGCAGTTCCTGGCTCTTTTCATATACATTATAACATAAAAATAGTTTACAAAAACAGTTATTCATTTTAAATTGTAGTATAGACAGAAATTTTAGTGAGGAGGGATAGCATGTCGAGAGATAATACAGCTTTAGCAAAATTCATTACATCATTAGGTAGTTTAAATAGTTATGGAAGTACAGTTCTACAAACAAAAAAGGCATTAGATACTAACTCAACTAAACCATTGAGACAAGATAATGATGATGTGGCAATCTATACAGATGCACTAAATGGAATTAAAGCAATTCAAAAAATCGGCTTTACAGTAGATGGAATAATAGCAATCAACAAGGAATTTAAGAGTGATTCAGATGAAGAACCCAATATGCCAGGACATTTAAGGAATGCTTATTACAATGAAGATGATAGAATAGCAATTATCGTTGATCAAAACACTCAACAAGCATACTATCCACCAGAAGTAATATCCAGAATGGACTTAGAGAATATCGTTAATGAATTTAATGGCTCAGAAAAAACGGAAGAAGACGCTTGGAAAGTTTTTGCTAAATTGAGTAAGCTACAACCTTTTCAAGATGGAAATAAGCGAACAGCTTTAATTGCTGCTAATGCTGCGCTTAATACATGGGAAAAAGAGAATTATTTGGTGTTACCTTTTAATGATTTAGATAGAGTGGAATTTACTATCAATTTAATGAGATATTACATTGCAGCTGATTCTGAAGAAGAGAATAAAGCATTTAAAAAGATGATAAGTACATTACCAACTCAAAGAGAAGTATTATTGCACAAGCCAATTTCTGATGATCTGAATGAATTGGATAATGTAAAGACTACTGTCATTAAGTCAATGTTTCGTAAGCATAAAGATAGATGATTGTTTTATCATTCAAAAAAGAGCTATAAACGCCAATACAATCAACGTTTGTAGCTCTCTTCGGTGCTAATTAATTATAAGTTAAAAGCCACAAGGACTATTCATTTTCCTAGACCTTGATTTTAGCATAAATTGGATATAAAAGCTATTAAATAAAGTGCTTTAATATTGATTAGAAGTAACTGATTTATAAAACTAAACAAAACTATAATTTTTTTGTTTTATATTCGCTTATGAATATCGTGTTGAATGCTAGTAATAAATAGGTCTAATATAAAATAATTTTAAATGTTATTAAATACAATAAAACTTAATATATGTTTTATAACTTTTAAAATAACTATATTCAATTTGTTTGTTATTTATAAAAATGTTTTAAAATATTATAAAACATTTATAAAGCTTTTAAACGTTATGGATTTATAAAGTTAATTTGTATAAATATTATTAAAACTGTTTTTAAACATTATTAAACTTATTATTTCATTTTATGATTTTTACTCTTAATTATTAATTTATATCACTATTTTAGAATAGATATTAGATTTACTTTTTAAAATTAAATAAAAAGTTAAACGTAGTACAAATTTGCACTATGTTTATTTTTTTAACTATTTATGATGTTTTAATCCTTACTTTGGTGTTTAAAAAATAACATCATTTGTATTTTTTTGTGAGTTATACAAGAGATCTGAATATTCTCTGATTTTATTCTTATTTGAACTATTGAGTTTATAGTAGCTTTTAATCTCTAAATCAATATGTGCAGAATTTTTAAGAAAATCTATATAGTCGAGAACTAATTTCTTGTTTTCTGCAGAAAGTAAGTTTATGTTCCTAATTAACGTAATATTGCTTTTATCTAGGAAGGTCGCATCATTTCCATAAAGAGATTCAGGTGGAATATTCAAGTATTTACATATCTTTAAAAAATTATCAATACCAGCATTGCTGATACCTCTCTTTAACATAGATACTAAAGTAGTATATGGCATATCAATATTCTTTGCGAACGCTCTAAGACTACCATATCTATCTTTTATTATTGTACGTAAAAATTCTTCCCTATTCATAGTTATTCTCCTAAAGTTCTAATTATTATTTTGATAGCCTAAAAGCCAAAAAGCATCAACATCTAAAGCTTGTGCTAGCGAGTAAATAGCACCTGGTTTAGCTTTATATTTTCCCTTTAAATAATCAGTTATAGAAGCACGGCTGAGACCAGAACGTCTAGCTAGTTCAGCTTGAGAGATTCCTTTATTTTCAATAGCAATCTTTAATCTACTTTGGAAATTATTAATATTATTTTTAACAAGTTCATCATAAGCATTCAGAGATACTAAGATTGTATAAAGTGTTAGATCGTTGATAGTTAAGTTGTTTTTTTGAGCGTATACTTCCAATATAGTATGTAGCTCAGCATCAATAATTAAATTAATCTTAGTACTCCTGTCTTTAGGAATTGTGGAAATGTTAATGGGTGTTGCATCAGCAAGGCTAAAGAAAGATGAATTCAAATATGAATATAAAGAAATTTTCATGAAGGTGTTAGATGTAATGTTTAATTTATTTGCAGCATAGATTAAATTTTCTCTTAACTCTTTAGGCATTCTAACAGTTATTTTGTAAATTTTATTCGTATCCATAATATCATCCTTTATAAAAAATATTTTTAAACAAAAATATCATAGTTTGTGATTTTTACAATAATTGCCATTGAAATTCGTATTAAATAAAAATTTAAACGTAGTACAAATTTGTACTATGTTTATTTTTTTAACTATTAACAATTAAAATCTTACATTTGATCAATTATTTTGAAGAAGTCAATAAAAATAGCAATTTTTTATTTTAGATATCTGAGTAATAAAAAAATATCCTAAATAATATTTATAAAATATAACTCCTATAAATTTAAAATATGACAGAAAAACTTGCAGCTGTCATCAGCTATGTAAAAATCAAATTGTAGGAAGGGAGGAATGTATTTTGTGGCGAAACTTTGTACTTCATTTTATTTAAGTTAGATTTGTTATATCAGAAAGGAGGAAATTAAAAAACGCTCTACAAATGTAGAACGTTATAGAATTAATTATTTCTATTTTTAGTTAATTTAACTAGCGGAACGTAGTAATCAAGCGCATGCAGAGAAGCATAGACCACTAAATCGGTTATAGATAAATTATACTTATCAGATTGTCTTTGCAAAATTGTGTATGTCCAATTATTGACAGTAAAATTTATTCTAGCATCTTTTTCTTTAGGTAAATCAAACTTATCAATATCTGGTAATTCAGGAACATCTAAATATTTAAAAATTGCTATTCGTAGGAAAGAAGTGAGAGTAAATCCTAAATCATTAGCAGTATTTTTTAAATTATCCTTAAGTTCATCTGGCAATCTGATTGTAAGTTTACGACTATTTTCAATGCTGATAACTCTCAACTCCTTTATTAAAGTAATCTAAAATGAATTTCTTTGAAAATTATACCATATAATTGATATTTCAAAAAAGAAGTTAAAAAAGGTAAATTGCAAAGAATTTTATAAAAATATATTTGACACAAAAAAGGAGTCGTAGTAATATGTAAGTGAATAAAATCGAACTCAAAAAATGGGTCGAAATATTGTTCAGATAGTCTAAGGAGGTTATTTGATGAGTAATGAGAATAAAAATATAACAATAAGAATTCCTGTGGATTCTTATCGTAATTTAAAAAAAATTAGTAAAGGTACGCATTTAGCAGTTAATTCTCTTATAGTTATGGGACTTTTAAAAAAATATAAAGGAGAAGAAAAAGTATGGAAGAAAAAGTAAAAAGAACATTGGTCTTGCCAAAAGTTTTATATGAAAGATTAGAAGTCAAGGCTAATGAAATGGGAATAACAGTGAATTCATTAATTTTATATCACATTTATGAAATGATTGATGACTATTATGACGAGTTTGGAACTTTTTTTGATTAATGTAGATTGTATGTTGGAGTTCAGGTGCTAAATCAACTAAAAAGTAACCAAATAAGGCGGTGGTTCAAATGAATAAAGGAGATGTAAAGAAAATAACGCTTCGCTTACCTTTAGAGGTAAATGAAGCGTTAAAAGAAATTAGTGAAATAACCTCAATAAATGTTAAAGATCTAATTTTGTTAGCAGTTCTGAATAATAATCGAAAGTTTTTTGAGCAGCAAAAACAATTAGTGAATTAACTGAAGTATGGTTATTTTTAGCTTGATTTTCAACTATTGAAAATAGCAAGTCATTCAATTTAATTGATGATCTTACGTAATCATTGCTACTTACTTTGAGTTGTGAATATTCTGGAATATTATCAACAACTACATATTTTAGGATTGCAGTTCTAATCATTTCAGACCTAGTAAGACCTAAATTGTCGGCAAGCTCTGTTAGATTATCTGCTAATTCTTTAGGTAATCGCATAGTGATAGTATGTGTCATGTATTTCACCTCAAAGAAATTATAACATAAAAGTAATTATGTTTTTTGACACTCAATGAGTGATATGATAATATAAATGTGACACTTGATGAGTGATATAAAGGAAGTGTTTAAATGGAAAAAATAAGAAGAACAGTTATTATACCTAAATTTATGTACAAGCAAATTAAAGAAGTTGCTAATGCTACCAATAATTCAGTGAATTCTGTAATTTTGTTATCCTGTATAGAATATGTAAGTAAATTTAATGAAGATTTTGGAGAGCTTATTAAAGAGCAAAAGAAAAAGTAGAGTGCAGGTGCTAAGTAAGGGTTCGATTCCCTTAACTCTAATAGCAGCTTGGATGTAAGCTGTGAAAAGTATTTTTTTATTATTCTTGGTTTGTATGACTGGTGTTTAGTTTACTAGGTTAGTTCGATTCTAACTATACAAATATAAAATCAAATAAGGTGGTGATTTAAATGGATACAAGGAAAAGAATTACAATAATTTTTCCTGAAGATATGCACAAAAAGTTAAAAAAGAAAACCAAAAGAATAGGTATTTCAATGAATACGTATATACTTTTGGTTTTGCAAAAAGCTATTTAATTTTACTATGCGATTCTTCAAATTTAGAAATATGTTCATCAATTAATCGTTCAATTTCCTTGTTTGTAGAACGACCATTATATTCTGCAATAAATTTAATTTTATCTAGTTTTTCTCTAGGAATCCTAAGTGTGTATCTAGGTAAATTATCAGACATAATTAGAACCTCCTGACTTAAAAACGATGTCATATTAATAATACCATTTAAAAGAACTTAAAAAAAACATTGACGCATAGTTGACTAAGTTATGACGCAATGATATTATTTTAATGAAAGGTGTGACGCAATAATGACGAATAAGAATAAACGTTTTACCTTGAGAGCTTCAGATCAATTAGCTACTAAATTGGAAAAGAAAGCACAAAGATTAGGTGTTTCAAAAAATGCACTGATTTTATTTACTCTAGAAAAGGAACTAAACAATGAACAAAAGAAAAAGTAGAGTGCAGGTGCTAAGTAAGGGTTCGAGTCCCTTAACTCTAATAGCAGCTTTGATATAGCTGCAAAAAGTATTTAAGTATTTTTTATTATTCTTGGTTTGTATGACTGGTGTCTAGTTTACTAGGTTAGTTCGATTCTAACTATACAAATATAAAATCAAATAAGGTGGTGGTTTAAATGAGGGAAAGAAAAAGAATAACGCTTCAACTCTCTAATGAATTAAAAAATAAGATAGAGAGAGAAGCGTTAAAAAGAAATAGTTCTATAAATGAACTTTTAAATATTATCCTTTACGATTGGTATTATCGTTAAAATATTGCTGAAGTACAAATTCAATTTCTTTATTAGTAGATCGCTTATTTTTTTTAGCAGACTTAGAAACTATATCAAATAGTTCCTTGTCAATTCGCAAGGTAAATCTTTTATCGTTATCATTTGTGAATTTATCAACCATGGTTTACCTCCTTAAATGATGTCATCCTGATGAAAATTATAGTATAGAAATTACACTAATTCAATTTGTCAAGTTGACGTCAATTATAAAAAGTGATATTATAAAATCGTTAGAAAGGATTGACGTCAATATGACAGGAAATAAAAGACCTAGATTTACTTTTAGAATGTCTCCTGAAATGTTTGAAAAAGTAAAAACAAGTGCCTTTAAAAAAAATATTAGTATGAATGCTGAAATTTCAAGAATCCTATATCTTTATTTTAAAAATGAAATAAAACAGAAGGAAAAGTAGAGTGCAGGTGCTAAGTAAGGGTTCGAGTCCCTTAACTCTAATAGCAGCTTTGACATGGCTGCAAAAATAAAAAACATATCAATATCAATCCAAACAAAACATACTAATTAGTTCCTGTTATGGCAACGCTTAAGCGTGGAAGTTCGATTCTTCCGACAGGAATTACAACTCTATTTGATGAGTTGTAAAAACTAACCCCCATAGGCTACCTCATGAAATAAATTATTGCTTACTCAAACTATTACTAACTGTTATTAATCGCATCGAGGTAGCTATTAGGAGAATGTGTCTTTAGGGCTAGAGTTCAATCTCAGCATTCTCATAGGCTTTACCGAAGCCTATTATTTATCTATTTTTTATTTAATTTAGTTGTTGTGGCTAAGCATGATCCTGGATGCTTCAGAAGGTTCGATTCCTTCTTAGCCGTTAAACGTTAATGTAAAAAAAGGAAGTGTCAAATATGCGAAAAGAAAACAAAGTTCCACAAAATTTTCTCTTTATAGACGTAGATTTATTTAATAATCCTAAATACCATACTTTGAGTAATACTGCTAAGTTAGTTTATTCTTTGTATACCTCTAGATTTAGGATTTCCTTCTACCACTATCTGGAAGAAGATTACACTTATTACGATGCAGAAAAGGGGTTATTTATATATTTTTCTAATGAAGATCTAGCTAAAATTTTAAATGTCTCTACACGTAGTATCACGAACTATAAAAGAGAGTTATTAGAATTTGGACTAATTGAAGTTCAAGATACTAAGAATAACGGACACAGAATATATGTAAAGGATGTGGAAGTAACTCCAACAGATCTTGATAAAGAAGATTTAGTAATGCCTTACTTTGCTACTGACAAGGAAGAATATCCTAGTGAGGTAATTAGTGATACAAACACAATGGAAAATAATTCCGTAATAACGGAAAAAATTTCTAACAACAAAGAGAAAAAAATTCTATTAAGTAAGAGAAATTTAAAAACAAAAGATATTACATATGATTCAGGTACGGGATATATTCCTAATAATAATTCAACTCAACCTCAAACTAACTCTTATCTAAGAGATCTATCTGTTGAATCCATTGGAAATAGAATTAAGAATCAAATATCTACTCCTGTTTTCGCAAAAATTAAAATGTTGGCTCAGAATTCTTACGAAAAAATAAAATTCTATGCTGACACTATTTTTAAAGCTAAAAGTCAAGTAATGAGTCGATTATTGAACAACCCTAATTGGCTATATCGCCAAGAATTTCAAGAAGCTACACGCTTTGAGAGTAATATTTTTCTTGCTGATGGGTTAGAAAAATCGTTATTGAAACTAGCTGAGATTATGTATAAATCTGATACTAAAATCCATTCTGAAGAGCGTTTGTCCTACGTTTACTTAAGAAATGGTCTAGCAAATTCGACCAAGAAATATTTACTTGATAATTTTGAATTTTCTGATGATGAAAGATATCAGATAACGCAGGCCTTAGCATTTTAGGAGGTGGATTTTATGGAAAAAAAGGATGTATATGCATACACTCCGACTGTAAATATTGAGAAATATGAAAAATTGGATTCTGAAGAAAGAAAAGATTATTTGTCTTTGGACAAAAGAATGCACAGAATAACTGAAGGCTTTGCTTACGATGTGGGGAAAGTTTTAAAGGATGCTCAAGAGAAGTTTAGAAATCAAGGGCGAAAAGATATATTCTCGTTCACAGATTGGCTCAAATCGTGGGGATTTGCCAAGAGTAGAGCATATCAGTTGATTAATTTTACTGAATATGTTGATAAATTGCAGAATAACACTGAACTAGATGGTCAGAGCATGGTTGAAACATTCAACTCCTTACCGAAGATGATGCAGTATAGCATTATCAAAGATAGGGATCCTGATCATCAAAATCAGGTCGAAAAGTTACTGTCTGAGAAAGTGACAGAAACTGAGCAATACAAGAAAGTTCTACAAGACTTCTATAACGCTAAAGATGCATTAGATGTATCACAAGCCAAACAAAAAGAACTAGAAGCTGCAAATCGTGAACTTCAAATAAAAAATATCGCAGTTCAAGAAGAGAATGCAAAAACTCAATCAAAATTGATTGAGAGCCAGCAGAAAATTCATAAATTACAAACAGAAAATTATAAACTACAGAACCAACCTGTAGAACAAATCCAAGTTCCACCTGCTGATTATGGAGAAATAAAGCGCTTAAATAAAAAGCTGATCCAAGATTTAGAAAAATCTGAAGAGAAAGAAAAATCTCTAAGAGAGAAGTTAGAGCAAAGTCAAAGTGAATCGGATAAGGATTTAAGTCATTTAGAAGTTGAGCTTAAAAAGGTCAAGCAGGAGAAATTGGAGTTAGAAAAGCTTTTACAAAGTGATCAAGTTAAACAAAATTTGGAAGACTTTAAAAAAGCAACAGTGATAGTTGCAGAAATAAAAAGATCTTTGGTAGAAGTCGGAGAAAAGTTACGAAAAGATGAGATTAAAGCTTTGACAACAAAAGATTTAGAAAACTTGGATTTTGGCGAAATCGTTGTACAAGTCAGTGATTTAATTGACTGTTTAAATGAGATCCAAGAGACAAGAAAAATGATAGAAGGAGAGTTTTCAGAGGTATAGGGGGATTGAAATATGATTGTCAGTGGTTACTTTCTGATGCAAACGGGGTGTGATGTGATTCAGCGGTTCTGGAAAGTGCCGAGTAAATTTGAAACATTGATAAGTAAGACTAACTTGAGTGAAAAGACTCTGTTGGTAATGGCACCTGACATGGAAGGGTATGTACATGTAGCAATTTTGGCCAATAAGAATATCAGACCTAATTCCTTAAAACAAAATGCTTTAGTTTTAGGAAATATTCTAAATATTATTCCTACAAAAGAACATACACCTTTAGTTCTGACAGATTATTTACTTGAATTACCGTTTGAAGTTATTAATCAAGGAATTGAAACCTTAATTCAACTACATTCTTCGGAGGACGATGGCAATGATGAAAGAAAAGTGGAAGTTAATAGAGGAAGCTAAACAAAAATCTGAGATTTTAGATGCAACAATTCATGGTACTTGGTTTGAAGAAGTAGAAGAAAGCCGTAGTGAACACAATAGGAGAAAAAGAAAAGTGATAGTTTTCTACAAAATATTTGGTATTACTACATTTATTCTGATTTTACTATTGGTAATTTATAACATACAAGTGGGATAGGGGATTGTGATCATGAGTGAAGAAGAAAAGAAAAGATACAGAAATAGAAAAATAGTAACCGTAATTGTAATGGGAATATTAGTGCTAATATTTGGACTTATTGGACTATTGCAACTAAATTCTTTAAAAAGAACTCCAACAAGCGAAAGAAAAGAAGCTATAAATTCTAATATTCCAACGATAGTTATGTTTTATTCAAAAACTTGTCCAGATTGTAAGAAAGTTATTGGAACAGTCAAACTTGCAAGATTTAAGTCCTATGGTAATCCTACCAGGCAAGATTATGGAGTAGCTTTTGTTGAGGTAAATACACCTGATGATAAAGATTTGGTTAATCAATATCATATAACAAAAACTCCAACATTTATGATCTTTAAAAATGGTCAACCACAAGCAATTGGAAGTGCAAATGGATTTGACGTATTCCAATATGCAGGAACAGATAAGAAACAAATAGAGAGTTTATATACCAACCTTGTTTTGAAGCAAGGAGGGGATAGTCAATGATTGATGAGATAATCCAAAAGTTTAGGTCATTTAGGAGTAAATGGCAAGAATTTCTAAAAAAACACCATGAATGGTATATGGATCATGCACGTCAGCGTAAATTAATTATCTTTGGTGTGTTAGTCACATCAATGATTGGATTGCTAATTGGTACGAGATTTGTACCTTCAAAAAGTAGATTTCAAGATACACCAATTGGAACAGGTTTATCTTTTGGTAAGAATAACAACGCAACAATCTCTATGGATTCTAGAAAATATAATGCTGATCAGAAATTTATGGTAATTAAATTTACAGTTAAATCAGATGGCAGCCACCCAATTGATCCTAAATATGTAAGCTTTAAGGCAGTAACTTTAGAAGGACAAGATACAAAATACCAAGTTTTACCATTAGCAAATAGCCAATATATTTTACTTTTATCAAATCTTTCAAAGGGATACAAAGCAATTCAAATAAAAGCTACTAATCATCAACCTAGTGTAGATAATGCCACAATGGATACTGAAGCAGCATTAGATGTAACAGATAGTAGTTCTTCCAGTGCTTCTTCTGAAAGTGTGGAGAACGATCCAGTTACTAAAGATGGAGTAAGATTTGTTATCAATGAAGATAATAAATTTATTGATAACAAGCTGGTTAAATTATCACAAAAAGATTATGCAGTTCAATCTCTAACACAATCAATTAAGATTTTGAATAGAAGAATTAATAAACAATATGCAAATATTGAATCATTCCAAAAACAAATTGTAGCTGATAAAAATGCAATCCAAGCCGCAGAAAAAGATAGACAGTATCAAGTAGATCAATCTGATGCAGATAACCAGATAGCGTCCGCTAAGGCCGATATTAAATTTCAGGAAAGTTCAATTAAGAATTCTAGAAAGTTGATTAATACATTGAATGATCAAATAGATCTTTATCGTAAACAAATTATGGATGTGGAATCAGGAAAATATAAGTTTAAAAAACCAGTTAGTGCAGATAGTTTAAGGTGATATCGGAGTGTAAGAATAGTCTAAGTGAGGAGCATAGGAATGGTAAAGAAAGCAAAAACAGTACCAAATGTTTATAAAGAAGCTTTTGAATCTGTAGTGTTAAGAGGACAATCCCTGGCAATTAGATGTATTGAAGGCGAAATTAGTTATGAAGATGCTTTTATTGAATTGATTGACGACTTAACATCTGTTGAGATGGCCATTGAGACTGTAAAGAAAGAAGAGGAACCTTATGGATAGACTATATTTTTTTATGAATAAAAAAGTGATAGAGGAAAATCAAAAATTAGCTGAAGAAAATCATAAATTAAAAAGGTTGATCAGATCATATAGACAAGTAATTGCTGACTTACAAACAGAAAATATGTCATTGGAAAAAGCATTATTTGAGGAAGAATTTGAAGATGATGGAACTGAAATTCCTGCAGATCTATGGGATAAGTTCTAAAAAATTTTAGAGCGTTAAAAAAGCGTTAAAAAGCGTGCGATTGCGTTAAAAAGCGTGTGAAAAATCTTAATTTTAACGCTTTTTAGATCAAAAAATTAATTAATTAAGGCTTGAAAAAAGCAATGGCTAGAAAAAGAAAATATGTATATGAACTAAAAAAGTTAGAGGTGGAAGAAATGGGAAAAGAAGATAAAAATGTTTTTATCTCAGGAAGTTTGGATAATGAAGATGAAAAAGCATATAAAATAGCTAAGGCGATTTGTAGAAAGTTAATAGACAATGGCTTCAATATAGTAACAGGGTTTGGAAAAGGTATAGGTTATTATGTTGCTGGAGCAAGCATACAAAAGTTGGAAAGTATTAATGAGAACATAGAAGATCGATTAATAATGCGTCCATTTGCCGATGATATGAGTCCAGAAGAAATAAAGAAATATAGAAGTAAATTAATAGCTAGTACAAAATTTACAATCGTTATGTACGGACAAGCCGTTGACAATAACGGTAATAAAGTTGCAGCCAATGGTGTATTAGAAGAAGTAAGAGTATCAGAGAAACAAAATAACTATATAATTCCTATTGGGAGTACAGGATACGCTGCAGAAAAAGTTGCTTTAGATATTAAGAATAATATTATAAGTTATCCTTATTTAGAGAATTATATTGACAATTTATGTGTTGAAAGTGATCCTAATGCAATTGCAAAACTAGTTCTACATATTATTACAGATATTAGAAATAATGTTGTTAACCAGTCAACCGAACCACCAATTAAAGTAGGTGACTTGTAGAAATACAAGCTGGTTGATTAGCTAATGATTATATCTTCATTATTGTTTGTAAAAAATTATAGTAGTAAAAATAATTCTGTTTTTTACAAAGAAGAGGTGGAAAATATGAAACTTGTAAGTAAGAATAATCCCAGATTAAAAGAAAAAGTTGTGACTTCATGCATAACAATTACACGTAGTAATTTCAAGGATCCTGATCTAAAAGCCAAAGACATTATTAATGTTGACGATAAGAACTATATTGTTTTACATATTATATCAATAAAAATCACTAATCGTGTGAAGTTTCGTATTGAGTATAAAGTAGTTGTCCAAGATTTAAATATTAATGTACGCCTTTTTGATAAAGTTGATCCGTATGAAGACATATTTGAAAAAACATACACAATAAAAGTTGGAGAATTTTTTAAGTGCGATAAAAGTATGCAACTTACAGTTGTTGACACCCCTGAAGGAGATTTTACATTCACTTATGTTTTAGATCAGGTTAAATCAACTAGAGTCAAATATCCAGATATCTATGTGATAGCTGAATATAAATACGTTCATATTGTTAATCAAGATGAGATTAATAGTATTTTATACAAAGAAAAAATAAAAAAATTCACACTAATTTAGTGATATTTTAGCAAGGAGGAATCATATATCGAATGCAAAAACAAAAGATAGGGAAATTTATAGTAAAAACTAGTGACAAATTGTGGGAACGTTGGATAGGAATTCTAAATACAATCTATTTCTTTATGATTGGAATACAGGTTTTTACGATAGTATACATACCTTTTCCAAGAAAACTAGAAGTGGTAATTATAATTGGAACTATAGGTTTTGGAATCTTATTTAGTGTATTAGTATATATAGCTTTGGGACAAATATTTAAAAAGATCATGGATCAATTATAGTAAAGTACGATTCCTGCAGATCTATGGGAAAAGCTCTAAAAAATTGTTAAAGCGTTAAAAAAGCGTGTGAAAAATCTTAATTTTAACGCTTTTTAGATCAAAAAATTAATCAATCAAGTATGTAAAAGAGGAAAGGATGACTCAACATGGATGCAGTTAAAGTTGTTAAAGAAATTAAAAAAAGAGTTAACGGTGTATATATATCCAGTGATTTAATTGAGTATCTACAAGAAGTAAACGCTAAATATCCAGGCAAATTAAAGCCTATTGCTAAAGGAGCGTCTTTTAAAGGAATTCAAGAAGATCATAAAGTTATCAATCGACTAATTCAAAGTATTTCAGATAATGAAAAGACATTTAGTTTCACTAGGTCATATTTATTTTTAAATTATTTAAAATATAATATTGAAAATTTATCTGAAGTTAAAGAAATCTCATTAAGTATTGAACTACTTGAAAATGCTACAAGTGTTGAATTAATTCAAGTCAAGCAAGGAAAGCACGATATTACTGAGCATTTTAATTTAGAGAAAGATGGATCCAGATTCATGATAAATTTTGGCAATGAAATAATACGAAAAATTGTTAAAGAAAACCTACCTCTAAGTTTTAAGTATAAAGAAACTATCAGCTTGGAAGTTCCATCATTTGTATAAGGTGTGGTTATATGTATACATTTGTTAACTCCAAAGCTTTTACTTATACATGGTTTGGAATGTCATTATTTCTACTTTGTATAACTTCTTATATAGGTTATACAGGATTAAGTTTATTTTTTATCTTAACTTTCATCAGTAGTTTTTTTGACATCTTACTAGAGCATTGGTACTCGATAGGTGTATCAAAGAAATTAGTTATCTTCAATTGTTTTGCTAATGCTTTAGGTATTATTGTTCAAGCATATTATGGATTATACGGTGGCATGGTGACTTCTACTATTGGTTTCATGTTGTTAATTCATAAAGCATTAACATGGGATAGTAGAAAAGATGGGAAAATCAGTTATTTCAAAAGACAAGAGACAACGCTAACTATCATGGGTATTAGTTTAGGAATAGTAATTCTAGGTATGGTCTATGGAATAGTATTCAGAGGAAATCAGCCATTTTGGTTAGTAGGGTTGAATATTTTGACTTTTATATTAGGTGTAGGTGGAAGAGTATTGTTACTCAATGGAAAAGTACAAGCTCAATACCTATATATTGCTAGAGAGTTAGCAGATTTAGCTATCTTTATTTCAATGATCAGTTTAAGTCTAACATCAGATAGTTTGTGGTTACGTTTAGCTAGTATTGTTTCTAGCTTAATAATTTTGTTTAAAGCAAGTATAAATTGGGCATATGAAGCTAAAAATAGGTGATTAGAATGGATATAGTAGTAAAAATATTAATTGGTTTAGTTACACAAATTATTAACTTTCTTATTTTATATAGTTTATATTTACTATTTAGTAAAATTTTCCATCTACCAACTAGTATTATCATGATCATTCTAATCATGATTGGCAATGTAATTGAAGTTAATTTTAAGATTAATGTGTAAAGGCATAAATACATTGAGGTGATGAGTGGTATGCAAAAACAAGAGATTATCAATCCTTACGAATTAAGTAAGGACGACAAGGTCAAGAAACAAAGAACATTTTATTCTAAGAGAAAAGCTATTAAATATCTTCAAACTAAAGCAACACATTTTGAAGTTACTAAAAAGCTATTTAATGAGTTAGACCAGACTGGAAGATTGCTTCCAAATAAAAGTAGATTTGGTTTTGGTAGATACTCTGAATATAATCTTGATCTCTACGCTTATGAAACTCAACCACGATCGATCAAGACGGAAATTTAAAATAACAGAAGAAGGGGTTTTATGCAATTTTTAGATAAAGCGCTGACTACGGTATTAATTGTAACACTTTTGGCAAACGCAGCTACATTACTCATGGGGTTATTTTATTTTTTTAATCTACCGTTATTTGAATTATGGATTGTAGAGAATGTAGTATTGTTTTTTGAAACACTGGCTAAACTAGAAATTGAATTTATAATTTTTGATCATGAAGATCATTGTTAATCAAGATGAGATTAATAATATTTTGTACAAAGAAAAAATTTACACTAATTTAATGATATTTTAGCAAAGAGGAATCATATATCGAATGCAAAAACAAAATTCAGAAATAATTAGCGGTATGAAAAAAGAGTTAGAACAAAGTTTTAAAGGGTTAGATATGTACGTTAGGTATCACAAAAATAATTATGAAGAAACAAGTTCCTTCGATATACCAGATATTACTATTTATTATGGTGAATCAAGACTAGATATTTATCATGATGATGATATTAATACAACGCAAATTACTTTTGAATGTCAAGATACTAGTACAAACAATTTGGAAGAATTGAGTAAAGTTATAACTGTGGTTGGTAAGTACTTTGCTATGATTAAGATTTAAAAAATACTAACAAGCAGACCTTGTATCCACGATATTTTGAGTTGGTCTTACGCTTTGAGAACGTAGCAAGGTATTGCAAAGTTAAGCTGTTCTTTGCATCAATAAACACAAAGATCAAACACTTTTAAAGTCACGTCATAAAAACAGCACAACAGAATCTCCTTTAAGTTTAGTTGTTGTAGTTAGCCCTATATCCACAAGATCTGAGTGGTCACTTGCTTTTGAGAACAAGATAGGGTGTAGGCGAGATATAAGATCGAGCTTTTATATTTTGCCTAGAAGATTTTGGGTGATAATAATTCACCCTTCACACTTTCTTTTAAATACTACTACAGGTTGCAAGAAAAAATAATATGAAGGGACGTGGGCTACCTTCATTGCATATAATATTATTTTTTGTCTATACCTTGCAGCTAGTCCTACATCCACAAGATCTGAGTGGTCGCTTACTTTGAGGGTAAGGTAGGACATTAACATAATCAATAATCTACTAAGGGAAGTGATTGATATGATTCATGCAGTATTGTATACAAAACCAAAATGTGTTCAATGCAAAATGACTAGAAGAAAGATGACAGCTTTAAATTTTCCGTATGTCGATAATTATTATGGTGATTGCCACGAAGACAATTCGATTGATGTTGAAAGTTCAGACGAAAAGAAACGTAACTGGTCGATTGAGAAAATTGAAAAGCTTAAGCAAAAATATCATATAAAGAGTTTACCGTTTATAAAAATTGTTGATGATAATAATAAAGTTTTAGATTCGTGGGTAGGATTTCGACCAGATAAAATTTCTAAATGGTGTTTAAAGATAAAATGACATTTAAAAATAAGTGCGTAGTATTTACGGGTTCTCTTCAAAGTATGTTGAGAAAAAATGCAATAGAAAAAGTAAATGCTGCTGGAGGTATCGTTAAAAATTATGTTTCAAGAGAAACTGATTATTTAGTAATTGCTCCTAGACAGTTAGATATGTTTGAAAAGGAACGTAAAAGTAAGAAACAAATAGCTGCAGAAAAAATTAATATGAATGGCGGAGAAATAAAAATAATTTCAGAAGAAAAGTTTCTAAGCATGTTGAAGTAATCTAATAGATAAAGATAAACAAATTTCTCAACAAAGAGAGATTAAAAAATTTGGCCGTCACAAATGTGATGGCTATTTTTTATAGCATTTTAAAATTGTTTAACAAATGTTTTACGTAAAATAAGCGTAAAACAAAGCGTAAATTAGGTGTAAAACAAGTGTTAAATAGCTGTGTAACAAGCGAGAAAATTTGGGACATGAGAAAATGCCGACACTGTCGGCTCCCACGCACCCGTGGGATAATTTTCACTTATGCTCTTTAGCTTAGTTGTACAGAATGCAGAGCTTCGTTTTACAACTTAGCTAAATGATTTTGTAGTTTTGCTTCTTTCGTTTCGTTTTTCAAAAAAAGAAATAAAAGAAGTCGCCTTTGATTTTGAAAAGGCGAAAATAATGGCGAAACTTTTCTTGTAAAAAATAAAATTTTATTGTGAGCTTGTGGAGGTGAATACTATGAAGTATAAAGATGCTCATATAAGATTTGATATTGATTTATATAAAGAACTTGAGATGGAATCAAAAAAATATAATGAAGGAATAACAGCAGTAGTTAATAGAATAATTTCGGAATATTTTAACAAAAAAAGGTGGAGTAGCAGTAATCCTGAAGTAATAAATGTTTTAACTCGATTAATTGAACATGAGAATAACAATACTCATATTTTAAAAGATGCTTTGGAAGTTTTAGTAGAAAATAATCAATTGAGTAAAGAGAATCAGCAAAGACTGGATATCCTAATTGAAGATAATAATAATATTTTAGGATACGATGATATTTTGGATAAGTTAAATGATAGTGAGAATTTGTAAGGAGATTTTATCATGGGTAAAAAATTTACAGGATTTAGAATGAATGAACAAGTAGAGACACAACTTAATGTTTTAGAGTTGATGATTAAAGATAAACCAGAAAGATTTTTGCATGCCCCTGAAAATAGAAGTGCATTAATTAATTTAATGCTAGGTGACTATGCTAATTTTTTGATTACTAATTTTAAAAAAGGAAAAAGCTACGATGTATTAAAAAAGCAATTAACTGATTTGAATACTAGAAAAACAATCAGTAAGAATGAAAGATTAATTCAGGCTAACTTTGATAAATTAAGTGCAATATTGTATCTATTAATATCAACTAATCAATCTCTACAAAGACTTGATATGAATGATTGGAGAAATATTCAATCAATGTACAAGCAAGGTACAGTGGAGCATGAAATTTACAACAAATTAAAAGATATGGTTGAAGAAGATAAAATCAGAGCGGTTAAAAATGCAAAGCAAGCTGGAAGGAGGATAAAAGAATGAGAGTTAGAAATAGTTCAGAGTTTTATAGTTTATTGCATGCACTAGAAAATCTAGATCCTGAATGGTTTGTTCATGTTGGTGAGGAAAGCAGACCTAATATTTATTTAGACGATGGCGATTATAAAATTCCTGTTGAGAAAATTTTATTAGAAAGAAAATTATTAGCAAAGCTTAGAAATATTTTAGGTATGAACTCTAGAAGCTGGCGAACCGCAGAGAAGAAAGATGAGATTAGATTATACGTTACATTCTATCGTCAATTTGGTTTGACCTATGCACAAGTTGCTGATATTTTAAAAATTCCTGCAAGCACATTGCGACATGATTTCCCAGAACTAAAATATAACGAAACCATTAGTAAAGATTTCAAACTATCAACCGATATTTTTGGAAATCAATTAAAAGCTAATGAAATTTGATGAGGGAAAATACAAATGACAGAAACACCAGATATAATTTATACTCAACAATTTGTAGCAGCAAATGTTCAATACTTAGATTATAGTGAGCGTGAAGAAGCAGTAGATCTTTTAAATGATTTTGATTTAGAAACAGGAGAGTCTAATATTCAACATGACGTTGATGAAAATTTAGCAGGGTATTTAGGTTACACAGATCGAAAAGCTGCGACAAAATTAGAAGATGGTCTGACAGGAGTCTATCCAACTTTTACACAAGACTCTTTGAATTTAACACACAAACAGCATCACGAATTAGCTGATAAAATCAGAGAGGCACAGAAAAATAAATCCATGTTGTGGCAAGGTGTTGTATCATTTAATCCAGATTTTTTAGAGAGGGCAAAGCTATACGATCCTGAAACTGGAGTAGTAAATCAACGAGCAATCAAAAGAGCAGTTCAAAAAGCAATACCTGAGATGCTAAAACAAGAAGAGCTAAATGTTCCAGAAACATTTTGGTGGGCAGACGTTCATCTGAATACAAATCATGTACATGTTCATATAGGCATTTCTCAAACCAAAAATACTAGACCATTAAAATTTGGAGAACCTAAAGGAACATTTCAAACGAAGTCATTGAAAAAAATTAAAAGTGTAGTTCATAGAGAAGTTGAGGATAAAATCAGTCGAGAACATGATATTAATTTAGAGAAGAAAATTGATGAACTAAAGAAAGATGTTGTTGATCAGTTAAAAGAAAATTTACAACAACAGCAGCAACAAAAAATGCTAGAACAAATTTGGTATGCATTACCTAAGTATAAAGATAAAAGACGCTGGAGAGCTAGTAATAATAGTTATGATTTTAGAGAAGCTAAGTTACTAACAGGTAAGTTAGTTGATAATCTTTTAAAAACAGATTTAAATCAAGATTATGAAAAATATCTCTTAGCAATTAAGCAAAAGGATTCTGATAATAGAGAAAAGTATGGTCAAAATATTCCAGATTCTATTCCTAAAAAGCAAAAGGATTTGCATGATTATCTAATGAATAGAGTATTTGATGAACTCAGAAAAGTAGATGTTGTTGCTACTAAAAATAATTTTAGTGAACGTGTTAAATGGTTAGGCATTGAAGGAAACAATGAATTAATAGAAGTGCTATCTAAGCAGTTAAAAAATACAAAATCAGATATTACAGCCAAAAAATTAAAAAAAGAAATTGGAATTAGAAAATATTATGTAGGTGTTCTGATAAAAGAAAACAAGAATAAAAATTATTTGGATCAAATATCTGAATTAGAAGAAAAAGGTCTGAAAAATAATGTTCAAGACTATCTGATTAATGACCTTCAAGAAAAGTATCGCTTAGGTGTGCTACAACTAATTCCAAGAAATAAAAGAAACAATGACAATAGAAAAGAATATCAAAAACTAGTAAATAAGCATGCTGATGTCAGTCAATTAAGTGTAAAGAAAATAAATGAAAAGATAGTTGCTCAAAAAAATCAATATCTAGATGAGTGGCTAAAGGTAGTAAAAAATACAAAGGATCCAAATGTACAGATCTATTTAAAAAATCAAGGACTAGAGAATGTTAATTTGTCTGAATATGTTGACCTTCAAAAAAGAATTATGCAAGCTAAACTAGCAATAAAAGATAATAATAAGAAGCATGCGGACAATATTAGTTTGAGAAATCAGAAAAACGGCAAATTGTTTAAACAATTAAAAAAAGACTATGAGTATTTAAAAAACATAAATTCAAAAATAGATTTAAATCAAACACAGATAAGATTAAATCAAGCAAGTAATAGTAAGAATGTAAGTAGACAGAAAAATGAGTCTAAATCTTTGGCCAAAAAAGAAAACACAGAAAGAAAGCCTACGAATAGTGTTTCTCCTAGATTGCTTAGCAAATTATCTTCTGCCTTAACTAGCGTAAAAAAAGAAGGTCAGGAAAGAATTAATGCGTTGAGAAGAAATCTAGATAAAGAAGATGACTTTGAAAAACAAGATAGAATTGATGAAATTGAAACTGAAACAGGACGTTCGATGGAAAGATAAAGGTTATAGCATCTCATGCGTAATGTGTGAGGTGCTTTTTTATTCTATATAACATGTTATACTTATATAAATAAGTATGGAAGGTATATGCAGTGGAAACAGTTAAAGCTAGAAAATAAGGAAATGGGACTATCATTCTAGTACCTAACTGTGTTTTTGCTTATCAGCCAATATACCGAACATTATTTCAGATAATGATGATTTTTTAACTAGGCAGGTGAAAACAATGTTCGAAGATAAGTATAGCTTTACTCAAGATCAAAATAGAAGGTTTGCTAAGATGAATCTAACGAGACTAGTATTTACTAACTCAAGATTTGAAGGGGTGAATACTACACTACCTCAGACGCAAACAATCATTGATGGTTTAGGAGTTGATGGTGTGCCTATTGATGATATTAATGTAATTGTCCAATTAAAAAGATCATGGCAATACATAATTAATGAAGATAGGCCAGTGTCATTAAGAGTAATGAAAAATATCAATAGTGTAGTTGCTAAAATGGATTCTTTGGCTCCAGGAGAACTCAGAAATGGTAGTGGCTTTGTTGCAACGTTAAGAGGAGACTTTGTACCACCTGATGTTGACGAACAGGCTGAAGAAAAGTACTTGAAAGAATTACTAGAGAATAAGGGTAAATCTGCTACGGAAAAATCAATTGAGTTAATGTATCATTTAATGAGAAATCAAATCTTTTGGGACGGAAACAAAAGAACTGCGACATTAATTGCCAATAAATACATGATTGATAATGGAGCTGGATTAATTAATATTCCTTTAGACTACTGGGACGAATGGAATAAGTTAATTTCCGACTATTACTACGACAATGATATGAGTAAAATTAAAGAATGGACTTATAAAGTTGGAATTCAGGGAATAGATAGTTATAGAAATATTTCCCAAGATAGAGAAAATTTTGTGAATTTAACTAAGCGTAAATCTAAAGAAAGATAGTAAAAACTGCCCAGTTAAGCTAGTTGCTGGACAGTTTAATATTAAGGGCGTGTTTTTTACACGTCTTTTTTATTTTTCCAAATGACTAATATTTGTTTGCAAAATATCCATCTAAATATCCCCAGAATCTTTCCCTGTCTTTACTTGAAATGGGGATATCATGATAGGTTGTTGCTAGCATGATCATTCTAGCTAAATCTGTTTCTATTGGAGTAGCGTATTTACGTTGTTCAGTAATTTTTGAAACACCAATCAAATCGGTGATAGGTACTTTAAAGAAGTCGGAGAGCTTTATTAGCTCATTAATTGATAGTCTACGTGTGCCATTTTCCAACTTTATGATAGCATCACGACCAACTCCAAGCTCATGTGCTAATGTAATTTGGTTGACTTTGTACTTTTTTCGGAGAGAGATAATGTTGTCTTTTAGCACTTTATCAGTTTTAGTTAATTCCATCTGTCTTTCAACTCCTTTATATATCAAGCTTTATTTTAATTCTACTAACTTGTTACAAAAAAATCAAATTTTGTGCTAAAAGTCAACATATTAGTTAAAAGTAAAATTCTCCTAACACGTTAAAGAAAAAATAAAAAATGTTGAAAAAGTCAACATAATAACAGTTGACAAAGATTAAAAACAGTTGTACACTAAACTTGTAAAGTTAAGAAATTTTTAAAGTATGTTTTATGTTTGTTTTGATAAGGGTTTTATTAAAAGGAGGAAATCTCTTATGAAAAAGAAAGTTTTAACTACAACAATTGCAACTGGATTAATGGCAGCAGGTGTTCTAACAACACAGAATCCTGCGAGCGCAAAGGCGGACACAGTTCCAACAGGGGATAATACCACTTCTACTAATGAAGTAGCTACTCAAGAAAGTGATGCTAAAACTATTGCTCAAGATAATGTAAACACAGCTCAAACTAATTTAGACAAATCTAAAGCGGATACACAAAATGCAAGCGATAGTTTACAACAAGCTAAAGTAAATGAAACAACAGCTCAAAAAGCAGTAGACGAACAAACAGGTAAAGTCTCTGATGCTCAAAATAACGTTGATAAAGCACAAGCTGATGTAACAACAGCTCAAAATGGATTAACAGCAGCACAAGAAAATGCTAAAAATGCAACAGAAACTAATATTCAAGCAGCTAAGGATAATGTAGCAACTCAAGAGCAAAATGTAGCAACAGCTCAAGATCAAGCAAAGCAAGCTAATGATGGCGTTGCTGAACAAACAAATAAAGTTACTGATGCTCAAAAAGCAGTAAATGATGCACAGAAAGATACTTCTGCAGCTCAAAACAATGTAAATGTAGCTCAAAAGACAGTTGATGATGCAAAAGCAGCTATGGATCCAGCTAATGTACAAGCTACTGTTGATGCAGCTAATAAAGCTGAAGCTCAAGTAAATCAAGATAAGCAGAATGTAGCAACAGCACAAAATAATTTAGATAATGCAAAAGCGGCTGATGTAACACGTCAAACAAATATTGATAATGCTCAAAAAGCGGTAAATACAGCACAAGCTAATGTTGATTTCTCTACAAAACAAGCTCAAGAGATGAAAGATCAATTCAACAAGTATCAAGGAATCAAAGATGCAGCCCAAAAAGAAGTTGATGGTCTAAATGATAAGTTATCTAATGTAAATACTATTACAATTAGTGACGTTGAAGCTTATAAAAAAGCTTTTAACGATTGGTATACAGGTAGTAAACGTGGAGAAAATTGGACTGAAGAAGATAAGAATTTCTTAAATGATTTTATGAATTCAAATACATATAAAGGCAATGCAGCTGATAAAAATATAACAGTAGATATAAATCACTTAACAGCTGATCAAATAAAAGAATTGTCTTTATTCTCAGCTGATTTGTTAAATCAAGTAAGAAATCAGTTAGGACTTCCAAAAGTTATTGTTACAGAAGGATCCTTGAAATTAGCTAAAGATGTTACAGACAACTATGTCAGTGATAATTGGGATAAATTCGATCACGATGTAGATGGAATATCTCGTGCTGCTGCAGAAAATGGATTATTATCTGGTGGAAACTTCTATGAAGATGCTATATTCTCTTCAGATTTTTCTGAAGCATCAACAATGGACGATCTAAAGAGTATCCTTTACACAGGAATTGTTACTATGATTGGTGGTTCTGGCGACGAAATGTTACATGCTGCTGGATTATTAGGTGTTGATTTTGGTGATGATATTAGTACTGGTAAAGAACAATATTTCTCAGCTGGCACAAGTATGTTCCCAATTAAAGAAGATCAAATGTGGATTACGAAAATGGGACATTTCTTCAACGTTAGCAAGGATTATATTAGAGATTCTGCTAAATTCTCAACAACTGAAGTTTCTGGTACTTCAACCGAAGATTTAGTAACTCAATTAAATACAGCAAAGGCTAAATTAGCTAGTGCAACTGATGCTTTGAATAAAGCTAAAGATGCTGATACACAAGCACAACAAATTTTAGCTAAGAATAAAGTGGAATTAACAACTGCTCAAGATAATTTAACAAAAGCTCAAAATGTGCCAGTTCAAACAGAAATAGCACAAAAGGCTTTAACGGATGTACAAAATAAATTAGCTGCAGATACTAAGATTAATGAAGAAGCACAAGCTAAAAAAGAAGCTGCATTAGGTGATGAAGCTGCTAAACAAAAAGTCTTAGATCAAGCAAATGCAAACTTAGCAACAGCTCAAAAAGCTCTAACAGATGCTCAAGCTAAACAAAAAGCAGCTGAAAATAATCTCTCAGCTGAAAAAGCTAAATTAGCAAGTTTGCAACAAGTATCTAATGAAAAGACACAAGATGTTAAGGCAGCACAAGTAGCATTAGACGATGCTAAGAATAAACTAGCAGCATTAGAGAATGCACCATTGCTCGTAAAGGCAGCTGAAGATAAGTTAGCAGCAGCTCAAAAAGCATTAGATCCAGTAGAAAATGTATTAGTTTCTGAGAAAGCTAAGTTATCAGCATTGAAACAAGATTTAGCAGATGCACAAGCTGATGTAACAATAGCTCAAAAGAATTATGATGAAAAGCTAGCAATTCAAACTAAAGCACAAACAGATCTAGATAATGCCAAGAAAGTTCTACAAGCAATTTATGATCGTGAAGCTCTAGAAGCACAAATTGCAGCTCAAGAAAAAGCAAGAGAAGAAGCTGAGAAGAAAGCTGCAGAAGAAAAAGCACAAGCTGAAAAGAATGGTTATCATGTAGATGGTAACAAAGTAGTTGATGAAAATGGTAACCAAGTATCAAATTGGACTGTTAAAAATGGTCAAATTATTGATAACAAGGGTAAAGTAGTATCTGGACTAACTATTAATAAAGCTGGTGCTGTAGTAAACAAGACTGGTCAACAAATTAATTCTAAGAACGTGGTAGATAACCTACAAGCTAATAAACGTACTCAAGCTCCAGTTGTTCAATCTAAGGTAGCAGGTAAGACATATGTAAGCACAGTAGTGGTTCCTGAAAAAGCTAAAGCAAATGCATTACCACAAACTGGTGAGAAAGAAAGTAAGACAACTCTTGTAGGCGCAATTCTAGTTGGATTGGGTAGCTTAGTTGGATTATTCGGATTAGGTCGTAAAAAAGAATATTAATAAATAGGAGGGGACAATATGGAAAAAGCATGGAATATCGTAAAGATGATTTTTGCTAGTGTAGATCGTGGATACTTAATTAGAAGTTATATTCTAGGCTTTCTGTACATGGCAATTGTAGTTGCTCCACATACTTTTATGTATTGGCATAGAGATACAACTTGGATTACGCTATTGCTTTTTCCATTTGCCAAATTAGTTTGGGACGGAGTAATGAATACATTAATTGGAAATAACGTATTTATTTTTCCAATATGGATTATATACCTATGGAAATTTACAAAATACTATATCTTGATTAAGTGTATCTTCTATTTATTAATCGTGAGTATATTAAACAAATGTAAATAAAGCCCTGGACTTTTATAGGTCTGGGGTTTTGTTATATAATTCAAGAAATAGCAAAGTAAAAAGAATGAAAGGAGTGGACTTAGTACATGAATATAAGAAGTTATATAGATTTATTAATAACTGGTAAAAAGAGAAGAGATTCTTTTAATTTAGAGGCATAAAAACAAGTTGAATTTGAAAAACAACAGTTTGAAATGTTAAATAAAAAGGAAAGATAAATAAATCCCATATCTTAAAAAGATACAGGATATGATATCATTATAATGTTTTTAGATACTTTAATATCTTTCGATTGTCTTTAGTTTCAAGTTCTTGTATGATATGAAGATAGGTTTCTTGGGTGGTTGTAACATTAGCATGACCTAAACGTTGTGACACACTTAGAACTGATACACCTTGAAATAGTAGCAATGATGCATGCGTATGCCTTAATCCATGAATGGAAATCGTAGGAATATTGGCATGCTTACATAGTGTTTCCAATCTGCTATTTACAGTAGAATTGAATATTTTTTGACCCTGGCTGACAAAGATAGGTTGGTTAGGGTCTTTTCTTTTATTTAATTTTCTAAAAGCTTTTAAAGTATTGTCATCAACAAACACTTTGCGATTAGAACTTTTATTTTTGGTAGGCTGAAAACCATAATCTTTAAATTTGTAGTTCCAAGATTTATTAACAATAATTTGCTTATTTTTATAATCAAAGTCAGAAGGGGTTAGGGCTAGGGCTTCAGCAAATCTTAAACCAGTTTTGCTAACTAAGTAGATAAACCAGTCCCAG
This sequence comes from Ligilactobacillus salivarius, assembly GCF_035231985.1. NCBI lineage: Bacteria > Bacillati > Bacillota > Bacilli > Lactobacillales > Lactobacillaceae > Ligilactobacillus > Ligilactobacillus salivarius. Next base: position 225,857 of record NZ_CP117984.1, read on the forward strand.
TTTATTTCAGACGATAAATTCAATTCATGGACTAAGGCTTCTAATTCATTTTTGTTTAAGAATTTCTTCTTTTTCTTTCTTTTTTGAATTCCTTTGATAATTGCCTTTCTAGTGGGATCAACTTTAATTAATCCATCCTCATAAGCGTCTGTAAGACTAGCTTTTAAGTGATGATGAAAGTCTAGCGTAGTTTCTCGTTCATGTGTTTCTGCAAATTTATTTAAAAGTGTTTGATAACTTTTTCGATCAATTTGATTCATATGTAGATCGGGGCATAGTCGTCTAACATGCTTGTATGCTAACTCATATTTAATTAAAGTTGCATGTCGAACTGCACCTTTCTTATATAAATCAATCCAATTTCTGTAGTATTTGTAAAACAATTTTGTACTTGTTCTCGTAGCCATAGTGCATTCTCCTTTAGTAATAACTAATAAAACAACATATAATAAATTATCATTAATCAAGATAAAATAGAATAGATATAGCGTAAAAAATAATTTCCTCTGCAGCCTTAATAGTTGATATTAATGGAACTTTGAGACTTTCACGTTCACCCCAAAGCAACGTTCGTGTGTTTATAGTGGATTGTTGGTGGGGTTGGTGGTGTACTTTTAATAGGAAGTGGGATTCCACCTAGATTCTGATGATAGAACCCCATAAATCCTGAACCATCAGGAGCGTCGTTTCCCCAAGCCGGGTCAGCAGCACTGAATACATATGATACAGTACTTGAGTTAGGCACTAAGAACCATGATTGATACTGTGTATTTTTACCTTCAGAAAAATCATCAATCCCATTTGTGTTAATAGATCCAAGATATCCAGCTCCACTATAATCTTTGTTCTCAGAACCACGTAATGCACTAACAGCGTTATAAACAGCAACTGATTGCGCAGCATCAACGTCACCTACACCAATTAGACTAGTTATATTAATGGATGTATTGGTACCATGTTCTAAGAATGTAAGCCCATATTTAACAGCGCCAATTCCAGCTACGTCAGAACCAATATACTTCTCTCCAACCATAATCATTGGAGGTAGACCATATCTACCACTGTAATCTAGCCCTAATCCTTGTACAGTAACTTTAAGATCAACACTTTTACCAGATTTAGTATCAGTAAAGGCATTGTTATATTTCCAACTTACTCCTTGAGATAATTTATATAGGTTACCGTAAGCTTTAGATGAAATGTAACCCTTTAATCCAGGATCTACTTTGGGATTAGATAAAATTGAGTTTAATTCACTTTGGCTAAAGCTTTGTAAAGATCCCTTATCAAAGGTCATATTACTTCCAGCACTAACATAGGAAACATTAGGCAGATTTTGTCCTAAGAAATCCAATACTTGTTGAACAGACCAACCTGTTTTAGCAGCAGCTGCTTCCAAGAATTGTTGATTATCTTTCTCCCACTTAGCATAAATATCTTTGTATTGTTGTATCTGATAAAAAATATACTCATAAATACAGTTAAAATTTTAGTAATTATAGAGTTAATTCTTTATAATTAAATAAAATTATTGATGTTGTTTATCATGAAATAATGTTCAGATACAACAATACAAACAAAAGTTAGATGAATATAACCAAAAACTCAATCAGGCTGGAAAGAACGTTGTTGATTCACGTTCAGTCATTCAAAGTTTAGTTATTGAAAGTGATACTAACGCTAAACTTGTTTTAGGAAATGTACAAGGATCTAATAACTACTACAAAGATGGTAATCAAAAACTAAATGGTAAAGAAGATTTTGGCCCAGGTTATACTGTTTGGTATACATCTAATAAAAATGTTTCATTTGATGCAATTTGGACTAATTTAAATAAAATATCTTATAAAGGTAGAAAAATCACTAAATTAGCAATGCACTTCAATGCTGATACATATGATTCAAATGGTGATCATTATATTTTAATTTCTCAAAATCCATATAATGGGTTTATGTTACAAGGATTTTATTTAAATGAATTGACTATGAATATGTATTATGACAATGGAGAGAAAGTTACTTTTGAAGATGGAACAGCCTATCTAGCAGTTGCCTCTCTAAATACGTACAAAGATAGGGTCAGATGGGGTCAAGAAACAACTAGGGTTATCTCAGGCGGTAAAGCTTTAGGCCTATATGGATCGTCTGTATCATATCATAACGGAAATAGTCTTTACTCAAATAAAGCTAATTCAAATGATGCTACTGGTAAAGACCGAGCAGTATTAGGTAATTGGGACTATAGTCCATCTGATGTATATCCTAATGAAACTGAACTAACTAACGCAAACATTCCTGATAATTGGGATTCATCTACATCACCTGATAGATACTATGGTGCGGGATTAATTGCTTTAAGTGGAGATACATTGAAACTAAATATATTTGTTAACCATGATGGTATGCCAAGTGATTCTCACCCATGGAATGGGCAATGGTTTAATGTTGGAACAGTCATTCCAGAAACCCCTGATATCAATAAACCAGAGCTAACACTCCACTATCATCATACGAACGTTGCTTTGGTTCTAGAACTTAATCTAATTATGTAAAAAGTTAAACGTAGTACAAATTTGTACTACGTTTATTTTTTTAACTAACTGTAATTTTATGGCGAAACTTTGTGCTTCAAAAAAAATATTATAAAGTTCAAATGTAATTTTAAAGAAAAGGAGAGAAACTTATGACAGAAACAAAATTACACTATAAGTTGTATAAAACGAAACATGGTTGGGTAACGGCTACGATCGCAGCTACTGCCCTAGCTATCCCAGTAATTGGTGGATCAATTACAAGTCATGCAAGTGCAGATACAACTGCCACAACTGGAACGCAAACTGTTACTAGTGGTAGTAATGCTGTAACAGCAACAACTGCTAGTGCTACGTCGGTAACTTCTAACACTCAACCTGTAACACCTGACAGTTCCAAATTAGATCAAGCTGTTCAAAATGCTAAAGCAACAGCTAATGTAACTGTTAATCAAACCCCAACACAAACTGTTACAGGATCTACAGTTGCTGAAGCTAAGCAAAAGGCTGAACAGGATTATCAAAACCAAGCTACACAAATTAATCAGAAAGTTGCAAATCAGAAAGCTAATAATGATGCAACAAATGCGGCTAATTCATTTAATATGGATAACTCTAAAAAACGTGAATTAGATCAAGCTGTTCAAAATGCTAAATCAACTGCCAATGTGAATGTTAAACAAACACAAACTCAAATTTACAATACAGGTGTTTCTGGTGTCGAAAACACTAAAAATAAAATTAATAATGATTATTCGACTCAGATTAACAATATCAATCAGGCAGTTTCTGCACAAAAGGCAAAAAATGATGCTTACAATAAAGCAGTAGCTGAAGCTAATACCCTAAATAGTACAGCTGATACTACACGTAAAAAATTAGATGATGCTATTAAAGCTGCACAAGCTGTAAAAGGCGTAACAGTAATTGATGGTGGAACTTCAACTGCAACAGTTTCAGTATCAGATTTTGAAGCTAAAAAGAAACAAATTCAAGATCAAAATACACAACAAACGAATGATATAAATGCACAGATACAACAATACAAATCTGATTTACAAAATTATCTAAATAAAATTAATAATAACTCTAGTGTAGTTTCATCTAATGAAATTATTCAAAATCTAACTTTAGCTAACGAATGGGATGCCAAAGTTAGTTATCAAGTAACTGGAAATAATATCAAACAGAGTTCGCAAACGCTAAAAACTGGAGATACAGCTTATGGACATGGAATTGATATTCCGCAAGGAAAACATATTACAATAACTACTTTCAGTAGTGATACTCCACAAATATTCAAAGTAATAGCTACATTTACAGGATTAAAAAATTCTAGTTATCAAGGTAAAAAAATAACTAAAATTGTAGAAGTCTATACAAGTACCCCTAATACATCAGCATGGGGAAATGGTTTAGGTATTTACTCTGATCCTACAAATGGTTTTGAAGAATTTAATTCAAAAGTTAATGTATCTTATGAATTTTATTATGAAGATGGATCTAAGGTTAATTTTGAAAAAGGGACTGCCTACTTAGCTATAGGATCCTTGAATAATTACCAAAACGGACAAGATCACTATGAATATGCAAAAATAATCTCTGGCGGTAAAGCCCTAGGACTAGCAGGATCTTCCGTATCAGTTCACAATGGAAATGTATTATATTCAACATATCCTAATACAGCGAGAGAAAGTGAATATGGTGCAGATAGCCATTATAATACTAATCCCCAGCATTCACCTAATTTTGATAAATACTATGGCTGGGATACAGGTTGGATGAATAACAAAGCATTTTATGGCTCAGGTCTAGCTTCTTTAGAAGGAGATAAATATGTTTTTGAAGTGGGTGTTGGTGGTGAAAAATATTTCACTACTGACGAATTGAGAAACAATCTTCCTGCAAACAAATTATGGTATAACATGGCTACTGTAATTCCAAAGACAGATATTCAAAAACCAAAGCTAACGGTTAAGTATAAACACACGAACGTTGCTTTGGAGAAACCAACTCCAACAGAAGTAACTTATCACTATGACACAATTATGCCAGCAACAATACCAGGTGGCACACCAGTTTCATACCATTATAATGAAATCTCAGTTCCAATTCCTAATCCAACTAAAAAGGCAGATAAGGAAGGTAAGACGTTAATTGCGGGTGACGAAAGTACTCAACACATCAGTCAATATACTGGTGTAAATCAAAAACTAGACAAATTTGCTGTAGGTGACGCTATCCAATATACAAATGATGGCAGACTACCAGTTAGTTTTGACCTAAGTAAGTGGACTGTAACAACAAGCAATGGTACTAATGTTACTGCTCAAGGTAAATTTACTCAGTACGATAAGACTTTTGAAGGCAAGAAGTATCATGTTGTATCATGGTCACCAACAAATGTATCTAGTTTAAAAGATAATGAAACTTATACTTTAAATACAGTTCTTAAAACCCTAAATGATGGCATTACAGATGGAGAAATTGACCGTGCTGTAGGCGGTGGAGACGGTGTAACATTTGGTGAAGCACATGGTTACGATGAATTTAATCCAACTACTGATAAAGCTTGGAAAGAGGGTAGTCAAACTGTTAATGGCAAGATTGAAATTAATGAAGATATTGCCCATGCAAAAGTAACGATGACAATGCCCGATCCTGCTAAATTAGCGAATAAATTAAGTAATGTAGCAATTACAGATAACTATAGTAAATTTGCTAATTTAGTTACTGTAACAGGAGCAAATGTTTACGAGAATGAACGCAATGCTACGAGTGATTACACAATTGTAAACAATAATAAGGTAGTAACAGCCACACGTAAAAATCCTGCAACAGCTAATGGCGGTACCGTATCATTAGTAGTTGATTTTAAGGTTAACCCTGATGTGCCTTCAGGAACTAAGTTGGTTAACTCAGGTTCAGGTACAATTAATACTCAAACTGTACAAACCCCTGACGCACAGATTGTAACTTTCACACAAACTCCAACGAAGCACTGGGTAGAAGGATCACAAGTAGTTGATGGCAAGACTTACATCAACAATGATATTGTTACAACTCAAGTAGACATGAATCTACCTGATCCTAAGCAATTGGCTAAGACTTTATCTTATGTATCTATTGGTGATAATTATCGTGATTTTGCTGATAAGACCGTACTTCAATCTTATAAAGTATTTGAAAATAATACAGATGTAACGAGTCAATACAATATCACAAATCAAAGTGGTATCTTGCAAGCCGTACGTAAGAACGCTGCGACAACACCTGGTGGTAAGGTTTCTTTGATTGCTACTTTTGCAATTAACCATGATGTCAAGTCTGGTACTAAATTAACTAACCGTGGATTTGGACGTATCAATAATCATACAGTTGATACAAATACTCCACAAATTGTTACATTTAAGCAAGATACAAGCAAACACTGGGTTGAAGGATCACAAGTAGTTGATGACAAGACTTACATCAACGAAGACATGGTACACGGTCAAGTGACTATGACTTTGCCTAATAAGGACAGTTTGGCTAAAGCTTTAACAGACGTTGCTTTAGTTGATGATTACAGTGATTATGCAAACAAAGTATCTTATGTGAATGCACAAGTCTTTGAAAATAATACAGATGTAACGAGTCAATACAATATCACTAATGCTGGTAACAAGATTACAGCTACAAGAAAGAACCCAGGTGCTACTCCTTCTGGTAGTGTTCGCCTAGTTGCTAACTTTAAGCTAAATAGTAACTTGCCTTCTGGTACTAAGTTAATCAACCGTGGTTCTGGTCGCATTAACAACAATACTGTTAATACAAATGAAGCTAAAATTCTAACTTATGTTCAATCTACGGACAAGCATTGGGTCGAAGGTTCACAAAAAGTTGATGGCAAAACTTACATTGACGGTGATACAATTCACGGTCAAGTAACAATGAGCTTACCTGATAAGAACACTTTAGCTAAAGCATTGTCTACTGTTCAAGTTATTGACGATTACTCTAAGTTTGCTAAGATGGTTGATTACAAGTCAGCTCAAGTTTTAGAGAATGGAAAGGACGTAACGTCTGAATACAATATTTCTAATGCATATGGTCAAGTCGTTGCCACACGTAAAAATGCAGCTGCTACACCTTCGGGTAATGTAACATTAAATGTAACTTGGACAATTCATAAAGACGTTCCTTCTGGTACTCAACTTGTGAACTCAGGCTCTGGTCGTATTAATAATCATACTGTTCCAACTCCTGATCGTAACATTGTTACTTATAAACAAGATGGATTAAAGGATTGGATTAACGCTCAAGGTCAAATCGTTAACGGTAAGACTTATATTGATAATGACACAGTTCACGCTAAGTTAGTTATGACCTTACCTGATCCTACTAAGTTAGCTAATCCATTAACTAAGGTTCAATTGGACGATAACTATTCTAACTTCGCTAAATTAGTTGATTATGTAAGCTCACAAGTGCTTGAAAACGGTACTGACGTAACTAGTCTATACAACATTGTAAATAACAACGGTCATGTAATTGCAACTCGTAAAGATGCAAGCAAGACCCCAGGTGGTAAAGTTGAGTTTAAGGTAAACTTCAAGATTCATACTGATGTGCCTTCTGGTACAACTCTAATGAACTCTGGTAATGTAACTTTAAACACAGAAACAATTCCAACACCAACACCAAATATTGTTACTTACAAGCCTGATACTGACAAGCACTGGGTTGAAGGTAGTCAAGTAGTTGATGGCAAGACTTACATTGCTAATGATGTAGTTCACGGTCAAGTAACTATGACCTTGCCTGATCCTACTAAACTAGCTGAAAAGCTAAAACATGTATCAGTTACAGACGATTATTCCGAGTTTGCAAGCTTAGTTGATTATCAATCAGCTCAAGTCTTGGAAAATGGTAAAGATGTAACAAACCTATACACTATTGCAAATACCAACGGACATGTAACTGCTACTCGTAAAGATGCAAGTACAACTCCAGCAGGTAAGGTAACCTTAAACGTTCATTGGAGAATCCATAAGGACGTTAAGTCTGGTACTCAATTAGTTAATAGTGGTAATGGTCGTATCAATGACGAAACAGTGCCAACACCAAACCGTAATATTGTTACCTTCAAACAAGACGGATTAAAGGATTGGCTCAACTCTCAAAATCAAGTAGTAAACGGTAAGACATACATTGATAATGATATGGTTCATGCTAAGTTAGCTATGAATCTACCTGATCCAAAAGCTTTAGCTACACCATTAACTAAGGTTCAATTGGACGATAACTACTCTAACTTTGCTAAGTTAGTTGATTATGTAAGCTCACAAGTGCTTGAAAATGGTACTGATGTAACAGCTCAATACAATATTACTAACGCTAACGGTCACGTAGTTGCTACAAGAAAGAATGCAGCTACAACACCTGGTGGTAAGGTTGAATTTAAGGTAAACTTCAAGATTCACACAGATGTACCTTCTGGCACAACTTTGATGAACTCTGGTGAAGTAACCTTAAACGCAGAAACAATTCCAACACCAACACCAAATATTGTTACTTACAAGCCTGATACTGACAAGCACTGGGTTGAAGGTAGTCAAGTAGTTGATGGTAAGACATACATTGACAATGACTTTGTACATGGTCAAGTAACTATGACCTTACCTGATCCTACTAAGCTAGCTGAAAAACTAAAACATGTATCAGTTACAGACGATTATTCAAGATTTGCTAAGATGGTTGATTACAAGTCAGCACAAGTCTTAGAAAATGGTAAGGACGTAACTAGTCAATACGATATTGCAAATGCTAATGGCAAGGTTGTAGCTACTCGTAAAGACGCTTCTACAGCTCCAAACGGTTCTGTAACTTTAAACGTAACTTGGAGAATCCATACTGATGTTAAGTCTGGTACAGTATTTGTTAACGGTGGGGACGGACGCATCAATGATGAAACAGTTCCAACTCCTGATCGAAACATCGTAACTTACAAACAAGATACACTTAAGAATTGGATCAATTCTCAAGGTCAAATCGTTAATGATAAGACTGTTATTGATAGAGATATTGTACATGGTCAAGTTGAGATGACTCTGCCTGATCCTACTAAGTTAGCTAATAAGCTGTCTAAAGTAGAAGTAGTTGATGATTACTCTAACTTTGCCGATAAAGTTATTTATACTTCAGCACGAGTGCTTGAAAATGGCACTGACGTAACGTCTGAATATAATATCGTCAATGCTAATGGCAAAGTAACAGCTACAAGAAAGAATCCAGCTACAACACCAGGTGGCAAGGTAGTATTAATCGCTAACCTACAAGTACATTCTGATGTTAAGTCTGGTACAGAGCTTGTTAATAAGGGTTACGGTACTCTTAATACAGAAACTATTGAAACTAATACACCTAAGATCGTTACATTTAGACAAGATACTGATAAACATTGGACAGAGGGAGAACAAATCGTTGATGGCAAAACTTACATTGACGGCGATAACGTCAGCGCACAAATTAGTATGACCTTGCCTGATCCTAACAAATTGGCTGAAAAACTTAAAAATGTTGTAGTTGTTGATGATTATTCTAAGTTTGCTGATAAAGTGGATTACAAGTCGGCTAAAGTTCTTGAAAACGGCAAGGACGTAACATCTCAATACGATATTAAGGTTGCTAAGCAAGGGTTTGTAATTGCTTCAAGAAAAGATCCAAGTACAACACCAGGTGGAAAAGTTGTTCTACAAGTATTTTGGAAAGTACACAATGACATTGAGAGCGGAACTCAACTAGTCAATAGTGGTAACGGCACAATCAACGACGAAACAGTGCAAACTCCTGATCGTACAATCGTTACTTACAAGCAAGATACTGAAAAGCACTGGAGAGATGATGGTGGACAAATCGTTGATGGCAAGATTGCAATCAATGATGACGTTGTTACAGCTAGAGTTGATATGACTCTTCCTAAAGAAGAAAACTTAGCTAAACCATTAGATAAGATCCAATTGGTTGATGACTTCTCCAAGTTTGCTGACAAGGTTACACTACAAGCCGTACATGTTTACGAGAACGGTAAAGATGTTACAGATCAATATGATATTCATGTTGAAAATGGTAGAGTAGTAGCTACACGCAAGGACGCAAGCAAGGTTTACGATCATACAGGTGCTGCTAATGCTACAATGAAGGCTACTTTAAAGGCTAATGAAGCTCTAAACGTTAACGACTTAGTACACACAGCTAGTGCTAATGTCAACGACAACAAAGTATCTACTGTAAACAGATTAGCATTTAGTCGTTTGTTCGCTAAATCATTCATTACAAGCAACCTTGCTGTAACAAGTGATAACAACATCAAGAGCCAAATTGATATGGCTGTTCCAACAAACGTAGATGCTAAGACACCTATGACTGTAACAAGTGATTACTCTAACTTTGCTAAGTATGTAAATGTTAAGGACGCTACAGTCTACGAAAATGGTAAAAATGTAACAGCTGACTACGTTATCAAAGATGATAAAGCAGGACACGTTACAGCTACTAAGAAAGCTGGTAGTGAATCTGACGGTGGACAAGTATCGCTTGTTGTTGATTACGAAGTAAACCACGGTATTCCAAATGGTACAATCCTTGAAAACCACGGTTCTGGTACATTGAACGGACAAGATGTACCAACAAATACACCAAGTATCACAACTTATACTCAAGATACAAGCAAACACTGGGTTGAAGGCGATCAAAACGTTGATGGTAAGATCTACGTCAACGGTTCGACAGCTCATGCACAAGTAAGCATGACTCTACCTGATCAATCCAAGTTAATCAATAAGCTTTCAAACGTAAGCATTGACGATGATTACTCCAAGTTTTCTAAATTAGTAGATTACAAGTCTGCTAAAGTGCTTGAGAACGGTAAAGATGTAACGTCTGAATACACAATCAAGAACGCAAACGGTCATGTTACAGCTGTACGTAAAGATGCAAGCAAGACCCCAGCAGGTAACGTTCAACTACTAGTTGACTTTGAAATTCACAAAGATGTTAAGTCTGGTACAGAGCTTGTTAATGGTGGTTCTGGTACACTTAATAAGAACACTGTACCAACAAATACACCTTCAATCTGGACTTACACTCCTGATGGTGAGAAACATTGGGTATTAGATAACAATGTAACTGATAATAAGATTTACTTCTCAGGCGATAAAGCAGTTGCTCAAGTCTCTGTTGATTTACCTGACGCAAGCAAACTTGCAACTCCATTAAATAAGTTAGTCTTAGTTGATAACTACTCTGATTTTGCTGATAAAGTTAAGTTAGATAGTGCTAAGGTGCTTGAAAATGGAAAGGACGTAACGTCTGAATACGACTTGACTAATAAAGATGGCAAGGTTGTAGCTACTCGTAAAGATGCAGCTAAAACACCTTCAGGCAAGGCTGTTTTGGTAACAACATTTACTATTAACAACGGTATTGAAAATGCAACAGTACTACACAACAAGGGTTCTGTTACAGTTGACTCAATTACTGATGAAGTCCCTGATACACCAATCGTTGTCTTTACACCAAAAGCTCACAAGGACGTTGAGTTAGGCGGAGATGTTAAAGGCGATACAGAAAACAGTGTTGACGGCTCATTAATTCTAAATGGTTCGGTTGTAACATACCCAATCACAACTAGTGATTTACCAGCTGAACGTGCTGAAGATATTACTAAACGTGTAGTTAAAGATACCTTAGATAAGAACGCTGAGTTTGTTGGATTCAAGGCTTGGATCGAAAACGATAAAGGTGAACTTGAAGATGTAACTAGCCACTACAAGCTAGATAAGAACGGTCAAGACTTAACCTTTACTGAAGACTCATACTTGCTAGGTCTATATAACAAAGATAAGTCCAAACAAACTCATACACCTATTATTGACTTAGTTGTTAAGGTTAAAGGTGACGCTCAAAAGATTACTAATAAAGCTACAGTATTAACTAACGATAACGTAACTGAAACAAACGAAGTATCTGTTGACACACCTGCTAAACCAACACCAACTAAGGTTGATAAGAATGAAAAAGGTGTAAACATTGATGGTAAGAACGTCCTACCAGGTTCTGTAAACAATTACGAACTAACAATGGACTTAGCTAAGTTCAAAGGTATCAAGGTTACAGACCAAGATTTAGCTAAAGGTTTCTACTTCGTTGATGACTATCCAGAAGAAGCTTTAGATGTTGATCCTCAAACGTTCACCTACAAGACAGTAGACGGAAAGACAGTCAAGGGCTTATCAGCTAAGGTATATCAATCCTTGTCTGAAGTTCCAGAAAACGTTGCTACAGCTTTGAAGGCTAACGGTATCACTCCAAGTGGTGCATTTGTCTTAATCTCAGCTGATGACCCAGCACAATTCTTTAAGGATTATGTTGAAACAGGAACAAATATCACAGTTAACGCTCCAATGAAAGTTAAGGAAGGCTTTGCTGGCAAATACCAAAACAAAGCATGGCAATTAACATTCGGCCAAGGTGAAGCAACAGACATTGTTTCTAACAACGTTCCTAAGATTGACCCTAAGAAGGATATCGTTATCTCAGCAGATAATCGTACAAGCCTAAACAATCATACAATTGAATTAGGTCAAAACTTCGATTACTTGCTTAAAGGTGGTATCTTAGATAAGGATCAAGGACATGACATCTACGAATACAAGTGGGTTGATGATTACGATGAAAATCACGACCAATACAACGGTCAATTTATCGCTCCACTTACAGTTAATGTAACTCTTAAAGATGGTACAGTCCTAAAAGCTGGTACAGATATCTCTAACCACGTAAGTCAAAACATTGATACTAAGACCGGTTCAGTTGAGTTCTCTGTTGATAAAGACTTCTTGGATAAGGTTGACTTTGATAAGAGTGGCTTTGCAGCTGACATCTTGATGAGTGTTAAGAGAATTAAGGCTGGCGAAGTTGATAATACTTACACAAACATTATCAACAGTCAAAAATTTGGTTCAAACACTGTTCATTCAACAACTCCTGAACCAAAAGTGCCTGAAACTCCTGCTACTCCTAAGACACCTGAAACACCAAGTGTCCCAGTAGCTCAAACACAAACACCAGCTACTCCACAACCAATGAAGATGGTAACATCAACACCTGCTCCTAAAGCTCCTGAATCACCAGCATTACCACAAACTGGTGAAGCTAATGATACTTTAGCTGAAGAAGTAGTAGGATTTGCTGCAATTGTAGCTGCTTTGGGTATGGCAGGAACTAGTTTGAAGAAACGTGAAGATTAATATATTTTAAGGTATAAATCAAAAAAACATCTCGTGTAAATTCATGAGATGTTTTTTAATTATAGAGGGGAAAAACTATTATGTACTGACTTAACATACATTCGTTTTATAGTATAATGTATTCAGGTCATGAAATAAGATTAGCTACCTTATGGATTGACTTAGTGAATTGTTGTAAGGCTGAACACCCCTCAAACATTAAACATTCAGCGAGGTGATGAGTCATGACAACACGTGAGAGGCTAGAGGTGTAAAGGCTTTGGCTTGGGTTATCCTTGCTCTAGGTGAGTTCGTAGTAGATCTTGCTATTGCATATTGGATAATAAAAAAAGCTAATCACGATTTTAAATAATCGTAACTAGCTTATACACCACAATAGTCTTAAACATTCACGCTTGAGGGTAACAGGTTAGGAGCTGTTGCCCTCTTTTCATATACAATAATACATGGCATAGATCCAAAAGTAAAGAAAAACAATTAAAAGAAGTACGGCTAAAAGTTTTTTGAGAGTTGCTACTAAATTTAGTTAAAAATATGTCAAAATTTTTATTTTAACGAGAATTCAGAAATTTTGGCGAAAATTAAATAATTCAAACAGAAAGCATATCTTTTCTTATATAAAGAGGAAAGGATGTGCTTTTATTATGGATACAAAAGAATTTAATGTAGAGAGATTCTCTGCTGAATTAAGTCGTATGAACAAAGAATACCAAAAGTTGGATAATACTCCCTATAATCAAGGAGCAAAAGACATTCTAGCTAAAGTTATCTATGAACTCCACTCAAATTTTGTACAGCCTGAAGAGGAGGTGCAAGATTAATGGAAAAGATTACAGATTTAATGAAGGAACGTTATGGAATTAAACAAACTGGTAAAAGTTTAAATGTTACCCCTAGTGATACTCTATATACAATTTTTAGAAAGACTGCAGATTATATCTATCGTAATGGCGAATGGACTGAAGAAGATGAAAAAACTGCAATTAAAGGAATGCTGAATCAAGAAGATTATTTTGGAGGAGATATAAGTAATATAAATATTGAGAAAACTACTTTATCTGATGAGAATATAGGTAAAATTACTGATAGGCATAATATATTTAAATCTTATCCAAAAACAAGTAGTTTATTTAAAACCGATGGATGGAAAAACCATGTATATAAGGTTTCATATACTGACAGTAGTAGTAGAAATCCAGCTTTATGGGAGAAAAGTAAAACTATTATTTTAGATCCAGATAATAAAGTAGGTACTTTACATAAGCATAACTACGATATTTATGACAGTAATAATGACCTTTCTTCTGAATTAAAAATAGGTAATTTAAACAGGGCCATTGGTTATGATAAATTATGTACAGATATCTTACGTGAGTTAAAAGATACAGATAGTCGTGAACAAGTCAATGCTTTGTTGGCACGTATTACTAATCCAGAAAATAGTGGTAAGAAGAGAGCGTATCTCTTTACACACGATCCATATTATGACAATGAGATAACGGCAGAAATGAGAAAAGAAGCTGATGCTAATCCTGATTACATGATACAAGTTAACGATTGGCAACGAATAAATTTTAAGTACTATGAGCAGCGACAATTAAGAAATCAAGCGGTTGATAGTATATCTGATTATCTAGAAGATACCTATAATTTAACTCTACAAATGCAATATGAAGTAGATATTGAAGCACAGACACACGCAAAAAGTTGGCAAACTAAGAAAAATATTAATAAAGCTACTTTAGATGCTATGGAGAAGTCATCTTTAAAACAAGATTTTAAAGACCTAGAATTAGATAATGATGTTGACATAGACAAATTTAGAAAGTTAGAGCCTGAAATTAGAGAAACTGTTAAATTCTTACCTAAATCAACAAATGATGAAAAACCGATTCTGCGCTTTAGAAAATTAGGAAATCACCATGCAACAGGCTTATTTGTACCTTTCAATAATACGTTAGCTGTTGATTTTAGAAGCTACGAGTCTAAAAGTGAGTACCGCCCATCAGGTGTAGGAATAGAATCTTTTATTCATGAATATGGTCACTTTTTAGACTACAATGCTAATAATTCTGAACTCTCTAAAGATGGACAAACTAGACAATACGCTAATAGATTCAAACATATTTTATCAATGCAAGATGACTTCAAAGAGATTTTGCATCAAACACAACATGAAATTCAAAATAGAGTGGCTAATGGACTTAAAATGTCTAGTCATTTTATTAATTACTACACTACTCCAACAGAAGTATATGCTAGAGCTTTTGAAGTATATAGTTCAGAAATAGGGCTGCAAAATTCATTATTAAAAGACAGAAGTGAATACAAGAATAGCCTTATATATTCATTTTTTACTGACGATACTAGAAAAAATATCGTAAACTATTTTGATAATAAATTCCCTGATTATCGTCAACGTGTACAAGAATATAATCAGACTTTAGAAGAACGTACCCAATATAAACAAAAAGTAAAAGCAACAAATAGTAAGTCAGTTGAAAATGCTGAACAACAAGATCTAAATTTAGATTTAAATGAATCTGATAATGATAAGAAATTAGAAACAGAAAAACAGGAACTTGATAATTCAGCTAAAAAGCTAGTTGATGAGCTAAAAAAAGATAAAAACAAAAATCAAGACAGAAAGGAAGAAAAGTCCAAAACAAAAGATAATAGTGAAAAAGAAGTGATTACTAAAAAGGGTAAAAAGTATCTAAAATTAGTGCTTAATTCGATAAGCAGAGAAAACTTGGAATTATTGTCTCAGAAAATTAAAGATTATACTAAATCTACAGGACTTAGACCAACAGGATATTTTAGTTCAGAAGCATTAGCAGAATTTGCAACCAAAGTAGATTTACAGAATAAGTTAGAGAATAGTGATATTGGAGATAAACTAAATATTTTAGGAACTGAATTTACGGTTGAAAAACAAGAAATGCAATCAATTATGAGCAGTTTAGGTCGTGCTGTTGGAGTTGAGTTAAGTTATATTGATGTAAAAGGTAATAAGCAAAACGTAATTTTGCCTAGTGATGATGGTAACTTAGCAGCACAATATTTAGTATCTGCAGTTTCTATTAATGTCATTGAACCTAAAGTGAACAAGGAAATATCAGAAGATAATAAAAGTATTCAAAATAAGAAAGATAATAATTCAAAAAATAATGAGAAACAAGAATCGTCAAGTAAAGAAGACGCACCTGAAAAAAAGTATGAATCATATAAAACCAAACGTGCCAAACAAAAATTAGCTCGCTTGGAAAAAGAATTTTCAGAAGCTACGAAAAACATATATGACCATTATAAACAGGCTAATGGTCAGCCTATGAATGATAAACGTGGTGGAAATGCATTTTTTAATAAAGCTAATAAATTAGATGAAAAGGCTACACAATTATCTACTGAAATAGAAAAACAAAAAGAACTTATTGAAAAACTTGAGTGGCAAGATGAAAATAAAGCTCTTGGTCTTAATAAGCAAGGTGGACTAATAATGAGTGTAGATAATATTCCACGAATTAAGGCTGAAATTGAAAAAGCAAAGCAAGGTGAGTCTCACTATAATCAAGCAACTATTAGGAAATATAAAAAAGAACTTGTCAAATTAGAGAAGATTGCTAAATTGGCTGAAACACCTTTGTCCCCAGGTGCTAAAAAATTAGTTGATGATAATATCATAAAACAATGGAAAAAGAAGCCTAGTATTTATTTCGTAAATAATCTAAGAGGAGTTGCTTTGGAACTAACTGAAAAGGGTAATTTTCAAGTAAGTCAAAAATATACACCAAAAGATGATGAATCAAAAGCAGCTGTAGAAGAAATACTGGAAAAACAAAATAAGATAGACAAAGCAAGTAATATTCAAAATAGTAAAGTTGAAAAAGAACATAAAAATCAAAAAGAAACACCTAAGCAAGGTAAACAATTACAGGTTATTAATAAACTAAAAACATTTATTGAAGAAAAAATAAATAATACACTATCAACTTCTCAAGAAACCTTACAATTGTTCTCAGACATGCAGAAATTTAATAATTACTCAGCAAGAAACCAACTTTTGATTCTAGCACAAAAACCAAATGCCACAGGGGTTAGAACTTTTGATCAATTTAAAAAAGATGGGTACCATGTTAAAAAAGGTGAGAAAGGAATAAAAATTCTTAAACCTGTAGAGCATGAAGTTTTTCAACGCGCGGACAAATCTGTTGTAGATGTTTTTAAAGCGACTGCTTCGGAAAAAGAGGCTATCAAGAATGGTAACCTCAAAACTCAGAAGAAATTGTATTACAAGCTACAAACAGTTTTTGATGTTAGTCAAACTAACGTTCCTAAAGAAGAATATGGCAGATATACTAATCAAAAAGACAGCGTACTAGAAAATACCGACTTGAAAACAATCAACCAAGGATTAAGAGAAGTTGCGACCGACTTGGGTATCAGAATTTATACTCATGGTAAAGATGACGCTGCAACCATTAGACGTGAACCTGATAGAGTAGGATATTATATTGAAGATGAATCAATAATTATTCAACCACAATCTATGACTGATAAAGAAGAAAATGAAACGCTACTAAGAGGTATCACTAGTAAGTTAGAGACAAAAATCTCAGATGACTTTAGTAAAGAATTGTGGGGAAAAGTTGTTTTAAAAGATTATGATCAAGTACAAGATAATTATCTGAACAACTTAAAGCAGCTAGGTACTAAGGAACAAGTTTCTATTTTTGAAAAGGTTGCAAAATTAAATACAAGATTTAGTACAATGCTAGCCGATAAAGTTAGAGGAGTTTCTACAGGAACTATACCATTTAATCAAGGTAGAGGATTTATAGCTCCTAGTGTAGCTAAGGAAAGATAGTGCTGTCAGACGCATTTTAAGCAAGCGTTCAGCGTTTAGATGTATAGTTGTCTTATTATTTTGCTTAGAATTAGCATAATATTAATTGATATTAATTAAAAAACTAAACCTAGTACAAATTTGTACTAGGTTTAAATTTTTATGTTTTATTTTGGCGAAAGTTTTATTATCATCTCCATTTCTCTATGCTTAAGTAAATTGGAGGTGGAGAGCTTGGATAGAGATTTATTTGAAAAACTTAGCAACCAGTCTATTCAGAAATACTTAGACTTAAAAGGTATAGGTTATACTAGAAATGGAAACTACCTCAAATTAATGGATCACGATTCTTTGGTTATTGATACTAGAATCACAGATCAAAAGAAATGTGAAACATTTTTTTGGAACTCTAAAGGCATTGGTGGCAATCTATATCAATTTATGAGAGAGTATTTAGGTATGGAGTCAACAGACATTCTAAAAGAATTAAAGGAATTATCTCCAGAATTATCAAAAGCTGTTGCAAATAGATATGAGGATAAAAAGTATGTCCCAGAAAAATGGAAAAATAAAGGTAATCACGAACAGGTAAAAGACTATTTAATTAATAAGCGAAAGTTAAGTACACGTTTAGTAAACGGTCTCATAGATAGAGACTTACTTCGAGAACTAAAATATGGTGACGCACTGTTTGTTTGGAAAGAAAAAGGACAAGAAGTAGGATCAGATATTCAAGGTACTAGGATTGATCATGAAAAATATGGTGACAGAGGAACCAAGAAGATGGTTGTTCCTGGATCTAAGAAAAATTATGGTTTCAATTTTAGTGTTAGAACTAAGGCTGATAAACAAAAATTCTTTATTTTTGAAAGCCCAATTGATGCGTTAAGTTTTTATCAAACATACATGCCCAAAAACTATCAGAAAAAAGATGAAGGTTATAGGTTTATATCATTAAACGGGGCAGGGACTAAGTTAGAAACAATTGGTGAATTTTTTAAAACAGTCGGAGTTCCTGATGAGTTACATTTAAATTTTGACACTGATAAAGCAGGAGTTAAAGCCTTCATGAAGTTTATTGTTGATACAGACATAGGGTTTGAATCTAAATTTGCAACAGATGAAAAACAAGTTAAGGTATATGCGGATATTCCTAAAAGTGTAGATGTTAAAGATTGGAATGAAGCCTTACAGAAAGGAGAAACAGAATTTACAACGCTAGATATGCCTCAGTATATCGAGTATGTTAAAGAAAAATTAGGAGATAATGTAGCTTTAGATATTGCAACTGAAGCTGCACATGAAAAGAAAAAATTTGATTTTGTTAATTACCCTAAAGAAAAAAATAATGTACAGTCTCCTAATGTGATTAATAAGCGTAAATCTAAAGAAAGATAGGGGTGTGATACATATGGTTGATTATTTGATTTTAACAGAAAAACCTAGTGCTGCTGAAAATTTCAGTACAGCGCTTGGCGGGAAAAATGGTACTTTCAATGGTAAAACCTACAAAATTGTACATGCTAGAGGTCACTTATTGACCTTAGCTGAACCTGAAAATCAAGTAGATTCTTCTCTAAAAGAAAAGTACAAGTCATGGGATCCAGAGACTATTCCTTGGAATCTATCTAACCTTTCATGGAGTAGAAGTCCTATTCGAAATGCTGGAAGTATTTTAAACTCAATTAAAGATGCAGCTCAAAATGCTAAAGCTATTGTGATTGCTACAGATAACGATCCAAGTGGTGAAGGTGAACTACTAGCATGGGAAATAATTGAGTACATAAGATGGAACGGAATTGTATTACGTGAATACCATGATGATGAAACTCCTAAATCTATACGTAAGGCTATGTCAAATTTAAAAGATGTTTCAGATAAAAATCAAGATGGTGAATATCTAAAAGGACTGGTCAGAAATAAATGGGATTTTTCTTCAATGCAATTAACTAGATTAGCGACTAGTTATGCTAGAGAAGCAGGTTTTAATGTTAAAGTAGCAAATCAAGGTAGATTAAAATCGGTAATAATTTCTTTGGTAAAAGAACGACTTGACGAAATTAAAAACTATGTTAAAAAGCCATATTATGAGGCTAAGTTTAAAGACGAAAATGGCCATATATATGCTAGAAAAATTAAAAAAGATGATGAAGAACAGTTAAATTTAGTTCGCCATAAGTCAAAAGAAGATGCTCAAACTGAATTGTCTATGTACTCTAGTAGTCCAATTGGTGATGTAGTTAGAAAGACCACTACACAAGCACCACCAGCATTATTAGATTTAGCAAGTTTGGATGCAATTCTTTCAAAAAAAAATTATCCGTCTAATCAAGTTAAAACTGTTTATCAAAAACTATATGAGAAAGGTTATGTCTCATATCCTAGGACTGAGGATAAATTTATAACTCAAGAACAGTTTAGAGAATTTTCAGAAAATGCCGATAAAATCGCTGCATTAGTAGGTGTGAATACAAACTTATTGACACATAGAGAAGCACGCTCTAGCCATGTGAAATCTAGTGCAACACACGGGGCTAATCGTCCTGGTAGCAATATTCCTGAAAATTTAGATGAATTTAACCAAATTTTTGATAAAGAGCGAGATCGTGAATGCGCTAAAGATATCTATACAGTGCTGGCTAGATGTACTTTGGCTATACTAGCAGAAGATTATGTTTATGAAGAGGTCAGAGCATCTTTATTAGAATATCCTGCATTTGAGACTAAATTTAATATCCCTAAAAAATTGAATTACCGTAAAATATATAATCCTACAGCGATCAAAAAAGAAAAAGATGTTGGTACCAATGCTGTTCCATTTGTGTTTGAGGGAGCTAATTCTAAACCAGCATCACCTACAAAGAAATGGCTTTATGCCAAATTAAGAAATTATGGTAAATATGGTGTTGGTACGGGTGCAACGCAGCAAAATACTATGTCAGAGATTACTAATTCTAAGGCTAATGCTTATCTTTTAACTGATAAGCAGGGAAAATTAGATTTAACTGATCAAGGTATGATCGCAGCTGTTTTGTGTGAAAAAACATACATTGCTTCACCAAATATCACAATTAGATTGTTTGAGATGATGGATGAGGTAGGTAATTTTAAACGAGAACCACAAGATACTATTGATACTGTAACTAAAGTTATTATACACGATAAGCCAATCTTTAAAGAGAATGCTACAAAGTTAGTAGATGTATTAGGAAAACCTAAAAAGAGTAATAGTTATGTTACAGCTAAATTCAATGATGAAGATATTAAGTTTAAAAATAGTTGGGGTAAATATACTTTTACCAAAGAAGAGATAGATTTATTGAGTAAGGGTGAATCAATCTCTTTTACCTACAAAGGAACTACTATAACAGGTAGGTTAAAAAAACAAACATATGAAGGACATGAGTATTGGGGTTTCTCACCTGATGAGAGAAAATCTATTAACGAGAACAATTATACATTTGCTGAAATTAATGGAGAAAAAATTAAGTTTAAAAATAAATGGGGAAGTCATATTTTCTCAGAACCAGAGATTCAAGCTTTAATTCGTGGAAAAACAATTACCTTTAACTACAATGGCACTGAGAAAAGTGGTAAATTAGAGAAACAAAAATATCAAGGACATGAATATTGGGGCTTCAAATCAAAATAGTAAAGGAGAGCGCATTTTATGAAAATTAGAGGTAGATTAGTTGAGAAAATAAATTTGAGAGATTCAGATAATCATTATCTTTTTGTCGTTCAAGGAGAATACGGCCTTTTTAAAGCCGTAACTAATGAGCGTAAGTTCATTGATAAGTTACTAGACGAGGATAATGCCGATAAATCTTGGGAACTTAGTGTCTCACAAGTAGTAATTAGAGAAAATGGAGAAACTAAGGTTAAAGAATACCTAGACAATGTAACAATTGTAGAAAATTTCAAAGTAAAAAAGGTGGAACAACACAAAGTAGAAGACGAAATCAAAAAAGTTGACCAAGTAGATGCTGAAGATAATGAAATTATAGATAAAACGTTGGTTGTTGATAAAGTTCAACCTACCGAAACTAAGAAAATATCAGATGATGAAATACTAACTGAATTTCAGAATAAAAAGAATAATTTAAAAGATATAACAGATGATACTGAAGAAGATGATGATGATCTAGATGAAGTAACTGATAACTATGTTAGTTTTTCTGGTTCACATCAAAATAAAGATGATGACAAGGAAGAAAAAAATACTGAAGTAGATTTATCTGAAATTGATAAAAAAGAAGTTCCAATAGATCAAAATAAGGATAATGATAAAGAAGAAAAAACAGATACCACTAATTCTGCTGATGCTGATGAAGACGATTTTGATGATGACGATGACGGAACTGAAATTCCTGCCGATTGGTGGTAATAAGATGAGGTGTTTAGA
>NZ_CP117985.1:0-21670 GCF_035231985.1 Ligilactobacillus salivarius
ATGAAAGTAAGTACAAAATTCGTTAGTTTTGTTGTTGCATTTTTAGCGTTTATTTGTGTATCTTTTGCCACTACTTCGGTAAAAGCTGATACCTATTCAACTAATAAAGAAGTAGTAGTTAATACGCTTTTAGATAATGGATATACTTACAATCAAGCAATAACTATTGCTTCTAGTATGGATATCTCATCTACTGAAACTTTAGTTGGCGTAGATATCTTACCAAGAACTGAACGTTCAGTTGCATATACATCCTCTCAAATCCTGTCAAAAAGTGATGTCCGTCAGATTTTTAATAATATCAATAATGTTAATCTTGCTAGTTCTATACTTGGAGGTATTATCGGTGCGAAAAATCCTATTTTAGGTACCGTTATTGGTTTAGGTGGATTCCAAAATCCTAACTTTAAAAATGCTATAACTCAAGCATATTATCAAGGTAAAAGAGTAAAAATCGTTTATAAATCAGGTGCTTCCATGTCTTTGAATACTGTGTCCTATTACGTTATAAACTAAAGAGAAGATAACTCTATGAAATACTTTTGGATTAAAACTTTTTTTGGTTTTTTGGTAGTTGTTGCACTTTCTGTTAATTACTATCTCCAATCAGGACACACTTGGATTTTTGCTCTTGCAGTAATAATAGAATTGGTAGAAATTCCTTTATTATACTACTATGAAAAGAAAAAACATTAGATTAAAAGGCTATAAACGCTATGTAATCAACGTTTATAGCCTTTTTTATTTTCCTTGATCCTTTAATTCGCCATTAATTTGATTTAGTCTAAACCTTATATCGCTATAATCTGTAAAGCTTATTTTTTTCTCTTTTTTCATTTGCTCTAGTTCTGATAATAATTGATTATAACGTTCTCTAGTAAAATTGGCTTTTAATCTCTGTACTTCTTCTGATGGTAAGGATGGAATATGATATTCAGGAGTAAAGCCATCTGATAATTCAGCAATATCTTTCTTCAGTTGACCGACTTTGGCATCGTTATCTGATTGTTCTTTCAAACTAGCCTCACTTTTGGCTTGCGCTTGGCTTTCACTAGCTTTTTGAGCTGCAGCTTGACTACTAGCTTGAGCTTTTTCACTGACAAATGGGCGTAAACCCCCTTACTTTAGTGAGGGGATATAAGTCCTAGTAATAGCTCCTTTTGGAGCTATTTTGTGTCTTTCTTTTATCCGATATATTATAATAAAGATATGGATAAAAGGTGGTGAAATCAAATGAAAACAGTAATTACAGCTAAAGTACGTTTATATCCTAATCAAGAACAAGTTGCTCAATTTAAAGCCGTAACTAAGGAATATCAACGTTTATGTAACCTTGTTAGTCAGTGGTGTTTTGATAATGATTGTAAGGTAAATCGTAAAAAATTCAACAAAGAGATGTATCACTATTTACGTGCTGAATCTAAAGAAATTAATTCAGCCATGGTTCAGTCTACCTACCGTACCGTTGAAACTCGTTACAAGACTGTTGAAACTCAATTAAAACAACGTCCTTATCGTTATCAAGACCAAAATACTGGTGAATGGTACCATGAAAAGCGTGATTTATCTTGGCTACATAAAGCAGTTAAATTCTCACGTCCACAAGCTGATTATGTACGTAATATCAACTATTCTTTTGTTGAACAAGGCTCAAAAATATCTATGAATGTCTTAGGACAAAGAATAAAAGTTGCTTTTAATGGCAATTATTTAAACTTTTTTGATCCTAATTACAAACTAGGTACAGCTAAGTTAGTTCAGCTTAAAAAACATTGGTTTTTACACATTCCAGTTACCATTGAAACTGATGACTGGGAAAAAGAACATAATCAACACATTATCGGTCTTGATCGTGGATTAAGACAAATTGTTACTAGCTATGACGAAAAAGGTAAAACCAGTTTTAAAAATGGTAAAGCTATTGCTTATAAACGTAGAAAGTATGCCTATTTACGTAGTCAACTCCAAAGTAAAGGAACTAAATCTGCCAAGCGAAAACTAAAAAGACTAAGTCAAAAAGAGAACCGTTGGATAAGTGATGTTAACCATTGCCTATCTAAGACACTTGTTGACACTTACGGTCAAAATAGCTTGTTCGTTTTGGAAGATTTATCTGGAGTTACTTTTGAAAAAACTAATTCTAACAAGAATCAAACTAGAGAATTACATTCATGGGCTTTTTATGATTTACAAACTAAATTAGCTTATAAAGCACGTAAAAGCCAAAGCCAAGTCTTGATTGTATCAGCTAAATACACTAGCCAAAGATGCCCTAAATGCGGTCAAATTAGAAAAGAAAATCGTAATCATAGAATACATAGATATGACTGTGTTTTCTGTGGGTTTAAAACTAATGATGACCGTGTTGGAGCTATGAACTTGTACGAATTAGGTAAGCAATATATTTCTGGAATTGAAAATCCTAAATTTGAATTAACTAACGTTACCGACTGACATGTTGGTAATCTAGGGTGTTGTCAACCACCCAAATGTAGCCACGTATAGTGTGGGAGCAACGAAGTTGCGCTATTACCACTGACCGTAAGGTCGTGAGCTACAAGCCCCATGTCTTTAGACTGGGGCAGTTGACTGATTTCATCTTTCCTATCTTGAACTACCTGTAATTTTAATCACAGGTAGTTCAAGGAGAAAATACTTCTGCTGCTGAAACAGAAAAAATTATTTTTCTCTGGAATAACGAAGTAAAAAATTATGTGAACTGGATAGAATAATTTTTAAGAGCTCGAAAATAAGCTCTTTTTTATTTTTTGAAAAACGAAACGAAAGAAGCAAAACTACAAAATCATTTAGCTAAGTTGTAAAACGAAGCTCTGCATTCTGTACAACTAAGCTAAAGAGCATAAGTGAGAATGGTCATCCGTAGGCGGATGAGCCGACAGTGTCGGCATTCTCTCAATGACCAAATTTTCTCGCTTGTTACACAGCTATTTAACACTTGTTTTACAACTAATTTACACTTTGTTTTACGCTTATTTTACGTAAAACATTTGTTAAACATTTTTAAAATGCTATAAAAAATAGCCATCATATTTGTGACGACCAAATTTTTTTAATGTTTTTTGAGGAGCTTAGTTTTTTAAGCTCTTTTTTTATTTTTATAATATTTATATAGCAGAGAAAATTTTTCTTCCAGTTTTTTTCGTAAGAAAAAAGGAAACTGGAAGAAAAATAATTGTAAGACGTTTGTCCCACAAAAAATAAATTTTAGTTTTTGAAAAGTGATACAAATGTGGCACGTGATATAAGTGTGCTACAAGTTGTGTTACAACTGTGTTGTATTAGTTAGTATAGTGTGTTACACACGAGAAAATTAAGTCCCTAAGAAAACGCCGATACTATCGGCTCCCACGCACCTGTGGGACCATTTTCTCTTATGCTCTTTAACTCTGTACTCCAGTTTAGAAGATGCAAAAATTTTATTCTCAAAATTCGTTAAGTGGGGTTGAAGATTTTTTTCTTTGTTTAATTTTTTTGAAAAAGAAAAATTGAATTTAAGAAATTTTTTTGGCTCAAAATTAAATTTAAAAATCGAAAATCAAAAATAATATTAGTTCGGCAAAAATAAAAACCTTAGAAGAAGAAAATAAATCATTACGTGATGAATTACAATTTTTCAAAAATTATGCTCAAAGATGGAATGTTAATGGGGAAAATGTAACTAAAATTATCTCTAAAGCTTATCTAAATAATAATAATAATGATTAAGAATAATTTATAGTATTTTAAAAAATATAAAATTAATATAAATAAAAAACCGTACAAAGGTACCTATGGCTTTTTTTATCTTTTTTCTGTATATAACTTTAAACCAAAATTAAGGGGGTTATTTGACGTTTTACAGCCTTTGAATAAATTACACTCAGAATGATTTAAAATGCCTTAAAATTGATTTTAGATAGCAAATAGAGCCGATTAAATTAATCGACTCTATCTTTTTTTACGTGGTTATGATGTAGTAATTTCAGAGTAGATCATTAATTACTACAAGTTTAATTGTACCATAAATCAGCTAGAAAAGCTATTAAATCAGGGTTTCTAAAGCGTGATCTTTACTAATTTAATGAGTTACTGCCTTATTTGGACTTGAAGTCATGCTTAGAATGCGTCTGACAGCACGAAAAAAGGCGGTATCCAAACCGCCCAAGCTAACACCGATGTTCAATAACTAGAGTGACTAATTCTAGTCTTCTGTGTTCAGCGCTATTTATACTCATTACACACTTATTATAACATTTTTTTTGTTATAATGCTATTTGTGTTCAGCAAGGTTTGACTAACCTTAGCGACACGAAAGGAGGAATCCTCCGTGAAGTTCGTTATTATACTCATTATCGTGCCTAACAAGCACGTAAAACGTTTTGCTAAGCTAGTAGCTCTCGCAGTTATTAGAACTGGTAAAATTGCAATTAAAAAGGCTATTGAACGCTTGGTTAGTTGGCTTAATGATTAAGTTCTGATAGTTGGTTACCAACGGAAGATAGTCATTTCAGCGGTTCTCTTTGAGAGTCGCTGTTTTTTTTGCTTTAAATAGCATGGTTGTAGATTATCTTGAGTTTTAGCATAAGCGGAGCGACCCAATGTCTTGCTGAACCACAATTTGCTAGAACTGCAAGTTTAGTCTAGTTAAAAAATAGAGAAATTATTTTAGTAATTAAGTTGATGAGCTTTATAAGTTTTTTTATTTTATTTTATTTTTTTATTTGCATGCGCCTTAAAAAGATACATTTATATGTATACATTCTATTACATTAGGGAGGAAAGAAATACCTTTATATCAACGTTTATAGCACTTTAAAATATAAAAAAGTACGTTAACTATATATTGTTATCTATTATATACCTTTTTATATATTTTATGTTATTATAGACTATATAAAAAACTACGTATTAAAATTTGAGGTGTTTTTATGGGAGTAATGAATAGTCAGTTCTATCTAGAAATATAACTGTTAGTTCAAATATTGATTTCATAAAAATACCCCTATCTTTAATTTGATAGGAGTATTATCACATATTTTTAATGGCAAAGGTAGTTTTTAGTCACTAGTATCTTTATTAATCTTCTCAAGTAGTTCATCTATCTCTTTACTTCTTTGTATTCCTTTCTCTGTCAGGATATTTTTTTGAGCAGTATCATCCTTAGCCCAATCAGGTAATTTTTCTTTCTGTTTGAGCTTACTCTTATCTCTTTTGGCATATTTACCCTTATTCTTTTCAAAGTCGTCTAGAGCCTTTATTAGATACTTATCTAGTTCATTTGGCTTGGAGTTCATATGATCCTTAACGTACTTCAAATGTTTTTGTAGGTCATCTAATGAGTGTTTATTTACGAATACATCATACTTAGGATATACATTTTCCCCTAAGCTCATCATCAGCGATTCATTATTTGCATCTGCGAAATTTACTATCATTGCTCCAAGTAATAACGCTGTATATGGCGAATTTTGGACGTCTGATAGCGATAATTTCTTCTCAGCTGTAAGTTCCCCTATTAGCTTTTCTGTTGAATTATTGGATATATGGAACTGAATCTTTGCTATCTTTCTGCCGACCCTAATAGTATCGTATGTAATGTTAAATTCAGTATGCTCGTTAATTTCTTTTATTGCTGGTTCAATTACTCGCTTTTTTAAGTCTGAGAAACGATCATAGCTCTTTTTACCTTGTACTGTCAGTGCTTTTAACTCAGAAACGTCAATAACTGGATTTAAAAAACTCTCTAGCTCTTCTTTAGTTCTTTTCCCATTAGCTATATAGTTAGTATATTGGTTATAGTACATCATCAATACCTTGTATATAGTGATTGTATTAGATGACGTAAAGTGCCTTAAATCTTCAATTCTGTACTGTGTAAAGTTCTTCTTCAACTCCGTTATATACGGCATTATTTTATTAGAAAATGATAATTTAACCGTTGATTCATCTTCACTGAACTCAATTTTTGAAAATGGTGCAAAGATTTCTGTCTTTTTCTTTCCGTTCTCTTTAGTGTACTTTACTGTAAATGTACTTTTATCCATTAAGTTTGTCATAATTGTCTGTAGATAATCGTGTCGTAAAGCATTAGTTCTCGGCAAAAATGTCCTAATCAAGTCTTTTTCAAGCTCGACTTCTGGATCTTTTTCTTTTGTGTCTACATTAGCTACTGCCAGTTCAAACAGTTTTAAAGGTAGTGCATCCATTTTAGCAATAGCCTTAATTAAAGTATTACTTTGGACGACTTTTTTATTTTGTAAGTCCATCTATGTTTCCATCCTTTTTATTAAAAACGACAATTTTTGTCTGCAATTAAGTCTTATTTATTCTTAAAATAGACAACTAAAATAATTTGTCTGTAGTTTGCAAAAGTTGTCTGTAGTTTATGTATTATTGTTATATACGCTAATTTATCTTACATTCAATATAATACCACACAATACTACAGACATATATAACTAATTTGTCTGTAGTTTGCAAAAGTTGTCTGTAGTAACTGCAAAAGTTGTCTGTAGTAACTGCAAAAGTTGTCTGTAGTAACTGCAAAAGTTGTCTGTAGTAACTGCAAAAGTTGTCTGTAGTTCAGTCCTAAAAACCTTGATTTAATAAGCTTTTTTTTCGCCTAAAAGAAAAAGATAAAAAGATATAAAAGAAAAAGATAAAGAATAGACAAAAATACAGACAATATTTACATACATAATGGCTAGTACTCAGATGCACTACTAGCCATTAAATATAGTTTCAGCTAGCTATTTCAAATAAACTCGTTATTAAATACAGTTTTAACTCGTTGTTTAATAAATCAATATATTGTAATATCAGTACTTTTAATAAATGCAGGTACAATATTTATTTAGACTTTTTATTTACTAGTTTCTTTAGAAAAAGGACTATTATAATATTGGTTGACACGATATAATTTACTCGAAATATACTTTGAAAGCACGTGATTATTATGAGTTTAGAAGATATTTATTATTTAGTTGGATATATTATTTGTGATGCCTTTTTAATGTGGTACTTACCGTCAGATACAATCGTTGAAGTTATAATAGATATTATCATTGCAACAGTCTGTATGGTTGGAGTGTATACTATCATACGATTTATGTATAATCGGCAAAATAAATAATGTTAATTTTAGAGAATGCTTTAGTCATAAAAATATACAAAATAACAATAAAATGTTATTATATAAGTGTAGAAAGTTACGAAATTGGTAGACATAAGTGCTACCCGGTTGGCAGGCAACGGAAAAACCTGTGATTTTATGATAATCATCTTAGATTATCCGGTTGGCAAGCAACGGAAAAACTTGTGAGCGTAACTAAAAAGCGTTGGTAAGACATACCAGCGCTTTTTTTATTTTAATTTTTCAATTTTCTTTGTAATTAAGTTTTGTCGTTTAATTTCTAAAACGTTATAAGCTGTAATATGTATTTTCTCCTGTCTCAAAGCCAGTAACGATATTGGAATACTAAATGATTTAAGACCCTTACAAGCAATAGCTAAAATAGCCTTGTTAGACCTAATTAGACTATCATAACTCAGATGTCTAAATTTACCAGATTCTGATACTCTGGCCATATCACCTATAAGCATCTCTAGATTTTCAATGACAGATAACTTTAACCTTGAAAATCCATTTTTATCGTAATTTAAATTATTTATTTGAACTACCTGTGATTAAAATCACAGGAATCACGTCACGTGATTACATTACGTATACTATACTCATAGTACACGCTCCGAACCTAGTTATAATGACTGGAAATACCACCATTATACTAAAGATAATCTTCACTAATTATCGTACCTGTTTTGACTCGCTCAAGGTATTACGCATAATTTCGTGCTATTAGTTCGGTAGGATTTGTTCCGTTTCCTAAAAACTTCGTTTTTTAAATTATTTCAACTAAGTTATTTGCTTTTAATTTAGGATAATCTCTTAGTTTTGCATGTTTTTCTGGGTATAAACCCCATTCTTTGATATTTAAAGCTGCATTATAATCTCTATCTACCTCTTTACCAGTATATGCTGAAACATATATACGTTTACCATCTTCATTAACTTCTTTTAACTCGTGTTTTGACTCGTATTTAGTCCCATATTCTACTTGGCTCGTTTTATATGGATCCACTTTAATAAGAGTTTTATTTTGCTTGTTTACTAACGACTCTATAATTTTTGATAATTCATAAGGTTTGATTAAAGCTAATCGCTTATTCTTACCTGTATTCTGTGTTTTATTCATTGACAAATTACGTTTTCTCATCTCAAAAGCATCTATTTTTTCGATGATGATAGTATCGTAGTCATCGACTAATTCGTGTACTAATCCTCTATATGTTTCAGTTAGGATATTAGCTTTTTTAGCACTTAGCTTTGCTTGTTTACGATGATACCTTCTCCATAAATCTGTTTTACCATGTTTATTGTATTCATTATCTCTTAGTGACTTTATTTTATCTTTTTTAAATTCTATTTTACCTACTTTTTCTATTACTTTTTTAGGAATAGCTATTACTTTGTTTTCAGAAGTCCTAAATACTTCATTTTTAAACATGTTCCAATCTGCACCAACAACTTTATTTTGAAAAATACGTTTCTTCTCACGAGTAAAAGTTATTTGTAGTCTAAATGTATTATCTGGTAATCTTTTAATCTTAGTTAAAGCTATCTCTTCAAAATTAATATTCTTTAAATTCTCAAATACTATTATTTCTCCAAAATCGGCTACATTTAAATGGTGTGGCGAAACCAATTTTGTATTGCCATTAGGCAATTTTTGTGAAGTAATTGTCCTAAACGAGTTATTATTTCGTAGAAAGTTCATTGAACCCTTACGATACCATGAACGGTGTTTAGGATTTTTGTGCTTACCGTTTTTATCTTTAGTAATATTCATTCTAAGATTATATTTTTCAACATCTGACATTCGCCCTGCTTGTTCCAATCTCTTACGATACTGAGAAAAATTAGTGAAGATTGTCTTTAAAAATTCATCTGCGGCATGAGAAGATAATCCTAGTTTCTTAGCATTCCAGCGTTTTAAGTCGTATTTTTCTTTAATAAACATTGCCTTAATTTTATTATTAAGGTAGTTTATTCCTTGTCCAAAAGGTAAAGGTCTACCAATATGTTTACGACCATAGGTCTTATATAAGTATTTCAATGTAAATTGATATAACTCATTTTGTATTTTTATTGCTTTTTCATACAATTCTATTTGTTGATAACTTAAAGAAATATGATATTGTCTTGTATATCCAAATTTATTACTCTTCTTTTTAACCATTCATGTAACCTCCTTTCGAGAAATATATGTTATAATTATTATAATATTAAAAGGGTGGTATGTAAATGATTATACATGAAGAGGGATACGTTTATAACTTCAATTTTCACTTAGTTTTCGTTACTAAATACCGAAGAAAAATATTTGACACTCAAGAGAAAGTGAACACTATGAAAGCTATTTTACAACGACAAGCAACTATTTCAGAAGTAACTGTTAGTCAGTTAGAGGTTATGCCAGACCATGTACATATGTTAATTTCTTTTAAGCCTAAATATGCTCCATCTAATATTGTTAAAAATCTTAAAGGAGCGTCAGCTAGAATATGGTTTAAACAATATCCTGAAACTAAACAATTATTATGGGGTGGACACCTATGGTCTCCTAGCTATTACATGGGTACTCTAGGGGATATGAGTAAAGAAGTCGTAGAAAAATATATTGAATCTCAATATACAGAAGCTATGAGAAGACAGCTTAAAGGCTACTATGGTAAAAATAGATAAGTTAGTTTAGCGGGCTTGACCCCTGATTGAAATCAGAGGTTTGCGCCCGTTTTCTAATCAAAATCAATTTTACTTATTGCCATATATTTACCTTCCAAATAATCTCGACCAGAAGCCCTTATTTTTCTCTTCTAAGAGTTTTTTCTCTAGTTCCTGTATCTTTGTATCTTTCTCATTTAGAACGTCTGTATTCGCTTCTATGAGCTTTGTGTTAGTTGCTTCAAGCTCTAAACGCTTAGATTGTTCCGTTCTAGCTAATTGCTGCTCTTGTGACAGCAGCCTATGTAACTCGGAGACCTCATCTTCTTTTGAATCAAGTCTTTTTTGTAAATCTTGTACTTGGGCCTTTAATGTCGTTATATACTCATCTTTACTGATAGAGTCGTCGGATGAAGTTTGATTAACTTCTCTCTCTTTCTTTTCTTCTGCAAAAAACGTCAGCATTTCATGAGCATCATCTTCTGAGAAATAATCAGTGCGACCTACTCTTTTTGTTGGCTCAACATTATGAGCTTTTATGTATCTAAAAACCTTTTGTGGTGAAACTTGTGCTTCTTCTGCAATTTTCTTTCTAGTATATTCCATAATATTACCCCTGTTAGATTTATATTACCTATATATCAATGCATACATATAACATTATTATAACGAGTTATTTTCATTATATAACGAATGAAATATATAAGCATAATATTTCAACTTATTTTATCGTTATACCGAGTTATATCAAATGTAATAAGATGTGAAATGTTTTAATGTATAAATTGCTGATATTAAGCATAATACATTATATAACATATTGTAACTGTGTTATTTTGTGATATAACATTGTTACTTACTAGATAGGGGAGTTAAGTAGCCGCCCTTCTCCAATTCCGATAGGGCATTTTTTATAAGCTCCTTATCATCAAGTTTGCTGTTGTTAATAGCATAGAGTATATCTGGATCAAATTTGTTGCTAGTAGCTCCAGATTGATTAAATCTAACTAAATCAAGCAATATCCCCTTAGATGTATAACTCAAATTACTATCTTTCATGGCTCTATCTATCAATTCAGGCATGATTCCTTGATTTGAAAATAGGGGGCTTGCTGTTAATTGATTATCTTCCATTAATTTATCAAGTTTTGTCATTCTATCACTCCTTTTACTGTTCTTCACTTTCCACTTGCTTTACTATCCTTTGAATAGTGGATTTTGAAATTTCAAATGCCTTAGCAGTTTCTGTATATGAGTGGCCAGAAGTCTTATACTCATATATCATTCTATATTTCGGTGTTATAACCCGTTTAGGACGTCCTTCACGATAATTTTTATTATGCAATTTAGCGTATTTCTTGCCTTCCTGGGTTCTCGTAACAATCATATCACGCTCAAATTCTGCGAAGGCTAGGACTACATTGCGCATCAATTTGCCACCGGCAGAATCGTCTAAACGTCCCATATTAAGAACATTGACTGTTATATCACGTTTGAAACATTCATCCAGGAATTTAGTTGTTTCGCTTGTTTTGCGTCCGAGACGATCTAACCTAGTTACAATTAATTCATCTCCTGGTAACAGTCGTTTCTTTAATTTTTGAAATTCAGGTCGTTTATTAGTTCGACCAGTAAATTTTTCATAGTAGATTTTCTCAGCACCTGCACGCCTCAATTTTTCGATTTGTTCATCGAGGCTTTGTTGGGGAGTTGAAACTCGAGCATAACCAAAAATCATAAATATTCTCCATTTCTTTTTTGACTATAATTTTCTGAATACATTACAAATATTATTATATCACTATATTGGGTGTATTCAATCTGTTGACAGTTTTTGAACAACGTCAGAAAGGAGGGAGAATATATCAGTAATTGCGACACACAAAAAAATCAAGTCATCAAATGGAGGAGGTGGCTCAAGCGCAGGAAAGCGGAACTTCCAACAGAAGTGTAGCCCGAGCATTGAGACACCGACGTAATGCAGATGACTTGATTTTTTTTAATATCACCCTATATCATTGTACATTTCGGGTGATGATATTTGAACGAAGTATGATTTTATGTTTAGTAGTGTATAATTTCGTATTAGTGGAGAGAAACTTTCTATTATTCGTCATTCCGTATATAATAATTAGATACTCTTTGCGAAAGAAAGCTGATATTATGGATTACATTTCTGTGAAAGCCGCTTCTGAAAAATGGGGCATATCGGAAAGACGGATACAAAAATTATGTGAGGAAAATCGCATTGACGGAACTGAAAAATTTGGTCGTGCATGGATGATACCAAAAGATGCAGAAAAACCCGTTGATGGACGTATGAAAACAAGGAACAAACAGGAGGAGAATCATGGAATTTAATGAAAAGCTACAACAGCTTAGGACTGGAAAGAACTTAACGCAGGAACAACTTGCGGAGCAATTATATGTATCAAGAACAGCCATTTCAAAATGGGAAAGCGGCAAGGGTTACCCTAACATTGAGTCGCTCAAGTGTATTTCTAAATTCTTTTCTGTGACCATAGATGAACTGCTATCGGGCGAAGAACTGATTACACTTGCCGAAACTGAAAATCGTTCCAACTTGAAAAAAATTTACAGTTTCATTTATGGAATATTAGATATGATGGCGGTTACTTTTATACTTTTGCCGTTGTATGGTAACCTTGTTGACGGATATATTTATTCTGTCAATCTACTTTCATTTACAGACACTACCCCAATATATCTTGCAATCTATTGGATTATTTTTATTGTTTTGATTGCACTTGGGATAGCGAAACTGATGTGTGTTTGTTTTGAAAAGGAATCATGGAGCAACATAATCACAAAATGCTCTCTCGTGCTGAGTACGCTTTTTATCTGCTTCTTCGCTGCGACAAGACAACCCTATGTAACCGCCCTTATGTTTCTGCTATTTGTTGCTAAAATATTTGTCTGGATAAAGCAAACCCAAACAAAGTAAAATGCCATAAACCCTTTAAAATAGGCTCTGACACGATAAGTGTCGGAGCTTTTTTCGTGCTGACATCTATTGTGTCGGCATTGTGACGGTAGATTTCTTAGCTTCTATGCAATACTCGTGGATAATAAGATTGTGGTCAGCGAAAACAAGAACAGCAACCCACGGAAAGGAGAATCAAATATGGATTATATCATTGAAACAGAAAATCTTACGAAGCGATACGGAACAGCCACCGTTGTCGATAAGGTAAATCTTCATGTGCCAAAGGGCAAAATTTATGGTTTGCTCGGCAGAAACGGAGCAGGCAAAACCACAACAATGAAAATGATGTTGCAGCTTGCTTTCCCAACGGAGGGAACGGTACGCTTGTTTGGCACAAACTATAAGGAAAATATCCATACCCTTTATAGCAAAGTAGGCTCTATTATCGAAACACCGGGATTTTACAGTAATTTAACAGGGTATGAGAATTTGCAAATTCTCGCTAAACTGCGAGGGGGAGTATCTAAAAGTGGAGTAGAAAAAGCTCTTGAAGTTATGGGGCTACATAAGGAGAAAAGAAAAGTCTTTTCCGATTATTCCCTCGGAATGAAGCAACGGCTTGGTATTGCCGCCGCCATTATGCACGAGCCGGAGCTTTTAATACTTGACGAACCGATTAACGGACTTGACCCCATTGGAATAGTTGAAATACGCTCATTTTTATCTGAACTTAGTCACAATCATGGCATTACCATTTTTATCTCAAGCCATGTTTTAAGCGAGATTGAACAGATAGCAGATATTATCGGCGTTATGCACGAGGGGCATTTAGTAGAGGAAGTGAATATATCCGAGCTTCACAAAAGGAATCGAAAATACATTCAATTTGATTTATCTGACAGTGAGATAGCCGGAAAGATTTTAGAAAACCACTACCACATGACGGATTTTACAGTGCAGGACGGTACGGTGAGAATTTATGACTTTAGCCAAAGTGTTGGAGAAATCAATCGAGAATTTGCACGAAATGGACTGCTCGTGACAAGGATAAATGATAGTGAGGAAAACTTAGAGGACTACTTTTCTAAACTGATTGGAGGTGGCGGTATTGCTTAATCTTATTTCTTGTGAATTATTAAAACTAAAGCGTTCAAAAATGGTGCTAATTAGTGTGGCAGGGGTATTATCTACCCCACTTTTGATGTTAATAGAAGCCTTGCAAACACATTTTGATAAGCCGGAGATTATCTTTACCTTGTCTGACATATACAGCGACAGTGTACTGTATATCATGCTGCTGGTAAACATGATGATATATGTGGCAATTGCAGCTTACTTGTTTAGCAGAGAGTACACAGAAAGCACCCTCAAAACCATATTGCCCATACCCATTTCAAGGACAAAACTATTAATTGGAAAATTTTGCACCCTGCTTCTTTGGATTGTTATGCTAACCCTTGTAACATGGGCAGGTATATTTATCGTTTGTGGGCTATATGACGCTGTCTTTACATTGGAGGGATATAGCTTACTAGTGGCAATAGTATGGCTCCCCAAGTTTTTGTTTGGCAGTATCCTGATGTTTTTAACAGTTTCTCCTTTTGTGTTTGTTGCTATGAAAACAAAAGGATTTGTCGCCCCGATGATTGGCTCTGCCGTGATTGTCATGGGAAGTGCCGCACTTTCAAATCAAGAATGGGGAGCGTTGTATCCGTGGACAGCCACCTATTTCTTGGTGCAGGGTAAACTTCAGAGTACCGGCTATCCTACACTGCTGTCTGTATCTATTATTATTCTTGTATCAGCAGTTGGTTTTCTTATGACCTTTCATCATTTTAAAAAGGAGGATTTGAAATAATGGTACTTGATTTTATAGAAATTTTAAAAGTTATTTTTCTTGGAATTGTTGAGGGTATTACTGAGTGGCTACCTATCAGCAGCACAGGACATATGATTCTTGTGGACGAATTTATCACACTTAATATGAGCGAAGCATTTAAAGAAATGTTTTTTGTTGTTATTCAACTTGGAGCTATACTCGCAGTGGTTGTAATGTTTTGGAACAAGATGTTTCCCTTTCAATTTAAGAACAAAGCACAGTCAATTGTTAAAAAGGATACTTTTTCGTTGTGGTTCAAGGTTGCGGTAGCTTGTGTACCGTCAGCTATTATGGGGATTCTATTTGATGATTATTTGGATGCTTACCTCCAAACCCCCATTGTGATTTCAATCATGTTAATCTTTTATGGTTTGTTATTCATTCTCATAGAAAATTGGAATAAAAAGCGTACTCCTACTACTATGGCACTTTCTGACATCAGCTATAAAACAGCAATCTTGATAGGGGCATTTCAAGTGTTATCACTTATACCCGGCACATCACGGTCGGGAGCAACGATTATAGGTGCTTTACTCATAGGAGTTTCACGAGTGGCAGCAGCAGAGTTTACTTTTTTCCTCGCAGTACCTACTATGCTTGGAGCAAGTGCTTTTAAGCTGTTAAAATTCGGGTTTGAATTTACAAGTGCAGAACTGCTCACTCTTGTTCTCGGTATGACTGTGGCATTTGTGGTATCTGTCTTAGTAATTAAATTCCTAATGAACTTTATCAAAAAACATGATTTTAAGGTGTTTGGTTGGTATCGAATTGTGCTTGGTATACTTGTTGTACTTATAACAGTAATGTGATAGAAAAACAATTCCATAAGCAATAATCTGCCGCACGACGGCAAAAGAAAAAAGCATCTCACAATCACTAGACTTTGTCTAACAATTGTAAGGCACTTCATTCGGATGTAGGACGGATTTTGCGGACATTCAAAATAAAAAAGAATGTGGAGGTAACAGACAATGGCAAAATCATTATTTGAGGAACTGGGCGGCAAATACGAAAGGCAAGGGGATTATTTGATACCGTGCTTAACTGTACCCGCCGAAGAAGAACAGGCAATAGGCATCTGGGGGCAACGGCATTTAGATTATCTAAAACAGTACCGTAAAGTTACATACACCAATCTTCTTACAAGCGGCAGGCTAAACGCCTACCTTGCCGACATCAACAGACAGGCACAGGAACGCTTTGAAAGGCTCATAGAGGGTATGAAACAGGCACAGGGCATAACGGAACAGCTAAAGGCAGAAAACGCCTTAGAATGGACAGGATGCCTCAATAACATAAGGGCTTGTGCGAGGGAGATTGTGGAAAAGGAAATTATTTTTGCATAAACAGATGATTAGTGGCAGGGGGAAATCCTGCCGCTTTTTCTGCTTTAGTTTGTCAGCTTGACAAATAAAGGGTTAAGGAATATAATTAGATTCAATATTATACAAGGAGTTAATAAATATGCGGCAAGGTATTCTTAAATAAACTGTCAATTTGATAGTGGGAACAAAAAGTAGCAGTCCCGTTTCACTTTTAATATGGGGCTTAGTTTTTTGTACCCAGTTTAAGAATACTTTTATCATGTAATTTTACTATGCCCGAAAACATATAAGTGTTTTGGGGCTATTGGAGTTATTTACCCAGTGATAGGAGTATTTATCACTGGGTATTTTTATGCCCTTTTTTGGGTGTTGATAGGAGGAAAATCACATGAAAATTATTAATATTGGAGTTTTAGCTCATGTTGATGCAGGAAAAACTACCTTAACAGAAAGCTTATTATATAACAGTGGAGCGATTACAGAATTAGGAAGCGTGGACAAAGGTACAACGAGGACGGATAATACGCTTTTAGAACGTCAGAGAGGAATTACAATTCAGACAGGAATAACCTCTTTTCAGTGGGAAAATACGAAGGTGAACATCATAGACACGCCAGGACATATGGATTTCTTAGCAGAAGTATATCGTTCATTATCAGTTTTAGATGGGGCAATTCTACTGATTTCTGCAAAAGATGGCGTACAAGCACAAACTCGTATATTATTTCATGCACTTAGGAAAATGGGGATTCCCACAATCTTTTTTATCAATAAGATTGACCAAAATGGAATTGATTTATCAACGGTTTATCAGGATATTAAAGAGAAACTTTCTGCCGAAATTGTAATCAAACAGAAGGTAGAACTGTATCCTAATATATGTGTGACGAACTTTACCGAATCTGAACAATGGGATACGGTAATAGAGGGAAACGATGACCTTTTAGAGAAATATATGTCCGGTAAATCATTAGAAGCATCGGAACTCGAACAAGAGGAAAGCATAAGATTTCATAATTGTTCCCTGTTCCCTGTTTATCACGGAAGTGCAAAAAACAATATAGGGATTGATAACCTTATAGAAGTGATTACGAATAAATTTTATTCATCAACACATCGAGGTCCGTCTGAACTTTGCGGAAATGTTTTCAAAATTGAATATACAAAAAAAAGACAACGTCTTGCATATATACGCCTTTATAGTGGAGTACTACATTTACGAGATTCGGTTAGAGTATCAGAATCAGAAAAAGAAAAAATAAAAGTTACAGAAATGTATACTTCAATAAATGGTGAATTATGTAAGATTGATAGAGCTTATTCTGGAGAAATTGTTATTTTGCAAAATGAGTTTTTGAAGTTAAATAGT
Source organism: Ligilactobacillus salivarius (assembly GCF_035231985.1). Lineage (NCBI taxonomy): Bacteria > Bacillati > Bacillota > Bacilli > Lactobacillales > Lactobacillaceae > Ligilactobacillus > Ligilactobacillus salivarius. Next base: position 17,305 of record NZ_CP117985.1, read on the forward strand.
GTTCTTGGAGATACAAAACTATTGCCACAGAGAAAAAAGATTGAAAATCCGCACCCTCTACTACAAACAACTGTTGAACCGAGTAAACCTGAACAGAGAGAAATGTTGCTTGATGCCCTTTTGGAAATCTCAGATAGTGATCCGCTTCTACGATATTACGTGGATTCTACGACACATGAAATTATACTTTCTTTCTTAGGGAAAGTACAAATGGAAGTGATTAGTGCACTGTTGCAAGAAAAGTATCATGTGGAGATAGAACTAAAAGAGCCTACAGTCATTTATATGGAGAGACCGTTAAAAAATGCAGAATATACCATTCACATCGAAGTGCCGCCAAATCCTTTCTGGGCTTCCATTGGTTTATCTGTATCACCGCTTCCGTTGGGAAGTGGAATGCAGTATGAGAGCTCGGTTTCTCTTGGATACTTAAATCAATCATTTCAAAATGCAGTTATGGAAGGGATACGCTATGGTTGCGAACAAGGATTATATGGTTGGAATGTGACGGATTGTAAAATCTGTTTTAAGTATGGCTTATACTATAGCCCTGTTAGTACCCCAGCAGATTTTCGGATGCTTGCTCCTATTGTATTGGAACAAGTCTTAAAAAAAGCTGGAACAGAATTGTTAGAGCCATATCTTAGTTTTAAAATTTATGCGCCACAGGAATATCTTTCACGAGCATACAGCGATGCTCCTAAATATTGTGCGAACATCGTAGACACTCAATTGAAAAATAATGAGGTCATTCTTAGTGGAGAAATCCCTGCTCGGTGTATTCAAGAATATCGTAGTGATTTAACTTTCTTTACAAATGGACGTAGTGTTTGTTTAACAGAGTTAAAAGGGTACCATGTTACTACCGGTGAACCTGTTTGCCAGCCCCGTCGTCCAAATAGTCGGATAGATAAAGTACGATATATGTTCAATAAAATAACTTAGTGTATTTTATGTTGTTATATAAATATGGTTTCTTGTTAAATAAGATGAAATATTTTTTAATAAAGATTTGAATTAAAGTGTAAAGGAGGAATTAATTATGAAGTGAAATGAATGTAACAGGGTTCAATTAAAAGAGGGAAGCGTATCATTAACCCTATAAACTACGTCTGCCCTCATTATTGGAGGTTGAAATATGAATACATCCTATTCACAATCGAATTTACGACACAACCAAATTTTAATTTGGCTTTGCATTTTATCTTTTTTTAGCGTATTAAATGAAATGGTTTTGAACGTCTCATTACCTGATATTGCAAATTATTTTAATAAACCACCTGCGAGTACAAACTGGGTGAACACAGCCTTTATGTTAACCTTTTCCATTGGAACAGCTGTATATGGAAAGCTATCTGATCAATTAGGCATCAAAAGGTTACTCCTATTTGGAATTATAATAAATTGTTTCGGGTCGTTAATTGGGTTTATTGGCCATTCTTTCTTTTCCTTACTTATTATGGCTCGTTTTATTCAAGGGGCTGGTGCAGCTGCATTTCCAGCACTCGTAATGGTTGTAGTTGCGCGCTATATTCCAATGGAAAATAGGGGTAAAGCATTTGGTCTTATTGGATCGATAGTAGCCATGGGAGAAGGAGTCGGTCCAGCGATTGGTGGAATGATAGCCCATTATATTCATTGGTACTATCTTCTACTCATTCCTATGATAACAATTATCACTGTTCCGTTTCTTATGAAATTATTAAAGAAAGAAGTAAGGATAAAAGGTCATTTTGATATCAAAGGAATTATACTAATGTCTGTAGGCATTGTATTTTTTATGTTGTTTACAACATCGTATAGCATTTCTTTTCTTATCGTTAGCGTGCTGTCATTCCTGATATTTGTAAAACATATCAGGAAAGTAACAGATCCTTTTGTTGATCCCGGATTAGGGAAAAATATACCTTTTATGATTGGAGTTCTTTGTGGGGGAATTATATTTGGAACAGTAGCAGGGTTTGTCTCTATGGTTCCTTATATGATGAAAGATGTTTACCAGCTAAGTACTGCCGAAATCGGAAGTGTAATTATTTCCCCTGGAACAATGAGTGTCATTATTTTCGGCTACATTGGTGGGATACTTGTTGATAGAAGAGGTCCTTTATACGTGTTAAACATCGGAGTTACATTTCTTTCTGTTAGCTTTTTAACTGCTTCCTTTCTTTTAGAAACAACATCATGGTTCATGACAATTATAATCGTATTTGTTTTAGGTGGGCTTTCGTTCACCAAAACAGTTATATCAACAATTGTTTCAAGTAGCTTGAAACAGCAGGAAGCTGGTGCTGGAATGAGTTTGCTTAACTTTACCAGCTTTTTATCAGAGGGAACAGGTATTGCAATTGTAGGTGGTTTATTATCCATACCCTTACTTGATCAAAGGTTGTTACCTATGGAAGTTGATCAGTCAACTTATCTGTATAGTAATTTGTTATTACTTTTTTCAGGAATCATTGTCATTAGTTGGCTGGTTATCTTGAATGTATATAAACATTCTCAAAGGGATTTCTAAATCGTTAAGGGATCAACTTTGGGAGAGAGTTCAAAATTGATCCTTTTTTTATAACAGGAATTCAAATCTTTTTGTTCCATTAAAGGGCGCGATTGCTGAATAAAAGATACGAGAGACCTCTCTTGTATCTTTTTTATTTTGAGTGGTTTTGTCCGTTACACTAGAAAACCGAAAGACAATAAAAATTTTATTCTTGCTGAGTCTGGCTTTCGGTAAGCTAGACAAAACGGACAAAATAAAAATTGGCAAGGGTTTAAAGGTGGAGATTTTTTGAGTGATCTTCTCAAAAAATACTACCTGTCCCTTGCTGATTTTTAAACGAGCACGAGAGCAAAACCCCCCTTTGCTGAGGTGGCAGAGGGCAGGTTTTTTTGTTTCTTTTTTCTCGTAAAAAAAAGAAAGGTCTTAAAGGTTTTATGGTTTTGGTCGGCACTGCCGACAGCCTCGCAGAGCACACACTTTATGAATATAAAGTATAGTGTGTTATACTTTACTTTGCATTTTTGCTCCAGTGCTTTGTCGTATATCCGGCAAAAAATATCAGATGTTTGAGAGCCAAAATACATTGTTTGACCTAGTAGCTTACCGTCCCCAGTACTTCGGCTGTTCAATTCGTCCCACTTATTCCAGCGTGACGTAAATTCAGACCTTAATGCTGCTTTTCTGATACGACTAAACTTAATTAATTCGTCCTTAAAGTCATCAATGGCCAAGTCTATGCGACTGAGTTTTGCTTGATTCTCTAGAGCTACCAAGACATTAATCAATGTATACAATGATTTCTGACTTTCATACGCTCTACATCCAGTCCCAGATAATATCACATGTACACCCATATGATTAATACATGGTTCATCATCAACTTGGTTAAACAGAACAAACAGGTTTCCATTGCCCCACTTGGTCTGCGCATTATAGCCAAATTTCCCTTTACTTAGATCTGCGAAATCTTCTATTTTTAACTGTAAAATACGTTCAATAACATCTTCATAGCTCAACTGAAAAATCGTAAATTCTAGCCAGTCAATTGATGTCTGTAATGTCTGCTTAATCGTTGATGTAACAGGCATCTCTTTTTCCCTAATGTAATAGAATGTATACATATAAATGTATCTTTTTAAGGCGTGCGCAAATAAAAAAAATAAAAAAAACTTATAAAGCTCATCAACTTAATTACTAAAATAATTTCTCTATTTTTTAACTAGATTAAAATTGCAGTTCTAGCAAATTGTGGTTCAGCAAGATATTGGGTCGCTACGCTTTTGCTAGAACTCTAGTTAATCTACAACCATGCAATTTAAAGCATAAAAAAAACAGCGACTCTCAAAAGAGAACCGCTGAAACAACCATCTCCTGCCGGTAACTAGCTTTCAGAAATTAATCTTCTAACCAATTAAGCAGACATTTAATAGCCTTTTTAATTAACTTTTTAACGTGCTTATTAGGCACGAGGAAAATAACTACAAAGATTTTCAAAAGAGGATACCTCCTCTCTGTGCGTCTTAAGGTTACCAGCCTTAGCATTGCACATAAATAATTCTAACATACCAGTTATTGTGTTATAATTAGTCTTAGGAAAATAATTACACATTGTACAAAGAGTCTAACCAACTCAGAAGTAGTACGACGTCGTTAATTGGGAGCGGGATAAAAACCGCTCTTTTTTGTTTGTCAGACGCATTCTAAGCAAGCGTTCAAGTTGAATCTGGATAATAAACCATTAAAACCGTTGTAAACACGCCTTAGAAACCTTGATTTAATAGCTTTTATTTTATAAGAATGGTTTCTTTTGTTATAATACAAGCGGTTACAATATAACATTTAATAGTCGCTTTAGAAAGGAGTAAGAAA